>DASZBX010000046.1:0-49669 GCA_035943635.1 Actinocrinis sp. | reverse complement strand
CACAATGGCTCTGACAGATGCCGCATCCGTGAACCAGGAATACACATAAGCACAGGCCCCGACGCCGGCTCCGACGAGAAGGACCATGATTTCGGCCAGCCAGAGCATGCGGATTCTGAAGCGACTGTTGCGCAGGTCTTCATCGACCTGCAACAGCTGGTCCTGGACCTCACGCAGGTCGACCCTGATTGTTCCTTTGCTCTCCTGGGTCACTCTCTCCCCTCCCGCAGCGCACCGATATCCCTTGAGCTTAAGCAGAGTACTGACAGAGGTCGAGTGCACAGCGGCGCACGTGCTGAACCTGCCGCGCGCGACTGGCGCCGTCGGTGCTTCGACGTGCGCCGTCCGGGGAAACCCTGTCGGTCAGTAAGCGCGTCGCTGCCAGATGGCCTGCCCTGGGCGGCCAGGACGAACGCTTGCCGGTCAGCGCACTGGCAGGCCGGAGCAGGCGCTGGTACCAACCGCCCGTGGCGGGTTCGGCGGCGTAGCGCCTAAGATCACATCCATGATGGACGTCGGTAACCGTCCGTGATGTCCTTGATCGGGATACCGGCCTTTCGTTCAGTAGTAGCGCCCCGGGACCCGAGAGTTCGAAGTAATGGGCCTTGTTGGTGCTCCGAGACATAATGGGTCACATGCCTCTCCAGTTCACACTCGACACCAACTGCCTCCTGGCGATCGAGGAAGATCGCCCGCAAGCCGTCGGCGTGCGGGCGCTTGCGGCTCGACACACGACGGGATCGGCCATCGTGAGCGTGGCGGGCACCACGGCCGCCGAGCGCCAGAAGGACGGAACGTTCCTGCCGAACTTTTCCCTACTTCAAGAACGGCTGGCCGCAGCAGAGCTCGGACATCTCTCGCTCATCAAACCCATTGGGGTCTTCGATCTGTCTTACTGGGATTGGTGCGTCTTCGCCGCCGACGACGGCTCAGACGATGTTGCATTGCGGTCAATCCATGAGGTCTTGTTCACCTCGCCCTTTCGGCTACGCCGACGCGGTCGGGAGCGTCCCCGAGGGGCCCGAGAGGGATAAGGCGAACTACAAGTGGCGCAACCGCTTTCTCGACGTCCTGGGCCTGTACACGCACATCCGCGCTGGCGGGGATGTGTTCGTCACCTCCGACACGAACTTCGTGAAGGCGACCAAACGGGCCTCTCTCGCGCAACTCGGCGCGCCGGTGGTCCTTGACCCCGCGGACGCCGAAGCCTACGCCGCACAACACGACCAGCCCTGAACACCGTACCTTAGGAGTCCGGGCACGCTACGGCCGAGCGTTACAGTCGACCGCCGTCATCCGCTATGCCTGAACAGCGCGCCAATCGTTGATCGTCGCGCAAGTCTCTCCTGCGGATTCGCGGTGGGGGTAGTTCGACCGCCTGATCGCCCGGACCCGTTTGCCGGGCCGCGGGGATCCAACGGCGCAGCCGCGAGTGCGGCTCACAACAGCCAGACCCAGTCGCGGATCTCGAAGAAGTCGTCTCCGTGCCCCCCGCGCGTGGTCCCGGCTGCGCATCCGGTCACCTCAGGGTAGGTCGGCCTGCCCGGATTCAAGCAGGTCCATCTGGACATCGAGCTATGCGCGCCAATGCGTGTATTCGTCCCGTGGCGCGGCGGACCGACAGCAATTTACGCTCGCGCGGCCGAAGGGCGCCGAGAACCGTGAAACCCCAGCTCAGCAGCAGGCGTCAAAAAAAGTGACACCAATCCCGGTTTCCTGTTCCGTTCCTACTCGACCCCCGGACCCCGGAGGCGAACGCGTGGTGCACCTGTGCCTGGGTGTCGGGGGTCGGCGCGGCGGCAAGCGCCTCGCGCAGCGACCCGGCCGCGCCCGCCGCCACGGAGCCCGGGAGCAGCGCGGCGAAGCGGGAGTTGAGCACGGCGCCCAGCATCGCGACGCCGAGGCCGCCGCCGAACTCGGTGATCGTCCCCTGGACGCCGGCTCCGACACCGGCCTTCTCGGGCGGGATGGATCCCATGATCGCGCTGGCCATGGCGGGCATGGCCAGCGCGATGCCGCAGCCCATCAGCACCAGGCCGACCAGCATGCCGCCGTATCCGTGCGTGGAGCTCTTGGCGGCCACCGCCCCGAGCCCGCCGGCCAGCAGAGTCATCCCGACGGCGATGGTCCCGGCGGCGCCGAGCCTCGGCAGCAGCTTCGCGCCGACACCCGCCAGGTTGAGCCCCACGATGGTGAGGGCGAGCGGGGCCATCCGCAGGGCCGCGGCCAACGGACTGTAGCCGAGCACGAGTTGCAGCTGCTGGGTGAGCAGGAAGAGCGAGCCCGCCATACCGAACGCGACCAGGATCCCCCCGGCCACCGCGCCGTTGAAGCGCTGGTTGCGGAAGAAACCCATGTCGAGCATCGGCACGGGAACGTGCAGCTCCCAGCGGACGAACGCGGCCAGGGCCGCGAGCCCGACCAGGGCGGGCAGCAGAACACTGGCGCAGGCCCAGCCGTGGGCCGGGCCCGTGATGATCGCGTAGACCACGCCGACCATGCCGATCGTCGACAGCAGAGCACCGATCAGGTCGGGGCGCCTGCCTTGCGGGTCCTTGGTCTCGGGGACGAGCCGTGCGACGAACAGGGCGCCGATGACCGCCACGGGGATGTTGATCAGGAAGATCGAGCCCCACCAGAAGTGGGCCAGCAGAACGCCGCCCAGAAGCGGACCGCCGGCGAAGCCGAGGGAGCTGACCGCCCCCCACAGGCCGATCGCCTTCGGCAGCTCCTCGGTGTCGAACACCTGCATGATCACCGCCAGTGTCGTGGTCATGAGCAGGGCGCCGCCGACGCCCATCCCGGCCCGGGCGGCGATCAGCTGGCCGGGGGACTGGCTGAAGGCCGCGGCCGCCGAGCCCAGACCGAACAGCACCAGGCCCGCGAGCAGGGCCCGCTTGCGGCCATAGCGGTCGCACAGGCTTCCAGCGGTGAGCAGCAGACCGGACTGCACCAGCGAGTAGGCGTTGATCATCCATTGGATGCCCGCCGTGCTGGCCCCCAGATGCTCGGTGAGCGAGGGGATGGCCAGGTTCAGGCTCGTGTTGTCCAGGAGGACCACGAGCTGCGCGAGGCAGACGACGCCGAGGATCACCCAGCGCCTGGGGTTGCGTGCCGTCACCGGCGTCGCCGTTCTCTGTGTGTCTTGCAAGGGATCTCCCGGGATGAGCGCGAGGAATTCTTATACATCGTAGATTGGCGTTATACGATGTACAATCCGTATGGCGGGAAGCCGGCCCGGGCGGGTTGGCCGACGGGTTTCCAGCCGGTGGCTGCGGGCAGCGGGAGCATCAGTTCCCAGAATCCGGTGGGGGCGGAAGCAGGCCACACGGGCTTGCGTTGCACTCGGCCAGAATGGTGAAGCCCACCATTGCGGCGGCCGCCATGTCGGAACGCCCCAGCGCCGGCATTGCCGGCGAACCCGGCCGGGTACGCAGCCGGCCCTGCGGCTTGCCGAGGTGATCGGCGAACACCGCCCGACAGATCGTCTGTGTGCACACCCGCATCCGCGAGCTCTTCGGGTAGCGGCGGGTCAGGTAGCGCGAGATCTGTCGCGGCGGCCACACCTGCTCAAGGTCGCCAGCCGATGCCGCTGACTACAGTGGATCGATCTGAGTGGTCGTGCCGTCCATCCGGATCCATCGAGTGATCCCGATATCCCGGAGGAAGGCCAGGTCGTGGCTGACCACGAGGAGCGCCCCCTGGTACGAGTGCAGCGCCTGTGACAGCTGGCGGACACTGGCCAGATCAAGGTTGTTGGTCGGCTCGTCCAGCAGGAGCAGTTGGGGAGCCGGTTCCGCGAGAAGCAGCGCGGCCAGAGTGGCCCGGAACCGCTCGCCGCCCGAGAGCATACCGACCAGTTGGTCTGCTCGCCTGCCGCGGAAGAGGAAGCGGGCCAGCCGCGCCCGGATGGCGTTGTCGGTGGCCCCTGGTGCAAAGGAGCCGATGTTCTGCGCCACCGTCAGCCCGTCGTCGAGGAGGTCGAGCCGCTGCGGGAGGTAGCGCAGTGGGGCACCGGTTCTCACGTCGCCTGCGACCGGCGGGATCTCGCCCACGATCGTGCGCAGCAGCGTGCTCTTGCCCGAGCCGTTGCGGCCGACCAGGGCGATCCGTTCCGGCCCTCGGATCTCCAGATCGGCCCGCGTGCCGTACCGCAACTCCACCTCACGCAGGGTCAGGACGGTGCGGCTGGCCGGTACCGAGGTCTCGGGCAGGTCGACCCGGATCTCCTTGTCCTCACGCACAGCCTCCTCGGCGTCCGACAGCCGCTCCCTGGCCCCCTCAAGGCGCTCCAGATGCATGGTGCGGTGCTTGCCGGCTGCCACCTGGGCTTGGCGCTTGCGCTCGTTCATGATCACCTTGGGCTCACGCTTGGTGTCGTGCATCTTGTTCCCGTAGCGGATGCGGCGGTCCAGTTTGATCCTGGCGTCGGCCAGTTCCCGCTTCTGCTGGCGCACGTCGGACTCGGCCACACGTACCATGCGTCCGGCCGCCTCCTGCTCCACCGCGAGGGCTTCTTCGTAGTCGCTGAAGTTGCCGCCGTACCAGCAGACCCGGCCGGCCCGGAGATCGGCGATCCGGTCCACCAGGTCGAGCAGTTCCCGATCGTGGCTGACGATCACCATCGAGCCCTTCCACGCGCCGACCGCCTCGTAGAGCCGGCGGCGCGCCTCCAGGTCGAGGTTGTTGGTCGGCTCGTCGAGCAGCAGGACGTCGGGGCGGCGCAGGAACTGCGCTGCGAGGCTGAGCAGGACCGACTCGCCGCCGGACAGGTCGCCGATCTGCCGGTCCAGCGTGACGTGCGCCAGCCCGAGCCGGTCGAGCGCCGCCCGGGCGCGCTCCTCGGCGTCCCAGTCGTCGCCGACGGCGGTGAACAGTTCTTCGCTCGTATCGCCTGCCTCGATCGCGTTCAAGGCACTGCGAACCTCGGCGATGCCCAGCGTCTGCTCGACCTGGACGTCCGGGTCGAGCGTCACGTTCTGCGGCAGGTAGCCCAGTTCGCCGGCCACCTTGACGGATCCGCCGGCCGGTTTCAGCAGACCGGCCATCAGCCGGAGCAGGGTGGACTTCCCGGAACCGTTCACGCCGACCAGGCCGGTCCGGCCGGTGCCGACGGTCACGGAGAAGTCGACGAAGACCGGGGTCCCGTCGGGCCAAGCGAAGGAGAGGTCGGTACAGACGACGGATGCGGGAGTCGATGACACGTGCTCCTCCTGAACTCAGGGGTCTGCCCCGGGACGGTGGGGTGTCCGGTCGCGGGCTCTCTGGCCACCAGGAGCGCGGCCGCGCACGACGTCAGTAGAGCAAAGGCCCTCTCCCATGAACGACAGCCGCTCTTCTACAGTGTATACCTAGGGGCGTCCGGGCGCTTGCGCCGACCCGGGCCTCGTCGGCATACACTCGCTCCTGAACGACGGCACGAGGAGAACGCGTGGGCAGCAGCTACGAAACAGTGCTGGTAGCAGCCGACATAGAGGTCGTTTGCCAGGCCTTGGAAGCACTGGACCAGGAGGCCGTCGTTTCTGTCGTGGCCACGCAGCGGACGGCGGTGGTGCCCGGTCGCGGCGACTACGACGCCCCCGAGTTGGCGCAGGGACTCAGCAGCGCCTTGAATGCCGCAGCGGTGTCCTGGGAGGTCTACGACTCGGACGTGATCACCGCCGTGGTGTTCGCGGGCGGCGAGGCGACCCACCGGTACGTCTCCGAGCAGGCCGCGACAATCGAGGTGATCGAAGACGTCGACGGCCGGTTCAAGGCCCGGATCGACGGGGTGCTCCACCCGGTGGACACAGCACCGATCCCCCACGGACCCACCGGCGCGCACCCCGAACCGTTCCTCCCATTCGGCTCGGACCACATGGATGTGGAAAAACTGGAGTGGGCGCTGCGCGGCGGGCCGCACAAAGCCGGAACACCATGGCTGTTCGCCGAATGGCAACACGGCCTGATCATCGAAGCCCTGGGCCTCACGCCGCACCCGCTCACCCTCGGGTTCGACCAGGCCTGCGCCGCCGACATCCCCGAAGCACGCCACACAGGCGCCGCACTACCGGAGGATGACTACTGACCGTGTACGGTCCGGCGCCACCGGCCGCACCGGCACGGCTCCCCGGCCGCCGCCGATTTTCGGCAATTTCTGCCGTTTTCCGGAATCCTTCGCATCACGCGGGCACAACGGTCATGATGGATGCGCAGCACTCTTACTTCCCGTGTCCACCAACCCTGACTCAGGTGCGTTTCCCGGGGGACGGCCCGCGCGGCCGGCTACCGCAGTTGACCAGCAAGAATCCCGACGGCGAAGGGGAAGACGACGTGGCGGAAAACCAGTGGGAGGGTCCCGATCCGGACGCACAGGAGGGCGCGCCGGCAGGACCGGACCACCCGTCCGAGCTGTCCGTGCCGACGGATCTGCCCCAGCCGTACCCGCCGACAGAGCCGACGGCGCTGACTGAGTCACCGCAGGTCGCACAGCCACCGCAGTATGCAGAACCACCGCAGTACGTCCAACCGCCCCAATACAGCGAACCGGCGCAGTACGCGCAGCCGCCGCAGTTCGCCGAGCCACCCACGCCCCTGCCCCCGCCGCTGCCGCTCCAGGCCCCGATCGAACCGGCCGACCGCCTGCGAGCAGCCGTCGTAGCACTGCTGAACCTCAGCGGACTGGGCCTCGGATACGTCCTGCTGCGCCGCTGGTGGCTGGCGGCGCTGTGCTGGATCGCGACCGGCATCCTGCTGCTGGCCGCCCTGCCCCCGGACGCGAACGGCACCCCGGGCACCCTGATCGTCCTGTTCCTGCTCGTCCTCGTCGCCGCCGCCGTCCACGGAGGCCTGCGCGCCCTGCGCACCCCCACCGCCGACCTCGGGCGCCGCCCCGGCCTGGCCCTGGGCCTGTCCATAGCCCTGGTCGCGGTATCCGGCGGCGCGGCCGCGCTCTACGACCACGCCCAGCAGGACGCCGTCCAGCAGATGCTGCTCGGCCGGCTGACCCAGGCCGACGACCTCATGACCTCCACCGCGACGCAGAGCTTCGACACGGCCCGGCCCACCTACGAATCCGCGCTCGCGATCTACCGCGACCTGCTCGACCACCACCGCACCTCCCAGGCCGGCCAGGAGGTGCCCGCCCACCTGACCACGTTCTACCAGACCGTCGCCACCCCCTTCGCCGACGACGACTACTGCGCGGCGATCGACCCGCTGACCTACCTGCGCTCCCTGCCCGCCACGGTACCCGCCGGGGACCTCGGATCCCTGGCCACCTGGCCCGACGACCGCCTGGCGACCTCCCTCTACCAGTGCGGCCTGAGCACCCTGGGCACCTCCGGGGACGACACGACGACCACGAACCTCGGCCTGCTGCTCAGCACGTTCCCGTCCTCACCGCAGGCGGCCCAGGTCGGCCAGGCCGTCACCGCCCAGATCGCCACCGCCACCGCCGCCCTCAGCGGCTCGGACCCGTGCACGGCCGAGGCGACCCTCTCGACGATCAGCACCCAGATCGACTCGCTCAAAACCGTCAACGCGACCGTCATGACCGCCATCACCGACGACCTGCACAACGCCGAACAGGGCGTGGAGACCGGCGACTTCGACTGCGGGGTCGCCCAGTACGCGAAGGGCAGCTTCGACGCCGCGCAGAGCACGATCAGCAATTTCACCAGCAGCTACCCGGACGACCCGAACGTCGCGCTGGCCGGGAAGTACCTGATCGCCATCCAGATCGCCCAGGACGACCCGGACGCCGGCGCGGTGACCCCGACGATGGCGTCCGGCGGCAGCGTGTCCCTGGAGATCCTCAACGACAGCCCCGACGCGGTCACCGTCCTGTACTCCGGCGCCGACACCGGCAGCGTCAGCCTCGGGGCGTGCGGCAGCTGCACCGTGTACCCCGGCGACCAGAACGGGCAGGACACCTGCAGCGGCAGCGCGAACTACCCGCACACCACGATCCACCTGCCGGCCGGCACCACGTACTTCCTCAACCAGGACTCCGGCGACGACGTCTCCCCGTCCCCGGTGTCCGCCCAGCACCTGTCCGGCGGCGACGGCTACACGTACTGCTCCTACGAGACGAGTTCCTTCCGCTGACCCGGGAACCTGTGCGCCGAGCCGGTACCCGCGGCGGCGCGGTGAGGTCGCCGCTGCGGGTTTCGGCCCGGGCCCGGCAACGGTATAGACGAACCGAGCCCCGACCGTATCAGTAGTCGTAGAGGGTGCGATGAGCGACTTCACCGGTGCGTTGCGCTGCCTGGTCGACCCCCTGGTCACGGACCTGTCCGAGCAGTTGGCCGGGGTCGGCGGGCTCGGCGGCGCGGAACGCGCGGTGATCCTCGCCGCCGCGGACCGCACCCTGGCCGACACTGCGCACCGCCGGCTGTGCCGCGTCCTGGTGCTCGAACTGAACGCCGCGCGCCTGTCCGGGCGCCTGGACGCGGCGGACTCCGAGGCCCGCTGGGCGCAGTTCCTGGACCTGGCCGGCCGGCGGCAGTACTGGGACGAGCTGACCGAGCACTACCCGACCATGCTCACCCGGCTCCAGACCGCCCTGGCGAACAGGTGCTCGGCGGTCGCGAGGATGGCCGCGCGCCTGGCCGCCGACCGTCCGGCCCTGGCGCAACTGCCCGGCGGGGGACACGGCGAGCTGACCGGCCTGGCCCTGGGCGGCGGCGACAGCCACCGCGGCGGCCAGTCCGTCGCGACGCTGCGGTTCGATCGGGGCGCAGTGGTGTACAAACCGCGGTCTGTGCAGGTCGACCGGGCGTTGGACCTGTTGCTGGGGGAGGCGTTCGACGGGGGTGGGCCGCAGGGCGCGGCCCGGGTCCGAGTGCCCGCGGTGATCATCCGGGACGGCGGCGGCGGCGATGGCGGCGTTGGCGACGAGGAGTACGGCTGGGCCGAGCACATCGACCACCGCTACTGCGCCGGACCCGGGGAACTGTCCGCGTTCTACACCGGCATCGGCCACTGGCTGGCGGTCATGCGCCTGCTCGGCGGCAGCGACATGCACGCCGAGAACATCATCGCCTGCGGTCCCGTACCGGCCGTCGTGGACTGCGAAACCCTGTTCACGCCCGTGTTCCCGGCCCGGCCGTCCGGGGCCGGGCTGGCGGTGGACCGGGCGGACGAACTGGTCGGGGCGACCGTGCTGCGCACCGGGATCCTGCCGGACCGCGGCACCGCCCTGGGCTGGCGCGGCGTGGACGCCTCCGCGGTCGGATCGCTCCCGGGCCAGCAGCCGGCCGGACGCCGCCCGGTACTGCTCGGCGGCGGCACCGACCAGGCCCGGATCGGGTACGAGGCGGCCGAACCCGGGTCCCCGGCCAGCCACCCCGGCCCCGAACCGGCGCTCGCCGCCTACTGGGGCCGGATCCTGGCCGGATTCGACCAGGCCACGGCCGCTCTGCGCCGGATGGACCAGGCCGGGACACTGGACCCGGCGCTGGCCCGGTTCGCCCGGTGCCCGATCCGGGTCGTGCTGCGCGGCACCGAGGTCTACGAGGAGATCACCCGGATGCTGTGGCACCCGGTGTCCCTGCACACCCCCGCGCAGGCCGAGCAGCAGGCCGCCGACCTGCTTGACCGGATGGCCGCGAGTGTTCCCGGGGCGCCGGACGACCCGCGGGTCGTCGCGGCGGAGGTGGCGGACCTGCTGGTCGGGGACGTGCCGTACTTCGCCACCACGCCCGGCGACGGCCGGCTGACCGGCCCCGGCGGCGTCCGGTGGCTCGATCCGCAGGACCTGGCCGCCGACGCGCTGGCCCGCTGGCGCGGCGCGGACCTCGCCTTGGACCGGCGCGTCATCCAGGCGACCCTGGTCACCGCCTACCTCAACGAGGGCGCGAAACCCGCCGGCCCGCCGATGAGCGCCGGGCGCCCGAGCGCCGCGGACCTCGACCGGCGCCGGCGCGACCTGGCCGCCGGGCTGCTGCGCGAGGTGCGCGACGCCTCGATGCCCGCGCCCGACGGCACCGTGACCTGGATCGCCCCGGTCCTGAACGTCACCGGGTGGGCCGTCCAACCACTGGACACGGACCTGTACGGCGGCCTGGCCGGCGTCGCGGTCCTGCTCGCCGCGTACCTGCGGGAGACCGCGGCCGGGCGGGCGGACCCGGTGGACGGCCTCGGCCCGCTGCTGGACGCGGCCCTACGTACCATGCGCAACCTGCAGGACTACTCCGACCAGGTCCGCGCCGGGGAGCCGCAGGTGCGCCCGGCCCCGCCCGGCGGGTACATCGGCCTGGGCTCCCTGATCTGGGCCTGGCTCACCCTCGGGCAGTGGGGCGCGGCCCCGGACGGCGTCCAGCGGGCCCGGCGGCTGGCCCGGGCGCTGCCCGCGACGGTGGCCGAGGAGGGGTGCGAGCTGGTTGATGACACATCGCCTGGCGCCCAGGGAGGCACCCCACTCCGCACACTCCAAGTCGGGGCAATCAGCGTCTAGGGGATGGGCGGCCCCGGTGCTATAGATGAATAAGAGTTCGACGACATGGACCTTTCGGCCGCCGAACCGTCCCCACCACCCCCAACGGAGGTACCTCATGCACACCGCGACGGCCGAGACGGCCGACCTGACCGCCGCCCGCTGGCGCAGCGGGGCCGACACCGACAACCCGGCCGGCCCGCTGTTCGTCTCCGGGACCTTCGCCCGTACCGACATCGTGATGCCGGGCCGGGCCCTGACCAGGCTCTCCTGCTTCGCCCGCACCGCGTGTACCGCGACGGGCGGCACCGCCTGCTGCTGAATCACGCCGGAACCGGCCGCCGCTCGATCGCAGGCGTGGCGGCGGCCGGGTTCAGAGGGTGAGTTCTCCGGTGCGCACCACCACGATGCCGGCGCCGCCGGGGGCCACGACGCGGGCGAACGCGTCCAGGATGTGCGCGGTGCCGACCAGGTCCACGTGCACGATTGAGGGGGTCGGTGTCGTGGCCGGGGGGAACCTTCCCCGCCAACCCTGCCACCTTTGGCCGACCATGGCCTCTTACCCGGGGGTCTCTGTCAATACAGGTACTGGCAGGGCCCCTTTCGGCAGGCCGGGCCGGGCCGAGGCGAGGATGGCGGCGCGTAGGCGGGTGACGGCGTCGGTGCGGGCTCCGCAGAGCGAGGGCTCGCCGGTCAGCCCCGCCGCCCGGATCGGGACCGTGCGCGGCAGGAGCGCGGCGGCCGCGCGCACGGCGTCCAGGATCACCGGGTGGGCGCCCCACGGGCCGCCGAGCACGACGGTCTGCGGGTCGGTGAGCGCGACCAGCGCGGCGATGACGGCGCTGATCGCCCCGCCCAGCGCCGCCCGCACGGCGGCCGGCTGCGGTCCCGGCCCGGTGGCCGCACCGATCAGTCGGTCCACGTCGATCGCGGTCGAGCCGGGCCGGCGCAGGCCCAGCTGCCCGAACACCTCGATCAGGGCGACGGCCTGCCCGTGCGGGCCGACGGTCAGGATGTGCGCGATCTCCCCGGCCAGGCCGGTCGCGCCGCGCCGGACCCGGCCGTCGCTGACGATCGCGCAGCCCAGGCCCTCGCCGAGGAACACGTACGCGAAATGGTCCGGGGTGTCGGCCGGGGCGTGGTCGCGTTCTGCCCGCGCCGCCCAGTTCACGTCGTTGTCGACGGTGACCGGCCCGTCCACGTGCGCGGCGAGGATCTCGGCCGGGTCCAGGTCGCCGAGCAGGAACGGGGACTGCGGAAGGTGCACCAGCCGCCCGGTCCGGCGGTCCACGGGGTCGGCCGCGCTGACCACGGCCAGGCGCGGGGCCGGGCCGGAGCCGGGGTGCGCCCGGCCGGCGGCGGCCCGCAGCGCGGCCGCGATCTGGTGCGGCCGGGGCGGGCGGTCGATCTCCTGCCGGGCGCGGGCGAGCACGTCGCCGTAGGCGTCCACGGATTCGGCCGTGACACCCTCGGGGGCGATGCTCACGGCCAGCGCGGTGCCGACGTGCGCGGCGAGGGCGTAGTACGAGCCGACCCGCCCGCGGCCCCGGCCGCCGGGGGTGCGTTCGCCGGTGTCCCGGACCAGGCCGCTCTCGGCCAGCCGGCGCACGCTCTCCCCGATCGTCGGCTTGGAGATGCCCGTTGCGACGGCCAGTTCGGCCCTGGTCAGCCGCCTGTGCCGGAGGAGTTCGCGCACCACGTGCTCGTCGGTGAGCGAGCGCAGCAGGTCCAGGGAGGGTTTGGCGGTTTCCACCCCATGATTCTAGACAGGACTCTTGCCTGGAAGGGTGTCGCGGCGTACGGTCGATTCAAATAAGGAGACCTATCTAGAAGGAGTCCTCCGGTGTCGATCCCGACCGCCACAACCGCTGCCGCAGTAGCCGCACTGCCCGACCTCCCGCACTGGGAACAGACCCCGGCGGACCTGCCGGCCGCGATCCGCGAGATCAAGGCGGCCCTGCGGGCCCGGATCACCGCGTCCGGACGCACCGTCGAGGAGGTGTTCGCCGTGGTCGAGCGGCGGATCAAGGCCGAGGTCCGGGACGTGGTCGCCGCCCGGGAGCGCGGCGAGCAGGTCTGGCCGCAGATCGAGTACGCCGACATCGAGGCCGGGACCATGCCGCCGGACGCCCTGGCCCGGCTGCGCCGCCGCGGCTGCCTGGTCGTGCGCGGGCACTTCGAGCGGGACCAGGCGTTGGGCTGGGACCGGGAGATCGTGGAGTACGTCCGGCGCAACCGGTTCTTCGAGACCTACCGCGGCCCCGGCGACGACTTCTTCGGCAGCGTCGGCTCCACCCCGGAGATCTACCCGATCTACTGGTCCCCGCCCCAGATGCAGGCCCGGCAGAGCGACCGGACCGCCCGGGTGCAGGCGCTGCTCAACAGCCAGTGGAAGCACGAGTCAGGCGGCGTGCAGTGGTTCGACCCGGACCGCGACTCGCTCTACCCGGACCGGATCCGCCGGCGCCCGGAAGGCGCCGACTCCCGGGGTCTGGGCACTCATCTGGACCCGGGGACGCTGGATCTGTGGATGACAGAGGCGTACCAGAAGGCGTTCCGGCACCTGTTCGACGGCAGCGTCGAACAGTACGACCCCTGGGACGCCGCCTACCGGACCGCCGGGCCCCAGTACCCGGGCACCACGATGTGCTCGGCGTTCCGTACCTTCCAGGGATGGACCGCCCTGTCCGACATGGCCCACGACCAGGGCGTGCTGCACACCGTCCCGATACCTGCGGCCATGGCGTATCTGCTGCTGCGGCCGTTGCTGTCCGACGTTCCCGACGACGAGATGTGCGGGGTCACCGTCAACCAGGTCTTCCCGGCCGGGCCGCGGTGGCACGCGCCGCTGTTGCAGGCCCTGAGCGGCATTCCGGACGTGCGGGCCGGGGACTCCGTCTGGTGGCACTGCGACATGGTCCACAGCGTGGCGCCGGTCGAGAACCAGCAGGGCTGGGGCAACGTGATGTACATCCCCGCGGCGCCCTGGTGCGCTCGCAACGAACGGTATGCGGCCCGGGTGCGGGAGGCGTTGCGCACCGGGTCCAGCCCCAGCGATTTCCCGGCCGAACACTACGAGCGCACCTGGGCCGACCGGTTCCAGGCCGAGGACCTCAACGACACCGGCCGTCGCGGCCTCGGACTCTAGCCCCCGGTCCGACGATGGCCAGCTGAGAGCCGAGGTCAGCCGAGGGCCGCGACGACGGCCTTGGCCACGGCGATGGCCTTGTCCGGGTGGCCTGACACGGTTCCCCCGGCGCCCTCCACGGCGAGCAGCCGCGACCCGGCCTGCACGTCGATCTCGGTCGCCCCCATCGTGGCCTTGTCGCCCACGCCGCTCACGCTCGTCACCGTTCCGACGCTGCTGAGCACGGTGTTCAGCATGTCCCAGGTCACGCCGCTGTTCGGCTGGTACGTGGTGATCTCCAGGTCGCTGTCGTCATCCGACGAGACGTACGTGCACTGGTCGACTCCGGGCGACAGGACCTGGGAGCTGGACGAGGAGTAGGACCGGCCGACGAGCGACTGCGCCTGGGCGACGGACAGGAGCTTGCACGCGTCGGCCACAGTGGATGAGCCGCCGCCGACTGCCGCTGCCGACGCGGTCGGCGAAGAGCCCTGAGCTGTCGCAGCCCCCGCCCCGGCTGTTGCGCTGGGTGCGCCGGACCCGGCCCCGGCCGTCGCGGACGTGGACGTTCCCGAACACGCCGCCGTGGCCGCCACGGCCACTGTGAGCGCCATGATGGCCGGGATGGTGGAAATTCGCATCGGTTACTCCCCAAAACCTGGACCGGCCCACTGCCGGGTCACCCGCCCCCAAGGAACCAGACCGCGGTAATGGCGATGTAAGGGCACCGCGTACACACCACCTGTCGGCAAGGGGCGGCACGGGGCCTGGTTCGCGGCGACGATAAACTCGCAGCCTGCGCACACAGGCACACCTTCGGCGGAGGAGTCGGGCATGACGAGCACGGGCGCCGAGGCGGTCCGCGAGATCCTGCGCACCCGCCGGCAGGCCCGGACGCTCCCGTCGGCCCGGGACGGACCCGTACCGGGTCGCGCTGCTCGTCGAGGGCGGCGGCATGCGCGGGGTGATCTCCGCCGGGATGGTCGACGCGCTCGCCGCCGCCGGCATCAGGCCCCTGTTCGACCTGGCGATCGGGGTGAGCGCGGGCGCGTGCAACGTGGCCGCCCTGATGAGCGACACGACCGCGCTGCCGTCCCGGCTCGAACGCGACCGGGACGTGATGGTGAGGGCCGGGAAGGCCGGACGCGCCGCGGCGCAGTCGGCCCTCGGGCAGGTGTTCGGGCCCGGAAACGGCGAAAACGAGGAGTGAAAACACTCCTCGCCTCTCCTAAGGTATAGCGCACCCCGGGTCTTGCGGCAAGGCCCCGGGTGTGCGGCACAATCTCCAGCAGAAGCCGGAACAGTCCGAAATCAGGCATTCGCGGAGTAAGGCCGCATGTGCCGGAGCAGTGGTGCGGGGCGACCGGCGGACAGGCAACCTTGTCGAATGGGGCGAACTTTTTCATGACGGACGTGATCGTCGTCGGCTGCGGGCCGACCGGCCTGATGCTGGCCAGCGAGCTGCGGCTGCACGGCGTGGACGTGCTCGTGCTGGAACGGGAGACCGAGCCGAACCCGCGCGCCCGCGCGCTGGGGCTGCACGTGCGCACCACCGAGGTGATGGACCAGCGCGGCCTGCTCGGCCGGTTCCTGGCGAACGGCACACAGTACCCGTACCGCAGCCCGTTCGCCGGGATCGACAAGCCGTGGACGGGACGCCTGGACACCGCGCACGCGTACCTGCTCGGCATCCCGCAGAACATCACCGAGCGGCTGCTGACCGCGCACGCCGTCGAGCTGGGCACGCCGATCCGCCGCGGCTGCGACCTGGTCGGGTTGAGCCAGGACGACGACGGGGTCACCGCCGACCTGGCCGACGGCACGCGACTGCGCTCGCGCTACCTGGTCGGCTGCGACGGCGGGCGCAGCACCGTGCGCAAACTGCTCGGGATCGGCTTCCCCGGGGAGCCGGCCG
Organism: Actinocrinis sp.; assembly: GCA_035943635.1. Taxonomy (GTDB): domain Bacteria; phylum Actinomycetota; class Actinomycetes; order Streptomycetales; family Catenulisporaceae; genus DASZBX01. Next base: position 34,210 of record DASZBX010000046.1, on the reverse strand, counting down.
CGACCGAGTGGCTGCTCGGCGAGATGCAGGTGGGCGTGCCGCTGGAGACCATGACCAGCGTGGTCGCCGGCGTGCCCGACAACCGCATCCGGTTCGGTCCCGCACCGGACAAGACCGAGGGCGTGTACGCCGTCGTCATCCGGACCGTGGGCGTGGCCGGGGAACGCGCCGCGCCGCCGACGTTCGCGGAGTTCCAGCAGCAGCTGCGGGAGTTCGCCGGGACCGACTTCGGCGTGCACTCCCCGCGCTGGGTCACCCGTTTCGGCGACGCCACCCGGCAGGCCGAACGCTACCGGCAGGGCCGGGTGCTGCTGGCCGGCGACGCCGCGCACATCCACGCCCCGCTCGGCGGGCAGGGGTTGAACCTGGGCGTGCAGGACGCGTTCAACCTCGGCTGGAAACTCGCCGCCGAGATCGACGGCTGGGCGCCGGAGGCGTTGCTGGACAGTTACCAGGTCGAGCGGTACCCGGTTGCCGCGGGGGTGCTGGACTACACCCGTGCGCAGGCCACGCTCACGTCCGGCGAGCCGGGGCCGCAGGCTGTGCGGCGGTTGTTGGCCGAGTTGATGGACTTCGACGAGGTCAACCGGTACATGATCGAGCGGACCGCGGCGATCGGGATCCGGTATGACTTCGGGCAGGGGCATGCGTTGCTGGGCCGGCGTTTGCGGGATGTGGAGCTCAAGTGCGGGCGTTTGTATGCGTTGATGCATGCTGGTCGCGGACTGTTGCTCGACCAGACCGGACGGTTGGAGGTGGAGGGGTGGGCGGACCGGGTGGATCATGTGGTTGACGTCAGCGCGGAGCTTGAGGAGATGGACGTGCCCGCGGTGCTGCTGCGGCCGGACGGGCATGTGGCGTGGGTCGGCGATGACCAGCAGGATCTGGTCAGCCAGTTGCCCACGTGGTTCGGTGCGCCCGTCGGCGGCTGAGCAGGTAACACAGGCAGCCGAGAAAACGGGTCTGGAGACGACATGACGAGCGCAATGGGCCCGGCCGGTGCGGGATCTGGCCCCGGGCCAGAGCTCGAGTCCGAACCAGAGCTCTACCCGGATGTCGTTGCGGACGACGGGTTGGCGGCGGCCATGAAGCGGATCGCCGCCGCATCGGGCCTGACGCTCGGGGAGGTCGAAGACGTCCACTACCCCCACCTGCCCGGGATCCGCTTCGGCGCCACGGTGCCCGGGCGCGAACGCCTCACGGTCGAAGCGCTCATGATCGAGCGACGCTTCCTCGTGGACAACACCATGACCGGCGTCGCCCACGCCAGGGGATACACCTCCGACCTGGCCGACGTGGTCAGGGCCGCGGCGGCGTGGCATGCCGGGGCAGACCCGCGCGGCATGCAGGCCGTCGCCGCCTTCATCGACCTGCCGCTTGTCGCCGAGGCGCGGGCGACCGGCTCGGCTGAACTCGTGGTGGAGGCCGTGTGGCAGAGCCGGATGATGTTCTCACGCAGGTTGATGGAACGACACTCGGACGGACGGCGCGAACGGACCGCAGTCAGGTCGCGGAGAAGTTCGTGGTCGAACCCGGCGCCGACCTGCCGCCGGTCGTCGACACGGCGTACGGCCGGATCGGCGTCATGATCTGCTACGACCTGGAGTTCCCGGAATGGGTCCGGACCGTGGCGTTGCGCGGCGCGGACCTGTTGTGCGCGCCGGGCGCGGGGTGAACTGGGTCGGCGGGTCGGTCATCGTGGACCCGGACGGCTACCCGGCCGCCGGGCCGCTGCCCGACTTCGGCGTCGCGGCCAGTGTGCGCGCAGGCCGGCTGCGGCTGGCCTTCCACGTGAACAACACCGTCGAAGACGCCGACCGCGCCGCCGAGATCCTGCGCCCGCACGTACTGCTGCGCTGAGCCACCCGGCCGGACCCGGCCCGGCCCGGAAAACCGGGTGCTTTCGGCGATGCCCGGCCGATAGCCTGCCCGGCATGAACATGGACGACCTACCCATCACCGAGTTCGCCTTCCCGGGCCCGCTGCGCGACCAGCTGGTCGCCGCGATCCTGTCCGGCGCCAAGACCTCCACCACCGGCCTGGTCCTGTGGTACGAGATCGACGACGAGCCGTTGCCCGAGGTCGGCAAGCGTGAGGCGGTCGTCGACTCGGCCGGCGAGCGGGTCGCCGTGATCGAGACGACCGACGTGCGGGTCCTGCGGATCGCCGACGTCGACCTGCAGCACGCGATCGACGAAGGCGAGGGCGACGAGACGGTCGCCTCCTGGCGCGCCGCCCACGAGGACTTCTTCCAGAGCGAGCAGGCCCGCGAGGCCCTGGGCGACCCCGGCTTCACCGTCACCGACGACACCCTGGTCGTCGCCGAACGATTCCGGCTGGTCTACAAGGCCTGACATCTGGCCCGCCGGCGGCCGCGGGCGCGAGGATGGCACCGCGGCCGACCGACGACTACAACGCCGCGAAATGCCCCGGCCGTACGACCGCGCCCTCGAACAGCGCCTGCTGCAACCGATCGGCCGTCGCGACGTCAGGCTGCCGGTTGGCCAGCACATCCGCGTACAGGAACGACTCACCCATCCGCACCAGCGCATACGCGAGTGCGTTCGGTTCGATCAGCGGGACGAGCCCGAACTCGGCGATGTCATGGCGCAGCAACGCCTCGACATACGTGACGATCCCGTTCTGCACCCTTCCGCGCGGGTCGGTCAGCACCCGCAGGGCCAGGGCCGGTTCGTCGTCGAGCAGGCGGCGCAGGCCCTTGGCCTGGGAGACCAGGGCATTGAGGTGCCGGCCGGTGCCGGTCGAGTGCAGCTCGTCCGGGCCGCGCTCGGACTCCCAGCGGGCCGAGGCGATGCTCAGGGTGCGCTGGGTCAGCGCCCACAGCGCCTTGCTGAGCAGTTCCTCGCGCCCGCCGACGTGCCGGAACAGCGTCGCCCGGGACACGCCGAGCTCGTCGGCCAGGCCCTGCATGTCCAGCCGTCGGCCTTCGTCCACCCAGCGCGCGGCCAAAGCCACGAACCGGGCCGGGGCCGCGCCGGCGGAGTCGGCCGCCCGGGGCAGCGGTAGTGACAGACCGCCAGAGCCCATGGTGTTCCTCTCGGTTACTCCCCGCCCGGCGCGGGGGACTCGGCGGGGGCGCCGCCGAAGACGCTGTCCACGATAGCCTGCGCGATCGGGCCGTACGGCGGCAGGAACGCGTCGGCCAGATCACCGGTGCCGCGCACGACCACGCCGCGCGGGTTGGAGAACTCGCGGAAGCCCTCGATCCCGTGGTGCCGGCCGCTGCCGCTGTGCCCGACCCCGCCGAAGCCGAGCGACGGCAGGGCGCCCTGCACCGCGCACACATTCACGCACGCCCCGCCGGAACTGGTGTGGTCCAGCACGTGCTGGGCGACCTGCGGGTCGGGGCTGAACACGTACAGGCCCAGCGGGCGTTCGCCGTCGTTGATCCCGGCCAGGGCCTCGTCCAGGTCGTCGTAGCCGACCACCGGCAGGATCGGGCCGAAGATCTCCTCGCGCATGATCCGCAGGTCCGCGGGCGGGTCGACCACCAGGGTCAGCGGCAGCCGGCGGGTGTCCGGGTCCCCGGCCCCGCCGAGCGGGACCAGGCGCGCCCCGGCGGCCGCGGCCTCCTCGGTCAGCGCCCGGATCCGTTCCAGGTGCCGCTCGGTGACGATGCCGGTGCAGTGCTCCGAGCTGCCGTAATCCGGCATCTCACTGGTCACGTAGGCGCGGGCGTGCTCGACGAACGCGTCCAGGTCCGCGCGCGGGACCAGGGCGTAGTCGACCGAGATGCACATCTGGCCGTTCTTGATCAGCTTGGTGCCGACGACGTTGCGCACGCTGCCGGCGTCGACGCTGCCGGGGGTGAGCACGGCCGGGCACTTGCCGCCGAGTTCCAGGGTGACCGGGACCAGGTTCTCGGCCGCGGCCAGGGCGATCTGCCGGCCGACGGCCGGGCTGCCGGTGTACAGCAGGTGGTCCCACCGCAGGGTCGGGAACTCCTTGGCCAGTTCCAGGCCGCCGACGGACACCGCGACCAGGTCCTCGGGGAAGGTCTCATTGATCATCTGCTGGAGCAGGCGGGCGCACTCGGGGGTGTAGTCCGAGGGCTTGATGACGACCCGGTTGCCGGCTGCCAGCATCTCCACCAGCGGGCCGAGGGACAGGTCGAACGGGAAGTTCCACGGCACGATGTTCCCGACCACGCCCTTGGGCTGGTACCGGATCCCGGCCCACGCGGTGCCCCACAGGGCCGGGTCGGTGGGCCGGGAGTCCTCGCCCGCCCACGCGTCCAGCTGCTCGATCGCGTACGCGGCGCGGCCGGCCACGCCGAGGACTTCGACCAGGTCGGTGAACAGGTCCGGGTGGGCGCCGAAGTCCGCGCTCATCGCGGCCCGGATCCGGTCGCGGTGCCCGACCACCATCCCGGCCAGGGCGGCCAGGTTCGCCTTGCGGGCGTCCAGGGAGGGCAGCGGGTCGGCCCGGTGGGCCCGGCGCTGCGCGGCGTACAGGCGGTGCAGGTCGGCGATCGCAGGGCCGTCGTCGACGGCCGGGTCGGTAAGGGGTGCCACGAGCGTACTGCTGGACATGTCGGGTCTCCTGATCAACGCTGATGTGTAGTCCCAGTTCACAGCTGCCGGCCGGGAGCGTGAGCGGTCGGCGGGCGGGGGCGGGCGGCGCGGGGCGGGGCCCGGACGGACCGGTCGGCGATCCGGGGTCACCGGCGGCCGCCCCACGTGTGAAACATTTCGCGAAAGTGTTGCACACTTCACCGGCGGGTGCCATCCTTTCCCCACGCCGCCACCAACGCCGCCGACGGGAAGTCCGCCATGACCCGCACCCCCGAACGCCCGACCTACCCGACCGCGCCCGACCACGTCGACGTCCTGATCGTGGGCGCCGGGCTCTCCGGGATCGGGGCGGCCTGCCACCTGCGGACCGAGGCGCCCGGGGTCAGTTTCGAGCTGCTGGAGGCGCGCGGCGCGAGCGGCGGGACGTGGGACCTGTTCCGCTATCCGGGGGTACGGTCCGACTCGGACATGTACACCCTCGGCTACCCCTTCCGGCCGTGGGCGGGCAAGCAGGCCATCGCCGGGGGCGCCGAGATCCTGGCCTACCTGCGCGAGACCGCCGCCGAGTACAAGATCGACGAACACGTCACGTACCACGCACGCGTCCTGCAGGCCGACTGGTCCGAAGCCGACGCCCGTTGGACCGTGACCGTCGAACACACCGACCCGGCCGACCACACCACCCGGCACAGCACCCGCACCTGCGGGTTCCTGTTCCTGTGCTCCGGGTACTACCGCTACGACCAGGGCTACACCCCCACCTGGCCGGGCCGCGAGCAGTTCCAGGGCCGACTCGTGCACCCGCAGGAGTGGCCCGCCGACCTCGACCTGCCCGGCACGAAGGTCGTCGTCGTCGGCAGCGGCGCGACCGCCGTGACCCTCGTGCCCGCGCTCGCCGAGGCCGGAGCGCACGTGACCATGCTGCAACGCTCCCCGTCGTACATCATGTCGCTGCCCGAGCGCGACCCGATCGCCGCCGTCCTGCGCGCCCTGCTGCCCGCGCGCCCGGCCTACCGGGCCATCCGCTGGAAGAACGCGCGCGTCGCGACCGCACTCTACGTCCTGTGCCGCATGTACCCCGACCGGATGCGGGCGGTGCTGCGCAAGGGCGTGGCCAAGCGCCTGCCGGACGGGTTCGACGTCGACCGGCACTTCACCCCCGCGTACAACCCCTGGGACCAGCGCCTGTGCCTGGTGCCCGACGGCGACTTCTTCACCGCCATCACCGAGGGCAAGGCCGACGTCGTCACCGACCACATCGACGAGTTCACCCCCACCGGCCTGCGGCTGCGCTCCGGGGCCACGCTCGACGCGGACGTGGTCGTCACCGCCACCGGCCTGAACCTGCTGCCCCTGGGCGGGATCAGCCTGACCGTGGACGGGGACCCGGTCCTGATCCCCGAACACCTCGCCTACAAGGGCGTGATGCTCGACGCCGTCCCCAACCTCGCCTTCGCCCTGGGCTACACGAACGCCTCCTGGACGCTGAAGGTCGACCTGGTCTGCTCCTACGTCGCCCGCCTGCTGGCCCATATGGAACACCACGGGTACGCGGTCGTCACCGCGCACCGCCCGCTCGCCCCGATGAGCACCGCGCCGTTCATCGAGATGACCTCCGGCTACTTCCAGCGCTCCCGCGGCGCCCTGCCACTGCAGGGCGACCGGGCCCCGTGGCGCCTGGAACAGCACTACTTCCACGACGCCGCCCTCTTCCGCGGCCCGGTCGACGCCCCCGAGCTGGAGTTCAGCCCGGCCGGCGCGCTGGCCCGGCCCGGCCGCTGAGCCGCGGGACCACCCGCCACCCGCACCAGGCCAGTGCACGCCAGCAAGGCACGTTCCGCCACCACCACCCCCGGGAGGACCGCCATGAGCGCCACCCCCAGCGTCGACCGGCGACCGGCCGCCCCCGCGCCCGGCGCCGCCCGCACCCGCCTGAACCCGAAGAACCTGGCCGGGCACACCGCCGTGGTCACCGGCGCCGGCTCCGGCATCGGCCGGTCCCTGGCCACCCTGCTCGCCGAGCGCGGCGCCGTCGTGCACGCGGTCGACCGGGACCAGGCCGCCGCCGAGACCGTCGCCGCCGCGATCCGCGACGCCGGCGGTCACGCCGAAGCCCACACCGTGGACGTGACCGACCCGGCCGCCGTCACCCGCCTGGCCGACACCCTGTTCGCCGACGGGCCGGTGGACCTGCTGTTCAACAACGCGGGCATCGGCGTCGCGGCCAACATCGTGGACACCACCCTGGACGACTGGCACCGGCTGATCGACGTGAACCTGATGGGCGTGGTCCACGGCCTGAACGCATTCCTCGGCCGGATGATCGACCAGGACCGGCCCGCGCACATCATGAACACCGCCTCCATGGCCGGGCTCGTCCCGAACGCCGGGCTCGGCGCGTATTCGGCGACCAAGGCCGCCGTGGTCGGACTCACCGAGGCCCTGGACATCGAACTGATCGGCACCAAGGTCCGGGTCTCGGCGCTGTGCCCCGGGGTGATCGCCACCGGGATCGTGGGGGCCACCACCATGCGCGGGGTGTACGAGACCCGCCGCGCGCGCACCGCCGACTTCTACGCCGCCCGCGGCACGTCCCCGGACGTGGTCGCCCGCCAGGCCCTGGCCGCCGTCGGCCGCGGCCGGCGGATCGTGCCCACCCCGCGCTACCAGACCGTCCCGCACTGGCTGCTCAAACGCGTCCTGCCGCCGGCCGGGCGCCGCCTGTCCGTCGCCGCCTACCGCTTCCTGCGCAAGGAAGACTGACCGTCGCACGCACGCAGGGCTCACCCACCGCACCGCCACCACCAGCAGAAACGGCAACCACATGACACTACCCGCCACGGCCGGCGACACGCCGCCCCTGGACGCCAAGCGCGGAATCTGGGGCCGCCAGCTCGACCGGTACCCGGCCAACGGCCCCCGCGCGTTCTACCTGGGCATCGTCGTCCTGGCCACGATCGTGCTGTACTACGAGCTGTACGTGCAGGGCTCGGTGGCGACCCAGATCGCCGCCGACCTGGACATGTCCCTGCCGTACCTGATCAGCATCTCCATCGTCGGCAACGCCGTCGGCGCGCTCGCCTCGATCGGCGCCGGCATGGCCGACCGCTGGGGCCGGGCCAACCTGGTCGTCTACGGCCTGGCCCTGACCGGCGTGCTGGTCCTGTTCGGCCTGGCCAACGCCACCTCCAAACTCGAGTTCCTGATCATCTTCGCGTTCGTCAGCCTGGTCGAGGGGATCATCCTGGTCGCCACCCCGGCCCTGATCCGCGACTTCTCCCCGCAGCTGGGCCGCGCCTCGGCGATGGGTTTCTGGACCCTGGGCCCGGTCGTCGGCAGCCTGGTGGTCACCGAGGTCTCCAGCCACACCCTGACCTCGCACCCGGACTGGCAGTACCAGTTCCGGGTCTGCGGCATCGCCGGCCTGGCCGTGTTCGTGCTGGCCTTCGTCGGCCTGCGCGAGCTGGCCCCGCGGCTGCGCGACCAGCTGATGATCAGCCTGCGCGACCGCGCCCTGATCGAGGCCCGGGCCCGGGGCATCGACCCGGAGCAGGCGGTCCGCGGCCACTGGCGCCAGATGCTGCGCCTGGACGTCGTCGGCCCTGCGTTCGCGATCAGCATCTTCCTGATGTTCTACTACATCGCGGTCGGCCTGTTCGTGGTCTTCTTCGCCACCATCTTCGGCTACAGCGAGGCGCGCGCCAACAGCCTGGCCACCTGGTACTGGGGATTCCAGTCGATCGCGCTGATCCTGACCGGGGTCCTGTCGGACTGGCTGAAGGTACGCAAACCGTTCATGGTCGTCGGCGGACTGGTCAGCGCGGTCGGCGTGGCCCTGTTCGCCCAGGCCACCACCGACCCGACCACCGGGTACTACCACTTCGTCTGGATCATCCTGCTGATCTCCATCGGCGGCGCGATCGCGTTCGCCGCGTGGATGGCCGCGTTCACCGAGACGGTCGAGAAGCACAACCCGGCCGCGACCGCCACCGGCCTGGCCGTGTGGGGCGCGACCCTGCGCACCGTGGTCGTGGTCGCCCTGCTCGGCCTGATCGCCGCGATCCCGGCCGCCAGCACCCTGGTGGACTCCGGCACCAAGGTCGCCGCGATGGCCGCCGGCCAGGACCCGAGCCTGACCGCGAGCGAGAACGCCACGGTCAAGGCGGTGGCCGCCGACCCGACCATCGTCACCCGGGTCCAGTCGATCGCCGCCCAGTACAAGGACCAGTTGGCCACCGCCGCCAAACTCAAGCCGGCCACCATCGCCGCCCTGACCGCCACGCCGAACGACCCGGCCACCCAGGCCGAGGCGCTGAGCGAGATCTCCGGCGAACCGGTCGCGGACGTGGCCAAGGTGATCACCCTGAGTACCCAGTACCAGGACCAGCTGGCCACCGCGGCCGTGCTGACCCCGGCCACCGAGGAGGCCCTGCTGGCCAACCCGGCCGACCCGGCCACCCAGGCCCAGGCCGTCGGCGAGATCGCCACCGGGCTGAGCATCCCCCCGGCCGCGGCGATCGCGAAACTCCAGGCCCTGGCCCAGGTCCCGCCCGCCGACCTGGTGTTCCTGGGCACCAACGGCAAGGCCGTGCAGTCCGCCACCGCGCAGCTGACCGCCCTCGGCCAGGTCCCGGCCGCGTCCCTGGCCACCGTGTCCCAGTACGGCCCGAACCTGAAGGACCCGAAGGTGGTCGCCTCGCTGACCTACCTGAGCAGCGAGGCCCCGAAGGTGCAGGCCGCCCAGAAGGACTCGCCCGGACAGTGGCAGCGCTGGTGGTGGATCTGCTTCGCCGCCCAGATCCTGTTCCTGCCGTTCATCTGGCTGATGGCCGGCCGCTGGAGCCCGGCCAAGGCCCGTGCCGACGCCCGCGCCCACGACGAGGCGGTCAGCCGCGAGCTGGCGAACCTGGGGGTCGACCGGACGCTCGCGTAGAGGCGGTCGCGCGGGGAGGGGCACAGAACCCTTCGGCGCCCTGGTCGGTCAGGGCGCCGAAGGTGTACCACCGACAGGCGGCCGGCGTCGTCGGACGCCTGCCGTCACAGGCGGCAGCTGATCTCCATGCCGTCCTCGATCGGGAACGTGACGCTCTGGTAGCCGTTCCCCGGGTCGCGCACGTAGTCGAGATACGGCTGCAGGCTGGTCAGGTCGACGTCGTCGGCGACCACGAGCGTGCCCGGGGCGATCCGCGGTTCGAGGATCTCCAGCACCGGCAGGCACAGGTCCTTCCATCCGTCGAGCAGCACGAAGTCGACCGACCCGGGGTAGTCGGCGAGCGTCTGGCGCGCGTCGCCGTCGAGGATGGTGATCAGGTCGTCCAGGCCGGTCTCGGCGAAGGTCTTGCGCGCGGCGGCCGCCTTGTGCGCGCTCATCTCGGTGCTGACCACGTGCCCGGTCCCGTTGTCGCGCACGGCCGCGGCCAGGTAGAGGGTCGAGATGCCGTAGGAGGTGCCGAACTCGATCACCGACGCCGGGCGGATCGCGCGCACCAGGTTGTACAGCAGCCGCCCGCCCTCAGCGGAGATCGGCATGTAGACCTCCGCGTTCGCGTCGGCGGACTCCTGCGCGGTGCCCGGCGCGTAGCCCTCGGGCCAGGCGGCCCGGATCCGGGCGTGGGTGGCGTCGTCCTGGTCCGCCTGCGCGAACATCCGGTCGAGGGCGGCGGCGACGCGGGGGTCGTGGAGCGTGTTCGTGAATGTCATGACAGCTAGGCTAGACGCAACGTCGCGTCTTGGCTAGGTGGCCGTTCGGCGCGCCCTACCAGGCGACGGTCTGCCCCTGGTAGTCGAGATAGTGCAGCCGGCCCCGCCCGGCCTGAGCCTCGATGGTGTCGGCGACCCCGGGGATGCTCTGGTCGACGGTCAGGCGCGCGCCCGGGCCGCCCAGGCCGGTCTTCACCCAGTCCGGCGCGGATGAGCGGCAGCGTGCGCGGGTCGTCGGCGTGCCGGGCGGCGAAGCTGCGCATGAGCTGGTTCAGGGCGGACTTGCTGGGCCGGTACGCCTCGAATACGCCTCGAAGCCGCCGCGCTCGTTATTGGCGACGCTGCCCTGCCCGGAGGACATCACCCCGCTCGTGCCGTGCGCGGGCACGAGGTCCTGCAACGCCTCGATCACGCGCATCGGGCTGAGCGCGTTCGTCACCATGACCCGGACGAAGTCGTCGGTGGACACGTCGGTGACCGTCGACGCGGGGTCGGTGGTGTAGTTCGTCCCGGCGTTGACGAACACCAGATCCGGCGAGCCCGGCTGGTCCAGTGCAAGGGCCGGTCACCTGACCGCGCCGTCCGCCTCTACCCTGTACTCATGACCCAGGCAAGCAGCACGTCCGCGCCGGACACCACCGGTGACCAGGCAGCCGGCGCCCGCCCGGGCCACCACGGCAACCGCCACGGCCGCAGCGAGCAGGCCCGGCAGGCGGTGCTGGAGGCCGCCGACGGCCTGTTGGTCGAGAAGGGCTTTGCCGGCGTGACCATCGAGGGCATCGCGGCCAGCGCGGGCGTGGCCAAGCAGACCATCTACCGCTGGTGGAGCACCAAGACGCAGATCCTGCTCGACGCCTTCCTGCTGGACGCCGACGAGGAGCTGACCCCGCCAGACACCGGCGACCTGGCCCGGGACCTGCGCGCGTACCTGGCCCAAGTCGCCGCGTTCCTCGGCGGCTCGGACGCTGGCGCGGTGTTCAAGGCGCTACTCGGCCACGCGCAGCACGACCCCGCGTTCGCCGAGGTGCTGCGCTCCCGGTTCCTGGACGACCAAAGCCGCCGCGACTGCCTGATCCTGGCCCGCGCCGTCGACGCCGGGCGCCTGCCCGCGGACTTCGACCCGGCCGCGGAGGTGGACCAGCTCGTCGGGCCCGTCTACTACCGCGTGCTGGTCACCGCGGACCCGGTCGACGTGACGTTCACGGATCGACTTGTCGACAATTTCCTCGCCCGATTCCCGACACTGAACATGGTCTGAACTGGCCACACCCGGGCCATACGGTCCTAACCCCTACGCTAGCAGCCCCCGCCCGTACCAGTCGTTCGCATCCGCGACGCCGGGCAGGGTGTAGAAATACCCGCCGCCGAACGGCTGCACGTAGTCGATCAGCGGCTCGCCGACCAGTCGCTCCTGCACGGTCTCGAACTGGCGCTTCACGTCCTGCTGGTAGCAGGTGAAGATGTGCCCGGCCTCCATGTTGCCGTTGGCGTCCAACCCGAGGTCGTAGTTGTACGACCGGCGCAGCAGGCGCTGGTTGGCGGTCGCGGCGGTGCGCGGGTTGGCCAGGCGGATGTGGGAGTCCAGCGGGATGACGTTGCCGTGCGGGTCGGCGGCGAAGTCGGGGGTGTCGAACTCGTTGTTGCCGTCCAGCGGGGCGCCGGTGTCGCGGCGGCGGCCGAACATGCCCTCCTGCTCGTTGATCGAGACCCGGTCCCAGAACTCCACCAGCATCCGGATCAGCCGGATCACCTGGTAGGAGCCGCCGCGGGCCCAGGCCGGCTCGCTGCTGGCGTCCACCCAGACCAGGTCCTCGGCCAGGTCGCCGGTCGGGTTGGCGGTGCCGTCCTTGAAACCGAGCAGGTTGCGGCCGCTGCCGGCGGGCCGGGCCGGGGAGGCGTAGCCCTCGATCTTCCAGCGCAGCTGCATCGCGCCGCGGGTGTGCTTGGCGATGTCGCGGATCGCGTGGTGCACCGTGTCCTGGTGGTTCGCGCAGATCTGGAGCGAGAGATCGCCGTGTATCCAGGCGGGCTCGGGCGAGTCGTTCGGGAAGATGCGCATCGGGGTGAGCTTGGCCGGTTTCTGCGCGGCCAGGCCGAACCGCTCGTCGAACAGGCTGGCGCCGACGGACAGCGTGATGGTCAGGCCGTCGGCCGGAATGTCCGGGCCGAGCACGTCGCTGTCCGACGGCGGCTGGCCGATGCCCAGGTCCGGGGGCGTGCCGCCGGTGGTCAGGAACCGGGCCCGGGTGGTCAGGGTCTGCAGCAGCGCGGCCAGTCCGGCCTTGTCCGCGGCGGTCACGTCGAACGCCGCGTAGCAGGAGGCGTTCTGTTTGCCGGACGGCCCGGGGGTCAGCACGCCGGACTGGTTCGCGCCGTGGAAGGGGTAGGAGGCGGCGTCGGCCGGGCCGTTCGTCCCGGCCGCGTCGGCCCTGGCCCCGCCGATCAGCACGCCGCCGGTCAGGGCGGTGCCCGCGGCTCCGGCGGCGGTGCCGTGGAGGAATCTGCGACGGCTGACGTTCACGGTGGTTGGCCCATCTCTCGTACTGCTCGACGGCTTCGGACGGCTGGACTACGGCGCTTCGCTCGCGCCGCGGCGCAGGCCGCTAGGACTGGGACGGCGGGACTTCCAGCAGGTCGGGCACCTGGTCCAACGTCTCCAGCAGGGTGCCGATCGCGGCGTCCACGGCTTCGCGCTGCGCCTGCGGAGTCTGCTGCGGGGACTGCCACTGCCCATTGGCCTTCGTCGCGGCCAGCGCGGTCTGCAGGGCGGTCAGTTCGGTGTCCGCGGTGGCGACCAGGCCGGGCCCGCGGGTGGCGAGCAGCGGGGCCAGTTCGCCCAGAACGACCCGGGTGACCTGCACGTCCGCGGTCGTCTCCGGGTACGCCCCGCCGGACCCCTGGTCGTCGATCCCGGACAGGTGGTCGCGCAGCGCGTCCTCCAGGACCTCGTGCGCGCGGATCGGCAGGTTGGTCGGGTCCCCGGCCAGGTCGTCGCTGGTCAGGTTCTTCTGCACGGAGGCCATGTCGGTCGCCAGCACGTTCGCGGCCGGGACCAGCTCGGCCGCGCTCTGGCCGTGCCACAGGCCGTACTCCAGCCGGTGCAGGCCGGTGAAACCGGGGTCGGCGACGCCGCCCGGCAGCCCGTCGGGCAGTCCGTCGACCGCGGTGCCCAGGTCGCCGAAGCTGTCGTAGGACGCGCCGACCAGTTCCCATTCCAGCTGTGCGGCCAGCCAGTCGGTCTTGGCCGCGGCCAGGTTCCCGGCGGTCAGGTCGGTCTGGATCGTGGTCACGTCGGTGGCCAGCTGCTGCAGGACGCCCGCGGCGTACTGCTGGTAGGCCTTGTCCGGGCCGGCCAGGTCGGCCAGCGTGACGGGCACGACCGCGATCGGGGCCTTCTGCCCGGCGCCGCCGCTGACCTGCACGACGCCGGAGGTGGTGGCGGCGGTCCCGGACATGTGGCAGGCGATGCTGTAGGAGCCGTTACCGAGGGTGGCGTTCAGGTCGGCGGTGGTGCCCGGGCCGATCGTCTCGATCTCGGCGACCACGGCGCCGCCCGCGTCGACCAGGTCGACCTCGCCGGACTTGCCGGACTTGTTGTCCACCGCGATGGTCTGGGCCCCGGAACCGGCCGAGGTCCATTCCTCGGCGCAGGAGGACGCGGTGACCGTGACGTTCCGGATCCCGCCGGAACTGGCCGACGGCAGCAGCGCGATCGCGGTGCCGGCCGCGAGGACCGGGACGAGCACCAGCACCCCGGCCACGACCCACGGCCGCTGCCCGGCGGTCCGCGCCAGCCAACTCGGTTCGGGCGCGGCCACGGCGACGGGCGGCGCCAGAGCCGGCGCGGGCGCCTCGGCCGGCGTGCCCGAGACGGCGCCCGGCTCGGCTGCGGAGCCGGCGGACCCGGGCTGCGAGGCCGTCACCGCCGCGGCGGCCGCGGCCTTCTGCGCGGCCTGCGCGGACCGCTGCGCCTCGGCGGCCCGGCCCGCGGCGACGAACGCGACCAGCACCGTCCCGAGGTACACCGCCCACGCGACCACCTGGAGCACGGTCATCTTCGGCGCGAGTTCCGTCACCCCGGTGATGATCGAGACCCACCACGAGTTCGGGTCGATGTGCGCGGTCAGGTCGAAGGCGACCCACTGCGCGCCGGGCAGCCACCCGGCGTCCTGCAGGTCGCCCAGGCCGTAGGCCAGCACGCCCGCGGCGATCACGATCAGGGCCGGGGCGGTCCGGTTGAAGAACTTGCCGAGGTTCATCCGCACGGCCCGCCGGTACAGCAGCGTGCACAGCAGCACCGCGGCGGCCAGGCCCAGGCCCGCGCCGACCAGCGGGGCCAGCGTCGACCCGGAGGCCTTCGCGGCGGTCCACAGGAACAGCGTGGTCTCCAGGCCCTCGCGGCCGACGGCCAGGAACGCGGTGACCGCGAGCGCGCCGGTGCCGACGGTCACGGCCTGCTCGACCTCGCCGCGCAGGTGCGCGGTCATGCTGGCCGCGGTCCGCCGCATCCAGAACACCATCGCGGTGACCAGGCCGACCGCCAGGACGCTGAGCAGGCCGCCGACCGCCTCCTGGGCCGCGCTGGAGAGCACGCCGGTGGAGAAGGTCAGCACGGCGGCGAAGCTGCCGGCGAGCATCACCGCGCCGAGCACGCCGAGCCACACCGGCGCCGAGGAGATCCGGCCGTTCTCACCCGCCGTCTTGCGCAGCGCGGCCAGCAGGATGCTCACGACGAGCCCGGCCTCCAGGCCCTCGCGCAGTCCGATCAACAGGTTGGGTAGTGCTTCGGCCCAAGTCACGGGGACTAAGGTAAGGCAATCCTTAGCTGAAGGTCCAGCGGCCGGGATGGGAGCCGGGCGCTCGCCGCCAGTGTCCGAGCCCCCGGCGGGCCCGGCCGGGGTGTGGTGTCCGGGCAGCTCGGCGGCCTGATCAGCGCGTACGGGGAGCACCCGATCACTCGATGACAACCCCACCTGCGTAAAAGTGGGAGATTCGGCTCCCCGGCGGCCCGTCCGGCGGCAAAGCCGCTGCTCTGACACGGCTGTCGTTGTTGGGGGCGGGTGGCGGCGGGCGGCGACCGCGTGACGTAGATCACGCCCGCCGGCCCGGCCCGAACCAGCCGCGCGGGCCATCATCCCGACTGCGCAGGCCCGCCCGGCGCTCGCAGGTCACTCGAATGCAGTAGCCAGCCGCGGTCGGCCCGGCGGCCGCCGCTTAGGGTGTAGCCATGGCTGCTGCTGGTCGCCAGATGTCCGCGGCACCGCCAGGCGGCCCGCGCTCGGGGCTCGCCCTGGTCCGGCCCGACCGGACCACCAGGTTTCCGGCCTGCCTGTTCGCCGTCTGGATGGGCCTGTTGCTGCTGACCGTGGAAGCATGGCCGGGCAGTGCGGGCGTGCTGTGGAGCGTCCTGATCGCCAGCGCCGCGGTCGCGATCGCGGCCGGCGCCGTGATCCACCAGCCGATCTCCCGCCTGCCCTGGTTCCTGCTCGCCGCCGGACCGGCGTTGTGGTCCGTGGACAGCGCCTACCTGTCCTCGATGGGCCTGGTCGGGGACGCCACGATACCGCCGATCGCCGCCCAGGTGATCTCCGCCGCCGGCTACGTCGTCACCCTGGTCGGCCTGCTCCTGCTCGCCCGCAGCCGCGCCGCCGGGGACCGGGCCGAACTGCTCGACGGGCTCACCCTGGCCTGCACGATCGCCCTGCTCGGCTGGGTGTTCCTGGTCGACCCCTACGGCGGCAACGACCACTCCTGGAACGAACGCCTGATCGCGCTCGCCTACCCGCTGTCCGGCGTGGTCCGGGCCCCGCTGCTGGCCCGGCTGTTCGTCGGCGGCGGCCGGCGGCTGGCCGCGGTCTGGCTGCTGGCCGGCGGCGCGGCGGCCGGCTTCGGCGCCGACCTCGCCTACGCCCTGCTCTACTTCCAGGGCCGCCACCCCGGCTTCCAGCCCGGCCTGGACCTGGGCTGGTGCCTGTTCTACGTCGGCTGGGGCGCCGCCGCCCTGCACCCGTCGATGGCCTCGGTCGGCGAACCGACCCCGCACCACTCCGCGCAGACCCCCTGGCTGCGCCTGGCCCTGCTCGGCGGGGTGTGCCTGATCGCCCCGGCCGCGCTGCTCGGCTGGGCCGTGGACCACAGCGAGGGCGAGCTGACCGTGCTCGGCGTCTTCGCCTGCGCGGCGATCCTGCTGGTGATCAGCCGGCTGGTGCTGATCTTCATGGACTACCGGCAGGCCGGGACGCGCGGGCGGATCGTCGGGGCGGCCGGGACCGCGATGGTCGCCGCCGTGGACGTGGACGACGTGGCCCGGGCGCTGGCCCGGGCCGGGGAGGCGCTGTTCGGCGCGCCCGGCCGCGAGCGGCTGCAACTGGCCTGGCAGAGCACCGAACAGCCGGTGCAGGCGGAACTGTCCCCGGTCGCCCGGCTGCCGGAACCCCTGGCGAGGCTGGCCGCGGGGCACCCGGCGGCGCTGGTGCTGCCTTTGGCGGCCAACATCCCCCGGGACGGGAGCCACCCGGCCGCCCTGGTCGCCGCCGGGACCGCGCACGAACTGGTCGCCCTGCACGAACCGGTCGAGACCCTCGCCGCCCAGGCCGCCCTCGCGATCGACCGGCTCGAACTGGGCCACGAGGTGCGCCGGCACGCGAACGAGGCGTACTTCCGCACCCTGATCCAGAACGCCACCGACGGGATCATGATCGTGCAGAACGGCGGCCTGATCCGCTACGCCAGCCCCTCGGCCGACCGGCTGTTCGCCCCGGTGCAGCTGGAGGGGATGCAGCTGCACGACCTGGTCGGGTACCCGGCCGTGGACCTGATCGACGCCGCGCTGCGCGACGAGGTCGACGGGCCGGTGGTCTGGGCCGTGCACGCGCCCGGCCGGGTCTGCTCGGACGTGGAGGTCACCGCGGACGACCTGCGCGCGGACGAGACGATCGGCGCGGTGGTGCTGACCCTGCGGGACGTGACCGAACGCCGGACCCTGGAGGCCCAGCTGACCCGCCAGGCCCTGCACGACCCGCTGACCGGCCTGCCCAACCGGCGCCACTTCCAGCAGACCCTGGAGCAGGCGTTCGCCGGCGCGTCCGAGGACGACCAGCTCTACCTGCTGCTGGCCGACCTCGACGACTTCAAGGAGATCAACGACACCCGCGGGCACAGCGTCGGGGACGAACTGCTCAAGGCGGTCGGCGAGCGGCTGACCGCGTCGGTGCGGCCGGGCGACTCGGCCGCCCGGATCGGCGGGGACGAGTTCGCGGTGGTGCTCGAGCACGTGCGCGACCCGGAGCAGACCGAGGCGGTGGCCGACCGGATCATCGAGGCGTTCCGGGCCCCGTTCTTCCTCGGCGGGGACCCGGTCCCGGTCGGGGTGAGCGTCGGGTTCGCCAGCAGCGGGCAGAGCGCCACGGCCGAGGACCTGCTGAGCAACGCGGACCTGGCGTTGTACGCGTCGAAGAACGACGGCAAGCACCGCTGGCACCACTTCGAGGTGGCCCTGCACGCCGAACTGCTCGAACGCGCGGGCCTGCGCGCGGGCCTGGACCAGGCGATCGAGGAGGAGACCATCTCGCTGGACTACCAGCCGGTGGTCGAGCTCGCCGACGGCCGGGTGGTCGGGTTCGAGGCCCTGGTGCGCTGGCCGCACCCGGAGCGCGGGCTGCTGCCGCCGGACCGGTTCATCCCGCTGGCCGAGCAGACCGGGCAGATCATCCCGCTGGGCCGGTGGATCATGCGCGAGGCGGTGCGCGAGGCGGCCGAGTGGAACGCGGTCTCGCCCGCGGCCGGGGTGTGGGTGGGGATCAACGTGGCCGGGCGGCAGTTCGCCGACCCGGGTTTCGTCGACGACGTGGCCGAGGCCCTGGAGACGTACGGGGTGCCGCCGGGGCTGATCGTGCTGGAGCTGACCGAGTCCTCGCTGCTGCAACACGACCAGCACGGCGGCGGCGAGCAGGTGCCGCAGCTGCTGAGCGCGCTCAAGACGCTGGGCGTGCGGATCGCGCTGGACGACTTCGGCACGGGGTTCTCGTCGCTGAGTTACCTGACCGAGCTGCCGGTGGACATCCTGAAGATCGACAAGTCGTTCGTGTCCGGCGCGGACCGGTCGCCGGAGCGGGTGGCGCTGGTGGAGGGCATCATCCGGATCGCCACGGCGCTGCGGATCGCGGTGATCGCCGAGGGGATCGAGTCGCAGGAACAGTGGGACCGGCTGGCCGCGACGGACTGCCAGTACGGCCAGGGGTTCCTGTTCGGCCGGCCGATGGCGGGGGCGTCGGTGCGCAGCCTGCTCAGCACGCACCCCGAGCCGCGGCTGCCGTTTCGGTTGTAGCTGGGCGCGGCGGCGGGCCGGGGGTGAAATCGGTCGACATCGCCGGTATCCGTGGTCGATGATGGCGCGGGTGTACGGCTTCGGGATCGACGGGTACCGGCCGGACTGGCGCCGGGGCGCCGCCGTGGTGGCGTTCTGGCCCGGGCCGATCTTGGCCAAGGCGGTCGGGCGGCGGCTGACCCGCGCCTGGGTCGCGTGGGAGGTCAAGCGGGACCGCTGTTTCGAAGGGTCGCAGCTCCGAAGGCGCGCGGACTGATCCGGCGCGCATTGACTACTCGCGGTGGTTCAGTAGGCCCGGCTGGTTCTGGCGCCCGAACCCGGCCGGCTCGTGTTCGAATCAGCGGCCGCTCAGCCAGATTCCGCACACAGGATTGTTCACACGCTCAACCTCATGGTAGAAATGTCCCATGGGTGTCGCGAATCGGCTGGATCTGACCTTGCGCCTGGTGCAGGGCGCCGGGCGCGGGTCGGTGTCGGAGTTGTCGCAGCGGCTGGGCGTGTCCGAGATGACCGTGCGCCGGGACCTGGACGCGCTCGAACGCCAGGGCCTGGTGCGCAGGGTGCACGGCGGAGCGGTCGCCGTGCGGTCGGGCGAGGAGGACACGGGCTTCTCCGCCCGCGAGCAGTGGCAGGCGGCCACCAAAGACCGGCTCGGGGCGGCGGTGGCCGCGCTGGTGGAACCCGGTTCGCGGGTGCTGCTGGACGCGGGCACGACGACCGTGCACGTGGCCGAGCACCTGGCCGCGCGGGCGCCGCTGACGGTCGCGGTGCTCAGCCTGCAGGCGGCCGTGCGGCTGGCCGACCGGCCCGGGATCGAGCTGCTGGTCGTCGGCGGCCGCTCCCGGCCGGGCGAACGCTCGCTGGTCGGGCCGCTGGCCCGGCGCACGCTGGAGGCCCTGGTGTTCGACTGCTTCGTCATGTCCATCGGCGGGGTGCACGCCGAGCACGGCTGGTCCGAGTTCTCGATCGACGACGCGGCGGTCAAGCAGGCCGGGCTGGCCCAGTCCGCCCGCACGCTCGCGGTGGCGGACGCGACCAAGCTCGGCGTGCGCGCGTTCAGCCAGGTCGCGCCGCTCGGCGACGTACACGGCTTCGTCACCGACAGTGCCGCGGCCGACCCCGGCACCCACCCGAACGGCCCGCAGACCCTGGAGGCGCTGCGGTCCGCGGGCGTGGAGACCTTCCTGGCCTGAGCGGCGGCCCCCGGGAACGCGCAGCGACCCGGCAGCGCCCAGCCCCCCGAACGCACAACCCTGAGACCCGGCCGACCCGCGAGGAGCACGAGACCCCGATGAAGACCACCGCACCGCGCCCGCTGATGATCCTCGTGGCCGGGCCCTACCGCGCGGGCACCGGCGACGACCCGGCCAAGCTCGCCGCCAACGTGCGCGCGATGAACGAGGTCGCCCTCACCCTGTTCCGGGCCGGGCACCTGCCGGTCACCGGCGAGGCGCTCGCGTTGCCGCTGCTGGAGACGGCCGGCGGCGCCCGGCCCGGCGACCGGCTCTTCGACGAGATCTTCCACCCGGTGGCCGAACTGCTGCTCGACCGGTGCGACGCGGTGCTGCGGATCGGCGGCGCGTCCGAGGGCGCGGACCGGATGGTCCAGCGGGCGCGGGCCGGGGGCAAGGACGTGTACACGAGCGTCGGGGACGTGCCGGTCCCGGATCCGGCCGCCGACGTGATCGCGTGACGGGCGCGGGGATCGACGTCCCGGACCGCCGCGGGCGCACCGGGCTGGACCGGCACGGCCGCGACCTGACCGGGAACCCGCGCGTGCGGGTCACCGACGTCGAAGTGCTCTCGTGCGACTGGTACGTGCTGCGCAAGACGACGTTCGACTACCGGCACAGCGACGGCCACTGGAGCCGCGAGCAGCGCGAGACGTATGACCGCGGCGACGGCGCCACGATCCTGCTCTACCATCGCGAACGCGCGACGGTCCTGCTCACCCGGCAGTTCCGGCTGCCCGCGTATGTGAACGGGCACCTGGACGGGATGCTGCTGGAAACCGCCGCCGGGCTGCTCGACGGCCAAGGCCCCGAGGCGGCGATCCGCCGGGAGGCGGCCGAGGAGACCGGGCACGTCATCGGGGCGGCTGAGCACGTCTTCGACGTCTACATGAGCCCGGGGTCGGTGACCGAGCGGCTGCACTTCTACGCCGCCGAGTACGACCCGCGTGATTCGGCGGCGGCCGGAGGGGTCGCGGAGGAGGGCGAGGACATCACGGTCGTGGAGCTGCCGTTCGGCGATGCGCTCGCGATGATCCGCACCGGGGAGATCGCCGACGCCAAGACGATCATGCTGTTGCAGTGGGCGGCGTTGGACGGGCCGTTCGGTGCCCGGGCCCGGGTGGTCGGGTGTTGAGGATGGTCAGGCTGCTGTCGGCTCTCCGGACTGGACCCCGGCCAGGGCTTCGTCCAGGCGCTCGGTGACGATCGCCAGGACGTGGGCGGCCAGGTGCAGGTCCTCGGCCGGGATGTCGTCGTAGGCGCTGGTCAGGATCGGGCGGATCTCGCCGCGGATCGTGGCGATGAATTCCCGGCCCGCGTCGGTGAGGTGGATCGGGTCGGTGTCGTCGGGGCCGCAGTCGGAGCTGGTGTCGGCGCTGGCGGCTTCGGGTCCGGCCAGCAGGCCCGCTGCGGCCAAGGTGCCGAGGACGCCGCGGGCGTGTGCGCGGTCGACCTTCAATGCTCCTGCGGTGCGGGCGGCCAGGACGTCGGCCGGGACGCCGCGGTCCGCGCTGTCCGCGGCGGCGGAGGCCGGGCCCAGGGCCACGTTGAGCGTGATCCACTGCTCCCGGTCGATCCCGGTGCCCTTCAACGCCCTGGTCAGGACGGCTGCGTGCGCGTTCTCGGCCTGCCCGACGATCCGCGGGTTCAAGGCCGCGGCGGGCCCGGCGAAGCCGTTCTCCCGCGCCCATCCGGTGACCGCGGCGGCGATGGCCTCGGGCTGGTCCTCGGGCGCGAGGTGGCCGGCCGGGCCGCAGTGGCGCACGCTCAGGGCGGCGACGTTCTGCTCGCACCAGGCGGCCATCCGCTCGTCGATCATCAGCGTGGGGGAGGAGTCGAAGGTCAGCAGCAGTTTCGGCACGTCGGTGCTGGCTGCGAGCCAGGTGTCGTAGGCGGTGATCCGGGCGATCACGGCGGCCGGCTCGCCCTCCAGGGGCATCGAGCGGGCCCACTGCAGGATCGGGCGGCGGCTGGCGGGCGTCGGGAACGGCGCCCGGTAGGCCCGCGCGGCCTCGTCGCTCAGGCCGGTCAGGGCGGACTGGCCGAAACTTTCCAGGAAGGCGTTCTGGTCGAGCACCAGTTCCTCGCCCAGGCCGGGCGTGCGGAAGGACTCGAACCGGGTCCGGGCGGCGGCCGGGAAGTCGTCCCAGGACATCGGCCGCATGATCGTCTCCAGGAACGCCAGGCCGAGCGAGCGGCCCGGGTGGCGGGCGGCCCAGTCGAAGGCGAGCGCGCCGCCCCAGTCCTGGCCGACCAGCAGGAGCTGCGGCGCGTCGAGCGTGGCGAGGAAAGCGTCCAGGTAGCGGGCATGATCGGCGAAGGTGTAGGCGATGTCGGGCTTGCCCGAGCGGCCCATCCCGATCAGGTCCGGCGCGACGCAGCGCAGTCCCGGCCCGATCCGCGGCAGGACCTTGCGCCACAGGTGCGAGGAGGTCGGGTTGCCGTGCAGGAAGACCACGGGTGTTCCGTCGGCCGCGCCGGACTGGCGGTAGTGGATGGTCGAATCGAGGACGTCGACGGTGGGCATAAGGTTGCCTCTTTCCTGATGCGGGTGCTGTCGGTTAGCGTTTGAGCACCTCAGACGCGGCGGGGTGCGGTCGCCGTGGCGGTGGTGCCCACGCGGGCTGGCCCAGCCCGAGACGTTCGAACAATAAACATTAGTGGCACAAATGTTTATTACACGAACGACCATATATCGTTAGGGCTACTAACGCAACGGGTAGGATCCCCACCATGACCGCCAAGCACGACGCCCCCACCGCCGACCCGGAGAATCCCGGCGCCGCGGCCGGCCCGCCCGGCCCGGCCCGGCTGACCCCGGAGAAACTGTGGCGGGTACCGAGCCGCCTGCTGGTCCAGTCCGCCGCGCACGCCGACCGGATCGTCAGCGCCGGCCTGGCCCGCGCCGACGCCCGCAAATGGCACTACGCGGTGCTCGTCGCCCTGGCCGAGTCCGGCCCCGGCAGCCAGGCCACGCTCAGCCGCTGGACCGGCGTCTACCGCAGCGACCTGGTCGCGGTCATCAACGAACTGGCCGAACGCGGCCTGGTCGAACGCACGCCCGACCCCGCCGACCGGCGCCGCAACGTGATCACGCTGACCGCACAGGGCCGGGAGAAGCTCCAGCAGCTGGACCAGGTGCTGGCGGACGCCCAGGACGACCTGCTCGCCCCGCTGAGCGGCGCCGAGCGGGCCACGTTGACCGGGCTGCTGGCCCGGTTGGTCGAGTATCACGGCGATCAGTGGACGTAGGCCGGTGTCGGTAGGCCGGTGGCCGCTCTGCTCGGCCTCGGCCTTCCGGATCCGCGCCGCTGCGTGCGCCGGATGGCCGTACCGGCCGCGTACCGCATGGCAGGAGCGGCGGGCGGCGCGGAGGCTGGGAGGTATGGACGACGAACGCAGGGACTACCTCACCGGCCCGCTCGAACGCCTGGCCCGCGGCGCCTGGCAGGCGGTGCTGCTGCTCGGCGTGCTCTCGCTCCTGCTGGGCATCGGCGTCCTGGTCTGGCCCAAGGCGACCCTGGCCGTGGTCGGGGCCCTGTTCGGCGCGTATCTGGTGATCAGCGGCATCCTCCAGCTGGTCGCCGCGTTCGGCACGCACGCGGCCGCGCCGATGCGGGTGCTCGGGTTCGTCAGCGGCACGATCACCCTGCTGCTCGGCCTGTTCTGCTTCCGCGGCGCCCTGGAGTCGATCCTGCTGCTGGCCCTGTGGATCGGCATCGCGTGGCTCTTCCGCGGGCTCGCCCAGATCGCCGCGGCGGCCTCCGACCCCTTGATGCCCGCGCGCAACTGGCAGATCCTGGCCGGGATCGTCAGCGCCGTCGCCGGAGTGGTGCTGATGGTCGCGCCGCTGCACTCCATCGTCAGGCTGGTGATCGCGCCGAAGATCGTCGGAACCGGACGGCGACTGCTCGACGGCTTGCCCGCGATCACCCTCGCCTCGATCCGCAGCGAGGTCTCACCGTCCGGGTATCTGATGGTCGACTACCGGGTCGTCCGGTAGGACCAGGGCATCGGGCCGGCCCGGCCCGGGTGCCTCAGCCGAAGCCGAGCAGCGCGGGCAGTGCGCATGCCATGGAAGACGACCGTGCCCGGGCCGTCCAGGCGCGCGGCGGGGGTCACGCCCCCGGCGTAGCCGAAGGACCGCATCCCGGCCGCTCGACTCGGGACCGCTGTTGGACGCCACGCAGGTCAGCCGGGTGCTGGCGTCCAGGGCTTCGGCGATGCCGTCGACCGGGCCCAGGCGCGCGTCGATCTGAACCCGGTAGGCCTCGTCGAACACCGTGCGCCACTGCGCCGCCCGCCCCAGGTCCGGTTCCGGCCGGTCCGCGCGGCGCCCAGCGAAACAGGATGCTCATTCCGGGTGTCCGGTCCGCCGGCAGGAGGTATCCTGTCTGTACACCTGGAGAGGTTTGAAGGCAGCTTGGCGACCAGGACAAAAACGCCTAAAGAGCCCCGCGGACCGTTCGCGAGTGCTCTTCGGGCATTCTGTGGACGAAAGGAACGGGCGTGGCGGGCATCGACACTTTGCGTGACCAACTCGACCAGCGGATCCTGGTGCTCGACGGCGCCTGGGGGACGATGCTGCAGGGCGCCGGGCTCACGGCGCAGGACTACCGCACCGAACAGTTCCGCGACCACCCGCGCGACCTGACCGGCGACCCGGACCTGCTCAACCTCACCCGGCCCGACCTGATCCTGGACGTGCACCGCCAGTACCTGGCCGCCGGGGCCGACATCACCACCACCAACACCTTCACCGCCACCGGCATCAGCCAGGGCGACTACGGGCTGCAGGGCTCGGTCCGGGAGATGAACCTGGCCGGGGCCCGGCTGGCCCGGCAGGCCGCGGACGAGATCGGCGGACGGTTCGTGGCCGGGTCGGTCGGGCCGCTGAACGTCACCCTCTCGCTCTCCCCGAAGGTCGACGACCCGGCCTTCCGCACGGTCTCCTTCGAACAGGTCCGGGACACCTACGCCGAGCAGATCGCGGCCCTGGCCGAAGGCGGGGTGGACCTGCTGCTGATCGAGACCATCTTCGACACCCTCAACGCCAAGGCCGCGATCGCCGCCGCCCGCGAGGTCGCCCCCGACCTGCCGCTGTGGATCTCGGTGACCATCGTGGACCTGAGCGGGCGAACCCTGTCCGGGCAGACGGTCGAGGCGTTCTGGACCGCGATCGAGCACGCCGACCCGTTGATGGTCGGGGTCAACTGCTCCCTGGGCGCGCAGGAGATCCGCCCGCACATCGAGGACCTGGCCCGGCTGGCCGGCACCTACACCGCCTGCCACCCCAACGCCGGACTGCCCAACGCGTTCGGCGGCTACGACCAGCAGCCGGCCGAGACCGCCGGCCTGATCCGCGGGTTCGTCGACGACAACCTGGTCAACGTGGTCGGCGGCTGCTGCGGCACCACGCCCGCGCACATCGGGCAGATCGCCCGCGCCGTGGCCGGGCTCACCCCGCGCAGGGTGCCCGGGCGCAGCGCCCCGGCGGTCCCGGCCCGGACCCGGTTCAGCGGCCTGGAGACCTTCGAGATCGGCCCGGACACCGGGTTCGTGATGATCGGCGAGCGCACCAACGTGACCGGGTCCGCCCGGTTCCGCCGGCTGATCGAGGGCGGGGACCAGCAGGGCGCGGTGGACGTGGCCCTGGAGCAGGTGCGCGGCGGGGCGAACCTGCTGGACGTGAACATGGACGCCGACCTGCTCGACGGCGAGCAGGCGATGACCACCTTCCTGAACCTGATCGCGACCGAGCCGGAGGCGGCCCGGCTGCCGATCATGATCGACAGTTCGCGCTGGACCGTGCTGGAGGCGGGCCTCAAGTGCGTGCAGGGCAAGGGCGTGGTCAACTCGATCAGCCTGAAGGAGGGCGAGGAGCCGTTCCTGGCCCAGGCCCGGCGGATCCGGGACTACGGCGCCGGCGCGGTGGTGATGGCCTTCGACGAGAAGGGCCAGGCCGACACCGCCGAGCGCAAGGTCGCGATCTGCGAGCGGGCCTACCGGTTGTTGACCGAGCAGGCCGGGTTCACCCCGCAGGACATCGTGTTCGACCCGAACGTGCTGGCCGTGGCCACCGGGATCGAGGAGCACAACGGGTACGCCAAGGCGTTCCTGGACGCTCTGCCGCAGATCAAGCAGCGCTGTCCCGGCGTGCACATCAGCGGCGGGATCTCGAACCTGTCCTTCTCCTTCCGCGGCAACGACCGGGTGCGCGAGGCGATGCACTCGGCGTTCCTGTTCCACGCGATCCGGGCCGGGCTGGACATGGGCATCGTCAACGCCGGGCAGCTCGTGGTCTACCGGGACATCCCGGCGGACCTGCTGGAACTGGTCGAGGACGTTCTCTTCGACCGCCGCCCGGACGCCACCGACCGGCTGGTGTCCTTCGCCGAGACGGTCAAGGGCGCCGGCACCAAGCGGGAGCTGGACCTGTCCTGGCGCGAGGCGCCGGTGGCCGACCGGCTCTCGCACGCCCTGGTGCACGGGATCGTGGACTTCATCGAGGCCGACACCGAGGAGGCCCGGCAATCCGCGGCCCGCCCGCTGGACGTGATCGAGGGCCCGCTGATGGACGGGATGAAGATCGTCGGGGAGCTGTTCGGGGCCGGCAAGATGTTCCTGCCGCAGGTGGTCAAGAGCGCCCGGGCGATGAAGCGCTCGGTGGCGTATCTGGAGCCGTACATGCAGGCGGAGAAGGAGCTGGCGCTGCGCGAGGGCCGGGACGCGGGCGGC
Organism: Actinocrinis sp.; assembly: GCA_035943635.1. Classification (GTDB taxonomy): domain Bacteria; phylum Actinomycetota; class Actinomycetes; order Streptomycetales; family Catenulisporaceae; genus DASZBX01. Next base: position 7,679 of record DASZBX010000046.1, on the reverse strand, counting down.
CGGGTGCAGGGCAAGGTCGTGCTGGCCACGGTCAAGGGCGACGTGCACGACATCGGCAAGAACATCGTCGGCGTGGTGCTCGGCTGCAACAACTACGAGGTGATCGACCTCGGCGTGATGGTGCCGGCCGCGACCATCCTGGACACCGCGATCCGCGAGGGCGCCAACGCGGTGGGCCTGTCCGGCCTGATCACCCCCTCGCTGGACGAGATGGTGAAGGTGGCCGAGGAGATGAAGCGGCGCGGGATGAACCTGCCGCTGCTGATCGGCGGGGCCACCACCTCCCGGCAGCACACCGCGGTGCGGATCGCCCCGGCGTACGACCGGCCGACCGTGCACGTCCTGGACGCCTCCCGCGTGGTCGGTGTGGTCGCGGACCTGCTCGACCCGGTCCGGGCCCAGGCGCTGGACGAGCGCAACCGGGCCGAGCAGGAGCGGTTGCGTGAGGAGTACGCGCAGAAGGAGCGGCGCCCGCTGGCGACGTTGGAGCAGGCCCGGGCCAATCGGGACAAGGTCTCCTTCGACGATCTGCCGGTACCCGCGTTCACCGGGACGAAGGTGATCGAACCGGACCTGCGGGTGCTGCGCGAGTACATCGACTGGCAGTTCTTCTTCCTGGCCTGGGAGCTGACCGGCAAGTACCCGGCGATCCTGCAGCAGCCGGCCGCGAAGGAGCTGTTCGACGACGGCATCGCGCTGCTCGACGAGATCATCGCCGGCGGCCTGTTCCAGGCCCGCGCGGTGTACGGGTTCTGGCCCGCGCACGCCGACGGTGACGACATCGTGCTGTCCGGCGCCGGGGACGGGGTGGTGTTCCCGATGCTGCGCCAGCAGGCGCTGCGCGGGGACGGGCGGCCGAACTACAGCCTGGCCGACTACATCGCCCCGGCCGACGACCACCTCGGCGCGTTCGCGGTGAGCATCCACGGCGCGCAGGACCTGGCCGCCCGGTACGAGGCCGAGCAGGACGACTACAAGGCGATCCTGGTCAAGGCCCTGGCCGACCGGCTGGCCGAGGCCTGCGCCGAGTACGTGCACCTGGAGGCGCGCCGGGCCTGGTACGAGCCGGGCGCCGCGCCGAGCCTGGAGCAGCTGCACGCGGAGCGGTTCCGCGGCATCCGCCCGGCGTTCGGCTACCCGGCCTGCCCGGACCACTCGGAGAAGCGCAAGCTGGTCGAGCTGCTCGACGCCCGCAGCCTGGGCATGGAGCTGACCGAGTCCTGCGCGATGACCCCGGCGGCCAGCGTCAGCGGCCTGCTGTTCGCGCACCCGGACTCGCGGTACTTCGCGATCCGCCGGATCGGGCGCGACCAGGTCGAGGACTACGCGGCCCGGCAGGGCGTGGAGGTCGCCGAGGCCGAGCGGTGGCTGCGGCCGAACCTCGGCTACGAGCCCGCCCCGGCGGCGGCCGTCTAGACGAGTTGTTCCGGATTCTGGCGCCTGAGCCGAGTTGCTGGTTGGTGCGTTGACCTGACGGGTGAGTGTGCACGGCGAAACGGCTCAGCGGTGGTGGCTGGGCGTGCGCCGCGGTCGACCGCATACTCGGTCGTCTGCGGTTGGCCGCGGCGTGCGGCCAGGCGCCGCCGATCAGGCGTTTCGCCGCGCCAGAATCCGGAACAACTCGTCTAACCCAGAGGCTGGCGGCCTGCCCGTCCGGGGCGGATTTCGGATGGTCCGCTGTGGAGTTGGATGCCTGCTGAGGGGCGGGCTGTGCGCGCCGGGTCGCCCCTCAGCAGGAGCTGCTGGTCGTGCGGTGATCCGCGCAGGGATCAGTGTGCTGCTAGTTGCAGGAGATGCTGGTCGGCAGGGCGTCGCTGGCGGACCAGGTGCCCTGGAAGCCGATGTTCGTGTACGACGAGCCCGCGGGGATCGAGCCGTCGTAGGCGACGTTGGTCAGGGTCACCGACTTACCGCTCTGGGTGTAGTTCATTCCCCAGGCGCTGGTGATCTGCTGGTCGCCGGGCCAGGTGAACGTGACCGACCAGCTGCTCAGAGCCTGGCTGCCGGCCGTGACGGTCAGCGCGTCGACGAACCCGCCGTTCCACGAACTCTGCGTGGACAGCGACGCCTTGCACGCGGCGTTACCCGGCGGCGGGGTCGTGGGCGCCGTTGTCGTCGGCGGCGCGGTGGTCGGGGGTGCGGTGGTGGGCGGTGCCGTAGTCGGGGTCGACGTGGTGCTCGGCCCGCCGGTCGGCGGGTTGCCCGCGCCGCCGAGCTGGAACTGCAGGGCCGCGAGCGCGGACTGCTTGGCGGCCAGCGCCGGGGTCGAGTCGTAGTTGTTGTCCAGCAGGCCGTAGGAGTCCTCGCCGTTCAACGCCCAGTACGTCCAGCCCAGATTGTTGCTCTGGATGTAGGACAGCAGGCTGGAGAACCACTGGCCTTGGGACCCGGGAGTGCTGTCGGAGACGTCGGCTGCGGCGTTGCCGGTGCCGAACTCCCCGACCCACAAGGGCGCGATGTTCTGCTGCGGGATGTAACCCCAGAACTTGTTCCAGACCGCGTCCAGGCTGGCCGTGGTGGTCGAGGAGTTGAACCAGGTCTGCTGGAACTCGTCCGGGCCGTAGTCGTGCGCGGAGTACACCACGTGCCCGGCGGAGCTGAGCACGACCGGGTACTGCGCCACGCCCTGCAGGTCACCGCCCCACCAGGTCGAGTCGTACCCGGTGGCCGAGGCCGAGTCCGGGAACTCGCCGATGCCCTCGGCGAAGATCAGCGCGTTCGGGTCGACGCCGAGGATCGCGTTGCCCGCGTTCTCGTAGGCCAGCCGCACGTCGGTGGCCGGGTCGCCGGTGCCCCAGGTCGCGCCGGTGGAGTAGGCGGCGCCGGACGGGGTGTGCGGCTCGTTGCGCAGGTCGAAGCCGATCACGGTCGGGTTCCCGGCGTAGGACTTGGCCAGGGTCGTCCAGTCGTTGACCCAGTCCTGGTTCGTGTACGTGCTCGTGTACCACAGGCCGCTGGCTTCGGCGCTGTTGCCGGACTCGGAGCGGTGGTTGTCCAGGATGACCTTCAGGCCGTCCTGCCCGGCGTAGGAGACGATCTTCTGTAGCACCTGCAGGGAGTTCAGGCCCTTGAGGTCGGTGTTGATCGCGCCGGTGGAGTTGTAGTAGCTGATCGCGCTCGGGATGACCGGGCTCTCGACCATCTGGTTGGAGAACGGGATCCGGATGGTGTTGTATCCCAGGTTCTTGATGTCGTCGACGATCGAGCGGTAGTCCTGGTCGTACAGGCCGTGCGCCACCTCGTCGGTGGTTTCGAAGCCGTACCAGTTGATTCCGGCGATGCGCACCGGGTTGCCGTCGGCGTCCAGGATCTTGCTGCCGGACGTGTGCCAGAAGCCTGTGCCGACGGTGGACGCGGCGTGCGCCGAGGTCGCGTTGGCGACGGCGACGGCGAAGGCGCCGACCGCTAGCGCGCAGGCGCTGATCGCGGCGAGCATGCGTCGGCCCGGTCGGCGGGCGGGCGTCAGGGCGGATGGTTCCGTTGCGTACATGGCCTTCCTCTGATCGAAGGTGCGGTGGGGTGGTGCCGGGGGCGCTGGAGGGGTGGTGCGGTGGAACGTGCCGTGCGTGGGCCGGGCTGCCTCGGTGCAGTGAAGGCTCGGGGCGGCGAGGGGTCAACATCGCTCACGGGTGGGCGGTTGTGCGAGGCGGGACCGGGGTGGTTTACGTGGCTGGGATGGCGGGGGTTTGCCCAGGTAGGGGCAGGTATGAGGATTTTCCGGCGGAGCAGGCTACGAAGGCTTGACGATCGCAAGTTTCTGAAAGTTTCAGAGAGTAGCTGGAGGTCGGGTAAGACTGGCTAATGGCTACTCGGTTTGCATCCGTTAGATCGACCTGGCATGCTGGCTAATGGAAGAAACGCAGATAACCATTAGCAAGCCTGTGGACGCAAGGGAGTGCCTGCCATGCAGACCGGCCACGTCGGACTGAACGTCACCGATCTCGACCGCTCGATCGAGTTCTACCGCCGGGTCTTCGACCTGGAGTTGCTCAACCAGCCCGACGCCGCCGACCCGCAGCGCTACGCCCGGCTCGGCAGCGGCGGACAGCTCGTGCTGACCCTGTGGCCGCAGAGCGCCGGGACGTTCGCCACGGACACCCCCGGTCTGCACCACCTGGCCTTCGAGGCCCCCGGGCCGGACGAGCTCCGCCGCACGCAGGCCGTGCTGGAGGAGCTCGGCGCCGAGTTCGCGTACGAGGGCGTCGTGCCGCACCGGGACGGCGCCGACTCCGGCGGACTGTTCTTCTTCGACCCCGACGGCATCCGGCTGGAACTGTCCATGGCGCACGCCCCGCTGACCGCCGCGGCCCCGGCGGGCGCCGCGCCGACGTGCGGGTTCTTTTAGACAGAGCCAGCCCCGGGCGCACAGTCAGACAGGCAGACAAGCAGGCAGGGAAGGGAGCCGGAGATGGGTGCGTTCCATCCGGGCGAGGTCGCGGTGCAGGTGCGGGCGGGCGCGAAGGTCAGCGGCTGGGGTACCGCGCACGTTCCGGCCGAGATCCCTCCGGTCGCGGCCGAGTTCCTGCGCGCCCAGCGGATGGTCGCGCTCGGCACGGTCGATGACCACGGCGCCGTCTGGGCCGACGTGATCACCGGCCGCGCAGGCTTCCTCGGGGCGCCCGACCAGCGCAGCATCACGATCACCGGACGGCCCGCGCTGGTCGACGCCCAGTTCGCCGAAGCGAATGCAGACGGGAGCGCGGGCGCCGGTGCGGAGGCCGGGCCCGAAGGTGATGGGGTTGTCGGCGGGTTCGGTCGGGAGTCGGGGCTGATCGCGATCGAACCGTGGAGCCGCAAGCGGATGCGCGCCAACGGCTGGATCCGCCGGTCCGGCGACCATCTGGTGATGCACACCGACCAGGTCTATGCGAACTGCCCGAAGTACATCCAGACCCGGACGATCGTCGAAGGCGGCGACGAAGGCGAGCGCGAGCCCGAGGGGGCGGGCGGGTCCGCAGCGTCGGCCGGGACCGCGGCGGCTGTGACGTCTACCGAGCTCAGCGCCCAGCAGCGGGACCTGATCAGCCGCGCCGACACGTTCTTCATCGCGACCCGCGCCCCGGGGCTCGGCGTGGACGTCTCGCACCGCGGCGGAAACCCGGGCTTCGTGACGGTCGCCGGGACGACCCGGGTGACCTGGCCCGAATACGTCGGCAACTCGATGTACATGACTCTGGGCAACCTGGAACTCGACCCGCGCAGCGGACTGCTGTTCGTCGACTGGCAGACCGGCCGCACCCTGCACCTGACCGGCCGCGCGGTCACCGACTGGGACCCGCGCCGCGCGGCCGCGGTGCCCGGCGCCCAACGGATGGTCGACTTCGGCCTCGACCGGGTCGTCGAGGTGCCCGACGGCATGCCGCTGCGCTGGAGTTTCGGTGAATATCACCGGTTCAACCCGCCGGTCCCGGCCGGGCGCCTAAACTCGGCGGGATGACGAGCACGGCCGGCACCGGCGAACCCCTCGCGATCGACTTCGCCAACACCCGGCGCGCCGCCCGCGGCGTGCCGGTCGAGACGCTGCCCGATCCCGCGGCGCTGGCGGCCTGGCTGGCGGACCACCTCGGCGTGGACCTGGCCGGGCTGCTCGGCGCGCGCGAGCTGGAAAGTTTCGTGGCCCTGCGCGACGCCGTGCGCGACCTGGCCCTGGCCGCGAACGACGAGCAGACCGACCCGCCCGGCGCGCTGGCCACGGTCAACGACGCCGCTGCGGCCGCGCCGACCTGGCCGGAACTGGTCGACGGCATCGCCGTGGAACGCACCGAGGCCGCCGCGGTCGACGCCGCACTGGCCACGCTGGCCCGATCCGCGATCACCGTGTTCGGCGGCCCGGACCGAGGCGAGGTGCGGGCCTGCGGGCGGCGGCCGAAGTGCGTGAAGTTCTTCGTCAAGAACCACCCCCGCCGCGACTACTGCTCCCCAGCCTGCGCAAACCGGGCCCGCGTCAGCCGCCACCACGAACGGCACAAGGGCGAGGCCTGAGCCGCGGACCAGACAGAGGTGGGAACTGTCGGGTCGCCCCGGGCATCTCCGTGGACGCGCAGGGCGCCGACGAACTCGCGGCCCGCACCGGCAGGGAGTGCTCAAAGCACTCGCGGACGCCGGGGGCCTGGAGCACCTGGCGGCCACGCACCAGGCGGTGAGCGCCTATCACGGGAACAACTACCTGCCGCTGCTGGAGAGGTTCTACCGGTCCCACCGCTCGGCGCTGTTCACCCTGGTGGACTCGGTCGAGTTCGAGGCGACCAGCGAGGACCGGTCGGTGCTGGATGCTCTGGAGTTCGTCCGGGTCGTGCGCCACCGGCGCGGGGAGTGGATCGAGCGGGCCCGCCGGTGCCGGGGTCTTGCCGTTACCCGGCCATTACAGGGCTGCGGTGTGCTGGGCACACAGACCTTTCCCCGCATCGCACCAGCAGGAGCCCATCATGCGCGCCGACACCAGTTCCCCCGCCACCACTCGAAACCGCGACCGAAGCAACCGGACCGCCCGCCGGGTCGCCGCTGTGATCATCGCCGCCGGCACCGGGGCGATGCTCACCGCCTGTTCCAGCGGCAGCAACGGCGCCGCCGGGTCGCCCGCGCCGGCCGGCAGCGGCGCCGCGGGCGGGTCGAGCAGCCAGGCCGCCGCGGCCGGCGCCGGCAACGGGAAGGCGACCTGCACCCAGCTGACCAAGGACCAGGTCCAGCCGCTGCTGACCAAGCCGATCACGAACGTGACCTCGGCCATGATCCCGGACCAGGTCAGCGTGAACGGCACCGCCCAGCAGTGCTCCTTCGCCATCGACGATGTCGCGCAGGCGATCGTGGTCACCGTGGTCGGCGGCGCGGACGCGGACAACTTCTTCATCGGCGCCGAGCAGTCCTACGGCACCCCGACCAGTGTGCCGGGGATCGGCGCGAAGGCGGTGCGCGACGGCGGCGACGGCACCTCGGAGATCACCGCCGAGGACAACGGCGTGAGCTGCAGCGCGAGCATCGGCGACGAAGGCGACCTGCCCGGGCTCGAAGCCCTGGAGGAAGCCGCAGGGAGCACCTCCGCCATCGGCGACAAGAACTACGCGGTCATCTCCACCGCCCTGGGCACCTTGTGCAACCGGGTGTTCGGCGGCGGGAACACCACCCCTGACCTCAGTGGCCTGAGCATGTCCGGGGTCAGCACCCCGACCGGCGGCGGCCTGCCCACCGGCCTGGATATCCAGAACTGACGCCCCGGCGGCACGATGCGGGCGGGCATCCGGGCAATCTTCCCGGAGTCCGCGTGTCGGCGGCGATCGCTACGGTGGGGCCATGACGTTGACGCACCTGGTCGGCGGCACTTGTCACGCTGGTGGTGACGATCGAACCTGCGATCACGATCGATTGAAAGATGTTGTGGATCCTGCGGTAGTGGTTGGCGCCGAGTCGGTAGTCGTCGATCACCCCTCGCACGTCCTCCCGGTACTGTCGCAGGCCGACGAAGTGCTCGTCGTCGCCCCACAGAGCCGAGGACCGGTCGCGTTTCGCCTCCCTGAGCTTCTCGCGCTGAAGTCACCAGGCCCTTGCGCCGCTCACTGAGTTTCGTGATCCGTCGGGCGAGTAGCCAGATGGCCCCCACGATCACGGCCGTGAGGGCGTAGGACACAATGGCTCTGACAGATGCCGCATCCGTGAACCAGGAATACACATAAGCACAGGCCCCG
>DASZBX010000045.1:0-76123 GCA_035943635.1 Actinocrinis sp. | reverse complement strand
ATGTCTCAAGGCGCGAATCCGGTGATCGCCGTCGCCTGGCCGCACCGCACGCAACGGCACAGACGACCGAGTATGAGCCGTCCCGTGCGGCGCGCCCATGCTCGGCGCTGACCAGATTCGCCGCACCTACCAGCACAAACCGGCGGTCATGCCGTGGCCTTGACACAATCCCAAACACTGCCTGGTCGCCGACACCGCAGATCTTGGGACGGGCCCGAGCCCGCGCGGGGCCCGGCCTCCTGCATTCGCCGAGGCCCCCGCCCTCACCCGATCGAGCGAACGGCGCCGGGCCGGTCACCCGAACGGGTGGTCAGCCGATCAGGCCCTCCACGAACGCCACCGGCTCGAACGGGGCCAGGTCGTCCACCCCTTCGCCCAGGCCCACCAGCTTCACCGGGACGCCCAGTTCGCGCTGGACCGCCACCACGATGCCGCCCTTGGCCGTGCCGTCCAGCTTGGTCAGCGCGATCCCGGTGATCTCCACCACCTCGCGGAACACCCGGGCCTGGACCAGGCCGTTCTGGCCGGTGGTCGCGTCCAGCACGAGCAGTACCTCGTCGACCGGGCTCTGCTTCTCCACCACCCGCTTGACCTTGCCGAGCTCGTCCATCAGGCCGGTCTTGGTGTGCAGCCGGCCCGCGGTGTCGATCAGCGCGGTGTCCACGCCCAGCTCCTTGGCCCGCTTGACCGCCTCGAAGGCGACCGAGGCCGGGTCGGCGCCCTCCGGGCCGCGCACCGTGCTCGCGCCCACCCGCTCGCCCCAGGTCTGCAGTTGGTCGGCCGCGGCGGCCCGGAAGGTGTCGGCGGCGCCGAGCACCACGGTCCGCCCGTCGGCGACCAGGACCCGGGCCAGCTTGCCGGTCGTGGTGGTCTTGCCGACGCCGTTGACGCCGACGACCAGGACCACGGCCGGGCCGGAGCCGTCCGTGCGCAGGGAGTGCACGGTGCGGTCCATGTCCGGGCCGACCAGGGTCAGCAGTTCCTCGCGCAGCAGGGTACGCAGATCGTCCGGGGTGCGCGAGCCGAGCACCTTGACCCGCAGGCGCAGCCGCTCGACCAGCTCCTGGGTCGGCGTCACGCCGATGTCGCTGGCCAGCAGCAGGTCCTCGACCTCCTCCCAGGTGGCCTCGTCCAGCTTGTCCCGGGACAGCAGGCTCAGCAGGCCCTTGCCGACCGCGCTGTTGGACCGGGCCAGCCGCGAGCGCAGCCGGACCAGCCGCCCGGCCGAGGGATCGGGGACGTCCAGCGGGGCCGACGGGGCCAGGACCGGGGCCGTGACCGGCGGCTCGGCGATCGTCTCGGCCGCGGCCGGCGTCTGGCCGGGCGGGGCCTGGCCGGTGGCCGGTTCGGCCGTGCGGGCCGGGGCCGATTCGGCCGACGGGGGGATCTGCGGGGCCTGGCCGGGCGGCGGCAGGCTGCGCCGGGCCGCGCTGCCCCGGACCAGATAGACGGCCAGGACGGCGACGACCAGCGCGACGACGACTGCGGCGGAGATGACGATTACCATCTGCCCATTGTCTCAGACGAGTCGTTCCGGATACTGGCGCGGCGAAACGGCTGATCGGCGGCGCCTGGCCGCACGCCGTGCCGACCACAGACTCAGAGCAGGGATCCGGCGGCCGGCGCGACGTCGAAGACGAACCGCATCGCCTCGATCCCGCGCAGCCCGTGGAAGGCGTCCAGGAGTTTGGTGATGTCGGAGTAGAGCAGGTGCAGCTTCGACCCGAGCGAGGCGATCTTCTTGGCCACGTAGGTCAGTTCCAGCTGGGCCTGCGCGGCGGCCACCGGGGTGACCGTGCCGGCCGTGATGAACTCGGCCACCAGCAGCCCGCCGAGCGAGCCGATCAGGATGTTGATCAGCATCTGGATGGTGCCCTCGGCCAGGGCGGCCTCGCTGCGGATCGCCTTGAGGCAGTCCGCGCTGGTCCGGATCGATCCGGCCAGGGCGCTGAGCCCTTCCAGGTAGGCGTCCAGGGACGCGCCGAACCGCTCGGCCTCGGCGCCGGTCCAGCCCTCCCGGACCGCCTTCGCCCCGGCCTCGATCTGCTCCACCGCGCCGGCCACCTCGGCCGCCGCGGCCTCCCAGACCAGCTCGGCCCGCTTGAGCTCGACCCAGTCGCCGGTGTACTCCTCCAGCTTGTGGAACGGGTTCGGCGCGCCGGTGTGGTCGCAGATGAAGTAGACCAGCTTCTTCTCGATCGTGTTGACGCCCGGGATCGGCAGGCTCGGCACGTGGAAGTGCGACAGGTGCTTGCGGCCGATCTCGGCCAGCGCCTCCTCGTCGAGCGGCTCCCGGACGTGGTCGCGGTACTTCTCCGGGTGGTCGACCACGTCGTCGTAGTGCTGGAAGAGATTCATCGGTGATCACGTCCCGGTTTTTTGGACGGCTTCCCGGTCCACCAGTGCGCCCGGCGCGCGCTCGGTGCGGCCGCCTGCTCCGGGGACGCCGGTGCGGGCGCAGGCGATTGTTCGACGACCGGCTCGGACTCGATGACCGGCTCGGGCTCGACAATTTGCGCGGGCTCGATGACCTGCGCGGGCCCGGCCACCAGCTCGGGCTCGGGCTCGACAACTTGCGCGGGCGCCGCGAGCAGCTCGGGCTCAACGACCGGCTCGGGCGCCACGGGCGGCTCGGACTCGATGACCGGCTCGGGCGCGGCAGGAGCGGGAGCGTAGTAGTCGAACAGCTCGTCCGGGATGGATTCGACCGCGGGCGGCTCGCCCTGACCCGGGATCAGCTCGGCCAGGGCCCGCTCGGTCGCCGTCTGCTCTCGCGGCTCGTCAGGGGTCTGCGGCACGGCCGGCTCATCCGGTTCGGCCCACGCATCCAGCTCGGCTGGCGCATCCGGTTCGGCCAGCGCATCGAATTCGGCAGGAGCCGACTCGTCCTGCGGCGGATCGGGCTGGGCCGGGATCGCTTGCACCGGCTTGACCTGCGCCGCGTCGCCGTCCGCCTTCGCCTCCGCCGACGGCGCCTCAGCCGGCACCGGATCGGCAGTCTGCGTGCCCTCCGGCTCCGGGCCCTGACCCGGCACCGTCGCCGCGGCCGCCGCGGCCAGCGGCTTTCCGCCGAACTGGGCCAGGAAGTGGTCGATCAGCTCGCGCGCCTCGGTGATGTTCACCTCAGTGGCCGGCAGCCGCTGGTGGTACGCCTCGCGCACCTTCGCCGCGTCGATCAGCTTGCCGAACGCGGCGTCGTGCACCCGGGCCGCCTCCAGGCGCGCCGGAATGCCCGCGAGCGTCTCCGAGGCCTGAGCCAGACCGGCCAGGAATCCCGGGACCGCGTCCGGCACGACACCCTCGATCTCTACTGCCACAAGCCCTCCAATGGCTGGCAGCATAATGGACCGACGGCCGCTTGTGGCCCCCTCCCGGCCACCTGTTTTCGCCGTTCGGGGGCTCATTTGCGGCCAAACCGGACCGGCCGCGGGCGATCGGTGCTCAGTCGACCAGGCTGGGGTCGGCCTCCTGGGCCTGGGCGGGCACGGAGACCAGCTCGGCCGGGTCGTGCACCACGGCCGCTTCGCCGAGCACTGACGCCTCGGCCTCGGCCGTCTCGGCCGCCGCCTGCGCCGCCGCGGCGTCCGCGGCCAGCGCCCGGGCCGACCTGGCCGGCCGGGGCGGCACCGGGTCCGAGCGCAGCTTCTGCGAGATCACGGTGGTCACGCCGTCGCCGCGCATCGACACGCCGTACAGCGCGTCGGCCACCTCCATGGTGCGCTTCTGGTGGGTGATCACGATCAGCTGGGAGGACTGCCGCAACTCCTCCATGATCGTGATCAGCCGCTGCAGGTTGGTGTCGTCGAGCGCGGCCTCGACCTCGTCCATCACGTAGAAGGGCGAGGGCCGGGCCTTGAAGATGGCGACCAGCAGGGCCACCGCGGTCAGCGACCGCTCCCCGCCGGACAGCAGGGACAACCGCTTGACCTTCTTGCCCGGCGGGCGCGCCTCGACCTCGATGCCCGTGGTCAGCATGTCGTCCGGGTTGGTCAGGAACAGCCGGCCCTCACCGCCCGGGAACAGCCGGGAGAAGACCCCGACGAACTCGCGCTCGGTGTCCGCGTAGGCCTCGGCGAACACCTGCTGCACCCGCTCGTCGACCTCCTTGACCACCTGGAGCAGGTCCGCGCGGGTCTTCTTCAGATCCTCCAGCTGCTCGTTGAGGAACTTGTACCGCTCCTCCAGCGCCGCGAACTCCTCCAGGGCCAGCGGGTTGACCTTGCCCAGGGCCGCGTAGTCCTTCTCCGCCTGGCGCAGCCGCTTCTCCTGCTCGGCCCGGACGAACGGGACCGGCCGGTTGCGCGGGTCCTGCGGATCGTCCGGGTTCAACGCCGCGGCCGGCGGCATGACCGGGACCCCGGGGCCGTACTCCTCGGCCAGGGCCTCGGCGGTCAGGCCGAACTCCTCCAGGGCACGCGCCTCGAGCTGCTCGATCCGCATCCGCTTCTCCGCCCGGGCCACCTCGTCCCGGTGCACCGAGTCGGTCAGCTTCTCCAGCTCGCCGGCCAGTTCGCGCACCCGGCCGCGCAGCACCTGCAGTGCTGCCTCACGCTCGGCCCGGTCCCGTTCGGCGGTCTCCCGCTCGGCGCCGGCCCGGGCGAGGGAGATCTCCAGGCAGGCCAGGGTCTGCCGGATGCCCTCGGCCACCGCCCTGGCCACCGCGGCCTGTCCGGCCGCCCGCTCCTGGCGCTCGGCTGCCCGGGCCCGGGTCTGGCGCTCCTGGGCCGCGGCCCGGTCCAGCGAGTCGGCCCGGCCGGCCAGCGCGCGAGCCCGCTCCTCGCTGGTGCGCACGGCCAGCCGGCCCTCCATCTCGGCCGCCCGGGCCGCGGCGGCTGCGGACGCGAGCTCCTCGCGGCTGTCCGGCGCGTCGTCGGCCTGCTCCTCCGCCGCCTCGGCGGTCGCCTGGGCCTCGGCCAGCTGGATCTCCAGGTCGGCCAGGGCGTGCAGGTCCTTCTCCCGGGCCTGCTCGGCCTGCTCGATCGCGGCCGAGTAGCGGTCCACCTCGGCCAATGCGGCCCGGGCGGCGCCGCCGAGCCGGCCCAGCTGCTGGGCGACCGAGGCCTTCTGCGCGTCCGCGGCCCGGCGCTGGGCGACCATCCCGTCCAGGTACTGCTTGGCCTCGCGCTGGGCGACCGTGGCGTCTTCCAACTGGATCCGCAGCTCGGCGGCCCGGGTCCCGGCGGCCTGGAGCCGGATCGACGCGTCGTCGACGGCGGCCTGCACCTCCAGCAGCGAGGGCGCGGCCGAGGAGCCGCCCTGGGCCAGGTGCCGGCTGAGCACGTCGCCGTCGCGGGTCACCGCGGTCAGCTCCGGGTGCGCGCCGATCAGGACGCCGGCCTGGCCGAGATCGTCCACTATCACCACGCCGCGCAGCAGCCGGTGCAGGGCCGGACGCAGTTCGTCGTTCACCACGACCAGCTCGACGGCGTACTTCGCGTGCGGCGGCAGGGCCGGCAGGTGCAGCGCGACGGCGTCCGGCTCGGCCGGGGCCCCGCCGATCAGGATCGCGGCCCGGCCCTTGTCCTCGGCCTTGAGCAGCCGGATCGCGTTCACCGCGGCGTCCCCGGAGGACACCCCGACCGCGTCCGCGGCCAGGCCCAGGGCCGCGGCCACGGCCGCCTCGGCGCCCTGCTCCACGGTCAGTATCGCGGCCACCGAGCCGAGCAGCCCGGAGAGCCGGTCGGTCGCGGCCAGCAGCGCCCCGGCCCCGTCCTTGCGGTTCAGGCCCAGCTCCAGCGCCTCCTTGCGGGCCGCGAAACCGGTCCGCTCGCGCTCGGCGTCCCGCTCGGCGGCGCGCAGCGCGGTCAGCGTCTCCTCGGCCTCGGCCACCGCGGAGGTCGCCGCCTCCACCTCGGCGTCCAGGCCCGCGGCGCCGTCGATCTCCTCGACCTCGGCGCGCAGCGCGTCGTACTCGCCCTGTACCCCGGCCGACCGCTGCCGGGCCTCGTCCTGGGCCGAGCGCAGCCGGCCGATCTCGGCCTCGGCCGACCCGGTCCGGCTGGTCGCCGCCGCCACCCGGCCGCCGAGCTTGGCCAAATTCTCCCGCTGGTCGGCCGCGGACCGGATCGCCGCAGCCAGCCGGCGCTCCTCGGCGGCCAGCGCGGTCTCGGCCGCGCCGCGCTGGTGCACGGCCTCGGCCAATCGCTCGTGCGCCTCGGCGACCTCCTCGACCAGGATCTCCTCCTGCTCGCGGATCGACTCGGCCTCGGCCTCCAGTTCCTCCGGGTCCCGGCCGCGGCGCTCGTTCGCGTCGCCCTGGGCCAGCGCGGAGAGGTTGCGCACCCGCTCGGTGGCCAGCGAGGCGCTGCCGCGCAGCCGCTCGCGCAGGGCGGAGAGCCGGTACCAGGCCTCCTGGGCCGCGGCCAGGTGCGGGACGAGCGCCTGCACGTCCTGCTCCAGCTCGGTCTCCCGGGCCTGGGCCTGGGCGTACTCGGCCTCGTAGCGGGCCCGGCGCTCGCGGATCGCGGTGTCGTCCGCGGTCTCCTTCTCGTACGTCTCGCGCAGGGTGACCAGGTCGTCGGCGAGCAGGCGGAGCCGGGCGTCGCGCAGGTCGGACTGGATCATCGCGGCCCGGCGGGCCACCTCGGCCTGCCGGCCCAGCGGTTTGAGCTGGCGGCGCAGCTCGGTGGTCAGGTCGGTGATCCGGTTGAGGTTGCCCTGCATCGAGTCGAGTTTGCGCAGCGCCTTCTCTTTGCGCTTGCGGTGCTTGAGCACCCCGGCGGCCTCTTCGATGAAGGCCCGGCGCTCCTCGGGGCCGGCCTGCAGCACGGCGTCGAGCTGGCCCTGGCCGACGATGACGTGCATCTCCCGGCCGATGCCGGAGTCCGACAGCAGCTCCTGGATGTCCAGCAGGCGGGCCGCGGCGCCGTTGATCGCGTACTCCGAGCCGCCGTTGCGGAACATGATCCGCGAGATGGTGACCTCGGTGTAGTCGATCGGCAGGGCGCCGTCGGTGTTGTCGATGGTGAGCGTGACCTCGGCCCGGCCGAGCGGCGGGCGGCCGGACGTGCCGGCGAAGATGACGTCCTCCATCTTGCCGCCGCGCAGGGACTTGGCCCCCTGCTCGCCCATCACCCAGGCGAGCGCGTCCACCACGTTCGACTTGCCGGAGCCGTTGGGCCCCACGACGCAGGTGATCCCCGGCTCGAACCGGAGCGTGGTGGCGGACGCGAAGGACTTGAAACCTCGCAGGGTCATGCTCTTGAGATGCACTGGATTCTTCGGTCCTGCCAGGTCGCCGACTGGTAACTCGCCGAGCTTACCCGGTCGGCACCGGAAAAACAGTGAAGGGACGATACGAGATCGCCCCTTCGCACAAACTGATCATGCTGGTGTTGCTGAACGTGAACTGCGCGAAACGGGTCGGCCGGCTCAGGTGAGCGCGGGCTCCCGCTCGGCCACGGCCGCGAAGAGGTCCCGGTCGAACTCGTCCGACCGCAGGGCCGCGGAGAGGGTGTCGTTCTCCGCCTGCACTTGAGTCAGCTGTGCCTCCAGGTCCCGTACTCGCTGCTGAAGCCGTCGCATCTCGGCGGTCATCCGCAGGTCGGTGCCGCCGATGTGTCCGAGTAGTGCCTTAGCCATTCCAGGGTCCTCCACGTCGAGTGACCGGCGCGGCCACGAGTCGGGCCGCGCAACGTGACAACTGTCCGCGGGCATGGCTGTCGCAACGGGTGGGGTATGTGGGCTGGAGGGGTGCGGGCAAGATCTGCCGGGCAGGCGCAGTTCCACTAACTACCTCACGCTTAAAACAACAGCTGCGCGGGCTTCTAGCGTCTCACCTCGCTCGTCCCCGGTCAAATCGGGGCCGGGCAAAAGCGGGGAAAGTTGTTTGAAGCCCGCGCGCGCTGGGCAGAAGATCCGGCCGCGGATCGGCAGGCCCCTACCCTGCCGGGATGTCCGCCGGGTGGATTGCGTTGGCCCGCCTCATGAATCAGCCGAGTCGGCTCGCTCCGTCGGCAGCGCCGCGAGTTGCCCGGTGATCCGCTCGATGTCCGCCGAGGACTCGGCCATCCGGGTTCTGATCTTCGTCACCACCGCGTCCGGGGCCTTGGCCAGGAAGGCCTCGTTGGCCAGTTTCGCCTCCGCCCCGGACTGCTCCTTCCGGGCGGCCAGCAGGTCCTTGGCCAGCCGGGCCCGCTCGGCCGCGACGTCGATCGCGCCGGACAGGTCCAGCCGGACGGTCGCGTCCGCGGTCTGCAGGGCCGCGGTGGCGGCGAACCCGGGCTCCGGGTCGGTCAGCCGGGTCAGCGTGCGGATCTGCCGTTCGTGCGCGGCCAGCGGGCCGGTCAGGTCCAGCTCGGCGGCCACCCGCTGGCCGGGCTTGAGGCCCTGGCCGTCCCGGAACCGGCGGATCTCGACCACCGCGGTCTGCAGGCTGCGGATCTCGGCCTCGGCGGCCGGGTCGAGCAGGCCCGGGTCGGCCACCGGCCAGTCGGCGATCACCAGGGACTCCCCGCCGGTCAGGGTGGTCCACAGCTCCTCGGTCACGTACGGCACGTACGGGTGCAGCAGCCGGAGTGTGACGTCCAACACATGCCCGACCACCGCCCGGGTGGCCTCGGCCTCCGGCCCGCCGCGGCCCAGCGGGCCCTTGCTCAGCTCCACGTACCAGTCGAAGACCTCGTCCCAGGCGAAGTGGTAGAGCGTCTCGCAGGCCTTGGCGTGCTGGAAGTCCTCCAGATAGGCGTCCACCTCGGCCGTGACCGCGGTCAGCCGGGACAAGATCCACCGGTCGGCTGCGCCCAGACGGGCGGCCGGCGGCACCTGGCCGACCGTGGCGCCGTTGATCAGGGCGAACCGGGTGGCGTTCCAGATCTTGTTGCAGAAGTTGCGCGAGGCCTGGGCCCACTCCTCGTTCGTGGCCAGGTCCGCGCCCGGGTTGCAGCCGCGGGCCAGGGTGAACCGGGTCGCGTCCGAGCCGTAGGCGTCCATCCAGTCCAGCGGGTCGACCACGTTGCCCCGGGACTTGGACATCTTCTTGCCGAACTTGTCCCGGACCAGGCCGTGCAGGGCCACGGTGCGGAACGGCACGCTGCCCTCGGGCCCCTGGTCCTTGTTCGCGTAGAGGCCGAACAGCATCATCCGCACGACCCAGAAGAACAGGATGTCGTAGCCGGTGACCAGCACCGAGGTCGGGTAGAACTTGGCCAGGTCGGCGGTCTGCTCGGGCCAGCCGAGGGTGGAGAAGGGCCACAGGCCGGAGGAGAACCAGGTGTCCAGCACGTCCGGGTCCTGCCGCCAGCCCTCGCCGGCCGGCGACTCCTCGTCCGGGCCGACGCACACCACCTCGCCGTTGGGCCCGTACCAGATCGGGATCTGGTGGCCCCACCACAGCTGCCGGGAGATGCACCAGTCCAGCAGGTTGTCGGTCCACTGGAAGTAGCGCGGCTCCAGCTCCTTCGGGTGGATCCTGACCCGGCCGTCGCGCACCGCCGCGGAGGCCTCGGCGGCCAGCGGACCGACCTTGACCCACCACTGCAGGGACAAACGCGGCTCGACCGTGGTGTCGCAGCGCGAGCAGTGCCCGACCGCGTGCACGTAGGGCCGCTTCTCCTCGACGATCCGGCCGTCCTCGCGCAGCGCGGCCACCACGGCCGACCGGGCCTCGTACCGGTCCAGGCCCTGGAACGGGCCGGGGGCGGTGATCACCCCGCGCTCGTCCATGATCAGCAACGAGGGCAGGGTGTGCCGCTGGCCGATCTCGAAGTCGTTCGGGTCGTGCGCCGGGGTCACCTTGACCGCGCCGGTGCCGAACTCCGGGTCCACGTGCAGGTCGGCCACCACCGGGATCAGCCGGCCGGTGAACGGCAGCTCGATCTCGGTGCCGACCAGGTGCCGGTAGCGCTCGTCGTCCGGGTGCACCGCCACGGCCGTGTCCCCGAGCATGGTCTCGGCCCGGGTGGTGGCCACCACGATCGAGCGCTCGCCGTCGCCGTAGCGGATCGAGACCAGCTCGCCGGGGTCGTCCTGGTGCTCGACCTCGATGTCGGACAGCGCGGTCAGGCAGCGCGGGCACCAGTTGATGATCCGCTCGGCCCGGTAGATCAGGCCGTCGTCGTACAGCTTCTTGAAGATGGTCTGCACCGCGCGGGACAGGCCCTCGTCGAAGGTGAACCGCTCCCGGGTCCAGTCCACCGAGGCGCCGAGCCGGCGCATCTGGTTCAGGATCCGGCCGCCGGACACCTCCTTCCACTCCCACACCTTGGCCACGAAGCCCTCGCGGCCCAGGTCGTGCCGGGAGACGCCCTCCTTGGCCAGCTCCTTCTCCACCACGTTCTGGGTGGCGATGCCGGCGTGGTCCATCCCGGGCAGCCAGAGCGTCTCGTAGCCCTGCATCCGCTTGCGCCGGCTGACCGCGTCCTGCAGGGTCAGGTCCAGCGCGTGGCCGATGTGCAGCGATCCGGTCACGTTCGGCGGCGGGATCACGATGCTGAACG
Organism: Actinocrinis sp.; assembly: GCA_035943635.1. GTDB lineage: Bacteria > Actinomycetota > Actinomycetes > Streptomycetales > Catenulisporaceae > DASZBX01. Next base: position 65,687 of record DASZBX010000045.1, on the reverse strand, counting down.
GCGGCTTGTCGCTCTTCGCGTCGGCCTCGAAGTAGCCGGCGGCCACCCAGCGCTCGTACAACTTCCCCTCCACCTCGGCCGGGGCGTACTGCGGCGGCAAAGCTGCTGCGGCGGCGGCGTAGGCCGCGCCCGGGTCCGGAGGAGTCGTCGTCTCGGTCATGCGGCAATTGTACGAAAGCTCCGAAGGAGGCCGGACCGTTATGGTCCGCGCCTCTACCGGGCAGTTCATTTCGATATGATTGTGCAATGTCTTGGGGTGAGCCGCAGCAGCCGAATCAGGAACCAGAGCCCGGCGGGCCCTGGGGGAACCCGGCCGGTCCCGAGGAGACGGCGCCGTACGGCGCGCCTCCTGGACCCTACGGCCCCCCGGGACCGAGCGAGGGCTATCACAGCGCGCCGACGCAGATGTACGGCGGCACGCCCCCGCAACCGCCACAGCAGCCGGAGCACCCCGCGCCGACCCTGCCGTACGGCCAGCAGGCCCAGCAGCCGCCCTACGGGGCCCCGCCGCAGAACTTCGGCCCGCCGACCTCCCCGTACGGGGCCCAGCCGCCGCAGTACGGCGGCGGGTTCCCGCCCCAGACCGAGCCGCCGAAGAAGAAGAACGGCCTGGTCATCGGGCTGATCGTGCTCGCCGTGGTGGTCGTGGTGGGCGGCGGCGTGGCGATCGCGACGCACAAGTCCAACCCCCCGGCCCCGCCGGTGGCCCAGTCCAGCTCCCCGGCCCCGGTGCTCACCACGACGGCGCCGGACGACTCGACCACCTCGCCGGAGCCGACCGCCACCCCCACCGGCGGCGGTGGCCCCGGCGACGTGTCCCTGCCGCAGAGCGCCGGCGGGCTGACCCAGTTGACCACCTCCTCGGCCCAGGCCTCGGTCAGCCGGGTCAAGGCCGGCCTGACCTCGGCCGGCGGGGACGCCGCCGCGGTCTACCAGAACGCCCTGGTCGGCGCGTACGGCCCGGTCCCGGCCAACGACCCGCCGACGATCCTGGTGGTCCAGCCGTTCACCAACCTCAGCTCGGACGACGCCTCCCAGTTCGAGGACTCCGACCCCTCCGACCTGGTCGGCGGGATCATGAGCGGCGCCGACGCGACGAACGTGAAGACCGTGGACAGCTCGGACTCCGACGCCGCGCTCAGCTGCGGGAACGTGTCGAGCGGGGGCACCAAGTTCTACATGTGCTCCTGGGTGGACGAGGACACGTTCGGCGTCACCTACTTCTACGACAACCCCGACCCCACGACCGCCGGGCAGCAGACCGACGCCCTGCGCAACGGCGCGGACGGCGACTGATCCCGCTCGGGCCGCCCGTCCGGGCGGCCCCTCGGAGGCTTCGACGACATGCGAAAGCCGGCTCCGCCGATCGGCGGAGCCGGCTTTCTGCCGTCCTCGTTGAGCCGGAAGAAGCCCGAACTGCTGGCCGACGGCCCCGGCCAGGTCTGGTCCTGGGACATCACCAAGCTGCGCGGACCGGTCAAGGGCGTGTGGCCCTAAATCTCCGGCGCGATGGCGCCCGCTACGCCGACTTCTCCCGCGGCGTGTCGCCGTTGCGGCCGGGCGCCTGGTTCTGGCTGCGGTGCACCGAGTCGCGCGGGACCAGGGTCGGGAAGGCGTGCTCGCGCACCGACTCCGCGGTGATCAGCACCTGCGCCACGTCGCGGCGCGAGGGTACCTCGTACATCACCGACTGGAGCACCTCCTCCATGATCGCGCGCAGGCCCCGGGCGCCGGTGCCGCGCAGGATCGCGAGGTCCGCGATCGCCTCGATCGCGTCGTCGGAGAACTCCAGCTCCACCCCGTCCAGCGCCATCAGGTGCTGGTACTGCCGGATCAGGGCGTTCTTCGGCTCGAACAGGATCCGGCGCAGCGACTCGCGGTCCAGGTTGCGCACGTGCGTGATCACCGGCAGCCGGCCGATGAACTCGGGGATCATGCCGAACTTGATCAGATCCTCCGGCATCACCTTGCCGAAGACGTCCTCCGCCTCCAGCTCGGCCTTGCTGCGCAGCTGCACCCCGAAGCCCAGGCCCTGCTTGCCGACCCGGCTCTGGATGATCCGCTCCAGCCCGGCGAAGGCGCCGCCGACGATGAACAGCACGTTCGTGGTGTCGATCTGGATGAACTCCTGGTGCGGGTGCTTGCGCCCGCCCTGCGGCGGGACCGCCGCGATCGTCCCCTCCAGTATCTTCAGCAGCGCCTGCTGCACGCCCTCGCCGGACACGTCCCGGGTGATCGAGGGGTTCTCGCTCTTACGGCCGATCTTGTCGATCTCGTCGATGTAGATGATCCCGGTCTCGGCCTTCTTCACGTCGAAGTCGGCGGCCTGGATCAGCCGGAGCAGGATGTTCTCCACGTCCTCGCCCACGTAGCCGGCCTCGGTCAGCGCGGTGGCGTCGGCGATCGCGAACGGCACGTCCAGCATCCGGGCCAGGGTCTGGGCCAGGAACGTCTTGCCGGAGCCGGTCGGGCCCAGCAGCAGGATGTTCGACTTGGCCAGCTCGACCGTCTCGTCCCGGGACGAACGGCCCGGGTCCCCGGCCTGGACCCGCTTGTAGTGGTTGTACACCGCCACCGACAGGGACTTCTTCGCGTCCTCCTGGCCGATCACGTACTGCTCCAGGAAGTCGAAGATCTGCCGCGGCTTGGGCAGCTCGGACCACCGGTGCTCGGCCGCGCCGGCCGACTCCTCCTCGATGATCTCGTTGCACAGGTCGATGCACTCGTCGCAGATGTACACGCCGGGGCCGGCGATCAGTTTTTTCGCCTGCTTCTGGCTCTTCCCGCAGAACGAGCACTTGAGCAGGTCACCCTCACCGATACGTGGCACGCCGATCTCCTCGTTCTGCTACAAGTCCTCACTCAAGAAGGTACCGCTTCCCCGCCGGGAACGGCGGCAAGCTGGGAGGTTCATTCCCAACTTGCCGCCAAACAGATACGCCCCCGGCCGGTTTTCCGTTCGCGATCCCCAGGTGGCGGCGGGCGCGCGCGGGGCCGGCCGGGCGCCGGTCTGCTAGTGCTGTGGCCGGGAAGGTTTGCCCCTTCCCGGTTCTGAGCGCCCGGCTGGCAAGGAGCAGGACCGCCCTCGTACTTGCCGTACTCGGGCGCGTCCTGCTCCGCAGCCAGACGGGATGCGCAGGGCCGGGAAGGGGCGAACCTTCCCGGCCACAGCACTACCGCCCCAGGCCCGCCGAGCGGGTCGAGATCACCTGGTCGATGATTCCGTACTCCAGAGCCGCGGCGGCGGTCAGGATCTTGTCCCGCTCGATGTCCTCGCTGACCTGCTCGGCCGTCTTGCCGGTGTGCTTGGCCAGCAGGCCCTCCATCAGCCCGCGCATCCGGAGGATCTCGTTGGCCTGGATCTCCAGGTCGTTCAGGTCCGCGCGCCCGGAGGACTCGGTGTAGGGCTGGTGGATCAGGATCCGGGAGTTGGGCAGGGCCAGCCGCTTGCCCTTGGTGCCCGCGGCCAGCAGCACCGCGGCGGCCGAGGCGGCCTGGCCGATGCAGACCGTGGTCACGTCCGGCATCACGAACTGCATGGTGTCGTAGATGGCCGTGAGCGCGGTGAACGAGCCGCCGGGCGAGTTGATGTACATGGTGATGTCGCGGTCGGAGTCCATCGACTCCAGGGTGAGCAGCTGGGCCATCACGTCGTTGGCCGAGGCGTCGTCCACCTGCACGCCGAGGAAGATGATCCGCTCCTCGAAGAGCTTGGCGTACGGGTCGTACTCGCGGACGCCCTGGCTGGTGCGCTCGACGAAGTGCGGCAGGATGTAGCGGGCTTCGTGCTGCACCCGGCGGGCGACCGCCTCGTGCGACGAGAACTGGTTCATGGGTGGGTGTCTCTTCCTCTGCTCGTCGGCCGCGGTCAGGCGGAGGCCGGGACTTGGTTGACCGAGGTGATGATTTCGTCGATCAGGCCGTACTCCTTGGCCTCCCGGGCGCTGAACCAGTGGTCCCGGTCCGAGTCCTTCTCGATCTTCGCCTCGGTCTGGCCGCTGTGCTGCGCGGTCAGCTCGAAGAAGCGCTTCTTGCTCCGGCGCAGCTGCTCGGCCTGGATCTTGATGTCGGAGGCGGAGCCGCCGATGCCGGCCGAGCCCTGGTGCATCAGGATCTCGGTGTTCGGCAGGGCGAAGCGCTTGCCCCGGGTCCCGGCGGTCAGCAGGAACTGGCCCATCGAGGCGGCCAGGCCCATGCCCACGGTGCGGATGTCGTTGCTGATGTACTGCATCGTGTCGTAGATCGCCATGCCCGCGCTGACGGAGCCGCCCGGAGAGTTGATGTAGAGCGAGATCTCCTTCTCCGGGTCCTCCGCGTTGAGCAGCAGCAGCTGCGCGCAGATGGTGTTGGCGATCTCGTCGTCCACCTGCTGGCCGAGGAAGAGGATCCGGTTGCGCAGCAGCCGGTTGAAAAGCTGGTCGTTCTGGCCGCCGGGGCCGTCGGACCCCGCCATGCTGTGGCCAAATCCTGTTGGCGTGTAAGAACCCGTCACGTCATCCACCTGTCCTGCGTCTCGCTTACCGAGGGGCGTCGTCTACAACAACGACCCTAACCCGTGCCACCGATGTGACTGCGGATTAGGGCCGGTTGTTCGCTCTAGGCGTTGAGCCCGGCGGGTCCTAACGAAAAGGATCGCCGCAGCCCGGACCCGGCCACGGCGGCCGGACCTGGGCACTGAGGAGCGGACTGACTGACTTGGTTTGGCACTGACTGGCCTAGTGGCCGGCCGGTCGCTTGATCGACTGGCCGGCCGGTCGGCTGCCCGTGCGGGTTCTACTCGTGCGCGTGGCCGTAGTGCTCGTCGCCCGGCTCGCGGCCGAAGCCGTCCGGGCTGGTGCCGTCGGCGCCGCCGTCGGCCGGCTGGTCCAGCTCGGACAGGTCGACCGGGTTGCCCGAGGCGTCCTTGATCACCGCGCCCTTGAGGATCAGCTCCAGGGCCTTGCCCCGGCGCACCTCGCCGACCAGCGAGGGCACCTGGCCGGACTGGACGACCGACTGGGCGAACTGGTCCGGGCTCAGGCCCGAGCCCTGCGCGCGGCGGATCAGGTGGTTGGTCAGCTCCATCTGGTTGACGCTCAGCTCTTCGGCGTCGGCCACCTTGTCCAGCACGAACTGGGCCTTCATCCCGTCCCGGACCTGCTTGTCCAGGTCGGCGGTGAACTCCTCGACGGTCTGGTCCTGGAGCTTGAAGAAGCCCTCCCGGGTCATCCCGGCGGACTGCAGCTGCTGGTCGAGCTGCTCGTTGCGCCAGTCGATCTCGGCCTGCACCGCGTTGGCCGGCAGCGGGAAGTCGACCTTGCCCAGGACCTCCTCGAGCACCTTGTCCCGGGCCTGCGCGCCCTGCTCGTACTTCTTGGCCCGGGCCAGCCGCTCGCCGAGGTCGGCGCGCAGCTCCTCCAGGGTGTCGAACTCGCTGGCCAGCTGGGCGAAGTCGTCGTCCAGCTCGGGCAGCTCGCGGGCCTTGACCGCGGTGACGGTGACCTTGATGTCGGCCGCGTCGCCGGCGTGCTCGCCGCCGACCAGCTTGGAGTTGAACTCGATCACCTCGCCGGCGGTGTGGCCGGTGATCGCCGCGTCCAGGCCGTCCACCATCGAGTCGGAGCCGACCTCGTAGGAGACCCCGGAGGCGGCGCCGTCGGTCAGCTCGACCCCGTCGATGGTGGCGATCAGGTCCAGGGTGACGAAGTCGCCGGCCTCGATCGGCCGCTCGACCCCGACCAGGGTGCCGAACCGCTTGCGCAGGCCGTCGAGCTGCTCGGCCAGGTCCTCGTCGGCGACGGCCACGTCGTCGACCGAGACCTCGACGTCCTTGTAGTCAGGCACGTCGAACTCGGGGCGCACGTCCACCTCGGCGGTGAACTTCAGCTCCTCGCCGTCGGCGAACTCGGTCACCTCGACCTCGGGCCGCCCGATCGCCTCGATCTTGTTCTCCTGCACGGCCTTGCTGTACAGCTCGGGCAGCGCCGAGTTGATCGCCTCCTCGAGCACCGGACCGCGACCGAAGCGCTGGTCGATGACTCGGGCCGGTACCTTGCCCTTGCGGAACCCGGGGACGCTCACCTGACCGGCGATCTTCTCATACGCCGCGTCGAGGTTGGGCTTGAGTTCGGCAAAGGGAACCTCGACAGTGAGCCGGACCCGAGTCGGGTCCAGGGTCTCGACGGCGCTCTTCACAGCAGTGGTCTCCTCGTTGGGACTTCGTCTTGGGACGCGAACGGCGTGGGCGGACCGCCCGGGAGCGGCCTCGACGGCCCCCCGACCGCGGCTCTTGGAGAACCTCAACCGACTCGCGCACGACATCGTACCCCGGCGCAGCCGCCAGGGTGATAAAGATGCAGATCACGACAGCACCGGACGGATGGTCACGGAACCACCGGGATGGGGATGGGGTGGGTGACGGGTCCGGATTTGCCACTACTTCTTGGTATCGGCTTGTGCCAGGTCGCTGGCAGCGGCACTTTTTTCAGCCTTGGCCGCCTTCGGGCCCCTGAGCTGCTTTCCCGTTTTCTTCGCGGCTTTCTTGCCGGGTGACGACGCGCCAGATGCCAGCATGGCGCCGGCCGTCGTCCGCTGACGGCTCAATCTGTGCTTGCCGGCAACTTGTGAAACACGCTGGGGGGAGACTCCGAGGAGCACCCCGGCATCCCGGACGGACAGTTCGGGGGTCAACGCGTAGATGGACTCAGCGGTCAACGACTCGACTTCGGCGAGTTGAGAGCGCATTCGGCGCACTCTGGCCGCGTCCTGGTCGATCCGCGGGTCTCCGGTGCGGTACTCGAAGTCGAGCTCGAGATCCGGCATGGCCTCGTCCGGGAGATCCGCCGCAAGCACGATGACTTCCCGGATGGCCTCGTCCAGGCTGGGCAGGCTCCGGGCAAAGGTGTGGGCGCCTTCGAGTTCCGGCACATCGGCCAGCCATGCGCCGTCTTCACGGGTGACTATGACCTGGTGGACGTGGTCGCTCACGTAGTCACCCATCCTTTCCCGAACGCCGGTTCGAGGTCTTTCTCAATCTTCTTGAGTGTGCCCACGGGGATGTCGTCGCTGGCATGCTGAGCAACCGTGGTGCGCACATAGCGTCGGTGCCATCCGGCTTGCTGTATGCCGCTGCGTACCGGCGGTGCGAACCGACTTGGCGAGTTTGAGTTCCGCCGAGCCGTTCGATCCGCTGCCTGAAACCAAACACGGCCGCCCGATCATGGGCGGCCGTTGCGGAACTGGTGGCGATGTCGGGGTGGCGGGATTCGAACCCACGGCCTCTCGCTCCCAAAGCGAGCGCGCTACCAAACTGCGCCACACCCCGCCGTCGGTCCGGGGTGGACCTCCGTGCGAACACTGGGAAGCTTACCGGGTCTCGGTGCTCGGACACACCATGGTTTTGCGGCCGGGCGGCAAGTGGGATGCCTCGGGCGGGGGTTTTGTGGCAAGATGGTCTGCGCATGCGGATGTAGCTCAATGGTAGAGCCCCTGCCTTCCAAGCAGACCACGCGAGTTCGATTCTCGTCATCCGCTCCAGTGGTGAGAGGCCAGGCTCGGGACATGGTTCCCGACCTGGCCTCTTCGCATGGCGGCAGGGCTTTGCTTCGATTGCCGATCAATTGCCGGTCGCGTCCTGTTGCGCGGTGCTGTGGGGCTGCTATGTGCCGGAATCCGGTTCGGGGGACCATACACACGCCTGGTAGGTGCCCGTTAGGATGTGTCCCACAGATGGCGACGAGGCTGCTGGGGCTGCGGCTTGTCTGCGTAGCGCCAGGTGGGAGCTGGGTTCGTCCGCTCGGCTGAGAGGGTGTGGTGGCCTTCGGGGCGGGGTCGGGCGGGGGCGGTTCTCGCTGCTCGGCCGCATGCACCGGTGCGGGGCGCGGCGGAGCACTCGCGGCGGGGTTCGGCAGTGGTGGGTGCGGCCGGGCGGCCGGGGTCGGGGACGGGACGGCGGGTCCGGCGGGCGCCGGGCGGGCCGGGACGGCTCGGGCCGGGATCCGCGGGTCGGCCGGATCGGGACGTACCATCGCCCGCCGGGTCTCGATTCAGGCAATTTCGGCGGATCGCTGCATCCCCGCCCTGGCTGAATGCGTCTTCATCAGGTGAGGCGGGAGCACGGACGAGCATCGGGCAGCACCGGGCACGCGGCGACGCGCGGCCGGGCCCGGTGGCGACGCGCAGGATCCCAGGGAGGGATGAGCATGACTGAACCGACCGGCTCGACCGGGGGTCCCGGGCGGGACTCCGGGCAGGACGGCGACGACCCGTTCGCCGGCCTGTTCCGCGATCAGCCGCGGGCCGAACCGCGGGGGCGCGACGAGACGGACGGCGGGCCGGGCGCGTTCGGTTCCGATCCGCGGTGGAGCGGGCCGCCGCCGCAGCGGCCGCAGTCGCAGCAGCCGGCGCCGGCGCAGCAGCCGTGGACACCCGGGCCGGCGTCCTCGGACGAGCCCGAAGACTCCGGCGGGACCGAGTCCGGGTCCGGGCTCGAGCGCGGCGACAGCCGGGATGCTCGGGACAGCCGGGACGAGCAGGACGACCGCCCCGAGCCGGGTGCGACGATCGCGCACTGGACGCCGGGCGGGCCGCCCAGCGTACCGCCGAGCGCGCCGGACGGCACCGAGCGGTTCGACCGGCCCCGGTCGGGCGAGTCCCCCGCGCCGGTTCCGGGCTCGGCCGACGCTCCGGGCGCGTTCGGCGGGCGGGAGCGCGAACGGGAGCGGGACACCTCGGACGATCGCGCCGGCGCGGGCGAGCCGGGCGCGTTCGACCGGACCGTGGCGTTCACCCCGCCGGGCGGATTCACCGGGCCGAACAGGTTCGCCCCGCCCGGAAACGGCGACCGCGGTGGCGACAGCGAATTGACCAGGCCCGCCTCGGGCGGCGGGCCTTCGTTCCCGACCCAGCCGTTCGCCGCGCAGTCACAGCAGCCGCAGCAACCCCAGCGGCCGCTGATGCACGAGGAGACCGGGATCACCCCGATCATCCGCCCGGAGTACGAAGACGAGGACGACTACCGCCGCGCGGGCTGGGAGCCCTCCGGCGCGCAGGAGTCGCGTCGCGGGCGCAAGAAGCTGGTGGCGGTCGGCGGGCTCGGCACGGTCGCCGTGGTGGCCGTCGCGGTCGTGCTGCTGACGCAGGGCGGCGGAGCGTCGCCGGGTGCGGCCGGGGCCCCGCAGCGGGCGACGCCCACCCCGACGCCGACCCCGACCGTGGGCTTCGCGCCGAGCGGGGCGTCCCCGGTGGAGGACACGGCGCAGACCGCGGCGGCCTTCTTCAAGGCCTGGGAGGCCGGGGACTACCAGGCCGCGGCGAACTTCACCGACGATCCGGCCGGCGCGCTGACCGCTCTGCAGAGTTACAAGAGCGACCTGGGCGCTTCCAGCCTGACCATCACCCCCGCGGCGGCCACGGCCGACGACGACGCCGCGACGACCGCCCCGGCCACCAAGAGCCCGAAGGGCGCGAAGGCCACGCCGACGGTCGGGCCGAGCGCGACGCCGAGCGCGGGCGCGAGCGGGGCCGGGGTGATCCCGGCGACGACCGCGCCGTCCGGATCGCAGGACTTCTCCGTGCGCGTCGTCGTCACTCCCCCGGCCGGCAGCGCCGGCGGGGCGAGCGGCGCCTCGGTCGGGTCCACCACGGCCGCCGACCCGACCGGGTCGGCCACGGCCTCGGGCTCGGGCACCGGGGCGGGACCGGGCTCCGGCGCCGGGACTTCCGCGCCGTCGACCGCGACCTGGACCTACACCTCGAACCTGACGGCCTACGAGCAGCAGGGCCGCTGGTACGTGAAGTGGACGCCGTCCGTCCTCGCGCCGAACCTGTCGGCGACCGACCACCTGGCCACGGTGCCGGTCTCGCCGGGCGCCGCCGAGGTCACCGATGCGAGCGGCGGGAACCTCACCGCCTACAGCGACCCGGGGATCTCGAGCATCATCAGCTACCTCAAGCAGCACGTCCCGGCCGGATCGGGCACGCCGGGCGTCGCAGTCGAGCTGGTCGACTCGTCCGGCAAGGCGGTCTCGGGCTCCGAGGACGTGATAAAGCCGCCGGTGAACGTGGCCTCGATCGCGACCACGATCGACCCGCACGTCGAGCAGTTGGCCCTGCGCGCGGTGCAGCACAAGGTGGGCAGCTCGATGGTGGTGGTCCGGCCGTCGACCGGGGCGATCCTGGCCGTGGCGAACAACGACGGCGGCAAGGACGACGCGCTCGCCAGCCGGGAGGCGCCGGGGTCGACGATGAAGATCGTCACGGCCGCCGCGCTGTTCAACTACGGGGTGCTGACCCCGGAGAGCCCGGTGGCGTGTCCGCCCACGTTCACCGTCCAGGGCGTGATCTACCACAACAGCGAGGGCGACCAGGAGCCGGCCGGGACCCCGTTCCAGACCGACTTCGCGCAGTCCTGCAACAACGCTTTCGACAGCCAGTACCTGAACCTGGGCGGCCTGCGGCTGGAGGGCACCGCGGTGCACACCTTCGGGCTGAACCAGCCGTGGAACATAGGCCTGGGCCCGGCGACGTACTTCGCCATGCCGACCGACGCGGGCGACGAGTCCGGGTCGGAGCTGGCCCAGGAGGCGTTCGGGCAGGGCAAGGTGTCGGCCAGCCCGCTGTCGATGGCTTCGGTGGCCGCGACTGTGCAGACCGGCAGCTTCCACCAGCCGTACCTGGTCGCCACGATCACGGACAAGGTGACCGCGACGCCGATGCTGGCCGGCACCCAGGCCGACCTGAAGAAGGTGATGCGGGCGGTGATCTCCAGCCCGGTCGGCACGGCGTACGGCATCCCGTTCGCCTCGGACGTCTACGGCAAGACCGGCACGGCCGAGCACGGTCCGGAGAACATGAGCCCGAACGCGTGGTTCACGGCAGTGGACCCGAACCAGGACATCGCGGCGTGCGCGCTGGTCCTGGACAACACGCTGAACCAGGACAACTACGGCGCGACGAACGCGGCGCCGGAGGTCTTGTCGCTGTTCAACGGCCTGTAAGAAGAGCGGATCAGTCGCGCCAGAGCAGGACCAGCGCCCGGTCGTCGTTGGTCTTGCGGGCGACAGTGTCCACGACGCGGTCGGCGCCGCCCTGGAAGCCCTTCGTCTGGAGGGTCTCGGCGGCGCCCAGCAGGCGGTCCACACCCATGGCCAGGTCGCGGCCGGGCAGTTCGATCAGGCCGTCGGTGTAGAGCATCAGGGCGTCGCCGGGGGCGAGCTTGCCGTGGGTCGGCGGGTACGCGACGTCGTCCAGGATGCCCAGCGCGGGGCCGGGTGCCTCTATCAGCGTCCACTTGCCCGAGCCGGCGGCCAGTTGCGCGATCGGCGGGTGGCCGGCGCTGTAGCACTCGTACTCGCCGGTCGCCAGGTTGACCACCAGGTGTACCGCGGTGGCGAAGCCCTCGTCCCAGTCCTGGCGCAGCAGGTAGCGGTTGGCCGCGGCCAGGAACTCGCCGGCCGGGACCGAGCCGAGCAGGCCGCCGAAGGCGCCGGACAGCAGCAGCGCCCGGGTTCCGGCCTGCAGGCCCTTGCCGGAGACGTCGACCAGGCCCAGCTGGAGGTAGTCGTCGGCCTCGGGCAGGTCCTCGGCGCGGCCGGGGTCGACGAAGCTGCCCTGCGGGCCGGACTTGGCGGCGATCAGGAAGTCGCCGGCGAAGGACTGGCCGCCGGCCGACTTCAGCGCGTGCTCGATGTGCCAGCCGTCGGCCAGCCGGGGCACCTTGCCCTGCGCCTGCAGGCGTTCGCGCAGGTCGAAGAGCATCGATTCGCCCCGGGTGCCGCGCACGCCCAGGCGCACCCGTTCTCGGGACATGATCAGCACGACCAGGGCGGTGGCGCCGACCAGCAGGATCACCCCGGGCGCCGGGCGGGCCGGGTGGCTGGTCAGCGAGTCGCCGACCACCACCAGTGCCGCGGCCAGGAGCAGGACCAGCTGTGCGGTGAAGCGCAACAGGAAGCCGCCGAGCAGCAGCGGCAGGGTGACCATCGAGGTCTGCACCCACTCGGTGTGCAGCCGGGCCAGCAGGCCGACCCCGAAGGCGATCGCCACCAGCACCGGCAGGGCGAAGGCCTCGGACGGGATCAGGCTGTGCCGCAGCCAGAACCCGATCGCGGCCCGACGTGCGGCAGCGGCCCGGCGGGTGACGGCCGGGCGGTCCGACGACGTAGTGGCCACCATGTTCGGGACCCTATCGACCAGGCGTCGCGCCCGTCACTAGTTCGTGACGGGTATCCGCAGGATGGCTAACCGGCAATCACCCTATTGAGTGATGGATCAGGCACGGTTGTCCACTATTGGAGTGGTTCGCCGAGAAGATCCGCGATCGGCCTCCGCCGGATCCGCTCAGCCGATCGGCGGGAGCTGCCCGGTCTGCTCGAACGCGGTCAGCATGTCGATCCGGCGCTGGTGCCGCGGGTCGTGGCTGAACGGGGTGGCCACGAACAGTTCGACGAAACCGGTCGCCTGCTCGATCGAGTGCATCCGGGCGCCGACCGAGATCACGTTGGCGTCGTTGTGCTCGCGGCCGAGCTGCGCGGTCTGCTCGTTCCAGACCAGGCAGGCGCGGACGCCGGGGATCTTGTTCGCGGCGATGGCCTCGCCGTTGCCGGACCCGCCGATCACCACGGCCAGGCTGCCCGGCTCGGCCGCGGCGGCGTGGGCGGCCCGCATGACGTAGGGCGGGTAGTCGTCGGTGGCGACGTATTCGTGCGGCCCGCAGTCGACCGGCTCGTGGCCGAGCTGCTTGAGCCGGTCGGCGAGGTGGTTCTTCAATTCGAAGCCGGCGTGGTCGGAGCCGAGGTAGATGCGCATGCGTACATTTTGGCACGGCGGACCGGTCGCGGTGGTGAGCAGCGGGCGGCGGCCGCCCGGATCGTGGGCGAAGATCCGGGCGGCGGTTCGCCGCGGGCGGTCGACCGGCCGCGACCAGTACTGAAGACCAGCCCTGCGGCCTAGCGAGTTGTTCCGAATTCTGACGCGGCGAAACGCCTGATCGGCGGCGCCTGGCCGCACGCCGCGACCACCCGCAGACGACCGAGTATGCAGCCGGCCGCGGCGCACGCCCGGCCACCACCGCTGAGCCGTTTCGCCGTGCGCACTCACCCGGCAGGTCAGCGCACCTGCCAGCAACTCGGCTCAGGCGCCAGAATTCGGAACAACTCGCCTAGTCGAAGATGGGCTCGCGGGTGCGGGTGCGCTTGAGCTCGTAGAAGCCGTCGGTCCCGGCGACCAGCAGCACGCCGTCCCAGAGCTTGGCCGCGGCGTCGCCGCGCGGGATCGGGGTGACCACCGGGCCGAAGAAGGCCACCGGCTCCTTGGCCGGGTCCTCGGTGACCGAGATCACCGGGGTGCCGACCTCGAAGCCGACCTGGTCCATCCCGGCGTGGTGCGAGGCCTTCAGGGCCTCGTCGTACTCGGTCGAGTCCGCGGCGTCGGCCAGGGACTCCGGCAGCCCGGCCTCGGCCAGCGCGGCCACGATGGTGTCCCGGTTCAGCTCCAGCTTCTCCAGGTGCCGGCGGTTGCCCAGCGCGGTGTACAGCGGCAGCAGCACCTCGGCGCCGAACTGCTGCTCGGCCGCGATGCAGACCCGGACCGGGCCCCAGGCCGCGTCCATCATCTTGCGGTAGTTCTCCGACAGGTCGCGGTCCTGGTTCAGGTACGCCAGGGACATCACATGCCAGCGGACGTCGACCGGACGGACCTGCTCGACCTCCAGCATCCAGCGGCTGGAGATCCAGGCCCACGGACACAGCGGGTCGAACCAGAAGTCCGCGACGGGCCGGGACGGGCTGCCTTCAGTCACAATCGTCTCCTTGCTCGGCGCCCATCGCGCGGCGGCGCCTGGACGGCGGAAAGATACTCTTATCTCTGCAAATAACTTCTGCGGGTGAGCTATTCCGCGCTGCCCAACATTGCCGGTTCGTGCAAGGATCGGGGGACCAACCACCTTCCCAGTAAGGAGCCGTGCGGCAAAGTGCCCGGTACCAATCTGACCCAGGAGGAGGCGGCCGATCGGGCCCGCCTCGTGTCTGTCTCGGCCTACGAGGTCGAGCTCGACCTGACCACCGGCGACACCACATTCGCCTCGTCCAGCACCGTCCGCTTCAGCGCGCAGCCGGGCAGCAGCACCTTCGTCGACCTGGTCGCCCCGAGGCTGGACTCGGTCGTGCTCAACGGCGTCCGGCTGGACCCGGCCGAGGTCTTCGCCGACTCGCGGATCGCGCTGCCCGCGCTGGCCGCCGAGAACGTGCTCACCGTCGAGGCCACCTGCGAATACAGCCGGACCGGCGAGGGCCTGCACCGGATGGTCGACCCGGTCGACGGCGGCGTGTTCCTCTACACCCAGTTCGAGGTGCCGGACGCCCGGCGGGTGTTCGCGAACTTCGAGCAGCCGGACCTGAAGGCCGCCTTCCAGTTCACCGTCACCGCGCCGGCCGAGTGGGAGCTGTTCTCCAACTCCCCCACCCCGGCTCCCGAGCCGGCCGGCCAGGGCACCGCGGTCTGGCGTTTCGCCCCGACCCCGCGGATCTCCGGCTACATCACCGCGCTGGTGGCCGGGGACTACGGCGTCGTGCAGGACAGCTACACGTCCGCCGACGGCACCGTGGTGCCGATGGCCGTGGCCGCGCGCCGGTCGCTGATGGAGTTCCTGGACGCCGACGACATTCTGGACACCACCAAGCGGGGCTTCGACTACTTCCAGGAGCTGTTCGGCCAGCCGTACCCGTTCCCCAAGTACGACCAGATCTTCACGCCCGAGTACAACGCCGGCGCGATGGAGAACGCGGGCTGCGTCACCTTCCGGGAGGACTACGTCTTCCGGTCCAAGGTCACCGACGCGGCGTACGAGCGCCGCGCCGAGACGATCCTGCACGAGCTGGCCCACATGTGGTTCGGCGACCTGGTCACCATGCAGTGGTGGAACGACCTGTGGCTCAACGAGTCCTTCGCGACCTACGCCTCGGTGCGCTGCCAGGCCGAGGCGACCCGGTGGACCAACGCCTGGACCACCTTCGCCAACGCCGAGAAGACCTGGGCCTACGCGCAGGACCAGCTGCCCTCCACCCACCCGATCGTGGCCGACATCCCGGACCTGGAGGCGGTGTACGTCAACTTCGACGGGATCACCTACGCCAAGGGCGCCTCCGTGCTCAAGCAGCTGGTCGCGTACGTCGGCGAGGAGGCCTTCGCGGCCGGGCTCAAGACCTACTTCCGCCGGCACGCCTGGGGCAACACCAAACTGTCGGACCTGCTCGGCGCGCTGGAGGAGTCCTCCGGCCGGGACCTGGGCGCCTGGTCCAAGGCCTGGCTGGAGACCGCCGGGCCCAACACCCTGAGCCCGGTGGTCGAGCTCGGCCCGGACGGGACGATCGCCTCGTTCGCGATCGAGCAGGAGGCCCCGGCCGACTACCCGACCCTGCGCCCGCACCGGATCGCGGTCGGCCTCTACGACCTGGCCGGCGGCCGGCTGGTGCGCACCCGGCGGCTGGAGCTGGACGTGGACGGGCCGCGCACCGAGGTGCCCGAGCTGCTCGGGGCGGCCCAGCCGGACCTGGTGATGCTCAACGACGACGACCTGTCCTACGCCCGGATCCGCTTCGACGAGCGCTCGGCCCGCACCCTGGTCTCCTCGATCGGCGGGTTCACCGAGTCGCTGCCGCGGGCGCTGGCCTGGGTCGCCTCCTGGGACATGGTGCGCAACGCGGAGCTGCGGGCGCGCGACTACGTGACCCTGGTCATCTCCGGCGCCGCGCTGGAGACGGACATAGGAGTGCTCCAGTCGTTGCAGCGGCAGGCGAAGTCGGCGATCGACTTCTACGCCGCCCCCGAGGTGCGCGGGCAGCTGAGCTCCGCGTGGGCCGCGTTCGCGCACGAGCAGCTGGCCGCCGCCGAGCCGGGCAGCGACGTGCAGCTGTCCTGGGTCCGGGCCCTGGCCGGCTGCGCCACGGCCGACGGGCACCTGTCCCTGCTGGCCGGCCTGCTCGACGGCTCCGCCGCGGTGCCGGGGCTGGCCGTGGACACCGACCTGCGCTGGACCCTGCTGGCCCGCCTGGCGTCCACCGGCCGGGCCGGGCAGGCCGAGATCGACGCGGAACTGCAGCTGGACCCGACCGCGGCCGGGGCGCGCAACGCGGCCGGGATCCGGGCCGCACTGCCCACCGCCGAGGCCAAGGCGGCGGCCTGGGAGTCGATGACCAGCTCGACCGAGCTGCCGAACGAGACCCTGCTGGCCGTGGTCATGGGCTTCCGCCAGGCCAACCAGCTGGACCTGCTCGCGCCGTACGCGGGCAAGTACTTCGCCGCGGTCACCGGACTGTGGGCCGCGCGCACCCCGCACATCGCGCAGATGCTGGTCAACGGCCTGTACCCGGTGCTCGCGGTCGAGCAGTCGGTGGTCGACGCGGTCGACGAGGTGCTGCGCGGCGGGCCGGACGTGGTACCCCCGGCACTGCGCCGGCTGCTGCTCGAACAGCGCGACGGCACGGAGCGCACCCTGCGCGGCCAGGCCTTCGACGCGTCCTGAGCCACATCGCCACGGCCGCGGCCGCCCCGTCTCCTTCCTGAGACGGGCGGCCACGGTCTTTCGGCGCGACCGGTGCGCCGCCCGCGCGGTCAGTAGGAGTAGAACCCCTGGCCGGACTTGCGGCCGAGCGCGCCGGCGGTGACCATCCGGTTCAGCAGCTCGGGCACCGCGAACTTCGGGTCGTGGGTCTCCTCGTAGATGTTGCGGCTCGCGTTGCGCATGATGTCCACGCCGGTCAGGTCGGCCGTGGCCAGCGGGCCCATCGCGTGGCCGAAGCCGAGCTTGCAGGCCAGGTCGATGTCCTCGGCGGTCGCGACCCCGGTCTCGTACAGGTGCACCGCCTCGTTGATCAGGGCGGCGATCAGGCGGGTGGTGACGAACCCGGCCACGTCCCGGTTGACCACGACGCAGGTCTTGCCGACCTCCTCGGCGAAGGCCCGGGCGGCGGCCAGGGTCGCGTCGGAGGTGTGGTAGCCGCGGACCAGCTCGCACAGCGCCATCAGCGGCACCGGGGAGAAGAAGTGGGTGCCGACGACCGACTCGGGCCGGGCGGTGACCGCGGCCAACCGGGTGATCGGCAGGGCCGAGGTGTTCGTGCCCAGCACCGCGTCCGGCCGGCACAGCTTGTCCAGCTCGCGGAACAGGGTCTGCTTGACCGCGAGGTCCTCGAACACCGCCTCGACCACGATGTCGGCCGCGGCGACCGCGTCGAGGTCTGTGGTCGCGGTGATCCGGGCCAGCGCGTCGGCCGCCTCCTGCTCACCCATCCGGCCCTTGGCCACGAACTTGGCGAACGAGGCGCCGATCCCGGCGGTCCCGCGGCGGGTCGCCTCGTCGGTCACGTCGCGCAGCACCACGTCGTACCCGGCCGCCGCGGCGACCTGAGCGATGCCCGAGCCCATCAGTCCGGCGCCGATCACGGCAAGTGTCTTGGCCACGTTGGCACTCTCCCTACTATCCGGTAACCATCACCCGGAGCGTACTACGCCGCCCTCGATACCCTCTAAGGGACGGCTCGGGCCCGCCGCGGCCGGCAGAGAGGCGAAACCCATGGTCAACCTGACGAGGATCTACACCCGGACCGGCGACGACGGCTCGACCCGGCTCGGCGACATGAGTAAGACCACGAAGAACGACCCCCGGCTGGTCGCCTACGCGGACACCGACGAGGCGAACTCCTCGATCGGCGTCGCGATCGCCCTGGGCGGCCTGTCCGCCGAGGTCGGGGCCACCCTGGAACGGGTCCAGAACGAGCTGTTCGACGTGGGCGCGGACCTGTGCAACCCGGTGGCGGCCGAGCCGGAGTTCCCGCCGCTGCGGATCGAGCAGCGCGACGTCGACCGACTGGAGCAGGACTGCGACCACTACAACGAGCCGCTGCCGAACCTGCGCTCGTTCATCCTGCCCGGCGGCACGCCCGGCTCGGCCCTGCTGCACGTCTCCCGGACCGTCGTGCGCCGCGCCGAGCGTTCCACCTGGGCCGCGCTGGACGAGCACGGCGAGGCGATGAGCGTGCTGCCGGCCAAGTACCTCAACCGGCTGTCCGACCTGCTGTTCATCCTGGCCCGGGTGGCCAACCACGGCACCGTCGGCGACGTCCTGTGGGTCCCGGGCGGCTCACGGTAGCCTTCCGGCCACCGGCGCGGGGTCGGCGTGGAACTCAGCCGAGCTCGACCGCCGGGCCGACGGCGCTCAGGACACCCGGGAGATTCCCTGTCCCGGGGGCGCGGCCTCGAGCCAGGACAGGAAACCGGTCATCGAGTCCGGGGCCATGGCCAGTTCGACCAGGCCGGTGCCGAAGCGGCACTCCAGGATGCACCAGCCGGGGAACAGGGCCAGCTCCTCGTGCTCGGAGGCGTCCCGGCGGCTGAGCACCTCCAGGTCGCGGCGGGTGAGCACGGCGGCCGGGCCGAAGGCGTAGGAGAAGATCCGGTACCAGTCCACGTGGTCCTCGCCGTACTGCGCGATGCCGTAGGACCAGCCGCGGTTTCCGTGGTTGCGCAGCTGCGGCAGGGCCACGGTGGACGCCCTGGCGGCCGAACGGCCCCCGGCCGGGGCAAATGCGTCAGCCTGCGCCGACCCCGGCACCACCGGGGTCAGACGCAGGCTGCAGTCGAACGCGCCGCCGCGGCGGCGGATCATCACCCGCCGGGTGAACAACGCGCCTATGGCGCACAGGGCGGCCAGGCACAGGACGGCCAGCCACTCCAGGACGGCGGTCAGCATCGGACCGGACAGTCATGGAGTGAACAGCGGCCCGGTTGCATACGGTCAGCCCCGGCCGACTGTGGCCAGGCGCAGCTCGGCCCGGGCGATCGCGGCCTCGGAGTCCTCGCCGAACTCCCCGGCCTGGGCGCGGGCCAGGGCGTCCTCAGCCCGGGCCACGTCGATCTCCTCGGCCAACTCGGCCGCCTCACTCAACAGCGAGACCCGGTCCTCGGCCACGGAGATGAACCCGCCGTGCAGGGCGACCGTCAGGGTCTCGCCGTCCGAGCCGTCCTCCTGCCGGGTCTTGATCAGGGCCACGGCGGGCTTGAGGATCGAGAGCACCGGCTGGTGGCCGGCGTAGATGCCGACGTCGCCGTCGGCCGTCTTGGCCCGCACGAAAGAGGCCTTGCCGGACCAGACCGCGCGGTCGGCCGCGACGAGGTTCACCTCGAGATCAGCCATCAGATGGCTCCTTACAGCGCTTCGTACGGCCGCAGCCGCCAGTGTCCGCACTGGCGGCGCAGCCGACTGGGGTCGGGTGAACCGCTGGGACTCGGCGGGCTTGGACCCACCTTATCCCAGCGGGGGTGCTGCTCCGGTCGCCGCCGGACGCGGCCGGCCGGCTACTTCGACAGCTCCTTGGCCTTCTGCTCCAGGTCGTCGATCCCGCCGCACATGAAGAACGCCTGCTCGGGCAGGTGGTCGTACTTGCCGTCGGCGATCGCGTTGAACGCGAAGATGGTCTCCTCCAGCGAGACGAACGAGCCGTCCACGCCGGTGAAGATCTTCGCCACGTAGGTGTTCTGGGACAGGAAGCGCTCGATCCGCCGCGCGCGCTGCACGGTGACCTTGTCCTCCTCGGACAGCTCGTCGATGCCGAGGATCGCGATGATGTCCTGGAGGTCCTTGTACTTCTGCAGGATCTGCTTGACCCGCATCG
Source organism: Actinocrinis sp. (assembly GCA_035943635.1). Lineage (GTDB taxonomy): Bacteria > Actinomycetota > Actinomycetes > Streptomycetales > Catenulisporaceae > DASZBX01. Next base: position 46,041 of record DASZBX010000045.1, on the reverse strand, counting down.
CGCACTCGTAGTGGTCCGCGGCGATGTACCGCGGGTCCAGGATCCGGCTGGTCGAGGCCAGCGGGTCCACCGCGGGGTAGATGCCCTTCTGGGTGATCGGCCGGGACAGCTCCGTGGTGGCGTCCAGGTGCGCGAAGGTGGTGGCCGGCGCCGGGTCGGTGTAGTCGTCCGCGGGCACGTAGATCGCCTGCACCGAGGTGATCGAGTGGCCCCGGGTCGAGGTGATCCGCTCCTGCAGCTCGCCCATCTCGTCCGCCAGGGTCGGCTGGTAGCCCACCGCGGACGGCATCCGGCCGAGCAGGGTGGAGACCTCCGAGCCGGCCTGGGTGAACCGGAAGATGTTGTCGATGAACAGCAGCACGTCCTGCTTCTGCACGTCCCGGAAGTACTCCGCCATGGTCAGCGCGGACAGCGCGACCCGCAGACGGGTGCCCGGGGGCTCGTCCATCTGGCCGTAGACCAGCGCGGTCTTCTCGATGACGCCGGTCTCGGTCATCTCCTTGATCAGGTCGTTGCCCTCACGGGTGCGCTCGCCGACGCCGGCGAACACCGACACGCCGCCGAAGTTCTCGGCCACCCGGTAGATCAGCTCCTGGATGAGCACCGTCTTGCCCACGCCCGCGCCGCCGAACAGGCCGATCTTGCCGCCGCTGACGTACGGGGTGAGCAGGTCGATGACCTTGATGCCGGTGGTGAACATCTCGGTCTTGGAGTCCAGCTGGTCGAAGCTGGGAGCCTTGCGGTGGATCGACCAGCGCTCCTTGGGCTCGTACTCCTCGCCCTCCTTGAGGTTGAGCACGTCGCCGGTCACGTTGAACACGTGGCCCTTGGTGATGTCGCCGACCGGCACCGTGATGGGCGAGCCGGTGTCCTTCACCTCGGAGCCGCGGACCAGGCCGTCGGTCGGCTTCATGGCGATGGCGCGCACCATGTTGTCGCCGATGTGCTGGGCCACCTCAAGGGTGAGCGTGCGCGGCTCGCCCTGGAAGTCGTAGTCGATCGTCAGGGCGTTGAAGATCTCCGGCATCGCGTCGACGGGGAACTCCGCGTCGACGACGGGACCGATGATCCGCGCGACACGGCCTACGCCGGTGGTCGTCTGGGTCGTCATGGTCGTCATCGTTTCCTATTCATTCCCCGCGGACGCGTCGGCCAGGGCGTTGGCCCCGCCGACGATCTCGCTGATTTCCTGGGTGATCGCGGCCTGTCGGGCCGAGTTGGCCAGCCGGGTGAGCTGGCGGATGAGGTCGCCGGCGTTGTCCGTGGCCGCCTTCATCGCCCGGCGCCGGGCGGCGTGCTCGGAGGCGGCCGACTGGAGCAGCGCGTTGAACAGCCGCGCCTTGATGTAGTGCGGCAGCAGCGCGTCGAGCACCTCGGGCGCGGACGGCTCGAACTCGTAGAGCGGGAAGACGCCGCCGGCCGGGGGCTCGGTGGACTCCTCGATCTCCAGCGGCAGGAACCGGACCGCCTTGGCGGTCTGGGTCAGCATCGAGACGAACTCGGTGGAGACCACGTGCACCTCGTCCACGCCGCCGTTCTCCGAGCCCTTGACCAGGGCGTCGATCAGGCTGTCGCCGATCCGGGCGGCGTCGCCGTACTGCGGGTTGTCCGAGAAGCCGGTCCAGATGTCGGCCAGCTCCACGCCGCGGAAGCGGTAGTACGCCGCCCCCTTACGTCCGATGACGTACCGGACGACTTCCTTGTTCTGCTCCTTGAGCAGGTTGACCAGTTGCTCGGCCTGCTTGATCGCGCCGCTGTTGTACGCGCCGGCGAACCCGCGGTCCGCCGTGATCAGCACCACCGCGGCCACCTTGGCCGGGCCGCGGGTGCCGATCAGCGGATGCTTGGCGTTCGAGTGCGAGGTGACCGCCTCGATCGCGCGGGTGATCTCCCGCGCGTACGGGGTGGACGCCTGCACCCGCTGCTGGGCCTTGACGATCCGCGCGGTGGAGATGAGCTCCTGCGCGCGGGTGATCTTCTTGGTGGCCGTGACGGAGGCGATCCGTCGCCGGTACACCCGGAGTTGTGCTGGCACTCAGCTTCGACCTCCTTCCGAGTTGTCGATGACCGGGACCATGTCGGGCCTCAGGCCTTCGTGGTCCGGGTGATCTTCTCCTGGCCTACCTGGGACGGGTCCAGCGAACCGACCGGGACGTCGCCGCGCAGCAGCCGGCCGTCGGCCTTCTCGAAGGTGTCCTTGAAGCTGGAGACGGTGCTCCTGAGCTGCCCGACCGTCTCGTCCGAGAGCTTCTTGGACGTGCCGGCGATGCTCTTGAGCAGGTCCGGGTGGGAGGACTTGAGGTAGTCCAGGTACTGCCGCTCGAACCGGCGCACCTCCTCGACCGGGACCTCGTCGAGCTCGCCGGAGGTGCCGGCCCAGATCACCGCGACCTGGTCCTCTACCGGGTAGGGCGCGTACTGGCCCTGCTTGAGCAGTTCGACCATCCGCTGGCCGCGGCCCAGCTGGGCCTTGGACGCGTCGTCCAGGTCCGAGGCGAAGGCGGCGAAGGCCTCCAGGTCGCGGAACTGGGCCAGGTCCACCCGGAGCGTTCCGGCCACCTGGCTCATCGGCTTGACCTGGGCGGCGCTGCCGACCCGGGAGACCGAGGTGCCGACGTTGATGGCCGGGCGCACGCCGGCGTTGAACAGGTCGGACTCCAGGAACACCTGGCCGTCGGTGATCGAGATCACGTTGGTCGGGATGAACGCGGAGATGTCGTTCGCCTTGGTCTCCACGATCGGCAGACCGGTCATCGAGCCCGCGCCCATCTCGTCGGACAGCTTGGCGCAGCGCTCGAGCAGGCGGGAGTGCAGGTAGAAGACGTCGCCGGGGTAGGCCTCGCGGCCCGGGGGGCGGCGCAGCAGCAGAGACATCGCCCGGTAGGCCTCGGCCTGCTTGGACAGGTCGTCGAACACGATCAGGACGTGCTTGCCGGCGTACATCCAGTGCTGGCCGATGGCCGAACCGGTGTACGGGGCCAGGTACTTGAAGCCGGCCGGGTCGGACGCCGGGGCGGCCACGATCGTGGTGTACTCCAGCGCGCCGTTGTCCGCCAGGGCCTGGCGCACGCCCGCGATGGTCGAGCCCTTCTGGCCGACCGCCACGTAGATGCAGCGCACCTGCTTGGCCGGGTCGCCGGACTCCCAGTTCGCCTTCTGGTTCAGGATCGTGTCCACGCAGACCGCGGTCTTGCCGGTCTGCCGGTCGCCGATGATCAGCTGGCGCTGGCCGCGGCCGATCGGGGTGAGCGCGTCGATGGACTTGATGCCGGTCTGCAGCGGCTCGCTGACCGACTGGCGCTGCATCACGCCGGGGGCCTGGAGTTCCAGGATCCGGCGGGTCTCGGCCTCGATCGGGCCGAGGCCGTCGATCGGGGCGCCGAGCGGGTCCACCACCCGGCCGAGGAATGCGTCTCCGACGGGGGTCGAGAGGATCTCACCGGTGCGGCGGACCGTCTGACCTTCGCCGATCTTGCTGTAGTCGCCCATGACGACCACACCGATCTCGCGCACGTCCAGGTTCAGCGCGATACCGAGGGTGCCGTCCTCGAACTTCAACAACTCGTTCGTCATCGCCGAGGGCAGGCCCTCGACCTTGGCGATACCGTCACCGATCTCGGTGACCGTACCGACCTCGTCAACGTTGGCGGCCGAAGGCTCGTACGAGGCGACGAAGCGCTCCAGCGCGTCCCGGATCTCCTCCGGACGGATCGTCAACTCCGCCATCAGTGTTCCTGTCTCCTTATCGTCGTCGGACTCAGGGCCGTGGTGCTCGCCTTCGCCCGCGGACTCTCTCGTGGGTGGTGCGGGGCTCCCGGCCAAGCGGCCGGGAGGTCGTGCGGGTGGTGCGGGTCCTTCGGGTGCTGCGGTACTGCGGGTTCTTCGGGTACTGCGGTAGGTACTGCTCGGGAACTGCGAAAACCGTGTCGCGGTCAGTCCGCGAACCTGCGGGAGGCCTCGTTGAGCCGGTTGCGCACCGTGCCGTCGATGATCTCGTCGCCGATCCTGATGGTCAGGCCGGCGATCAGCGCGGGGTCGAGCTCGACGTTGAGCCGGACCGGCCGGCCGTAGCCGCGGGTCAGGATGTCGGTCAGCCGGTCCAGCTGGGCCTCGCTGAGCGGCGAGGCGGTGGTGACCAGGGCGGTCAGCCGCTCGCGCAGCTCGGCCGCGACCGCGCTCAGGTGCTCGACGTTGGTCAGCGCGGACTGGCCCAGCGGCTGCTGCACCACCCGGTGGATCAGCCGGACCGACGAGGCGTGCGCCTTGCCGGCCAGCAGCGAGTCGGCCAGCGCGGTGCGGCCCTCGGCCGGGGTGCGCTCGGACAGGCCGACGGCCAGGGTCGGCTCGGCGGCCAGCAGCCGGCCGAACCGGAACAGGTCCTCCTCCACCCGGTCCAGCCCGCCGGCCCGTTCGGCCAGCGCGAGTTCGGCCTCGACCGCCAGCCGGGTCACCGCCTCGGCCAGGTCCCGCGGCTGCGACCAGCGGTTGCGCACCATGCCGGTGAGCAGCTCGACCGCGGGCGAGCCGACCTTGCCGCCGAACAGGTCCCCGGCCAGCGCGGCCCGCTCCTCGGCCGGCTTGGCCGGGTCGGTCAGCAGCCGGCGCAGCGAGATCTCCCGGCCGAGCAGGGCGCCGACCGCGGCCAGGTCGTCGGACAGGGCGGTCAGGTCGGTGCCGGCCGCGGACGTCAGGGCGGACAGGTCCGCCTGCGCCCGGGCCTGCGCATCCCGGCTCGCGCCGCGCATCAGACGGCCTGCTCGGCCGCGAACTTGGCGTCGAGCTCGTCCAGGAACCGGTCGATGACCCGCCCCTGCACCGCGGCGTCGGCCACCCGCTCACCGACGATCTTGTCGGCCAGGTCGACCGCGAGCTTGCCCAGGTCGGCCTTGAGCACGCCGATCGCGGAGAGCCGGTCGGCGTCCAGTTGAGCCTGACCGTTGGCCAGGATCGTCTCGCGCTGCTTGACGCCCTCGGCCCGGGCCGCCTCGACCAGGGCGGCACCGTCGGCCTGGGCCTTGGCCCGGACCTCGGCCGCCTCGTGCCGGGACTCGGCCAGCTTGGCGGTGAAGTCGGCCTTGATCTGCTCAGCCTCCTGCTGGGCGATCTCGGCCTTCTGCAGGCCGCCCTCGATCGCCTCGGTGCGTTCGACGAGCAGCCTGCGGATGTTCGGCAGCAGGAACTTGGCCAAGCAGGAGAACAGGATGACGAAGGCCACCAAGCCGATGATCAGCTCCGACGGCTCCGGGATGATCGGGTTCTGCAGGTTGACCGAGGAATCCGCCAGAATCGTGATGGGAGTTGCCATGGTGATGCCTCCTTCTTCGACGGGGGTCCGAAGACTACTTGCCGAAGACGAACGGCATGACGATACCGAGCAGCGCGAGCGCCTCGGTCAGGGCGAAACCGATGTACATGTTGGTGCGGATCATGCCGGCCGCCTCGGGCTGGCGGGCCATGGCCTCGACGCCGTGGCCGAAGATCAGGCCGATGCCGACGCCCGGGCCGATGGCCGCGAGACCGTAGGCGACGGCGCCGAGCGAACCGGTGACGCCGGTGGTGGCGGCGAGGTCAGTGAGCACTGCAGACATCTCAGTTGTTTCCTTCTCGTCTAGCCGGCAGCGGTCTGCCGGTCTGCTGGGGGTGCGATGAGACTTGCGGACGGCGTCTTCGGTGCTTAGTGCGCGGCCTGGACGCCTTCACCGATGTACTGCGCGGTGAGCATCGTGAAGATGTAGGCCTGCAACGCCTGGATGAACATCTCGAAACCAGTCAGCACCACGACCATGACCGCGGAACCCGCGGCGAACAGGGCGCTGAACGTGGCACTGGCCAAGTACCAGGTGGCGATGGTGAAGGTCAGCAGGAGCAGGTGCCCGGCGAACATGTTCGCGAACAACCGGACCATCAGGGTGAACGGCTGGATCAGGAAGACCCGTGCCCATTCGACCGGGACCAGGATGATCAGGACCGGCCACGGCACGCCCTTGGGGACGATGTTCTTCAGGAAGCCGAGGAAGCCCTGGTGCTTGATCGCCTGGTACCAGTAGGTGAAGTACACCATGATCATCAGCGAGGCCGGGAACGCGATGAACGAGGTCACCGGCAGCTGGGCGATCGGGATGATCGACATCAGGTTCATCGACCAGACGAAGAAGAACAGGCTGACCAGGAACGGCACGAACCGGTCGCCGTTCTTGCCGATCATCGGCCGGGCGATCTGGTCGCGGACGAACAGGTAGCCGAGTTCGCCGATGTTCTGCGCGCCGCGCGGCACCAGCTTCGGCGAGCGGAAGGCCGCCCAGAAGAACCAGAGGACCAGTGCCGTGCAGATCACCGCGAGCAGTTCCGGCTTGTAGATGCCGATGCTGCCGATGTAGAAGATCGCTTTGAAGTTGAAGCTGTCGAGGGACGGGGCCGGGAATCCGCAGTCGCTGCCGGCATGGCAGCTGCTGGCGAGCACAACAGTGCTCGCGGTTACCGTACTCACCGGTTCACTCCTTCAGCTGAATTAGTGGTCGCATACATCGCGTCATGCTCACCATCTGTTTGGTGATGAACTGTGGACAGGTTTGTGCACTCGTGAAAAACCGCGTGCTCACATCGGTACGTGTCACGCCAAGCTTGTGTTCACCGACCATACGCAGCCGCTAGCTGTCTGCAGAGGCCTTGTTCGCCGTGTAGATCGTGTACGCGAGCGACACGATCATGCCGAACAGAACTCCGAAGAGCAGCAGGATCGGGTGGCCGGTCCAACGACCGAGGAGGTAACCGAGACCGCCGTAGACCGCCATCGCGGCGATCAGGTGGCCCATGATGGCCCACATCTGCGACTCGGTCTGCCGTCCCTCGGCCGCGGCGTCCTGCGCGGTCCGGTCAGCGGGCGGCCGCGTCGTCGGGTTCATCGCCCGCTCCGGTGCGCGCACCCGCGTGCTCCCGGCACAGGTCGGCTCCCCGACGGCGGCGCAGGCTGTGGCCGGGCCGGGCACGGTGACTGACCCGGGCACTGGCCCGGGTCTGCTGTGAGGATCCGCTGCTGTTCATCGCCGGTCACAACTCACGGTGATTCAGCTGGACGGCGGTCGGGTCGACGTACAGGATCTTGGACTTGGCCATCATGCGTACCTGGGTGGCACACCAGGCCAGCACGCAGGCGATCGCGGTCAGGCCGAAGGACCTGCCGTTGAAGAGTGTGGTGTCGCGGAACTGGGCCGTCAGCACGGCGAGCGCGACGATCTTGACCATGTAGCTGCTCAGCGCGGCGATCATCATCGCCTGCGGGCCGGCTTTCGCGGCGCGGTTGAGCACCAGCGAGGAGATCAGGAAGAAGACCGTCACCACGACGAGCGCGAAGGCGGCGCCGAGAACGCCCTTGGAGCCGGCCAGCACCCCGGCCAGAACGGCACTGAGCACGCCGACCACCGCAGTCGGCACGGCGGACTGCCGTAGCGTGCGGACGTCTTCGGCCTGCATCGTGGTAGCTCCGGTGAGAGTCGGGGGTGTGTAGGTGGTCACACAGGCGGCTCTGGGTAATTCTCTCTGTGCTCGTGAAACCTATCACAAGGTTCGGGCCACGTCTTTACCCGGTGGGGGTGGCCTGGATCACGTGCGACACGCAGAAGAAACATGAAATTCTTACGCCCAGCTCAGGGCCTTGATCGCGCGTCGGTCTGGCCGGCCGCGGTGAGCGCCTCGGCCGGAGGTGCACCAGCGGCCACGGCGCCCGCCGCGGCGCCCGGCCGGGCCGGATGTGCGCCGGGCGGGGCGCTCTCGCGGCCGTCCGCCGGGGTCCCGGTCGCGGCCAGCCGGCGCTGTTCGCGGTCGTCGAGCCGGCGCCGGGCCCGGGGCATCAGCAGCAGGACCAGGCCGAGCAGCATCGTGGCCATCGCGATGTAGATCAGCGGGCGGCTCTGCGTGGTGACCGAGAACATGACCACGGTGACCGAGATCAGGGCCGACCAGAAGTACATGATCAGCACGGCCCGGACCCGGGAGTGGCCGATCTCCAGCAGCCGGTGGTGCATGTGCTCCTTGTCCGCGGCGAACGGCGAGCGGCCCGCCTTCGTCCGGCGGATCACCGCCATGGCCATGTCGGCGAGCGGCAGGGCCAGGATGGTGAACGGCAGCACCAGCGGCAGGATCAGCACCGGCAGGGTCTTGTGGGTCGCGAAGGTCTGCGATCCGGCGACCTGGCGGATCTGGTCCGGGTCGATGTGGCCGCACAGCAGGATGGTGGCCGTGGCCATCAGCATGCCCAGCAGCATCGAGCCGGAGTCGCCCATGAAGATCCGGGCCGGGGACCAGTTGTGGCACAGGAAGCCCAGGCACATGCCCACCACCACGGCGACCACGAGAGTGCCCGGGGCCGCGCCGAAGATCTGGTAACCGCTCTGCAGCCGGTAGGCGTAGACGAAGAACACCAGGGCGCCGATGCCGACCGTCCCGGCGGCCAGGCCGTCGAGCCCGTCGACGAAGTTCACCGCGTTCACCATGACCACGACGATCAGGATCGACACCACCGCACCCAGGGTGGGATCGAACACGAACAGGCCGAGGCCGGGGATCGGCAGCCACTGGATCTCGACGCCGTTGAGCACCACCACCGAGGCGGCCAGGGTCTGCCCGGCGAGTTTGATGACCGCGTCCACACCCCAGCGGTCGTCGGCGATGCCGAGCAGGATCAGGATCCCGGTGCCCCACAGCAGGGCGTGCACGGTGGTCGTGCTGGCGTACACCCATTCGTGCAGCATCGGCATCTGGGCGGAGACCAGGAACGCGGCGAGCATGCCGAGATACATGCCGACTCCGCCGAGCCGGGGGGTGGGGACGGTGTGCACGTCGCGAGCGCGCAGCGCGGTGACCGCGCCGAAGCGGATCGCCCCTTCACGCACGATGCCCGTGCACAGGTAGGTGGCGATCCAGGCGACGCACAGGGCTACCAGATACTCCCGCATCTAGCGTTCTCGCCACCCTTCTGTCCCGGCCCGATTGCTACACGAAGAGTACGCCGTTCTTGATAAGGGCGCCGTTCACATCGCTCACACCACGGGTTCACACTGTCCTCCCGGCAGGACGTCCGCGGGCCGCGAGCGGTTGCCGGATCCCGGGGCCGGGGCAGTGAATTCTGCACAGAGCGTGCACGGATATTCACCTGTTGTCCACTATGAGATGCATCGCAGTGGAAATATTTGAATTATCTGAGAGAGCCTGCCTATGGTCGAGAACGTCCGCCGACGCGGACGGCGCCGACCGGACCGCCGAATCCCGCCCACCGGCCGGCGTACCTCTCGACAGCCCCCGAACGGGCGGGAGCGGAGGACCCAGGTTCTTTGCCGGCGACCGCGGCGCCCAGCGCGCGGCGGCCCGGCTCGGGGTGAATCCGTGCGAGGCACGGTAGGGCCATCGTCCCCGGCCCGAACCCGACAGCTCACTTCGCAGGCGTGGGAGAGGACTCGTTCCACCATGTCTCTGTCTTTCCGTCGTACCTCCATGTCCACCCGCACGTCCTCGTACACCCGCCGGATCGCGGCGACCGCGGCCATCGCCGGCGCGGGCATCGCGCTGCCGCTGCTGGCGGCCGGTTCCGCGAGCGCCGCCTCGTCCTCCACCTGGGACGCCGTCGCGAGCTGCGAGTCCGGCGGGGACTGGTCGATCAACACCGGGAACGGCTTCTACGGAGGCCTGCAGTTCACCGAGTCGACCTGGCTCGCCTACGGCGGCGGCCAGTACGCGCAGTACGCGAACGACGCCACCGAGGGCCAGCAGATAACCGTCGCCGAGGCCGTGCTGGCCTCGCAGGGCGTCGGCGCCTGGCCGGTCTGCGGACCGCAGGCGGGCCTGTCCCAGGGCGGTTCCTCGCCGGACGTGAGTACGTCCGGATCATCCGGTTCTTCCGGTTCGTCGAGCAGCTCCAGCGGTAGCAGCACCGGCGGCGGCTCGACCGGGTCGAGCTCGAGCTCGGCCACCACGTCCGGCTCCTCGTCGGGCAGCGGCTCCTCGTCCTCGTCGTCCGGCAACGGCTCGACGTCGACCGGCCGCCACGCGAAGCCGCACCACAAGGCGAGCACCGCCCCGGCCGCGGCCACCGGCACGTACACGGTCGTGGCCGGCGACACCCTGTCCGGGATCGCCCAGAAGGAGGGCGTCGCCAGCTGGCGGACCCTCTACAGCGAGAACACCTCGGTCATCGGCGGCAACGCCGACCTGATCCTCCCGGGCCAGGTCCTGACCCTCGGCTAGGAGTCCGCTGAAGATCTTGGAATGGCCTCGGCGATCTCCTAACAGCCGACGCGGTACCCGAGCACGCGCAGACGCCCGTCCGCATCGACAGCGGACGGGCGTCTGACATGTGACGGCTCTCAGCGAGCTGTGACGGACCCGAGGCGCCGTTCGGCAAGCCCCGGCAGGGAAAGTACGACGAACGCGCCCTGGCGGGCCGTCAGGGCCTCAGCGGACGAGGTTCGGGACCACCTTGAGCAGATCCTCGAACGTCAGCCCGCCCTCGCGCAGCAGCAGCGGCGCCGGGCCGGTCAGGTCGACGATGGTCGAGGGGACCGCGTCGGAGGTCGGGCCGCCGTCCAGGTACACGTCCACCTGGGCGCCGAGCTGGTCCTGCGCCTGGGAGGCGGTGGTCGCGGCCGGCTGGCCGGCCTTGTTGGCCGAGGACACGCCCATCGGCCCGGTGGCGGTCAGCAGCTCGATCGCGACCGGGTGCAGCGGCATCCGCACCGCGACGGTGCCCTTGGCATCGCCCAGGTCCCACTGCAGCGAGGGCTGGTGCAGCGCCACGATGGTCAGCGCGCCGGGCCAGAACGCGTCGACCAGGTCCCAGCCGCTCTCCGGGAACTTCGCGATCAGGCCGTGCAGCGTGCTCGGCGCGCCGACCAGGACCGGCACCGGCATGTCCCGGCCGCGGCCCTTGGCCGCGGCCAGGGACGCGATGCCCGGCGCGGAGAACGCGTCCGCGCCGATGCCGTAGACCGTGTCGGTCGGCAGGACCACCAGCTGGCCCCGGCGCACCGCCGCGGCCCCCTCGCGCAGCCCGGCCGCGCGCTGGTCCGGATCCGAACAGTCATAACGACGACTCATCCGACTCTTCCTCTTCTTTCCCGGTGTCGCTGAAGAACTCCTGCGGGCCTGCCCGGCCGCGGCGCTACCCGGCCTTGCGGGCGGTGGCGAACCGGGGCCGGCCGGCCAGGTCGCGGTGGTCCCCGGCCTGGGCCCAGCCGAGCTCCTCCAGGAAGATCCGCTGGACCGAGCCGCCCTGCTGGTCCGAGTGTTCCACAGCGACCCAGCAGCCCGGGCGCAGCAGCCGGTGGGCCGTGCGTTCGAGCGAACGGATCATGTCCAGGCCGTCCGGCCCGGAGAACAGGGCCACCTGCGGATCGTACTCGCGCGCCTCGGTGGCCACGTGCTCCCACTCTTCCAGCGGGATGTACGGCGGGTTGGAGATGACCAGGTCGACCTGCCCGTCGAACTCGGCCAGCGCGCTGCGCGCGTCGCCCTGGTGCAGCGCCACCCGCTGTCCGGCCGGAATCCGGGCCATGTTGCGCGCGGTCCACACCAGCGCGTCCTCGGACAGCTCGACCGCGTGCACCCGGGCCCGGGGCACCTCCTGCGCTATCGCCAGCGCGATCGCGCCGGACCCGCAGCACAGGTCCACGATCAGCGGCTCGGCGATGTCCAGCGCACGCAGCCGGTCGATCGCCCAGCCGACCATCACCTCGGTCTCCGGCCGGGGCACGAACACCCCGGGGCCGACCTCGAGCTCCAGGTAGCGGAAGTAGGCCAGGCCGGTGATGTGCTGGAGCGGCTCGCGGCTCTCCCGCCGGGCGATCGCGGCCCAGAACCGGGCGTCGAAGTCCCCGTCCCGGACCGTGTGCAGCTCGCCGCGCCTGACCCCGTGCACCCAGGCGGCCAGCTCCTCGGCGTCCGCGCGCGGGGAGTCCACCCCGGCCTCGGCCAGCCGGGTGGCCGCGAGGGCGACCTCGGCCAGCAGCAGGTTCAGCCCGCCGCCCGGTCCGGCGGTCATCGGACGCTTTCCTTCAGCACGGTCTCCACGGTTTCCTTTTGCCCTGCCCCGCCGCTGCCGACGCACCGTTGCCCGTGCGCCGGACGGTTCCTGCTACGCGTGCGCCGATCCGGACAGCTTGGCCGCCAGGTCCGCGTCGACGCAGGACTGGATCACCGGGTCCAGGTCGCCGTCCAGCACCTGGTCCAGATTGTAGGACTTGAACCCGGTGCGGTGGTCCGACAGGCGGTTCTCCGGGAAGTTGTACGTTCGGATCCGCTCGGATCGGTCCACCGTGCGGATCTGGCTGCGCCGGACGTCCGACGCCTCCTTCTCGGCCTCCTCCTGGGCGAAGGCGAGCAGCCGGGCGCGCAGGATGCGCATCGCCGACTCCTTGTTCTGCAGCTGCGACTTCTCGTTCTGGCAGGAGACCACCACGCCGGTCGGCAGGTGGGTGATCCGCACCGCCGAGTCGGTGGTGTTGACCGACTGGCCGCCGGGGCCGGAGGAGCGGAACACGTCGATCCGCAGGTCGTTCTGGTTGATCTCGACCTCGACCTCCTCGGCCTCGGGCAGCACCAGCACCCCGGCGGCCGAGGTGTGGATCCGGCCCTGGGACTCGGTCACCGGGACCCGCTGGACCCGGTGCACCCCGCCCTCGTACTTCAGCCGGGCCCAGATCCCCTCGCCCGGCTGCGGGCTGCCGCCGCGGAACTTCACCGCGAGCGAGACGTCCTTGTAGCCGCCGAGGTCGGACTCGGTGGAGTCGATGATCTCGGTCTTCCAGTGCTGGCGCTCGGCGTAGCGCAGGTACATCCGGAGCAGGTCGCCGGCGAACAGCATCGACTCCTGGCCGCCCTCGCCGGCCTTGACCTCCAGGATGCAGTCCTTGTCGTCCAGCGGGTCGCGCGGGATCAGCAGGTGCTGCAGGCGCAGCTCGATCTCGGTCCGCTGCTGCGCCAGGGTCTCGATCTCGGCGGTGAAGTCCAGGTCGACCTGGGCCAGTTCCCGGGCGGTGGCGATGTCCCCGGCGTTCGCCTGGTAGGCGGTGTAGGCCTCGACGATCGGGCCGAGCTCGGCGTAGCGCTTGCCGAGCTTGCGGGCCACCGCCTGGTCGCCGTGCACGCCCGGGTCGGCCAGGCGCCGCTCCAGGTCGGCATGCTCGACCAGCAGCTCCTCAATGGCCTCGAACACCGCACCCACTCCTTGGTCGCTCCTGCGTCGTCTTCGCCCCCGGCCGTTCGGGCCTTGCCGGTCGTCCCACATGACAAGACGGCGCCGACTGCCGCGGGCTCCGTGCGGGCACGGGTCGGGCGTCGGCGCCGTCGAGCGCGCTAGTCGGTGGTGCTGGTGGTCTTCTTGCCGAAGCGGGCTTCGAACTTCGCGACCCGGCCGCCGGTGTCGAGAATCTTCTGCTTGCCGGTGTAGAAGGGGTGGCACTGGGAGCAGACGTCCGTGCTGATCTTGCCGCTGGTGGCGGTGGACCGGGTGGCGAACGACGCGCCGCAGGTGCAGGTCACCTGGGTGACCACGTACTCGGGGTGGATACCGGGCTTCACGATGTACTCCTTGGGATTCGCGAGAAGGGCCGCCGGGTCGCAGCTGCTGGGCGGACAGACCGCCCGCATTCGCGGGAACCGGGACCGACGTACCACTCTACACGCAGAGCGGGAGGTTTATTCCCACCGTGGCCTCGCGGGCACCGTGGGACAACCTCCCGCTCCGATGGTCGGGCGTGGTCGTCCGGACCCGGTCACCCGGGTCCGGACGCGACGGCTATTCGCCGTTGTTGGGCATGTTCCGCTGCACGGTCATCAGCAGCTCGACGTTGGACTTGGTCTTGCGCATCTGGTCGAGCAGGAGCTCGATCGACTGCTGCTGGTCCAGCGAGTGCAGCAGCCGGCGCAGGCGCCAGACCACGGCGAGCTCCTCGGCGCCGAGCAGGATCTCCTCCTTGCGGGTGCTGGAGGCGTCCACGTCCACGGCCGGGAACAGTCGCTTGTCGGCCAGCCGGCGGTCGAGCTTGAGCTCCATGTTGCCGGTGCCCTTGAACTCCTCGAAGATCACCTCGTCGGCCTTGGAGCCGGTCTCCACCAGCGCGGTGGCCAGGATGGTCAGCGAGCCGCCGAACTCGATGTTGCGGGCCGCGCCGAAGAACCGCTTCGGCGGGTAGAGCGCGGTCGAGTCGACACCGCCGGACATGATCCGGCCGGAGGCGGGGGCCGAGAGGTTGTAGGCGCGGCCCAGGCGGGTGATCGAGTCGAGCAGGACCACCACGTCGTGGCCGAGCTCGACCAGGCGCTTGGCCCGCTCGATGGCCAGTTCGGCCACCGTGGTGTGGTCCTCGGCCGGCCGGTCGAAGGTCGAGGCGATCACCTCGCCCTTGACCGAGCGCTGCATGTCGGTGACCTCTTCGGGCCGCTCGTCCACCAGCACCACCATCAGGTGCACTTCGGGGTTGTTGATCGTGATCGCGTTGGCCATCGCCTGCAGGACCATGGTCTTGCCGGCCTTGGGCGGGGAGACGATCAGGCCGCGCTGGCCCTTGCCGATCGGGCAGACCAGGTCGATGATCCGGGTCGACAGGATCGAGCCCTCGGTCTCCAGCCGCAGCCGCTCCTGCGGGTAGAGCGGGGTCAGCTTGGCGAACTCCGGCTGGTGCTTGGGGCTGCGCGGGTCGCGCACCTCCCGGTTCTCCTCCGGGGTCACCCCGTTGACGCTGTCCAGCTTGATCAGGGCGTTGAACTTCTCCCGGCGCTCGCCCTCGCGCGGCTGGCGCACCGCGCCGACCACGGCGTCGCCCTTGCGCAGGGCGTACCGGCGGACCTGGGCCAGGGAGACGTAGACGTCGTCCGGGCCGGGCAGGTAGCCGGAGGTGCGCACGAAGGCGTAGCTGTCGAGCACGTCCAGGATGCCGGCCACCGGCAGGAAGACGTCGTCCTCGCTGAAGGTCGGCTCGGCGCCGCCGTCGAACTCGCGCCGGTTGCGGTTGTTGCGGTCCCGGCCGCGGCCGCGGTCGTTGCCGCCGCGGTCGTTGCCCCGCTCGTTGCCGCCTCGGTCGTTGCGGTCGCGGTAGCGGCTGCGCTGGTTGCGGTTGTCGAAGCCGTCGTCCTCGGCCTGCTGGTTCGCCTGGTTCGACTGGCCGGCCTGGCCGGCCTGGTTCGACGGCGCGGCGGCGGGTGCGGCGGCCGCGGCGACCGGCTGGGCGGCCGGGCGCTCGGCGGCGGCGGCCTCCCGGCCGTTGCGGTCCCGGTTGCGGTTGCCCCGGTCCCGGTTGCGCTCGCGCCGCGAGGGCTGCGCGGCCGGCTCGGCCGTGGCCGGTCCGGCGGCGGGGGCGACGGCGGCCGGCTCGGTCCGCGGCTCGGCCGCCCGGGCCGGCTCGGCCTTGGGCTCGGCGTCCTTGGGCTGGACGCTCTTGGCCTCGGCCTTGACCGCGGCCGGCTTGGGCTCGGCGGCGACGGCGGCGCCGGCCTGCTCGGGGATGCGCTGCTGCGGTGCCGCGGCCCGGCGGCGGCCCGGGGCACGCTCGGCGCGCGCCGGGGCGTCCGGCTTGGCCGGCTCGGCCGCCGGTTCGGCTTCCGCGACTGCGGGGGCCTTGGCACCACGTCGACTGGACGTTCCGCCCTGGCGCTGCTGAATGGCCTCGATCAACGGGCCCTTGGTCATCCGGGCGATGCCCGTGATGCCGAGTTCAGCGGCCTTGAGCCGCAGTTTGGGCAGCACCATGGCCTGCAGCTGGTCGGCGGAGGTCAGTTCGGTGGTATCGCTCACGAAGGGTCCTTCCCTGGAGCGGGCGCCGCGACGGCTTCTGCAAGAAGCCGGCCCGGCGACCGGTCATGCCCCGTGGCTGGATTTTCGGCAGCCAGCCGGAGGCGGAGGTTTCTCACCGGGCACACTGTGTCGTGTACCGGGTGTTATTAGGTGGTGAGCGCTTTAATCCCGCGCTCAGAGGTTGGACAACCCGCCCGCCCGATCTGCCGCCGGCGACACGAGGTAGCCGCAGGGAAACAGGTGGAAGGGGGCCGCACGGCACAATGCTGGCGCAATGCCGACAATGAGATCCGCCCGGATACACCCGGCCGTCGGCCTTCTGCCGAAAAGCACAGTCTCTGGCCGGGGTTAACAACGGGTGCAGCTATGACATTAACACTCTTGAGCCAAGATAGCATTCCCCGCCCTCGCAAAGATTCGCGGCGTGTTGTTTCACGCCGCCCGGTACTGCACCACCACGCCCTCGGCCGCCACGGCGGCGATCATCGCCGTGACGTCGGCCGGGGCGTGCTCCAGGGCCTCGCGGGCCTGTCCGGCGCCGACCGCCAGGGCCAGCACGGTGGGTCCGGCCCCCGACACCGCCGCCGGGATCCGCAGCGCGCTCAGCTGTTCGACGAGCGCGGCGCTGTCCGGCATCGCGGGGGCCCGGTAGCCCTGGTGCAGGCGGTCCCGGGTGCCCGCGTACAAGAGCACACTGCGATGATGGGGGGTCAGGCCCGGCTGCGTCAATGCCGCGACCAGCAGTCCGGCCCGGCCGGCGTTGAAGGCCGCGTCCCGGTGCGGCACCTCGGCCGGCAGCAGGCCCCGGGCGACCGCGGTGGCCAGCGCCGCGGCCGGGATGAACACCACCGGACACAGCTCCGGCACCGGGTCCAGCCGCAGTGCGTGGGCGCGGGTCGCGACCGCCTCGGGCGGACCGCAGTGCTCGTGCGCTCCGGGCGTCCCGGCTGCCTCAGGGTTCTCCTTCGACGCAGGGCCCTGAGCGTGCGGCGCGGCCGGCGCGGGGCCGGGCCCGTCCTGCTCGCCCGTTGTCGTCCAGGCGATGGTGAGCCCGCCGGCGAGACAGGGTGCGACGTTGTCCGGGTGGCCCTCGATCCGGGTGGCCAGGTCGAGCAGGGCCTCGTCGTCGAGCAGCTTGTCCCCGCCCTCGACCAGCGCGCGGGCGGCGACCAGGCCGGCGCAGATCGCGGCCGAGGACGAGCCCAGGCCGCGGCCGTGCGGGATCCGGTTGACGCAGCGCACCCGCAGCCCGGCCGGCTGTCCGCCGAGCAGGTCGAAGGCCGCGCGCAGGGACCTGACAAGCAGGTGCCGCTCGTCCAGCGGCACCTCGCCGGCGCCTTCGCCGAGCACTTCCACACTCAGGCCGGAGCCGTCCGCGGCCGCGGCCGAGGCGTCGTCGAAGGCTTCGACGGTCACCTCGTCGCGCAGTTCCAGGGCGAGCCCGAAGGCGTCGAACCCGGGCCCGAGGTTGGCGCTGGTGGCCGGCGGGCGGACCGTGACCGGCCCGGTGCGGAACTCGGGCATCAGCCGGTCAGGCCGAGCACGGCGGCCGCGGCGGCGGCGTCCACGGCGACCTTCGGCGGGGTCGGCGCGCCGCTGATCGCCCACTCCGGGTCCTTCAGGCCGTTGCCGGTGACCGTGACCACGATCCGCTGGCCCGGGTCGAGCCGGCCCTGCTCGGTCAGGTGCAGCAGTCCGGCCACCCCGGCCGCGCTGGCCGGCTCGACGAACACGCCCTCGCGGGTGGACAGCAGCCGGTAGGCGGACAGGATCTGCCGGTCGGTGACCGCCTCGATCAGGCCGCCGGACTCGTCCCGGGCGTTGGACGCCAGGTCCCAGGAGGCCGGGCTGCCGATCCGGATCGCGGTGGCGATGGTCTGCGGGTTGGCCACCGGGGAGCCCTGCACGAACGGGGCCGCGCCGGCCGCCTGGAAGCCGAACATCCGCGGCCGGCGGGTGCTCAGGCCCGCCGCGGCGTACTCGGAGTAGCCCATCCAGTAGGCGGAGATGTTGCCGGCGTTGCCGACCGGCAGCACGTGCACCTCGGGCGCGTCGCCGAGTGCGTCCACGATCTCGAACGCGGCCGACTTCTGCCCGGCCAGCCGGAACGGGTTGACCGAGTTGACCAGGGCGACCGGATAGTTGTCGGACAGGCCGCGGGCCAGGTCCAGGCAGTCGTCGAAGTTGCCGGCCACCTGCAGGATCTTGGCGCCGTGGGCCAGGGCCTGGCTGAGCTTGCCCATCGCGATCTTGCCGTCCGGGATCAGCACCGCGCAGACCATCCCGGCGCGCACCGCGTAGGCTGCGGCCGAGGCGCTGGTGTTGCCGGTGGAGGCGCAGATGACCGCCTTGGCGCCCTCCTCGGCGGCCTTGGAGATGGCCATCGTCATCCCGCGGTCCTTGAACGACCCGGTCGGGTTGCCGCCCTCGACTTTGAGATAAACCTCACACCCGGTGAGTTCGGAGACCACGTTCGCGCGGACCAGCGGGGTGCCGCCCTCGCCCAGGGTGACCACCGGGGTCGCGGCGCAGACCGGCAGCCGGTCGCGGAACTCCTCGATCACCCCGCGCCACTGCCCGCGCGCCCGGGACCCGCCCGGGACGGCGTCCGTGTGCCGGGTCAGCCCGGCGGCCTCCTGGCCGAGCGCCTCGGCGGTTGTGACTGACATGGCGATTCCATTCCCTTTCGGCTGTCGGGCCCTAATCGCCCTCGACGCGCATGACGGACGCGACGTCCCGGACGGTGTCTAGCGAACGCAAGCTCTCCACGGTCGCGGCCAGCGCCGCGTCGGTGGCCCAGTGGGTGGCCACCACCAGCCGGGCGTCGTCGCCCCGGCCGGACTGGCGCACGGTCTGGATGGAGACGTCGTGCTGGGCGAACACGGTGGCCACCTGGGCCAGCACCCCGGCCTTGTCGTCCACGTCCAGCGAGATGTGGTAGCGGGTGCGGGCCTGGCCCATGGACTGCACGACCAGGTCGGCGTAGCCGTCCACGGTCGTCCCGCGGCTGCCGCTGATCTTGTTCCGGCAGGCCGCGACCAGGTCGCCGAGCACCGCGCTGGCGGTCGGCGTGCCCCCGGCCCCGGCGCCGTAGAACATCAGCTGCCCGGCCGCCTCGGCCTCGACGAAGACCGCGTTGTAGGCCTCGCGCACGTTCGCCAGCGGGTGGCTGCGCGGGATCATCGCCGGGTGCACCCGGGCGGTGACCGCCCGGCCGGACGGGTCCAGCTCGCAGATCGCCAGCAGCTTGACCACGGAGTTCATCTCCCGGGCGGAGGCGATGTCGGCCGCGGTGACCTCGGTGATGCCCTCGCGGTAGACGTCGGCCGCGGTGACCGTGGTGTGGAAGGCGAGCGAGGCCAGGATCGCGGCCTTGGCCGCGGCGTCGAAGCCCTCGATGTCCGCGGTCGGGTCGGCCTCGGCGTAGCCGAGCGCGGTGGCCTCGTCCAGGGCCTCGGCGAACCCGGCCCCGGTGGTGTCCATCCGGTCCAGGATGAAGTTGGTGGTGCCGTTGACGATGCCCAGCACCCGCCGGACCCGGTCGCCGACCACGGACTCGCGCAGCGGGCGCAGCAGCGGGATCGCCCCGGCCACGGCGGCCTCGTAGTACAGGTCCACGCCGCTGCGCCGGGCCACCTCGTGCAGCCCGGCCAGTTCCTGGGCCAGCAGCGCCTTGTTCGCGGTGACCACGCTCGCGCCGTTCTCCATCGCGGTGCGCAGCAGGGTCAGGGACGGCTCGATCCCGCCGATGACCTCGATCACCACGTCGATGTCCGGTCGTTTGACCAGCGCCATCGCGTCCGTGGTGAGCAGCGAGCGGTCCACCGCGAGGTCGCGCACCCGGTTCGGCCGGCGCACCGCGATCCCGGCCAGCTCGATCCCCTCGAACTGCTCGTTGCGCCCGATCCGGGCGGCCAGGTCGGCCCCCGTCGTCGTCATGAGCCGGGCGACCTCGGAGCCGACGACCCCACACCCCAACAGCGCGACCTTGAGTGGACGCTTGCCCATGATGACGAAACCTCTCGCTTTCCTCTATGCCAGGTGCTCCAGTCTCGCCGCCTCGGCGGCTCCTCCGGACCTGACGTCCGATATTTGAGACCAAGTAGGTCACACCGGCGGCCCGGGATCAAGTGCCCGGCCCGCCGCGGGGGTCGGCCGCGCGGCCCGCCGGGGTTGGGGCCCCGGCCGGTGCGCTAGCCGAGGTCGAGCGCCAGCAGGTCCTCCTCGGTCTCCCGGCGCACGATCGCCCGGGAGCCGCCGTCGCGCACCGCGACGACCGGCGGCCGCAGCAGGTGGTTGTAGTTGGACGACATGGACCGACAGTAGGCGCCCGTGGCCGCCACCGCCAGCAGGTCCCCCGGCCGCACGTCGGCCGGCAGCCACGCGTCCCGGACCACGATGTCGCCGGACTCGCAGTGCTTGCCGACCACCCGGCTGAGCATCGGCGCGGCGCCTGAGGTGCGCGAGACCAGCGCGCAGGTGTACTGCGCGTCGTAGAGCGCGGTGCGGATGTTGTCGCTCATCCCGCCGTCGACCGAGACATAGGTGCGCAGCCCCTCGACCGGCTTGATCGTGCCGACCTCGTAGAGCGTGATCCCGGGCGTGCCGGAGATGGCCCGGCCCGGCTCGACCACCAGGTGCGGCGCGGCCAGCCCGGCCGCCGCGCACTCGCGGGCCACGATCTGAACCAGCCGGCCGACGATGTCGGCGGGCGTGGCCGGGTCGTCCTCGCTGGTGTAGGCGATGCCCAGGCCCCCGCCGAGGTCGATCTCGGGCAGCTGCCGGCCGTGCTCCGCGTCGATCTCGGCCAGCAGCCCGACCACCCGGTGCGCGGCGACCTCGAAGCCGGCGGTGTCGAAGATCTGCGAGCCGATGTGCGAGTGCAGGCCGACCAGTTCCAGGCCGCCGGCCGCCGGACCCGGGCCGGCCACGTCGGCGCCCTCGTCCGCCGCCGCCTCGGCGCCGGGCGCGCCCGCGTTCCCGGTCACGCTGTACTTGAGCACCCGGCGCACCGCCTCGGCCGCGACCCCGCCGGTCAGCGCGAAGCCGAACTTCTGGTCCTCGTGCGCGGTGGCGATGAACTCGTGCGTGTGCGCCTCGACGCCGACCGTGACCCGGATCATCACCTCGACCACGACCCCGTGCCCGGCCGCCACCTCGGCCAGCCGGTCGATCTCCTCGAACGAGTCCAGCACGATCCGGCCGACCCCGGCCCGGACCGCGCGGTCGAGCTCGGCGGCCGACTTGTTGTTGCCGTGCATGGTGATCCGGCCGGGCGGGAACTCGGCGGCCAGCGCCACGGCCAGTTCGCCGCCGGAGGCCACGTCCAGTCCGAGCCCCTCCTCGGCGGCCCAGCGGGCGACCGCCTTGGACAGGAAGGACTTGCCGGCGTAGTGCACCGGCGGGCGCCGCGGGTCGACGTCCGGGAACGCGGCCAGCCAGGCCCGGGCCCGGCCGCGCCAGTCCGCCTCGTCGACCAGGTAGGCCGGGGTGCCGTGCTCCCGGGCCAGCTCGGACACGGTCAGCCCGCCCAGGCGAAGCTCGCCGGAGTCGGTGCGCGCGGCGGTCAGCGGCCAGACCTTCGGGTCCAGCGCGTTCAGGTCGGCCGGGGCGGCGGACACTGCCCCGCCGGGCATGACGTCGGCGTGCCGGGGACCGGCGGGGTGGGCGGCGCGGCTCATGATTACATCCGTTCCGGGGCGCTGACCCCGAGCAGGGCGAGGCCGTTGGCGACGACCGTCTGGGCGGCTTCGGCCAGCCAGAGCCGGGCCCTGGTCAGCTCGGGGGCGACCGGGAAGCGCTCGCTGGGCAGGATCCGGCACTCGTCGTAGAACCGGTGGTACGCGGGCGCGACGTGCTGTTCCAGGTAACGGGCGACCCGGTGCGGTTCGCGCAGCTCGGCCGCGGTGGCCACGACGCCCGGGAACTCGCCGAGCTCGCCGAGCAGCTCGCGTTCCTTCTCGTGCACCAGCAACGCCGGGTCGAAGTCCGCGACGCCGCCCTTGTCCACACCGAGTTCTGCGGCGTTGCGCTGCACCGAGCACATCCGGGTGTGCGCGTACTGGACGTAGAAGACCGGGTTGTCGTTGGCCTGCTTGGACAGCAGGTTGACATCCAGGTTGATCGAGGAGTCCGAGGGCGACCTGGCGAGGGAGTACCGCGCGGCGTCCACGGTCACCAGGTCGAGCAGGTCCTCCAGGGTGAGGATGGTGCCGGCCCGCTTGGACATCCGGACCGGGGTGCCGTCCTTGATCAGGTTGACCAGCTGGCCGATCAGGATCTCGACGTTCACCTCCGGGTCGTCGCCGAAGCAGGCGACCATGGCCTTGATCCGGCCGATGTACCCGTGGTGGTCGGCGCCGAGCATGATGACCACCCGGTCGAAGCCGCGCTGGCGCTTGTCCAGGTAGTAGGCGCAGTCGGCGGCGAAGTAGGTCCAGTCCCCGTCGCTCTTCTTCACCACCCGGTCCTTGTCGTCGCCGAAGTCGGTGGTGCGCAGCCAGATCGCGCCGTCCTGCTCGTAGACGTGCCCGTTGGCCCGCATCCGCTCGACCGCGGCGTCCAGCTCGCCCTTGTCGTGCAGGTCCTTCTCGTTGAAGTACACGTCGAACCGCACGCCGAACCCGGCCAGCGCCTGCTTGATCTCGGCGAACATCAGCTCGATGCCCTCGACCCGGAACACCTCCCGGGCCTCGGCGTCCGAACGCTCCAGCACGTCCGGCACCTTGGCCCGGACCTGGGTGGCGATGTCGGCGATGTAGTCGCCGCCGTAGCCGTCCTCGGGCGTCGGCTCCCCCTTGGCCGAGGCGAGCAGGGACAGCGCGAACCGGTCGATCTGGGACCCGGCGTCGTTGAAGTAGTACTCGGTGCCCACCCGCGCGCCGGCCGCCCGCAGGATCCGGGAGAGCGCGTCGCCGACCGCGGCCCAGCGCACGGCGCCGATGTGGATCGGCCCGGTCGGGTTGGCCGAGACGAACTCGAGGTTGATGTTCTGCCCGGCCAGGGCCTCGTTGCGGCCGTAGCCGGTCCCGGCGGTGACGATGGCGCGGGCCAGCTCGCCCTGGGTGGCGGCGTCCAGGGTGATGTTCAGGAACCCCGGCCCGGCCACCTCGGCCTTCGCGATCCCGGCCTGGGCGGCCAGCTTGGCCGCGAGCAGCTCGGCGACCGCCCGCGGCGGTTTGCCGGCGGCCTTGGTCAGCTGCATCGCCGCGTTCGTCGCGTAGTCCCCGTGCTCGCGGTTCTTCGGCCGGTCGACGGTCACGGCCGGGGGCACGGGTACGGTCAGGTCGCCGGAATCCACCAGTTCCTGGATGGCGGCGACCACGGCGGCGGAGATCTCAGTCGGGGTCACCCGGCCAAGGTTACGGGACCGGGGTGTCCGGTCCCCAATCGTTTCATCCCTCGGGCCGCCCGGCGCCGGCCGGCTCAGCGCGGCCGGCGGGAGGGCAGCGGCTCCTCGCCGGTGTCCAGGATGACCAGCAGCCGGCGCAGCTCGCCCTGCTCCTCGGCGGACAGCTTCGCGATCAGCTGTTCGGCCGCCTCCGCGCGCATCCGGCCGACCTGCCGCAGCACCTCGCTGCCGCGTTCGGTGAGCAGGACCAGGGTGGCCCGCCGGTCCGTGGCGTCCGGCTGCCGGGCGACGAAGCCGGCGGTCTCCAGCGTGTCCACCATCGACGTGATCGAGCGCGGCACCACCTCCAGCGCCTGGGCGAGGTCGGCCATCCGGGGCCGCTCGTACCGGGAGATCACCCGCAACGCCCGGGTCTGCGCCTCGGTCAGGCCGAACTGGTCGTACGAGGGCGCGGACCGCCGCCTGATCCGGTGCGCCGTGCGCAGGAACAGCTCGGACAGGCTCGGCGCGGCTTCGCCCGACGGCGGCGCGTCATCAGACAGGGGGGTCATAGCGAACGAGTGTATTTGCTGGCCGGGCCCCGTTCCGGCGCGGGGCGGCCTTTGACCGGAGCACTCAGACCAGCCCGGCCGCGCTGCGGACCGCGCGGACCAGGTCGTCCGGGTCGAACGGTTTGGTCACGTAGTGGTCCACCCCGAGTTCGCGCCCCCGGGCCAGGTCGCCCTCCTGGGCGCAGGCGGTCACCATGACGATCGGCACGCCCTTGGTGGCCGGCGCCGCCCGCAGCCGTTCGGCCGTGGCGAACCCGTCCAGCCGCGGCATCACCACGTCCAGGGTGACCACGTCCGGCGCGAGCTCCTCGATCCGGTCCAGGCAGTCCTGTCCGTCCTCGGCCTGGAACACCTCGAAGCCCTCGAGCTCGAGATTGACCGCGATCAGCTGCCGGATCACGGCCTGATCGTCGACCACCAACACGCGCGGACTATTCCGGCCCATCGCTCCCCCGGGGTGTTCGCGCAGTTCAACCGGCCCGTCCTCGTGATTAGTCACAACTTCAAGGCTAGCGCCGCCGGTAATGGTGCGCAGGCACAACCAAAGAACTGGTATGGTTCTACTCGTTGTCGCCCCCGTAGCTCAGGGGATAGAGCACTGCCCTCCGGAGGCAGGGGCGCAGGTTCGAATCCTGCCGGGGGCACACACGGTAAGCGCTGATCAGGCCACCTCCCCGAGGTGGCCTGAGGTGTTTGCGGCGGTCGGTTCCGCCGGCCGGGCCGGCCGAAAACCCTGTCAACGCACGGCGAATCCGCCGGCGCTGCGATCCGTTCGGTTGTCCCGTCCCAGGTCATGCCACGGCATTCGGCCAGCCGCCCCGGTCACGAACTCGGTCACGAGCAGCCGGGGATCTTCCCGCCGGTCAGGGAGAGCAGAGCGCACAGGCTGCTGTCGGCGACGACCCAGGTGCCGTTCACCTTCATCGCCTGGCCGCTGGCGTTCGGCAGCAGCGGGGAGCCGGTGGGGCCGAGGATGTCGTAGGTCACCGTGGCCTGGGTCGGCGAGGTGAACCCGACCGAGTCGACCCGGGCCGAGACCTGGCCGACCAGCGGGTTGCTGGCGAACTGCTGGATGGTGGCGCCCATCTGCGAGCCGTTCTGCAGGTACTGGGCCTTCTGCGCCAGGGGCGTGGCCTTGTTGAAGAACGCCTCCCAGTTCTGGGTGATCTGCTGGGTGTCGGCGGCGGAGCCCTGGCTCGGCGCGGCGGCCGAGGTGGTCGCGGCCGCCGCCGCGGAGGTCGAGGGCGCGGACGCCGAGGGGGTGCTGCTGCCCGAGCAGCCGGCCAGGGTGGCGCCGCCGAGCGTCAGGGCCAGTCCCAGCGCCATCACCCGGATGCCTCGGCCACGGTCCGTCACTCTGTGCGCCGCCATCGTCCTTCGCCTCCCGAATCGGTTCGGCTACCCGCTGTGTCTGTCTGATTTCGGTATACCATCGAATCATCTTCGCTGCGAGACGCCTAAGGGCCTTGTCTTCGCCGGACGGCGGGCGGGTCCGGGCCGGGTCTCGGGTGGCACCGGGCGGGTCGGGTACGGCGGCGGGTCGGAGGCGCGAACATGGCGGGTCGGACGGGACCGGCACATCCGCAGCTGGTGGCGTTGGTCCGCCGCGCGGGCTGGCTCACCGCCGGGCTCGGCGTGGTGCTGCTCGTGCTCGGCTGGTACGGGGTGTCCGGGCAGGCCACGGTCGCCCAGCAGGTGCCCTATCTCGCCTCGGCCTCGATTCCGGGCGCCGCGCTGGTGATCGGCGGGCTGGTGTTGGCGGGCGCGGAGCGGGTGCGCGGGCGGTCCGGCGGCGCGGGCGGATCGGAAGCGGGCCAGGGAGAATCGGGTCAGAGATCCGGCTCGGGGACGGGCCCGGCGGGCGTCGTGGACGAGGCCACCGTGCGCCGGATCGCCGAACTGCACGGCCTGCTGGTCGAGCCGGCCGCCGACGGGGAACCGAAGACCTGACGTGGTCACCCTGGAGCTCGCCTTCGCCGGGCTGGCCGTCGGCTGCGTCGCCGCGCTCGCCGCGGTGGGGCTGATCGTCACCTACCGGGTCACCGGGGTCTTCAACCTGGCCTTCGGGGCGATCGGCATGGTGTGCGCGTATCTGCTGTGGCAGAGCGTCGACGTGTGGCACGTGCCGATCGGCCTCGCCGCCGCGGTGGACTTGGCGCTGGTCGCCCCCGGGCTCGGGCTCGCGCTGGACCGGCTGGTGTTCCGGCCGCTGCACCGGCGCCAGGCGGACGCGGCCGAGCGGATGGTCGCCTCGCTGGGCGTCTTCGTGCTGATCGTCGGGGTCGTGGTGGTGCTGTGGGGTACCGGGTCGCGGGGGGCCGCGCCCGCGCTGCTGCCGTCCGGAAGCCTCCGACTACCGGGAAACCTGCTGGTCAGCTACCAGACGGTCGGCGACCTGGCCGTGGTGGTGGTGCTGACGGCCGGGCTGACGCTGGCCCTGCGCACGCGCCGGCTGGGCCTGGCCGCGCGGGCCGTCGTGGACCGGCGCGAGCTGGCCGACCTGGTCGGCATCCGCAGCGACCGGCTGGCCGCGGCCAGCTGGGCGGTCGGCGGCCTGCTGGCGGGCCTGGCCGGGGTGCTGATCGCGCCCTCGCTCCAGCTCGACCCGTACGGGTTGACCCTGGTGATGCTGGAGACGATGGGCGTGGCCGTGATCGCCCGCTGCACCAGCCTGCCGATCGCGCTGGGCGCCGCGCTGGTGCTCGGCGTCGGCCAGAGCGAACTGAGCCGGATCCACCTGGCCGGGAACGCGCAGAGCGCCCTGGCCGCGGTCCAGGCGAACCTGTTCGTGATCGCGCTGCTGCTCGCCCTGCTGTTCGTGTCCCGGCTGGGCGCGGGCGAGCGGCGGTCCGGCGGGGTGGACGCCGGGTCGATGCGCCGGTTCGCCACCCGCGGACGTTTCCCGGCTCCGGGCGGCTGGTGGCTGCCGTTCCCGGTGCTGCTCGCGGTCCCGCTGGCGTTCGACCCGGCGAACCTCCAGTCGGCGCAGAGCGTGCCCGCGCTGGCGGTCATCTTCGTGTCGCTGGTGGTGGTGACCGGGTACAGCGGTCAGATCAGCCTCGGCCAGGCGGGTTTCGCCGGGTTGGGCGCACTGCTGGCCGGGCGGCTGGCCTCGCATTCGGTGCCCGGGATCCCGGCCCTGCCCGGGCTGGTGGCGCTGCCGGTCGCCGCGGTGTTGGTCGGGGTGGTGGGATTGATCGCGGGGTGGTCGGTGGTGCGGCGGCGTGGTTTGTATCTCGGGTTGCTCACGTTCGCGGTGGCGGCGTGTCTGAGCCGGTTCGTGTTCGAGCAGCCGGTGTTCACGTCGGGGCTGACGATCACCCGGCCGGCTCCATTCATCGCTGATCGGCCGTTCTACCTGCTGGAACTCGGCTGTCTGGTGGTCGCCTTGCTGTGCGTCCGGGCGTTGCACACCGGGCGGGTCGGGCGGGCGTTGCTGGCCGTGCGGGACAGTGAGCCGGCCGCGCAGGCCGCCGGGGTGGACGCGGCGCGGCTCAAGGTGGGCGTCTTCGCGGCGGGCTCCGCCCTGGCCGGGTTGGGCGGGGCGCTGTTGAGCATGTCGACGTTGTCGTTCGACACCTCGGCCTTCGACCCGATCGAGGGATTGGTGTGGTTCGCGGCCGTGGTGGTCTGCGGCGCGGACAGTGCGGCCGGGGCGGTGTTGGGCGCGGCCGCGATCGTGGGGTTGGATGCGGGCGTGGTGGAGGGCAGCTCGATCATCGCCATCGGGATCGGGGCGGTGTTGTCGGGGCGGATGCCGGGTGGGTTGGCTTTGGCTGTGCGCGGGCTGGCCGGGGAGTTGCGGGCTGCTGCCGGTGCTGGGCCGGAGGGGGTTGCGGATGGCCTTCCTATCGCCTCTGAGAGCGGCATTTCGCTTGACGCTGTACGGCTCACTCCCGCTGGCCGCCAGGTGGCCGCGCGCATCGCCGAGAGACGAGCAGCACAGGCGCATTTGTCGCGCACGCGGCCTTCGGCCCCCTCGCCCGAGGAGTTCGAATGACGACCACTGCGACGACGGCGCTCTCAGTCCACGGCCTGGTCCGGCGCTACGGTGGCAACGCCGCCGTCGACCAGGTGGATGTGACCGTGGAGTCTCATCAGATCACTGCGCTGGTAGGTCCCAACGGCGCCGGGAAGACCACGCTCTTCCACTGCATCGCAGGAATCGAACCAGCGGACGCCGGTCGAGTAACGTTGGCAGGCAAAGACATTTCCGACCTTGCCCCGCACCGTCGGGTTCGAGCGGGTCTGGCCTGGACGTTTCAACGGGTCGAAGTGTTCGCCACCATGACGGTCGCCGAGAACATCACCGTGGGCGCCGAGCAACGTCGCAGTACCAACCATGACACCGACGACCTGGTCAATACTCTGATTGCCCGCCTCGGCCTCGATGACGTACGGGACACGACAACCGGTGAACTACCCACCGGAACGCTGCGGCTGGTCGAACTAGGCCGGGCCCTGGCCACCGCCCCGAGCGTGCTGCTCTTGGACGAACCGGCCGGCGGCCTGGACGACGCGCAGATCCTCGCATTCGCGAAACTGTTGCCCCAGTTGGTCGAGGAGGGCATGGCAGTCGTGTTGATCGAGCACGACATGGACCTGGTCGCCCGAATCGCCGACCAGATCTACGTGATGGATCGCGGCCGGGTCATCGCGCACGGCTCGCTCGCGCAACTGCGCCAAGACGCCCGAGTTCGCGAGCTCTTCCCCGACTCGCCCTTTGCAACGGCCACCCGAACATGAACCGCCAACGCTCCACGACCCCGCGCCTCAATGGCCTGATCATCAGGGGCCTGCGCGTCAAGTATGCCGCTTTGGAGGCCTTGCACGGAATCGATCTGACCGTCCCGGCAAACGGAATCACCGTGCTGGCCGGCCCGAACGGCGCGGGCAAGACCACGCTGCTCAACACCATAGCCGGCCTGCTGCGCCCAACCTCCGGGGCCTTGCTCAGCGCGGACGACGACGGGACGCCGATCGACCTCGCCGCGATGGCCGTCGCGGATCGCGTGCAGGCCGGTGTCACTCTCATCCCGGACGGAGCCGGGGTGTTCGGAAGCCTGACCGTGGCAGAGAATTTGGACCTGTTCGCCCGCCAGGCCGGCCAGGACGGTCGGGCCGGTCAGGACGCTCGGGCCGGTCAGGACGTCGGCCACGGCCCTGCGCTCGACCTCTTCCCGGAACTCGCGACGTTCCTCGACCGCCGGGCCGGGACGCTCTCCGGCGGCGAACAGCAGATGCTCGCCCTGTCTCGAGCCGTGCTCACCCCATGGCGCCTGCTCCTGGTCGACGAGCTCTCGCACGGGCTGGCTCCACGTATCGCAGCCCGCTGTTACGCAGCGTTGGCCGAGATCGCGAGCCCTGGCAAGGTTTCCCGCGCCGTCGTTCTAGCCGAACCACACGCCCAACGCCAAGACGGACTCCCGCTCCTATCCGCCGCCGACCACATCGTGTCGCTACATCGCGGAGAGGTGCTACAGACCTCCGATCGCGCACTCACAGCTCAGGGCGAGTAGGGCAGATTCGGTGTGACGAAACAGTTTTTCGTCATATCAGGAACCTGGGTGACCCAGCCGCCCTTACCGCTCTGCGCAGAATCCTGCCAGCGGGCGATGTTGAAGCAGTCATTGACCGTGGGAGTCGGCGGGATGACGGTGAATGTGGTGGGTTCGATCAAACCGTGCGCGGTGTATGGGGTCGTGCGGTTGATGTATTGCTCGACGCAGGCGCGGGTGACCGCCTTGCCGCACGAGGCGATCGCATCCGTGAGCCATTGCGCCGAAGCCCAGCCCTCCAACTCCCATTCCGACATCAGCCCTTCGCGGCTCGGAAAATACTTCTGCATGGCCGCACGGAACCGAGCCACAGCAGGGTACTGCGTATCTTCGTAGTTCTGGTCCGAACTCGTCGCATACAGATGATTGCGGCAGTTCGACGCGCCGGAATAGTTCGACGGAACGGTGTTGTCCCAGCTTTCCACGGTCGTGACCTTGGCCTCGACCGGCATCGAATTGCCGTCGATCGCATTGCACAGAGAAGCATTGCCGCCGGAGTCGAGCGCGTCGAAAACGACCTGCACGCCTCGGGATTTCATGTCCAGTGCCACGGTGTTCCAGTTCGGCAGCGCGAAATCGACCTGTTCCATCACGACCGTGTAGCCCTCGGATCGCAGGCCGTCGGCGGTGTACTGGGCGTACCGCTGCGAATCCGACTGGTTGTAGTACACGACCCCTGCGACGTGCGAACCGAGGTTCTGTTTGAAGTATGCGTAGATACCCGTGCCGCCGTAGAGCTTCCCGTTCCAGCCGACGGTCCCATTGCGCGGTTCGTCGCTGCCGTCGATCGAGTAGAGGTGCTGGAACTGGTCGTAGGCATTGGTGATCGGCTCACCGCCGACGTCCGGAACGTCCTGCGCGCTGACGTAGTTCGCCGCGGCGTAGTCGTAGATGCTGTTGCCCGAGAAAGCGAGCACGTGGTCATTGTCGATGAGTTTGTGGGCGCACTGCTCGTTGCCCGCGCCGTAGCCGCTGTCGTCGCACGGGTCGACCTGGACCTTGCGCCCGTCGACTCCGCCGGCGACGTTGAGCGCGTCGAAGAACGCCTGCGCCCCGTACATCGGCCCCGAGAAGGTGTTCGGCCCGAGCGGGCTGCTCACGCTGTCGATCATGCCGACCAGGATGCTCGTGGCGCTGACCCCGTCGACCGCGGCAGCCGACGGCGGAGCGTTGCCGCCGCCCGGCTGTGCGCCCAGACCGTCGCCCCCGCCCGCGCCCGAGCCGGTCCTGAATGCCGAGGGTGGCAACCGGGTCCCGCACCCGCCCGCAGCCGCGGCCGCCACCAGGGCGAGGGCGACCCCGAGCACCGTGGCCGACCTGCGAAAGCGTCCCGTCGTCCGGTTCGACACATTCTGCTCCTTCCCCCGCCGACGATCGGTTACTCGGCTGCCGGACTCCCGCGCCCAGGCCTGGAGTCATGCCCGGGAGTAAAATCGGTGGTGGACCGCGTCCGCGTCCAGTACGCCGCACGCGGTCCACCAAGTGTTTCCATCGACAACTCGAAGCCCCGCGGAACCAGCCGCCTGACCGGCCGGCCGCGACGGGGCGATCCACCCAGCACGAACGGATCGAGGCGGACCATGGTGAAGTCGAGTCACGGCCGGGGCGGCCACGGGGCCAGCCGAACGCACCGAACCCACCGCGGGCCCATCACCCGAATGGGCTACGAGCTCGGCGGCCTGGTCACCGATACGGGTGAAGCGTGGCGAGCGGGCCGTCGCCCTTGGGCGGCCATCGCGATGTGCGTGCTGTCGGCCGCGTGCGCACTGGCCGACGAATTCTCCGCCGCGAGACCGACGCTAGCCCATCTGGGCGACGTATACGCCAGCCTCCCGATCGCCAACGAGCTGGCGAGGCTGCCACTCTCAGCGTTCCTACCGACTGCTGACCTGCCACTATGGGCCGCGATCCTACAAACGGCGCTCGTGATCGGCATCGCGGAAATGCTGCTCGGGCGATTGGCGACCGTGTGCGTGGCCTCGGCAGGCCAGTTGCTGAGCACCATGTCGAGCCGGTACCTGATCGCCCTCGGCACGGCGGTCCTGATCGGCCTGCCGCTCGGCCAGGCCGGCGTCCTCGACACGGGCCCGTCCGGCATGAGCACGGCCGTCGGCGGCTGGCTGCTGGCCAGACGCGGCGCGTACATGTCGCTGGCGCTGCTCGTGCTGGCGATGGCGGCGGCCGCCGCACTCCAGCCGAACCTGGACGGCCGGGAACACGCCGCAGCACTCGCGGTGGGCCTCGGGGCGGGCGTCGTGACAGCGCCGGCCGTGCGTGCCGTGCCGCAGCGGGCGGCGCGGGGGCTGCGGAATGCGTACGACGTGTACGGCGGGAGCAGGCTGCACGGACCGCTCGGCTTGTTCGGCCAGTTCGCCCAATTCGGCCCCGACGGGATCCGCCCGGAGGGACTCACGTGGCTGCTCTGCTCGCTGCGGCCGCTCGCTTACCAACCCGCTTGGGCCATTCAGTCGGCCGACGGCGCGGGCGCGGGTATGGGCGGCAGGTCAGATGACGGCGCGGCTCTGCCACCCTCCGCAGCTAACCAAGGTGACGATGTGCCGCTGGCCACAGACCGAAACGAGCCCCCGTCCACGCCATGACTCTCATCGGTTTCGACTCGCCAACTCCACTATTCAGGCCGGGAGTGATGCTCGTCCTGCGCGCGAGTCCGATTCGAACTCCCCGCCCCAGACGACGATCCCCCTGCGGTGTTCTTGGCGCGGCGGCTCAAGATGATGACCGCTGTCAGAACCACCAGAACCACGAACACGCCAAGGGCTATGACGAGCAAGCTGGAACTGGAACTGGAACTGGAGCTGGGAGGCGACGCTGGAGCGGCGAGTCCAGGCCTGGAACCGGTCCCGTTCACGAAATTGCTCAGCACCCTGACCAGAACCACCGAGAGCACTCCCTTCGAAAGAGGCACCGCCCGCACCCCCGCTCTCCGGTCCAGCGGCCATCGGAGCTCCGAAACCGGTGCTGCCCCGAACTATCCCACTGCCGGTACCACCCGCCAAGCCACCTTCCCCGAAGCCACCCCCACCCGACACCGATCCTGCGCCGACTTCGCTCCGAAGTCTGCCGTCACCGACCACTCGGGGGAGCGACAACAGACTTCAGGGCCGGAGGTCGGCTCTGGGGTCTGAGGTTGGACAGACTCTGGCAATCTCGATTATTTGGGCGGGTACTGCTGTTGCGGAGGATACTGGGCCTGCTGATATCCCCGGTTGGCCCCTCCGGCCCCGGACGGCGGTCCGTTCGAACCACCACCCTTACCGCCCTTGCCACCCCTACCGCTCTTGCCGCGCCGCGCCAGAACGATGACGACACCGAGAATGACAAGAACCGCCACCACACCAAGCATAATAGGCAGTGCACTGGAGCTAGAAGACGATGCCGGAGCGGCAGAGCCAGTCGTGTCGGCGGGGCTGGGCGCACTCCCTGTGGTCGGTGCCGTTGTTGCCGCGACAAGTAGGGGGTTGGTCGTCTCCGAGGGCGCGGCAGCCTGAAGGGCTTTGAGGGGATCGATGATGCCGTAGCCGTAATGGTCATCGTGTTGGCCGGCAGCCTGGCCAGATCCGGGATCCGCAGTGCCGATCATGTCACGAATGACCTGACCGGCCGTCCAGGTCGGATGCTCAGAAAAGATCAGCGCCGCAGTCGCCGAAACGTAGGCAGTGGCAGGCGACGTACCGGAAACGCTGGTCGTGTCATTGGGAAACTCTTGATCGTTGAGAATCCCGACACCCGGAGCGGCTAACGTAATCTGTGGCCCATAATCAGAGAACGATGCAATCGCACCGCTCTGGTCAATCGCGGCAACATCGACGACGCCGGGGTATTCTGCCGGAGCGGGCGACGAATCATCTGTGACGCTGCTTCCGCTATTGCCGGCTGCGACCACGACGACGATATTTGCATCTACCGCCTTCGCGATCGCCGAGCGCTCCGAAGGGCTGTCAGCCCAGGCCTGGGAGATATTGATGACTTGGACATGCTGGCTGATAGCAAATTGAATGCTGTTTCCAGGTGACGTCGGGCCACCCAACACGCCCGAAGTTAGCATGTCCCGTATCGTCAGGATCTTGGCTTTCGGCGCAAAGCCCTGTACGGGCTGGCCTTGACCCGCAATGGTCGAAGCCATTCCGTTTCCATGGCCTTCATCGTCTGTGTCAGTTTCACCGTTGCCAACGCTGGAGGTGTTCACAACACCGCCGGTGAAGTCTGCTCCAGGCACCAGCTGGTTGCCGATGTCAGGAATGGGCTGTACTCCGGTATCGATCAAACCAATGGTCACACCGCTGCCGGTGCTCAGCGCGCTTACCTGGGAGTATTTGAGATAGCTCAGTGCCCACTGCGAGCTGGTGTCTGCGTTTGCAGGGGTCGCGGCAAGGAGGGGGGCGGTGGCCAGGCCGAGAGCCATGAGCGCACCGCCCACCTTGCGGGGGACCCGGCTGCGCGGCGTCACTCCACCACCGGAGGAACAAAGGAGCCCTCGGGCGTCCACCATTGCGGATCCTCTTTCACATAGTCGGGCCGCGGCCCGGCCTCTTCGCGCTCTTCGCCGTAGCTGCGGCTTCCCCCGAAGCCGCCGCCACCCATCATGCCCAACGGATTGCCCTGGCCGTCCTGCGCGTCAGCATAGACAGACGTCACTCCGGCAGCCGCGGACGGCTCAGCACCGATCAAAACGCCTTCCGACCCGCCGATGGCAGGAGTCTCCCATTGCCCCGGCGAATAACTCCTGCCGTCACCATCGCCCAGGTACTTGCCACGGAGGTACGAAGCAGACGGGCCGGACCGTTCGCCTCCGCCACCGCCACCTCCGCCACCTCCGCCGCCATGCATGCCGCCCATCATGGCGGCCGGTGACTGCTCGGTGCTCTGCCCGGATCCGTTGGTCGTGCTTCCTTCGGTCGGGGTACCGCCCACGACCCCGCTCTCGGTCGCGCCGGAGGACGGGTTTCCGAAGCTGGTGCTTCCCGGAACTACTCCACTACCGGTACCGCCTGCCAGGCCGCCTTCGCCGATTCCGGTTCCGCCCGATCCGGTTCCGCCGCCGGCTCCGGCTCCGGCTCCGCCGGGAAGCCCGCCCTCGCCGAACACACCAGGAGCAGCCGGGTCTGACCCGCCGACCCCGGACCCGCCTCCGACGGGCACGCCGGTAGCCGGGTCGGTAGTGATCGGATCGCCGCCAACAGGGTTTCCCGTTACCGGTGAGGTACCTCCGGTCGGCCCGCCGACCGGGTCTCCTCCTCCCCCGGAGGAAAGCGGAGGCGGCGAGATGCCCGTGGGGGGAAGGATGACCGGCGGTGATGTCGGCGGCACGGTCGCCGGCGGAGAAGTCGGCGAACCGAAAGGCGGAGGAGGGGGCGGAGGAGCGAAGCTTTGCAGGGTGGTCGTACCGGATGACTTCCCGGTGCCGGTGCCGGTGCCGGTGCTGGCGCCGGTGCTCGCACTGCCGCCGCCGCTACCGAAGTTCGCATGGTAGCCGCTCGCTGCGCCATTGGAGCCGGAGCTGCCGCCTGCGGACGGAGTGAGCGTGAACGCCGTCGCAGGGCTGTTCGTCGGCGATGAAGACGCGTCTTGGGAAAGTCCGTTTGCTGTACTCGTAAACGACGAAGCAGTCGTCGTGTAGGGAACCGCCACAGCGTTCATCGCCTGCGCTGCGGCAGTGCGCTGCTGCGTATTGAAGCTCTGAGCCTGAAACAGGGTCATGCTGCCGTTCGGATTCACTGGGGGCGTCGAAGCCTGGCTTTCCACAGCCGGATAGACGGTGTTCGACCCCATCCTCAAGCCGGTGTTCTCACTGTCTGCGAAGTCCGTCGAGACCGGAACGGATGTGACCTCGTTCTGCACATTCTTGATGGCGGACTGGGCTTGGGTAGCTCCAGTATGCGCGGCTTTCAGAGCTGGCAGTACCTGGCCGTTCAAGGCGTTGGCCATGTTGGTCGCCTTGAATACGACTGCCTTGAACTGGGCATCCGCAGCTGTGGCCGCGGCACCGGACCAGGTAGCCTGCAAGTTGCCATTGATCTTCGTCACAGCTGCCGCCAGTGCTGTAAGCGACCCGGCGACAGTGGTGTAATGCGTGATCTGATCCTGGATGGCGTCTGGATCGATCGTGGCGATGTACGCCTTCGCGTCTGCGACGGAAATCCCGTTATTTCCGCTGGCGCTGTACGGACTGGACACTCTGTCCCCTCCCCGTTGCAAAGCTCAACATGCGCATACAGAGTAGCTCGGTTCAGAGGGGAAGGAAAGCACGAACTGCGCAACCGTTCGAGGGCTGCGGTAGGCGGAACAGGCCTCTCACGTGGAAGAAGGCTTCTACACGGGCATCCGCGCCCCGCGGACTCGAACGCGGAGCGGCCCAGGGCAGCCAAAGCAAAGAGACTTACGAAAACGTTTCCAGTGACGTCCGCCCCTCCCCGACGAAACGAACAGGGGGAGGGGCGGAACGAAACCTACTGACTGACTTGGTCGACCTGATCGACCTGATCGACCTGACCCACTTGACCCGCCTGGCCGACCTGATCGGCCCGACCCGCCGGACCGACCTCGCCCGCCCCGGCCGCCTCAACCGCCCCGCCGGCCTCCTCGGCCTTCCGGAGCGAATCAAGGCCCAACAACGCGGCCCCACGCACCGGCGGTTCGGTGACGACGACGATCTCGGCGAGCGGCACTTCGACCGCCGCCCGCTCGCGGATCCCCTGCATCAGCACCGGAATCTGAGCCTGCAACACCCCGCCGCCCAGCACCATCTCGATCGGCGCGGCCATCAGATCCAGGCGGGCCAACGCAACCCGCGCCATGGTGACCACCTCCTCGGCAAGCCGGCCGACCACCCCCAGCGCCACCGGGTCGCCCGCTTCGGCCGTGGCCATCAGGACCGGCGACAAGCCGTGCAGGCGCGCCTCCGGCAGTTCGCCGAAGTGCAGGGCCAGGGCCACCTCCTCGACCGTCCGAGTCCCGAAGTGCGCGGTCACCGCCGGGCCCAGGGCCGTGGCGGGCCCCCGGCCGTCCTCGCCGCGCATGGCGTGCCAGAGAGCCTCCGAACCCAGATAGCCACCGCCGCCCCAGTCGCCGGATATCCTTCCCAGCGCCAGGAACCGGGCTCGCCGGCCGTCCGGGCCTATGCCCGCGCAGTTGATCCCGGCGCCGCAGACCACTGCCACCGCGTACGGGCGCGTCGCCCCGGCCCGCAGCAGCGCGAACGTGTCGTTGCCCACCTCCGCGCTGTCCGCCCAGCCCTCGGCCGCGAAGGCCAGGGCCAGGGCGTCCTCCTCCACCGGCAGGTCGGCGCCGGCCACGTACGCGGCCAGGTGCCGGGCCAGCGGCACGCCCGGCCGCAGGCCGAGCTGGCGGCGCAGGTCCGCCACCCCCTCGGCCGCCACGGCCACCGCCGCGGCGACTCCGCTGGACTGCGGGGTGAACGCGCCGGAACGGGCCCGGGCGATCACCCGGCCGGCGTCGTCGACCAGGGCTATCTCGGTCTTGCTGTTGCCGCCGTCGATGGCGAGCACCGTTCCGGCGCGGGCCGCGGTCGAGCTCGCGGCCGGTCCGGCCGCATTGATCGCACTCACGCTCAAGCCTGACCTGTCCATGGCAGGAACTGGGCGTTGGCCGCGATGGTGGCGTCGGCCAGTCTGTCCGCGAGGTCGTACTGGCCGACCAGCGGGTGGGCCAGCAGGGCGGCGCGCACCCGGTCGCGGCCGCCTTGCCGGGCCGCGTCCAGGGCCAGCTCCTCGTAGGCGCTCACGTGCGCGATCAGGCCGCGCTGCATCGGGGGCACCGCGGGCTGGGTCTTGGCCTTGATCCCGCGGGCGCTGACGTCCGCGCTGACCTCGATCACGGCCTCGTCCGGGAGGAACGGCAGGGTGCCGTTGTTGCGCACGTTGACCACCTGGGTGTCCGAGCGGCCGCCGACCAGGGAGGCGAGCAGTTGGACGGCCGCCTCCGAGTAGTACGCTCCGCCGCGCTTGGCCAGCAGTTCGGGCTTCTCGTCGACCGCCGGGTCGCGGTACATCTCCAGCAGCGCGGTCTCCATCGCGGCGACCGCGGACGCGCGGGACGGGGACTTGCGCTGCTCTTCGACGACCGTGTCGTGGGCGTAGTAGTAGCGCAGGTAGTAGGACGGGATCACGCCGAGCCGGCGGATCAGTTCGGCCGGCATCTCGATCTCGTGGGCCAGGTCGTCGCCGTAGCTGTCCAGCAGGGACGGCAGGATCTCCCGGCCGTCGACCTGCACGCCGCGGATCCAGGTCAGGTGATTCAGGCCGAAGTGGTCCAGGGTGACCTGGTCCGGGTTCACGCCCCGGTGCCGGGCGAACTGGCGCTGGAAGTTGATCGCCACGTTGCACAGGCCGACCGCGTCGTGGCCGGCGTCGAGCAGGGCCCGGGTGACGATGCCGACCGGGTTGGTGAAGTCCACGATCCGGGCCTCGGGGGCCACCGCGCGCACCCGTTCGGCCAGGTCCAGGACGACCGGCACGGTGCGCAGCGCCTTGGCCAGGCCGCCGGCGCCGGTGGTCTCCTGCCCCACGCAGCAGAAGTCCAGCGGGAGAGTCTCGTCCACGTTGCGTGCCGCCTGGCCGCCGATCCGCAGCTGGAAGAGCACCGCGTCCGCGCCGTCGACCCCTTCCTCCAGGTCGCTGGTGGTGTGGATCAGGCCGGGGTGGCCCTGCTTGGCGAAGATCCGGCGCGAGACCGCGCCGACCGCGTCGAGCCGCTCGGCGCTCGGGTCGACCAGGGCCAGTTCGGTCAGCGGCAGCTCGGCGCGCAGCCGGGCGAAGCCGTCGACGAGTTCGGGGGTGTAGGTGGACCCACCCCCGATGATGGCGAGTTTCATGTGTCCTTGACTCCTGTCAGGGTGACGTCTTCGTCGGTGGCCTTGTGGGCGGTGGGGAGGGCGGCGGCCGGTGCGCGGACCGGCGGTCGGGGCGTCCTCATCGGATTCCGGTCGACTGGGGCGGTCAGGCCGGCTCGGCCGCGGCGGGCGGCGGGGGCGGGGCGGGCGGGAACTCGGGCAGGGCGGATCCGACCGGACCGGCGAGCTCGGCGGACCCGGCGGGCGCGGCGGGCGCGGCGGCGGCCGCCTCGTCGACGATGCCCGGTCCGACCGGGATCGCGGGGAAGACCTCGACCACGGGCAGCGCCGGCAGCGCGCCGCCGTTGGCCGCGGCCACATGGCAGGCGGTCGCGTGCCGGGGGGTCTCGGGCAGGACCGGTTCGAGTTTCGGCGTGACCTGGTGGCACAGCTCGATCGCGATCGGGCAGCGGGCCCGGAACCGGCAGCCGGGCTGCGGGTCGATCACCGCGGGCGGTTCGGCCTTGGCCGACTCCGTGGTCACGGCCAGCGGGGCCCGGGGGTCGGGCACGGCGGCCAGCAGCAGCTGGGTGTACGGGTGCAGCGGGTTGGCCAGCACGGACTCGGTCGGGCCGGACTCGACCACGTGGCCGCCGTACATCACCATGATCCGGTCCGAGACGTACCGGGCGCTGGCGATGTCGTGGGTGATGTAGAGGAACGACACGCCTTCGTTCTCGCGCAGCGAGGCCATCACGTTGAGCAGGCCGATCCGGATCGACACGTCCAGCATCGACACCGGTTCGTCGGCCAGGATCAGCTTGGGCCGGTAGGCCAGGGCCTGGGCGAAGCCGATCCGCTGGCGCTGGCCGCCGCTGAGCTCGTACGGGTACCGTTCCAGGATCTCGGCGGCCGGGTTCAGCCCGACCGCCTCGACCACCCGGATCGCCTCGGCCTGGCGTTCGGCGGCGCCGGCGAGGTCGGGGCGGTGCAGTTTCAAGCCGCGGATGATGCCGTGCGAGACCTTGTAGACCGGGTTGAGCGAGGCGAACGGGTCCTGGAACACCATCGGCACGTCGCTGCGGTAGGCCAGCTGGGCCTTGCGGCCGCGCAGGGTGGACAGCGGGCGGCCCCGGTAGCGGATCTCGCCGCTGGTCGGCTTGTAGACCTGGGCCAGCAGGCGGGCGATGGTGCTCTTGCCGCTGCCGCTCTCGCCGACCAGCGCCACGATCTCGCGCTCGTTGATCGAGATGTTCAGGTCGTCCACCGCGTGCAGCGAACGGCCGGAGAACAGGCCGCCGCCGACCCGGAAGTGCCGGGTCAGGTCGACCGTCTGGAGCAGGGGCTCGGCGGGGCCGCCGGCCTCCGTGGTCTCGAGTGCGGTCACGCGGTCACCTCGGGGGTGTGCAGCAGGCAGCGGGACAGGACGGTGCCGACCTCGTAGAGCTCGGGCATTTGGTGCCGGCAGCGCTCCTGGACCACCGGGCAGCGCGGGTTGAACCGGCAGCCGGGCGGCGGGTCGCCCAGGTCCGGCGGGTTGCCGGGGATGCCGGTCAGCGGCACCTTGGGCCCGCGGATGGACGGGAACGCGTCGAGCAGGCCCTGGCTGTACGGGTGCGAGGGCGAGTCGAAGACCGTGCGGGTCGGGCCGGCCTCGACCACCTGGCCGGCGTACATCACCAGCAGCTTGTCGGAGAAGTGGCTCACCAGCGACATGTCGTGGGTGACGAAGATGACGGCGAAGCCGAGCTGCTGCTGCAGTTCCTTGATCTGCACCATCAGCGAACGCTGGGCCACCACGTCCAGGGCCGAGGTCGGCTCGTCCATCACGATCAGGTCCGGGGTGAACAGCAGCGCCATCGCGATCATGGCCCGCTGGCGCATCCCGCCGGACAGCTGGTGCGGGTAGCTTCGCAGGTGCACGGCGTCGATCCCGACCAGGGCCATCACCTCGGCCGAGCGCTGGGCGATCCGGTCCCGGGTCCAGTTCTCGTGCGCGTCGATCGCGTCCTTGAACTGGTCGCCGATGGTGCGGACCGGGTTCAGGGCGTTCATCGCGCTCTGCATGACGACCGAGTAGTCCTTCCAGCGCAGCGCGCCGAGCTCCTTCTCGGTCATCGCGACCAGGTTGTGGCCCTTGAACTGCACGCTGCCGCCGGAGATCCGGGCCGGCGGGCTCAGCAGCTGGGCGATGCCGAACAGGAAGGTGGACTTGCCGCAGCCGGACTCGCCGACGATGCCGACGAACTCGCCCCGGTCCACGGTCAGGTTGACCCCGGAGCAGGCCTCGACCGGGCCGCGCGGGGTGTCGTAGACGACCCGCAGGTCGCGGATGTCAAGAAGCATCGACGAGGACACGGTCGGCTCCTTCCTTGTTCTTGCCGTTGCGGCCGTTCTTTCCGGACTTGCCGAACATGGCGTTGCGGCGCAGGTCCTTGCGCCGCACGGGACGCAGGGCCGGGTTGCCGATCTCGTCGAAGGCGTAGTTCATCAGGGCGAAGGACGCGCCGAGCAGGGCGATGCACAGGCCGGGGGCCAGGGCCCACCACTCCGAGCCGGTGGCCAGCGCCTCCTGGCTCTGGGCCCAGTAGAGCATCAGGCCCCAGCTGTCGTGGGTCTGGTCGCCCAAGCCGAGGAACTGCAGTCCGGCGGCGGCGCCGACCGAGTAGAGCGCGGCGCCGAGGAAGTTCGCCACGATCAGCGAGATCATGGTCGGCAGCATCTCGAACAGGATGATGTAGGAGGGCCGCTCGCCGCGGACCCGGGCCGATTCCAGGAAGTCCCGGTTGCGCAGGGACAGGGCCTGGGCGCGCAGCTGGTTCGCGCCGTAGGACCAGCCGGTGGCCACCAGGACCGTGATCATCACGGTGTTGGACTGGCCGGCGTACCGGGCCAGGATGATGATCAGCGGGAAGGTCGGCAGGATCAGCACGACGTTCGTGAACAGCGACAGGACGTCGTCGACGAGGCCGCCGAGGTAGGCGGCCGAGACGCCGATCAGCACGGACAGCACGGTCGCGAACGCGCCGGCGATCACCGCGATCTCCAGCGACTGGCGGGTGCCGTAGATCAGCTGGCTGTAGATGTCCTGGCCGAGCGAGGTGGTGCCCAGCAGGTGCGCCGTGGACGGGCCGAGCCGGGGCAGGTAGACCGCCGGGGTGTCGGGGCTGTGGTCCGTGGTGAAAAGGCCGGGGAACACCGAGACCAGGAGGAAGAGTCCGAAGATGAGCAGGCCGAAGGTGGCCTTGCGGTTGGACAGGAGGGACTTGAGTTTCATCGCCGCTATCCCTTCGCCCGCGCGCGCGGATCGAGCCAGACCATCACGAAGTCCGATATCAGGAGCGCTACCAGGACCGCGACGGTGTAGAGCATGAAGAGCACCTGCATGACCGGGTAGTCGGTGCTGTCCACGGCGTTCAGCAGCATGTAGCCGACGCCCTGGTAGTTGAAGACGTACTCGACCAGGATCGCGCCGGACAGGACGAATCCGAGCGACATGGCCAGGCCGGAGAGGTTCGGCAGCATGGCGTTGCGGGCCGCGTAGCCGTACATGATCTTCCGGTTGCTCAGGCCCTTGGCCCGGGCCATCCGGATGTAGTCCTCGGCCAGGGTGGTGATCATGTTGTTGCGCATGGTCAGCACCCAGCCGCCGATCGAGGTGATCATCAGGGCCAGGGCCGGGAGCGCGGCGTGTTGCAGCACGCTCTCGATGAAGCCCGGGGACAGGCCCGGCACGATCGAGGTGTCGTCGTTGTCGTCGGTCGGCCAGTGGCCCGGCAGCCGGGACACGATCGTGATCAGCAGCATGCCGACGACGAAGAACGGGAACGCGGTGGTGACCACGAACGTCGACGGCAGCCAGGAGTCCAGCGCGCCGCCGCGGCGCCAGCCGGCCACGATGCCGATGCCGGTGCCGATGAGGAAGGCCAGGATCGTGGTGAGGCCGATCAGGCCCAGGGTCCACGGCAGGGACTGGCCGACCATGGTGCGCACCGAGTTGCCGGGCTGGACGGTGAGGGAGACGCCCCAGTTCCCGGTGAACATGTCGCGCAGATAGGTGAAGTACTGGACCACCCAGTTCGCGTTCGGCTTGTAGCCGAAGGAGCTGAGCATCTGCGCCAGCGCGGCCGGGGAGATCTTGCCGCGGCTGCGGGCCTCCAGGGACTGCAGCGGGTTGCCGGGCATGAAGCGCGGGATGAAGAAGTTGAGGGTGAGCGCCGCCCAGAGGGTGAAGAGGAACATGCCCACCCGGCGCAGTATGAATCTCACGAAGCTGGATCCCTTCTCGGCCCGGGGGCCGCCCGGCCCGCCGGGGCGAGCCGGGCGGCCCCCGGGTGGATCAGTGTGCGCCTACTGCGCGGAGCTGGAGTAGAGGTGCAGCAGCACCTGCTCGATGTCCGGCGCGACCGCGGGACCGGGCTGGGCGTAGGGGTCGGACTGCGAGGGCCAGCCCTGGATGTCCTGGTTGTCGTACTGGAACCAGTCCACGCTCTCGACCACGGGGATCAGCGGGACGTCCTGCAGGACGTAGCCGCTGATCTTCCTGATGTCGGCGACCTGCTGGTCCGGCGAGGCGGTGGCGAAGTCGCTCAGCAGCGCGTCCACGGCCGGGTTCTTGTACCGCTCGAAGTTGGTCGAGGCGGCCTGCCCGATCGGCGCGGTGTTCTCCGAGAGCAGTTCCTGGCGCAGTTCCGTGTACGGGGTCGGGCCGCCGGTCTCGCCATAGTAGGCGAGCTGGAACTGGCCGTTGTTGAGCTGGGTGGTGTAGGTGTTGTCGGCCAGGTCGTCCACGGTCAGGTTGATCCCGATCGGGGCCAGCTCGCTCTTGATCACGGCGAGGTCGGCGTCCCAGTCGGTGTAGCCGGTGATCGTGATGACGGACAGGGACAGCGGGTGCGCGGTCGAGTAGCCGGCCGTGCCCATCAGCTGGGTGGCCTTGGCCACGTTCTGGCTGGCGTAGCCGGAGGTGGTCAGCGCGGCGGTGTCCTCGTACTGGCTGAAGGTCGGGGTGATGATCGCGGTCTGGTTGGCCGGGGGTTCCTGGCCGTCCTCACCGATCTGCGAGATCTCCTGGCGGTTGAGCGCGAGCGAGATGGCCTGGCGCACGGCGAGCGTGGTGGTCGGGCCCTGGGCCAGGTTCGGGAACAGGTCCACGCTGGTGACCGGGGGCGACCAGGTGTGGTTGTACTGCGACTTGCCCAGGTAGAAGGTCTGGATGTTGGGGACGAACTGGTTGCCCCACTGGTCCTTGCCCGAGGCCAGGTCGTTGTTCGCCGGGTCGTTG
Organism: Actinocrinis sp.; assembly: GCA_035943635.1. Classification (GTDB taxonomy): domain Bacteria; phylum Actinomycetota; class Actinomycetes; order Streptomycetales; family Catenulisporaceae; genus DASZBX01. Next base: position 2,710 of record DASZBX010000045.1, on the reverse strand, counting down.
CTCAGGTAGGCCGGGTACTCGACCTTCTGGATGTGCGGCTCGTCGGCCTGCCAGTAGTGCGGGTTCGCCGTGTACTGGATGTTGCTCGGCGTGCACGGGTCGATCTCGTACGGGCCGGTGCCTACGGGCTTCGGGTCGCCCCAGGTGTCCGGGGTCTTGCCGACGACCGCCGCGTCGCCCCAGATGTGCTGCGGGACGATGCCGATCTGGTCGGCGAAGTCGTAGAAGTAGGCCTGCGCGTTGGCGGCGAAGGTCAGCGTGGCGGTGTCGCCGGTGGCGGTGGCGCTCTGCAGCCCGGCCGCGGTCCACAGCGAGTACAGGTCGAGCGCGGGGTCCTGCTTGAGCAGGTTGAACGTGAAGGCCACGTCCTGGGCGGTGAACGGCTGTCCGTCGCTCCACTGCACGCCCGAGCGCACGGTGAAGGTGATCGCGGTCTTGGCTGCGTTCCAGGAGTAGGAGCTGGCCAGCATGGGGGTCTCGTGCTGGTTGTTCAGGATGTCCTGGTAGACCAGCGGTTCGTAGACCGTGCCCAGGGATTCCAGCTGCTGGCTGGTGTTGAACGGGTTGAACTCACAGGACCAGGTCTGGCCCTGCTCGTTCGAGATGCTGACCGTGCCGCCCGGCTTGATCGCGCCGCTGGCCGGTGTGGCTCCGCCGCTCGCCCCGGTGGTGCCCCCTACGTGCTGGGTGGAGCTACAGGCAGTCATAGTCGCTGCCATGCCTATGGCGGCCGTGACGCCTATGTATCGACGGACTGGTTTCACAAGAGGACTCCTCTGGTCTGAGGTGGCGTGAGCGTCGGTTGAGCCGGGACTGCTTGTGTTTCGTGCTGTTGTGCTGGGTGTTGTGCTGGCTGTGTGGGCCGGTGCTTCGTCGGGTCTCACTGTGCTGTGCTGTGTCGTGTTGCGTGAGCTGTTGCCGGGGCGGTTGGTGTTGTAGTGCCGTGTCGTGCAACGGGGTGTGCAGTCGTGCTAGGCGGCGGACGGGAAGGTGGCGGAGAAGACCGTCTCCCGGGTGGCCGTCAAAGCCGCTTGGATCGCTCCGGCGAGCACCGGATTGTCGGGCACCGCCGACAGGACCAAGCGGGGTCTGGGGATCGCCATGCTGTGTAAGGCCTCGGCGACGTATTCGCGCAACGGATCGGCCCCCGCGCGCAGGATCGCGCCGGTCAGCACGATCAGTTCCGGGTCGAGCACGGCGACGATCGGCGCCAGCCCGACCGCGAGCCGGTCGGCGAGCTCGGAGAGCAGGCGTGCGCCGAGCGGGCCCGCTTCCACCGCCCGGGCGACCGCGGCGGGCGCGTCCGCACCGGTGAATCCGTGCGCCCGGGCCAGTTTCAGCACCGCGGGCGCACCGGCGATGGACTGGAACCCGCCGTTCGCCCCACGATTCAGGGTGCGTACAAGCGGGGCGCCGGGCACGGGCATGTACCCGACCTCCCCCGCACCGCCGCTCGCACCGCGGTGCAGCTTGCCGTCGATGACGATCGCCGCGCCGATGCCGTCGGAGATCCACAGCACCACGAAGTTGCCGCAGCCGGACGCCGCGCCGCCGGTCTGTTCTGCCACGGCGGCCAGGTTGACGTCGTTTTCCAGGTCCACGACCGGATGCCGCGCCCCGCCGACCAGCCGCGAAGCCGGAACCAGCCCGCCGCGCAGCCGTTCGAGCAACCCGGAGTCGTGCCAGCCGGGCAGGTGCCGGGCGAAGTTGAGCCGGTTGGTCTGCGGATCGACCGCCCCGCCGAGGCCGATCACGACGTGGTGCAGGGAGGTCAGCTCAAGCCCGATCCCGGCGGTGGCCTCGTCCAACGCCTGCCGAACCCGGTCCACGGCACCGACTGCGGTACGGCCGGGGGTCGGTAGTACGGACTCACGCAGAATCGCACCGGACAGGTCGCATACGCGCGTGATGATCCGGGCCGGGGTGACGTCGAGGCCTGCGACGTACGCGGCCCCGGCCCGCAGTCGGTAGAGCCGCGCGACGCGGCCGGGTCCGCTCGGGTCTGCGGCGACGCCGGGCTCGGCCGCGACCTGCTCGACCAGCCCGACCGCGAGCAGGCGGTCCATCAGCTGGGAGGCGGTCGGCTTCGACAGGCCGGCCAGGCCGCCTATCTGGGTTCGGGACAGGGGGCCGTGTTCGGCTAGCAGTCGCAGTGCCGTCCGGTCGTTGATTGCGCGCAACAGGCTTGGCGTGCCTGGCAGTAGGGGGGTGTCGGCCGGGTTGTTATGGAGAACCATGCGCGACATCCTCCTCGGTCCGGTGCTGGCACCCGGAATTCCCGGGATAGATAAGGAAACTTTCCTTACCGATGCCGGAACGTTAAAGGCTGGGGGAGATCCAGTCAATAGTCTTTACGAAAAAGACGGAGCCGCTATGCAGGCGTGTCCCGGGGGCGGGTGGGGCGATCGGGGCTCGCGTGAGTCGGAGGTAGGGCGCGGTTGGGGCTCGGGCTTGGCACGGTCTGGACGCTTGGAGTGCGGGCGCCGGTGGGGAGCTTGGGATCTTGGGGCGCGGCTTGGTTGGCTGGTGTTGGGAGTTGCGCCGCCATGCCAGCGTGCGTCTACTGCTATGCCTCCGGCGGGCCGGGAACCCCCAAGGATCCATTGGCCCGTAGGCCTGTTGCGTTGGGATGTGGGTTACTTTTTGTGGTGTGTCGAACCGGGATCCTCGGCGCCCCAGTCGGCCCGGAGCCTGCCACACCGGACAGGCC
>DASZBX010000044.1:0-52908 GCA_035943635.1 Actinocrinis sp. | reverse complement strand
CCATGAACCAAGCCGCCAACAGCACCGGCCTGCGCAAAGCCCGCTACCGCGGCCAGAAGAAAGTCGAACTCGAACACTACCTCGGCGCCACCGCCATCAACATCACCAGGCTCGACGCCTACTTCACCCACCACCCACTCGACCGCACACACACCAGCCGACTGATACGCCTCAACGCCGCAACAACGAATTAGCCACCAGGATCTTGTGCGTGCCGAATTTGTTATCCGTGCAGGTGAGGGCCTGGGCCCTGTGGGGGTCAGAAATAGGATTTTGTTGTCCGCTGCCTAGCTTGGGTGAGCCGGTTCGTTCAGGCTGCGATCTGGTATTCGCTGGTCAGGCCTCCGAGGATGGTTTTGCGGCGTAGGTGGTAGTCGGCGAGGTCGATGGGTGCGGGTGGTGTGGTCTCGGCTTGGTACGGGCTGACTTGCCCCAGGGCTCGGTGGGGTCGAGCGGTGTTGTAGTGCGCGAGGTATTCGTGTAGTACCTGGCGGAGGTGGCGTTCGCCCAGGATGAGGGTGCGATCGAACAGCTCCCTGCGCAGTGTGCCGATCATGCGTTCGCAGATGGCGTTTGCTTTGGGGGCTGCGGGTGGGCTTTTGATCACGCGGATACCGGCGTCGGCCAGGACGGCGTCGAAGTCCGTGGTGAACTGCCCTCCGCGATCTCTGATCATGAACTTGGCGGTGTCGGCGCGATCGCCGAGGTCCATCAGGAGGTTGCGGGCGGCCTGGGTGGTCCAGGCTCCGTCCGGGTTGGTGGTGGTGCCGAGCAGGTGGACTCGGCGGGTGCCGTGCTCGATCAGGATCAGTGCGTAGATACGCTTGAGCAGCACGGTGTCGATGTGCACGAAGTCGATGGCGAGGATGCCGTGGGCTTGTGTCGTCAGAAACTGGTGCCAGGTCGGCCCGGCGCGGCGTGGCGCCGGGTCGATTCCCGCGGTGTGGAGGATGCCCCAGACGGTGGCGGAGGCGACCTGGTGGCCCAGCCGTGTGAGTTCGCCGTGGACTCGCCGGTATCCCCATGAGGGATTTTCGGTGGCAATCCGGATGACCAGTGCCTTGATCGCTGCCTTGGTGGGTGGTCTGCCTGGCCTGTGTGGGGTAGTGGTGTACTTGTTCGCGACCAGGCGGCGGTGAGGTTGCACCCTAGGATTGGACACATTTATCTAAATAGCTAGTATTAGTTTAGCATGGCCCTGACGGCGTTCGTAGTCCACCGGTGAGAGTTGCCCCACGGTGGAGTGTCGGCGGGTGTTGTTGTACCAGGCGATCCACTGGAAGGTTTCGCGCCGGGCGGTGGCGACATCGGGGTAACCTTGACCTGCGGAGGTCTCTCGCTTGTAGCCGGCGAAGAAGCTCTCGGCGGCGGCGTTGTCGTAGGAGATTCCCGTTTTGCCCATCGAGCGCCGTATGCCGTGTTTCGCGCACTCGGCCGCGAAGTCGGTCGATGCGTACTGCGATCCTCTGTCGCTGTGGAATATCACGCCCCGCACACGCCCGCCGCGTCGGCATACCGCGTCCCGCAGCGCGTCGATGACCAGGTCATCGCGCATGTGCTCGGCCATTGACCAGCCGACGAGCCGGCGCGAAAAGAGATCGATGACGGTGGCGAAGTACAGCCACTGATCCGCCCCGATCCGAATATAGGTGAAGTCACCGACCCACTTTATGTTCGTCGCGGGCGCGGTGAAGTCGCGTTCCACCAGGTCAGGAGCGGGTGGCGCCTTCGGGTCGGGCACGGTGGTGCGCTTGCGCCGGCGCTGGTGGCGCCCTTCGATCCCGGCCTCGCGCATCAGCCGGGCCACCCGTTTGCGGTTGACCGGGCCTCGCCCGGCCGCCTCACGCCGCGCGCCCAGATCGGCGGTCACCCGCGGCGCTCCGTAAGCGCGCTTGGAGACCTGGTGGATCTCCCGGATCTCCTCCGTGAGCTGCGCATCGGCCGTGGCCCGCGCCTCCCGGGCCGTCTCGCCCGCCTTCCACGCATAGTACGAGGCGCGGTTCACCTGGAGAACACGACACAGCCGCTTGATGCCGTAAGGCTTGTGGTGGGTGGAGATGAAGCGGAAGCGGCTGGTCAACGCCCCATCTCCTTGGCAAAATATTGAGCTGCCTTCCGGAGAATCTCCTTCTCGAGCTCCAGTTCTCGCACCTGCTTGCGCAGCCGGGTGAGCTCTTCCAGTTCGGCCACGCCGTAGCCGACCTTGACGCCCGATTCCTGCTGATTCGTCTTGTTCACCCAGCCACGCAGCGTCTCCGTGCTCATCCCGAGCTCCCGCGCCACATCCGGGATCGACCGACCCGGAGAAAACACCAGGTCAACCGCGTCTTTTTTGAACTCTGCGCTGTACTTGCGAGGCATTGCCACTCTTCCCATGGATCACATCAAGATCCAGTATCCCAGGTGTCCAAACCCAGGGGGCAACCTCACGCCCAGGATCACCCTCGCCCTGGACACCCGCGACGGAGCACTCCTGCACCAGGCTCACGCCTCCAGCGACTGGGTCATCACAGTCGACCGCACCCTCGGCGTGGAATACTTCGATAACCCTAGCAGCGAACGCCACCCCGATTACGTCATCGACTTCGACGCCGACAGCCCGCACGGACTCGGGCACCACATCGTCGTTAGTTCCCGCTCGGCCGACGAACTCCAGGCCCTGCTGACCCCAGTGATCGACCAGCATGGCCTGCAGGTCGACCCCAGACACACCCGCACCTTCTTCGACCAGCTCCGACTATTGTCGGGCAGGCTGGCGTTCAAGCTGGCATCGGCTACGGCGACCGAGCGCACCGAGGTCCTCGGCCTGGCGTTCGCGCGCCTGTACCTCGACTACCAGGGCGTGCTCGCCGACCAGATCCTCATCCCCCTCGACGCACACCTAGATTTGTATGCCGAGGAACGCCGACAGGCATCGGACAACGGCCAGCCTGTCGGCCTCCAGCGCACGGACCTGGCCTTGTTCAGCCTTGACGCCGTGCGACGCCTGATCACTTGCCGACTCGTTGAAGTCAAGTGCTACAGCGCGCTCACCGGCCTGGCCGCCTACGAGCAGCTCAAAGACAAAATCGCCAGTCAACTCGACCGCAGTGCGGCCGTTCTATCAGCCCACTTTGACCCGCTCCTGACCCAGCCCGACCGCCCCGACCGGGCCGTGCGCAACGCCGAACTCACGGCCCTGCTCCGCTCCTACCTCAGCCGCGCCGTGCGCTACGGAACCATGCACACACCCGCCGCTCGCGAAGCCGAATGGCTCCTGGACCGTCTGGATGCCGGATACCGGTTCGACATCACCCGCACCGGCCTGATCTTCGACCTGGCCGGCACAGGAACGGGTACCGAGAACGAACGCGGCATCGAATACCATCGGATCGGACGTGACGTCGCCGAGCAACTGCTAGCCGCCATCCCCACCGACCCCGACCTCCATGGCGGCAAGTCCTTGGCCCTGGCCAGCACCGAAACCCTCGAAACCCTGGACCTGGAATCACTGCCCAGGCTGGCCGGCGCCGCATTCCGCTCCGCAGTTCGAACCCACACCGTGCCGACGGATCACGGCCCCTCCGAACCAGCGATCCAGCTGAACACCGCGAACCAGCGAGATGAGAGCGAGGCGGCGAGGCCACCCCAGAAACCGACCCCACCGGCCGATATCCCAACCCCTGCGACCCCAGCAACAACTCCTGCCGAACAGGTTGCAGCCAACAGCGAGCCTGCCGCGCCAGGTGAGCCGCCAGCGAGCCCGGTGCCACACGGCCCCGAGGTATACCTGGGTGTCACGCACGAGTCGCCGCAATACGGCATCCTGGGCCAGGTTGGAGGTCGACACGTCGCCTTGGACCTGAACGAGACCCACACCATCAGCCTCTTCGGCGTCCAGGGCGGTGGGAAGAGCTACACGATGGGGACCATCATCGAGGCCGCATCCTTGTCGGGCTCCCCGATCAACCACCTGCCCAACCCCTTGGCGACCATCGTCTTCCACTACAGCCCGACACTGGACTACGCGCCTGAGTTCACCAGCATGATCGCCGCGAACAGTGATCCAGGCCAAGTCAGAGCACTGCGCGAAGAGTACGGAGCAGCGCCCGTCGGACTGGCCGACATGGTCATGCTGGTGCCCCACGACCAACTCGCAGAGCGCCAGCACGAGTACCCTGATATCCGGGTCTATCCTCTGAAATTCGGTTCTAGTGAACTGCGCGCGGAGCATTGGCGCTTCCTGATGGGTGCGATCGGCAACCAGTCCACCTACATCCGGCAGGTCCCGCGCATCATAAGGGCGCATCGCAGCAACCTGCGACTTGACGTGATCCGTCAGGCGGTGGAAACCTCCGCCCTCCCCGACAGCCTCAAACAACTAGCCCAGCAGCGCCTGGACCTGGCCGCCGACTATATCGACGACAGCGTGCGCCTTGGGGATCTCGTCCGACCTGGACGGGTGATCATCGTGGACCTGCGCGATGACTTCATCGAGAAAGACGAGGCGCTCGGGCTGTTCGTGGTCCTCATGCAACTGTTCGCCGAGGCGAACACCGGTGCCGAACACTTCAACAAATTAGTGGTCTTCGACGAAGCCCACAAATACATCGACAGCCCCGACCTGGTAGCGGGCCTGGTGGAAAGCGTCCGGGAGATGCGCCACAAGGGCATGAGCATTCTTGTCGCCAGCCAGGACCCCCCGTCGGTTCCGATCGCGCTCATCGAATTGTCGAACCACATCATCCTGCACAAATTCACCTCGCCTGTCTGGCTCAAACACCTGCAGCGTGCCAACGCCTCACTTGCCGAACTCACCCCCGCGAAGATGGCGAGCCTGGTTCCAGGAGAGGCATACATCTGGTCTAATAAGGCCACGGATACGGCCTTTACCAGCCGTGCCATCAAGGTAAAACTTCGACCCAGAGCCACACGCCATGGTGGGACGACCAAGACAGCAATCGAGGAAACCCCAACCGCCTAAGCACGGCGCCGGGCACAAGCAGGACGAGCAGACGCTCAGGGCTAGCGACACCTAGTCGCAGTCGAGCACGGAGATGCTCTCGACTGCTTCGTCCTCGGAAACATTCCACAGAGATGGCAGGCCCAGCTCGCCGATCGGGGCGGTGCTGGCGAACTCCCTGTCGAGCACGTGGCGCCATTCTTCAAGGGAGCCTTCGAGGCGAATCGGGCCGGTTTGGACCCAGAGCCTGTCTTGGTCCGTCTGCACTTCGACGGTGATGCCCGGAGCAGGGTCCAGTTGTGCGGCGATGCCCTGTTCGGCGGCCTCGAATGCCGACAGCCACGTGGCGACCGGACTGTCGGCCTGCCAGATCGCGCCGTCGCGTGTGACGGTGATGCGCATGGTGCCTTCCTCGGGCACGCCCTCGGTGTAGATCTGCAGTTCCACCTTCGACCCGGCCTGCGGGATGTAGGCGTCGTGGCTGGAGAGGTGGGCCGGGGCGAAGGAGTCCAGGACCTGGTTCATGCCATCGGCCAGCAGGATGCGGCGGGCGTCGAGGAACTCCAGGTAGTGCGGCGCCTCGCGCAGGCTCGGGTCGACGGGTACCAGGTGCCGGCCGAGTTCGGCGTCGCCGATATCGGGAAAGTAGGCTGCCGGGCTGCGCTTGCCGATTTGCTTGTTCGCGGACTCGGAGATGAAGGCGAGGTTGGCGATGTCGTTGATCTGCGCTTTGGTGTAGGTCGTCTTCAACGTGGCCTGCGGGTGGATGTGGTGGTATTCGATGCGTGACTGCCCGGCTCCGCCGAGGCCGATCTTCGCCGCCGTCCACCAGTCGTGGGCACCGTGCCGGCGGGCGGCGAGGTAGGAGAGCATGAAGGCGGCGCTGCCGGTGCTCCGTCCGATCAGGCCCTCGGGTGTCACCCGGTAGCGCCCGGTCAGGGTGAGGTTCGCGTAGAGCGCGGCCAGCGGGTCGCCGCTTAAGAGCGCGGCGCGGTCCTGGGCGAGTTTCGTGTCGACGGTGCCGCTGTAGCGGGAGGTGAGCAGCGCGGTCAGCAGCCAGTACAGCAGCGCGTCGGCGTCGGGCTGGTCCAGTTGCTTCTTACCGCGCAGGCCGAGGTGGCCGATCACGGGGAGCAGGGCGTTGACGGAGGGGAGTAGGTCGTCGTTGCCCAGGTCCAGGTTGTTGCGCAGCAGGGGCAGCAGGCGGTCGATGCCGTGCTCGACCGCCGCCCAGCCAGTGTCGATCTCCTGGGCGGTGGCGCCGGCGATGCCGGCCAGGGTGCCGGTGGGCGTTCCGAGCAGCGCGAGGGCGCGGACCAGGGTGGAGACGCCGAGTTTGGGGAACCCGGCGGTGGCGTTCGCGGCGGCGCGGGCGCGCAGTTTGTCGTAGAAGCCGGGGTAGGACGCGGTCAAGGTGGCCAGGGCCAGGTCGGCGCTGGTGAGGTTGCGGCCGCGGGAGTTGACCCGGACGAAGATGTCTGTGACTTCCTCGTAGGCAAGGCCCTTGATGGTCTCGACGTGGTAGGTGTACGTGGCGATGGCGGCGACGCGGCCGATGCGCTCGTCGATGACATCCTCGTCCGGGGCATCGCCCAGGTAAGCGGCCAGGTCGCGTTTCACCGACGCCTTGATCTTGCCGGCCAGGATGTCATGGACCAGCGCCCATTTGCGGTTCTTGCGGGTGGCGGCGCTGGCCAGCTGGAACTTCTCGCTCACTACATCGAAGACGACCTCGGCGGCGGGATGGCCGGTGAACACCCGGTGCAGCGAGGTCAGGCGCTGCTGGCCGTCGAGCAGGTACTGCGGGCGGAACGGCTGGTTGCCGGACACAGTCGAGCGAACGTCCCGCTCGACTACCTTGTCGGAGGTCTCCCACAGCAGGAGGCTGCCCGAGGGGTAGCCGCGGTAGAGGCTGTCGAGGAGCTTGGCGATCTGATGGGATTTCCAGACGTAGAGCGACCGAGGAATGAGCGGAGTCTTGTTAGCTGGTTAACAGTCTTTTGACGCGCGGGCACGGACCTGGTGACTATGGAGTTCTCATGCAACGTAGTCACCGGAGGATCCGTGCCCGCCGTACCATTGTCGTTGATCGAGCCACTGTGGAGCGAGTTTGCCGCTCTGCTGCCCGAAAGGCCCGAGTTCGCCCCGACCCACCCTCTCGGCTGCCACCGGCGACGCATCCCGGACCGGACCGTCTTCGACCACATCGTCGCCGCACTGGTACACGGCTCAGGATATGAACGCGTAGCCGTGCAGGGATGCTCGGACTGGACCATCCGCAACCGTGTCAAGCAATGGAGTGCCCTGGGCTTGGCGAAACAACTTCACCGGATCACCCTCTTGGCGTTCGAGAAAATGATCGGTCTGGACCTGGACGACCTGACCGCAGATGGATGCATCACCAAAGCCCCCGCGAAGGCCAGCACGGCCGGACCGTCACCGGTCGATCGGCGCAAGCAGGGCTTGAAGCGCTCCACCGGCACCGACGGCGGCGGGTCCCGCTCGGGCTCGCTGCCGCCGGCGCCAACCGGCACGACTCCAAACTCCTGGCCGCCACCCTTTGCGCGGTGTACGAGCAGGTCGGGGACATCATGCCCGACAGCGTGAAGATCCACCTGGATTCCGCCCACCTCGGCAGGCCCGTCGCGCAGATCCTGGACCACCACGAACTGACCGGCGACATAGCCGCCAAAGGAATACCGGCTCCCATCCAGAACACCAAACGCTGGGTGGTCGAACGCACGAATTCCTGGATGAACGGGTTCGGAAAGCTACGCCGCTGCTGCGAACGCGACGGCACGGTCGTCAAGTTTTACCTCTATCTCGCCGCCGCGTTCGTCACTGTCCGTGCACTCATCCAACGAGCACGCTCCGTATACCGATGGGACACACGACCGACCACCCGTCGACTCAAGTGACACCATTCCTCGGTCGCTCGTAGTCGCGCTGGATCTCCGGAAGCCTGATCTTCCCCTTGCCGATGTCTTCGACCAGCGAACCGATGCTGCTCTGCGTGCGGTCGAACCCCATTGCCCACCGTCTCCTCTGCGCTGCCTATCGAGGCGGTGATCAGCATCGATGCGCCGATTCTAAGTCCTACCGCCGCGCTGCCGCGGCGGGACGGCCGAACCGGGCGGGGAAAAATCCACCCGCCTTGACTTGGCCCCCGTGAGGTCGCGATCGATGGCGCGAGGTGAGCGCGATGCTGTCGGAGCTCTCCGCTACGGTGTGCATCAATACTGGCGCACTGGGTGATCATCAGTTCGACCGATGTCGCCCTTCAAGGAGCAACCTTTATGCAGCTGACCCCAGCCCAACGCACCGCGATCGATACCGTCGACCGCAACCTGCTTATCGTCGCCTGCGCCGGCTCCGGCAAGACCGAGGTTATCTCCCAGCGCATCGCCGGCCTCCTCGCTCAGTCGGGGGTCGTGCCCAAGAACATCGTCGCGTTCACGTTCACCGAGAAGGCCGCCGCTGAGCTCAAGGAACGCATCCATGCTCGTGTCACCGAGCAGCACGGCTCCGTTATCGGGCTCGCGGAGATGTATATCGGCACCATGCACGGCTACGCCCTGGACCTGCTCCACAGCCACGTACCCGAAGCGTTCAAAATCAATGTCCTGAGTGACGTGCAGGCGCGATTGCTGATCGACAAGAATAGCCGCAAGAGCGGTCTGACGACCACCTGCGCCGTCGTCCAGGGCAAGGCCCCGCAGCCGCTCAAGCGCTACGCGCAGTCGCGCCTCTACCAGCAGGTCATGTCAATACTCCGCGAGGACAACGTCGATCTCGCCGGGCTGCGCCCAGACGTCGCCGACGGCTTCAAGAGCTACATGGCGCTCCTGGACCAGCGTCGCTACTACGACTTCACCCAGATCCTCACCGCAGCCGTCGACTGCCTCGAAGCCAACGAGACGGCCGACGCCTCCGCGGTGAACGTACGCTCTCACATCAAGGAGAACATCCGCTACGTCGTCGTCGACGAATACCAGGACACGAATCCCATCCAGGAAAGACTCATCGCCGGCCTTACCCAGTTCGGCGCGAATTTGTGCGTCGTGGGAGACGACGATCAGACGATCTACCAGTGGCGCGGCAGCGCCGTGAAGAACATCCTGACCCTGGAGGACCGCTACAAAGACGTCGAGCGCGTCACGCTGAACGAAAACTTCCGCTCCAGCGACGCCATCGTGGACCTTGGCCGCTCCGTCGTCGATGCCATCGCCATCGGCCGCCGCCTGCCCAAGCAGATGGTCGCCGCAGGGCACCAGGTCTTCGAGCGCGGAGACCTGCTCGCACTGACCCTGCCAGACCTGGACGCCGAAGCCGCGTCGATCGCCGACCGCATCGAGGCTATTCAGGGGTTGCCGTTCACCGACGCCCCTGGACAGAGCCCACGCGGGATGAGTTGGTCGGACTGCGCCGTGTTGTACCGCTCGGTAAAACGCGATGCCGGCCCGCTGGTCGCTGAACTGCGCCGCCGCGGAATCCCGTACATCATCAAGGGTCTGACCGGATTGTTCGACACCCCGGAAGTCGCGGCCGCCGTCGCCTGCTTCAAGTACGCCGCCGGTGAGATCAATGCCTCGGACGTCACCGGCGCCTGGATCGCGGCTGACCTTGGCTTGGCTGCGGGGGACTTGGTGCGCGGCATCGCTGTGCTGGACCGGTCTATGCGCTGGGACGATACCAAGGCGTGGGACAGTGTCACGCTCCAGGCCACGTTCCTCGAGTTCCTGGAGGCCGTCGGTCTGCGTGAGGAGCGCGTCCCGTCCCCGCAGGGGGCGAACCGTGGGGAGCTGATCTTCTACAACCTCGGCCGGTTCTCCACCGCGATCGGGGACTACGAGCGTATCCACCTGACCAGCCCTCCCAAGGACCGTTTCGCCCAGTTCGCCAAGTGGATTGCGTTCCAGGCCCCCGACTACTACCAGGAGTCCGATGGCGACAACTCCTACGCTCAGCCTGACGCCGTCGTCCTGGCCACCGTCCACCAGGCCAAGGGCATGCAGTGGCCAGCTGTGTTTATTCCGGCACTGCGGAACCTCGCGTTTCCGAACAGGCGGTCTGGTGGCTTGAACGTCTTGCATGTTGTCGACGCAGGCCTCATCGAGGACGCGGAGCGCTACCGCGGAACCGCCGAGGACGAGCGCCGCCTGTTCTATGTGGCCGTCACCCGCGCGCAGAAGTTCTTGACGCTGACGTACGCCCCCACCGGCAAGCAGGGTGGCAACAAGCCTTCGGAGTTCTTCCAATCCGCGACCCGTCAGCAGACAGTCCTGACCAAACCGGCTTCCCTGCCGACCGAGGGCCGCCTCACGCCGACGCCCAAGCGGGCCACACCGGACGTGGTGCTGTCGTTCTCGGATCTTAAGTACTTGTTCGGCTGCAACTACTCTTTCAAGCTCAGGCTGATGTACGGCTTCGACAGCCCTCTGCAGAAGGAACTCGGCTACGGCAAGTCGTTGCACGATGCGATGGCCGAGATCCACAAGCGGGCGATCGAAGGCGACATCGTCGACCCGTCCGAGGCCGAGGCGCTCGTCGACCGTCACTTGAACCTGCCGTTTGCGAACCCTGCAGCGCGCGATCAGCTGCGTCCGGCCGCGATCGCGTCGGTACAGCGGTACCTGGATGAGAATTCCGCGCTGCTTCCGTTGACCGAATTCTCCGAGCAGGTCGTGGAGATCCACCCGGCGCCCGGGGTGACCGTCACGGGCCGGATCGACCTCACCCGGCGGTTGGACACCGAGGAGGTGTCCATCGTCGACTTCAAGTCCACCGAACGCGCCCAAGCCAACGATGTCTCTCTCGACCAGCTCTACATGTATGCGCTCGGCTACAAGGAGCTGACCGGGACAGACGCCGACCTGGTCGAGATCCACAACCTGGACAAGGCTGGCGGGTCCAAGCGCGAGGTCGTCGACACGGACGTTCTGGCAAAACTGACCGAGCGGGTGACCGCAGCCGGGGACTCACTGCGGACCAACAGCCTGCCGAGGCTGGCAGTCTGGGGGAAAACTTGCCAGGCCTGCGATTTCGTGGGGATCTGCCGCGACCGCCAGGTGTGAGCAGCCCGGCTCGGGGTCGGGTTCTGACTCATTCAGGGAAGAACCCGACCCGGTCAGATCCGGGCGTTCGGAACGCGTAGACCCTCGCGTGGGTGTCAAGACCGGCCCCGCTGGGCGGGTCTCCATTCTCCACGACGACGACCTGAGCCGACAGGTCGTTCAAGAGCCCTTCGTAGAAGTGCTCGACGACGTTGTGGGTCAGCTGGGTGTCGGTCTCGTGCGGCTCGCGGTAGGTGAGGACCGGGGAGTCGAGCACGACGAAGCCGGGATGGGGCAGACCCCGTTGAGTGGCGTGGCGCACCAGCGCGGTCGAGAAGGCCGCGTGGATGATCGAGCGCATCCCTTTGCCCCGGCTGTGCCGCGGGCGTCCGTCGACGCTGACCTCAGCGCTGGACTCGTTGTAGGTGACGTGGCTGTCGCCGGGTACCTGCCAGGACTGCAGTATCTGCTGCACGAGACGCTCGAACTCGGCGAGGTCGGCAGCAGGGATCCCCTCCGGCCGGGTTGGCGGTGCACTGGGAGGACTTGACACGTCGGCTTTGGCGTCTTCCAGACGCTGAATCTGGATATGGATCGTGAGGTCGGTCAGGATCTGGGTTCGGGCGGCGAGCATCTCGTCGGTATCGGTGCGCAGCGGCGTCAGGCGCTCGTCGAGACCCGCCAGGATTCGATCCAGGGACCCGGCTTGGGCGTGAAGGCCCCGGTGCTCATCGTCGAGTCCTTCGAGCTGGGTGTTCAAGTCGTCGATGGTGGTGATCAGGTCGGCGCGCAGGTCAGCGGTCTTGCGGATCTCCGCGGCGACGGCCGCTCGCAGCTGGGTGGTCTCTTGGACGTGGTGTCCGGGTTGCTGATGCTCGGGCGCGGCGCCACAGAAGACGCATGTTCCTGCGCGGAAGTAGCCGAGCAGGGTGCCGGCCTCGGCGACCATCTCCAAGCGCGCGAGGTCCGACTCGTACTGCTGGCGCAGCAAACCGAATCGGCCCAGAAGCGTCTGGGTCTCGCCGGCGTGTCGGCGGTTGTCGGATACACGTGTTTGCACACCGCGGGCATCATCGGAGACCGCTGAACGCTCGGCTACGAGGGCGCCGACGTCCTCGGAGGCACGGGCCATCGCGTCCTCAAGCCGCGATAGTCGTTGCTGCAGCTCGGTTACGTCGACCTCGAGGGTCAGGGTGTTGCGGGCTTCGTCGATGAGACGGTCCAGCAGATCGATCTTGCCCTTGCCGACCTTCTTCTCGACATCGCTGGCGCCGACGGCCCGCGCTGATTCGTCCTGGCCGGTCAGCAGGTACTTGAAGACCGACTTCTCGGCGGTCTCGGCGATCTTCTGCCCTGAGGTGAGCACGGGGGAGCGGGCGCTGGCCATCTGTCCCTCGCTGATGATGCACAGATGAGCCAGGTCCCGGAAGCTTAAGGAGCGCAGTTGGGGCCGGGAGTTCTTCAGAACCATGCGGCCGTCGGCCCCGAGGATCTTCAGCAGGTAGCGTGAGAGGTTGTTCTCCGTTCGGGGGTCGTGCTTGATGGGCAGGACGCTGTCCGGCCGTGCGGTCGGCACAGTCCGCAGGTCCCCGTGGTGGACGGCCACCTTGTTGGCCCCGAACTCACGGGCCAGCGTGATGATCTGGCCATCGGCCAGGCGCAGGCCGAGCAGGATATCGGTGTAGCCGTCGGCTTCCTGGATCGATTTGAGAACTCGTGCGCCGAACATGTAGTCGATCGCTTCTACCAGGAAAGACTTGCCGGTTTCCGAGGCCCCGTAAATGATGGTCAGGTGAGGGTGGAACTCTACCGAGGCGGGACGCTTGCCCAGGCCGACACACGTGAGATGGAGCAGGGTCAGGGGACTCACTGTCCGTCACCCTCCCCGCCGTGGTGTGTGGCGCTTTCGAAGCCATCGACCCAACGCCGGGTGATCTGCCTCATTCCTTCGCGGACGTCCGATTCTTCATGCAAGTATGCCGACACCAGCCAGGCGGCGCGGTCCTTCAGAGCGTTCAGGTAGGGGGCTTCGAGGATGTCAAGGAAGCTCGAGGATTCCTCGGTGGCTTGGTAGGCGAGCCCATCACCGCTCGCGATCATGTCAGCCAGGCCGGCGCGCAGGAGCACGACCAGCCCCTGCTCGATGAGGTGGCGCCTCAGGCCCAGCTCCCCGGGTCCGACCGGCAGGTCCGGGTGCAAGCTGGCCGGGCCGCCGTCCAGATCGCCGCTGTGGAGCATGGCGTGGTCAAGGTAGACGAGCTGGGCCACATCTAGGCGGCGCGGGAACGTCTCCGAGAGCAGGACGAGTGCGCGGATGCCGACCTCGAGCGGGCTGTTGAGTGGGTTCATGCCGACTCCTCGTCGTCCTTGCACCAGGTCAGCCGGTCGTCGTTGGCCAGGTGGTGGCACAGTCCTTTGCGGTCGGCGACGGTGATGACGGGGGCCAGGATGTTCCCTGGATTTGGCAGGTGATGCACCGCCGCTTCAAGGACGGCGTCCAGGCGCTCGTAGCCCAGATCGTAGTCACGCTCTTCGACCTCGACAACTGCCTCATACAGGTCGGTCTCGATCGCCGAGTAGGTCTCGACCGGGACGCTGTCGCGGGCGAACACGCGCAGGGATTCGGCGCTGTAGAACGCCTCGCGCTGGCGTGTCAGGTGTTTCTTCGTCTTCAGATGTTCCCGCGCCTCCTGAAGCGTCGTCAGCGTCAGTCGGTGTTTCTGGTTGTACGCCGCCAGCAGTTTTTGGATGTACATCGCTTCGTGCAGGGCCTGCTCCTGCGGAGGCAGGTCGACTGCCGGCCGCGGCTTGAGCCGGGTGGGAAAGCGGCGCGCGTGGTGCGGGGTGCCAGCATGCAGTTCTAGGATCCAATCCATGTCCGGAGCCTGGAACATCGAGAAGCTTGTCATTTGGGCCAGCGCCTCGACCGCGTTGCGGTCATCCGTACCCAGCGTCGCGCCGACCGGCGAGTCCGGCTTGGCCCAGGCCTTGAAGAAGTCGGCCTTCAGGCTTGTAGGGTTCGCTAGCAAACGTACAAGGGTTGGTCCGATCTTCGGGGCGACGAATACGTAACGTGTCGGCAGCTCATAGATGCCCTGCACCTTTGCCAGGAAGATCTTTACGATCTCGGGCCACACGTCAGCCGGACGCAACGCATCCTCGTAGTGTTTGCACTGGTAGCAATGCCACTCGCCGCCTGTGCCCTCGTGAGTCAAGCAGGCCGCCACGTCCGCTCCGCGATCACCGGCACCGCCCATCCGCGTCACCAGTACGTACGGGTCCGCGAGCGCTCTGACCCACTCGAGGGTGAACTCCTCCCACTCCTGGTCGGAATAGAAGTGCAGGTGCTGGCGCGGTGTGAGAGCGGGCGCGCCCTGCATGGCGGCCCCGAGTAGAACCACGTGCGGTGTCTTCGGCTCTGGGATTCCCACGAAGACCGGCCCGGGCGTAGAACCCACAGCTCCGGCCGCGTCTGCCATTTCCCTCCGCATCCCACCGTCGACTGGGATTAACCCTAGGTTGTCGTAGTCATTTCACTCCGATCGTACAAGGCAGTAGCGTTCCCCGCGCATCATCTTCAGGCGTCGCTGGGAACGGCGCGCCTGCCTGTGCCGTGCCAACCACCAACGCTTCCTCGAACTCAACCTGATCTGGAACGGTAGGCGGCGTACCGGAGTCTGCCGTGTTGGATTGCGCACGTTCCTTCACCTCCCTTTGCTTTATGCTGTCATTGACATCCGCTCCTGCCAGGCAGTTCGCGTCTCGGTTGGAGTGTGGTAGCCGAGCGAGGAGTGCAGGCGCCGTTCGTTGTAGTCCGCTATCCATGTTTCGATATCCCTGCGCGCCGTGGCGCGGTCCAGCCAAGAGGTCATACCGATCTCGGTCTTGATCGTGGCGAAGAACGATTCGGCGGCGGCTGCGTCCAGGCATGATCCGGTGCGGCCGGTGCTCTGGCGGATCTCCAGTCGCCGCAGAGTACTTCGATAGGCGTTGGTATTGCCCGCCGCGATCGGTATGCATGATCGCGTTCCCGGCTACCAGCCCGGCCCGGTGCGCCGTGGTGATCGCCTCGACGGCCAGGCCAGCCCTCATGTGCGGCGCGATCGCATATCCAATCACTTCTTTACTGCACAGGTCCAGGGCGGTGGCGAGGTATAACCAGCCCTCCAAGGTGGGAAAACAGGTAATGTCCCCGATCAGTTTCAGGCCGGGCATCGGCGCCGTGAAAGTGCGTTGGACCAAGTCTGGAACCGCCGTGGCGCTGGCATCGGGCTTGGTTAGCGCCCGGCGCCTGCGGCGAGCCCGCCCGCTGATACCGTTTTCGCGCATCAGTCGGGTCACGGTGCGTCGGCCGACCGGGACGCCTTGGCGTTGTAGCTCGCGGGTGACCCGGTGCGCACCGTAGATCGGGTGCGCCGTGTGCACCTCGATAATCAGCTCGGTCAGCCGCCGGTCGTCATAGTCGTGTCCCTGGCGCTTGCCCTGCGCCCGTACCCAGGCGCGATAGTTGCCACCATCGGTGACCAGAACGCGGCACAACAGCTTCACCGCGAACCGGTCGCGCCGGGCATGGATGAACGCGAATCGTTCCCGCGCCGCACCATGATGAATCAACGGCTCAGCCGCCTCACGCAAGATCTCGTTCTCGCGCCGAAGGTCTCGCAGCTCCCGGTGACAGCTGAGCAACTCCTGACGCAATGCGGACGCGGCGGTAGCGAGATCACGAAGGTTCGAGCGACGTGGCATGATCAAACCTTGTCGCACCCGTCACGTCGTCGGCTACCGCTACACCCAATTGTTCTCACAACGCCGATCGTTCTACAACCGCTCCGCAGCTCCGCGCCATGTCAACTGGTTCATAGTGTAATAGGAGGTGAAGGAACGTGCCCAATCCAGTCAGCCATGTAGCCCAATCGCAACCCACCAACCCCAGCACGAACCACGCCACCCCACCCAGACCTGCCCGGCCCGCGGCAAATACACGGAAAACCATCAGCGCGCGACCGGCAATGGCCTAGCTCCACCGCAGGTCAGGCGCTCCACGCAGTGAAACAGCCACCGCGTCTCCTAAGCGGATGGGCACCAGCTCGAACTGCCGGTATCGGCACCTTGCGGCGCCAATACCGGTCGGGAGCACACATTCGAACCCGTGAACACTTCACCGCGACCAGGACGCGACCAAATGCCATGGGCAGCTGCATATCGCCTGATCGGAGAGGTTCCGCAGCCCACTGTAAATCCATCGCGGAAGGGTTCTCCGCCTCCATCCCGACGAGGAGCCCTGGAGGCGGGGAGCAGTTACCCAACGACCTATCAGGTCGCAAGGTTCTCTCCGGTCGGCTTCGGGCCGTGGGTGGTGGAGCGGCGGGGGAGCAGGCTCCCCTCTTCGCTCCACCCAGGAGACGCGGTGTGGCTTGTCGAGAGCTCGGCCTCGGCTATCCCCAATCGTGTGGATCATTCCAGGTCAAGTGGCCTATCGAGTCGTGCGGTCGAGGACTGGAAGGCTTCCGTAGAGGAGGGCTCATCGGAGGGGTGAGGAAGTGGGGTGGAGCTATTAGAGTATGGAACTCAATGGGGGCGCGGCGTTGTGGCTGGCGCGGTGTATTGGGGTGCGTCAGGGGGAGCGTGGCCGGGGAGCGAACGGCTACCGAAACTGCTGCCAACGGCTGTCAACTGCGCTAAGCTGAGTAGCAGGCGGATCATCAGTTCAATATATCCGCAGTTCAAGCTGGT
This sequence comes from Actinocrinis sp., assembly GCA_035943635.1. Classification (GTDB taxonomy): domain Bacteria; phylum Actinomycetota; class Actinomycetes; order Streptomycetales; family Catenulisporaceae; genus DASZBX01. Next base: position 36,180 of record DASZBX010000044.1, on the reverse strand, counting down.
GAGGCTTATTATCTCTTCTAGAAGATGTAAAGCTGATTACATCACTGACACGGAAGAGGTCACTGGTTCAATCCCAGTATCGTCCACTGTTGTTATTGCAGGTCAAAGCCGGTCTCCAGTGGTTGAGGAGGTCGGCTTCTTGATTGTTTGTCCGTCGTTTGTCCGTGGGGTGGGTCTTCGGGTGATCTGGTCGCGTAAGTACGTGTCCTGGTTCGCCGATGTTTGTGTCGGGTGTTGTGTTGAGAGTGTCTGTGGGTTGGAGGGGGTTGGAGTGTGCGGTGTAGGACCAGGTTGTGGCGGGTGCTGAGTGCCTTGGCTGGAGCGACGGCAGGGTGATGGGGGTAGCGGCGGGAGCGGGCGCGCAGGGCTGGGTGAGGAGGTGGGGTGTGGTGGTGCGTGTGACAGTGGGGTGACGGTGGTCGCTGTACTCGTTGTTTCCAGGGTCCTGGCAGCGGGCCGGCGTGGTCTGGTTGCGTACGGACACGGCTTCCTGAGAGCTGGCCGCGCCGGGCCTGGCGACGCCGGTGGCCGGGGGCTCGGCAGCAGGCGTCCGGTCCATCGGCGCCGGATCGATGGGATGGGCCGGGGTGGCTGCCGGAACCGGTACGGGGGCCCGGGGCGTGGTCGGTGGCATGGTCGGCAGGGCGGGGGCGGTGCTGTCGCGGATGCGGGTGAGGGCGCTGAGGGCGGCGGTCTCTGCGCCGGGCAGGTTGTGCAGGTAGCGTTCGATGGCGCGCAGGGAGACGTGGCCGAGGTGGTCGCGTACCTGTTGGACGGTGGCTCCTCCGGCCAGGGCCCAGGAGGCGCTGGCGTGGCGCAGGTCGTGCACGCGCGGTTCCCAGTCCAGTCCGGCGGCCTTGACGGCCGGGTACCATACGCGGTTGCGGAACCAGTCCCCGCGCATGTGTCGGGCTTGCTGGATATGGGCGGGGATCCGGGCGGCCGGCGGGCGGTCGTGTCCGGATGTGCGGCGCCCGGCCCGGTAGTCGGCCATCGCGGTGCGGCACTGCTCGCACCGGCAGGCGCCGACGGTGTAGGCGTACGCGGTTCCGTGGGTGAACGTGCGCGCGCCGACGCGGAAGGTGGATTCCTGCTCGGTCGGGGCCTGGGTTTCGGCTTGTGCTCTGGTGCGGCGCCCGGTGGCGGGAAACATCAGTGCCGTGCGCTCGCGGCGCGGCCCGAGGTATGCCTGGAGGCGTTCGACCAGGTCGGGGGTGAGTGCGACTTTGCGCCATGTGCGATTCTTCGGGTAGTTCTTGACTTCGAACCCGCCCTCGCCGTCCGGAGTGTAGTGCGGGTCCAGTTCGACCACGGTGCGCGCGATGGTCAGGGTGCATGCGCGCGGATCGAGGTCGCCGACTCGCAGTTCGGCCAGTTCGCCCCAGCGGCATCCGGATTCCAGGGCCAGTTCGACGAACAGCCTGGAGCGCTCATCGCGCAGGTGCCCGAGGATTCGGGCGAACTCCGCGGAGGTGACCACTCGCAGCGGCGGCTCGGGGGTGTCGTTGCCCGGGACTCCGGCGACCGGGTGGCAGCCTACGACCCGGTCGTTGACCGCGGTGTTGAACAGCGAGCACAGCACGGTGTGGCACTTGTCGATCGTGGCCGCCCCGACACCGCTCTCGCGCAGCATGGCGAAGTACGCTCTGACCCGGCCCGGGGTGACCTCCACCATCCGGGTGTCCCCGAACTCGGGCAGCAGGTACTTCTCCAACATCAGCCCGTACAACTGTACGGTGCTCGACTCCCCGTCGAACTGCGGCAGCCAGGTCTCGGTCGCGTAGGACGCGAAGCGTCGGCGCCCGGCGTCCACATCGAGGTACCGCCCGTCGATGACGCGGGCCTCCGCGCTCTTCCATGCCCTCGATGCCTCGTCCTGCCGGGCGAACGTGCCGGCCGAGCGCTCCTTGCCCCGCACATCGCAGTAGACCGCGGTGTAGCGAGCCTTGCCCGACTTCGTCCTACGACAACGGACGTAACCCATACTGATCACCATCTCCGGTCCGAGAATGCCGAGCGACCGTGTGGCCGACCGGGTGCGGCACAAGTGACACCTGCCGCCTACACCGAACTGTTGACCGTAACGGCTCTCGGTGCCAGAGCAGAGCGCATCAGTCACGCGCTTCGAGTAGCAAATGCGACTTTCGGGGCCCGATTATTCGAATTTGCTTTGGCATGTGGCGTTGGTGGAGTGCCGTGACCAGTTTCAGGCGGCGATCTGGTACCGCCCGGCTGGTTTCTCTACAGGCCGGGCGTCCGCTACCGTGCGCTGCCGGAACCGCCAGCCTCCGGTGGGCGCGAAGTGGCAGGCGTTGCGCGCCAGCAGTCTCTGGTAGTGGTTCTCCCCGCCAGCGCCGAGGCCGGTGGTCAGTGTGTCCAGCACCTGCGTCTCCACCAGGGCGTTGACAAGGCCGAGCGATCAGGACTTTTTCGCCGCGGGCGAAGGAGACAGTCGGGGTGGTCTCGGTCAGAAGCCCGGTGAGCTGGTTGTAGCGCTCCTGCCGGATCACCTGGAGGCTCGGAATGAGGATGTGCCCGCCGAACTGCTCGATACTGCTTGCTCGCCAGCGCCTTCGTCGAGATAGCCACCAGCCGATCGGTCAGACCGTCTCCGAGGTAGCGGTGCTCGAAGGAGGCAGGGACCAGTGGCCGCTGCGTGGGCTCCTCCATGCTCATCGGTGAAGCGCGCGCCGTTGCCGTACAAAGGACAAAGAACCACCGGCTTGGGAAACGACCCGGCGGGTGGGAGAATCCAGGTCACTAGGAGTCAGAGAGCGGTCGCGCCGGTGGGACGCGCTGTGGTGTTCACCGCGGTGTGTGTCGCCTTGGCCGCGGCCGCTCATGCTTGGATGTCCGGCTCGTCGCTGCCGGCGTGGGTGCTCCTGGTCGGAACGGTGCTGGTTTTCGGCACGGCGAGATTGGCTTCGGGCTCCGAACGATCGCTTGCGGCGATCGGCTCGCTCATGGGGTTGGACCAGACTGTCCTGCACTTCGCGTTCGCCGCGGCGCAGCAGCACGCCGCTATGGTCGGCGCCATGCCGGCCATGCCCGGAATGCCGTTGTCCGCCATGCCCGTGCCCGGCATGGCGATGCCCGGTATGAGCAGCGTGACGGCTGTGCGGATGACTCCCGGGATGCTGCTTGCACACGCTCTGGCCGCATTGTTGTGCACCTGGTGGTTGCGTTGCGGCGAGGCGATGGCCCATTCCCTGGTCCGTGCGGTCGCTACGTGGTTCGCCGAAGGACCGCACATTGCGGTTCTCGGTGGCCGGCCGGTTGCGCCGCGGCCGCCGGTCGGCGGCGCCTGGAACGCGCCTGCCGTGCCTACCGGCGGGTTGCTGCACTTCGCCGTTACTCGGCGCGGGCCGCCTCGGGCCTGATGCGAGCCGCGCGCCGGGATCTCGGCTCTGCGCGCCTGAATTCGCTGCTCCGATCGGGCACCATGCGTTCTGTTCGGCAATTTCGTCGAGGAACGGGGTGCGGCTCGGTGTCTGAGTTGCGCGCACGGTTCGCCTTCAGTGCCGCCCGTTTCCGCGCTGTGCCCCGGTCCTGATTGCGGGCCCAGACGTGTGATGCCCGCCGTCTTCCATCACCCCAGGGATCTCTTCCATGATTCTGCACACCTCCTTGCCCGCGCTCTGGCCCAGCCCGCGCTCGGCCGCTGTCCGGGCGGGGCGTCGATGAGCGATACCTCTTCCCCCATCGGAATCGTCTCCACCGTCCGCTCTGACCCGGCCCGGCTCAGTGAGGCCGGGTCCGCTGGGTCCGCCAGGATTGCCGTGGACGCCCGTCGCGCCGCGCAGTTGGCGCTGGCCGCGCTGTGGCTGCTCGACGGGCTGTTGCAGTTCCAGCCGTTCATGTTCACCAAGGACTTCGCGGCGATGACCCTGGCGCCGGTCGCCGGCGGGAACCCGACCTGGATCTCCGGTCCGGTCGGCTGGGTCGCCGGCATCACCCAGAACCATCCGGTCAGCGTCAACACCGCCTTCGCCGTGGTCCAGGTCGCCCTCGGCGTGGGCATCGCCTGGCGCCCCACCGTCAAACCCGCGCTGCTCGCCTCCGTCGTCTGGTCGGCCGGGGTCTGGTGGCTGGGCGAGGGGCTCGGCGGGCTGTTCGCCGGGGCTGCGGATCCGTTGTCCGGTGCGCCCGGCGCGGTCCTGCTCTACGCCCTGCTGGCGCTCCTGCTCTGGCCCGGCGACCGGTCCGCGCCGTTCCCGGCGGCCGGACGCGTCGGCCCGCGCGCGGCCAGGGCCGTGTGGACGGTGCTGTGGGGGCTGCTGGCCGTCCTCGCCGTCCTGCCCGCGAACCGCGACGCCGGCACGGTCCAGGACATCGTGACCGGTACGGACGACGGGGCCCCGAGCTGGTTCGTCGCGCTGGAGAACCACGCCGGGAACGTGACGGCCAACCGCGGTCTGGAGTTCTCCGTGGCCCTGGCCGTGCTGCTGGCCCTGGTCGCCGAGTCGGTGTGGCTGCCCTGGGCCCGGGCGGTCAAAGCCGGGCTCGTTCTGGCCTTCGGGCTGGCTGCGGTGATCTGGGTGTTCGGCGAGGGCTTCGGGATGCCGTTCGAAGGCATGGCCACCGACCCCAACACCGGGCCGCTCCTGGCCTTGCTCGCGTTCGCCTTCTGGCCTGCGCGCCGAGCTTCCGCGGCCACCCCGGCCGGTAGTGACGGCCGTGCAGACCGAGCCGAGCACGCCGAGCACGCCGACAGCGACGACACTGAGGGAGACGCCTCGTGAACGCCCCCGCATGGCTCCCCGCGATCCTTGCCGCGGCGATGATCGCGATCCTCGCCTTCCTCGTCTGGCGCATGGCGGTGTCGCGGCTGGTAGACGGGACCGCCGACTACGAGTCCGACGCGTTCTACGCTCTCGCCGCCCTGGCGATGGGCGGGATGCTCGTGACGTGGATGCACACCCTGCCGCGTGACGTGTGGGCTGCGGTGTTCGCCTTCGCGGCCGTCTGGTTCGCCGCGCGCCTGGTGCTCGCGCGCCGCCGGCCGGTCTCGACTCCGGCCGAGGCGGAGGCCGAGGTGGAGATCGGGGCCGGGACCGGGTTCGGCCGCTTGCCTGCCGCTGCGGTCACGGCCGGGGTGCTGGTCTACATGCTGCTGGCGGGGGTCGCTCCCACGACGTTGTCCGGTTCCACGGCCGGGCAGGTCACGATGGCCGGCATGGCCGACATGATCAAGGACGTGACGATCGACTATCCGGCCGTCGGCCTGGTGTTCGTGGTCGCGGCGGTCGGCTACGTCGTGGTCCTGCTCGACCGGCTGTCCCTGGCCGGACACGGCACGTCGAGCACAATCGGAATCGACGCGGCACCGACCGACGATCCCGTGGACGATCTCGAGCCGGTGGTTTCCGGCCCGCTGGTGCCGCGCGCTGCCGAGTGGTGCCGAATCGTGCTGCTCGTCACCATGGCCTACGCGATGCTCGCGACCATGGTGTAGCCGACCCGTTCCCGGCCGCCCCAGACCTCGTTCTCCCGTCCGGTTCCGGGCACGGAACCAGTGGAGTCGGGGTACTGGGGCGGCCGGGAACGGGCGCCGCCGGAGACGGCTCAGGGCTCGGGCGGCTCCGGTACCGCTGGGGCCGGGGCGAGCAGCCGGGCGCGGCGGGCCACCGCCGGCACCAGACCGCCTTGCACCAGGACCGAGAACGCCACGACGACCACGATGATCTGGTACATGTGGTCGGCTCCGGGCACGGCGGCCGACAGCAGGTACGTGCCCAGCAGGATCGGCACCGCGCCCTTGAGCCCGCACCACAGCACCAGCGCCCGCTCGGCCCGGCTCAGTGCGACCGGCCAGAGGACCAGGCCCACCAGGGCCGGGCGCACGACGAGCGCGAGCAGCACGCCCAGGGCCAGGCCGGTCGCCCACGCGTGCCCGTCGGCGAGGGCGCAGAGCGAGACGGTCAGGCCGAGCACGGCGAACGCCACGATCTCCGCCAGACTCGCCAAGGAGGCGTGGAACCGCTCGATCTCCTCCTTGAACGGCGCCCGCACATCCCCGACGCACACCCCGGCGACGAACACCGCCAGGAACCCCGACCCGTGCAGGGCGCAGGCGATCCCGTACACCACCCCGGCGCCCAACAGCGTGCGCAGCGGGTACAGGGCGATGTTCGGCAACGCCACCCGGCGCATCGTCACCGACAGCAGCCATCCTCCGGCCACCCCGACCACGGCACCGACCAGCATCTGCTCGGCGAACACACCCACCCCCGAGCCCACGGCGTGCCAGCCCCCGCCGCCCGCCGCCAGCAGCGCCGCCATCGCGGCGATCCCCACCGGGTCGTTCGCCCCGGACTCCCCCTCCAGCAACGTCCCGGACCGCCCCACGATCTCCCGGCGCCCGAGCACCGAGAACACCACTGCCGGGTCCGTCGGCGCCAACGCCACCCCCAGCAGCAGCCCGGACCGCCAATCGAACCCGAACGCCAGATGCGCGAGCACCGCCACACCCGCGGCGGTCACCACCGTCCCGGCCACCCCGACCCACAACACCGCCCAGCCCGCGACCCGCAACCGTCCCCACCCGATGTGCATCCCGCCGTCGAACAGCAACACCACCAGCGTCACGGTCACCACCCGCTGCACCGTGACCACTGGCACCCGCTCCAACCCCGGCACCAGGTCCGAGACCACCGCCGCGACCACCAGGAAGATCAGCGGAGCCGGCACCCGCAACCGCTCACTGACCCGATTGGCCGCCACCGCCAACAACCCGGCCGCACTGACCACTCCGACGACCACCCCGAACCACGTGACATCACGCACAGCAGGAACCGACAAAGGGCGACAGAGCCGACACGTGGCCTCCAAGAAGATTCAAGTCCGCAACACCGACTATCCCATCCGCCGAACCCTCCCCACGCCAACCGGACTCGCCCCCGCGCCACCAGCGCCGCAGTCTGATCGCCGGTCGCCTCAGACCGGCTGGTCTGGTGGGGACCGGGGGGCCTGGCGGTCGCACTGCTCCCAGACCGGGTCCTTGCCGTGGCGTGCTCGCCGGGGCAGGCGGCTCGTGGTACGGGTCATCTCGGGCGTCGGCACGACCAGGACCGGGCAGGTGGCGTGGCGCAGCACGCGGCGGGCGACGGATCCGGTGACGAGGGTGTGCCACAAGCCTCTCTCCTCGCCTACGACGATCAGATCGTCGGGACCGCAGGCGGTTCGACGGGCACGGTCAGGCGGATCAGGTCGGCCAAGGGGGAACAACAGGGTGAGCGCGACGGGTCGTCCAGGTGTTGGGCCGTGGGACTGGTCGAGCCGAATGCGTGGTCCGGCGGGGCCGAGAGTGGTCGTGGTGCCCGGCTCACGCCGACACCCGCCGTGTCCCGGCTTTGACATCGGCATCGGTTTTTCCATCGGTCTCGGGCTGAGGATGGGTGGTTCTGTGCAGGGCGGCCAGGACGCTCTGGTGGGTGATCCATCCGGTGACTTGGGTGCCGTCGGGGTCCAGGATCGGCAGTCCGGTTCCCTGGTCGGCTCCGACCAGGGCGTCCAGGGCGTCGTCGAGTGTGGTCGTGCTGCTCAGCGGGTGCGGCAGGTGGGTCAGTCGTCCGACGGGGGTGTCGTCGTGGTCGCCGTCGGCCAGGGTCTCGGCGGCGGAGCGGGCTGTCAGGGTGCCCAGGTAGGTACCGTCGTGGTCGCAGACCGGCAGGGCGCCGTGGAGGCTGGCGGCGATCAGGTCCGCGGCGTCGGACAGGGGCATGCTGAACGGCAGCGCCGGGGGCGCCGGCAGTTCGGCGTGGGCGACGGTCAGGCCGGGCAGCAGGGATCCGGGGGCGGGGGCGGTGAGGTCGATGCCGCGTCGGCGCAGCTTGAGCGTGTAGATCGTGTCGCCGGCTATCAGTTTGCTCACTCCGGAGGCCAGGGCGATGGCCATCATCAGCGGCAGGATGATGGCGTAGTCGCCGGTCAACTCGTACATGATGACCACCGCGGTGATCGGGGCGCGGGCTGCGCCGGCGAAGACGGCGCCCATCCCGATCAGGGCGTAGGCCCCGGACGGGCCGGCCGCGCCGGGCGCCAGGTGCCCGAACGCCTGGCCGAACGCGGAGCCGAACATCGCCCCGATGAACAGCGAGGGGGCGAACACCCCGCCGGACCCGCCGATTCCGATGGTCAGGCTGGTGGCCAGCATCTTGCCCAGCATCAGCACCAGGACGAACCCGATCGTGTAGGCGCCGTACACGCCGTTGCCCAGCACCGGATAGCCGACCCCGTACATCTGCGGCAGCGCGAGCAGCAGGGCGCCGAGCAGAAGGCCGCCGACCGCGGGACGGGCCCAGTCCGGGCCGCGCCAGACGAGGTCGCACAGGTCCTCGATCTTGTACAGGACGCGGGTGAACACCACCCCGACGATCCCGGCCAGGACGCCGAGCAGGGCGAACGCCGCGTACTGCTGCGGGTGGGAGACGGTGAAGTCCGGCAGGTGCAGGAACGGTGCGTCGCCGAACGCCGCCCGGCCGATCACGCTCGCGGTGACCGAGGAGAGCACGACCATGCCGAACGCCTCGGCGGCGAAGTCCAGCAGGATCAGTTCCATCGCGAAGAACACCCCGGCCAGCGGCGCGTTGAACGTCGCCGCGATCCCGCCGGCCGCCCCGCACGCCACCAGGATCCGCAGCCGGTCCTCGGGCACCTTGACCCAGCCACCCAGGCTCGAACCCAGAGCGGAGCCGATCTGCACGATCGGACCCTCCCGTCCGACCGACCCCCCACCCCCGATGCACAGGGCCGAGGCCAGGGACTTGACCACCGCGACCTTCGGCGCGATCCTCCCGCCGCGCCGGGCCACCGCGAACATCACCTCCGGCACCCCGTGCCCGCGCGCCTCCGGGGCGAATCGGGAGACCAGCGGCCCGTACAGCAGTCCCGCGGCGACGGGCGCGAGCAGGACGAAGAACCGCCCGAGGAACTCCACCTGCGGATTGGGCGCGTGCCCGGCCGCCGAGTAGTCGGCGCGTCCGGACAGGATCTGGGTGAAGGTCTTGATCAGCCATCGGAACGCGATCGCGCCCAAGCCCGCGCCCGCGCCGACCGCGACGGCCAGCACGGCCAACCCGCCGGTGGAGGCGCGCAGCCCGAGAAGCGCGCGGCGGTTGACGCTGCGGACATAGTCGGCACCGTGCGCCATCCGGTCGGCGCCGATCATCACGGCCGTCCGCTCACGAGCAGGGCCGGGCGGCGCGCAGAAAGGCGCCGGCCCGGTAGAAAGGGGGCATGCACGATTCGCAGACGCCCGGTGCTCCGGGTTCCGGGCTCCATGCCGAGGTCGCCTCGGACGGCACCGGCGAGGTGGTCGACGCCCTGCTCACCGCGTCCCGCCATCTGGTGGCCATGGCCGCCCGGTCCGTGGCCGCGGTCGCCGAGAACCTGACCCTGCCGCAGTACCGGATGCTGGTGGTCCTCGACACCCAGGGTCCGCGCAGCCTGGCCCGGCTCGCCCAGGCCCTGGAGGTCAACTCCTCCACCGCCATGCGCATGGTCGACCGCCTGGCGGTGGCCGGGATGGCCGAAAAGGTCCCGAGTCCCGACAGCCGACGCGAGGTCGTCCTGCGCCTGACCCCGGCGGGGCACGGCGTCGTGCAGAAGGTCACCGAACACCGCGTGGGCGCCATCACCCGCACCGTCCAGGCCATCCCGCCAGACCAGCGCGACCACCTGATCACCGCGCTGCGCGCCTTCACCGACGCCGGCGGAGAACCGACCTCGGACCTGCCGAACCTGCCCGGCTGGGCCTAGGCGCGCGTCGCCGACTGTGATGCACCCACTAAAATATTGCACTATGCAATGATAGCAGCGCCACAAGTGCGGGCGTAGTGGCGGCGCAGTCTTGGCCGCTGCGCGGACGGCTGAACCGGGGGCGCCGGTAGTGCTGAGTGGCGCGTCGGAACCGAAAGTACCCTGCGCCGTCGGGCTGGGCACTGCGCAGCTCGAACTGCCCCTGTTGTTCGAGCACGCGTGCCCGACCTCGCTGATGCTCCCACATGCTCGAATGCCGCCGATGTCCGGCATGGGGTCCATCGGACCGGGGTGGGGGTGGGCCATGTGGTCGCGATCTCGGCGTGCGGGTGGATGGGCCGGGTGAGCGGGAGTATTTCGCCCTGTGTCGGACGTCTGCGCTGCTTGCCGCCGTGCCAGTCGGTCACCCTGCTGCTCCGGCACGCCGTCACCCACCGCGGGCCGCCGCTGGTGCTCTTTCGCTGCGTCTTCCGACGCTGCCGCCCGCACTCCGGCGCACGGTGGGTCCACCTCGGTGCTGTGCCGCCCACCGCCGTGCAGCTGGGGAAGCTCCTCGGCTTGCACTTCGAGAGCGACGAAGCGCCGGACCCCGCCGAAGAAGAACACCGCCAGAAACGCAGACGACGCAAGGCCCGGGCACGGGCGGCTGGAAGAAGGAACCGGCGTCGATGCCTTCCGGGTACCGGTGCACGGCAAGTGGCCGGTTGCGCAGATGGGGCAGCATCCGAGCAACGACGGTGCGGTAGGAGTCCACCAGTTCGCCCTTGGTGATCCCGGCTTCTGGGAACACCACCTTGTCCGGGTGTGACAGTTTGACCTTCGTGTCGGCCATGATGACTCCGTCATGTGTTAGTCGGCCTGGTCGGGGGTGAGACCGGATTCCGGGTCGCGCGGGCCCGGCCGCGCCGCCGGTGACGGAGGCGGCCACGCCGAGCAGCAGCAGGACCCCGGCGGTGATGTTCACGGGGTCGGCCCACGTCGCAGAGAGTTCCTCCAGGCGGGACAGGACTCCGGCCACGAGGATGAGGGCCACGCCGACTGACCAGAGGATTCCGGCGCGCAGGCGGCGCGACGGAACACGGGCGGGCGACGGTGACGAACCGCTGTCAAGCGTGCGTGATTGCTCCGTATGGCCTCACCCTTTTCGGTAAGCGGGCGACGAGAGCCGGGCCGGCACCGAACTGGTGTCGCCTTGCCGCAGCGGGATGAACTCCTGTCCTGCGGTGGGTCCGGTCGTCGAGTGGCGTCGTCAGGCGGCCTGGGAGCCGGCTTCGGCGTCGGCGCCCGCCGCGGCCGGCGCGGTGGCCGAGTGCGTCGAGTCCAGGTCCGTCTCGATCTCCTGGAGGCTGCGGCCCTTCGTCTCCGGCACCTTGAGCTTGAAGTAGACCAGGGCGACCAGGGTCAAGGCGGCGAACAACAGGAACGTGCCCACGCCGCTGATCGCGTTGATCAGGGTCAGGAACGAGATGGTCACGACGAAGTCCGCTCCCCAGTTGGCGATGGTGGCGATGCCCATCGCGGTGCCGCGCACCTTCAGCGGGTAGATCTCGGCGATCAGCAGCCAGAACACCGGGCCCAGGCCGATGGCGAAGGACCCCTGGAAGAACATCAGGCCCACGATCGCGACGATCGCGGCGGACCCGGTCAGGTGGCTGCCGCCGAGGAACGCGCCGGCGACCGTGAGCAGGCCTAGGAGCATGCCGGTGGTGCCGACGAGCAGCAGGGGGCGCCGGCCGACCCGGTCCATCAGCCAGACGGCGACGATGGTGAGCAGGACATTGATTCCGCCGACACAGACCTCTGCGAGGATGGGCATCCGCGCGCCGGCCCCGGTGCCATTGGAACCCCGGAAGAATGGAGAAGGACCATGACCGAGTCTGTCACAGTGCTGGGCACCGGGATGATGGGTTCCGGAATGGCGATGAGCCTGCTCAGGAATGGTTTCGACGTCACGGTGTGGAACCGCAGCCGGGACAAGGCCGCGGCGCTCGAAGACGCCGGGGCGACGGTGGCGGCTGATCCGGTGACTGCGGTGGCCGGTGCGGACGTGGTGGTCACGATGCTGTTCGACGCCGATGCCGTCGCCCAAGTGATGGAGCAGGCGTTGCCCTCGTTTCGGGCCGGTGCGGTCTGGGCGCAGGCGAGCACGGTCGGGATCGAGGCGGCCGACCGGCTTGCGCGCTTGGCTGCCGAGCACGGCGTGGGCTACCTGGACGTGCCGGTCCTGGGCACCCGACAGCCCGCGCAGGAGGGCAAGCTGACCGTTCTCGGCTCCGGTTCGCAGGAGTTGCGCGGGAAGGTGGCCGGCGTCCTGGAGGCGATCGGGGCACGCACACTGTGGGTCGGGGACCGTCCGGGTGACGGGCAGCGGCTGAAGCTGGCCGCCAACGCGTGGGTGTTGTCGATCACGGCCGCCACTGCCCAGAGCGTCGCTTTGGCCGGCCATGCGGGACTGGACCCGCGGTTGTTCCTCGAAGCGGTGTCCGGCGGTCCGCTCGACTGCGCGTATGCCCAGCTCAAGGGTAGTTCGATGATCGAGGGTTCGTTCTCGCCGGCGTTCGCGCTCGGCGGCGCGGTCAAGGACGCCGGCCTGATCGTGGCGGCGATGCGCGCGACCGGCACCGACACCCGGTTGATGGAGGCGATCGAGGCCGACTTCCGGACCGCGGCGGACGCCGGGCACGCGGACGAGGACATGGCAGCGGTCCTGGCCTCGTTCGGGCGCTGAACACACCTACCCGGCGAGCCCGCGTCCCTACCGCATAACTGATCATGGAGGCAGTCATGGCCCACTTGTTCGAGCAGGACCCCCTGACGGATCTGTCCGCAGCGGGGGTGTCCGTCTGGCTCGACGACCTCTCGCGCGAACTGCTCGCCGGCGGCGGCCTGCGCAAGCTGGTCGACCGGCGCCACGTGGTCGGCGTCACGACCAACCCCACGATCTTCGCTTCGGCGCTGGCTCACGGGGAACGCTACGCCGACCAGTTGCGTGGGTTGAAGCAGAACGGCGCCAGTGTGCAGGAGGCGGTGTTCGCCATCACCACGGCCGACGTGCGTGCCGCGTGTGAGGAACTGCGCCCGGTGTACGACGCCACCGAGGGTCTCGACGGACGGGTGTCCATCGAGGTCGACCCCGGTCTGGCCCGGGACACCCAGGCCACCGTCGCGCAGGCGCACGCCTTGGTGGCAGAGGTGGACCGGCCCAACATGTTCGTCAAAGTGCCGGCCACGGTCGAGGGCCTGTCCGCGATCACGGCTCTCACCGCGGAGGGGGTGAGTGTGAACGTCACCCTGATCTTCTCGCTAGACCGCTACCGGCAGGTCATCGACGCGTATGTGAGCGGCTTGGAACAGGCCGCCGAGGCGGGGGTGGACCTGTCCGGGATCCGTTCGGTGGCGTCCTTCTTCGTCTCGCGGGTCGACACCGCGATCGACGCCCGCCTGGCCGACGTCGGCACGCAGGAGGCCCTCGCCCTGCGGGGCCGGGCCGCGGTGGCCAACGCCCGACTGGCCTATGAGATGTTCGAGCACTCGATGGCCGGCGGACGCTGGCAGCAGCTCGTGGCCCGCAGTGACGGCCGGGTGCGGCCGCAGCGCCCGCTGTGGGCCTCCACCGGAGTCAAGGACCCGGCCTATCCCGACACCCTCTACGTCGCCGAACTCGTCGCGCCGCACACGGTCAACACCATGCCCGGCGCCACCCTGGAGGCCTTCGCCGACCATGGCCAGGTCACGGGAATCACCATCATCGGCCGGTATGACCAGGCCAGGGCACATTTCGACGCGCTCAAGCAGGTCGGCGTCGACGCCGACGGGGCGATCGAGGCGCTGGAGCGGGAAGGGCTGACCAAATTCGAGGACAGCTGGCGGGGCCTGGCCGAGACGGTGGCCGGGGAACTGGACGCGATCTCGGGCTGAGGCCCTCGCCTCGGCGGGCGGCTCGCCCGCCGGTTTTCGGCGGTGAACGTCTGCCGGTGCATGCGGATGGCGCGGCCGGCCCGGTCCGGTGGACCGGGCCGGGCGAGGGGTCAGCCGGCGGCCGGGGACTGGGTCGTGAGCAGGAACGTGACCTCGCCCTGATCGGTCACCAGCGCGTCCAGGACCTGGTCGTCGAGCAGGGCTGCGGCCTGCGGTTCGAGGTAGATCCGGGCGTCGCCTTCTCGCGCCTCGACCACGGTGTCCTGCGGCGCGGGACCCGGCGACGGGGTGATGGCGAAGGCGATCTCGCCCGCCGGCTGCGCCTGGGTGGTGATGCGCAGTCCGTCAGAGGCCTCCTGGTCCGCGGTGATGGTGTGGACGACTTGGGCGGCGTTGTCGGTGAGGGTGAGCATCATGGTTCTCCGTTCTTTTCGTCACGTCGGTCCGGCTGGGATCCGGGATTGCCCATCCGGGCGCATAGCATGCGCTCGGGCGAGAATTTGTTCGCCGTTCGGGACCGTTCGGCTACTAGGAGACCGACCGTTCGGCGGCCGACCGTTTAGCCGCCGCCGTTCCGGCGATGGCGAAATTCCGGGCAGAACCGAGAAGAGGAGTATTCAGATGTTGGACGATGTCGAACGGGCGCGGGTGTCGGCGGCGGCGCAGCCGGAAGGCAGCATCGTGGCGGTGCTGCTCGAGCAGCACGCCCGGATCCACCTGCTGTTCGAGCAGGTTGCCAGGTCCGAGGGCGAGGCCAAGCAGGTGGCGTTCGACCGGTTGCGCGAGCTGCTGGCCATCCACGAGACCGGCGAGGAGCTGGTACTGCGGCCGCTGTCGAGCAGGACCCTCGGGGTCGGCGCCGAGGTGGCTCGGGAGCGCACCGGCGAGGAGCAGGAAGCGGCCCGGGTGATGGCGCGGCTCGAGCAGCTCGATGTGCACGGTGACGAGTTCGCCGCGCTGTTCGCCGACTTCCAGAAGGCCGTCTCCCAGCACGCTTCCAGTGAGGAGAGCCTGGAGTTCGCCCGGCTCGCCTCGTCCGTCAGTGCCGAGGAGCTGCAGGAACTGGGCCGCCGCATGGGGCATGTGCAGACGCTGGCCTCGGCGCCCGAGCATCAGGAAGCAGCCGGGACCACCATCGTGCAGTACGAGCAGTACGAGGTTGGACCGTTCGCGGCCTTGCTGGACAAGGCCCACGAGGCCTTCTCCCGGGAGTAAGCGGGCAAGGCGCGGGTTGGATGCGAAGATCGCGGGGAAATGGAGCGGAGAGTCTCATCCCGGAGTTGATGGAAGGATCCCGATGGAGGACGGCACGGTCCGGAGCACTCGACCCGTGCCGTCGAACGGCGGCCCGGGGCGCGATGAGACCGCGCAGGAGCGGGCCGACCGGATGTGGGACGAACTGTTGCAGGAAGTGCGGGTGTCCCAGACCGGGGCGCAGATTCTGTTCGGGTTCCTGCTGAGCGTCGCGTTCACACCGAGGTTCGCGACTCTGGGCGGCTTCGACAAGGGCTTGTACGTGGTGATCGTGGTGCTGGGTGCTTGCGCGACCGGTGCGTTGATCACGCCGGTGTGCCTGCACCGGGCGCTGTCCGGCCACGACGTCAAGCCGCGCCTGGTCCGCGTGGCGGGAAGGTTCGTCGCGCTGGGCCTCGGCCTGCTCGCGCTCACCATCGCGACGGCCCTGCTGCTGCTGTTGCGTACCGCGACCGGGCATCCGGCTCTGGCCACCGTTCTCAGTGTTCTGGTACTCGGGTGGTTCTGCGTGTGCTGGCTGCTGCTGCCCCGCGTTCTGCTGCGCCGGGCCGAGCGCGCCAGTGCGGGGCCGAGGGGCCCGGCTCAGCGGCCCAGCCCGTAGATCATGCTGGTTGCGGCGCGCCCACCGCCAGAGCGAAGACGCTGATCAGGCAGTACAGTGCCCGGTAGGGTCCGTGCAGGGCGCGGGTGAGCGGGCCGGGGGCGGCCAGGAGTCGGGCCAGTCGGGGGTTGTGCGCAGCCAGGTCCTGTTCCACGTAGGTCAGGATGCGTTGTTCGTGCTGAGTCAGTGGCATGAGATGTCCGGAAGTTCGGGCCGGATGGGCGTCGGATGGGGAGGCGGAGTCGCGCCGCGGCCGCGGGATCGGCGCGGCCGGCGGACGAGCCTCTCGCGGCCGGGCGCGCCGATCGTTGCGGGGCCAGGTGTTCAGGTAGTCGTCAAGCCCGTCGCGGCCGTCGGCGTCCTCTTCGTTGAATCACCGGTCGGGGGCGGCCAGGTAGCGCAAGGCGTGCGCTCGCCGGCCGGCCGGCGCACCGTCACCGCGCGCGAGCCGTCTTCGCGGGGCAGCAGTGGGTGGGAGGCGGGATTCCAGTCGTTGAAGTCGCCCACGACACCGACCGCGTGCCCGTCGGCCAGGGTGGCCGGGTGGGAGGGAGAAGGTGAACTCGGTGTCGCTCTGGTGGCTCGTGCGTTCGATGATGGTGATGCTCCTTCGCTGAGGCCGGTCGACATACGTGGGCTGCGACGGCCGGGTCGGGCATTGCCGCGCGGGCGGAAATCATGCGCTCCGCGTGCGTTATTTTGCGAACAGAGCCGGGCGGGACATGAGGAGACCGCGCCGCCCGTCGCCGGTACGGCGCGCAACGGCGCGGTGGGGACTGCCGCGGCCGGGGTCGGCTACTTGGCGAACTGCTCGACCAGCGCTTCGTTGAAGGCCGGCAGGTCGTCGGGCTTGCGGCTGGTGATCAGGACGTTCGGGCCGCCGGTGCAGACCTGGACCTGCTCGTCGACCCAGTGGGCGCCGGCGTTGGCCAGGTCGGTGCGCAGGCTCGGCCACGAGGTCACGGTGCGTCCGCGCACCACGTCGGCCTCGATCAGGGTCCACGGCGCGTGGCAGATCGCGGCCACCGGCTTACCCGCGTCGAAGAACGAGCGGGCGAAGGAGACCGCGTCCGGGTCCTGGCGCAGCGCGTCGGGGTTGGCCACCCCGCCCGGCAGCACCAGGGCGTCGAAGTCCGCCGCCGAGACCGAGGAGACGACCCCGTCCACAGGGAACACGTCGCCCCGGTCCAGGTGGTTGAACCCCTGGATCTGGACACCGGTGGTCGAGATCAGCTGTGCGAAACCCCCGGCGTCCTGCACGGCCCGCCACGGTTCGGTCAGTTCGACCTGTTCGACGCCTTCGGGCGCGACCAGGAACGCGACGGTCTTTCCGGTCAATGACGGCATGATCAGTCCTCCTCTTCGCGGGCGGCGCCGGACAGCGCCGCCGATCGGGTGTTGCGGCACTGGGGATTGCCGCTGGATCCGGTCTCAAACCGGTGCGCGGCGGGTTCGGCCCGAACAGAGCCGCCACCGGCCCGTCCCGGTGGTGCAGGAGGCGGATCTGTCGGCCTGCGCGGACCGGTGGCCCCGTTTCGTTCCCGGAGCCGGCCGACCGGGTATCAGATCCGTGTGCGCCCTTCCTCTGCGCCTGCGCGAGCGCACGGTGGGCGCGATGAACCTCTTCTACGGCAGCCGCAGCCTGTACGCGCCGGAGGTGCTGCGCGGGGGCCAGGCGCTGGCCGACCTGGCCATGATCGGCATCGTCCAGTATGGCCAAGGGCTCGGGCTGGTGGACTCCGCGGAAAAGCACATCAAGAAGGCCCTGACCGAACGCTCTGTCATCGAACGGGGGAAGGGGTTCCCGGCCGAACACGGGGACATGTCCAGGGACCAGGCGTTCGAGCACCTGTGCGGGTATGCGGAGGCGACCGGCCGCGCGTTGACGTCCACGGCCCGGGGCCTGATCGATCGCACGCTCGACCCTGAGGAGATTCTGGCTCAGCCGACCGCGGCAGGCCGCCCGAGGAGGGAAGAGTCGGCGGGAACCCGCTGCTCTGAGCCGCGATCAGCTTCGTCCGGCGGACACCGGCCGGCGGTCGCGTCTGCCCGGCTACTGTTCGTCGGACTCGGCCTCCGGTTCGAGGAACCGGCACCGCACCGGGCGGGCGGGCTGCTGCTGGGCGCTGGTGGGCAGCATGCGCGCCTCGCCGGACGCGCTCACTTCGGCCCGGATGATGCCGGTGGCGTCGCAGTAGACGCTGTGGCCGCCGGGGCCCAGGTCCGGGGTGCAGTGCAGGACGACGACATCGGGCGGATTGCGCGAACCCGCCGGCGCGAAGGTGATTTCGATCGCGCGACTTGTGGTTTCATCGGAACTCTCGTAGGGAGAGTGCGTAGTTGACACGTTCCGCTCCTTGTCATCGGTGGAAACCGCTTGATCCTTGAAGCGCTCGATGGCCGCACCGGTCAGAGCGTGGAGCGCACCAGCGCGGCGGCCAGGCGGGGTAGCTCCTGCGGTGCGACGAGCGCGGCCAGCGATGGCGCGTCGGCGGGCAGACCGGCCTTGCGGGCGCCGTCAAGGGCGCGTTTGTCGATCGACGGGCGCAGTTCGGGCCAGAGTCCCTGGGCCTCGCGGCAGAAGATCTCCGCGCCCACCGGGCCGATCCGGCGGAACTCCTGCAGGAGCCGCCGGATCTCCCGGGCGTCGCCGTCCGCCTCCGCGCGCAGGCGGCGCAGGTCCCCGCCCCATCGATCCAGCAGCAGGACCGCTCCGTCATGCAGGGCGGTCGCGGTGCTCTCGTCATAGCGCTTGTAGTGCGCACGGCCGAGAGCGTCGACCACGTCCTGCCAGGCCGCGTCGGCCATGGCGCGCGGCGTGCGCCAACCTGCGGTGGAGATCTCGCGCGCTGCGGCCACGGCGATCTGCGCGTTGATCCGCACCGAGAGCAGCGTGGTGAGGACCAGCAGCCGGTAGAGCGGCGAGGGAGCGTCCTTGAGCACGATCCCCGCTTCGAGGGCGTAGGTGTCCCCCTTTTCGGCGATCAGCCGCGCCGCCTCGTGCCGTTGCCTGGCCGTCGGGGGCGTTCGACGTCTTGAGGTTGCCATGAGATGCGCCTCCTTCGTCGTCGGGATGCGTGGCGAACATGGTGCGCCGCTGCCGGGACGGTTCTTCGCGGACGTCCGCTCACGGCGTGTGGCCGCCGTTACCCCTCATTCCCGGTTTCATGCGCATTCAGCGGGTCGCCGCGCAAGCCGCTACGCCGTCGGCTCATTATTTGTGAAATGCCCGGTTTCGAATCGTGTTCGGGGGTGAAAAGCGATCCATGGTGCGTATCGGATACACGATGATGTGTGAGCAGGCCGGGCCCCGACAGCTGGTCGAGGACGTGGTCCGGGCCGAACAGGTCGGCTTCGACTTCGCGGTGGCCTCGGACCACTATTTCCCCTGGTTGGACGGGCAGGGCCACGCGCCGTACGTGTGGAGCGTGCTCGGCGCCGCAGCCCAGGCGACCTCGACCATTCCGCTGATGACGTACGTGACCTGTCCGACGGTCCGCTACCATCCGGCGGTGGTGGCGCAGAAGGCCGCGACGGTGCAGTTGCTGGCCGAGGGCAGGTTCCGGCTCGGGCTCGGCGCCGGGGAGAACCTGAACGAGCACGTGGTCGGGCGCGGCTGGCCCGCGGCCGACGTGCGGCACGAGATGCTGGAGGAGGCCGTGGAGATCATCCGGGACCTGTTCACCGGCAAGTACGTCACCCGGCACGGCAAGCACTTCCAGGTGGACTCCGCCCGCCTGTGGGACGTGCCCGAGCAGCCGCCGCCGATCGGGATCGCCGTATCCGGGGAGCAGTCGTGCGAGCTGGCCGGGCGGCTGGCGGACCTGGTGATCGCGGTCGAGCCGGAGCGAGGCCTGCTGGAGGCGTTCGCGCGGCACGGCGGCGCGGGCAAGGCGAGCGTCGGGCAGATCCCGGTGAGTTACGACCCGGACCGCGACGCCGCGGTGGCTCGGGCGCACGAGCAGTTCCGCTGGTTCGGCGGCGGCTGGAAGGTCAACGCCGAGCTGCCCGGGACCGCGGCTTTCGCCGGGGCGAGCCAGTTCGTCCGGCCCGAGGACGTGGCCGACTCGATCCCGTGCGGGAACGACGTGGACGAGTTCGTCCAGGCCGTCAAGGCGTACGCCGACGCGGGGTTCACCGAGGTCGCGCTCGTTCAGGTCGGGGGAGACGCGCAACAGCCGTTCTTCGGCTGGGCGCAAGACCACCTGCTGCCCGCATTGCGCAAACTGTGACTGCCGTGATGGGCCCGGATGAGGCACAGTAACCTCCACACGCTTGGATACCGCCGCGTGCGCCGCGGGCGCGGATTGGGGTATCTCGCCCAGGACGACAGCCGTCTGACCGACAGCGCGCAGCTCGACCGCATCAAAGCTCATTCCGTGCGCCTGGTTTTTCCGAATCGGGTCCGACCAGTATGTGCAGAGCAACGGAACCTCCGGCCTGACGACGATCCTGTGCGAACACGTCGAACGCGGCAGGGGCGACACCATCGATTTCCACTACCCGGCCAAGGGCGGACTCGACCGCGTCTTGACTATGGTGGACGAGCAGGCCGACAAGGCGGTGGCCACTTTGCTGACCGCCGTCGCCCTCGCCGTGTCGAAGGGCGTCGCACACGGCCCGCCGTCCGCTCGCAGACACGCCGACGTCCGTGCGGTCAAGGAGGTGGCCCACTACCTGGGCAACACTCCGGCCGTCTGCCGCGCGTCGTATATCAACCCTCGGATTTTCGAACTGTTCGAGCATGGTCGCACGATCGCGCCCGCGCTCGGAGAACTGAGGGTCGACGGCCGGTACGGCCGGCCGGCGACCCAGGGCGCCGTCGAAAAAGCCATACTGGATCTGCTCGCCTGACTTCCGGACCGGGCGGCTGTACTGCTGCATGTCAGATTCCGCACCCCGCACCTGCTCGCCGTCTATTTCCCGGAAAACCTAAGGATCCCGCGCCTCAAGTCGGCGACGGTATTGCGCTCGCACACACCGGAGGAGCTCCTCGCCGTACGGCAGGGCGACGAACGTGGTGACCGCCGCGCCGAGTCCGATGAGGTATGACGTGGGCCGCCGGGCGTCCTTGGGCAGCAGTCGCCAATCCTCGGGGCGGGCCCGACCGTCGAACGCGTGTCGGACCTGGTCCCAGTGCAGGCACGCGGCAAACGCCGCAGCGGTCAACGGGAGTACCTCCAGAAAGCTGCGGATGTGCTGCTCGGCCACGGTCACCTCCCGTGCGTCGGTGGCGACTTTCACATCCCACAGGGCGGTGGCGCCGTGAGCCGCAGCCGCACCGGATGTGGTCAGCGCCCTGTCGGCCCCGGACGTCAAGGAGCTCCTGGAGACGGTGTCCGGCGGCTATCACGCCGGAGGAAGAAGAGAAGCAGGTGTGGAGATCCGTCCGGCGCCGACAGCTCCTGTCGGCGCCGGACAGATGACTGCGCGGTCGGCGCAGTGCAGGGTCTGGGAGCAGGTGTGGAGTTCGGGAGGATGAGATATGGGCGCCCATGGTGATCTGGTACTGCGGATCTTGCAGGCTGGTGAGAACGAATCCGGTGATCGGCCCCTTGCGCAACGATTGTGCCGGGCATGGGTCGAAGGGCTGGGAATCGAGGCGGTGAGCATCTCGGTGATGACCCAGCGTTCTTCCCGCCAGCTTCTGTGCGCCTCGGATGCGACTGCGCTGCGGCTGGAGGAGATCCAGTTCACGGTCGCCCAAGGACCGTGTATCAGCGCGGCTCAGACCGGCGCTCCTGTTCTGGTGCGCGACTTCGCCCGTGAGACGACGCCCTGGCCGGGATTCGGGTCCATGCTGCGCGAGCAACTGCCGTCGGTTCGTTCGGTCTACGCGTTCCCCATGTGCATCGGAAAGACGGTGCTCGGCTGCATCGACGTAGCCGACACCGAGCCCGCAGGGTTGGACGAGGATGTGGTGGGCCAGGCGGTTGCGGCTGCGGGCTTGACCGCGACGATGCTTCTCACCGTCCCGGACGCCTTGTTGGCACCCGCCCCTTACCTGGCCGTCTCGGGTTCCGGGGACGTGAGCGACATCCATTGGTCCGCCACCGCCAGGGCGGTGGGGGTCTTGGCCGCGCGAGAGGACCTGAGTATCGAAGACGCACTGGCGTTGATGCGTGCCCGGGCGTTCGGCGGCGGATGCACTCTGGCGGAGGTCAGCGCGGACATCCTGGCTGAGTTCGACGCTCCGTGAGCGCAGCCGGCCCGGTCCGGCGAAGCGGACCGGGCCCGCGGTCAGTACGGATGGAACGGCCGGCTCAAGCTCACTGCGCGTCGGACTCGCGGGGCTTTCGCGGGGACGTGGCCAGGTTCCGCAGACCGTCGAACGCGGTGCCCAGGCGGACCTGGTCGGCCAGAGCGGTCAGCTCGCGCTGTTCGGCGGCGAGCGCCGCCCATTCCTTCTCCTCGGCCGTGAAGCATCTGAGCTCCAACGCCTCCTGCTCGCACCGGCGTTCGGCGGCCCAGGCCTGTTCGAGTGCGCTCTGGGCCTGGACCACGGCTTGCGGGTGGGAAGCGCGTTGGGCAACCCGCACCCGGTCGCCCGCCGCACGCCGCGCGGCCCTGGCCAGAGCCAGAGCCCTGTGCGCTCGAGAAAGCAGCAGATCCAGTTCGGCGATCCACGCTTCGCTGACAGTCTCCTCCGCCCGGGACACCGCTTCGTCCCCTGCGCGGAACGCCTCAGCAGCGCCGTATTCGTCCGCCGCGTCCCAGCCATCTGTCTCAGCCACCGTCGCACTCCTTCGTCGTCGGACGCCCCGTGCGCCGATCGCCCGCCGTTTCCCGCCGGACGACCGCCTGAAACGTCCCCTGTGTCACGCGAGGAACGAAGTGGTCGGACGGGCGGCGGTCTTCCCGAGCCGGACCATTCGCGTCGCTCGTTCGGCGCATAGACATCGGTCCACGGGCAATAGACGCGAGCAGTGGCGCCTACCACGAGCGCTGTACAGGACCCCCTGTGCCAGCTGTGGTATCCACATGGGGACGTAGCGTTACGGCGAATGAGCAGTGAGAGACGAGGTGGCGCGATGGCGCCGAGTGAGGCAGTGGAATCGGCGAAGAGATTCGCCCGGATCGCGCAGGAACTGAGCGGAGAACGCACCCAGGACTACGTGGTACGGCAGGTGGTGGAGTTGGCGTCGATCGCGGTCGAAGGCGCCGTGTTCGCGGGGGTCACCATTCTTGACCGCGGCGGTATGTTGCGCAGCGTGGCTTACACCGATGAACTGGTGCACGCGGTGGACCTGGTACAGGTGGAACACGGCCAAGGCCCGTGTCTCGACGCGTCGCGCGAGCCGTGCGTGTTGCGGATCGAGGACATGGCGCGGGAGGAGCGGTGGCCGCGGTTCGCGCGCAGGGCGCGGGAGTTGGGCGTCGGCAGCATGGTCTCGTGCAGCCTTCCGGCCGGCCGGGGCAACGGTACGCGCGGCGCGTTGAACCTGCACGCGCCGACGGCCGGGGCCTTCGGGCCGGAGTCGGCCGAGCTGGCCCACGCATTTGCGCTGCACGCAGCCATCGCTCTGGACAATGCGGCGATGACCCAGTCGCTGCGTACCGCGTTGGGGAGTCGGCAGCGGATCGGCGAGGCGACCGGCATGATGATGGAGCGGCGTAGAGTGAGTTCTGCGCAGGCTTTCGGCCTGTTGGTCTCGGTGTCCCAGCGTCTGAATGTGAAGCTGCGCGACCTGGCCGAGCATGTCGTGCTCACCGGGCAGGACCCGCTCGCGATCGATCCCGAGGACTTTCCGTCAGGCTGTCTGCGCTGAGCACGTTCTCGCCGGGTCTGAACGTCGCCGGGAGGCAGCCTCGCCGACTCGGACGGGGCCGCGGTCCGGAGGTGAGATTCCATCGAACGGGTTATAGAGCCCAGGCCCGACGGGCCGACCGCAGGGACGGCCCGCTAGACTCGTCGGCGGAGCGAACCGGTTCGGACAGTAGTCGGCCGCCCCGGGCATACTGCTGCCCGAAGTTCCTGTAGGCGAAGGAACCGTTCTCATGCCCATGCTGTTCTGCGCTTTTCCGCCCACCATGGCGCGCGAGCCAAGCACCTCTGAACTCTTCGACGGTCGGCGCTCCCTGAAACCCGAGACCGTCCGGGAAGGCCCGGGTGCCCGGATCTGCCCGTGAGCCCGGCAGCGGAGGGTACTGAGACCGCCGGTCAGGTGGGCGGCGCCCCGGTGAACGGTGTTTCCAGGCAATCGCCCCATGCCGAGCGGCGGGCCGAGACCATGCGCCTGTTCTCGCTGATTGCCCGGATGGCGCCCGGCGACCCGAAGCGGATACGGCTGCGCGACGGCGTGATCGAGGACCACATGCCGTACGCGCGGCACGTCGCCGTACGGTATGCCGCGCACCAGAGTCAGATCGACGACCTCGCCCAAGTGGCGTATCTCCGGCTGCTCAAGGCCGCCGACAACTTCGACCCGGAGTACGGTACCGCGTTCCTCGGGTACGCGACCGTGATGATCATCGGGGAGATCAAGCGGTACTTCCGGGACTTGACCTGGGACGTGCACGTGCCGCGGCGGACGCAGGAACTCTCGGTGGCGTTGCGCAGAACCACCGAGACTCTCACCCACCGCCTCGGCCGTTCCCCGACGGTGGCGGAATTGGCCGGGGAACTGGACGCGAGCGAGGAGGAGGTGATCGAGGCGTTGGGCGCGGGGGAGGCGTACCGCGTCGCGTCGCTGGACAAGCCGATGCGCCCAGACGAGGAGGGCACGACGCTCGCCGCGACGATCGGCGAACCGGACGCGGGATACGACGCCGTGGTCGACCGCGAGTCCCTCAAACCGCTGCTGGCCGGCCTGAAGGAGCGGGACAAAAGGATCTTGATGATGCGCTACTTCCACGGCATGACCCAGGGGCAGATCGCCGTCGAGATAGGTGTCTCCCAGATGCAGGTCTCCCGGATCCTCACCAGGATTCTCAGAGACCTGCGGACGGCCGTGGGATAGCCCGGCCGGTCATGGACAAGCAGACGATGGCGCCGCGGTGCGGTAGAGGACGAGAAGAGGTGGCGCCGTGGCAGCGGACGAGCGGTTGGATCTGGTGCGCAAGTTCGCCCGGGCCGCGCAGGATCTGAGCCGGGAGACGTCACAGGAGCGACTGCAGCGACGCGTGGTGGAACTCGCGGTGGAGGCGGTCGAGGGCGTTGCGTCCGCGGGCGTCACCGTTCTCGGCGGCGCAGGTCGGTTGCGCAGCGTGGCGTTCACGGACGAGACGGTGCGCAAGGTCGACCAGGCGCAGGCGGAGTCGGGTCAGGGACCTTGCCTGGATGCGGCTCGGTCGCCCGGCGTGGTGTGGATCGAGGACATGGCGGCCGAGAGGCGCTGGCCGCGGTTCACCCCGCGGGCGCGGCGGCTGGGCGTCGGCGCCATGGTCTCCTGTGGCCTTCCGGCCGGCAACGGCAGGAACACGTTCGGCGCGTTGAACCTGCACGCCTGGACGCCCGGGGCGATCGGGCCCCAGGCCGTGGAGATCGCGCAGGTGTTCGCGACCCACGCGGCGATCGCGCTGCGCAACGTCGCCTTGATGGAGTCGCTGCGCACCGCCATGCACAGCCGCCAGCGCATCGGCGAGGCGACCGGAATCGTGCTGGAACGGCATCGGACTGACTCGGCCCAGGCGTTCGAGCTGCTGGTCTCGGTGTCGCAGAACCTCAACGTCAAACTACGCGATCTGTCCGAATACGTCGTGCTGACCGGTCAGGACCCACTGAGGATCGGCCCGGACGATCTGCCGCCCGGATATCTGCGCTGAGCGGCCCGACCTCGTAGGCCCGACCTCGTAGGCCCGGCCGTGCCTCGCGTGGCCGGCCGCGCGAGCGGTCGGCGTCTTGGCGCTGCGGCGTCGGGCCAGCGCCCACGCGCCGGCTCGTTCAGGGCCG
Source organism: Actinocrinis sp. (assembly GCA_035943635.1). Lineage (GTDB taxonomy): Bacteria > Actinomycetota > Actinomycetes > Streptomycetales > Catenulisporaceae > DASZBX01. The sequence goes on along the minus strand of DASZBX010000044.1, from coordinate 10,756 downwards.
GAGCACCGACCTGGGCCGGTACGCCCGCCGGGCCGCGCCGGCCGGTTTCGCCCGCGCCGCCAGGCGACCCGGCACGGGACGCCCGGGCAGAGCGCAACCGGTCAACCCGAGCAGGCGGCGCACGACCGGACTGGGCCTGATCACGCCGGTCACCACCCCGCGGTCGATCAGCCGCAGCAGGGAGCCCAGCCCGGCGCAGTCGATGAACTCCACGCCGGACAGATCCACCAGGGCGCGCACTCCGGGCCCGGGAACGGACGCGACGGCACGTTCCAGATCCGCCGCGCTGTCGAAGTCGATCTGCCCGGCGATCCGCACCATGACCCTGCCGGCCACCGCGGAGCCGGAGCGGATGGTGAACAACTCGTGAGAAAAGACTTGGGAAGAGTGCATCAGGCGCCTCCCACCAACGCGCCGCGAGCGCGGCCACCCGGGCCGTAAGGAAGGCTACTGATCGAACCAGTCCCGGTATCGAACCAGTTTCCCACAGATAGCCGTCGGCCGCCAGGGTTCCAGCCGGTCGACAGCTGCGGCGGACGACCAGACACAGGCGGTTCAGCGCTTGATCCGGGCCGGTCAGGGAAATCGGTGCCCGGTGGGGACCGGGATGTAGCCTCATTCGAGGCACCTGGTCAGCCGGATGGCGTTCGGGCCCGGGTGATCATGCCGACATCCTTGCGTACGGATCGGAGTGCGGTGTCACAGGGTCAGAGCCGGAAGCAGGACGGCGATGAGCAAGCCGCCGCCGCGCGGGTCGACGAGGCGGTGCGGCTGCTGGCCGCGTTCGAGGAGGTCGAGACGGAGCGGACCCGGGAGGAGACGCTGCGCCGGTGCGTGACCCTGGTCGAGGGCCTGATCGAAGGGTGCGCGGCGGTGAGCATCACGGTGATCGACGCGGCGGGCCAGGCGTCCACGGCCGAGTCCACCGTGGCGTGGGCCGTCGACCTGGACCGGGAACAGTACCTCCTGGACGACGGACCGTGCCTGGTGGCCGCCCGCGAGCAGTCGGTACAGCGGATCGACTATCGCGCGGCGAAGAGCCGCTGGCCACGATTCGTGGATGCCTCCAGCGCCGCGAACGTAGCCAGTTTCCTGTCGGCCGGATTCCGTCTGGACGACCGGCAGGTGGCGTCGGTCAACCTGTACGGACGGGGCCTGGACGCCTTCGGCATGATGGACGAGTCGCTCACGAATCTGGTCACGCGATACACGAGGTTCGCGCTGACCTCGGCGCTGGAGGTGGGCGACGCGCAGCGGCTGGCCGGCCAGTTGGAGCGGGCGCTGCACACCAGGCCGGTGATCGATTGGGCGATCGGCATCCTGATGGCCCAGACGCCGTGCGGCCCGGACCGAGCCTTCGACCTTCTGCGGACCACGTCGCAACGCAGCAACGTCAAGCTGCGGGACGTCGCCGCGCAGGTCGTCGAACGGACCGCACAGCGCGGCGAAGGGCTCGGGCGGGGATCGGCCGAGGCCCGGGGACACTTCAACCGGCCGGTTGCCTCGGAACTGCGGCGGGACGACGAGGAGAGGGTTTAAAGGCTCGCGGCTCGGTAAACAGACGGTTTCCGCGCGTGGACGCGGTCGACGTCGCGGCGGCTGAACCCGCCGCCCCTGGAAAGGACCAGAGAGAATGAGCCAGTCGGAGATGGAGCGGGCCCAGGCCGCCGGGATGCCCGCGGGCAGCGTGATCAGCGTGTTGCTCGAGCAGCATGCCAAGATCCGCGAGCTGTTCGTGATGGTGCGCAACGCGACGGGCGAGACCAGGCAGGGGCTGTTCGACGACCTGCGTGAGCTGCTCGCGGTCCATGAGGGCGGTGAGGAGATGGTGTTGCGGCCGGTCTCGCGCAAGGACGCGGGCACCGAGGTCGCCGACGCGCGCAACGCGGAGGAGAGCGAGGCCGCGCACGTGCTGGCCGAGCTGGAGAAGATGGACGTGACCGGTGCCGAGTTCTTGGCCAAGCTCGGCGAGTTCGAGCAGGCCGTCTCCGATCACGCGGATCACGAGGAGCGCGAGGAGTTCCCGCTGGTCCAGGCCGCGCACTCGGACGACGAACTGCGGGCGATGGGGGAGAAGCTGCTCAAGGCCGAGCACAAGGCCCCGACGCACCCGCATCCGACCGCTGCCGGTTCGCCGGCCGCCCAGCGCGTGACCGGTCCCTTCGCCGCTCTGCTCGACAAGGCACGGGACGCGCACCGCAGTTGATCCGATCACCGGCCGGCCCTCCTTCGCGGACGGACCGGCCGGCCCCGGGCCCGGCGACCGCCAGAGCGCGGCCGACCGGGCTTTTTCATGTCCGGCGGGCCTGGCCCGGGCTCGCGGTCTTCCAGGACGGCCCGGTATCCGGGCCACGGCCTCGGCGGCTTTCCGCAGCGAGTTGACGGGTGGTGTGACGGCAGATCCGGCGCGGGCGCCCCAGACGGCGGCAGCGGCCCGCGGGTCGACGCCCGGTTTGTTCGACCGCCTGGGCCGGGCGTGTGCGCGGGTGCCGATCGTGGAGGGGCGGCGATCTCGATGACGGCGCAAGCCGATCGTCCGATCGTGCGGGCGGCCAGTGAGGACTGGGTCGCCCGGTTGGGGGTCAGCGCGTTCACCGGTGGCGGTCCGGCGTGGGCGGCGCCTGTTCTCGGGCGGCGGCTGGACCTGCGCATCATCGTGAACGCCACGTTTGGCGTCGGCCTTTTCCGGGAATAGAGCGGCACCGGTCGACCGCCTCGGCCAGTGCCGCGAATTTTCCTGCTGCCTGGTAATACGCACTCTGGGTTGATTTGTCATGAAAGCAATACCTAGGGATTAAACCTGGACATGCGGGCAATCGTGCGGGCAGCACGGTTGCCATGTGACTTATGGGAGGTGTGATGGACACGGTCATCTCAGCCGTACAGGAGCCAGCCGGCACATGTGCAAGCCCGGAAATCCGGGTGGCGTCGGTTCCGGCCGGCCATGTGTACGTGCAGCACTTGGAGCCGACATACGCGCAGGAGGTCGTACGCCGGCTTCCGGATCCGCGTCCGTGCGGTGCGCCCGTCGGTTCTCAGCAGTGGTGGCCGCCGGTGATGTTGGATCCTGCGTGGGTGCGCGCGAACCGGGACGCGTTCGACGTGTTCCACGTGCACTTCGGATTCGACGCTCAGACGCCGCAGCAGTTGGCCGACTTGGTCGCCGAGTTGCGCCGGTGGAAAAAGCCGCTGGTCTACACGGTGCACGACTTGGAGAATCCGCATCATCGCGAGCCTGAGGAGCACCGGCGGCAACTGGATGTCCTCGTACCGGCGGCCGATCATCTGATCACCTTGACGCCGGGAGCCGCCGATCGCATTCAGACCACCTGGGGCCGGCGTGCGACAGTCCTGCCGCACCCGCACGTGGTGGACCTTCCGAGGATCGAAGGTGCCCGCCCGACGTCGGATGTGTACACGGTCGCCGTGCACGCCAAGAGCATCCGGCCGAACATGGCGCCGCTGCCGGTCATCGAGGTGATCGCGCAGACGGTCGCCGACCTTCCGCAGGCCCGGCTGCGGGTGGACATTCATCCCGAGATCGAGGACCCGGCGAGCTACTGGTATGAGCCCACCGTCCTGCCGCGGCTGCGGAAACTGGCCGAGAGCGGGGCACTAAAGCTGCACGTGCACGACTATTTCTCCGACGATCAACTGTGGGATTACCTGCAAAGCGTGGATCTGTCCGTTCTGCCCTACCGTTTCGGCACGCATTCGGGATGGTTGGAGGCCTGCTATGACCTGGGCACCGCGGTGTGCGCGCCGTCGTGTGGCTATTACGCGCAGCAGCGACCCTGTATGACCTATGGGCACGACCGGTCTGGGCTGGACGAGGAGTCGCTGGACGACGCAGTACGGACGGCGTACCGGGAGCGGCCGCAGTGGCGCGCGTCGGCGAGCGGCCGGGCGACTGAGCGCGACCAGGTCGGACAGGCTCACCACGGCATCTACCGGAGTCTACGGCGATGAACGCGCTACGGATCGCCTTGATCGCCTCGGCCCGATTCCCCATCCGGGAACCCTTCGCCGGTGGCCTGGAAGCACACACCTGGGCGCTGGCCCGAGGCCTGATCGATCGGGGCCACGAGGTCACCCTGTTCGCCGGGCCGGGCTCGGATCCGGCGTTGGGAACGGCCGAGCTGGCCGTGCGCCACCCGGTGCTCAGCGACGCGGCGCGGGCCGACGTCAGCATGGCCGCGCCCGAGTGGGTCGCCGAACACCACGCCTACCTCCAGCTCATGTTGGACCTGGCCGACCCGGCCGGGCCCGGCTTCGACGTCATCCACAACAACAGCCTGCATTACCTGCCCGTGGCCATGGCCTCCGCGATACCGGCTCCCGTCCTGACCACGCTGCACACCCCGCCCACGCCCTGGTTGGAATCCGCGGTGCAGGCCCCGCGCCGGTGCCCGGTCACGTTCACCGCGGTCAGCTCCCACACCGCGCGCTCCTGGCAGCACGTGGTTCCGCGTGCGACCGTGGTACTCAACGGTATCGACATCGACCGATGGAAGGCCGGGCCGGGCGGCGGGCCCCTGGTGTGGTCCGGGCGGATCACCCCGGAGAAGGCCCCGCACCTGGCGATCGAGGCGGCGCGCGCGGCCGGGGAGCCGCTGCTGCTGGCCGGACCGGTCAGTGACCAGGGCTATTTCGACCGTGCTGTCCGGCCCCTGCTCGGGCCGGACGCCCGGTACGTCGGCCACCTGCCGCAGAACGCCCTGGCCGGCCTGGTCGGCCGGGCACGCGCGACGCTCGTCACCCCGTGCTGGGACGAACCGTACGGCCTGGTCGTCGCCGAATCCCTCGCCTGCGGCACACCGGTGTGCGGTTTCGCCCGAGGAGCACTGCCCGAACTGATCCCACCCGCCTGCGGCCGGCTTGTCGAGCCCGGGAACGTCGCGGCGCTGGCCGAAGCCATCCCGGACGCCGTGGAACTGCCCCGATCCGAGATCCGGGCTCACGCGGAACGCGAATGCTCCATCGACTCCATGATCGACAAATATCAGCGCATCTATCAGACCATCGCCTCATGACGTCCGCCGGGAGCCTCCGATGATCGGATACTACGTCCACCACCAGGGACGAGGCCATCTGCACCGTGCCTTGAACATCGCCGAGCACATGGCCGAACCCCTCACTCTGCTCTCCTCCCTGCCCCGACCGGTGCAGTGGGCAGGGGGTTGGGTGCACCTGCCGCGCGACGAGAGCCCGCGCGTCGATCCCGACGCTACCGCGAACGGCGTCCTGCACTGGGCGCCGGCCCGTCATCCGGGTCTGCGCACCCGGATGGCCAAGATCGCCGCGTGGATCGACGAGCACGTTCCGAGCCTGTTCGTCAGCGACGTCTCCGTCGAAGTCGCCCTGATGGCTCGACTCATGGGTATCCCCGTCGTCGCCGTCGCCATGCCGGGCGACCGCACCGACCAGCCGCACCGCACTGAATACGCCATGGTCGACGCGCTGCTGGCCCCCTGGCCGAGCACCATCTCCCCGGCCGACCCGCAGTGGCCCGAGTCCTGGCGGGCCAAGACCTGTTTCAGCGGAGCGTTCTCCCGCTTCGACGCACGCCCGCCGGTCCCGGCCACGTCCACCACGCGCAACGTGCTGGTGATGTTCGGTGCCGGCGGCAGCGTGGTGAACCATGAGGACATCGCCGCCGCCGCGTCAGCGACTCCTGGGTGGAATTGGCGCACCCTGGGTGGCCCCGGCGCACAGGACTGGGTGCGCGACCCGTGGTCGGCATTGTGCGAAGCGGACATCGTGGTGACCCATGCGGGCCAGAACGCCGTCGCCGAATGCGCGGCCGCCCGCCGCCCGGCCGTCATCATTCCTCAGCAACGCCCGCACGGCGAGCAGCACGCCACTGCCGCGGCACTACACCGCGCCGGCCTTGCCCTCGTCCGGGATTCCTGGCCCGCTCCCGACCAGTGGCCGGCCCTGCTCCATACCGCGTCCACGCTCGACGGCGAGCGGTGGACCGCCTGGTCCCCGGGCGACGGCGCGCGCGTCGCCGCGACCTTCCTGAGCGACCTCGCCGCACGTTTTCATGAACCGGCCGCCATCTCCGTGGTTCGGGCATCCGGGGACAGCAGGGTCGGTGTGCGCGCAGGGAACGGTGGCGCTCCGTGAAATCAGCGGTGATCACGCCCGTCCGCGGGCGACACGATCACTTGTCGCTCCAACACCAGGGACTGGCGGCGGGCACCGTGATCCCTGAGCACTACATCGTCGTCGCCATGGACGACCCCCGGCTGTGTGCGGAGAGATTGGCCACCGGCCCTGCGGCTACCGTCCTTCACATTCCTGCTGCGCCTTCGGGTTTGCCGCTGGCTCGGGCGCGTAACGCCGGCGCCCGGCAGGCTCTTGACTATGGCGCCGAACTGCTTGTTTTCCTCGATGTCGACTGTGTTCCGGGTTCTTCACTACTCCACGGCTACCGTGAGGCTTTCCAGAGAGCGCCGGAGCCTGGCGTGTTTTGCGGAACGGTCAGCTATCTCCCGGCCCCGGGATCGGACGGATACCGGCTGGACGAACTTGCGCATCTGGCCCAACCCCATGGCGCCCGCCCTGCGCCCGCGGACGGACAGATCCTTCCGGCGCGGGACTACTCCCTGTTCTGGTCCTTGTCCTTCGCCGTCGGCGCCGACACGTGGCAGCGCCTCGGGGGTTTCCACGAGCAGTATGTGGGATACGGCGGTGAGGACACCGACTTCGCCCAACTCGCCCGGCGTGCCGGCGTTCCCCTGTATTGGATCGGCGGCGCACCCGCCTACCACCAGCACCACCCGGTCGAACAACCCCCGGTCAGCCACCTCGACGACATCCTGCGCAACGCGCACATCTTCCGCGACCGGTGGGGGTGGTGGCCCATGCGAGGGTGGCTCGAGCAATTCGCCGAACTGGGCCTCGTCCGATACGAGCCAGGACTCGACGAATGGATCCGTCGACGACCGCACTGATCGCGATCAGTCGGCCGCGGCCCGGCGGCAGGTGTGCCCAGGGCCCGGAACTTCCCGTTCCGGGCCCTGGGCACACCGGTTGTACGCGCCGTCCTGCCACTGCCGACTATTGCCCGGATCCGGGTTCGACCATCTTCCGGTGCGCCTCGGCCTTGAGGCTGTCCGGCAGGATCTTGTTGGCCAGGCCCTGGGCCTTGGTCTTGGCCGATCCGGCGACGAGCTTGTCCTTGTCGGCCATCAGTGCCTTGTAGCCCTGTTCGGCGACCTGGGCCGGGTCGTCCTTGCCGCCTTGGCCGATCTTGGTGTCGTCCATCTCCGCGCGGTGGAAGAAGTTGGTGTCGGTGGGCCCGGGCATCAGGATGGTCAGCGTGACCCCGGTGTCCTTCAGTTCGTTCTGCAGAGCCTCGCCGAACGACTGGAGGAAGGACTTCGAGGCGTTGTAGACGGCCTGGAACGATCCGGGCATGGTCGAGGCGAGCGAGGAGGTGATCAGGACGCGGCCCTCGTCCCGGTCGGCCATGTCGTGCAGCAGGCGCTTGGCCAGGTGGACCGTGGAGGTGACGTTCAGTTCGATGATCTCCAGGTCGGCGGCCAGGCTGATGTCCAGGAACGCCCCGCCCTGGCCGACGCCGGCGTTCAAGGCGGCTGCGGCTACCGGGCGCCCGTCGGCCCGGATGGCGGTGTAGAGGTCCTCCACGCCGTCGTAGGTGCGCAGGTTCATCTGGAGTTCCTGCACGTCGGCCCCGGTCAGGCGCAGCTGTTCCGCGGCGCCGGCCAGGTGCGAGTCCTCGGAGTTGATCAGCAGGTCGAAGCCGTGTTCGGCGAACTGCTTGGCCAGTTCGAAGCCGATCCCGCTGGAGGCGCCGGTCACGACGGCGAACGGTCGGGTGATCTCGGGTGTCGTGTTCGTGTTCATGCGCGCCCGGGTTCCCGGATATAGGGCGGTAAACCCTCGTCGATCGAACTTTTTGTCGGTCGGGAACGCCCGGTTCCTGAGGGTTTCGGCTGCGGGTGCCTGGGCAATCTGCGGAGTCGGCTGAGCGCGGGCAAATCCGCCGGACACATAGAAGGAGGACCTATGAAAGCGTTGACCTGGCACGGGAAGCGGGACGTACGGGTGCAAGAGGTCCCGGACCCGGTGATCAAGGAGCCGACGGATGTGATCATCGAGATCACGTCCACCGGACTGTGCGGTTCCGACCTGCACCTCTACGAGGTCCTGGGCCCGTTCCTGGGCGAGGGCGACATCCTGGGCCACGAGCCGATGGGCGTGGTCAAGGAAGTGGGCTCCGACGTGACCAAGCTGCGGGAAGGCGACCGGGTGGTGGTGCCGTTCAACGTCTCCTGCGGCACGTGTTTCATGTGTGAGCAGGGCTTGCAGTCCCAGTGTGAGACGACTCAGGTACGCGAGTACGGTACGGGCGCTTCCCTGTTCGGCTACACGAAGCTATACGGACAGATCCCCGGCGGTCAGGCCGAGTTCCTGCGGGTTCCGTTCGGCGACACCCTCCCGATCAAGGTGCCGCAGGGGCCGGCCGATGACCGGTTCGTGTTCCTGTCCGACGTGCTGCCCACCGCCTGGCAGGCCGTGCAGTACGCAGCCATCCCGCCCGGCGGCAGCGTGGCCGTGCTGGGCCTCGGGCCGATCGGCGAGATGTGCACCCGGATCGCGACGCATCTGGGCACGGAGACTGTGATCGGCGTCGACCTGGTGCCCGAGCGGCTCGAGCGCGCCCGGTCCCGCGGCGTGCAGGTACTCGACTTCGAAGAGCACGGCAAGAAGCTCGCCGACGACATCCGCTCCTTGACCGGTGGCCGTGGCCCGGACGCGGTGATCGACGCGGTCGGCATGGAGGCGCACGGCGCGCCGGTCGGCAAGCTCGCCCAGCAGATGACCGCGCTGATCCCCAACGCGCTGGCCGCGAGGATGATGCAGCATGTCGGCGTCGACAGCATGGCCGCACTGCACCTGGCGATCGACGTCGTGCGCCGCGGCGGGACCGTGTCGCTCTCGGGCGTCTACGGCGGGATGACCGACCCGATGCCGATGCTGACCATGTTCGACAAGCAGATCCAGATGCGCATGGGACAGGCCAACGTCTGGCGATGGGTCGATGACATCCTCCCGCTGCTGACCGACGAGGACCCGCTGGGCGTCGACACGTTCGCCACCCACCACGTGCCACTGAGCGAAGCGCCGGCGGCGTACGAGATGTTCCAGAAGAAGCAGGACGGGGCCGTCAAGGTTCTGTTCAAGCCGTGACTCCTCAGATCCCTGATCCCGCGGAGCGCAGGCCCAGCCGATATGGCGGGCGTCCGGACACCGTGCTGGCGATCGTTCTGGACTGCTCCGACTTGGCCAGGTCCGCGGCGTTCTGGTGCGCCGCCCTCGGGTGCGTGAGCGACTGGGGCGGCGGCCAGAACGATGACGGGGGCGGGCCCTATCTCCGGCTCGTTCCCGCTGGCGGCGACGGCGTCGAACTGCTGTTACAGCAGGTCGAGGAACGGAAGAGCACCAAGAACCGTATGCACATCGACCTGCGTCATCACGACCTCGACGCCGAGAAACGACATCCGAGCGGACCACCGGGAACTCCGACGTGTTCGACTTCGAACTCACCACCGACGAACTCGCCGCCCTCGACACGGGTACGCGCGGCGGCTCCGAACCCACCGACATCACCCTCGAGAACTTCGGCAGGACCGTCCCCGAAGCCTGATCAGTCCGGCACACGAAAATACTCGATATCCGTGTTGACACCGCTGCGCCCGGGCCGTCAGGGGTGTGCCGGTTTGGGCTTGGATTTGCCGGGAGGCGGGGCGCCCTTGCCGGGGTGCGGGTTGCCTTTGCCCGGGTCGGGGTTACCCGGGGCGACCACGCAGGCTCCGGGCGCCGCGGGCAGGGGAGCGGGGGAGCTTCCAGGGCCGGCGGGCGACGGTGCGCCAGGGGGCTCGGCTCAGCGAACCAGCCCGTAGATCATGCTGGTTGCGGCGCCTACCGCCAGAACGAAGACGCTGAACCGGGTCGAGCAGTGCCGATGATCGTGGGGGGTTCCTCACCGCGCTACAGGTTCGTACTATCGGCTAAGTCACACGGATCGTTGGTGTCCCGGCCGCCGTCTGATGCACTCGGCGGGCACGGGGGAGGTGACCAAGGTCTGGGCTTGTGAACTGGTGACGATTCCCACGCGAGGGCGCACGGTCAAGCCGCTGCGCCCGTCGGCGTCCGTCTCGGTAGGACAGTGGGAGCCTGGGGACGCGCGCATCGAGTTCCCGGAGCCTTTCCGCATCCAGATCGTCTGAGACGACCTGGCGTTCTGACTTGGGGGCGCTCGGAAGTTGTCGTGGTCCACATGGGCGCATCGGTGCTGACCTCGAATTTTCCACAGCTGTTTGGAGCTGAGTGCTACCGGGCCGAGGACGAGCCCGTCGGCTCCATCCCGGCGAGGGAGCCGTGGAGACAGTGAGCAGGTAGCCGACGACCCATCAGTTCGCAGTGTCCCCTCCGCGTTCCTTCGGACCGCGGGGTGGTGGAGCGGCGGTCCTGCGAGCGCAGCCAAATGGTCCCACCGGTGCTCACGCACGTGCTCGTCGTGCGAGGGCTCGGCCCGCACCAAGGGTGAGATCGCGGATGAGCATCCAGGGCGCCGAGATGACTGGGCCGTCCCCCGGGAAGTGGACACCGGGTTTCATGCGGCTATGGGTATCAGTATAGGGCTACTGATAACGCTGGTAAAGCCCTTCCGGTACCGGGTCTCGTAGTCGGCCGGCGAGAGGTAGTTGGCTCGGGAGTGCCT
>DASZBX010000043.1:0-77846 GCA_035943635.1 Actinocrinis sp. | reverse complement strand
AGGCTGGGGCTGTGTCGGATCGGGATCCTCGGTGGCCCAGGCGGTTCGTAGACTGCCGCGCCGGGCAGGTCCTGTCAACTCCCGTACTCGAGCTCAGCCGAGGCGAGCGGACTACCCGAAGCAACAAGCCCGGGAGTTGATTGGGCCTGTCCGGTGTGGCAGGCTCCGGGCCGGCTGGGGCGCCGAGGAGCCCGATCCGACACCCAAAAAGTAACCAACATCCCAACCGGATCAGTCCATGGGGATCCTTGGGGGTTCCTGGCGCGCCGGAGGCATAGTAGTAAACGCACGCTGACATGGCGACGCACACCAACGCGCGCAGCAACCGGCGCAGACAGCATAGGTACGTAGTAGGTGCAACACTGCCCCAATGATGATCCGAAACCTCTCCGCAAGGTGAACAAGATGACATCCGTAGCGAGATGCGGTCGGACAACGCGGCTGGGATGATGGCAGGGACGACGCAAGGCCGGTCAGCTGCCAATATGGCGCCGGTCGAAATGTGCGTGGCCACCGGGCGACCGTTGGCCGGGCATGGACGGGAGCGCGATGGACGCCGCGGGGACATCGGAATCGGCATCGATATCAGGAACGGCGGCAGAATCGACCTCGACCTCGGCCTCGAACTCTGCCTCTGCCTCGGCCTCGGCCTCGGCCTCGCCCTCAGCCTCGGGACCGTCCGAGGCGCCTGCAACGCCCAGAACCCCGGCACTCACCGGCTCCGGCCGAGTCCAAGCGCCGCTGGTGGACCTGGCGTCGATCGATGGCACGCTGAGCGAGTGGGCCGACTCCCAGATGTGGCCGTCCGGCCTCAAGGTCACCTACCCGGACGGCTACGACCCGGTCCTCGTTCGCCCGGACGGCCGTGAGGTGGACACCTGGCGTGAGGACTACCCCTACGACCAACTCCTGCGCCGCGAAGAATACGACCCGGCCAAGCGTGCCCTGCAGATCGAGCTGCTGAAGCTCCAGAACTGGGTGAAGGCGACGAAAGCCCGGATCGTGGTCGTCTGCGAGGGCCGGGACGCGGCCGGCAAGGGCGGCACGATCAAGCGGTTCATCGAGCACCTGAACCCGCGTGGGACCCGGGTGGTGGCGCTGGCCAAGCCGAACCGGCAGGAACGCACCGAGTGGTACTTCCAGCGCTACGTCACCCACCTGCCCTCCGCAGGCGAGATCGTGCTCTTCGACCGGTCCTGGTACAACCGCGCCGGGGTCGAGCCGGTGATGGGCTTCTGCACCGACGACGAGTACCGGTTGTTCCTGCGCCAGGCGCCCGAATTCGAGCGGCTACTGGTCGAGGACGGCATCCTGCTGGTCAAGTTCTGGTTCTCGGTCGCCCGTTCGGAGCAGCTGACCCGGTTCGTGATCCGCCGGGTCGACCCGGTCCGCCGGTGGAAGCTGAGCCCGACGGACCTGGCGTCGCTGGACAAGTGGAACGAGTACACCGCCGCGAAGGAGGCGATGTTCGCCGCGACGAACACGTCCTACGCTCCGTGGACCGTGGTCAACAGCAACGGCAAGCGGCTGGCCCGGCTGGAGGCGATGCGGCATCTGCTGTCGCTGGTCGACTACGCCGACAAGGACCCGGAGGTGGTAGGCAAGCCCGATCCGCTGATCATCGGGCCGCCGGACCTGGCCCAGGCGTAGCGCGGACAGCGCGGACAGGACGGATAGCCCAGGCAGGACAGACAGCCCAGGCAGCCCTGACAGCCCTGACAGCACAGACAACCCGCAGCGAACCCGATCAGGAGCTGGTACCCCACGTGATCCGGTAATTGCACTCACCGGTGCAGGTGAGCACGCTGGTCGCATCATCGTCGACATACGAGTAGGCGAACGGCTCTGCCTTCTTGAACACCGCCGCCGAATCGACCGGCCAGGTGGTCGGGTCGCACGCGGTGCGGCTCACGTAGGCGCCCTGGCAGCACATCTGGTCGCCGCCCAGGGCCAGGCACGAGCTCAGGCAGGCCACGACCTGACCCCCATACGTGCGTTGCAGCGCCGCGGGGCAGGTCTCGTTGGCGTTCTTGGTGCATCCGGCCGCCGAGCAGCCGTTCGCGTTGATCTTGTCGGTCGACTGGCCGCCGCTGCTGTTGATCCACATCGGCAGGTTGTTGCCCTCGACCAGGCTCACGTCGTAGAAGTCCATGCCGTTCCACGCGTTCAGGTTGAACTCGGCCAGGGTGTCCGGGAACTCGCCCCAGGTCGAGCCGCACTGGAACTTGCCCTGGCAGTCGCCGGTCACGCAGTGCCCGGTGCCGGAGGAGTTGAACACGCAGCCGGTGCGCGCCCAGACCCGCACGTCCCAGTGGTCCGGGATCACGATGGTCAGGCTTGCGCCGGGGGCGAGCACCCATCCGGTCGCGGCGACCGGATGGTTCGGGTCCGCGGCCACCGCGGGCCAGATGGTCTGCTGCAAGCGGTTGGTCATGGTCAACGTGCGCTGCCCGGCGCCCGCGACCGGGACCGAACCGGAGGCCGTTTTGCCGGTCGGCTTCGGGCTGGCCGAGGGCGTGGCCGTGGTGGCGGTTGCCGTCGGGGTGACGGAGGCGGAAGCCGTGGCACTGGCCGAACCCGAGGCCGACCCGGACGCAGCCGCCGCCGAGGGCAGGACGAGCGACGACGCGCTACCACTCGCAGTCACCCCGGCCGCCGCGGCCTGCGTGCCCGGAGCGGAACCATTGCCGGAGCTGAGATTCTGCGCGATGAGCAGCCCCCCGAGGACGACCAGGCAAGCGGCCACCGCGATCACGGCCCGTCTCCCGGTCCTGCCGCCCGTTGCCGTTGGTCTGTTCCGTTCCCGTCCGCGACTGCCGCTCATGTACTCACTCCACACATCGTCGGGCCGGGCCCGGACCGTTGCCGCCGATACGGAGTGCGGCGGTTCGGACCTCGGATAACAGAAAACTCCGGAGCAGAAGGAACGGACTCGGCAAAATCTTCCAGATTTGTGTTATCGGTACGATGCCTGGGCTGTCTACTCACCGACGAGGTAGATTCCGTGCACCTGTCACGGCGCGCGGGACAGCATGAGGAGCCAAGCACGATGGGCGTTTCACGACACGGCGGCGGTCCGCCCGTAGACCTGGTGCTGGCCGGGCAGGCCGGCGACCCGGCGGCGGTCGACGCGCTGCTGGAGTTCAGCCTGCCGCTGGTCTACAACATCGTCGGCCACGGCCTCGGCGGCCACGCCGACACGGACGACCTCGTGCAGGAGACGATGCTGCGCGTGCTGCGCGGGCTGCCGCAGGTGCGCGACCCCTCGGCGTTCCGGTCCTGGGTGGCCGCGGTGGCGATCCGGCAGGTGCGCTGGCACCTGGCCGACCGGGCCCAGGCCCCGCGCACCGCGGCCCTGGACGCCGCGCCGGAGCCGGCCGACCCGCAGGCCGACTTCGTGGACCTGTGCATCCTGCGGCTCGGCCTGACCGGGCAGCGGCGCGAGGTGGCCGAGGCGACCCGGTGGCTGGACGAGGCGGACCGCGAACTGCTCGGCCTGTGGTGGCAGGAGGCGGCCGGGACCCTGGAACGCAGCGAGCTCGCGGCCGCGCTGGAGGTCACCCCGCAGCACGCCGCGGTCCGGGTGCAGCGGATGAAGCAGCAGCTGGACGGGGCCCGGACCGTCGTGCGCGCGCTCAACCACACGCCGCGGTGTACCGGCCTGGAAGCGCAGACCCGGGCGTGGGACCACGTGCCCGGCCCGCTGTGGCGCAAGCGGCTGAACCGGCACGTGCGCGAGTGCCCGCAATGCCTTGCCTGCGCACGGGAACTCGTCCCGGCGGAGGGCCTGCTCGCCGGGGTCGGGCTGGTGCCGGTGGTGGCGAGCAGCACGTTGCTCTTCCTGCTGCACTCGACCAGCGCCGCGCCCGCCCTGCACGGGTCCGCGGCCGCGCCCGGTGCGACTCTGACTCCCGGCTCGATACCCGGCCAGGCCACGCAGGGCGGTCACTACGCCGGCCAGTTCGGCAGCCAGAGCCAGTACAGCGGTGGTGGTGGCAACTACGGCAGCCAGTACGGCGGCCACTCCGCGAGCCAGGCCCCGGCGCAGACGCAGGCTCAAGCCCACGCCCAAGCCGGGACCCAATCGGCCACCCCGCAGGGATATTCGAGCTCGCCAGCACAGACGCCGGACACCTCGCACCTGGCCCACCCGTCCGGACCGACCCGCGCGGCGGCCAAGCACGGCGGCCACGCGATGAAGGCCGCGCACACGTTCTCCCTCGGCAAGGTCGTGGGCGTGGCGTGCGCACTGGCCGTGGTGGGGACGGGATCCGTGGTGGCGTTGAACACCGGCAATTCGTCGCCGAGCCCGGCGCCCTCGGCGAGTTCCTCGCCGTTGGCCGCGAGCCGGGCCCCGCTGGTCCTGCCGTCGGCGACCGTCACCACGCCGCTGCCGACGACCGTGGCGCCCACGACGCTCCCGCCGACCACCCAGCCCGCCGTCGTGGTCCCGCCCAAGGCCACGACCTCGGCGAAGAAGGGCGCGGCGACCTGGAGTTTCAGCGGCAGCGAGACCGCGTTCCGGGAATCAGGGGTCTCCTGGTTCTACACCTGGGGCGCCGACCACTCCGGGATCACGGCGCCGGCCGGGGTCCAGTTCGTGCCGATGATCTGGGGCGCGGCCTCGGTCACGACCGGCAACCTGGCCACGGCCAAGCAGGACAGCACCAGCGGCGCGCTGCTCGGCTTCAACGAGCCGGACATGTCCAGCCAGGCGAACATGACCCCGCAGCAGGCCCTCGCGCTGTGGCCGCAGCTGATGTCCACCGGCCTGGAGCTGGGCAGCCCGTCGGTGGCCAGCGGCGCGGCGACGCCCGGCGGCTGGCTGGACCAGTTCATGCAGGGCGCGCGCAGCAAGGGCTACCGGGTCGACTTCATCACAGTGCACTGGTACGGCTCGGACTTCGGCCCGGCCGCCGCGACCAGTCAGCTGGAGCAGTACCTGCAAGCCATCCACACCCGCTACGGCCTGCCGATCTGGCTGACCGAATACGCGCTGATCGACTTCTCCGGCGGCACGTCGTACCCGACCGCGCAGCAGCAGGCGGCGTTCGTCACCTCGTCGGCGAAGATGCTGCAGGGCCTGAGCTGGATCCAGCGCTACTCGTGGTTCGCGTTCCCGGCGACCACCCCCGGGCAGACCGGGTTGTTTTCTCCAGGCGGCGCGCCGACCCCGATGGGGAGCGCGTACATCGCCGCCGGAGAGTGAATCCTCCCGCGCCGACCGGTTGATGAGGGTCTCGGTCGGCGCGGGAGCCGATAGTCTCGTTCCCCATGACGGCGCTGCTGTGGTTCAGACGAGACCTCCGCCTGGCGGACCATCCGGCGCTCGACGCGGCCGTGCGCGCGCATGAGCAGGTGATCCCGGTGTTCTGCTTCGACGACCGGCTGCTGGCCGGCCGGCACGCCTCGGGCCCGCGCACCCAGTTCCTGCTGGAGAGCCTGCACGATCTCGACCGCGGCCTGCGCGATCGCGGCGCGCGGCTGGTGGTCCGGCGGCAGCGGCCGGAGGAGGGGCTGGTCGAGCTGGCCCGGGAGGCCGGCGCGGACGAGGTGTACTTCAGCCGCGACATGACGCCGTTCGCGCGCAGCCGCGGGAAGTCCGTGCACGGCGCGCTGGAGGCCGCCGGGATCGCCGAGCGGGCGTTTCCCGGGCTGACGGTCGCCGACGACGTGACGGGCGTGCGCACGAAGTCCGGCGGCGGGCCGTATTCGGTGTTCAGCCCGTTCTATAAGCGCTGGCTCGACCTGCCCCGCCGCGCGGTGCTGGCCGCGCCGGACGAGATGTCGATGCCGAGCGGGTTCACGGGCAAGGGGCGCGGGAGCATCCCGTCGCTGGAGGAACTCGGCCTGCGGCAGGAGGTGACCGACCCGCAACCCGGCGGCGAGACCGAGGCGGCGGCGCGGCTGGCCTGGTTCCTGGACGGCCCGGTCCATGAGTACGCTGATTTGCATGATGTTCCCGGCGTCGACGGGACTTCGAAGTTGTCCGCGTACCTGCACTTCGGCTGCTTGTCGCCGCGCGCGATCGAGGCGGCGTTGGCCAAGGGCGGCGGTGGCAACGAGGTCGGCGGGAGCGAGGGCGCGGCGGCGTTCCATCGGCAGCTGTGTTGGCGCGATTTCTATCACCATGTGCAGTATCACTACCCGGAGACCGCACGGACGGAGTTCCAGGAGCGGTACCGCGGCGGCCGGCTGGCGTGGGTCACGGACGAGGGCCGGCTTTCTGCGTGGCAGCAGGGAAAGACCGGGTATCCGCTGGTCGACGCCGCGATGAGGCAGTTGCTGCGTGAAGGCTGGATGCACAATCGCGCGCGGCTGCTCGCCGGGTCGTTTCTGACCAAGCATCTGGGTATTGATTGGCGCGAGGGCGAGAACTGGTTCATGCGGATGCTCTTGGACGGGGATCAGGCCAACAACAACGGGAATTGGCAGTGGATCGCGTCGGTGGGAGTCGATCCGCAGCCCGTGTTCCGGCGGTTGTACAACCCTGCGTTGCATCAGAAGCGCTACGACCCGGATGGGAAGTACGTCTGCGAATATGTTCCGGAGCTGCGCGGAGTGCCGGAGAAGTACCTGACCGAGCCGTGGACCATGCCCGAGGCCGTGCAACGCGAAGCCGGTTGTGTGATCGGTAAGGACTATCCGAAGCCGATCGTCGATCTACCGGCCGCGCGCGAGGCGGCGCTGGCGCGGTACGCGGATGCGGCCGGGTGAGCTAGGCCGGAAATGTTCGCCCCTTCCCGGCCACGGCACTAGCCGTCCGCCTGCATGGTGAACGAGCGACGCGTCATCGTCGCCAGTGCGGCGTCGAGCTGAGCTTTGCGCTGTTCCGGAGTCGGGCCGTCGGATTCGGCCGGGGCGTTGCGCAGCGCGTCGGCGATGCTTCCGGTGGCGTGGGCGAGCAGACTGGTCTTGGCTCCCGCGGTGGGATGTGCTGCGATACGGCGGCCTTGGCCATCGCGGAGTCCGGGTCGCGCAGAACTGCTTGGAGCAACGGGAGATCGTTGAGATCGTCCTCGTGCGCGGCGAGTGACAGCGCCCTCTGGTACAGGTCGTATCGCAGGTGTTAGTCACCTACGAGCCGCTCGATGGACGCGTGGTCATCGCCGGTCGTGGCAAGGATCGCCGCGAGGTCCTCGGCGAGTCGTCTGTCCATGTTCTCCAGCCTCCCCGCGGCGATTTCTGGATTACCGAGTGCGGCAATCCGGTATCGCAGAGCGGTGATTTGTGGGGTCCCCATCGGGCTTGACCGAGTGTCCCGGGGCTAGCGGATCGCTGGTCAGTCTACCGGTAAATTAGCCGGTCAGGGCGCATTTCCGGCCCGTAGCGCGGCGGTCGCGTCCAGACGATCGCCGATCAGTGTTCGGCGGCCGTGTCGCCCAATCCGATGAGGAGTTTGCGCAGCAGCGCCGCGAGGTGTTGTTGCTCGTCGGGATCGAGTGTCTCCAAGAGCCCCGCCTCGCGGTCCAGGTGGCCGACGACCGCCTCGTCCACAAGTTCCTTTCCGCGGCCGGTCAGGGTGATCAGGACGCTGCGTCGATTCTCCGGATCGGTATGCCTGGTCACCAGATCCTTCGCGACCAGCCGGTCGATCCGGTTGGTGATCGCGCCGGACGTCACCATGGTGCTGCCGGCCAGGGCGCCCGCGGTCAGCCGGTGCGGGGCGCCGGTGCGGCGCAGCGTGGCCAGGATGTCGAACTCGCCGGACTGCAGGCCGTGGTCGGCGAAGTTCCCGGCCAGTTCCTGCTCGACCAGGCGTCCGGCCCGGGAGATCCGGCCCAGCACGCCCATCGGCGCCGGGTCGAGGTCCGGGCGTTCGGTGCGCCACTGCGCGAGCAGGACGTCGACGCTGTCCTGGCGGGCGTCATCCGGTCCGGCGGCGTGATCGTCGTGCTGGGGGCGCATGAGACTCCTTAACGTTGAACTGTTTGACTCTAAGATGATAGCGGACTAATCTCCTTAGCATTGAACATTTCAACATTAAGGAATCGCGTGGCCGCCATCGCCGCACCCGTGTCCACCCTGAACACCGCGACCCCCGCACCCGGATCGCGAACCCCAAGCCTGACTCTGACGACCGCCCTCGCACCGCTGGCCTGGGGCACGACCTACCTGGTGACCGCCGAATGGCTCCCCCCGGACCGCCCGCTGCTCGCCGGAGCGATCCGGGCGCTACCAGCCGGACTGGCCGTCCTGGCGATCACCCGCACCCTGCCGCACGGCATCTGGTGGTGGCGCGCGGCCGTGCTCGGCACGCTCAACATCGGCGCCTTCTTCGCGCTGCTGTTCGTCGCGGCCTACCGACTCCCCGGCGGCGTGGCCGCGACCCTGGGCGCGGTGCAGCCCCTGCTCGTCTGCCTGCTGGCGTTCCTGCTGCTCGGCGAACGGCCGACCCGTCGCCGGCTCGGCTGGGCGGTCGCGGGCGTGGCCGGGGTCGGGCTGATGGTCCTGCGCGGGCACCTCGCGTTCGACCCGGTCGGCATCCTGGCCGGGCTCGGCGGCACGGCGGTGATGGCGACCGGCATCGTGCTGACCAAGCGCTGGGGCCGCCCGGTCGGCCTGCTGACGTTCACCGGCTGGCAGCTGACCGCCGGAGGGCTGCTGCTCGCGCCGCCGGCCCTGCTGATCGAGGGCTTTCCGTCCCGGCTCGGCGTGTCCGCGCTGGCCGGGTACGCCTGGCTGGCCGTCGTCGGCACGCTCGTCGCTTACGCGCTCTGGTTCCGCGGCGTGCAGCGGCTGCCGGTCGCCGCGGTCTCGTTCCTGCCGATGCTCTCGCCCGCGGTCGCGGCGGTGCTCGGGTGGGTGGTCCTCGGGCAGTCGCTGACCGCGGTGCAGTCCGCGGGCTTCGCGCTCGCACTCGTCTCCGTGGTGGCCGGGCAGGTCACACCCGCGCCGCGCCACAAGCAAGCCCGCCACCGATGCGGAATGACGTTCCGACATCTGTTTCTGAAAGATCGTAGAAACACAAATTCCCCCGAAACCGACGCTGTTGTCGGAGTGCGTCGTTTATGGTGGAGGTGTTCCAGAGCAGCTGTGGTGCGTTGTGATGAGGGGGCAATGAAACAACCGATCGTTTCACACCCGCTACCGGGCCCGCGGCCGGAGCCGAACGTGAATCCGGTCCAGGGGCGGGCCACGGTCCGGGCCGTCGCGTCCGAGACCGGGTTGTCCATCGCCACCGTGTCGCGGGTGCTCAATGGGCAGACCAACGTGGCCCCGGCCACCCAGCAGCGCGTGCGCGAGGTGATGGACCGGCTCGGTGCGCGGGCCCCGCTGCCCCGACGGCGCCCGCCGGCCGCCCGGCCGCGGCCGCCGGTGTTCGTCCGCTGCCCCTACCTGCTGACCGACTACTTCGGCCACATCGTCAGCTCCATCGCCGAGACCCTGGCCCTGCACGGCCAGCAGATGGTGCTGGACGCGGGCGACTCGGGGATCGGGTCCAAGGTGCTGCGCGGCCTGCCGGACCGGCACGACACCTCCGGCGCGGTGCTGATCCTGCCGCCGGAACCCATCGAGGACCTCGAATCCGTCACCGCGCGCGACTATCCGCTGGTGGTCGTGGACCCGCGGATCGCCGTGCCGCGCGGGACGGTGGCGATCTCGGCGGCGCACTTCTCGGCCGCGCGCAGCGTCACCCGGCACCTGGTCGGGCTCGGGCACCACCGGATCGGGGTGATCTGCGGGCCGCCGTACTGGCTGGCCCGGGACGACCGGGTGGCCGGGCACCTGGCCGCGTTGTCCGAGGCGGGCGTGCTCGGCAACCCGGACCTGATGCGGCACGGCGAACCCAAGGCGGAGACCGGGGTGACCGCGGGCGGCGAACTGCTCGACCTGCCCGAGCGGCCCACGGCCGTGGTCTGTTTCAACGACAAGGTCGCGGTCGGCGTGTTGCAGGCCGCGGCGGTGCGGGGGCTGCGGGTGCCGCAGGACCTGTCGGTGACCGGCTTCGACGACATCGACGTCAGCCGGGCGACCACCCCGAAACTGACCACCGTGCGCCAACCGTTGCAGGAGATGGGCCGGGTCGCCGTCACGATGCTGATGCGCCGGCTCGAGGGGCACGCGCTGGAGGCGCTGAGCATCGAACTGGCCACGGAACTGATCGTGCGCGGCAGCACCGGAATGGCCCCGCCTCCGCCCAGCCCGGCGCGAAAAGCCTGACCGGGTAAGGGAAAGGCGACGGCCGGCTCAGCTGGACTCGGGCCCCGGCCGGTCCGCCGCGCGCAGCACCAGGATCGCCATGTCGTCGGACAGCGGCGCGTCCCCGTACTCCTCGACCGTGCGCGCCACCCGGGCCGCGACACCGGCCGCCGAACGGCCGCGGCAGTCGCGCAGCACGTCGGCCAGGCCCTCCGGCTCCAGCATCACGCCGTTGCGCCGCCGTTCGCTGGCGCCGTCGGTGAAGCCGAGCATGGTCTCGCCGGGGGCGAGCAGCAGGCTGTCCGGGTAGAAGTCCA
The DNA here is from genome assembly GCA_035943635.1 of Actinocrinis sp. Lineage (GTDB taxonomy): Bacteria > Actinomycetota > Actinomycetes > Streptomycetales > Catenulisporaceae > DASZBX01. The sequence goes on along the minus strand of DASZBX010000043.1, from coordinate 67,386 downwards.
GGCCCTCGGCCAGCACGCCGAGCAGCGGCTGGTTGGCCGCGGCCGGCTCGATCGTGCCGTCCTTGCGCAGGACCAGCGGGGACGGGTGTCCGGCGCAGACGATCGCGAGGTTGAGGGAGCCGTCCTGCAACGGCTCGACCTCCATGTAGCACAGGGTCAGGAACCGGCCGCGGTCGCCCTCGTCCAGGATCGCCCGGTTCAGCCGGTCAAGTACCGCGGCCGGGCGCAGCCCCTCGCGGGCCAGCAGGCGCAGCGCGTGCCGGGCCAGGCCGGTGACCGCGGCCGCCTGCGGGCCGGTGCCGCACACGTCGCCGATGGCCAGGCCCCAGCAGCCGCCGGACTCCGGCCCGGGCGGGCGGATCTCGAACACGTCGTAGAAGTCGCCGCCGACCAGGTCGTCCTGGCGCAGGTCGGCCGGGGCCGCGTCGCTGCCGGCCGGGCGGTAGACCACGGCGATGTCCGCGTGCGGCACAGTCGGCAGGTCCGCGGGCAGCAGCGAGGACTGCAACGCGTGCGCGGTCGCTCGCCGGTCGGAGTACAGGCTGGCCGAGTCGTACGCCAGCGCCACGCGGCGGGCCAGGTCCCAGACCAGTTCGACCGCGTCCGGAGTGAACGGGACGCCCGCCGCGGTGGCCAGGGTCAGCGTGCCCAGCACCCGGCCGCGGGCCTCGAGCGGGACGGCCAGCAGCTCGCCCGGGGACAGGCGCGGGTCGGCGGCGAACTGTTCCAGGGTGAGCTGTCCCGGGCCGCGCTGCCCGGTCACGATCGGCGCCGGGCCGAACCGGCCGGGCGTGAATTGCGTCACAGGCGCGCGGCCGGAGGTGAAGTGCTCCGGCGCGGACCGGCCGCCGGCCGCGGGCGCGGAACGCACCGCCTCGGCCAGCGGGTCGTTCAGTTCCTCGTCGGCGTGCCAGACCAGGGCCAGCCGGTTGCGGCCGGTCTCGTCCAGGCGGTGGATCGCGCACCACACGGCCAGCTTCGGCACCACCAGCTGGACCGCCAGGGCCAGGGTGCGCTCCGGGTCCAGGCACCCGGCCAGCAGTTCCCCGGCCTCGACCAGGTAGGCCAGGGCGCCGCGGCGGGCCTCGGCCAGGTCCGCGGCCCGCCGGGCCTCGGCGGTGCGCGCCGCCTCGAGCGCCGCCGCGTGCGCGGCCTGCGCGGGGTCGGCGGCCGGCGCCGCGGGGGCGGCCGGGCCGCGCCCCTGCGACGGCAGGAGGTCCCGCCGGGTCGCCTGTTCGTCCATTCCGCGATGGTATCGGGTTAGCTGTGCGTACGAATACCGCTGCGATCCGTGACTGTGACTCCGGGTAACGTCGCCCAACCGGGCGAAATTGGTTCATCCGTCCTCCGCTGGTGGCAGACTGGGCCGGGGGCGAGGGCGTGCACTGCGCCGGTTCCGGGCCGGCCAGGTGATCGAGGAGGACCGGCGATGCACAGTTCGAAAGCCGCGGACGAGGCGGCGGCGCAGGTGACGCCGCCGCCGCGCCCCGCCGCCGACGCCGCCCAGGCGGCGCCGGTCCGGCCGACCGCCCCGGTGCCGGCCCGCCGGTCCCGGCCCGCGCCGCACCTGGCCTTCCAGGCGCCGAGCCAGAACCAGGCCGAGGTCCAGGCCCGGGCGGCGGAGCGTGCCGCGGCGACGGCTGCGGTCCTGCAAGGCACGTCGGCCATGCCGGTCGCGTCAGACGCGTCCGCGGCGCAGCCTGAAGCCCGCCGTGAAGTTCGGCCGGAGTCCGGGTCGGGCCGCAAGGCGCGGGCCGACCTGCCGCCGCAGGCCGCGCCGCCATCCGAACCGCCTGCCGCATCCCGGACGGCCGCCGCCCTCCCGGCCGAACCCGCGCCGGTGAAAGCGCCCGCCGCGAAGCGACCCGGTCGGGCTGCGACCTCGGCCAAGACTCCGGCCAAGCCTCCGGCCAAGCCGCTCGCCCCGCCCGCGACACCCACGCCGCCCACCCCCGAACCCTCCGACGACCTCTCCCTCGGCCTGGCCGCCCTGCGCGCCGCCCGGGACGGCGACCTGCGCGCCCGCTGGCACGTCGCGCCGGGCTCGGAGCTGGCCGAGGCCGCCGAGATCTTCAACGAACTGATATCCCGCCAGCAGCACCTGGGCGCCGAGCTGTCCCGGGTGGCCGGTGCGGCCGGGCGCGGCGGGCGGTTGACCGAGCGGATGGCGCCCGGGCCCGGCTCCGGCGCCTGGGAGTCGGTACCGGCCGAGGTCAACGAGATGCTCGACCTGCTGGCCGAACCGCTGGCCGAGGCCGACCGGGTGCTCGGGTTCCTGGCCGCGGGGGAGCTGGGCCGGGCCAACGCCAACCCGGTCGCGCTGACCGCGCAGGGCCGGGCGTTGCGCGGGGACGTGCTCACCCTGGCCACCACGGTCAACCGGCTGGCCGAGCAGATGACCGTGCTCTACGGCGCGGTCCAGTGGGTGGCGGTGGAGGTCGGCGGCTCCGGCCGGACCCCCGAGCACCGCCAGGTCCCGTGGCGCACGGTGCCGCTGCCGGGCCAGTGGGCGCAGCTGCTGAACACGATAGACCTGTCCTGGATCCAGCTCGGCGGCCAGGTGCAGGAGATCCTGCGGGTGATCACCGCGGTGGCCGACGGCGACCTGTCGCGCAAGGTCGAGGGCGCCGCGTACGGCACGATGGCCGAGCTCAAGCAGACCATCAACAGCATGGTCGACCAGCTTTCGGAGTTCTCCTCCGAGGTGATCCGGGTGGCCCGCGAGCTGGGCACCGACGGCCGGCTCGGCGGCCAGGCGAACGTGCCGGTGGCCGCGGGCATCTGGCGCGACCTGACCGACTCGGTGAACTCGGCCACCCGCAACCTGACCGCGCAGGTGCGCGACATCGCGGGCGTCACCACCGCGGTCGCCCGCGGCGACCTGACCCAGAAGATCACGGTCGAGGTGGCCGGCGAGATGTCCGACCTGAAGGAGACCATCAACGCGATGGTCGACCAGCTGTCCGGTTTCGCCGACGAGGTCACCCGGGTCGCGCTGGAGGTCGGCACCGAGGGCCAGCTCGGCGGGCAGGCGCAGGTGCCGGGCGTCGCGGGCACCTGGAAGGACCTGACCGATTCGGTGAACCTGATGGCGTCGAACCTGACCAATCAGGTGCGCAACATCGCGCAGGTCACCACCGCGGTGGCCCGCGGCGACCTGTCCGAGAAGATCCAGGTGGACGCCCGCGGCGAGGTGCTGGAGCTGAAGGAGACCATCAACGCGATGGTCGACCAGCTGTCCGGTTTCGCCGACGAAGTCACCCGAGTCGCCCGCGAAGTGGGCACCGAAGGCCAGCTCGGCGGCCAGGCCCAGGTGCTCGGCGTGGCCGGGACGTGGAAGGACCTGACGGACTCGGTGAACCTGATGGCGTCGAACCTGACGAATCAGGTCCGGAACATCGCGCAGGTCACCACGGCCGTGGCGCGCGGCGACCTGTCGCAGAAGATCCAGGTCGACGCCCGCGGCGAGATCCTCCAGCTGAAGGAGACCATCAACACGATGGTCGACCAGCTCTCCGCGTTCGCCGACGAGGTCACCCGGGTCGCGCGCGAGGTCGGCACGGAGGGTCAGCTCGGCGGCCAGGCGCACGTGCGCGGGGTCGACGGCACCTGGAAGGACCTGACCGACAACGTCAACGTCATGGCGAACAACCTGACCAGCCAGGTGCGTGAGATCGCGCAGGTGGCCACGGCCGTGGCGCGCGGCGACCTCGGCGAGAAGATCCAGGTGGACGCGCGCGGCGAGGTGCTCGAACTGAAGAGCACGATCAACGCGATGGTCGACCAGCTGTCCGCGTTCGCCGGCGAGGTCACCCGGGTCGCCCGCGAGGTCGGCACCGAGGGCCAGCTCGGCGGGCAGGCGCAGGTGCCGGGCGTCGCGGGCACCTGGAAGGACCTGACCGACAACGTCAACGTCATGGCCAACAACCTGACCAGCCAGGTCCGCAACATCGCGCAGGTGACCACGGCCGTGGCCCGCGGCGACCTGTCCAAGCGGATCGACGTGGAGGCCCGCGGCGAGATCCTGGAGCTGAAGACCACGATCAACACGATGGTCGCGCAGCTGTCCGCGTTCGCCGCGGAGGTCACCCGGGTCGCCCGCGAGGTCGGCACCGAGGGCAAACTCGGCGGCCAGGCCACGGTCGAGGGCGTGTCCGGCACCTGGCAGCGGCTGACCGAGTCGGTGAACCAGCTGGCCGGCAACCTGACCACCCAGGTCCGGGCGATCGCCGAGGTGGCCACCGCGGTCACCAGCGGCGACCTGACCCAGCAGATCGACGTGGACGCGTCCGGCGAGGTGGCCGAGCTCAAAGACAACATCAACCGGATGATCACCAACCTGCGCGAGACCATCCGGCTCAACCAGGAACAGGACTGGCTCAAGGGCAACCTGGCCCGCATCAGCGCCCTGATGCAGGGCAAGCGCGACCTGGCCGCGGTGGCCGAGCTGATCATGGCCGAGCTGACCCCGGTGGTCGCGGCCCAGAACGGCGCGTTCTACCTGCGCGACGGCGAGATCCTGCGGATGATCGCGGGCTACGGCGTGCTGACCGCGCGCGAGGGCAGGGCGGTGGAGTTCCGGCTGCGCGAGGGCCTGGTCGGCCAGGTCGCCGAGCAGCGCACGCCGATCCTGATCGACCGGGTCCCGGCCGGCTACCTGCCGGTGGCCACGGGCCTGGGCAGCGCGCCGCCGGCCGCCCTGATCGTGCTGCCGGTCCTGTTCGAGGACCGGCTGCTGGCCGTGATCGAACTGGCCTCGTTCGAGCGGTTCACCGAGATCCAGCGCGCCTTCCTGGACCAGATCGTCGAGGCGATCGGGGTGACCGTGAACACCATCATGGCCAACTCGGTCACCGAGGACCTGCTGACCAAGTCCCGGCAGCTGACCACCCAGCTGGAGGAGCGCAGCGAGGAACTGCAGAAGCAGCAGGAGGAACTGCGCCACTCCAACAACGAGCTGGAGGACAAGGCGGCCCTGCTGGCCCGGCAGAACAAGGACATCGAGGTCAAGAACTTCGAGATCGAACAGGCCCGGCAGGCCCTGGAGGAACGGGCCGACCAGCTGGCCCTGGCCTCCAAGTACAAGTCCGAGTTCCTGGCCAACATGTCGCACGAGCTGCGCACCCCGCTCAACAGCCTGCTGATCCTGGCCCGGCTGCTGGCGGACAACAGCGACCAGAACCTGAGCCCCAAGCAGATCCAGTTCGCCGAGAACATCCACTCGGCCGGCTCGGACCTGCTGGAGCTGATCAGCGACATCCTGGACCTGTCCAAGATCGAGGCCGGCCGGATGGACGTGCAGCTGGCCCCGATCGCGCTGTCCACCCTGGTCGAGTACGTGGAGGCCACCTTCCGGCCGATGGCGGTCGAGCAGTCGCTGGACTTCACCGTCACCCTGGACAAGAAGCTGCCGACCGACCTGCGCACGGACGAGCAGCGGCTGCAACAGGTGCTGCGCAACCTGCTGTCGAACGCGGTCAAGTTCACCGAGTCCGGCTCGGTCGAGCTGCGGGTGGCCCTGGAGGAGGGGGTGCGGCTGGGCGGCCCGGTCGGCCACGACCGGCCGGTGCTGCGCCGCGCGGTCTCCTTCGCGGTGGCCGACACCGGGATCGGGATCGCCGAGGACAAGCTGCGGATCATCTTCGAGGCCTTCCAGCAGGCCGACGGCACGATCAGCCGGCGGCACGGCGGCACGGGCCTGGGCCTGTCGATCAGCCGCGAGATAGCGCAGCTGCTCGGCGGCGGGATCACGGTCAGCTCCACCCTCGGCCGCGGTTCGGTGTTCACCCTCTACCTGCCGCTGGACGTCTCGGACGTCGAGTTCGGCCCGGACCCGGCCGACGGCGGCCCGCTCGCGCTCGCCGCGGGCCCGGCCGCCCTGACCACCGGCCCGAACGGCGTCGCGGTGCTGGCCGCGAACGGCGCCGACCCGGCGGTCCGGGAACTGTCCGGGGTCAACGGCTCGGCCGGCGCCGGACTGCCCGGCGGGTCCGGTGGCCTGGGCGGCCCGGCCGGGTACGGCGCGCCCGGCGGACCGGACCAGGGTCCCGGCCCGGAGAACCGGCGCGGCCGGTCCGCGGACGGCCACGACCCGTCCCCGGCCCTCCTGGACCCCCGCCAGCCGGACCTGCCCCCGCAGGCCCGGTTCGAGGGCGGCTTCTCCGGCGAGACGGTGCTGATCGTGGACGACGACGTGCGCAACGTCTTCGCGCTCACCAGCGTGCTGGAACAGCACGGGCTGACCGTCCGGTACGCCGAGAACGGCCGGGTCGCGATCGAGCAGCTGGAGACCGCCGACCGGATCGACCTGGTCCTGATGGACATCATGATGCCGGAGATGGACGGCTACGCGACCACCCGGGCGATCCGGGAGACCGAGCGCTTCACCCGGCTGCCGATCATCGCGCTGACCGCTAAGGCTATGGTGGGCGATCGGGAGAAGGCACTGGCCGCCGGAGCGTCGGCGTACGTGACCAAGCCGGTGGACACCGACCGGCTGCTGACCCTGATCCACAGCTGGTGCGCGGCCCGCTGACCGGCGGCGCACCGGCCCGCCGCCGCGGCCCGGCGAGCAGAGCAGCGAGACGAGGAGGGGCGCGGCGTGACCGAGCGAGCGAAGATCCTGATGGTGGACGACCGGCCGGAGAACCTGGTGGCGCTGGAGGCGGTGCTCGGCGGGCTGGACCAGACCCTGGTCCGGGCCGGCAGCGGCGAGGAGGCGCTCAAGGCCCTGCTGCTGGCGGACTTCGCGGTGATCCTGCTCGACGTGCAGATGCCGGGAATGGACGGCTTCGAGACCGCCGCGCAGATCAAGCGCCGGGACCGGACCAAGGACGTGCCGATCATCTTCCTGACCGCGGTCACCGGCGGCCCGCACCACGCCTACCGCGGCTACGCGGCCGGGGCGGTGGACTACCTGACCAAGCCGTTCGACCCGTGGATCCTGCGCGCGAAGGTCGCCGTCTTCGTCGAGCTGCACCACAAGAACCAGCTGCTCAAGGAGCAGTCCGTGCTGCTGTCCCAGCAGCTGACCGACCGGGACGGCACCGGCGGCGGCGCGCTGGCCGCCGAGCTGTCCGCGCGGCTGGCCGCGGTCGAGGAGCAGGCCCGGCTGCTGGAGGCGGCGGTGCGCGAAGCCGGCGGGGGCCAGGTTGCGGGCTCGGCCCTGCTCGGCCCGGTCCAGGGCCTGGAGACCCGGCTGACCCGGCTGCGCTCGGCCGTCGACGCGCTGGGCTGACCGGGGATCAGGGCTCGATCCCGCCCGGCCGGTTTCCGGGCAGGGGGAAACGGCCGCCCCCGGTGCGGGGACGGCCGCCGGCCGAGCCGGACCGCCCGGCTCGGGCCGCGGACCGCGGGATCCGCGGCCTGCTTGCGGGACGGGTCAGGCGCCCGGCTGCAGGATGCAGAAGATCCCGCCCCACGGGTCGGCCAGTCCGGCCATCCGGCCCGGCGGGACCTGCATCGGCGGGACGGTCACGTTGCCGCCGGCCTTCACGTGCGCGTCCACCACGGAGTCCACGTCGTCCACGGCGAACCAGGTCATCCAGTGCGACGGGATCTCGGCCGGGAAGTCCGGGCCCAGCGCCTGCAGCCCGCCGACCGACTTGCCCCCGACCTCCAGGGTGAAGTAGTCGTCCCGGCCCTCCATCGGGGAGGTCCCGATGCCGAGGGCGGCCTGGTAGAAGGCCTGCGCGGCCGGGATGTCGCGGGAGTTGCACTCGTTCCAGATCAGCGTCGAGGCCTCGTTGACGAGGACCGCGCCGTAGAACTCCTTGGCCTGCCAGAACCCGAAGGTCGCGCCGGCCGGGTCGGTCGCGATGGCCATCCGGCCGGTCTCGCCGACGTCCATCACCGGGACCAGGACGGTGCCGCCGGCCTCCTCGACCTGCCGCGCGGTCTCGTCGGCGTCGTCGGTGGCCAGGTAGGTGGTCCACACGTGCGGGGCCTCGGGCATGCCCTCCGGCGCCGCGGACGGGCCGATCCCGGCCACCGGCTTGCCGTTCTTGGTCATCATGGCGTAGCCGCCGAACTCGCCCGGCCCCGGCTCGCCCTCCCAGCCGAACAGGTCCTTGTAGAAATCGATCGCCGCTTGCTGGTCGTGGGCCATCAGGTCGATCCAGCAGGGGGTGCCCTGGGCGTACGGTGCGTTGGTTTCAGACATGTCTACATGCTTGTGGGACCTGCCGGGCACCGCAACCGCTGCACTTGAACAGTCCGGCTGCAAACCCCGGATATCACCTGGATGCCGGACCGGCGCCGGGCCGCGTCCCGCGGGTGTTCATCTGATCCCGTCGCCGAATCCGGGCCCCGGGCGCCGGCGCTGGTCACCGACCGCGCGGATCGGCGGCCGCTCCGCACCATCCGGCCGCCCACCCGCGCGATCTGACCATCTCTTGTCGACACGCTGCCGACAAACGCCCCACCGACACCGGGAACCTCAGCCGTTGCGCCGGACCGCCTCGCCGAGCCGCTGGGCCGCGTCGACCACGGCCTCCCCGTGCAGCCGGCCGGGCTGGCGGGTCAGCCGCTCGATCGGCCCGGAGACCGACACCGCGGCGATCACCCGGTTGTTCGGGCCGCGCACCGGGGCCGAGACCGAGGCCACGCCCATCTCCCGCTCGGCCACCGACTGGGCCCAGCCGCGCCGGCGCACCCCGGCCAGGGTGGTCGCGGTGTACCGCGCGCCCTGCAGCCCCCGGTGCATCCGGTCCGGCTCCTCCCAGGCCAGCAGGATCTGCGCGCCGGAGCCGGCCGACATCGGCAGCGCCGTGCCGACCGGTACCGTGTCGCGCAGGCCGGACAGGCGCTCGGCCGCGGCCACGCACACCCGCATGTCGCCCTGGCGCCGGTAGAGCTGGGCCGACTCCCCGGTCAGGTCGCGCAGGTTGGTCAGCACCGGCCCGGCGGCGGCCAGCAGCCGGTCCTCGCCGGCCGCCACCGCGAGCTCGGACAGGCGCGGGCCGAGGATGAACCGGCCCTGCATGTCGCGGGAGACCAGGCGGTGGTGCTCCAGGGCGACCGCGAGGCGGTGCGCGGTAGGGCGGGCTAGTCCGGTGGCCGAGACGAGGGCGGCCAGGGTGGCCGGGCCGGCCTCTAGGGCGGAGAGGACGTGGGCGGCCTTGTCGAGCACGCCGACGCCGCTGGATGCAGAGTCCATGGGACGATAGTGCCATCTCATTCAGCGAGACACAAATGCGTTCAACGGTGAGACGGTGTCAGGCTCGGACACACCGGGCGGATCACGTTGCGACACGTCACCCCGAGATCCCCCCGCACCCGGCCCCAGCGGCAAGCCAACGCCGGCACCCAACGGCGGGCTGCCGGCACCGAAGGAGAACGGCTGATGGCATCGAATCCCACGGCACCGGATGTGCGCACCCCCGCACCCGCGACGCCCGGTCCATCCGCGCGCACCCTGGCCCAGAAAGTCTGGGATGCGCACCTGGTCCGCCGGACACCCGGCGAGCCCGACCTGCTCTACATCGACCTGCACTTCCTGCACGAGGTCACCAGCGCCCAGGCCTTCGACGGGCTGCGCCTGGCCGGACGGCCGCTGCGCCGGGCCGACCTGACCATCGCCACCGAGGACCACAACACCCCGACCCTGGAGATCGACAAGCCGATCGCCGACCCGGTCTCGCGCACCCAGATCGAGACCCTGCGGCGCAACTGCGCCGAGTTCGGCGTCCGGCTGCACTCGCTCGGCGACGCCCAGCAGGGCGTGGTGCACGTGATCGGCCCGCAGCTGGGCCTGACCCACCCGGGCAGCACCATCGTCTGCGGGGACTCGCACACCTCCACCCACGGCGCGTTCGGCGCGCTGGCCTTCGGGATCGGCACCAGCGAGGTGGAGCACGTCCTGGCCACCCAGACCCTGCCGCTGGCCCCGTTCAAGACCATGGCCGTCAACGTCGTCGGCTCGCTGCAGCCCGGCGTCACCGCCAAGGACCTGGTGCTCGCCGTGATCACCCAGATCGGCACCGGCGGCGGGCAGGGCTACGTGATCGAGTACCGCGGCCAGGCCATCCGCGAACTGTCGATGGAAGGCCGGATGACGGTCTGCAACATGTCCATCGAGGCCGGCGCCCGCGCGGGCATGATCGCCCCGGACGACACCACCTTCGGCTACCTCAAGGACCGCCCGCACGCCCCGAAGGACGCCGAGTGGGAGGCCGCGCTGGCCTACTGGTCCACCCTGCACACCGACGAGGACGCGGTCTTCGACGCCGAGGTCTCCATCGACGCGAACACGCTGACCCCGTTCGTCACCTGGGGCACCAACCCCGGCCAGGGCGCGCCGCTGGGCGCCACCGTGCCGGACCCGGCCGACTTCGCCGACCCGCAGGCGCGCACCGCGGCCGAGCGGGCGCTGACCTACATGGGCCTGACCGCCGGCACCCCGCTGCGCGAGATCGCGGTGGACACCGTCTTCGTCGGCTCCTGCACCAACGGCCGGCTGGAGGACCTGCGCGCCGCGGCCGAGGTGATCAAGGGCCGCAAGGTGGCCGAGGGCGTGCGGATGCTGGTCGTGCCCGGCTCGGCCCGGGTCCGCCTGGAGGCCGAGGCCGAGGGACTGGACCAGGTGTTCCTGGACGCCGGGGCCGAGTGGCGGTTCGCCGGCTGCTCGATGTGCCTGGGCATGAACCCGGACCAGCTGGCCCCGGGCGAGCGCTCGGCCTCGACCTCGAACCGCAACTTCGAGGGCCGGCAGGGCAAGGGCGGGCGCACCCACCTGGTCTCCCCGCTGGTCGCCGCGGCCACCGCGGTCACCGGCCGGCTCTCCGGCCCGGCCGACCTGGGCCCGCTGTCCGCCACCGCCACGACCACGACCACGGAGGCCTGAGCCGTCATGGACAAGTTCATCAGCCACACCGGCACGGCCGTCCCGCTGCGCCGCTCCAACGTGGACACCGACCAGATCATCCCGGCCGTGTACCTCAAGCGGGTCACCCGCAACGGCTTCGAGGACGGCCTGTTCGCGGCCTGGCGCAACGACCCGGAGTTCGTGCTCAACCAGCCCGAGCGCGCCGGCGCCTCGGTGCTGATCGCCGGCCCGGACTTCGGCACCGGCTCCTCCCGCGAGCACGCGGTCTGGGCGCTGCAGAACTACGGATTCCGGACCGTGCTCTCGGCCCGCTTCGCCGACATCTTCCGCGGCAACTCGCTCAAGGGCGGGCTGCTGACCGTGCTGCTGCCGGAGGAGACGATCGAGCAGCTGTGGGCGCTGACCGAGGCCGACCCGACCGTCGAGGTCACCGTGGACCTGGAAGCCCGCGAGGTGCGCTGCGGTGACCTGACCGCCGGATTCGAGCTCGACGACTACACCCGCTGGCGCCTGATGGAGGGCCTGGACGACATCGGCCTGACCCTGCGGCACGTCGAGGACATCGACGCGTTCGAGGCCACCCGCCCGTCGTTCACGCCGCGCACCCTGCCGGCCCTGGTCTGACCCGGATCCCGGACCCGGCAAGGCCGGCGGGCCCGATCGCACCCTCGCGGTGCGGTCCGGCCCGCCGGTCTTTTTCGTGATGAGCGACAATGGTCGGGTGCCCGAACCGGACCGCAATGACGCGCGCCGCCCGCCGGGGTTCGAGTCCGGGCAAGGCGAATCGGCCCGCGGGCGTCCCGCCGAGCGGGACGAGGACCTGTTCGACCCGGACGAACTGCGCGAGCTGTCCGGGTACGCGAAGCTGGCCGCGCGCCTGAAAGAGGCGCACGAGGTGCTGTCCGGGATGGACCTGGATCTGCCGGACCGGGCCGATTTCGTCCGCCGCCTGCTGGTGATCACGGCCGCCGGCCGGCACGACCGGGCGAACGCGCTGGCCCGGGTGGAGCGGTTCCTGGCCGCCGTCGACGAAAAGCGGGCCGGGTTGTGAAAAGTCACCCCTGATATCGAAATTATTGCGACACTAGGGTGATTCGGGTGCTTGGTTGTTGATTCGGCTGATTGCTGGGCCTATGTTGCGGAAATGTCAACCGACGACCAATCTGTCCAATTGGTCGACGAAACGCAGGTCTCGCATACTGTGCAGCGGCTCGCACGCGCTGTACCCAGAACCCACAAGGGGCGCACAATGAACAAGGCACAGCTGATCGACGCGGTCGCGATCAAACTGGAGATCTCCCGGCGCGCGGCCGGCGACGCGGTGGACGCGGTGCTCGGCGGGATCACCGGCGCGGTCATCGACGGGGACAAGGTCTCGCTGACCGGTTTCGGCACCTTCGAGCAGGTCGACCGCCCGGCCCGGACCGCGCGCAACCCGCGCACCGGGGAGGCCGTGAAGGTCGCCGCCGCCACGGTGCCCAAGTTCCGGGCCGGCCAGGCGTTCAAGGACGAGGTCAACGGCAGCAAGGGCAAGAAGGCCGCGGCCAAGAAGGCCGCGCCGGCGAAGAAGGCGGCCCCGGCCAAGAAGGCGGTGGCGGTGGCCAAGAAGGCCGCGCCCGCGAAGAAGGCCGTCCCGGTGGCCAAGAAGGCCGCGCCGGTGAAGAAGACCGTGGTGGCCAAGAAGACCAGCGCGGTCAAGACCGTGGCCAAGCAGGCCGCCCCGGCGAAGAAGACCACCGCGGTCAAGAAGTCCACCGCCACCGCGACCGCCCGCCCGGTGGCCAAGAAGTCCGCCGCCAAGGCCCCGGCCACCAAGAGCACGGCCAAGAAGGCGACCGCCAAGAAGGCCGCCCCGGCCAAGCGCCGCTAGACGCGGTGATAGCCCGGGCGGTATCCGTACCGCGAGCGCTGAGGCACGTTCCCCGTGACGGGGAGCGTGCCTTTCCTGCTTTTCCGGTCATGCATGGACATTCACCCGCATGGGATTGCTGCGCACCGCTCGCGCCCGCCGCCTCGATTTCCGCTGCCATACTGGCGATACGCAGCACGTTCGCGGATTTCGTGGGCGGGAAACGGCAATCGGCGCGCCCGGAATGACCGGTCCTTTATGCGCCCGGCTATTTGATCGCGTCCAGATATCTGAGCACCGCGACGACCCGGCGGTGCTCGTCCGTGCCGGACTCCAGGCCGAGCTTGGCGAACACGTTCCCGATGTGCTTCTCCACCGCGCCGTCCGACACGGTCAGCGCGCGCCCGATCGCGGCGTTGGACCGGCCCTGCGCCATCAGTCCGAGCACCTCGCGCTCGCGCGGGGTCAGCCCGGCCAGGGCGTCGCCGCGGTTCGCGTTCAGCAGCGCGGTCACGATCTCCGGGTCCAGCGCGGTGCCCCCGCCCGCGACCCGGCCCAGCGCCTCGACGAATTCTGACACGTCCGCCACCCGATCCTTCAGGAGATAGCCGATCCCGCGGGCCCCGCCCTCCAGCAGGGTCGCCGCGTACCGGGCCTCGACGTACTGCGAGAACACCAGGATGCCCAGGTCCGGATACCTCGCCCGCAGTGTCCGGGCGGCCTGGATCCCCTCGTCGGTGAAGGTCGGCGGCATCCGGATGTCCGCGACCACGACGTCCGGCAGGTCCTCGGCCACCGCGGCCAGCAGCGCGGTGCCGTCGACCACCTGCGCGACGACGGTGTGCCCGCGCAGGGTCAGCAGCTCGGCCAGGCCGTGGCGCAGGATTCCGGAGTCCTCGGCGATGACGATCCGCATGGTGCGTGCTCTCCCTGGTTGTCGGATTCTGCGAGGGTTGCGATCGGCCGGCCCGGTCAGGCCCGCAGCGGCAGCGTCCCGATGATCCGGGTCGGGCCGCCGACCGGGCTGTCCACGGTCAGCTGCCCGTCCACCGCGGCCAGCCGCGCGGCCACCCCGGCGATTCCGGTGCCGGCCCCCGGCAGCGCCCCGCCGCGCCCGTCGTCGCCGACCACGAAGCTCAGCTCCGCGCCCACCTGGAGAAGCAGGACGCTGATATCCGCGGCGCGGCTGTGCTTGACCGCGTTGGTCAGCAGCTCGGCGATGGCGAAGTAGGCGATCGTCTCGCTGGTCGGGGACGGGCGCTCGGGCAGGTCGATGCTCAGCGTCACGTGCACCGGCGAGCGCGCGCCGAGCGAGGTGAGCGCGGACTCCAGCCCGTCGTCCAGGATCGCCGGATGGATCCCGCGGGCCAGGTCGCGCAGCTCGGTCAGCGTCTCCTTGGTCTGCTGGTGCGCGCCGGCGATCAGCAGCCGGGCCCGGGCCGCGGCCTCCGGATCGGTGCTCTCCAGGTCCTCCTTGGCCTGGCCCAGGTGCATGGCCAGGGCCACCAGCCGGGCCTGGGTGCCGTCGTGCAGGTCCCGCTCGATCCGCCGCAGCTGCTCGTTCGACGAGGTCACCGCCTGGCTCCGGGTCAGCTCCAGGTCCTGCACCCGGCGCATGGTCGCGGTCGGCCCGAGCAGCGCCCGGCCGAGCAGCCGGGGCAGGCTGGTGAAACCGTGCACGATCCACGGGGTCAGCCAGAGGAACACCACGCCGATCCCGATCTGCACCAGCATCCGCGGCCAGGTGTCGATGAAGTACGTCTTCCCGTGCAGGTACGGGAACGAGTTGCCCCGGTGCAGCTGCCCGTCCGAGCCGACCTGGGCCGGCAGGAACCGGCGCCAGAACGGGTAGGTGAACGCGCCCAGCGGCCAGACCCAGAAGGTCACCGCCACGATGAACGAGGCGAGCGCGAGCGGGAAGCGGATGACCTGGTAGGCCATCGCCCGCCAGCCGACCGGGTCGAGCAGGTAGGTGAACACCAGCCCGAACCGCCCGTGGCGCCGGGCCACCGGGCGCGGCACCTCGATCCGTTCGCCGAGCAGCGAGTTGAGCAGGCCGCGGTCCAGCGCGCCGAGCCAGCGCGCGCTGAGCACCGCGAAGATCAGCACCCACAGGCCGATCACGGTCACCGCGACCCCGACCCCGGCCGAGAACCAGGCCACCGTCCAGGCGAAGCCGGCCACGCCCAACGGCAGCCCGACCAGGCAGTAGAGCAGCTCGGACCAGGTCCGCCGGGCGAACGGGGCCCGCCAGAAGGGCAGCGGGCGGACCGGCGGGCCGGACGCGATGGACGACATGTGGACTCCGTGGGTCGAGGCACTGGGTTGGTGCCTTCCAGCCTGCCGTGCGGGCGCGCCCGGCCCCAGCCGGTGGGCCGGTCGATCCGGGGTGGGGCTGGCCCTACCCTCGCGCGGCGCGGGGCCCGGGCACACGCGCGGGCCGCTCGGTCAGCCGCCTCGCCGGGCGCTCCGGCCGGTCACTCCGGCAGCGGGAACGTGGCCAGGGTCAGGGCTGTGACTATCCCGTACTCGTCGATCCGCAGCGCGACCCGCTGGCCGACCCGGGCCAGCCGTAACGCGCCCGCGTCGAAGGCCCCGGCGCCGTAGGCGACCTCGGTGCCGTCGTCCAGGAGCACGGTGCCGCTGCGGGTGGCGGGATCGAAAGTTCGCACGGTTGCCTGCATGAGATCAGCGTAGGCCAAAGCGGCGGCCGACAGGGCGTTGGCCGTGTACCGCCCGACCCCCAGCCGCAGCGCGGAGGCCAGGTCGAGCACGGTGTCCACGTCCTGCCGCAGCGACGGCCCGGCGTCCAGCCGGACCGCGGCGCCCGATTCCTCGTGCCGGCGGCGCGAATCGGGGCCGAACAGAGGTTCCAGCCGCCCGTCCGGATCCGCGGCGAGCATGGTCGACCCGGTGCCCGGCACGTCCGGGACGACCGCCCGGCCCGGGCCGACGGACTCCAGGAACGCCCCGAGTTCGCCGGTGCGCAGCGCGGGCAGGTCGGCGTTCAGCGCGAGCACCCGGTGGCCTGGGAAGTCCGCCCGCGCCCGGGCCAGCCCGGCCGCGTAGGCGCCGTTCAGACCGGTGCCCGGATCGGGCACCAGCCGGGCGCCGAGGGCGGAAAGCCGGCCGCCCACCCGCGGATCGCCGGTGACGACGTACGCGGCGTGCACCTGCGGCGCGGCCAGCACCGCGGCCAGGGCGTCGGCGGCGAAGGCGAGCGCGAGCGCGCCGCGCTGCTCGGGCGGCAGCGGGGCCAGCCGGGACTTGGCCTCGGGCAGGCGTTTGACGGGGATGATCACGGACCACACGGGCTCAGCCTGCCATGTCCCGGGGCCGGGGCGCGATCGGGCCGGCCGGTCCGTCAGACTGGTACCCGGACCAGGCCGCGTCCCCGACCGCCGGATCCAGTGCGCACACCGCCTTCGCGGCTGCTCGGGACCGGCAGCGCCGTGTCGTCAAGGGGCGGCCATGGGCGGTCTTGGCATTGGAGCGCAGTACGGGGGAGACTGGTGCCGCCTGCCGGGCAACCGGCAGCCCTCGTCACCCGTACCGATTGGAAGGACCATCAGTGGCCCGCCCGAAGCCCGGACCCGCGTTCACCTTCATCGCCGTCCTCCTGCGCCCGTTGCTGACGGTTCTGTGCAAGCGGGACTGGCGCGGCCGCGAACACGTGCCGCAGCAGGGCGGGGTGATCGTGGTCGCCAATCACTACTCCTTCTTCGACCCGATGTCGCTCGGCCACTACCTGGTCGCCGCCGGGCACCGCACCCCGCGCTTCCTGGCCAAGGCCGGGGTGTTCAAGCAGCCCCTGCTGGGCAAGCTGTTCCGCTCGGCCGGCCAGATCCCGGTCTACCGCGACTCGCGCGACGCCGCCCTGGCCTTCCGGGACGCGGTGGCCGCGGTGGAGCGCGGCGAGGTGATCATCGTGTACCCCGAGGGCACGATGACCAAGGACCCCGGCCTGTGGCCGATGGAGGGCAAGACCGGCGCGGCCCGGATCGCCCTGCGCACCGGCGCCCCGGTGCTGCCGATCGCCCAGTGGGGCGCCCAGGAGGTCTTCGCCTCCTACTCCAAGACGCCCAAGTTCTTCCCGCGCAAGACCCTGAAGGTCACCGCGGGCGAACCGATCGACCTGCGCGCCCTGGTCGGCGCCGCGGCCACGAAGGACGCCCTGGCCCGCGGCACCGATCTGATCATGGACCGGATCACCGAGCTGCTGGTCGAGATCCGCGGGGAGCAAGCCCCGGCGATCCGGTTCCGGCCGGATGAGAAGCCTGCGGTCGAGGTCAGGGCCCCGGCGTCGATCGTGGAGGCGGCTTCGATCGCTGAGACCGTGACTGTGTCTGGTGAGGTTGCGGGCGAGTTCGAGGCGGATGTCGAGACGGACGCTGAGACGGATGGCGAGGCGCCCGGGGTGGTCAACTCGGTGCAGATCGTCGAAGAGGACGAGGCCGCGCAGGGGGAGCAGTCGGCCGCCGAGGCCGATGCCGAGGCGATCGATGACGAAGATGCCTCCGCCGAATTGGCCGCCGAAGTGCCGGTGAGTTTTGTCGTCGCCGAGGTTCCTGAGGTTGTGGACTCGGCCGAGGTCGCCGAGGAGTCGTTTGCCGCCGAGGCGGTCGCAGAAGTTTCCGAGGCGGACGAGGAGCAGTCCGGCGCTGAAGTCGGCGCGGAGCCTTCGCCGGCCGAAGCCGAACTACTCGCCGAGATCCTCGCGGACGAGAGCGCCAACGAAGCCGACTCGGAGCCGAGCGCCGAATTCTTGGTCGAAGAGCCTGCTGCGGCTGAGAGCGCTGACGAGGCCCCGACTTCCGAGGCCGCCGAAGTCGATGAAGTTACCGAGGCTGGCGCTGGCGCCGATTCCGCGAACGACCTTGCGCTGACCGCTCTGCTCGCCGAGGCTTCGGCCGCGCCAGAGCCCGCGCTGGGTGAGGATGCCGTTGAGGCTACGGTCGTCGAGTCCGTCGAGTCCGTCGAACCTGCCGCGCCTGCCGAGGTTGCCGAGGCTCTCGTCGCCGAGGCCTTTGCGCCGGTTGAGGAAGTCGTCGGGACCACGGTCGTTGAGTCCGACGGATCCGCCGCGCCTGCTGAGTCTGCCGAAGTCCTCGCCGCTGAGGTTCCCGCGCCTGCGCCGGCCAAGAAGGCCCCGGCCAAGCGTGCTCCCCGGGCTGCCAAGGTCGCCGCACCTGTGGCCACCGTCGATGCTGCCGCCGAGGCCCCTGCTGCGCAAGCCGCTGCTGCGCAAGCCGCTGAAGCCGTCGAAGCCGCGGAATCCTTCGCCGAGCAGGCCGCCGCGCCTGCGCCGGTGAAGAAGACCGCTGCCAAGCGTGCGCCGCGGGCTGCCAAGACTGCCGCATCTGCCGCGCCTGCTGCCGAGGCCGTGACCGAGGTCGTGCCGGAAACCGTCGTCGAGACTCCGGCCGTCGAGAGCCCGGTTGTCGAAACACCGGTCGTCGAAACGCCGGCTGTCGAAACACCGGCCGTCGACAGCGCGGAAACCAGCGCCGACACCCTTGCCAGCGCGGACATCACGGACACCGTCGACCCGGCCGAAGCCGTCGCGCCCGCCGCGGCGAAGAAGGCCCCGGCCAAGCGCGCGGCCAAGACCACCGAGGCCAAGACCACTCCCGCGAAGACGACCGCGGCGAAGCCCACAGCCGCCAAGACCACTCCCGCCAAGACCACGGCAGCCAAGTCCACCACCGCCAAGACGACCACCCCCAGAACCGCCAAGTCCGCCGCTGCCCAGGCCACGACCCCCGCCCCCGCCGCCGAACCGTCCCCGTCCGAGCCCGCCGCGTCCTCGACCCTCCCGGCTCCGGCCGCCGGGGCCGAGGCCGAGGCGGGCCGGCCGTGACCCGGGCCGCGGTCTTCGGCACCGGCAACTGGGGCACCGCGTTCGGCCTGGTCCTGGCCGACGCGGGCACCGAGGTCTCGCTCTGCGGCCGTCGGCCCGAGCTGGCCGAGGCGATCAACACCCGACGCGAGAACCCGGACTACCTGCCCGGGATCACCCTGCCGGACGGCCTGACCGCGACCACCGACCCGGCCGAGGCCCTGGCCGGCGCGGACTTCGTCGTGCTGGCCGTGCCCTCGCAGACCCTGCGCGAGAACCTGCCCGGCTGGACCCCGCTGGCCCGCCCGGACGCCGTGTTCGTCTCCCTGATGAAGGGCGTCGAACTCGGCACCGCGATGCGCATGACCGAGGTGATCGCCGAGGTCACCGGCGCCGGGCCGGAACGGATCGCGGTGGTCTCCGGGCCGAACCTGGCGCACGAGATCGCGGTCCGGCACCCGGCCGCGGCCGTGGTCGCCTGCACCGACGAGGCGGTGGCCCGGCGGCTGCAGCAGGCCTGCCACAGCCGCTCGTTCCGCCCGTACACCAACACCGACGTGGTCGGCTGCGAGCTCGGCGGCGCGGTGAAGAACGTGATCGGGCTGGCCGCCGGGATCGCCGACGGGATGGGCCTGGGCGACAACTCCAAGGCCACCCTGGTCACCCGCGGGCTGGCCGAGACGGCCCGGCTCGGGGTCGCCCTCGGCGCCGACCCGTACACCTTCGCCGGGCTGGCCGGGCTCGGCGACCTGGTCGCCACCTGCGCCTCGCCGCTCTCCCGCAACCACCGGTTCGGCGAACTGCTCGGCCAGGGCCACTCGGTGGCCGAGGCCGAGGCCGAGGTGCGCCAGACCACCGAGGGCGTCAAGTCCTGCGCCTCGATCCTGGACCTGGCCCGGCGCCACGGCGTCGACATGCCGATCGTCGAAGTCGTGGTCGCGGTCGTGCACGGCGGCCGTTCGCCCCGGGAGATGCTGGCCGCGCTGATGTCCCGGGCCGCCAAGGCCGAGGACCTTTACTAGACGAGTTGTTCCGGATTCTGGCGCCTGAGCCGAGTTGCTGGTAAGCGCGCCGATCAGCTGTTTCGCCGCGCCAGAATTCGGAACAACTCGTCTAGCGCCCGTCCGGATCATGCCCGGCGCGGCCACCCGGGCACCCGGCGGCCGCGTCCCGGACCGCCCGCCGGTTCCCAACCGCCCGACAATGTGCCATGTGGGCGCCATTGGGCCATAAGGCACGGATCGCGCCGCGGCGAAACAATCAGAACACCCGTACACGGTAGAGTTTGGCGGACTATGAGTGAAGCCACGTCCTCCCCACGCCGGATCCGCGTCGCCGTGATCTTCGGCGGGCGTTCCTCGGAGCACGCGATCTCCTGCGTGAGCGCGAACAGCCTGCTCGAGGTCCTGGATCCCGCCCGCTACGACATCCTGCCGATCGGCATCTCCACCGACGGCCGCTGGGTGCTGATGTCCCCGCAGGAGACCCGCCAGCTGGCCATCGTCGGCGGCCGCCTGCCCACCCGGATCGACGAGACCAGCGGCGCGCTGGTCACCATGGCCGGGGACCCGACCGCCCGCGAGCTGACCGTGCACGAGCCCGGCTCGGTGCCCAAGGCGCTGGGCGAGGTAGACGTGGTCCTGCCCCTGCTGCACGGCCCCTACGGCGAGGACGGCACCATCCAGGGCCTGCTGGAACTGGCCGGGGTGCCGTACGTGGGGTCCGGTGTGCTCTCCTCCGCGGTCTCCATGGACAAGGAGATCATGAAGCGGCTGCTGAGCTCGGCCGGGCTGCCGGTCGGCCCCTACGTCACGATCCGGCGCGGCGAGTGGCAGCGCGACCCCGACGGCGTGCGGGCCAAGGTGGCCGCGCTCGGCCTGCCGGTGTTCGTCAAGCCCGCCCGGGCCGGCTCCTCGATCGGCATCTCCAAGGTCAAGGACCTGGACGGCCTGGCCGAGGCGATCGCGCACGCCCAGGAGCAGGACCCGAAGGTGATCGTGGAGGCGATGATCCACGGCCGGGAGATCGAGATCGGGGTGCTGTCCGGGCTGGACGGCAACCCCCCGGCGGCCTCGCTGCCGGCCGAGATCAAGGTCCGCGGCGAACACGAGTTCTACGACCTGCAGGCCAAGTACCTGGACGGTTCGGCCGACATCATCCTGCCGGCCGAGCTCGACGAGCAGCAGCTGGCCACGCTGCGCCGGCTGGCGGTCGCCGCGTTCGAGGCCCTGGAGTGCGAGGGGCTGGCCCGGGTGGACTTCTTCCTGGCCGACGACGGCGGGTTCGTGGTCAACGAGATCAACACCATGCCCGGATTCACCCCGACCTCGATGTACCCGCAGATGTGGGCGGTCACCGGCCTGCCGTACGCGGAACTGGTCGACCACCTGGTCCAGGAGGCCCTGGCCCGCCCGGCCGGACTTCGCTGAGCCGCGGTGGGGTAGTTTGCGCTGAGGTGATTCACGCGCCGCGTCCGATCCGGCCCGACCGCGTCCGCGGACCGGGCCGGTCCGCGCGCCCCGGCGCCGGGGCCGGCCGGGCGGCGGCCGCGTGAGCAGAAGACAACCGCAAAGGATGAGGAACACGATGTCCGAGTTCGTGCTGACGCTGGCCTGCCCCGACCGCCCGGGGATCGTGCACTCGGTGGCCACCTTCCTGCTGGACGCCGAGTGCAACATCGAGGACTCGCAGCAGTTCCTCGACCGGGACACCGGCACGTTCTTCATGCGGGTGCACTTCTCCGGGCTCGGCGCCGGGACCACCCTGACGTCGATCAAGGCCAGTTTCGAGGACGTCGGGCAGCGGTTCGCGATGGCCTGGAAGATCCACGACCGGGACGAGCGGATGCGTACCCTGATGCTGGTCAGCAAGTCCGGGCACTGTCTCAATGACCTGCTGTTCCGCTACCGCACCGGCACCCTGCCGATCCACATCCCGGCGATCGTGTCCAACCACAAGGAGTTCGCCGAACTGGCCCACTCCTACGGGCTCCCGTTCCACTACCTGCCGGTCGACCCGCAGAACAAGGACGCGCAGGAGCAGGAACTGCTCGACCTGATCACCGGATACGACATCGAACTCGTGGTCCTGGCGCGCTACATGCAGATCCTGTCCGCGAACGTGTGCGAACGGCTGGCCGGGAACGTCATCAACATCCACCACTCGTTCCTGCCGAGCTTCCGCGGCGCGATGCCCTACAGCCAGGCCTACGCGCGCGGGGTCAAGCTGATCGGGGCCACCGCGCACTACGTGACCGCCGACCTGGACGAGGGCCCGATCATCGAGCAGGACGTCGCCCGGGTCGAGCACTCGCTCGGCCCGAACCAGCTGGCCGCGGTCGGCCGCGACGTGGAGTGCCAGGTGCTGGCCCGGGCCGTGAAGTGGCACACCGAACACCGGGTGCTGCTCAACGGCGTGCGCACCGTCGTCTTCCGCTGAGCCGGGCCGGACGGAGCCGAACGCAGATGGAGGCCGACGCCGGGCAGATCGCCCACCTCGAAGAAGAGACCGTCTTCGACGAGTGGCGCCGGCACCGGGCCACCGCGCGCCGCTCGCTGCCCCGGGCCCGGCTGTTCGCCGCCGAACTCGGGCTCGCATTGCGCGGCCCCGGGCAGCTGCCGCTGGTCGGCGTGGTCGGGTCCAAGGGCAAGGGCACGATCGCGCTCTACGCCTCCGCCGCGCTGGCCGCCGCCGGACACCGGGTCGGCACGGTGACGAGCCCCGGCGTGCTGTCCAACCGGGACCGGATCCGGATCGACGGCCGGGCCCTGGCGCCGGCCGGCTACCGCGACCTGCTGGAGACGGTCCGGGCGGCCGGGCGGCGGCTGCCGCCGATCGGCCCGGACGGCGGCTACCTCTCGCCGACCGGCACGTTCACCCTCGCCGGGGCGCACGCGCTGGCCGAGGCCGGCTGCACCGCGCTCGTCCTGGAGGCGGGCATCGGGGGAGCGAGCGACGAACTGTCGCTGTTCGCCCCCGACGTGGTGGCGCTCGGCGCCGTCTTCGGCGAACACCTCGATCTGCTCGGCCCGACGGTCGCCGACGTCGCGCGGGACAAACTCGGCGTGGTCACCGACCGCACGAGGGCCGTGGTGACCGTGGCACAGGGCCCTGAGGCGACGGCCGAGGTACGACGGGTCTCGCTCGCCCACGCGGCCGAGACCGTGTCCGTGGACCCCTCCCGGGCCCGCGGTGAGACAGCGTCCTTGCTTCCGCCCGGATTCGGCGCGGCCAACGCCCTCGCCGGGATCCGGGCCGGCTGCGAACTGCTCGCGGTGACCGGCCGGGACCGTCCGTCCGAGGGGCGGCTCGCCGAGGTACTCAGAACCGTGCGTTACCCGGGGCGCCTGTCCACCCATGAGTTCGGCGCGGGAGACAGCAGGCTGAGGCTGGTGCTGGACACGGCCGTGTCAGGAGTCGGACTCGCCGTCGCCCGCGGGTTCGCCGCGCGGGCCTTCGGCCGGTCGCCGGACCGGGTGCTCGTCTCGCTCCCGGCCGCGAAGGACTTCGACGGTTTCCTGGACGAACTGCGCGGCCTGGACTGCCCCCGGTACTTCGTCGAACTGCGGCGCGGGCACCTGGTGTATCCGGACCGGTCCCGCTGGCCGTGGCAGTGGATCGCCGAGGACGCGCTGCCGGAGGACCTGCTGCGCGGGGACGTCCTGGCGGTCGGCACGGTCAGCTTCGTGACCGCGCTGATGAACCGGCTGGACATCGACGCCGAGCAGCTCTTCCGCGCCTGATTCTCCGCGCCTGACCGCCCGGAAAAGCCCCATGGCCGGCGCCGTCGTCCGAAGACTCGGGCACCGGCCATGGCATTTGACTGGTAGTCGGGGAAATCATCTCACACCGGCGTCGGCCGGGCCGCTGGATTGTCCGCGGTCGGGCCGGTGCCCGGCCGGGTGGCCCCGGTTACTGGCCCCGGTCACTGGCCCGGGGTCGGAAGCGGCGCCGTGTCGGGGCCCGGGGTTCCGTCCCCCCGCGGCACGGAGTCGATGACGGCCTGCGCCAGGCCCGGCAAGGCCATGGTCTCGACCGTGTAGGCCGACGGCACGTCGACCTCGATGAAGATGTAGCGCTGCGCTGCGGTGAAACGGTAACCGTCGGACGTCTGCTGCATCAGCCACGCCACGCCGTTGATGTAGGACTCTTCGCTGGTCGGGTCGTAGTCCTTCGACCCGGAGACCAGCATGGTCGGCTCCGGCACCCCGCAGCGCAGGGTGATCGCCGGAAGGTTCGAGCCGTTGGACTGCCAGGCCGCGGTCTGCGCCGAGGCCGGCTTCGTGCCGGTGCGCCGCTGCCCGAGCAGGGACTGCGGCAGCGCCTTGGTGAGTTTCGCGCAGTCCGCGGCGACCACGCTCGGCACCGGGCCGGGCACGGAGACCGCGACCGCGCTGGCGCTGCCGAACAGGGCCCAGACCGCGAGGCCGGCCAGCCCGGCCGCACCGGCCGCGCCCGCCGCCGGCACCGTCCTGCCGTGGGGGAGCTTCACCCGGGAAACTGTAGCGGCTGCGCTCAGCTGAGCCGCACGACGGGGCAGGTCAGTGTTCGGGTGATCCCCTCGATCGTCTGGATCTTGGCGACCACCAGCCGGCCGAGGTCGTCCATCGTCTCGGCCTCGGTGCGCACGATCACGTCGTAGGGGCCGGTGACGTCCTCGGCGACGGTGACCCCGTGGATTCCGGAAATCTGCTGGGCCACCGTGGCGGCCCGCCCGACTTCCGTTTGGACGAGGATGTAGGCATAAACCACAGCAGTCCTTCCCAGCTCATATGGGCTATGGGGAGTAGTCCGTTCGAACTATGTAATGACGAAACGTTACCGTTCGGGTGCCTGCGGCGCGCAAGTGGTTACGGACAGATTCCATCGGGAGAGTGCCTTACCCTAATCGGGTGAGTGAAAACGAATTCGGCGGATCGGCTCGCACCTTGGCCGAGATCGGCGAGTTCGGTCTGATCGACCGGGTCGCCCGCCCGGTCCGGCAGGGGCCGTCGGTGCTGCTCGGCCCCGGTGACGACGCCGCGCTGATCGCCGCCCCGGACCGCCGGGTGGTCGCCTCGACCGACCTGTTGGTCGAGGGCCGGCACTTCCGCCGGGACTGGTCCAGCGGCTACCAGATCGGCCGCAAGGCGGCCGCGCAGAACCTCGCCGACATCGCCGCGATGGGCGCCCGGCCGACGGCGTTGCTGGTGGGATTGTGTGTGCCGGGGGACACCCGGCTCGGCTGGGTCACGGAACTGACCGCCGGGCTGGCCGAGGAGTCCGCTCTGGTCGGCGCGTCGGTGGCAGGCGGGGACACGACCCGCGGTGAGCAGATCGTTATCGCAGTGACTGCACTCGGTAACCTCGAGGGCCGGGCCCCGGTGCTGCGGTCCGGCGCCCGTCCGGGTGACGTGGCGGCCGTCGCGGGCGAGCTCGGCTGGTCCGCCGCCGGCCTGGAACTGCTCAGCCGGGGCCTGCCGGAACTGCCCGCCGCGGATGATCGGCTCGCGCCCTGGCTGGCCAAGGCCCTGGCTCGGCACCGCAGCCCCGAACCGCCCTACGCCGCCGGGCCGGCCGCGGCGGTCGGCGGCGCGAGCGCGATGCTCGACGTCAGCGACGGACTGCTGGCCGACCTCGGCCACATCGCCCGGGAGAGCCGGGTCGCGATCGACCTGGACCCGGCCCGGTTTCCGATTCCGCAGCCGCTGCGCGACCTGGCCGAGCACTGCGGTCTCGACCCGGCGCACTGGTTCCTGACCGGCGGCGAGGACCACGCCCTGGCCGGCTGCTTCCCGCCCGGCCGGCCGCTGCCGCCCGGCTGGCACCCGATCGGCCGGGTGGTTGAACCCGGTCTCGACGAACGCCTCGCCGCCGACGCCGATCGCGGCGCCGAGCCGAAGGTCTCCCGGGTGACCGTGGCCGGCGTCCCGTGGCCCGGCCGCCAGGGCTGGGACCATTTCGACGCCGAATGAGAAACCGTCCGCGGGAAAAGAGCCTCGCGCCGGAAAAAGGGAAGACAGCCGGAAAAGCAGCTGTCCCCCGATTCAGTGAATCGGGGGACAGCTGCTTGTTCAGCTTGGGAAGACCGGGTGACAGGGGTCGCTCTAGCGAGTGACCTTGCCTGCCTTCAGGCATTTGGTGCAGACGTTCTGCCGCTTCGGCGTGCCGTTCGACAGGGTGGTCCGTACGCTCTGAATGTTCGGGTCGAACCGACGCTTGGTGCGGCGGTGCGAGTGCGACACATTCATGCCGAAACCCGGACCCTTGCCGCAGACATCGCAAGTGGCAGCCACGGGAGACTCCAAAGACCGTTGGATCAGGTTGACAGTGAGTCCGTCCGCCGTTTTAGGGTAAACGAGGGCTGGACAACCTCGAAAGGTTAACCCACCGGCCGCGGCAAAAGCCAATCGGTCGGCGCGCCGCCGCCGCGCGGCCCCGGTCCCTGTGCTTCGTCGGACACCATGCCCGGCGAACCCCTAGGCTGGGCCGCACCACAGGCTGGAACAAATGAGAGGGCGCCAGCATGCTCGAGACGCTCGACGGCCTGGCGGTCCGGCTGTGGGCCCGGGCGTCCCTGGACGCGCTCGGCCGGGCCCGGGAGGAGATCGACGCGCTCAACGTCTTCCCCGTCCCGGACGGGGACACCGGCACCAACCTGTTCCTCACCTTCGAGGCCGCGGTCGAGGCGGTGGCCGCCCTGGACGCGGGGCTGGACACCGAGCTGGACCCGGCCGGCGACGACTGGGCCGACCCGGACGGGGCCGGGGCCGCGCAGGTGCTCGGCGCCCTGGCCACCGGGGCGATGACCGGGGCGCACGGCAACTCCGGGGTGATCCTGAGCCAGCTGCTGCGGGGCCTGGCCGACGAGGTGGCCGCCGCGGTCCGGGCCGGGCGCAAGGTCGGCCCGCGGACCATCGCGGCCGCGCTGGCCGACGCGGCCGAGTCGGCCTGGCAGGCGGTGTCCGCGCCGGCCGAGGGGACCATGCTCACGGTCGCCCGGGCCGCCGCCGAGGGCGCCGCCCGGGTGGTCGCCGAGGCCGAGCGCACCGGCGGCCCCGGGGCCGAGCCCCGGTTCACCGCGCTGGCCGAGGCCGCCAGCCGGGCCGCCGCGGCCGCCCTGGACCAGACCCCGGCCCAGCTGGCCGTGCTGCGCACCGCGGGAGTGGTCGACGCCGGCGGGCGCGGCCTGTGCATCCTGCTCGACGTCCTGGCCGCCCTGCTCGGCGGCTACGACCCGGCCCGGATGGTCGCCCAGGGCTACCGGCTGCTCCAGCGCCCCGTCCCCGCCGCCGTCCCGCCCCCGGGCCACCCCGGGCAGGCCAAGCCGCCGCAGCTGCACTCCAACCCCTTCGCCACCGACCAGTTCGAGGTGGTCTACCTGATCGACCTGGCCGACGGGCAGGTCGCCGCGCTGCGGGCCGAGCTGGAGCACCTGTGCCTGGACGGCGGCGGGGACTCCCTGGTGATCGCCGGCGGCGACGGGCGCTACCGGGTGCACGTGCACGTGAGCCGGCCCGGCCCGGTGGTCGAGGCCGCGATCCGGTTCGGCCGGCCCTACGACCTGCGGATCGAGCTGCTCGAACACCGCGCGGCCGGCCGGGTGGTGCTGGCCGCCGCGGCCGGGCCGGGCATCGCCGAGCTGTTCGCCGCGGCCGGCGCGACCCCGCTGCCCTGCCTGCCGGACCGCCCGCCGACCAGCGTCCAGCTGATCCAGGCCATCCTGGACGCCGCCGTGAACGAGGTGGTCGTGCTGGTCAACGACGAGCAGGGCCTGGCCGCCGCGGCCGCCGCGGCCGAGCAGATCCACCGCAACGCGCACCAGGCGAACACCGCCGGGATAAGGGTCGCGGTGGTGCCGACCAAGTCCGTGGTCCAGGGCATCGCCGCCCTGGCCGTGCACGAGCCCGGCCGCCGGTTCGACGCGGACGTGGTGGCCATGTCCGCCGCGGCCGGCGCCACCCGGCACGGCGCGCTGCAGATCGCCGCCGACGACGTCTGGACCATGGCCGGGGTCGGCAAGGCCGGGGACGTGCTCGGCCTGATCGACGGCGACGTCGCGCTGATCGCCGACTCGGTCACCGCCGCGGCCCTGGCCCTGGCCGACCGGATGGTGTCGGCGGGCGGTGAGATGGTGACCCTGGTCACCGGCCAGATCTCCCCGGAGCACGCGGACGCCCTGGTCGACGCGGTCACCGCCCGGGTGCACACGCGGCACCCGGAGATGGACGTGGTGGCCTACGCCGGAGGCCAGAGCGGCTGGCCTCTGCTGATCGGGGTGGAGTAGCAAGGTGCCCGAACCGGCCTCGCCGTCGCAGTCGTTCCTCGGCCAGCCCCTGGCCAAGACCTTCGGCCCGCGCGCCGCCACGGTGCTCGGCCGCGGCCTGGGCCTGGAGACCAACGCCGACCTGCTCGGCTACTACCCGCGCCGGCACGACCGGCGCGGCGAGCTGACCGACCTCAAGCAGATCACCCTGGGCGAGGAGGTCACCGTGATGGCCCGGATCACCAAGGCCACCCCGCGCTTCTCCGGCTCCGGCCGCGGCTCCCGGACCGAGGTCGAGGTGGCCGACGACCACGGCTCCAAGCTCCTGCTGACCTTCTTCAACCTGCGCTACCGGGAACGCGAACTGCGCCCGGGCCGACTCGGCCTGTTCTTCGGCAAGGTCACCGAGTTCCACGGCCGCCGCCAGCTGACCCAGCCGGAGTACGAACTGCTCGACGAGGATGACGACGACGACGTCGACGAACTCGCCCGCCGGCAGGCCGGGAAACTGATCCCGATCTACCGCAGCACCAAGAAACTGTCCACGCTCAAGCTCGCCCAGTGCGTGGCCATGCTGCTGGACGCCCTGACCCCCGCGGACCTGCCCGACCCGCTGCCCGACAGCCTGCGCGCGGAACACGACCTGGTCGACCTGCGCACGGCCCTGGAATACATGCACCGCCCGCAGAGCCTGGACCAGGTCGAGACCGCCCGGGAACGGCTCAAATGGGACGAGGCGCTGCCCCTGCAGATCGCCCTGGCCCGCCGCCGCCACGCCGCCGAGCAGCTGCCCGCCACGGCCCGCGCCCGGGTCACCGGCCGGCTGCTGGACGCCTTCGACGCCCGGCTGCCGTTCGACCTGACCGCCGGTCAGCGCGAGGTCTGCGACACCGTCGAGGCCGACCTGGCCCGCAGCCACCCGATGCACCGGCTGCTGCAGGGCGAGGTCGGCTCGGGCAAGACCGTGGTGGCGCTGCGGGCCATGCTCACCGTCGTGGACGCGGGCGGCCAGGCCGCGCTGCTGGCCCCGACCGAGGTGCTGGCCCAGCAGCACCACCGCTCGATCCTGGACCTGCTCGGCCCGCTGGCCCGGCCCGGCCGGCTCGACGGCGACCCGGACGGCACCAAGGTCGCCCTGCTGACCGGCTCGCAGACCGTCCCCGAACGCCGGGCCAACCTGCTGGACGCCGCGAGCGGCGCGGCCGGGATCGTGGTCGGCACGCACGCGGTGATCCAGGACTCGGTCCAGTTCGCCGACCTCGGCCTGGTCGTGGTCGACGAGCAGCACCGGTTCGGGGTCGAGCAGCGCGACGCCCTGCGGGCCAAGGCCGAGCAGCCGCCGCACCTGCTCGTGATGACCGCCACCCCGATCCCGCGGACCGTGGCCATGACCGTCTTCGGCGACCTGGAGACCTCCGTGCTGTCCGAGCTGCCCAAGGGTCGCTCGCCGATCGCCACGCACGTGGTGCCCGCGGTGGAGAAGCCCGCCTTCCTGGCCCGCACCTGGGCCCGGATCCGGGAGGAGGCCGCGGCCGGGCACCAGGCCTACATCGTCTGCCCGCGGATCGGCGGCCCGGACGACGCGGACGCCCTGGCCGACTCGGACGGCTCGACCGGCTCGGCGGACTGGGACGAGCGCGGTGCCGCGGCCGAAGCCCCCGCCGACGCCGGCGGCGGCGCCGAGTCCGGCGCCGCGGACGGCTCCGGCGCCCTGTTCGACGCCTCGGCCGCCGCGCCCGCCGACGTCGCGGCCGACCGCCGGCCGCCGCTGTCGGTCGCCGAGATGTTCGAGCAGCTCAATTACGGCGAACTGGCCGGGCTGCGGATCGGCGTACTGCACGGCAAGCTGCCGCCGGCCGAGAAGGACGCGGTGATGACCGGGTTCGCCGCGGGCGAGATCGACGTGCTGATCGCGACCACCGTCATCGAGGTCGGCGTGAATGTGCCCAACGCCACAGTGATGGCGATCCTGGACGCGGACCGCTTCGGCGTCTCCCAGCTGCACCAGCTGCGCGGCCGGGTCGGCCGGGGAGCGGCCGTGGGCCTGTGCCTGCTGGTCACCGAGGCCCCGGCCGGCACCCCGGCCCGGGAGCGGCTGGACTCGGTGGCCGCCACCTCGGACGGGTTCGAACTGGCCCGGATCGACCTCGAGCAGCGCCGGGAGGGCGACGTGCTCGGCGCGGCCCAGTCCGGCAGCCGCTCCTCGCTCAAGCTGCTGTCCGTGATCCGGGACGAGGACCTGCTCGGCCAGGCCCGCCAGGCCGCCCAGGACCTGATCGGCCGCGACCCGGACCTGGCCGGACAGCCCCGGCTGGCCGAGCTGGTCGACGCCCTGTCCTCCTCCGAACGCGCCGCCTACCTGCACAAGACCTGATCCGGCCGGGGCGTTCGGGCCCGGCGCGCGCTGCTTCGCGGACCGTTGCGCGTTGGCCTGGCGTTCACCGGCCGGACCGGCTGTCCGCCGCGTTTCGGACGGGTCGGCGCGGGCTTGGCGGGCGCCCGGGCCGGGCAGGGGGTAGGGCGCGGGCAACCGCCGCCCGGGTACCCCCGGCGGCGTGCGCCCGCGTACGGTGATGTCACCCTCTTACGGCACCAGAATCGACAAGGAACCGAGAGTGAATACTGAGCCAGGTGAGAACCGGCCGGAAGCGCAGATCCGCCGGGTGGTCTGTCCGGGATCCTTCGACCCGGTGACCAACGGGCACCTCGACATCATCGGCCGGATGTCGCTGCTCTTCGACGAGGTGGTGGTCGCCGTCGGCAAGAACCCCGGGAAGAACGGACTGTTCCTCTACGGCGAGCGGATCGAGATGATCCGCGACGTCACCTCGCACCTGCCGAACGTCCGGGTCGAGGTGGTGGACGGGCTGCTGGTGGACTTCTGCACCGCCCGGGGCATCCGGGCCGCGGTCAAGGGCCTGCGTGCGGTGGGCGACTTCGACTACGAACTGCAGATGGCTCAGATGAACCACCGGCTGGCCGGGGTGGAGACCCTGTTCGTGGCCACCAACCCGCTCTACAGCTTCCTGTCCTCCAGCCTGATCAAGGAGGTCTGCGCGCTCGGCGGGGACGTCTCCGGACTCGTGCCGGACGCGGTGCTGGCGCGGTTGATCGAGCGGCTGCGCCCGGTCTGAGCCCGGGCCGAGGCCAGGGTGCGGGACCGGGTCGGGGCCCGGTCCTTATTTCGTCCCCGATCGGAATCCGGGGCCGATATCGCCCCGTTCGGCCCTGGGTCATTTCACCTCTAAATCGGACAATGTCACCGTACGGCTCCCTGTACTAATCCATCCGGGGTACCGTGGTGCACTGTGGTCCGGAAGTCTCGACCGGATCCAACGGCTTAAGCGACAGGAGTTGTATCCGGTGGACGTCAACGTCAAGATCGATGAGCTGATCGAGATTGTCGAGAGCGCTCGCGCGATGCCCATGTCGGCCTCCTGCGTGATCAACCGCGCACAGGTGCTCGACCTGCTCGACGACTTGCGCAAGGGCATGCCAGAGGAGATGGACCGGGCCAAGCGGGTGCTGGCCGACCGCGAGTCGGTGCTCGCCGAGGGGCGGCGCGAGGCGGACCGCATGCTCGAGCGCTCCCGCAGCGAGCGCGAGTCGATCATCGGGAACACGGACGTGTCCCGGGAGGCGCGCAGCGCGGCCGAGCGGATCATGGCCCAGGCCCGGCGCGAGGCGGAGCAGATCCGCACCGACGCGGACGACTACGTGGACCAGAAGCTGGCCAACTTCGAGGTCGTGCTGACCAAGACCCTGCAGGCCGTCGGCCGCGGCCGGGACAAGATGCGCGGCACGCACAGCCCGATGGAAGAGCTCGGCCGGCACGTGGACGAGCAGGACGCGGTGGCCGAGGAGCGCAAGCGCTCGCGCAGCTTCTCCGCCGAGCCGACCGGCACCGGCGAGTTCGAGCGGCCCCAGTTCACCGACGACGGCTACGCCAACGACGGGTACCAGGAGAACGACGGCTACCAGGAGCCCACCGGGTACCAGGAGGCGGCCGGATACCAGGAGGCCACCGGATACCAGGAGGCCACCGGATTTCAGGAGAATGGCGGGTACCAGGAAGAGCCGTACCAGCAGCAGGAAGCGGCCTACCCGGAACACGGGTACGGGCAGGAGCACGCCAACCAGTTCGACGCCTACGAGACCCAGAACTTCACCGTGGCGGCGTTCACCGAGGCCGAGCGGCCCTTCCAGCAGCACGGCCACCAGGACCAGCTGCAGCCGGGCTACCCGATCGACGAGTACCAGCAGCACGGCGGCTACGACACCGGCGACATCCCCCAGCGCGGATACGACACGGGCGACCTGCCGCAGCACTACGACACCGGTGACGTGCCGCAGTACGGCTACGAGCCGGCCCCGGTGTACGACGCGGGCGTGGCCCAGGGCTACGGCACCGGCGAGTTCCAGAACGAGTACGCCTACGACTCCGGCTACGGCCAGCAGATCCCGGCCCAGACCGGACCGGTCCAGGTGGAGGTCGTGCAGTACGGCGCGGTCCCCGAGGACACGTCCTACTTCGACACCGGCCTGATCGACGTGCGCCAGTTCCAGCAGGAGGGCTACGGCCGCTGAGCCGTCCCGTCGGCCCGGTTCGCATGTGGCGGTGACACATGTCGGCCGGGCCGCCTTGGTGTCCGGACGACAGTCGTGCCGGTTGGGGTAGGCCGCCTGAGGGCCGCCACGGCTCTGTCTGCGGCCCTGCCGGGCCCGGCGGCCGTTCCGGGCGGTGCACCGCCGGCCCGGCTTCTCGGGCGCCTCGCGACCCGAGCCCGGCCCGCCGCCGGACGTCCACCCGCGGCCCGCACGAGCACTGCGCGGCCTTTGCTAGACTTAACGGTCGGCCATGTGCGGCCGCCATGATCCATCTGTACGGTCCAGCACCGTCTGAAGCGAAAGTCGCCATGTCCCCCGAAAAGCAGAAACCGCGCCGGCTCAACGCGCGTTCACCGTTCGTCCTCGACGTACGGGAGCTCGGCCATCGCCCCGGCGCGATGCGCGAGCTCGAGCGCGAGCTGCCGGCCGTGGACCTGCTCAGCGGGGCCGGCGGCCTGGACGCGATCTACACCGCGGAGAGCGCGGACCTGGAGTTGCAGGTCCGGCTGGAGTCGGTGATGGAGGGCGTGCTGGCCACCGGAGTGGTGGCCGGCTCGCTGGTCGGCGAGTGCGTCCGCTGCCTCGACCCGGTCGAGGTGGACGTGAACGCCGAGTTCCAGGAGCTGTTCTACTACGACGACGACACCCTGTCCGCCGAGGAGGCGCAGGAGGCCGTGTTCGTGGTGGAGGAGTTACTCGATCTGCAGATGATCGTGCATGATGGAGTGCGGCTCGACCTTCCGCTGCAGCCGTTGTGCGAGCCGGACTGTCCCGGACTGTGCTCGGAGTGCGGGGCCCGCCTCGCCGACGAGCCGGGCCACGGCCACGCCGCCGTGGACCCCCGGTGGGCCGCGCTGGCCCAGCTCAAGGGCCCGGACCAGGACCTTTGAGAACAACCGGCGACTTTCCGGTAAAGTCGTCGGGTACCGTCGTCCCACCCCCGCGCGGCGCGCGCCCGGCCCGGCCGGACCGCCGCCGCCCCTGACCAGGAGAGACCAGAACCGTGGCCGTTCCGAAGCGCAAGAAGTCCCGCAGCCGTACCCGTTCGCGGCGCGCCCAGTGGAAGGCCGCCCCGCTGACCCTGGTCAAGTGCGACACCTGCCAGGACACCAAGCTCCCGCACACCGTGTGCCACACCTGCGGCACCTACGCCAAGCGCCAGGTCATCGCGGTCTGACGCGTGAGGCACCGTGACTGACTCAGCGGCACCGCGCGCCTTGTTGGAGCAGCGGCTCGGCCTTCCGATCGAGCCGTCGCTCCTCGAGTGCGCCCTGACGCACCGCTCCTTCTCCTTCGAGAACGGCGAGTGCCCGAACAACGAGCGGCTGGAGTTCCTCGGGGACTCGGTGCTCGGCCTGGTCGTCACCACCCACCTCTTCCGCACCCACCCGGACCTGCCGGAGGGGCAGCTGGCGAAGTTCCGCTCGCACGTGGTCAACTCCCGGGCCCTGGCCCAGGTGGCCCGCGGGCTGGACCTCGGGCTGTTCCTGCGCCTGGGCAAGGGCGAGGAGAACACCAACGGCCGGGACAAGTCCTCGATCCTGGCCGACACGGTCGAGGCCCTGATCGGCGCGGTCTACCTGGACCACGACCTGGAGACCGCGGGCGAGCTGATCCACCGCCTGTTCGGCCCGCTGATGAGCGTGGCGGCCGAACTGGGCGCGGGCCTGGACTGGAAGACCTCGCTCCAGGAACTGACCAGCGAGCACGGCCTGGGCGTCCCGGCCTACCTGGTCAGCGAGTCCGGGCCGGACCACGACAAGTTCTTCACCGCCTCGGTCCGGGTCGGCGAGCTGACCTTCGCGTCCGGCGTGGGCCGGTCCAAGAAGGTGGCCGAGCACATCGCGGCCGAACACGCCTACCGGGCGATCCGGGACGAGCACGGCTCGGCCCGCAAGCAGCCCGACGGCCAGGGCGGCGGCTGAGCCGTGCCCGAACTGCCCGAAGTCGAGGTCGTGCGCCGCGGCCTGGAGCGCTGGGTGGTCGGCCGGACCATCGGCTCCGCCGCCGCGCTGCACCCGCGCGCCGTCCGCCGGCACCTGGCCGGTGCCGACGACTTCGCCGACCACCTGGCCGGGCGGACCGTGATCGACGCCTGCCGCCGGGGCAAGTTCCTCTGGCTGCCGCTGGACGACGGCCTGTACTGCCTGTCCGGGCACCTCGGGATGAGCGGCCAGATGCTGGTCCAGCCGCCGGACGCCGCGGACGAGACCCACCTGCGGGTCCGGATCACCTTCACCGACGGCGGCACCGAGCTGCGCTTCGTCGACCAGCGCACCTTCGGCGGCCTCGCGGTCGAGCCGCTGGCCCGGGCGATGGACGGCGGGCAGGTCCCGCTCAGCGCCACGCACATCGCCCGCGACCCGCTGGACCCGAAGTTCGACAACCGCTTGTTCCTGACCAACCTGCTGGCCAAACGCACCGGGGTCAAGCGCGCGCTGCTGGACCAGACCCTGGTCAGCGGGGTCGGCAACATCTACGCGGACGAGTCGCTCTGGCGGGCCCGGCTGCACGGCGAGCACCCGGCCGACGGACTGACCCGGCAGCGGGCCGGGCGGCTGCTGTCCGCGGCCCGGACCGTGATGACCGAGGCCCTGGCGGCCGGCGGCACCTCGTTCGACGCGCTCTACGTGAACGTCAACGGCCAGTCCGGCTACTTCTCCCGCGCCCTGAACGCCTACGGCCGCGGCGGGCTGCCGTGCGAGCGGTGCAAGACCCCGATCGAACGGGTCTCGTTCATGAACCGCTCCTCGTACTTCTGCCCGCGCTGCCAGGCCGTTCCCAAGCCGCGCGCGGCCTTGCCCTCGGACTGAAAATACAGTGTGAGAATAGAGGGCATGAACGCGCAGGAAGTCGAGAGCGAGTACCGCAAGGCCGAAGCGGAGCTGCTGGGCCGCTGGCCGGAGACCAAGCTCGAACCGTCCACCGACCGGATCGCCGCCCTGACGGACCTGCTGGGGCAGCCGCAGCGCGGCTACAAGTCGATCCACATCACCGGCACCAACGGCAAGACCTCCACCGCCCGCATGATCGACGGCCTGCTGCGCGAACTGGACCTGCGCACCGGCCGGACCACCAGCCCGGAGCTGGAGGAGCTGCGCGAGCGGATCTGCCTGGACGGCGAACCGCTCTCCCGGGAGCGTTTCGTCGAGGTCTACCGCGACATCAGCCCGTACGCCGACATGGTCGACGCGGCCCAGCCGCACCCTTTGTCCTTCTTCGAGCTGATCGTCGGGATGGCCTACGCGGCCTTCGCCGACGCGCCGGTCTCGGCCGCCGTGGTCGAGGTCGGCCTCGGCGGCACCTGGGACGCGACCAACGTGATCGACGCCGATGTGGCCGTGGTCACCCCGATCTCGCTGGACCACACCCAGCTGCTCGGCGACACGGTCGAGGACATCGCCTGGGAGAAGTCCGGGATCATCAAGACCGGCGCGATCGCGGTGCTCGGCCGCCAGCCGGCCGAGGCCGCCGAGGTGCTGCTGCGGCACGCGGTCGAGGTCGAGGCCACGGTCGCCCGCGAGGGCATCGAGTTCGGCGTGCTGGACCGGCAGCTGGCGGTCGGCGGCCAGCAGCTGACCATCAAGGGCCTGTCCCAGGAGTACGGCGACCTGTACCTGCCCCTGCACGGCGAGCACCAGGCGCACAACGCCGCCTGCGCGATCGCCGCGGTCGAGGCCTTCCTCGGGGCCGGCACCGGCGGCGCGGACCTGGACCCCGGCCTGGTCCGCACGGCCCTGGCCAAGGCCACCTCGCCCGGCCGGCTGGAGGTGATCCGGCGCAGCCCGACCGTGCTGATCGACGCCGCGCACAACCCCGGCGGCGCCCAGGCCGCGGCCGCGGCGCTGAGCGAGGAGTTCAGCTTCGAGACCCTGGTCGGCGTGCTCGCGGTGATGGCGGACAAGGACGTGCGCACCATCCTGGAGACCTTCGAACCGGTCCTGGACGCGGTCGTGGTCACCCGCAACTCCTCGCTGCGGTCGATGGACCCGGAGGAGCTGGGGCGGCTGGCCACCGAGATCTTCGGCGAGGACCGGGTCACCGTGTCCCCGCGGCTGGACGACGCCGTGGACAAGGCGGTGGCGCTGGCGGAGAGCGCGGTGCGGGACGCTAGCCTAGGTGGTGCGGGCGTCGTGGTGACCGGCTCGGTGGTCACCGCCGGCGACGCGGCCCGGCTGCTGCGCCGCAGGATCTGACCCTGCTCGGGTGCCGCCGCCGGGCGGCGGGCCGGTGGCCGGTGCCGGATGGCGTCGGCCGGCCCGCGTCCGCCGCTCCGGTAGGCGCCGACCGCGTACGGCCGCCCGCCGACCGACCCCCGCCCGACGCGCTGCGCCGGACGTGAACCGCACCGCTGTCCGAAAGGCCCGACCCATGCGCAGGAATGCCGCCGCGATCCTCGTCTTCGAGGCGTTCATCGCGCTCTTCTTCGGCCTCGCCGTCGCGAAGCTGCACCCCTCGGACGACTGGTACCTGGCCCTCGCCCTGGGCGTCGGCTGTGTGCTGCTGTCCGGCCTGATGAAGCACCGCTGGGCTTACGCCGCCGGATGGATCCTGCAGATCGGCTTCCTGGCCGCCGGATTCATGATCGCCGACATGTTCGTCCTGGGCGCCTTGTTCACCGCGCTGTGGTGGGCCGGCCTGCACTACGGCCAGAAGGGCGAGAAGATCAAAGAGGAGCGGATGCGCGCCTTCGCCGCAGAATGAACACCTGTTTGGCCACCCCTGGTGTGAACGTGGGGTGAGATGGGTCATACCATCCTTGGAGAGGCGGACGTCGATGTGGACGTCCCCGGAAGGCTGAGGAGATGATGGTGGCGACCCCCGTCGAACGTTCGCTGGTGTTGGTGAAGCCGGACGGCGTCAAGCGCGCCCTGATCGGCACGATCATCGAGCGGATCGAGCGCAAGGGCATCAGGGTCGTGGCCCTGGACCTGCGCGCGCTGCCCCGGGAACTGGTCGAGGAGCACTACGCCGAGCACGAGGGCAAGCCGTTCTTCGAACCTCTGGTCTCCTTCATGACCTCCGGCCCGGTGGTCGCGATGATCGTGGAGGGCCACCGCTGCATCGAGGCCTTCCGCACCCTGTCCGGCGCCACCGACCCGGTCAAGGCCGCCCCCGGTACCATCCGCGGCGACCTGGCCACCGACATCGGCACGACCGTGGTGCAGAACCTGGTGCACGGCTCCGACTCCCCGGTCTCGGCCGCCCGCGAGATCAAGCTGTTCTTCCCCGAGTTCGTGTAGCGGGTCTGTGCTCGAAGGTCGACCGATCGCCTGCCTCGCACGGCCGTACGAGCCGGGCAGTACGTCACGCAGACGACGCCGCGCGGCTCCTGCGCGCCGGTATCCAGCGGATAAGGCGCCTTCGTCCGTTCCCGGGGTGACCGACCGTGCCCGGGCCGGTACCGGCAGAAGATTCCCGCAAGAATCTTCCCATAGTTGTTGGTGTTCGCGGGGTCGCGCTCTCCTACAGTCAAACGACTGCACAAGCGAGGGAGATCAGCGATGTTCAAGCGGATCGTGGTCCTGCGTGGCACGGCGCCTCTGGCGTTGGTCTCCGCCGGGTTGGTGGTGAGTCTGTCCGGCTGCATGTCGAGCTCCGGGCAGTCCACCGCGACGAGCGGCGGGGGAGCGGGGGCGGGCGGCGCGGCGAGCGGGTCGGCCACGGCGGCGGTGACCGCGTCCGGGGCGGACTCGGGGGCGGGCTCGGCGCCGACCACCGCGGCCGGCGGGGCGGGCGCGGGCGGGACGAGCGCGTGCACGCTCGGCGAGCTGTCGCTGAGCCTGGGCACGCCGTTCCCGAACGGGGCGAGCGGCTCGCTGGCCCGGCCGCTGGTGCTGAAGAACTCCAGCGCGGCGGCGTGCACGGTGCTCGGCTGGCCGGGGGTGGCCGCGCTCGACGGCGGCGGCAACCAGATCTACCAGGCCTCGCGGGCCGGGTCCGCCGGGTCGACGATCACCCTGCAGCCCGGCGGTACGGCCGCCGCGGTGCTCTACGCGGTCACCTCGTACGCGGCGGCCGGCGGCAGCGGGCCCTCGTGCGGGTCGACGCCCGACCTGCTGGTGACCCCGCCCAACGAGACCCACTCCGCGCAGGTGCCGTTCCAGACGACCCTGTGCGTCCCGCCGGCGTTGACCGCGCTGAGCGGCGGGTCCTCCGGCGGCGGTTCGGCCCAGGCCGCGGCCGAGTTCTACGAGGCGCAGCAGCTGTGGAAGGCCGGGGCGAGCGCGATCTCGGCGAACCAGGGCTACTACTGGGGCGAGGCCGCGGCCCTGCTGAACAACGCGGCGAATTCCGGCGCGCCCGGATCCAGCGGCTTCTCCACCCAGGCCGGGCACCTGACCCAGCTGGCCGCCCTGCCGGACGCGATGGACACCCCCGCCCAGCAGGCCGAGGCGCACAGCGACACGAACGCCCTGAACTCGTTCTTCAGCACGCCCGGTCTGTACAGCTGACCATGAGCTAGGCCCTGCGTGTCCTGCCGGGCGAAGGGGAGTCCGTCAGGTAAGGGTACGCAGAGCCTGGTCCGGTGGCGGCGCGGCGCTGTCTCTCTCTCGCGCCGCCGCCGGACGGATCGGGCGGACTCGGCGGGGGAGCACGGGCCGAGCCGCCCGGAGACCACCCGGGCGCCGCCAGCAGCGGCGCCCGGGTGCTCTGTTTTTCACACCGGGATCATGCCGCAATCACGCCGGGACGGTCTCGCCCGCGGGCGCCGGGGGCATCGGCGTGATCTCCTCGGCGCCGACCGGCCGGGCCTCGCGCTCCTGCGGGTTGAGCAGCAGGAACACCGCGCCCGCGAGCAGCCCGCCAGTCAGGTCGGCCAGCAGCCAGATCCAGATCTTGGCCCAGGCGAACAGGCCCATGGTCGACGCGCCGAACGCCACCGCCGGGTTGAACGCGCCGCCGGAGATCCCGCCGACCGCGAACGCGCCGACCACCACGGTGAACCCGATCGCCAGGCCGTAGAACCCGTTGTCGGGGTGGTCCCTGCTGGTGGCCACGTTCAGCACCACGTAGCACAGCGCGAAGGCGTACAGCGCCTCGGCCACGAGCGTGACCCCGACCTCGCGGCCGGTCGGCGACAGCGCGGTCACCTTGGCCGGGTTCACCAGGTACCGGGCGGTCAGCCCGGCCAGCACCCCGCCGACGATCTGGGCCACCCAGTAGGCGGCCGCGTCGACCGGCTCGATCTTGCCGCGGACCAGCACGGCCAGGGTGACCGCCGGGTTGAAGTGGGCGCCGGAGATGTGGCCGGCGGCGTAGACCATGACCATCAGCGAGGAGCCGATGGCCAGGGGAGCGAGGGCGACGTTGCCCAGGACGGTGCATCCGACGGTGAGGACGAGGAAGAAGGTGCCGATGAACTCGGCGAGGTATCTGCGCATGGCTGTGTCCCGATCGACTCAGGGATCCGGCGGCGCCGGCGGCGCCGGGTTGACGGGCGACCTGCCGGCGGGGCCCGGTCGTCTCTGAGTATGTGCATAGCCGCGCGGCGCCCCAACCGCAAGACTGAATGCTGATATAAGCCCGCGCGAGCGCTCCCGGGCGCCCTCGTGAGGTGCGAGTTCGGGTTGGTGGGCAAGGATATTGGTGGTGCGTCAGTTATGCAGGGTTCGATGAATGGCGGGCTGGGCGGGAATTTTGGGTCCTGATTCAGTCGTCGGATCGGGGCCGGCGTCGGCGTCGGCCTGCGCCGCGGCCGCCTCGATGTCGACGATCTGAGCCGGGACCCCGCGCAGCGCGACGAGCGCCAGGACCGCGCCGATCACCAGCACGACGCCGCCGATCGCGGTGGTGACCTGGAGGCCGTGCGTGAACGCCTGCTGCGCGGTGGCCACCAGCGCGGGGCCCTGCGGCGCGGGCAGTCCGGCCCCGGCGCCCACCGCCGCGCCCACGCTCTGGTGCGCGGCGGCCGCGACCGTCGGGGTCAGCCCGGCCGGCAGCCGCAGCCCGGACCGGAACGTGGCGGCCAGCACGCTGCCCAGGATCGCCACGCCCAGGCCGCCGCCGAGTTCCATCGCCGTCTCCCCGATCGCGGCCGCGCCGCCGGCCCGCTCCTTCGGCGCGGTGGCCAGCATCGTGTCGTTCGTCGTGCCGAAGACCAGGCCGATCCCGATCCCGTTGAGCAGCACCGCCGGGGTCATGACCAGGTAGGCGGTGTGCACGCCGATCCGGGAGAACCAGAACATGCTCACCGCCATCAGCGCCAGGCCCAGCGCGGTCGTGCTCGCCCGCCCGATCCGGGTGATCACCAATACGCAGGACGGCCCGCCGATCATCGCGCCGAGCGGGCCGGGCAGCAGGGCCAGCCCGGCGCTCAACGGCGACCAGCCGCGCACGTCCTGGAAGTACTGCGAGAAGGCCAGCGACAACGCCGACAGGGCCAGGATGGTCACCAGGTTCGCGCCCAGCGACCCGGCGAACGCCCGGTTGCGCAGCAGTGGAAGGTCGACGAGCGGGTCGGCGATCCGGTTCTGCCGCAGCACGAACAACACCAGCGCGAGCGCGCCGGCGATGGCCGAGACCCGGACACCCGGGCTGGTGAAACCGTCATGCGCACCGGTCTGGATCGCGTAGATCACGCCGAACAGCCCGGCCACGGACAGGCCCACGCCCAGCCAGTCCAGCCGCCCGGGCGCCGGATGCCGGGACTCGGCCAGCAGGAACGGGCCGAATCCGAGGATCAGCAGCATCACCGGCAGGTTGATCAGGAAGACCGAGCCCCACCAGAAGTGGTCGAGCAGCGCGCCGCCGATCACCGGCCCGAGCGCGAACCCGCTCGCCCCGATCCCGCCGCAGATGCCGATCATCAGGGTGCGTTCCTTCGGATCGGTGAACGTCGACCGGATCAGCGAGGCCGTGGACGGCATCACCGTCGCCCCGGACGCGCCCAGCAGCAGCCGGGCCGCGATCAGCATGCCCGGGCTGCCGGAGTACGCGGTCAGCACCGAGGCCAGCCCGAAGCAGGTCGCGCCGATCAGCAGCAGCCGCTTGCGCCCGATCCGGTCGCCGATGTTCCCCATCAGCACCAGCAGGCTGCCGAGGGCGAAACTGTACGCGTCGGCGATCCACAGCAGCGCGGTCGCGGACGGCTGCATCGTCTTGACCAGGCTCGGGATGGCCAGGTTGAGCACCGTGTTGTCGATGCCGAGCAGGAGCGCGGCGATGGAGCAGATGGCCAGCGTGCCCCACTTGCGCAGGGCCGGGAGTTGCGGGGCGAGGGCCGATGCCGCGGACTCTGGTGGATTCGTCGTCATGACATCCAGCCTCGGCGCACACGCTGACCGCCCGCGTACCGATCGCTGACCGACGGCTGACCGGCCGGGGGAGCGGCGTGAGCTGCGCGGCTCAGCGCTGAGTCGAAGGCGACTGCTGGGCGGCGGCGGTCAACGCGGCGATCGCCTCGTCGGGACGCAAAGCGGCGCCGCGCGCATGCACCTGTTCATAGCGGCCCGCCGACAGATCCGCCGACATCGGAGCCGGCGCGCACCCGGCGTCCCCGCCGAGCGCCGCACGGATCGCCGCGGTCAGCGTACGTTGCTCGACGTCCTGCGGCCCGGCGCT
Source organism: Actinocrinis sp. (assembly GCA_035943635.1). GTDB lineage: Bacteria > Actinomycetota > Actinomycetes > Streptomycetales > Catenulisporaceae > DASZBX01. The sequence goes on along the minus strand of DASZBX010000043.1, from coordinate 25,457 downwards.
GTGCCGGAGCGCGAGCGCGACCCCCTGCAGATACGCGGCCTGCTCGGGATCGCCCTCGGCGAGGGTGAGCCCGGCCAACGCCTCGGCGCCGAGCGCCAGCGCGGGCAGATTGCGCGGGCCCACGTCATGCGGCAACGCCTCGCGGTACCGCGCGCGGGCCGCCGCCAGATCGTCGCCGGCCTGGTCGACCCGGGCCAGTTCGACCATCGCGAAGTACCGCAGCCAGGTGGCGCCGAACCAGTCCGGGGCCGGGGAACCGGCCAGCGCGATCAGGCACTGCTCGCGCGCCGCGGCCAGGTCCCCGCGCAGCCGGTCGATCCGGGCCAGGCACAACCGGGCCCGCGGCACGCTCTCCACCGACCCGACCTGCTGGAACAGCACGATCGCGCGCTCGCAGTCGGCTTCGGCGGCAGCCAGCTCGCCGACCCGGACCGCCCGCTCGGCCCGGCCGCAGAGCAGTTCGGCCGTGTCCTCGGTCGCGCCGAGCTCCCCGGCCAGGCGCAGCGCCTCGGCGGTGCGGGCCTGCGAGCGGTCCCGGTCGCCGAGCGTGTCGGCGATCGCCGCGGCCTCACTCAGCGCGACGATCGAGCCCCAGCGGTCGCCGAGCCGCCGGTACACCGCGATCGCCTCGGTGAACTCCCGGTCGGCCGTGGCCCAGTCGCCGGTCACGTACCAGTGCACGTATCCCTGGCCGATGTGCGCCAGGCCCTCGTGCCACGGATCGGCCAGCCACGCCGCCTGCTCCTGCGGCGTCACGTGCACCATGTCCTCGCGCACTCCGCTGAGCGGCGCCCACAGCAGCGTGAGCACCGGGTTGCGCCGGGGCGTGCGCCAGAACTCGGCCATCAGGCCTTCGGCGGCGGCGATGTGGTCGGCGAGCTCGGCCCGGTTCGCGGCGGACTGGATCGCCAGGGCCACGCAGATGGCGTACTCCTCGGCCAGGCCCGGGAGCGGCTGCGGGCCGAGCGCGGCCAGGACGCGCCGCGCGTGCGGGGTGGCCTCGAACCGCAGGCCGCGCAACAGCCAGTACGAGGCCAGTTCGCTGATCATGCGCAGGGCGGTCCGCGGGTCCGAGCGGCGCAGCGCCGCGAGCAGGTTGTCGTGGTCGGCGGCCAGTCGGCTCAGCCAGTGCAGCTGGTCGGCCGTGCGCAGCAACGGGTTCGCGTGCGCGGCGAGGGTCAGGAAGACATCGAGGTGGGATTGGTCGATGCGCGCGGCTTCGCCGGACTCGGCCAGGCGTTCTGCCGCGTACGCGCGGACCGTCTGCAGCATCCGGAAACGGATCTCGCCGCCGGCCTGGTCTTCGGCCGCGGACTGCGGCTGCACGGCCATGACCAGCGACTTGTCCACCAGCGAGCCGAGGAGGTCGAGCACGTCGGCACGTTCCACCCGCGAGCCGTCCTCGTCACCGCCACTGCCATCGCCGCCCGCTCCCGCCGCCGGATCCGCGCAGACCGCTTCGCCCGCGGCGAGCGTGAACCCGCCGGAGAACACCGAGGCCCGCCGCAGCACTGCGCGTTCCGGCCCGGACAACAGCTCCCAGCTCCAGTCGACCACCGCGCGCAGGGTCTGCTGCCGCGGCCGGGCGGTCCGGGCGCCGCCGGTCAGCAGCCGGAACCGGTCGTCCAGCCGGTCGGCCACCTGCCGCGGGGTGAGCAGCCGCAACCGGGCCGCGGCCAGCTCGATCGCCAGCGGCAGGCCGTCCAGCCGGCCGCAGATCTCCGCGGCCGCGGCCGGGTCCCGGCCCGGGTCGAAGTCCGGCCGGGCCGCCGCGGCCCGCTCGGCGAACAGCCGCAGCGCGGCCGGCTCGGGCAGCGGCGGCAGGGAGAACACCACCTCGCCGGTGATCCCGAGCGCCTCCCGGCTGGTCGCCAGCACCCGCAGGTCCGGGCACGCGGCCAGCAGGTCGGCGGCGAACCGCGCGCACTGGGCGACCAGGTGCTCGCAGTTGTCCAGCACCAGCAGCAGCGGCCGGTCCCTCAGGGCGTTGGCCAGCCGGGCCAGTGGCGCCGGGCCGTCGGCCGGGCCGAGCAGCGCCGAGCCGCGCAGCCCGAGCGCGCTGAGCACCGCCTGGGACACGTCCTCGCCCTCGGTCAGCCCGGACAGATCGGCGAAGCAGCTGTCCTGCGGGTGCCGCCCGGCCGCCTCGACCGCGATCCGGGTCTTGCCGGCGCCGCCCGGCCCGGTCAGGGTCAGCAGCCGGCCGCGCCGGAGCAGGACCCCGATCCGGTCCAGGTCCGGGGCCCGGCCGATCAGCTCGTTCAGCGGCGCGGGCAGGGCGAGCCGGCGCAGCCCGGGCGCGGCCGGCTCGTCGCGCCGGGCGGTCCGGCCGATCTCGATGGTGGGCTCGCCCGCGCCCCGGGAACCGTCCGCGGTGTCCGCGTCGCCGCCGATCCGGACCTCGTCCCCGCGCAGGACCGCCAGATGCGCCGCGGCCAGCTGCGGCCCGGGATCCGCGCCGAGCGCCTCGGCCAGCGCCGACCTCGCCTCGCCGAACGCGGCCAGGGCCTCGGCCTGCCGCCCGTCCGCATGCAGCGCGAGGACCAGCAGCGTGCTCAGGCGTTCCCGCAACGGCTCGGCCGCGACCAGCTCCCGCAGCTGCGCGATCGCCTCCCGCCGCCGCCCGAGCCGGATCCGCGCCTGCGCCAGATCCTCGGCGGCGGTCAACCGCAGGTCCTCCAGCCGCACGGCCTGCGCCTGCGCGAACGGCACGTCGCGCACGTCCGCCAGCGCGGGGCCGCGCCACAACGCCAGCGCATCCTCCAGCGTCTGCCCGGCCTTCGCCAGGTCGCCGGTCCGCAGCGCCTGGTGTCCCTGGGCGGCCAGCCGGGTGAAACGGTGCACGTCCACCCGGTCCGGATCGACCACCAGACGGTACCCGGCCGGGCGGTGCTCGATCGGATCCGGTCCGCCCGGTTCGCGCAGCGCGGCGCGCAACCGGGAGATCTGGGACTGCACCGCGTTGGCCACCCCGGCCGGCGGATGCGCGCCGTACAGCCCGTCGACCAACCGCGCCGCCGAGACGACCCGCCCGGCGTCCAACGCCAACAGGGCCAGCGCGGCCCGCCGCCCGGACCCGCCGAGCGCGACCGGATCGCCCCCGGCCGCCCAGGCCCGAACGCCGCCGAGGATCCCGACCCGCAGGCCGGACTCCGCTCCGGGCAGCGCCCCGGAACCCGTCCCGACCATCTCGTCCGCCACCGTCCGCGCCACCCCCTCCCGGTCCGCCCCGGCTCTGGTCCGCGCGCCCGCGATCAGCCGTCCGGACCCGCGCCGGACGAGTCTACCGACGCACCCCTGCCACCGGCCCGGCCGCGGCCCGGCGCCGCCGCTCCGCCCGGCCGAACAGACCACGCGACCGGCCCGCGGCCCGCTCGGCGGGTAACACGGGTGGGGTAACAATCGTTTCCGCCGGGCAACTCGCCGGGAAGTACCCGGTTAGGTCATGGATCGCGGGCGACAAGGCGGTTAAGATCGGTAAAGCGCGTCACCGAAAGTAATCACAGCGTGACGCAGCGAGTTTTATCGAACCGTCAAGGCGCGACCGGGCCACCTGTCGGTTGTCGTGGTGGGCTAGTCGCGGAAGGTGTTCACACCAAATGGGCATGTCGGTCGTCGGGCGGGACATCGCGGTGGATCTGGGCACCGCGAACACACTGGTTTACGTGCGGGGCAAGGGGATCGTGCTCAACGAACCCTCGGTCGTGGCGGTCAACACGCACAACGGCGCGGTGCTCGCCGTGGGTACCGAGGCGAAGAAGATGATGGGCCGCACCCCCGGCAACATCGTGGCGATCCGGCCGCTGAAGGACGGGGTGATCGCGGACTTCGAGATCGCCGAACGGATGCTGCGGTACTTCATCCGCAAGGTGCACCACCGCCGCCTGCTGGCCCAGCCCCGGGTGGTCATCTGCGTGCCGAGCGGGATCACCGGGGTCGAGCGGCGCGCGGTCGAGGACGCCGCGGACGCGGCCGGAGCCCGCCAGGTGCACCTGATCGAGGAGCCGATGGCCGCCGCGATCGGCGCCGGGCTGCCGATCCAGGAGGCCACCGGCAACATGGTGGTCGACATCGGCGGCGGCACCACCGAGGTCGCGGTCATCTCCTACGCCGGCATCGTCACCGCCTCCTCCATCCGCACCGCGGGCGACGAACTGGACAACGCGATCATCCAGTACGCCAAGAAGGAGTACTCGATGCTGCTCGGCGAACGCACCGCCGAGGAGCTGAAGATCACCATCGGCTCGGCCGACGACGAGGACTCCGAGCTGCACGCCGAGGTGCGCGGCCGGGACCTGGTCTCCGGCCTGCCCAAGGTGATCGTGCTGACCTCCACCGAGATCCGCCGGGCCCTGGAGGAGCCGGTCACCGCGATCCTGGACGCGGTCAAGGACACCCTGGACAAGTGCCCGCCGGAACTGTCCGGCGACATCATGGACCGCGGCATCGTGCTGACCGGCGGCGGCGCCCTGCTGCGCGGACTGGACTCGCGGCTGCGCAGGGAGACCGGGATGCCGGTGCTGATCGCGGAGAACCCGCTGAACTCGGTGGTGCTCGGCTCCGGCCGCTGCGTGGACGACTTCGACGCGCTGCAGCCGGTCCTCGGCGCGCACAGCAGGCGCTAGCCGTGGCCCCGGCAATGGATCAGGAGTCTGCCATATGCGGGACTCCAAGCGGACCCGGCTGGTCCTGTCCGGACTGCTGCTGGCCGCCTTCGCCCTGATCACGGTCGACGCGCGCAGCTCCCGCGACGACTCCGGCACCCTGCTGGGCAAGGCCCGCGAGGTCGGCGCCACGGTGCTCGGCCCGGTCGAACGGGCCGGCTCCGGCCTGGTCGGCTCGGCCGACTCCCTGCTCACCGGCTGGGGCCACTCCAGCGCCGACCGGCAGCAGATCGCCGCGCTCAGCGCCCAGGTGGCGAACCTGCGCGGCCAGGCCGAGACCGGCGCCCAGGCCCAGACCCGGGCCGGCCAGCTGGACAAGCTGCTGCACCTGGTCGCCCTCGCCCAGATGGGCACCGTGCCGGCCCGGCTGGTCGCCCTCGAACCGCTCCAGGACGGCACCTGGTCGGCCACGATCGACTCCGGCAGCCGGGACGGGGTGCGCCCGGACCAGACCGTGCTCGACGGCGACGGCCTGGTCGGGCGGACCACCAGCGTCGGCCCGGACACCTCGACCGTGCTGCTCGCGATCGACCCGTCCTGCACGGTCGGGGTCCGGCTGGCCGGCTCCGGCGAGATCGGCACCGCGGTCGGCCAGGACCCGCACACCCTGCGGGTGCAGTTCCTCGACCCGGCCACCGCGGTCAAACCCGGCCAGGCCCTGGTCACCCTCGGCTCGGCCGACGGCACCCCGTACGTGCCCGGCATCCCGGTCGGCACGGTCCGCCAGGTGCTCTCCACCCCGGGCGCGCTGACCAAGACCGTGCTGGTCACCCCCTCTGTGGACACGACCAGCGCGGACACGGTCGGCGTGGTGGTCCAGCCCCCGCGCACCGACCCCCGGGACACCCTGGTCCCGCCGGCCGGATAGCACCCGACCTTCAGCGACCCCGGCGAGGTGGACCGAAAGACCCCATGAGTATCGATCCCGTGAGCACCACGACCCTGCATCCGCGCACGTTCCGGTCCAATCCGCTGATCCGCGGCGTGCTGCGGACCCTCCTGCCCGCCGCCGCGGTGATCCTGGCCCTGGCCGCGCAGGTCTCCGTGGCCCCGCGGCTGCACCTGCCGCACGCCGGGCCGGACCTGGTCCTGCTGGTGGTGCTCGGGTTCGCCGCGGCCTGGGGCCCGACCGGCGGCGCGGTGACCGGGTTCGCGGCCGGGCTGGCCGTGGACCTGGCCCCGCCCTCGGTGGACGCGGCCGGCCGGCACGCGCTCCTGCTGACCTGCGTCGGCGCGCTGGCCGGGCGGACCGGCAGCGAGGTGCGCACCTCCGCGCTGCGCACCTGCATCCTGGCCGGGATCTACGCCGGGGCGGCGGTGCTCGGCAACGCGCTGCTGGGCACCGTGCTCGGCGACGGCGGCGGGATCACCCGGGCCGGCCTGCTCACCGCGGCCGGCGCGGCCGGGCTGTACACGGCCGTCGCCACGCCGATCGTGGTGCCCGGGATCGCCCGGCTGGCCCGCACCTCGCAGAACCCGGGCGCGCAGGTGCTGGCCCCGGTCGGCGATCCGTACGCCGGCCCGGCCTCGGCCGGCGGGGACTACGCCGCGGGCGGCTACGGACCGTACGAAGGGGTCACGTTCCGCGGCGCGGTGGCCACCGCGGGCGTCCGGCCGCTCGGCAGCGCGGCACGTCAGACCGCTCATCCGGTGCGCCCGCAGCCCGCGCACACCGCGCCGGCGGCCCACCAGCCCTCCGCCCACACCCACCCCGGCCACGCGCACCCGGACCACACCCGGCCCGAGCACGCCCACCCGGCCCACGAGCACGCCGCGCACGACGATCCGCCGCGAACCGAGGCCGGCCAAGACCACCCGGCCCCCGAGCAGCACGACCCGGCCGCCCCCGACCTCCCTGCGCGCGGGACCGTCCGCGCGTTCCAGCACCCGGAAGCAGGCTGATCCGCGATGAACGGGCGGACCATGAACGTCTCCCGGACCCGGCTCGCCCTGGTCCAGGTGCTGGCGGTGGCGCTGCTGGCGACCCTCGGCGCCCGGCTGTGGTACCTCCAGGTGCACAGCGGCAGCCAGTTCCAGGCCGCGGCCGCCGCCAACGACCTGCGGATCGTGGCCACCCCCGCGGTCCGCGGCGACATCCTCGACGACAAGGGCGTGCCGCTGGTCGCCAACACCACCGTGTTGGAGGTCACCGCCGACATGAGCACCCTGAGCACCCAGCCGGACGGCGGCAAAGCCGTGCTCACCAAGGTCGCCGCCGCGCTCGGCGTGCCCGAGACCGAACTGGCCCAGAACGCCCGGCTCTGCTCGGCCACGGTGAGCAAGCCCTGCTGGGCCGGATCGCCCTACCAGCCGGTCCCGATCGCCGCGGACGTGCCGGTCAGCAACGCCGTGCAGCTGATGGAGGAACGCGAGAAGTACCCCGGCATCGCGGTCACCCCGATCGCCGACCGCACCTACCCCTCGCCGAACGGGATCACCGCCGCGCAGATCCTCGGCTACCTCTCCCCGGTCACCCCGACCGAACTCGACGCGCCGAACTCCGCCTTCCAGCCCACCGACCTGGTCGGCCGGGCCGGCCTGGAATCGAGCTACGACACCCAGCTGCGCGGCACGACCGGCGTGCAGAAGGTCGCGGTCGACAACCTCGGCCACGCCGTGCGCACCGTCGCCGACAACCCCTCCATGCCCGGCGACGACCTGATCACCACGCTGGACTCCAAGGTGCAGGCCGTGGCCGAACAGCAGCTGTCCGCCGCGATCCTGGCCGCCCGCGGCCGGGCCGGGGACAACGGCCCCTACAAGGCCGACTCCGGCGCCGTGGTGGTGATGGACGTCAACACCGGCGCCGTGATCGCGATGGCGACCTACCCGACCTACAGCCCGACCGTGTGGTCCGGCGGCATCAGCTCCCAGGACTACGCCCACCTGATCGACCCCAACGCCGGCACCCCGCTGCTCGACCGCGCCTACCAGGGCCAGTTCGCGCCCGGCTCGACGTTCAAGGGCGTGACCACCTCGGCCATGCTCCAGGACGGCTTCCCGGCCAACGGGATCTACGACTGCTCGACCACCTTCTCGGCCGGCGGCGCGCCGTTCCACAACTTCGAGGGCGAGGCCTACGGCCCGATCACGCTCAAGCAGGCGATCGAGGTCTCCTGCGACACCGTGTTCTACCGGGTCGCCTACGACATGTGGCTCAAGGACGGCGGCAACAAGCCGGTCGCCCACCCGCTCGACCCGGTCCAGACCATGGCCAAGGCCTACGGCCTGGGCAAACCCACCGGCCTGGACCTGCCCGGGGAGGCCGCCGGGGACATCCAGACCCGGCAGGAGAAGCTGACCACCTGGCAGCAGAACAAGGACGTCTGGTGCTCCCAGGCGCAGACCGGGTTCCCGGACGTGCAGGCCACCGACCCGGCCCGGGCGCTGTACCTCAAGCAGGTCGCCTCCGAGAACTGCCAGGACGGCTACCAGTTCCGCGGCGGCGACGCCATCATCGAGGCGATCGGCCAGGGCGGCATCCTGGTCACCCCGCTCCAGCTGGCCCAGGTCTACGCGGCCATCGCCAACGGCGGCACGGTCTACCAGCCGCACCTGGAGAAGGCCCTGGTCGCCCCGGACGGGCACGTCGTGTCCACCTACGCGCCGAAGATCACCGAACACGTGCCGATCTCCCCGGCCACCGACGCCTTCCTGATCAACGCCTTCGAGGGCGTGGCCCAGGAGGGCACCGCCTCCGGGGTCTACGGCGGCTGGCCGCAGAACGTGATCCCGGTCGGCGCCAAGACCGGTACCGCCGACGTGTACGGCACGGACGCCACCTCGGTCTTCACCTCCTTCCTGCCGGCCAACCACCCGCAGTACGTGGTCGCGATGGAGGTCTCCCAGGCCGGGCAGGGCGCGCTGACCTCCGGCCCGGCGGTCGAGGCGATCGAGGCGGCGATGTACGGCGTGCAGAAGGGCAAGGTCGTGCCCGCCGCGGCCCTGCTGCCCACCCCGCCGACCATGCTGCCGCCACTGCCCGGCGCGGTGCAGACCGCGGTGCCCGGTCCGGGCGCGCCCGCGGCCCCGGCCAGTTTCAGCTATCAGGAGCCGCTCGACCCGGCCGCGGACGCCGCCGCCTACCAGGCCGCCGAGCAGGTGACCGACGGGAGCCGCAGCCACGGTGCCGCGCCGTCCGCCCCGATCGACGCCGCCTTGCAGCAGAGCCTGTTCCGACCCGAACGCAACATCCAGCTGACCGGACTGATCGGGGCGAAAGCATGATCATCGGCGAGACGGCGGGCGTACCCGCGATCGCCCTCGGCGAGCCCGAGGGCGCCGCGGCCAGGGCTCGGGCCTCGGTCGGCCGCGGCGGCACCCTGCGCCGCTACGACTGGCCGCTGTTCGGCTCCGCCCTCGCGCTCGGCCTGCTCGGCTCGGTCTTCGTCTGGTCGGCCACCCGCAACCGCAGCGCCCTGGACGGCGGGGACCCGCAGTACTTCTTCAAGCGGCACCTGCTGAACCTGGCCATCGGGGTCGTGCTCTCCTTCGCGGTCTCGATGCTCGACCACCGCAGGCTGCGCGCGATCACCCCGGTGATCTACCTGCTGTCCCTGGTCGGCCTGCTCGCGGTGCTCTCCCCGCTGGGCTCCGTGGTCAACGGCGCCCGGTCCTGGATCGAGCTCGGCGGCGGCTTCTCGATCCAGCCGGCCGAGTTCGCCAAGGTCGGCGTGGTGATGGCCGCGGCGATGATCCTGGCCCAGCGGCCCACGGTGCAGACCCGCAGCGGCCTGTCCGCCCTGCCCGCCCGGCCGACCATGCCCGGCACCCCGGCCCGCCAGCGCCGCCGCGAGGCCGCCGCCCGGATCTCCCGCACCGACCGCGACGCGGCCCCCGGCCCCCGGCAGCTGCTGATCGCCCTGGCCGCGGCCGCCGTGCCGATGGGCGTGATCGCCCTGCTGCCGGACCTGGGCACCACGATGGTCCTGGTCGCCACCCTGGCCGGCATGGTCGTCGTGGCCGGGCTGCGCCTGCGCGTGCTCGCCCTGATCTGCGGCGTCGGCGGCCCGCTGGTGTTCCTGGTGGTCAAGTTCCACCTGCTGGCCCAGCACCAGATCAACCGCTTCGCCGCCTTCGCCGACCCCAACCTCGACCCGCAGGGCGTCGGCTACAACACCCACCAGGCCCGCCTGGCGATCGGCTCCGGCGGCATCTTCGGCCAGGGCCTGTTCCACGGCGCCCAGACCAACGGCCAGTTCGTCCCGGAACAGCAGACCGACTTCGTGTTCACCGTGATCGGCGAGGAGACCGGCCTGGTCGGCGGCCTGCTGGTGATCGGCCTGTTCGCCGTCCTGCTCTGGCGCGCCTGTCTGATCGCCCGGGCCGCCACCCAGACCTTCCCGCTGCTGATCTCGGCCGGCGTGGTCTGCTGGTTCGGCTTCCAGAGCTTCGAGAACATCGGCATGACCCTGGGCATCATGCCCGTCGCCGGCATCCCGCTCCCGTTCGTCTCCTACGGCGGCTCGTCCATGTTCGCCAACTTCATCGCGATCGGACTGTTGGAGAACGTGCGGCTGAGGTCCACTCAGGCGCGGTTCTGACCGCGTCGCCGCGTCCGAGTGGAGCGCCCAACACTGCGACCGGCTTTAGATGTCGAGCAGGATTCGCACTGTCTCCCGAATCACGTGCAGGTCATCGGCCGTGACCTTGCCCAGGAATCGGCTGAAGCGCTTCTGCGAGACGTTCCGCAGATCCTCGCACCTGGCCAGGCTCGGCCAATCCAGTCCGGCAGCCGTGTGGTCGAGCCGGATGTGACTGCGCTTTCCGTGGTCCTTCGTGGTCAGCGGCACCACCATGGCGTTGCCGCTCATCATCTTGTTGAACCGGCGCGGACTGACTACGACGGCTGGGCGCCGGCAGCCCTGTTCGTGGCCGACCGGTTCGCCGAAGTCGACCAGGAACACCTCTCCCATTTCGACCGGGGTGTTGCTCATTCGTCCTCCAGACCATCTGCGAGCGTCACGTCCCACAGGGCGCGCTCGGCCTCGTCCTCGGCCCGCTGCTCCGGCGTCATCGCCGCCTCGGACGCCTCGAGCTGGTCCCAGAAGTGGTCTCTCCTGGCACGCTCTATGGCCATACCGACCACCTCCGCAATCGTCGTGTTCTGTTCGCGGGCCAACCGGGCGGCGGTGTCCCGTACCTTCTCGTCGACTCTGATCATCACGGTTCCCATGGTGCCAGTATACCGAAATGTATACACAACTTCACCGGCCACATTCCCTGAATCTGATGATTTTCAGGAGGTTTACCTGCACACAAGTTCGACTTGTGCTAATGCTCTCCGGCCCGCGAGCATTAGTTCAGGAAACTGTACAGTCTGTGTACACTTTCCTACGTGACTAATGTGACGATCACTGAAGCCCGTGCATCCCTCGGCGCGCTTGTCCGCACGGCGGCGGCGACGCACGAACCCGTCTACCTCACCGATCACGGTCACCCGATTGCCGCGATCGTGCACCCGGAAGCCATAATCGAGCTCCAGGAAGCCTTGGCCTACGAGCGCTACCTGCGCAAGAAGGCCGAAGGCGCGCTGGTCACGCACAGCATGGACGAGGTCAGGGAAACCCTGGGCATCCCGCGATGAGCGCAGTCCGATACACGGTCGACGTCGAAAGAGACGCTCTGGAACAGGCGGCGTTCCTGGCCAAAATCGATCCTGAAGGCATCGCCCTGGTGCTGACGCGGATCGAAACGCTCGCCGCCGACCCCCGGCCTGTCGGCGCATTCCCCTATGGGCCGGACGCAGTACGTCTGCACGTCGGTTTCTACCGCGTCATGGCCGTCATCGACGATGAGCTTGCCCGGGTCAGCGTGATTCACATCGGCCGAGCCGGATAGCGTCCGGACCGCCAGGGAAACCATCCGGCTGCGGATAGCGACTATCCTTGGTCGTTGAGCCCGAACCACGCCGAGCACGCAAGGAAGCGATCATGACAGCCGCCACCGACCACGACACCGTCGAATCAGTCTGGCCACGGCTGGAAGCCCTGCTGCCGTCCGTGAAGAAGCCGATCCAGTACGTCGGCGGCGAACTGAACTCGACCATCAAGGACTGGGCCGAGTGCGACGTGCGCTGGGCGCTGATGTACCCGGACGCGTACGAGGTCGGCCTGCCCAACCAGGGCGTCATGATCCTCTACGAGGTGCTCAACGAGCAGGACGGTGTCCTGGCCGAGCGCACCTACTCCGTCTGGCCCGACCTCGAGGCCCTGATGCGCCAGCACGATGTACCGCAGTTCACCGTAGACGCGCACCGGCCGGTCGGCGCGTTCGACCTGTTCGGGCTGTCCTTCTCCACCGAACTCGGCTACACCAACATGCTCACCGCGCTCGACCTGGCCGGGATCCCGCTGGCCGCGGCCGACCGGGACGAGTCGCACCCGGTGGTCGTCGCCGGGGGCCACGCCGCGTTCAACCCCGAGCCGATCGCCGACTTCGTCGACGCGGCCGTGCTCGGCGACGGCGAGCAGGCGGTGCTGGCGATGAGCGAGATCGTCCGGGCCTGGAAGCGCGAGGGGCGCCCCGGCGGCCGGGACGGGCTGCTGCTGCGGCTGGCCCAGACCGGCGGCGTGTACGTGCCCCGGTTCTACGACGTCGAGTACCTGCCGGACGGCCGGATCAACCGGGTGGTGCCGAACCGGCCGGGCGTGCCATGGCGGGTGTCCAAGCACACCGTGATGGACCTGGACGAGTGGCCGTACCCGAAGAAGCCACTGGTTCCGCTGGCCGAGACGGTGCACGAGCGGATGAGCGTGGAGATCTTCCGCGGCTGCACCCGCGGCTGCCGCTTCTGCCAGGCCGGGATGATCACCCGCCCGGTCCGCGAGCGCTCGATCACCGGCATCGGCGAGATGGTCAAGGCCGGCCTGGAGGCCACCGGGTACGAAGAGGTCGGCCTGCTCTCCCTGTCCTCGGCCGACCACACCGAGATCGCCGAGGTCGCCCGCAGCCTGGCCGACCGGTACGAGGGCACCAACACCTCGCTGTCCCTGCCCTCGACCCGGGTGGACGCGTTCAACATCGACCTGGCCAACGAGCTCTCGCGCAACGGGCGCCGCAGCGGCCTGACCTTCGCCCCCGAGGGCGGCTCGGAGCGGATCCGCAAGGTCATCAACAAGATGGTCAGCGAGGAGGACCTGATCCGCACGGTCACCGCCGCGTACTCGGCCGGCTGGCGCCAGGTCAAGCTGTACTTCATGTGCGGCCTGCCGACGGAGACCGACGAGGACGTCCTGCAGATCGCCGACATGGCCCGCAACGTGATCCGGGCCGGACGCACCGCCACCGGCACCCGCGACATCCGCTGCACCGTCTCGATCGGCGGCTTCGTGCCCAAGCCGCACACCCCGTTCCAGTGGGCCGGGCAGCTGGGCGCGGCCGAGACCGACGAACGCCTGCGCAAGCTGCGCGACAAGATCCGCGGCGACAAGGAGTTCGGCCGCTCGATCGGCTTCCGCTACCACGACGGCAAGCCCGGCGTGGTGGAGGGCCTGCTCTCCCGCGGCGACCGCCGGATCGGCAAGGTGATCCGCGCGGTGTACGAGGACGGCGGCCGCTTCGACGGCTGGTCGGAGTACTTCTCCTACGACCGCTGGATGCGCGCGGCCGAGAAGGGCCTGGCCGGCCTGCCGGTGGACGTGGACTGGTACACGGTCCGCGAGCGCGAGCAGGTCGAGGTGCTGCCCTGGGACCACCTGGACTCCGGCCTGGACCGCGAGTGGCTGTGGGAGGACTGGCAGGACTCCCTGCGCGAGGTCGAGGTGGACGACTGCCGGTGGACCCCCTGCTTCGACTGCGGCGTGTGCCCGCAGATGGGCACGGAGATCCAGGTCGGCCCGACCGGGCGCAAGCTGCTGCCGTTGTCGGTGGTGTGACGGACACTGCGGCGGGCGGGCTTATTGGGGCTTGAGCACGCCGACGATGGACAGCAGGCCGATCGTCATCATGAGACAGAAGAGCACGGTGATGAAGGATATGGCCACGGTTTTGCGTACGACGTCTTCGCCGTCGGCCGTGGTCGCAGAGTGGGCAGGTTCGTTCGGGTCGTAGCGCACGATCACCGACTCGCCGGGTAGCCGATACGGTCCCGTGCCGATCCCTTCGGCAAATCGGATCGTCTCCCCGTCCAGCGTGGTGAACGTGACCTCTGGTATTCGGGAGGTGCTGTATCTGTGGTGAATCGTCTTCACGCCCACCACCCGCCCTTCGACCTCGACGCCATGTCGGCGTGCATGCAAGGCGGGGATGAGCTTCTTGTCCAGATAGTTGACACACAGCCAGACGCAGACGCCGCCGAACAGCGCCTCAAGGATCCCGATCACCATCCGTCATCGACCTCCAGGCCGGCCGTCGCCCGGCCGACTCATCCGGTAGACCTGCCGCACGTTACTTCTCCTCATCGGCTCCGGTCCCCTCGATCTTCGAATCGAGCAGTTCGCCGAGTATCTCCGACAGGGTCGGGACCTCGGTCGGCTTGCCTTCGATCTTGTCGGCCGCGCTGTTCACCGCGTATTCGCTGGACAGCTTGAGCAGCGCCTGCCCGGCGGCGCTCTCGGCCGCGCCGGGCATCGTCCCGAGGATCGCGGGCAGATCCGGAAGCATGGTGCTCACGCTGTCCGGCAGTGCGGTCAACCCGGCCAGCGAACTGAGCTTGACGGCATCCGTGGCCCGGTCGCTGATCCCGAAGGTGAGGCTGCCGACGAGGCCCGAGAGGGCCAAGCCTTCCAGGCCGGATACGGCAGACGGCACCGGTTCGCCGATCTGGATCTTGATGCCGTCGTTCAGCCCGGTGTCCATCATGTCGTCGAGAACGCCGAAGACCAGGCCGTTCACCATGACGCCGGCGATTTCTTCGATCGTCGTGCCCAGTACCTCGACGCCGGCGACCCCCGCCGCCGCGAGCGTACTGGTGGCGGTGCCGGCGGCCACATCGGAGAGTCCCAGGGTGACCATGGTGGCCGCAGTCCCAGCCAGGACTGCCGCGCCGATCTCAGTCGCCGTCTCCTCCAGTTTTTTCTTCTCCTCGTCGACCGCGTCGGCGAAATCACTGCATCCTGTCGCCAGGGCGTTGCAGGCTTCCATCAAGATCGTGAGCATCGCGTGGTCGCCGGCCGGGGCGCAGTTGTACGGAACGCCGCCGATGCCGTCCCAGTACTGGTTGAAGGAATCCATCGCCGGACCGATGTTCTGTCCGTTCAGGGCCGCCACGGCGCTGCTGGTCCGGCCGAGCGCGTCATTGGCCGCGTCGGCGAGAGCGGTCCAGGCCGCGGCCGCCTCCCGGGCCCTGCCGGTGTCGGCGTCCGGCCAGGGGATGCCGAAGTCGTTGAGGATCGAGGCTGTGGACATCTACAACCCGGCCTTGAGCGCGGTGGTGATCTGGTCCTCGGTGACTCCGTACTGCTGGCCCATGTCGGCCAGCCCGGACCCCACGCCCTCGATCGCGGTCCCGCACATCGAGGCCAGCGCCAGAACCTTGGCCACCAGCGGCGCGTACTTGTCGCCGAAGTCCGGCCCGTGCGCCGTGGTCCCCCAGAACGAGCCGAGGCTGGTGAGCACTGCTCCCTGCTTCTGCTCGGCGTCGGACAGGTCCTGTCCCGCGTTCGTGAAAGCCGGCGCGACGGCGGCGAAGTCCGTCACCTGTATCGAGAAGCCACCCGAAGCCATCTTCTCCCCTTACAGTCCCCTGAGATGTCGGATGTCCGAACACTATGCACGGGCCGTGGCTGCGGGCAAGCCTCGGTGACGCTCGGCTACACATCGTGACCAATCCGTGCTGATCATCTGATGGATCTCTCGGCATCCCCTCCGGCCGGGCCCCGCGCCCGCGCCGCCCGCCGCCGGTCCCCTCCCCGCCACCCCGCCCGCCACCCCGCCCGCCGAGGCGGATCGTGGTCCCGGCGTGCTCAGATTGTGAGGTCCCGGGGCCGGTTCGGGGCCGCCGCCCGGTTTCGCGACGGAGCACTTGCGCTCTAATCTTTCTGTTATGACCGCAGGAGACGCAAGCTCGCCCAGCGGCGGCGCCACCGCCGCTGCCACGACCGTCGCACCGACCGAGCCCGCGCGCCCGGCCGGCGGCCCGCAGAGCGCCGCCGAGCTGCGGATCGACACGATCCGGCCCTACCTGCCGCACGAGTTCGTGGCCCGGCTGACCGAGAACATCGTGGTCGGCTCGGCCAAGGCCACGGTCCAGGTCAGCTCCCCGCTGACCGGCGAACTGATCGTCGAGCTGCCGCAGTCCAACCCCGGCGACGTGAGCCTGGCGTTCGAACGGGCCCGCGCGGTCCAGGCCCAGTGGGCCGCCCGGCCGGTGCGCGAGCGCGCCGCGGTGCTCAAGCGGCTGCACGACCAGGTGCTCGACGACGAGGAGCACCTGCTCAACCTGCTCCAGATCGAGACCGGCAAGGCCCGGGTGCACGCGTACGAGGAGCTCACCGGCGCGGTCGCCGCGCTGCGCCACTACGGCGCCGCGTCGGCCCGCTACCTGCGCCCGCGCCGGCGCCGCGGCGCCCTGCCCGGCCTGACCAAGGTGCACGAGGTCTACCACCCCAAGGGCGTGGTCGGCGTGATCACCCCGTGGAACTACCCGGTGGCGCTGACCGTGATGGACATAGCCCCCGCGTTCGCGGCCGGCAACGCCGTCGTGCACAAGCCGGACAACGCCGCCACGCTGTCCGTGCTCTACCTGCGCCAGCTCGCGCTCAACGCCGGACTGCCGGCCGACCTGTGGCAGATCGTCACCGGCGACGGCCCGGTCACCGGCCCGGCCGTGGTCGACCACGCCGACTACATCTCCTTCACCGGCTCCACCCGCACCGGCCGCCAGGTCGCCCAGCAGGCCGCCGGCCGGCTGATCGGCTGCTCGCTGGAGCTCGGCGGCAAGAACTCGATGGTGGTCTTCGACGATGCCGACCTGGACAAGGCCGTGTCCGGAGCCCTGCGCGGCTGCTTCACCTCGGCCGGCCAGCTGTGCGTCTCCTACGAGCGGATATACGCGCACTACTCGGTGTACGACCAGTTCGTCGAGCGGTTCGTCACCGAGACCAAGGCGATGCGCCTGGGCTCGGCCCTGGCCTACGGCGCGGACATGGGCTCGCTGGCCTCGACCAAGCAGCTGGAGACGGTGACCAAGCACGTCGAGGACGCCCGGGCCAAGGGCGCCAAGGTGCTCTCCGGCGGCCGGCGCCGCCCCGACATCGGCCCGTTGTTCTACGAGCCGACGATCCTGTCCGGGGTCCTGCCGACGATGGCCTCGTACTCGGACGAGACGTTCGGCCCGGTGGTCGCGGTCTACCCGTTCAAGAACGAGAACGAGGTGATCGAGATGGTCAACGACACGAACTTCGGCCTGGCCGGCTCGATCTGGACCCGGGACTCCAAGCGGGCCCGCGAGGCGGCGCTGCGGATCCACGCCGGGATGATCAACGTGAACGAGGGCCACGCCGCCACCTTCGGCTCGATCGGCGCCTCGATCGGCGGCATGCGCGACTCCGGCCTGGGCCGGCGCAACGGCCCCGAGGGCATCCTGCGCTACACCGAGACCCAGGCGATCGCCCGCCAGACCGGTCTGCCGCTCGCGCCGTGGTTCGGCGCGTCGCAGGAGAAGCACGCCCAGCGCTTCTCTGGGGCGCTGCGGCTGCTCAAGAGCTTGGGGATGAAGTAGGGGCAGGGGTGGCTGCTGGTATGTCTGGGCAGCCATCTGTGTAGTTCCGCGCGCTGCTCCCTTGGCAGTACCTAGCTAGCAGTACTCAGTGTGCTCCGTGTGTTCAAAGCCTGAGCCCGGGCCAGGGACCGGGCGCTGTGCACGCTCTGCGCGCCCCGACCCGAACTTTGCGTCTTCGCAGGCATCTGTGCGGTGGTATCCATCGCCGTCCGCGTCACCTTCTCCGTGGCCCGCGCCGGGCCCGACCGTATACGTCCCCGAATTCCGGCGACTGCGCCCGGCCCCGGCCCCGGCCTCCGAACCGGTCACGCAGTTCTCGCACGTGCACGGGTAGCCGATCGGCGCCCCGCACGACCGGTGCCCGATCGGCACCTCGATCGCGTCGCCGGGACGTCCGATCACGACCCGGCCCTCCTCGTCCATCCCGGCCGAGTACATATGGATGATCATCTTCATTCCCTCCGCGTTCCCCGTCGGACTCCGGCCGCCACGGCCGGCGGCCCGGCCCGGACCGTCCGCGCGCCTCGGCGGTCCGTGCACGAACACTGCGACCGTCGCGACGAACCTCCTCCTCTATGATGCCCCGTCGTTTTCGCGGCAGATAACATCCGTCTAACATGTCGTCAACTGATGGCGCACTCCCAGCTCGCGCCATCCCCGTGCCCGCCGTCGCGCGCCCGCCGGGAGGGCCCGGGAAAGCCGCCCCGGGCCGCGGCCGGACCGGGATGCGGACCGACCGTTTTATCTGTATACTGTCTTACTGCCGAATACCGGGAGCGGTGCCCGGGGGTCGGCTGGATGACGGCCCGTCACCACGGTCGACGCGGCGCGGACCTGCGCCGATCATCGGACTGCGCCAGTACGTCTTTATGCGCAGCTGAAGCCGAAGGCGAGATTCGGCGCGCGGGAATCGGGTAAAGTCTTGGTAATATCCCGTATCCGGGTGTCGGGATCTGGGTGACGGACAGTACGGTAGTGGGGCAGATGACACCTACTCCGTCACCTCTGTACTGTCGTTGGGGGCATAGGGGAACGGGTCGATCTGATCGCTGCGCAAGATCAACAATCTGAATACTTCTCTCATGACGGGGATGGTGAAAATGTCCAGCAGTTTCGGTACGTCTACCGACGAGATGACGGCCGCCGCCAATCAAGTCGATCAGGTCAGCCAGGAGATCAACCAGGCGCTGACCTCGCTGAAGAACCAGCTCGACCCGCTGACGGGGTCCTGGCAGGGCGGGGCCGCGACGGCGTTCAACACGCTGATGGCCCAATGGCACGACGACGCGAACAAGCTGACCGCCGCGCTCTCGGACATCTCGCAGGCACTGAACTCCAGCGGCAAGAACTACGCCGAGACCGAGACGTCGAACCACTCCGCGATCGCCAGCATTCTCGGCGGCAGGGCTTAGTCCGTCGTAGTCGGGGCGCCGGCCTGCGGCCGGTGCGCGACCAGACCGATCCCGCCAACCGACGGGGCAGTAGAAAATTTCGAGGGGAGTAGGAAATGTCGTCCGGACAATCGTCGATCCTGGTGACCTTCGCGGCCATCGCGGAGGCGTCTCAGAACGTGAACAACACCTCCAACCTGCTGAACCAGAAGCTAGACGACCTGCAGCGCTCGCTGCAGCCGCTGGTCTCCGGCTGGCAGGGGCAGGCCTCGGAGAACTACCAGGCCAAGCAGCGCCAGTGGAACCAGGCCCAGCAGCAGCTGACCGAAGTGCTCGCCGCCATCGGCAAGGTACTCGAGCAGGCACACGACTCGTACTCGTCGGTCGAGAAGTCGAACGCCGCGACCTGGAGCTGACCCGCTCCGCAGCCGCGCTGTTAGGATGTAGGCATGAGGTGCCACCACGCGCAGCGATTTAGCTACGGCTTCCCGGCTGACCCGGCAAGCCAAGGTGGCCGCTGACCTCAGATCAGACCCGCCGGAAGCGCCCCGGACCAGCCAAGGTCCGGGGCGCTTCCGCATGCAGCGGGGAAGCCCCGGCGGACGGCAGGCAGGTGCGCAGAGCAGAAAGGCGAACCGGAGGCCGAGTAGCAGGACGGTAGTGGAGTACGGAGCAGTGGAGCAACGCTGTGTTACGGCAGAGCTGCGCCAGAGCAGAACTGCACCACAGCATCGCCACTCGGCCCCGACGAACCCACGGACCCCCACCACCACGACCAGACCCTGATCCGAATCCCGACCCCAGAGGCAGGCTTCAGCCCAGAATTCGAACCGGATCTCGATCACAACCAGGCCCTGAGTAGGGCTTGGCCAGGCTTCGAATCTGGTCCCGAACCTTGGCCCCGACCATATTCAGGCATCGACCCAGAACCCGAACTAAGTCCTGCCCAAAGCCAGGCCTCGACCGAAGCCAAGCCCTGAGCAAAAGCCAGGTCCCGACCAAAGCCAAGCTCCGAGCAAATCCAGGTCTCGACTAAGGCCAGGCCCCGAGCAAAGCCAGGTCTCGACCAAAGCCAGGTCTCGACTACTGCCAGGCCCCGAACCTGTCCCGGTTAGGCCTTCGAGCTGGTCTCGATTCAGGTCTTGATTCTGGCTCTGGTACAGGTCCTGGCCTGGGCCTCGGCCAAGTTCTGGCCAGGCCCTGATTCGATTCTTGGGCTGAGCCTCGGCCCAGCTCCTGGCCAAGGACTCGGATTAGGGGCCTGGATGAGGTCCCGATTCAGATCCTGCCTCCGACCCTGATCCTGCCCGAGCCCGCCACCACGAAAGGCCGATCCCATGTCCGCCGAAGCCACCGAGACCATGCAGACTGTCGAAATGATCGAAGCCGTCTCCCAATCTGCCTCCTCGCCCGCCTCCAATGCTGGCGCCGGAGCGGCCCCCGGTTCCGCGGATCCGACTCTTGTGGACCTCACGAAGGTGGCCCCGGCCCAGGGTGGCGTCCTGGGTGGCCGAGAGCAGATCGACGCGGTGGACGCCCAGATCGTCGCCCTGATCCAGCGCCGGATCGAGATCTCCCGCCAGATCCAGGCGGCCCGCCTGACCGACGGCGGTCGTCGGGTAGACCTGCGCCGCGAGACCGAGATCATCGGCCGGTACAGCATCGCCCTGGGCCGTCCCGGTACGACAGTCGCGATGGCACTGCTGGAACTCGGCCGGGGCCGGGCATGATTCGCGTCGCAATGCACTGAGTACCACCGCCCGGGTTGTGTCGATGTCCACTCGCGCCACAGCCCGGGCGCTACGTTGCCCTAAGCAAGCTTCGCTCTGAAACTCCGTTCGGACACTTTCCCTCCCGGCCAATTTTTGCGCTCGTATGCTTCGCGCAATGTGGCTAAGCGTCGATGGGCGGTGCCGCATGGATCGCAACTCTCCTCGGCGCTTCTTATCGTTCTGCCCGTCGTTTCCCGCTTCGGCTTGTGCGGGACGCGCTACCATCACCCGGCATGGCCACCCTCCGTCCCGTTCCACCCGGCTTTCTCCCCGTTCCGGTGTCCACCCCTGTCGTGCCCTGACCGGCCATCCGGTGGAAGCCATTAGACTGGGACCACTATGGACTCCACTTCCTCGTTGGTACTCGTCGTCGATTTCGGTGCCCAGTACGCCCAGCTGATCGCCCGCCGTGTGCGTGAAGCCCGGGTGTACAGCGAAATCGTGCCCCACAGCATGCCGGTGGCGGAGATGCTCGCCAAGAAGCCCGCGGCGATCATCCTGTCCGGTGGCCCCTCCTCGGTCTACACCGAGGGCGCGCCGCACATCGGCTCCGAACTCTTCCGCGCCGGGGTGCCGACTTTCGGAATCTGCTACGGCTACCAGGTGATG
This sequence comes from Actinocrinis sp., assembly GCA_035943635.1. GTDB lineage: Bacteria > Actinomycetota > Actinomycetes > Streptomycetales > Catenulisporaceae > DASZBX01. The sequence continues at coordinate 4,360 of DASZBX010000043.1, read as the reverse complement.
GCCCGGGCGCTCGGCGGCGTGGTCGACAAGACCAACACGCGCGAGTACGGGCGCACCGGCCTGACCGTGTCCGGCACTGAGTCGACCCTGTTCACGGGCACGGACGCGGCGCAGCCGGTGTGGATGTCGCACGGTGACTCGGTGGTCGCCGCGCCCGAGGGCTTCACCGTGACGGCGGCCACCGACGCCACCCCGGTGGCGGCGTTCGAGAACGACGAGCTGAAGCTCTACGGAGTGCAGTACCACCCGGAGGTGCTCCACTCGGCCCAGGGCCAGAAGGTGCTGGAGAACTTCCTCTACCAGGGCGCCGGGATCACGCCGAACTGGACGATGGTCAACATCGTCGAGGAGCAGGTCGCGATGATCAAGGCCGAGGTCGGCACCAAGCGCGTGATCTGTGCCCTGTCCGGCGGCGTGGACTCCGCTGTGGCTGCCGCGCTGGTGCAGCGCGCGATCGGTTCGCAGCTCACCTGCGTCTTCGTCGACCACGGTCTGCTGCGCAAGGGCGAGGCGGAGCAGGTCGAGAAGGACTTCGTCGCGGTGACCGGCGTTGCGCTCAAGGTGGTCGACGCCAAGCGCCGCTTCCTGGACGCCCTGGCCGGGGTGAGCGACCCGGAGGAGAAGCGCAAGATCATCGGCCGCGAGTTCATCCGGGTCTTCGAGCAGGCCCAGCGGGAGATCATCGCCGAAGGCGCGACCGGCCCGGACGGCACTGTCGAACCGGTCGACTTCCTGGTCCAAGGCACGCTCTACCCCGACGTGGTGGAATCCGGCGGCGGCGCCGGCACCGCGAACATCAAGTCGCACCACAACGTCGGCGGCCTGCCCGACGACCTGGAGTTCGCCCTGATCGAACCGCTGCGCAAGCTGTTCAAGGACGAGGTGCGCAAGGTCGGCGAGGAACTCGGCCTGCCCGCCGCGATGGTGTGGCGCCAGCCGTTCCCCGGCCCCGGCCTGGCCATCCGGATCGTCGGCGAGGTCACCGAGCCGCGACTGGAACTGCTGCGCGAGGCCGACGAGATCGCCCGCGCCGAGCTGACCGCGGCCGGACTTGACCGTGAGATCTGGCAGTGCCCGGTGGTCTTGCTCGCCGACGTGCGCTCGGTGGGTGTCCAGGGCGATGGGCGCACGTACGGTCACCCGATCGTGCTACGTCCGGTCTCCTCCGAGGACGCGATGACCGCCGACTGGACGCGACTGCCGTATGAGGTCCTGGCCAAGATCTCCACTCGGATCACCAACGAGGTCCCGGACGTGAACCGGGTAGTCCTCGACGTCACGTCCAAGCCCCCGGGCACCATCGAGTGGGAGTAGTTCTCCCGATCGAGCCTCCTCAGGCAGGGTGGCAGAGGTAGCTGCCGACACTGTTACTGCTGCCGTCACGCCGACCACTACGTTGCCACTACTGCAGCTACCGCTGCGACTGCTGCCCATCGCGGCCGCAGCAGTAGTGGCAGGGGCTGCAGTTTCCGCCAGAGTCAGCGCTCGATTCAAGGCGAAAAGTTGCCCGCTAGGCGATCAGGTCGTGCGTGTATGCCTGGATATGTATAACCAGGTCTCTCCTCAGCGGCGTGAATATCTTCATCGGGTAACGGATCTGCCAACACGCCGTAGTCGATGCGTGGGCTGGATCGCGGCGGGTGTACGCTCGGCGAATTGAAATCCCAGTACGACAGTCGTATCAGTAGGTCCATTTACCTGGCCCTACCGGGTGCACGGCAGTCCAGGGTAAGGAAACCAATCGGGAGGGACGCCCGGTGGCGCACGGTCCGGACAGCCACTGCACGATACGCAAGGAATACGAGCGCGAACTAGGCGACTTCGCCGAGCGCTGCCGGGAACTTGCGCACAACGAGGGAGTGCCGGCCGCGCTGGTGCATTCCGAGTCCGGAGCGAGGCAGTGGGTCTCCGACGAACTGACCCGCCGGGCCGGGCGCCTGGCCACGTTCTCCCGTAAGGAGAACTCGGCCTGGCTCAGCCTGGTCGGCCGCCAAGCGTTGTATGGTGCCTGGTGGTTGCTGGCCCTTGTCATGGTGATCGACCTGGCCACGCTGGCCCTGTCTGGCGGCTGGACCCTACCTCGCACCGCGACCCCGCTCGCCTTCCTTGCTTTTGCAGGCTTGTTCAGCCTGCTCAGCGCAGTGCACTACGAACTGGGTGGTGTGCTTTGCTTCCTGGTCGGCGTTGACGGGCGGCTGTCTCTACCCCGAGCCATGGGGATGTTGTGGGCGGCGACTTTCTTCACCGCGTTTGTTTACTTCGGTATTGAGGACATTGCCTCTGATAGTCCGGACCAGCGCCAGACCGTGGCCACGGCCATCAGCCACCCGCAGTGGGTCTACTTGGCCTTGCTGGCCGTCCCAGTGCTGGTTTCTCTGGTCACCGGAGCTGTAAGCGGCGCCCGGATGCGTCGGCGTTCCACTCCTTATCTTCCCGGCCAGCGCTCGCAACTGCGCGATCTGATGATCGATGAAAGTGGGCTCGGCTCGTTGGCCGCAGCCGTCTGGCTGCCGGCCAACCTCGCTGCCGTCCTGTTCCTCATGGTTGGCCTGGCCAAGAATCCCTACACCCTGCCGGACCTGCCGGCTGCCGTGGTGTGGCTGTCCATCGGCGGAGGAGTCTTGTTCGCCGCGGTCAAACTGGCCGAGGTGCGTAAGCCGGTTCTGGTCTCGGTGGTCCGCGTGCGTACCCCAGGCGAATCAGACGGCCCGATCAAGCAAGGCGACGAGATCGAGATCCGCGGTCTCGGCTTCGTCCCGAACGCGGCCTCAGCGCCGGATCAGTTGGCGCGGATCGTGGTCAAACTCGGCCCGATCCACATCCATGTGCCGCTTGTCCCCGACGGCGACGGCGGTTTTGCGAACCCGACCGACACCTCGGTCACCGTTCCGATCCCGTTCGAGGTGGAGCCTGGCCCGTGGACGGTCCGGGTGGTTACTGCTTCCGGAATCGAGACCGGCGACTATCCTCTGGACATCGCCGCCGACGAGTGATCACTCGTCGTTCATCAGCGGTCATTGTCGCGCCGAGATGACCGCAACTGGCGTACTCATTGGCGCAGCGGCGGACGTCGGGCCGGCGCGTGCGCATTCGCTGTTGTGTAGTTTGTCAATCGGCTTGCAGTCCCGCTCGGGTGCGGGCTGCGTGTCTGGCGGGTATTCGCAGCTGTGCGGTCTTGTTGTCGCCAACTGGTTGTCGATTGGCCGTGGTTTGCATTGTGAATACCGGCTATGTGGGTTGGGTTTTCAGGGGCGGAGCCGGGGTCTCGCTGGGAGGCTCGACCGTGTCAGGGCTGTGATTCTTGGTGGCTGGATTGTTGGTGGCTGTGGCTCCACTGCCTTCTGGCTTTTATAGCGGTTGTCCGTCTTCTTTGGTGGCGGTGGACTTGTAGGTATCGGTATCCGTGTTGGTGTTGGTGTTGGTGTTGGTGTTGGTGTTGGTGTCAGCGGAGGCATTGCTGGTGGCGGGCGTGGCTGCTGGAGCGGTCTGGTTTATTCGATCGGCCGGTTCCAGTGGCTCCGGCATCGCGATGTCCGGGTCGGCCTTGTCGGGGGTTATGTGGGCAGAATCTGGGGCCGCGTGATGGTTGGGATTCTCGGTGGGCGGCTGGGGGCGGTCCGGCACTGGGCGTTGCCACCAAGTTGGGGCTTGGTCGAAGGGGGCGCCTGGTAGTGGGTTGCCGGTGGGATTGGCTTGGTGGGAGTCGGGGGCGTGGGGACCTGCGTGGTTTTCTCGGCGCCAGATGATGACTCCGATTGCTGCTGCGCCCGCCAGGACCAGGGGTAGGGACTGGTCGAAGCGGTTGGCGAGGATGTCGGTGAACCATAGGAGGCCCAGCACCATCAGGGCTGCGGCGCCTGCTGCCACGTAGATGTTGGGGCCGGTCAGCAGGCGGTGTGCCTCGGAGTCGTGGCCGCCTTGGGCGGGGATGACCAGCCAGCATGCGGCGTAGGCGAGGACGCCCAGGCCGCCGAAGAAGGTCAGCACGGCGAACAGGATGCGGAAGATCACCGGATCGACGTCGAAGTGGTGGCCCAGGCCGGTGCAGACGCCGGCGATCATCTTCTGGTCCTCGTCGCGCAGCAGGGGCCGCCGGGACCGGGTGGTGTTCTCGCTCATGGCTTCAGCTTGCCGGGTGGGGGTTTGGGCTGGCTATCCGGAATCTCCAGGAGATTACCCTGATGTTTTGCCGGCGAGAATTCCGGGTCATCCCTGATATCTCGAGTTTCGCTGTTTTGGCAGGGTCGCTCTGGTGGGTGTGACTGTTGGCGTTTGGGTCTGGCGGCCTTGGCTGTGGCCGTAGGGTAGAACCGTGGATGAACGGCTTGTAGTGCAGGTAAGAAACCTGCGTCAGCAGGGT
>DASZBX010000042.1:0-36885 GCA_035943635.1 Actinocrinis sp. | reverse complement strand
GTATGTCATTAACCTGATGACGATGGACTTCGGCAACGCGTCCAGCAGCGTGTGCGTCGTCTCCGGCAGTACCTGCGAGATGGCGCAGTCGGCGATCCAGGCGGTGAAGAACCTGGAGCACACCTACGGCATCGCGGCGAGTAAGATCGCTGTCACGCCGATGATCGGGATGAACGACGCCACCAGCGAGACGTTCACCGTCGGGGATGTGAGTACCCTGACGTCGTACGCGGTCAGCAACGGCCTGGCCGGGATCCACTTCTGGTCCCTGGACCGCGACACGCCCTGCTCGGACACGTACGCGTCCCCGACCTGCAACTCGGTCTCCAGCACGTCGGCGCTGCAATACACCAAGTCGTTCCTGAGCGCCCTCGGGGACTGACGAAGAAACCCAGAGCGGGCCGCGCACGGATCACCGTGCGCGGCCCGCCTGTTTGTCAGGGGACGTAGTGCCTTGACCTGGTAACTCAGGCCTCGCTACTGCCCCTGGCAGTCGAATTCGAGACTGCCCCCGTCGTGTCCGCCGGCGTTCGGAGCGCTCGCGAAGATCCAGAAGGCCGGGAGCGTGCCGGCCGAGCCGGACACGTGTAACGTCTCGCTCTGGCCCGGGCCGAGCAGCCCTGACGACGGGTCGACCGTGACGCCGTCCAGGCGGTTTGCGTTGACGAAACCCGTGTCGGAGTCTTGGGCGACTGCCGTCCACTGGATCGTGCCCGACTTCGGCGAGAGCTGGACTTCGAGGTCGAGCCTGGTGCAGTCCACGGTCGGGGGTTCGTCCCCGCCATCCTGGTACGCCATGGAGATGACGCCGGAGTACTGCGGCGCCGGATCGGTGGTGTCGGGTGCGGCGCCGGTGTCCCCGGTCTGGTCGGCGTCGGGCTGATTCTGCTGGTCCTGCCGGCCCGACTGGCCCGGCGGCGAGGACGAGCCGGAGGACCCGCCGGACGTGCACCCGGCCACCGCGAGCAGACAGGCGGCCGCGGCCACCGTGAGGCGACCGGTGAATCGGTATCTGGTCATGGCTGGTTTCCTCCCCTGGCGAGCCCGCTTGGCGGGCTCGAGTACTGTTTCACCTCATTCTTTGCGTGCGGGCGGGAGAAAACATCCGTGTCAGCACTGAAGCAGGATCCGCCGGGTACAACCTGGTGAGGATCGGCTTGTCTCGCGCGGATTTCCAGGGGTTACGAGGCAGGCCGGCTGGTGCCGGTGCACAGTGCGGGTGCCAGGGCGCTGATGCGACCGATTGACCTTCTGGTCATGGAGACCCTCCAGTCGGCCGCCGCCTCCAGCCGTGGGGCGCGTTGCGCGCACCGACTGCCTATGGCGCCGACCGGGACCCTTCGCTTGACCCTCCAATTTGTCGGGATAGCCGCGCCGCCCATGCTAAGCACCAGTTCTGTGCCATCGCTCTCGCGTGGTGCGGCGCGGGCTGCCTTAGCGGATCGTGCCTAGCAGGAATTCAGGGAACATACCCGACGTCTCGTCGACCAAATCGTGCAGTCCTGCGGCGAACTCGTGCTTGTCGGCGAGGGCGTCGATGTCGGCATGCAGCCCGGTGATCAGGGGTGCGAGGGAGCCGGCGTACTCGCGCAGGTTCTCGGGAGCGGTCAGTCGGGCGGCCAGTTGGGTTCTGGCTTCGGCGGAGTCGGCGGACATGGCCAGGTGCTTGAGCGCCGTGTCGTACTGTTCACCAGTCAGGGAGCTCAGATACTGCACGATCAGGTAGGTCGCGGTGCCGTTGCGCAGGTCCTCGTGGCGGCCGGAGGCCAGATCGCGCTGGTCGTTGATGATCTGGCGCAGGACGCCGAAACGTTCGCCGAACTCGCGCCAGGCGGTCACCCGGGCGGGGTCGCAGCCTGCGAGTACCGCCCCCATCGCTGCGGACATCCCATAAGGGGCACCGGTTTTGCCGCGGTAGCCCGCCAGGACCTCGTCTCGGGTGGTGCTGACCGGGTCGGCGATCAGGTCGACGAGCTGACCGTCGATCCCGTTCTGCCAGCACCGGGAAAGCTCCTGGCGCAGGCGCAGTGCCTGCTCGGGCGCGTCCGGGCAGGCTTCGTCGAGGACTTCGGCGGCCAGGTGGCAGCCGACGGCGATCGCGGCGAGGATGCCGCGGTTCGCCTCGGCCGCGGGCGGGAGGTCCGCGGCGTCGGACAGGTCGTCCAGGTAGCGCGCGGACACCCACCACAGGACGTGCGCCATGGCGGCCGGTGTGCCAGGGTCCGGATTTCCGGTTTCGGCGCCGTGCACCAGGAACGGCAGGGCGATGATTCCTTCCAGGGCCGCCTGGGAGCCGCGGGCCGCGATCCGGTCCAGGAACACGGTCACCGATCCGGCCATCGCGCGCTGGACCTCGCCGTCGGTCGCGGTCAGCCGTTCTGCCAGGTCGCGCAGCCGCCTGGTCACCTCGGCCGCCGTCTGCGCGGGTATCGCCGACCCTGTCATCGCGCATCTCCCTGCCCCCGGGGCGCGGCCGGAGCACCACGCCGTCCCGGCGCATCCGATCCGGCCGGTGACGGCAAAATATCAGACATCAGTCATCTGGACTAACAACAGTCCCACTGTTTATCCTGGCGTTGTCGCCGAGTCAGGGCTCATGTATGTCCACACGAGACCCATCGGTCACACGGGAGGATTGTGCGTATGGCGAATTCATCTGGCGTACCCGGAACCACGGGAATCAGGCTATTGTTTTGGCGAGGGGTCTGATGGGGTTCGACTGGCGGCGGGCCATCACTCCGTCGCTGTTCACTTTCGGCACCGCCGTGAGTGTCACGGGGATCGTCATCGTTCTCGGCCGGCACGGCTGGTCGGCCCGGCCGGCCGCCGCGGTGCTGGTGGTGCTGTATCTGTTGTGGGTGCTCAGCGAGGCGCCGGTCAGTCTCGGCCGGCCGAGCACGCCGCCGCGTGAGGTGTCGACGCTGATCTGTTACGGCCTCTCGCGGTTCGCGACCGTCGCGGCGGCCGAGTTCCTGCTCCCGGTCGCGGGCGGGACCACGGTGCGCGAGGTGCTCGCGTTCGCGCTGTTCGCCGGCGGCGTGACGCTGCGCACGGTCGCAATCAGGACATTGGGACGCTTCTACTCCCACCACGTGATCAAGCACGACGCGCACGCGATCGTTTCCACGGGCCCTTACACCTTCATCCGCCATCCGGCATATGCGGGGATGCTGCTCGCGAACGTCGGTTTGGTGGTCTTCTTCCTGAACTGGTATTCGGTCCTGCTGCTCGCGGTGCTGGCCACGGTCCTGTCGTGGCGCATCCGGGTGGAGGAGAAGACTCTGGGAGAGCTGCCGGCCTACCAGGTGTACGCCTCGCAGCACTCGCGTCTCGTCCCGGGAATCTGGTGAGCACGTCCACCCGACAGTCGTTCACGCCGCTCGATGTCGAGTCCTGCGACAGGCTGTTGAGTACCACCCGGGCCGTCCGCCGAGGCCTGGATCTGGACCGTCCGGTGGGCCGGGACGTCATCGAGGACTGTCTCCGGCAGGCGCTGCAGGCGCCCAACGGGTCGAACCGCCAGGACTGGAGGTGGCTGCTGATCACGGATCCCGACCGGCGCGCCGCCGTGGCGGACATCTACCGCCGAGCCTTCTATGCCCGCACCGCCGCGGCGGCGGCCGGCGGCATCGCGCCGCGCGGAGACGCCCGGGCGATGCGGGACGCGCACATCCTGGCCGAGTGCATGCACCGCGTGCCGGTCCTCCTGCTGCCGTGCCTCGAACTCGGGCGGCCGCTGCCGACGGGAAACCAGGCCGGCGTGTGGTCGTCGGTGCTGCCGGCCGCATGGAGCTACGCACTGGCCGCGCGCAGCCGAGGCCTCGGCACGACCTTCACGACCTGCCACCTGGACCTCGAATCCGACATGGCCGACCTGCTGGGCCTGCCGTCCCACGTGTATCAGGGCCCGCTCATTCCCACCGCCTATGCCACCCGCCGGGACTTCAGCCCCGGCCGGCGACGACCGTTGGAGGACGTGTTGCATGTGGACGGCTGGGACCGCGAAGCCGCGGCGCGGGTCGCGGCCTGGCCGGAGCCGGCCGGGCCGAGCGGCTCGACCACGCACGCCGCGCAGGCTGCCCGATGATCACGACGACAGCGGAGATCCGGCGCGAGGACGGACTGCTCGACGCCGCCGAGGTCGGACACAAGTTCGCGCGGCTGGCCCGGATGCGCACGGCCGGATTCGACGTCCCCGACCTGTTCGCCCTGCCTGCCGCAGCGTTCGACGACGCGGTCGGCCCGGCCCGCGCCGCCCTGCCCCCGCCGCCGGGCCGCCCGGACCCGCAGGCTGTGCGGGACTGGAGTGCGCGCGCCGTCGCCGCTGTACGTGCCCTGACCGTCCCGGAACCCGTGGCGCACGCGGCCTTCGCAGCATTCGATGACGTGGTGGGCCCCGACGGGCTCGCCGCGGTCCGCGCCTGCGTCGTGCCCGGCGCCGGCGGGGCCGGGGAGGACAGCGCGAGCGACCCCTTCGCCGGGATGAGCGACAGCTTCCTGTACGTGCCACGCGCCGGCCTGCTCGACCGGATCGTCGAGTGCTGGGCGTCGGCCTACAAGGCCGAAGCAGTGTTCTACCGCCTGCATCGCGGCTCGGACCCGGGCGCGGCCCGGGTCGCCGTCGGCGTGCAGCAGATGGTGTTCGGCGCCAGTTCCTTCGTCGCGTTCACCCGGGATCCGCGCGACGGCGCGGCGCGGCACGTCATCGCCGCCGCCTACGGGATCGGCGAGGGCGTGGTGCAGGAACGCGCCGACGTCGACCACTACTTCGCCGACCAGGCCACCGGCGCCGTGCAGCGCCGGATCGCGGTCAAGCGCCGGATGGTCGGCCCGCCGACAGCGGGCGGCCCGGCCGAACCGTCGGAGTGCGAAGTCCCGGCCGAGCTGGCCGAGCAGTCCGTGCTCGACGACGACCAAATCGACCGCCTGCTGGCCACCGCCCGCCGCATCGAAGAACTCTTTGACGCTCCGCAGGACATCGAAGGGGCCTTCACCGAGGACGGCGTGCTCAAGGTACTCCAGTCCCGCCCGCTGGCCGCGCCGCCGCGGCAGGTGCGGTGGAGCAACCACAACATCACCGAAAGCTACCCGGGCGTCTCCGGCGCGCTCACATACTCGCTGGCCCGCGACTTCTACCGGATCATCTTCAGCGACCTGTACCGCAGGATGGGCGTCCCCGAGGAGCAGTTGCGGGAGAACGCCGACCACCTGGAACGGATGGTCGGCCTGCACGAGGGCCGGGTCTTCTACCGGCTCGACGCCTGGTACGCCCTGCACGGGCAGATGGCCGAATTCGAGTTCTTCCGCGGTTGGTGGGAACACTCGATGGGACTGGCGTCCACGCCGGCGATGCAGCTGTCGCCGGGCTGGCGGCGGCGCGCGCTGCGGCTCACGCCGAGCGTGCTGTGGCGTTCGGCGACCCACTTCCGGCAGGTGCGCTCCTTCCTGCGCTGGTGGGACGCCACCGCGGCCGAGGGCGACGACCTGGAATCGCGCGACGCCGAGGACCTCGTGGCGTACTACCGCCGACTGTGGTCGCACGTGGGCGTCCAGTGGGGCGTGACGCTGACCAACACCGTCCTGGCCGTCTTCGTCGTGGCTCCGTACGGCGCCCTGCTGCGCCGCTGGACCGGGGACCATCACCAGGCGCTCTTCGGCGGCCTGCTGGCCGCGGGCCCGGAGAACCGCACCCTGGAGGGGCTGCGCAGCGTGCTGGACCTGGCCGAACTGGTCGGCGCCGTACCCAAGGCCCGCGACCGGATTCTCGACGCCGCACCGGAAGACGACTCAGCAGTCTGGCAGGAGGTCGTCGACGGCGTATACGGGCCCGATATCGCCGAGGCGGCCGCACGCCACCTGCGGCGGTTCGGCGACCGCGCCCCCGGGGACCTGAAACTGGAGCAGATCACGCCGCGCCAGCGCCCCGGGATGATCCTGGAGATGCTGCGCCCGCACCTGCGCCGGGGCGCCGGCGCCGAAGCCAGCCGGGCGGACGAGCGGCGGGTGCGCGAGAACGCCGAACGTGAACTGCGCGAACACTGCCGCGGCCCGCTCCGCCGCCTGGTGATCCGCCGGCTCGCGACCCGGATGCGCGCGCACGTCAAGGCCCGCGAGGACACCCGGTTCTGCCGCACGGAACTGTTCGGCCTGTCCCGGCGGGTGCTGCTGCGGCTCGGCGCCCTGCTGACCGCCGCCGGACACCTCGACGACGCGCGCGACGTGATCGACCTGACCGGGCAGGAAGTCATCGCAGCGTTCGATGGAACGCTGCCGGACACCGCTCTGCGCCCCCTGGTCGCCCTGCGCCGCGCGGACCGGCTGCACCAGGAGACGCTCCCGGCCCCCGCGGTGCAACTCGCCGGCCTGGCCGGCCGGCCTCTGGAACCGGCCCGGCCGCTCGCCGCCGACGACCCGGACGACGCCGCGCAGGAGAACGCCGACGGCGACGCGATCCTGCGCGGCCTGGCCTCCAGCGCCGGAATCGTGCGGGCACGCGCGAAAGTGGTGCTCCACCCGCAGGACGTGTCCGCCGACGCCTGCCGGGACACGATCCTGGTCGCCCGGGAGACCGACCCCGGCTGGCTGTTCCTGATGACCGCCGCCAAGGGGCTCGTGGTCGAACGCGGCACGATGCTGTCGCACACCGCGGTCACCGGCCGGCTGCTGGGCGTGCCGACCGTCGTGGCCGTGTCCGGCGCGACCAGCCGCATCCCGGACGGCGCGCTGATCGAGCTGGACGGCGGCGCGGGCACGGTACGGATCCTGGCCGAACAGGTCGACCCGTGATCGCCCGGCTCGGGCGCTACCTGCTCGGCAGCTTCCCGCCGGCCTTCTACCTGCCGTATGCGCTCGCCTGGTCTCTGGGCGGGACGGCGATGTTCGCCCTCGGACAACGCGGCACCGCCACCTGGCGCCCGGGTTGGGGCACGGTCGCGACCGTCGCGACGTTCACAGTGCTGCTGCTGATAATCCGCGCCGTCGACGATCTTCGTGATCTGGAATACGACCGCGAACACAACCCCCGCCGGCCGCTGCCTTCTGGCGCCGTCGCGGTCTCGGACCTCGCGGCGCTGTTGGCCGTCGGCACGATCGCAGTGTTCGTTGTCAACCTCGCCCGCGGCGGGGTTTGGGCGGCGGCCCTCGCGCCGGTGGCCTACGTGATGGTGCTGCTGGCCGCCGACCGGCTGCTCGGCTGGCCGCCGGGCGACGCCATCGTTCTCGGCGCCGTGATCAGCCTGCCCGTTCAACTGCTGCTCGGCCTGTACCTGTACGCAGCCATGCTGCACGACGCCGGACGAGCCGCCGGATCGGGCGTGATCCTGCCGCCGGCCACGATGTTCGCCGTCTTCACGCATCTGGAGCTGGCCCGCAAGACCACCCGCAGCCCGCGGCCGGGCGAGCGCACGTACGTGACCGTGTTCGGCGTGCAGGCCACCGCGGTCACGGCGCTGGCCGCGGCGGCCGTCGCGACGCTGCTGACCCTGCTGCTGGCCGAGCCCTGGACGCCGGGCCACGCGGCGGGCTGGCTCGTGCTCGCCCCGGCGGCGCTGCCGGTGCGCGGCGCCGTCCGGTTCTGGCGCGGCCGGGCGGTCCGCTGGCCGCAGCCGGACGCGGGCTTCTACCTGCTCGCCGCGTTCGCCGCCTTCCTCGTCGTCGACCTCGCCGAAAGGACCACGCCATGACCGGTGAGCCGCCCGCATTCCCGTTCCCGCACCCGCCCGGGGCCCGGCCGCCGGACCGGTTCGGCGAGCTGACCGGCGAACCCGGCCTGCCGCGGGTGGTCCTGCCCAGCGGCGTGCCCGCGCTGCTGGCCACCCGGCACGCGGATGTCCGGGCGGTGCTGTCCGACGACCGGTTCAGCCGCGAGGCCTACCGGGGGCGGCCGATGTTCGCCCGGTCCAACGCCTCGCTGGCCCTGGCCACGAGCGACCCGCCGGTGCACGCGCGCCGCCGCGGGGCCGTGGCGCCGGAGTTCACCGGCCGCCGGGCCCGCGCGCAGACGCCGAGGCTGCGGGAGTTGGCCGCCGAGGCCGGCGCACGGCTGCGGTCCCGGCCCCGGCCGGCGGACCTGCTGGCCGACTTCACGGTGCCGTTCGCGTTGAGTTCGATCACTGAGACGTTGGGCGTGCCGGATGAGGACGGCGAGTGGCTGCGCCCGGCCATGTCGGCCATGATGTCGGCCGGTAGCCACACGCCGGAGCAGGTCGAGGCGGCACACGGGCAGATGCACGGCTACTTCGGGGATCTGGTCGCCCGCCGCCGCGCCGAGATCGACCGCGGCACTCCGGATGAGGGGGATCTGATCACCCGGCTGTTGTGCGGGCGAGGCACGGACCGGCTCGGCGACGACGAGGTGGCCGTCTTCGGCAGCGGGATGATGATGGCCGGGTTCGAGACGACCGCTAATCAGTTGGCTGTCTCAGCGTTGTACGCGTTCTGCGATCCGGCGCTCGCGGCACGGCTGCGGGCGAATCCGGAGGAGGTCGGGCCGTTCCTGGAGGAGACGCTGCGCTCGATGTCGCTGATCGGGACGGGCGGGGCCGCGCACGTTGCCCTGGAGGATGTGCAGCTCGGCGATGTGCTCGTTCCGGCGGGGGAGGTCGTCGTGCCGCTGACGGCCGCAGCGAATGTGGATCCTGCGGTGTTCGCCGACCCGGATGTCTTCGATCCCGGGCGAAGGGACAATCCGCATGTCGCGTTCGGGTACGGACGGCACTACTGCCTGGGCGCCCCACTCGCCCGCGCGCAGCTGAGAGCGGGGCTGGACGAACTGCTCGGCGGGTTCTCGAATCTGTGTATCGCAGTGGCCGAAGAAGATGTGGAGTGGCGTACCGGACAGTTCATCCGCGGCCCGGTTCGGCTGCCGGTGAGCTGGGACGATCATGCGGGCGAGGCTGTCGGGCAGCGGCACGAGACCGGGTCGGATCAACCCGGGGCCGCGGAGCCGAGCGCTTCGGAACCCGCCGAACTCGCCGAACTCGCTCAGCTCGAAGAACTCGAAGAACAGTCCTGTCCGTGGTCCACCGCCAGAACGAACGAACGGGGTTGATGTGAGCGACTCGGAGATTCTCCGGCCGAAAGCTGCCGCGACTTCCACCTACGACGCCGTGCACGGCGCCGCGCGCGCGGGCGGCCGGGTCGCGGTCGTGGGCGACTGCTTCGCCACGTTCGCCGCCGAGGGGCGGGCGGCGACCATCTCGGGCCTCACGACCGTGCTGCGCGAGGGAGGATTCGACGATCTCGCCGAGCCCGTGCGGGTGGAGATAGGCCAGGGCGTGGACGATATTTCCCTGGCCGAGGCGGTCGCGGCGATCGAGCAGCGAGGTTTGCCGGACCGTTTGCTGCTGCGATGCGACGATCTGCCGACCCCGGTCGAAACGCGGGTCGTGCACAAGCGGAACCCGCGCAACGTCCTGCTCGCAGGGTTCGAACGCACCGGCGTGGACGAGTTCGAAGCCGCGTTGCGGATCAGTCCCGACAACGAACTGCTGCTCGACCACATGACCGGGTTGCACATCCAGGGCATGGTGTTGATCGAGGCGGCGCGGCAGATGTTCCTCGCCGTGTGCGAGCTGCATTACACGCGCCGCTGGCCGGAGCATGACTACGCGTTCCTGCTGACGTCGGTGAACACGGCGTTCCACAGCATCGTCTTCCCGCTGCCCGCCCGCCTGCGCCTGACCGCGCACCGCGCCGAGACCGACGACGCGAAACGGCTGCATTTCGTGGTGGAGACCCAGATCTGGCAGAACGGGAAACCGGCTTCGACCACCGTCGTGGAATGCGCCTCGCCCACAGCGCAACGCGCCCGCCGGGTAGAGGCACGCGCAGCCAGCTCCGCGGTCGGATAGTGCGGCAGTGATAGTCAGCCTACGACGTTAGTTCACCGCAGGCGGTCGGCCGATGCCCGCGGCGATGAGGTGGGCGAGGGGCAGGGGGTTGGTGAGGGACGGGGGCATGGTGCCGGCCATGAATTCGAAGTCTGCGGTTCCGTAGTCCACCCAGTCGACTGTGGCGGCTCGGACGGCTTCCTCGTCGTGGGACCAGGCTATGGCGGTGATGGGGATGCCGATCCTGGTCGGTGGGCGGACGCGGTAGGCGCGGACTGCCCGGGCTTCGGCCACTGATGCGCGGATGCTGGATTCGAGGCCGGACGGCAGGGGGATGCCGCCGTCTTCCAGGCACGCGGTCAGGGTGGCCTGGGCAATCCGGTCCTCGTCGGGCGTCGGGGCGACGGTTCGGAGGCGGTGTGGGGCCGGGCAGCCGGAGACGACCAGTCTGCTCGGGCGCATCGCGCCGCGGCGTTCCAGTTCGAGGACTGCTTCATAGGCGACCAGGGCTGCGCTGCCGTGGCCGAACAGGGCATAGCAGTAGTCGTCGGCCGAAGACTCGAGACCGGGTTGAGGTGCATGGTCAGGCTGAAGTCTGGGGTTGGGGCGGGCTTGGCGGCCAGGGGCGCGGTTGAGATCGGGTTCTGTGTCGGTGGGCGGTCGCGGCCCGGGCAGGGAGACCTGGAGCAGCTCCGTCACCAGATCGGCCGCCTGGTCGGCGAATCCCAGGTGCCCCAGCGCCCAGGCCGGCTCCGCGTCTCCGGGGAATCGCAGCGGGCTGAAGCGCACGCCGCCGGCCCGCTCGGGCCAGCGGGCGAACTGGCCCGGGCCGAAACCGGCCCTGGGCAGGCAGAACACCACCGGTTCGGCGCGCGCCAGCCGGTGGGTGCGCCACCGCGGGCCCGGGGACGATGCGTCGAGCGTCTCACCACACATCCGCTACCGCCTTACCTCGCTCCTCGCTCGTGGTCGAAGTCTGTTCGGCGGCGCGGTCGCGTGGCTATCGCCTGGCTATCGTCTGGGCTCGACGGTGATAGCCACAACACAAGGCGGTAATAATGCCGCCGCCTACGGTTATCTCAGTAGGGACCCCCTAGACCGAGGAGCCGAACAACCGTGATCAAGGCCATGACCGTCTTTGCCGGCGCAGTGTTCGCCGTGTCCGCGATCGCCGTGTCGGTGGACAGCGACTCGCGGGGCGGAAACCCCCCTGCCGCGGCGCCGGTGGCGGCCGTTGCGCACGTGGCGAACGGCGCGAACGGCGTAACCGCGGCGGACGCCTCCGTCCGCCAGGCCTCCGGCGCCACTCCGTCCGACCCGAGCACCGGTTCGACCTCTGATGACACTCCGTGGGGCTGAGCACATACCCTGAGCACCCTGAGTCCGTGCGGGCCATCGCCGAGAGTGTTCGCGGGGCTGACTATTGCGCCCCGGGCAACGCCCCCAGCGGAGTGAACGACATCTGCCCGGCGGCCTCCCGTACCGCCCGCGCCACCTCCATCGCCTGTTCGTGCATGGGGAGGTTCTCCTGCGCGGCGAACGCCTGCGCAGCGCGCAGGCAGAAGCTTTCCGCGATCTCGTACTCCCGCCGCACCGCGAAGACCCGGCCCAGGCCCAGCGCGGCATTCGCATACGTGTTGCGCTCGTTGACCAGTTTGCAGACCTCCATGGCCTGGGTGAGCTGGATCTCGGCGGCGTCCAGTTCGCCCAGCTGCAGATCGGCGGAACCCAACTCGGTTAGGGCGTACGCCTCGCCGACCTGGTCGCCGAGCACCCGGATCAGGTCGAGAGCCTGGTGCAGCACCGCCTTGGCCGCGATCAGCTGACCAGTGCGGGTGAACACCTCGCCCAGCCGGCACAACGCCTGGGCCTGGAGCCTGCGGTTGCCCAGCTGCTGCCCGATCGCCAGCGACTCCTTGGTCAGCGCCTCCGCCTCGGCCGGCACGCCCAGATCCAGGTGGGCGCGGGCCAGGCCGCTCAGGACGTGCGCCTGGGCGCCCAGGTCGCCGGTCCGGCGGAAGCCGTCCAGCGCCCGACGGTAACGTTCGACGGCGCGGTCCGGCCGGCCCTGGATCCGGTCCAGGTGGGCGAGATTGCGCAGACACAAGGCCTGGCCGAGGGTATCGTCGACTGCTTCGAACAGTTCCAGCGCGCCGATCAGCATCTCGACGTCCTCCTTGGAGTGCTGCGCGATGCCCAGCGAACCGAGCGACGCCAGCAGGGCCGCCTCGCCGCGCCGGTTGCCCGCCGCGCGGGCCGCGGCCAGGGCGGCCAGGTGGGTGGCCCGCCAGTCGTCGAACTGGCCGCGCGCCTCGTAGCCGGCCACCGCGTTGATCGCCAGTTCCCAGCTCAGCTCGTCCAGGCCCAGGTCCGCGGCCTGGAGCACGGCCGCCCGCAGGCCGGCCCGCTCGTCGTCGAACCAGGCCAGCGGATCACGCAGCCGACTGTCGAAGAACTCCCGCGCGCCAGGCCACTCGGGCGAACGGCCGCGCAGCCGGGTGTAGTCGCCCCCGTATATTCGTCTGTAAGCCTCCTGAGACACGGTCAGCAGTGCGTGCAGCGCCCGATCGACCGCCGCGGCCACCGACGCAGCATCCTGCTCCTCCTGTTCCTTCAGCCGCTCGGCCGCGAAAACCCCGACCAGGCTCGGGAACCGGTACCTCGGCGACTTGCCGACCGTCAGGCCGGACACGTTCAGCAGGTGCACGCCGACCAGTTCGTCCAGCGCCCGCGCGGCCCGGGCCGATCCGGCCTCCAGCAGCGCGGCCGCGGTCAGCGCGGTGAAATCGTGCAGCTCCACCGCGCTGAGCAGGACGAAAAGCCGTTTGGCGCGCGGGCTGAGCGACTCGTGCACCACGCTCAGCAGGGCTCGTACTCCCACGCCGCCGTGGGCGAGCTCGTCGAGCTGGCCGCTCTCGTCCGACAGCAGGTCCACGAGCGTGGCCACCGACCAGTGCGGGTGCGCGGCCAGCCGGACCCCGGCGATCCGCAGGGCCAGCGGCAGGCCGCCGCACAGCCGGGCCAGTTCGCCGGTGGCCTCGGGTTCCGCGGCCACCCTCGCGGGGCCGGCGATCCGTTCGAGCAGGCCGATCCCGTCCTCGTCCGCCATCGCGTCCAGCTCGACCACCTGCGACCCGGGCAGCGCGACCAGCCGGGCGCGGCTGGTGACCAGCACGGCCGGGCCCGGCCCGCCCGGGATCAGGGGCCGGATCTGCTCCTCGTCGGCCGCGTCGTCGAGCACGATCAGGATCCGGCGGCCGGCCAGGTGGCTGCGCAGCAGGTTCACCCGCTCGTCCAGGTCCGGCGGGATCTCCTCGGCGGACACGCCCAGCGAACGCAGGAACCGGGCCAGCACCTCGGTCGTGGCGGCCGGGCGGGCGGTGCTGCCGTGCAGGTCGGCGAACAGCTGGCCGTCCGGCAGGCCGGTGCGGGCCGCGTGCGCGGCGTGCACGGCGACCGTGGTCTTGCCGCAGCCGGGCCGGCCGGTGAGCACCGCGACCGGGACCGCGCCGGGCGCCGCCGCGCCGCCCGGGTCCGGCTCGGCCCCGACCAGGGCGGCGCGCAGGCTCTCGACCACCGCGTGGTGGCCGACGAAGTCCGGGATGTCGGCCGGCAGCTGCTGCGGCGGCGGCTGGGCCGCGGACGGGCGCCACGGTCCGGCCGCGGTCTCCCCGGGGCCCTCGATGCTCGGATCGTGCGCCAGGATGGCGTGTTCCAGCCGGCGCAGGTCCTCGCCCGGCTGCAACCCGAGTTCGCGGTTGAGTTCGCGCCGGGCCGCCTGGTACACCGACAGGGCCTCGGCCTGCCGGCCGGAGCGGTAGAGCGCCACCATCAGGAACGCGCACAATCGTTCGCGCAGCGGGTATTGCGCGGTGAGCGCGAACAGCTCGTCGACCAGGTCGCGGTGCGCGCCGAGTTCGAGCCGGATCTCGACCCGGTCCTCCAGGGCCATGATCCGCCGCTCCTCCAGCTGCCGGGCCATCGCCTCGGTCATCCGGCCGGGCACCCCGGCCAGGGCCGGCCCGCGCCACAGGGCCAGGGCGGCGTCCAGCTCGGCCAGCGCCTGCTCCGGCCGGCCGGCCGCGGCGGCCGCCTTGGCCCGGGCCAGGCCGAGGTCGAACCGGGCGTAGTCCAACTGCTCCACTTTCACCCGGATGACGTAACCGCTGGGCCTGGTCTCGATCAGTCCCGGCACGCCCAGGGCCCGGCGCAGCGCGGATATGCAGATCTGGATCTGCCCGCGCGCGGTCTCCGGCGACTGCCCGTCCCAGACCGCGTCGATCAGCCGGTCCACGGTGACCACGTGGTCGGCCGCCATCAGCAGGGTGACCAGGACGATCCGCTGGCGCGCGGCCTTGAGCGGGATCGGGCGGGCGGCCCCGTCGATCTCCAGGGAACCGAGAAGCCGAAACACTGGTACTGCCATGGTCCGCCCTAGGGGTCGTGGGTGAGCGCGCCGCCCGCGGGAGCGGTGAAGACCCCGCCCGGGTCCGCGGCCGGCCGGATCCGGTCGCGCGCCCGGCGCGGCCGCCCCAGGGCCGCACGGAGAGCGCAACGAGAATGTAACGAGATGTCAGGGAAACCGGAAGGCGTCTTCCGGGGGGGAATTGAGCCGTCGCAGATTCATGATACGTCCGGTCACCGCCGATCCGCGCAGTCGGCGAAGATCACCAGAACCCTGTCACGCCGCGCCCGCGCCCCGCCCGCGGCCGCCGGACGAGCGAAACCCGCGCGAAACCGACACGATAGCGGGCCGGACCAGGCTGAGTTCGGCAGGTGTACCCATGAGGAGAGAGGTGAGGCCCATGGAGTTCCGGATACTCGGGCCGATCGAAGTGGTCTGTGGTGCGCGGCGGCTGGAGATCGCCGGGGTGCGCCAGCAGGCCGCCCTGGCCACCCTGGTGCTCGCCGCGAACCGGGTGGTCACGGTCGAGCGCCTGCTCGAGGCCATCTACGGGCAGGACCTGCCGCCGACAGGCCGCTCGCAGGTGCAGATCGGCATCTCCTCGCTGCGCCGGCTCTTCGCCGCGCACGGCCACCCCGACCTGATCGACACCCGGTCCGGCGGCTACTCGCTGCGGGCCGACGAGGCCCAGTGCGACGCCGTGCGGTTCGAGCGGCTGGCCGCCGACGCGCGCGGCACCGCCGACGACGAGCAGGCCGTGGCCAAGTACCGCGAGGCGCTGCGGCTGTGGCGCGGGCCCGCGCTGTCCGGGATCGACCGCCACCCGCTCCGGGACGCGGCCGGCCGGCTCGAAGAGCTGCGGATCTCCGCGGTGGAAGAGCGGCTGGCCCGGGAACTCGACCTAGGCCGGCACGGCGAGGTGGTCGGCGAGCTGGCCGAACTGGTCGCCGAGCACCCGCTGCGCGAACGTCTGCAGGGCCACCTGATGCGTGCCCTGCACAACTGCGGCCGCACAGCCGAGGCGTTGCAGGTATACAGCCGCGCCCGGCACATGCTGATCGAGGAACTGGGCCTGGAACCGGGCGCGGATCTCCAGCAGGTGCACCGGGCGGTCCTACAAGCCGATCCCACCCTGGCGCCCACGCTCGCGCCGGTCCGGCCCGAGCCCGCGGCCCGGCCGTCGGCCTGGCGCCCGCCCCGGCTGCTGCCCAGCGACATCGCCGACTTCACCGGCCGGCGCGAGCAGCTGGCCGAGATCCGGCGCCACCTGGACCACACCCACGACCGCAGCGGCGACACCGGCCGGGGCCGCTGCGACACGGCAGTACCCGTAGTTGTGCTGGCCGGCCCGGCCGGGGCGGGCAAGAGCGCGCTTGCGGTGCACGCCTCGCACGCGCTCTGCGACCAGTTCCCGGGCGGCCAGCTCTACGTCGACCTGCACGGCGGCTCCGCCCGCCCGGTCGGCCCGGCCGAGGCGCTGGAGCGGTTCATCCGGGCCCTGGACGCCACCGGGGCGCCGATCCCGCCCGGACTGGACGAGCGCGCGGAGGCCTACCGGGACCTGCTGGCCGACCGCGAGGTGCTGATCGTGATCGACGACGCGGTCGACGAGAGCCAGGTCGCGCCGCTGGTTCCGGGCAACCCGGCGTCCGCGGTGGTGGTCACCAGCCCCAACCGGCTGACCGGGCTGCCCGGCGCGGTGCACGTCGAGGTCGGTGCGCTGGCGGCGGAGCAGTCGGTCCGGCTGCTGCACCGGATCGTGGGCGGCGGACGGCTGGCGGCCCAGGGCCCGGCCGCGGCCCGGGTGGCCGAGTACTGCGGCCATCTGCCGCTGGCCCTGCGGATCGCCGGGGCCCGGCTCTCGGCCCGGCCGGACTGGAGCGCGGGCCGGCTGGCCGACCGGCTGGCCGACCAGGACCGGCGGCTGGACGAGCTGCGGCACGGCGACCTGGATGTCAGGAAGCGGATATCCCGCGACTACCGGTCGGCCCAGGCCCCGGCCCGGTCGCTGCTGCGCCGGCTGACCGTGCTGGAGCGGCCGGTGTTCCCCGGCTGGGTCGCGGCCCCGCTGCTCGGGCCCGGCGGCCGGGACGCGGACGACGTGCTGGACGAGCTGGTCCACAGCCGCCTGATCGAGGTCGTCGGCGCCCGGCCGGGCGGTGGCTGCGAGTACCGGTTGCCCGAGCTGACCAGGGTGTTCGCCCGCGAGCGGCTGGCCGAGGAGGAGCCGGGGTCCGGATCCCGCCCGGCGCTGCGGCGGGTGCTGGGCGCGTTGCTGCACCTGGCCGACCGGGCGGGCGTGCAGTTGGCCGAGTGCGGCCGGGTGCCTGTCCCGCGCGCGCAGTTCGACTGGGCGTTGCCCGAGGAACTGGCCGGACAGCTGGTCGCCGACCCGCTGGCCTGGTTCGACGCCGAACACGGGACGCTGCTCGCGGCCGTACGGCAGGCGGCCGACGCGGGGCTCGGCCGGCTCGGCCGCAGCCTGGCCGACGCCTGCGTCCCGCTGGTCCAGGCCGGCGGCGGGTCCGAGGAGTGGCGCGCGGCGACCGGAGCGGTCCTGGAATCGGCCCGCCGGGCGCAGAACCTGCTCAGTCTGACCGCCGAGCCGTTCGAGGCGGGCCCGGCGTACATCGTCCAGCGGTATCACGGCCGGGGAGAGCTGGTCGAGGCCGCGGCCGCAGTGGCCGACTCGATCTGACCACAGAATTCCCCGCCCGAGCGGCGGCGCCTGAACACCGGCGCCGCCGCTCGGGTCTCCGACTGCTCAGCTGCAGTAGTCGACCAGGCCGCCGTCACGCACGATGTCGAGCGTGACGCAGTGGAATCCGCCGCCCAGCACGCGCGAGTGGCGCAGCCGGTGCGGCAGGACCGTGATGCCGCGGGCCTCGATCGCCGCGATCAGCTCGGGCTGGTCGGCGTCCACGATCGCCACCTCCGGGCTGACCATCAGCAGGTTCATACCGAGCCAGGGCGCGCTCAGCGGGTGCGGCACCACGGTCGGCCGGATGTCGCGGACCGGCGGGGACCACAGGATGTCCCAGTTGCGGAACAGCGCCGGCACCGCCTCCGGGCGCAGCCGCTCGGGGTTGAGCAGCACCAGGCCCGGGCGCAGCAGGGTGATCGTGGTGTCGATGTGGGTGTAGCCGTACACGCCGCGGACCGGGTGGATCCGGAACTTGCCGTCGCCGATCGTGCGCAGCGCCGACTGCAGCCAGCGCAGGCCCATCTCGTTGCCGCTGCGCGAGACCTGGTAGATCAGGTCCCGGCCGACCCGCAGCACGTTGGCCGCGTCGAACACCGGCTCGCTCTCGCCCAGCAGCGGCAGGCCGTCCTCGTCCAGGGAGTACAGCTCGTCGGCCAGCCGCGGCTTCGGGGCCGAGATCCAGGTGGCGCCGTTGAGCATGTAGTCCTGGAACAGCTCGCGCATCCCGCCGAGCAGTTCGAAGTAGCGCGCCCGCATCGGGCTCGGCGTCTCGATGATGCAGTGGCCCATGACCATGGTCACGTCCCGGGGGCAGTACGACAGGTAGCCGTCGCTGCTCCACTCCGGCGAGCTGAAGGTCTGGGCGTGGTCCGGCGCGGCCGGCTGGTGCACCCGTATGCCGAGGCCCCGCAGGGTGCTGATCAGAATCGCGAGATCCTCGGTGGTCTCCTCGATCACCTGCTTCGGGAACGCGCCCTCGGCCACCTGTTCCAGTTCCCGCGCCGACAGTTCCGGATAGCACGCCATCCACGCCGACACGTCGGTCATCGCGGGCAGCCGGGCGTTGGTCACGTCGCCCACCACGACCTCGCGCAGCTGGGTGAACTCGTCCCACGAGTTCACCGGCCGCGGCCCGTCCCCGGCGGCGGCCTCGGTGGATATCGGCGCCTGTACCTGCGGCATCGTCAGCAGATCGGTCATCTTCGCTCCTTCGCGGTCCACAACGGCTGGTCTCCTTCGAACTGTGTCGGCCCGCGCCTTCGCCGCGGTATCCGGGCGCGAAGGGACCGGGATAGCGCGCGGTCGGAGACTGGCCGCCAGGCCCGCGCAACCGCACCGAGCACGGACCGAGAGCCGAGCGAACCGACCCGACCGACCTGGGAGTTGCGGATGACCGACGCCGACCTGATGGTGACCGAGGAGGCGAGAGACGAGGAGTTCCGGCCCGCGGGGCGGACCGTCGTCGTCAGTGGCCTGACTTCGGACGCGCACACCTGGAACCTGGTGTTCCTCCAGCTGATGCTGGAGGAGGCCGGGTTCGACGTGGTCAACCTGGGCCCGTGTGTGCCGATCGAGGTGCTGGTGTCCACCTGCTGCGATCTGCACCCGCTGATGATCGTGCTCAGCAGCGTGAACGGGCACGGGTTCCAGGACGGGCTGGCCACCGTCGAGGCGTTGCGCGCCCGGCCCGAGCTGGCCGGCACGGTGACCGTGATCGGCGGCAAGCTCGGGATCAGCGGCGAACGGCGGGCCGAGAACGCCAGGGCCCTGATGGCAGCCGGCTACGACGCGGTCTACGACGACGACGCGCAGGCCGCGGGCGAGTTCGACCAGCTGCTGCGGTCGATGGCGGCGATCCGGTGATGGGCTTCGGAGCCTTCGTCAAGAGCCGGCACGCGGCCGGCCGGCTGGTCGTCCAGCCGCGCCTGGGCCTTGGCGACCCCGCGCAGATGCGGGACGCGTTGATCCGGGTCAAGGCCGCGGACGCCACCACCGTGGGCACGGTCACCCTCGACAGCTACACCCGGGTCCGCGACCACGACGCCGCCCGGCGCGCCCTGCGGGACGGCATGGACCTGAACGGGTATCCGCTCATCGCGCACGGCCCCGACGTGACCCGCCGGATGCTCGAGGGCGTCGCCGGGCCGGACTTCCCGGTCCAGGTCCGGCACGGCTCGGCCCGGCCGTCGGACATCGTGGAGGTGATGTGCGCGGCCGGCGTGACCGCCACCGAGGGCGGCCCGGTCTCGTACTGCCTGCCGTATGGCCGGACCGGCCTGGACGAGGCGCTGCGGGACTGGAACCGTACCTGCGAGATCCTCGCGGCGACCCGGGAGACGGGCGCCGAACCGCATCTGGAGACCTTCGGCGGCTGCATGATGGGCCAGCTGTGCCCGCCGAGCCTGCTGGTCGCGATCAGTGTTCTGGAGGCTCTGTACTTCCGGTCCTTCGGGCTGACGTCCGTGTCGGTCAGCTACGCCCAGCAGACCAACCCCGAGCAGGACCGGGAGGCGGTGGCGGCGCTGCACCGATTGTGCCGGACGCTGATCCCGGACCTGGACTACCACGTCGTGATCTACGCCTACATGGGCGTGTTCCCCCGGACCCCGGGCGGCGCGCGCGAACTGCTGGCGAGCGCGGCCCGGCTGGCGGTGGAGACCGGCGCCCAGCGGCTGATCGTCAAGACCATCGCCGAGGCGTTCCACATCCCGACGGTGCAGGAGAACATCGAGGCCCTCGAACTGGCCGCCGACGTGGCCGCCGCGGCCGGGGACGAGCGCCCGCCGGCCGATCCGGGCGCCACGGCCGACTCCGAGGTGTATCAGGAGGCGTACGCGCTCGTCGAAGCGGTGCTGAACTGCGGCCCGAATGCCGGGCGGGCGCTGGTGACGGCGTTCAAGCGCGGACTGCTCGACGTGCCGTACTGCCTGCACCCGGACAACGCCGGGCGCGCCCGCGGCTACCTGGACGCGGACGGGCGGCTGCGCTGGGCGACGATCGGCGCGATGCCGCTGCGCGCGCTGGTCGGCCGCGACCGCTCGGACGCGGTGACCGCGACCGGCCTGCTGACCGCGCTCTCCCACGTCCAGCAGAGCTTTGATCTGGCGCAACTCGACGGCGCGCACCCCGCGATCGACGCCGGACCCACCCAGCGAAGGGATTGACGAATGACGACGACACAGCATCTGGGGAGCCCCGCGGTGGAATCGGTGGGATCGGTGGATTCGGTGGCCCTGTGCGCCATCCCGTTCCGCGCCGTGGACCGGCCCGTGCTGCACTACATCCACGAGATCAGCGGCTCGGTGTTCCACTTCGCCGCGGTCGCCGACCGCCTGGCCGCGCACCGCACCGTGATCGGGTTGCAGAGCGCGGGCCTGAATCCCGGCGTCGAACCGGACCGGACGATCGAGCAGATGGCCGACCGGTATCTCGCCGTGATCGAGCAGCGCGGGGATCCGGAACCCTACGACATCGTCGGCTACTCGATGGGCGGCCTGGTCGCCTACGAGATGGCCACCCGGCTGGCCCGCGCGGGCCGCGAGGTGCGGCTGCTGGGCCTGATCGACCCACCGCCGCCGGGCACACCGGACCCGATCGACACCGCTCGGGTGGTGCGGATGCTGGCCCGCACGCTACAGATCGACCTCACGGCAACATCGCAGAGCACTGTCGCAGGCGTCGGCCTTGACCCGGATCCGGACGAGCTCGTCAGGCTGCTGATCGAAGGCGGTCGGGCCTCGGGCGCCCTGCCCGCGGACTACACCATCGAGGATCTCCAGCCCGTGCTGGACCTGCAACTGGCCAACGGCGGCGCCGCCGTCGCGTATCGGCCCGCGCATATCTTTCCCGGCGACATCCGGCTGCTCGGCGCCGGACCGGGCGTCCTCGCGGTCAAGACCCGCGGCTGGCAGCCGTTCGCGGCCGGCCGGATCCTCGGCGACGAGGTCGCGACAGATCACTTCTCCCTCATGCAGGGCCGCTCCGCCGGGGAGGTCGCCGACATCCTCGAACGCTGGGTCACCGGCCCGCAGGCCTGATCGGTCGGCTGCCACAGCGCAGGACGAAGCGGGGCGGGAAACAGAAATCTGTTTCCCGCCCCGCCTTAGTCCCGCTCAAGTTTCGCGCCGTCGCAGCACCCAGCGTCACTGTGCCATGGACACCAGAACCCTCCGGCTACCGCTGAACGTCCGCCGCCCATGCGCGACGGCGACGTTGTCGATCACCAGCACGTCCCCGCGCTGCCAGCCGACGTCCACGGCGAGCCGCAGCCCCTGGTCGCGGACCTCGATCGCGAACTGCTCGGGGATGGGCGAGCCGTCGGCGAAGGTCACCGACTGCGGCAGTTCATCCTCCGGCACGATCGCCATCAACTCGCGCATCGTCTCCTCGCCGAGGGTGGCCGGGTGCCACTGGTCCAGCTGGCAGAACCAGACCTCCTCGCCGGTGACCGGGTGCCGGGTGGTGGCCGGGCGGGTCTGGCTGATCCGCAGGCCGCCGTCGCCGGTCCACTCCCAGTCGGCGGCGGAGGCGGCCAGGAACCGTTCCACCTCGGCCTCGTCCTTCGTCTCGAAAGTCTCCTGCCAGCTCTTGCCCAAACCTGCGCCGCCGTGCAGGAACTGGCGGTAGCACACCCCGTCCTTGACCGCGGCGCGCAGCTCAGGGCTCAGCGACTCCAGCCACAGGGCGCCGTGCACGAGCGGGGTCGCGCCGCCGGTCTGGGCCGGCTGCGCGCAGAAGAACAGCAGGCGCGACGGCCAGACGTGCGCATACGAGAGCTCGTTGTGCATCGAGATCACGTACTCGGGCGGGAACTCGGTGGACGTGTAGATGTTGTCGCCGACCTTCGTCCGCGGCGAATTGCCGTGCACGTACGGGTCGCGGTGCTGCAACAACCGGCCGGTGACCTCCTCCAGCCGCTCTTCGGGCACGTCGAAGCCGCGCAGCAGCAGCGCCCGGTGCTGCGCCAGCAGCCCGGCGACATCGGCGGTGTCGAGGTAGGCCAGCAGCCCGTCGGCCCCGGCGGGCGTTCCGGCGATCGACGGGGTCACTTCCAGCGGGCGCCAGTCGGCATGGTCCTGGTTCATGGCGTTTTCCTTCCTGGGTCAGGCGTTCAAGCGTTCAAGCAGTCAGGCGGTCAGGCGGTCAGGGCGGCGGGGCGGGCGGCGGCGGGCTCCTGCTCGTCGAGATACGCCGCCAGGGACTCGGGGGTGGAACGTTGGAAGACCACGCCGATCGGCAGGACCTGCCCGCAGCGTTCGCGCACCCGGCTGACCAGGCGGGCGACCACCAGCGAGTGGCCGCCGAGCTCGAAGAACCCGTCGGCCGCGCCGACCTGCTCCAGGCCCAGGACCTGCGCGAAGACCTCGCACAGCACCTTCTCCCGCTCAGTCCGCGGCGCCCGCCCGGTGCTCGCGGCGGCGGTCGGGGCGGGCTGCGGCAGGGCCCTGCGATCGACCTTGCCGCTGGCCGTGAGCGGCAGCTCCGGCAGCACGACCACGGCTGAGGGCACCATGAACTCCGGCAGGAAGTCCCTGGCCCGGCGCGACAGTGCGGCCGGGTCCAGCCGGGCGCCGGCCGGGCCGTCCCCGGGAACGACATACGCGACGATCCGCTTGTCCCCGGGCCGGTCCTCCCGGACCAGCGCGATCGCGTGCCCGACCGCCTCGTCCCGGGCCAGCACGGTCTCGATCTCGCCCAGCTCGATCCGGAAGCCGCGCACCTTCACCTGGTCGTCGACCCGCCCGTGGAACTCCAGCTGGCCGTCGGCCCGGCGGCGCACCAGGTCGCCGGTGCGGTACATCCGCGCGCCCGGCCCGCCGTAGGGGCAGGCCACGAAGCGTTCGGCGGTCAGCCCCGGCTGCCGGGCATAGCCGCGGGCCAGCCCGATCCCGGCCAGGTAGAGCTCGCCGACCGCGCCCGGCGGCATGGGTTCCAGGTGCTCGCCGAGCACGTACACCCGGGCGGCGCCGAGCGTGCGGCCGATCGGCACCGGCCTCGGGTCGAAGCCGGCCGGCAGCCGGTCGCTCATGGTGGCCAGGATGGTGGCCTCGGTCGGCCCGTAGGCGTCGACCAGCCTCCCGCCCGGGGCCCAGGCCGCGGCCAGGGCCGGCGAGCAGGCCTCGCCGCCGGTCGCGATGACCAGGTCGTCGGGCACCTTCTCGCCCTCCAGCGCGGCCAGCGCGGCCGGCGGGATGAACGCGTGCGTGATGGTCTGCTCGACCAGCAGCCCGGCCAGCGGCGCGCCCGGGCGCAGCCGGTCGATCGGCGCCATGACCAGGGTCGCGCCGGCGACCAGGGTCTCGCCGATCTCCCAGACCGAGGCGTCGAAGCAGATCGTGGCGAACTGCAGCACCCGCGCCTCGGGCCCGATCGCGAGGTTCCCGGCGGCCCCGGCGGCGAGGTTGTGCAGCCCTTCGTGGGCGACCACCACGCCCTTCGGCGCGCCGGTGGAGCCGGAGGTGAAGATGATGTACGCCGGGTTGCGCAGGTCGAGCGGGGCGGCCCGGTCGGCGTCGGTCAGGTCGGTCGCGGCGCTGCGGGCGATCGGCCCGGCCGCGGCCTCGTCGTCGAGCACGAGCAGCGGCAGGTCGTCCGGCAGCCGCCCGGCCAGGTCGGCCGTGGTGACCGCGAGCACCGGCGAGGCGCCGCGCAGCATGTGCGCGACCCGTTCGGCCGGATACAGCGGGTCCAGCGGCAGGAACGCCGCCCCGGACTTGGAGATCGCCATCACCGCGATCAGCAGGTCCGGCGAGCGCGGCACCTGGAGCGCGACCACCTGTTCCGGGGCGGCGCCGCGCTCGACCAGGACCCGGGCCAGCCGGTTGGCCGCGGCGTTCAGCTCCGCGTAGGTCAGCGAGACGTCCTCGAACACCAGCGCGGTCCGTTCCGGATGCGCGGCGGCCTGGCGTTCGAGCAGGTCGTGCAGTGCGCACGGCTCGGGTCCGGCGGACTGCGCATCGCCCGCGTCCAGCAGCTGCCGGTGTTCCCCGGCGCTGAACAGGTCCAGGCGGCTGAGCGGGGCGTCCGGGTCGGCCAGTGCGGCGTCCAGGAGCCGGACCAGGCGGTCCAGCAGCCCTTGGGCGGTGGCCGGCTCGAACAGGTCCTCGGCGTATTCGAGGGTGAAGCCGAGGCCGGCCGGGGCGCCGTCCGGGCCGTGCTGCTCGTGGAAGTCGAAGCCCAGGTCGAACTTCGCCGTCCCGCTGTGCTCGACCTCCAGGGCCGCGGCCAGCGGGCCGAAGTCCACCGGGCCGCCGGAGACCTCGCTGCCGGTGGTGACGCAGACCCGGAACAGGGGGCGGGCGGCCGCGTCGCGCCCGGGGTTGACCGCCTCGACCACCCGTTCGAAGGACACGTCCGCGTTCTCGTACGCGGCCAGGTCCTGGTCCCGGACCTGGTCGAGCAGCGCCCGGAAGGACGGGTCGGCCGAGGTGTCGGTCCGGATCACCAGGGTGTTGACGAAGAACCCGACCAGCTCCTGCAACGCCTCGTCGGTCCGGCCGGCGATCACCGTGGCGTGGGTCAGGTCGGTGCCCGCACCCAGCCGGGTCAGCAGGGCGCAGACCCCGGCCTGGACGGCCGTCAACGCCGAAGCCCCCTGCTTGCGCGCCATCGCCACGAGCTTCTGCTGCAACGCCGCCCCGGCCTCGGCGGTCACCAGCCCGCCGCCGCCCGCCGCGGGCCCGGCCGGCCTGGGCCGGTCGGCCGGCAGCCGCAGCTGGTCCGGCAGACCGGCCAGGGTCTTCTTCCAGTAGCCGAGCTGGCAGTTCAGCACACTGTCCGGGTCGTCGGGCGAGCCGAGCACATCCTGCTGCCACAGTGCGAAGTCGACGTACTCCACCGGCAGGGGCTCCCAACCGGGCTGCTCGCCGCGGCAGCGCGCCGCGTAGGCGAGCCCGAGATCGCGCAGCAGCAGCCGGACCGACCAGCCGTCCACGGCGATGTGGTGCATCAGCAGCAGCAGGACGTGCTCCTGCGGCCCGAGCTCGAACAGCCAGGTGCGCAACGGCAGGTCGGCGGTCAGGTCGAACACGGTCCGGGCTGCCTGCGCCACGGCCCAGCCGGCCGTCTCGGGCGTCGTCGTCACCGCGACCGGTTCAGCCGCGGCGGCCTCCGGGGCCAGGACGAGCTGCCGGGGCTGCCCGTGCTCCTCGGGCATCAGGGTACGCAGAGTCGGGTGCCGGGCCACCAGGTCGGCCAGCGCCAGGTCGAGCGCCGGGCGGTCCAGGGCGCCGGTCAGGCGCAGGCGCAGCGGGACGTTGTAGACGTGGTTCGGCTCGGCCTGGTTCAGGAACCACAGCCGCTGCTGAACCGGGGACAACGGGATCATCTGTACTCCGCCAATCCGGTCGGGGCGCCCTCGCGGCGCCGGTCCGGGCGCTGCCCGGTGAATACCGCCTTGCAGCCGCCGATCACCGGGCGGCCGTCGATCTCGGTGACGCCGCGCTCCAGCAGCCAGGCGTCGTCGTAGAGGGTCTGTTCGTAGTTGGCGCCCAGGTCGGGGCAGATGCAGGCCACCCGGGTCAGGTCCGGGCGCCGGTGCAGCACGCGCAGGGCCCCGGCGATGGTCGCGCCGCTGGACCCGCCGACCCGCACGCCCAGGTCCTCGGCCAGGGCCCGGCAGGCCGTGATCGCCTCGGCGTCGGAGACCATCACGTGCCGGGGCCGGCCGGCCGACTCCAGGAAGGTCGAGGGCTTACTCGCCCCGATCCCGGTGAGCAGGCGGCCCTTGGGCGGTCCGCCGAAGATGGTCGAGCCGTCCACGTCCACGGCCACGCACTCCAGTTCCGGCCGGGCCGCCTCCAGGCAGGCCCGGATCCCGACGAAGGTGCCGCCGGTGGAGACCGGGGCGAACACGGCCTGCACGCCGCCGTCCATCTGCCGGTCCAGTTCGTGCCCGGTCCACCAGCGGTGCACCGCGACGTTGGCCGGGTTCTCGTACTGGTTGGTCCACACCGCGGCCGGGTTCTCG
Source organism: Actinocrinis sp. (assembly GCA_035943635.1). Lineage (GTDB taxonomy): Bacteria > Actinomycetota > Actinomycetes > Streptomycetales > Catenulisporaceae > DASZBX01. The sequence continues at coordinate 10,978 of DASZBX010000042.1, read as the reverse complement.
GCCAGGATCCGCTGGACCAGCGCGATCCGCCGTTGCAGGTGCCGGGAGTCGTCCGGCGGGCAGTCGCCGTCGGCCGACAGCACCCGGGCGCCGTTGGCCGTGATCCGCTCCAGCATGGCCGGGGCCAGCCGGGAGTCGACCACCGCGGTGAACGCGATGCCCAGCTCCCGGCAGATCCCGGCCAGCGCGACGCCCAGGTTGCCGGAGGTGGACTCCACCACCGTGCTGTCCGGGCCGATCCGGCCGGCCACCGAGGCCAGCAGGGCCAGCGCGGTGCGGGCCTTGATCGAGCCCCAGCGCGAGCGCCCGTCCAGTTTCAGCAGCAGGGTGCGCGGCCGGTCGCCGACCGGGACCGTGACCTCGAGCAGCGGCGTGGCCGGGGCGGAGCGCACGGCCTCGGCCACGTAGTCCAGGATCTCCTCGCGCCGGGAGCCGGACCGGTGGCGTTCGTGGCTGGTGGGCTCCGGGATGAAGCGGCAGATCCGGCTGAGCTGGTCTTCGCCTGGCTCCGCTGTGGTGGGCATGAATCCTCGCTGTCTGGTGCGGGCAGGACCGGGCCTGACCGGAAGGTGGCCGGCTGGGCCGGGGAGGGTGGTCGTGCGCGGGCCGGGCGGCCCGCCGGGCGCGGTCATCGGGCGCCCGGCCTGGCCCGGGCGGCCAGCAGCGGGCGCGGCGCCCGGGTGGTGCCGGGGTCGGCGTCCAGGAACGCGGCCAGGCCGGCCACGGTCGGGTGGGCGAAGAAGCCGCCGATGGTCAGCTGCACCCCGAGTGCGGCCCGGGTCCGGGCGATCAGCCGGATGGCGAGCAGGGAGTGGCCGCCGAGGTCGAAGAAGTCCTGGTGGATGCCGACCCGGGGGCGGCGCAGGATCTCCTCGAACAATCCGCACAGGGTCTCCTCGGCCGGGGTCCGGGGCAGGCCGGCCTGCGGGTCGTCGGCCGGCTGGAGGTCCGAGGCCGGGAAGGCGCGGCGGTCCAGCTTGCCGTTGACGGTGTGCGGGAAGGCGTCCAGGACCACCACGGCCGCCGGGACCATGTACTCGGGCAGCTGCCCGGCCAGGTGTCCGCGCAGTTCGGCCGGGTCGGCGGCCCGGCCCGGGGCGGCCACCAGGTAGGCGACCAGGCGCTGGTCGCCCGGCTGGTCCTCGCGCAGCAGCACGGCGGCGCGGGCGACGTCCGGGTGCCCGGCCAGGGCGGCCTCGATCTCGCCCGGCTCGATCCGGTGGCCGCGCAGCTTGAGCTGGCCGTCGGCCCGCCCGGCGTATTCCAGCAGGCCGGCGCCGGTCCAGCGGGCCAGGTCGCCGGTGCGGTACATCCGGGAGCCGGGCGCGCCGAACGGGTCGGCCACGAAGCGTTCCGCGGTCAGGCCCGGCCGGCCCAGGTAGCCGCGGGCCAGCGCGGTGCCGGACACGTACAGCTCGCCGACGACGCCGGGCGCGGCGGGTTGGAGCCGGTCGTCGAGCACGTAGGCCCGGGTGTTCCAGAACGGCCGGCCGATCGGCACCGGCCCGTCGGGGACCGGGGTCCCGGCCGGGATGTGGTGGTCGGCGCAGTTGACGGTCAGCTCGGTCGGGCCGTAGGCGTTGATCACGGTCGCGTCCGGGTGGCGTTCGCGCCAGCCGCGCAGGTCCTCGCCGCGCAGCGCCTCCCCGCCGACGACCAGGGTGCCGGCCGGCGAGGCGTCCTGCGGCAGGGTGTCGAGCAGGGTCAGGTGGCTCGGGGTGACCTTCATGAAGGCCGGCTGCGGGACGTGCGCGAGGGCTTCCTCGGCCAGTTCCGCGAGCACGACGTGGCCGCCGTTGACCAGCGGGGTGAACAGGGCCGTGACGGTCAGGTCGAACGAGAGCGAGGAGTGCACGAGCGAGATGCCCGCGGTGTCCGGGTAGACCGTCCGGGCGCGTTCGAGGTAGGCGCCGACCGACCGGTGCTCGACCACGACGCCCTTGGGCCGCCCGGTCGACCCCGAGGTGTAGATGACGTAGACCGGGGTGTTGCGGGTGAGCGGGCCCAGGCGGTCCGCGTCGGTCAGATCAGTGCCCGGATACTGGCCGAGCAGGGTGCTGACTTGTGGGGTGTCCAGCGGCAGGAACGCGGCGTCCGGGATCCGCGAGCCCAGGTGCGCAGTGGTCAGGACCAGGCGCGGCGCAGCGTCGGCGAGCATGTAGGCGACCCGCTCGTCAGGGTACTGCGGGTCGATCGGCACGTAGGCGCCGCCGGCCTTCGCCGCGGCCAGCATCACCGTCACGGCGTCGGCCGACCGGGGCAGGAAGACGGCGACGGTGCGCTCCGGCCCGACGCCCGCGTCGACCAGGTGCCGGGCCAGCCGGTTGGCCCGGTCATTGAGCTGGGCGTAGCTCAGCGTGCGGCCGTCGCAGGTCAGCGCCGGGGCGTCCGGGGTCTCGGCCACCTGCGCCTCGAACAGCTGTGGCAGGGTGCGCTCGGGCACGTCGCGCTCGGTGGCGTTCCAGTCCACCAGCACGCGGCGGCGGTCCTCGGGCAGCAGCACGTCCACGTCCGAGACCCGGGCCCGCGGCTGGTCGGCCAGGGCGCGCAGCACCCGCAGCAGCCGGCCGGGCAGGTCCCGTGCGGTGGCCTCGTCGAACAGGTCGGCGTTGTACTCCAGCACGCCGTCCAGGCCGGTCCCGTTGTTCGGCGCGTCGCCGCGTTCGACGAAGCGGAACAGCAGGTCGAACTTCGCGGTGGCGCTGTCGATCACCTCTTCGTCCACGGAGATACCGGGCAGCGCCGCCAGGGCGCGCACCGCGGCCCGTTCCTTGTCCTCGTTGAAGACCAGGCGGACCTGGAACAACGGGGTCCGGTTCGCCGCGCGCGGCGGGTTGAGCGCTTCGACCACGGCCTCGAACGGCAGGTCCTGGTTGCTGAACGCGGCCAGGTCGTAGTCGCGCACCCGGCCGAGCAGCTCGGCCAGGCTCGGATCGCCGGACAGGTCGGTGCGCAGCACCAGCGAGTTGATGAAGTACCCGACGACGTCGGCCAGCGCCTCGTCGGTACGGCCGGTGACCGGCACGCCGATCGGGATGTCCGGCCCGGCGCCGGACTTGGCCAGCAGCACGGCCAGGGCCGCCTGGACCGCCATGAACTGGGTCGCGCCGTGCGTGCGGGCCGTGCCGATCAGACGGGCGTGCAGCTCGGCCGGCACCTCGAAGTAGACCGAGCCGCAGCGCGGGGTGGCCGAGGTGGCCGTGCGCGGCCGGTCCCGGGGCAGCCGGATCTCTTCGGGCAGCCCGGCCAGCAGCTGCTTCCAGGTCTCCAGCTGCTTGAACAGCGGGCTGCCGGGGTCCTTCTGGTCGCCCAGCACCTTGCGCTGCCACAGGGCGACGTCCGGGTACTGCACCTTCGCCGGCTCCCATGCGGGGGCGGCGCCCTGGGTGCGGGCGGCGTAGGCCTCGGCCAGGTCCCGGGCCAGCACGAGGTTGGCCGGGCCGTCGCAGGCGATGTGGTGGATCAGCACCAGCAGGAGGTGCTCGTCCGGGCGGACGGCGAACAGCCAGGCCCGGACCGGCAGCTGCCCGCCGAGTTCGAAGGCGTACCGGGAGGCGTCGTCCAGGTGCTGCCGGGCCGTCTCCGGGGTGCAGTCGACCAGGTCGAACGGCACGTTCGCGTCCTCGGGGGCGAGCACGCGCTGCCAGAGCTCGTCGCCGTCCTGTTCGTAGACCGTGCGCAGGCTCTCGTGCCGGGCGACCACGTCGGCCAGGGCGGCGCGCAAGGCGGCGCGGTCCAGGCCGCCGGTCAGCCGCGCGGCCAGCGGCACGTTGTACATCGGGCTCGGGCCGCCGGTCTGCTCCAGGATCCACAGGCTGCGCTGGCTGGCCGAGAGCGGGATCCGCCCGGTCCGCTCCTGGGCGGTGACCGCGGTGCGCGCGGCCTCGGCCCGATCCAGCCGGGCGGCCAGGCCCGCGACGGTCGGGCTGTCGAACAGGGTGCGCACGGTCAGCTCCCGGCCGAAGATCGACCGGGCCCGGCTGATCAGCCGGATCGCCAGCAGCGAGTTGCCGCCGAGGGCGAAGAAGTCCTCGTCCACGCCCGGTTCGGGCCCGCCGAGCACCTCGGCGAACAGCCCGCACAGCAGTTCCTCCTGCGGGGTGCGCGGCGCGCCGGCGCCGGGGGCGCGGCGGTACTCGGGGGCCGGCAGGGCCCTGCGGTCCAGCTTGCCGTTGACGGTGTGCGGGAACCGGTCCACCGGCACGATCGCGGCCGGCACCAGGTAGTCGGGCAGCCGTTCGGCCAGGTAGCCGCGCCAGGCCTCGGAATCGGCGGCGCGGCCGGGGGCGGGCACCACGTAGGCCACCAGCCGCGGGTCCCCGGCCCGGTCTTCGCGGACGAACACCGTGGCCTGGTCCAGGTCGGGGTGCGAGGTCAGGGCCGCCTCGATCTCGCCGGGCTCGATCCGGTGGCCGCGCAGCTTGATCTGGGTGTCCACCCGCCCGGCGAACTCCAGCAGGCCGTCCTCGGTCCAGCGGCCGAGGTCGCCGGTGCGGTACATCCGGGCGCCGGGCGCGCCGAACGGGTCGGCCACGAAGCGCTCGGCGGACAGGCCGGGCCGGTTCAGGTAGCCGCGGGCCAGCTGGACGCCGCCGATGTAGATCTCGCCGGCCGCGCCCGGCGGGACCGGGTGCAGGCGCCGGTCCAGCAGGTAGATCTGGGTGTTCCAGAACGGCCGGCCGGCCGGGAGCGGGCCGTCGCCGAGGACCGCGTCCGGGGGGATCGGGTTCTCGGTGCTGTTGACCGTCGCCTCGGTCGCGCCGTAGACGTTGAGCACGGTCGCCCGCGGGTGGTTCGCGCGCCAGGTGCGCAGCATCTCGCCGGTGAGCAGCTCGCCGCCGAGGATCAGCATCCCGGAGGCGGAGGACTCGGGCGCCAGCGCGTCCAGCAGGGCCAGGTGGCTCGGGGTGCACTTCATGAAGGTCGGTTGCCCGACCCCGGCCAGGGCCTCCTCGGCCAGGTCGGCGAGGGTGACGTGGCCGCCGTTGACCAGCGGGGTGAACAGGGCCGTGACGGTCAGGTCGAAGGACAGCGAGGAGTGCACGACCGAAGAACCCTGAGTGTCCGGGTACATGGCCCGCGAACGCTGGAGGTACGCGCACATGGAGCGTTGCTCGATCACGACGCCCTTGGGCCGGCCGGTCGAGCCGGAGGTGTAGATGACGTACGCGGCCGCGCGCGGGGTGAGCGGCCCGAGGCGGTCCTCGTCGGTGAGGTCCGTGTCCGGCTGGTGCTCCAGCGCGGTCGTGGTCTTCGCGCAGTCCAGGATCAGCGAAAGCTCGTCCGGGATGGCGGCGCCGAGCGCGGTGTCGGTGACCACGACGCTCGGTGCGGCGTCGTCGAGCATGAACCGGACCCGTTCGGCCGGGTACTGCGGGTCGATCGGCAGGTAGGCGGCCCCGGCCTTCGCAGCCGCCAGCATCGCGGCCACGGCGTCGAGCGACCGGGGCAGGTACACGCCGACGTACTGCTCCGGCCGGACGCCCGCCTCGATCAGCAGCCGGGACAACCGGTTCGCCCGCGCGTTGAGCTGCGCGTAGGTCAGGGTCGCGCCTTCGCAGGTGAGCGCGGGCCGGTCCGGGGTCCGGGCCGCCTGGGCCTCGAAGAGGGTGGCCAGGCAGGTGTCCGGGACCTCGCGCGCGGTGTCGTTCCACTCGGTCAGCACGCGGCGGCGCTCCTGCTCGTCGAGCAGGTCGATCGCGTCCAGGGCGCGGTCCGGGTCCTGGGCCACGGCCTCCAGCAGGCGCGCGATCCGGTGCACCCAGCCGCGCATCAGCGGCTCGCCGAACAGATCCGGGTGGTAGTGCAGCCGCAGTTCCATCCGGTCGCGCGGTTCGACGATGAGCGTGAGCGGGTAGTGCGAGGTGTCCCGGTAGCGGAAGTCGCTCAGGGCCAAGTCGCCGCTGTCCACGCCGAGGTCGTAGTCGCTCATCGGGAAGTTGTCGAAGACCACGTTCGTGTCGAACAGCGCCGAGCTCGCCCCGGCCACCCGCTGGATGTCGGTCAGGCCCAGGTAGTCGTCCTCCATCAGGGTGGACCGCTGGTCGTGGATCCGGGCGACCAGGTCGCGGAACGCGTCGCCCGGGCGCAGCTCGACCCGCACCGGCACCGTGTTGATCAGCAGGCCGATCATGTCCCGGGCGCCGTCGAGCTCCGGCGGGCGCACGGTGACCGTGGTGCCGAACACGACGTCGTCGACGCCCAGGTGCCGGCTCAGGGTCAGCGCCCACGCGGCCTGGATCACGGTGTTGACGGTGCACCCGCAGGCGCGGGCGAGCATCCGCACCGCCGACGTCGAGTCCTGCGACAGTTCCGCGGTGACGTCCACCGGCTCCACCTCGGGCCGCTGCGCCCGGGCCGGGGCCACGCAGGTCGGCTCGGCGAACCCGGCCATGGCCTCGCCCCAGCGCTTCTCCGAGGCCGGCCGGTCCTGGGCGCCCAGCCAGTCCAGATAGCCGCGGAACGCGGGCGCCGGCGGCAGGGCGTCACAGCCGCCGACGTAGAGCTGCACGAGCTCGCGCAGCAGCAGCATCTCCGACCAGCCGTCCATCAGCAGGTGATGCGCGGTGATCAGCAGGACGTGCTCGGCGTCGCCCTCCTGGATCAGGGTGAACCGCAGGAGGGTCTCGGCGCCGACGTCCATGCCGCGCTCCCAGTCCTCCTCGATCGCGGGCTGCGCGCCGCCCGGGCCGCGGGCCTCCAGCTGCGCCCAAGTGGGGGTCGGGTCCCGGCGGATCACCTGGACCGGTTCGCCGCTCTTGCGGTGGCGGAAGCCGGCCCGCAGGTTCGGATGCCGGGCCAGCAGCTCGGTCGCCGACCGGCGCAACCGGTCCGGGTCCAGCGGCCCGACCAGCCGCACCGCGGTCTGGGTCAGGTACAGGCCCCTGGCTTCGTGCTCGTACAGGGCGTGGAACAGCAGGCCCTCCTGCAGAGGGGCGAGCGGCAGGACGTCCTCGATGGGAGACGGGTGCATCGTGCTCTCTTTTCGCATCAAAAGGCCCTGAAGTCGGATTCGAACTCGGATTCGGCCTCGGCGGAGGCCGCAGTGCGGCGCACCGGGCCGGGGGAGCGGAGCGGCGAGGCGGCCGGCTCGGCCGATTCGCTTGGCGCGGACTGCTCGCCCTGGCCGATCTGCTCGGCCAGGTGCGCGAGGTCGGTGAGCCGGGCGAACCAGAGTTCGGCCAGCCGGGCCACCTCGTCCGCGCCGACCGCGGAGTCGGCCCACTGCCAGACCGCGCTGAGCACCTGGCCGCCGCCGCGCGGCATGGCCAGGCTGTTGACCTCGATCGGGAACGCCAGCGGGGTCGCGCCGTCGGCCTCGTCCATGGCCACGTCGTGCTCGGCGTCCAGGGCCCAGTCCGCGGCGTCCGCCTCGGCGAACCGGCCCAGGTGGTTGAGCAGCAGCTCGGGCCGGCCCGGACGGTCGGCCAGCCGGGCGCCGGTGTCCGGGTTCAGGTGCCGCAGCAGGCCGTAGCCGAACCCGTGGTCCGGGATCGCGGCCAGCTGCGCGCCGACCCGGTGCACGGCCCGGCGCAGGGCGGACGGCGCGGATCCGGTCGGCCGGGTCTGGATCCCGTCCAGGCTGATCCGGACCGGGAACATGGTGGTGAACCAGCCGACGGTCCGGCCCGGGTCGAGCCCGGGGAACACCGGTTCGCGCCCGTGGCCCTCCATCGCGATCAGGAAGTCCGGGGTGGCCGCTGTGGCCGGATCGGCCGGGCCGGCTGCGGGATCGGGCTCGCGCCATTCGGCCAGGGCGAGCGCGAGGCCGGTGACCAGCAGGGTGTTCACGTCGACGCCCAGCACGCCCGGCGCCCGGCCGAGCAGCACACCGGTGGGTCCGGCCGGCAGGTCGAACCGGCGGATCCGGGCGGTGGCGAGTGTGTCGGAACGGTCCAACCCGCGCCGGGCCAGCGGCGCCGCGCCGGCCGCGGTGGCGGCGAGCCAGTGGGTCAGTTCCCTGCTGCGGCGCGGGCTGCGCGCCTCCTGCTCCAGCAGTCCGGCCCAGCGGCGGAAGGACACCGGCACGGGCGCCACCTGCGCGGTTCCGGTCCGGCGCAGCGAACGCCACGCCTCGGCCAGGTCGGCTTGCAGCACGCGCAAGGAGACCCCGTCGATGGCCAGGTGGTTGACCAGGATGGCCAGCCGTCCCGGGCGGCCGTCAGAGTACTGGTACCAGATTGCGTGCAGCAACTTCGGTTCGCTGAGACTGAGGTGGTCCCGGGACCGTTCCAGACCGGATCGAATCAGGTCTCGAAGATCGTTGTCGGCGATACCGTCCGCGTCCACTGCTTCGAGGAGCGAGACGGCCGAGACGGCGCCGACCTTGAGCACCTCGGGCTGTCCGGCACCCTCCTGGCCCAGCCCCGGGAACCGCGCGCGCAGCATGTCGTGCCGGTCTATCAGGGTTTGGAGACAGTCGAGCAGCTCCGCTTCCCGCAGGTCGGCCGGGGTGCGCAGCACCATGGACTGGCTGAAGGCGTCGATCGGGCCGCCCTGCTCGTCCAGCCAGTGCATGATCGGGGTCGGCGGGAACGGGCCGACGCCCTCCTGGTCGCCCGCCGCGGACGCGCCGGTCCCGGCCGGTGCGGCCAGCCCGGCTCGCAGGAGATCGCCGAGGGTCTTGTGCCGCAGCACGTCACCGGTCGTGATGCCGAATCCGGCCTGGCGGGCCCGGCTGGCCAGGTTGATGGCGGTGATGCTGTCGCCGCCGAGACCGATCACGCTGTCCTGCTCCGTCGCCCGGGGCACACCCAGGACTTCGCGGACGAGCGAATAAAAGGCCTGTTCTGCGTCGCCTGCGTTGGCCTGGACCTGAGTTTCCTTCACGAAATCCGGCTCGGCGTCATCGAAGTCTGGCATCGGGAGGCAGGCCCGGTCGAGCTTCTCGTTCGGGGTGAGCGGGATGTCGTCGAGGAACAGGACGTAAGCCGGCACCATCGCCGCGGGCAGCCGCTCGCGCAGGAACCGGCGCAGGCCGTCCGGCGTGAGCGTGCCCTGATCCACCGGCACGACGTAGGCGGCCAGCCGGCGTTCCCCGGCCGGGGCCGGCACCGTCTTGGCCGCGGCCAGCCGCACCCCGGGATGCCCGGCCAGGGCCGCCTCGATCTGCGCGGGTTCCACCCGGACCCCGCCGATCTTCACCTGGCCGTCGGCGCGGCCGGCGAACTCCAGCAGGCCGTCCGCCCGCCAGCGGCCGAGGTCTCCGGTCCGGTACATCCGCTCGCCCGGGCCGCCGTACGGATCGGCGACGAAGCGCTCGGCGGTCAGCCCGGACCGGCCCAGATAGCCGCGGGCCAGCTGGATCCCGGACAGGTAGATCTCGCCCTCCTGCAACGCGGGCACGCGGCGAAGACGGGCGTCGAGCACTTCGACCCGCATGTTCGCCACGGCCGCGCCGACCGGCGGATTGGCCTCGCCCGGCCCGGGATCGGGCGGGCAGAGCCAGTGCGCGGCGTCCACAGCGGCCTCGGTCGGGCCGTAGAGGTTGACCAGTTCGGCGTCCAGGCGCTGATGGAACCGCTCCCGGACCGCGGCCGAGAGCGTGTCGCTGGCCGAGTAGACCCGCCGCAGGGTCCGGCACAGCGGCGCCAGGTCGTCGCCGAGGAAGACCGGCAGCATCGACGGGACGAACTGCGCGAGGGTGACCTTCTCCCGGGCGATCAGCTCGGCGATGTACTCCGGCTCCCGGTGCCCGTCCGGCCGGGCCAGTACCACGGCCGCGCCCGCGCACAGCGGCAGGAAGAACTCCAGCACGGCGCCGTCGAACCCGGTCGGGGACTTCTGGATGAAGCGGTCGGCCGGGGTCAGCGGGTACTCGGCGAGCTGCCAGGCCAGGTAGTTGGTGATCGCGCGGTGGGAGATCACCACGCCCTTGGGCCGACCGGTTGAACCTGAGGTGTAGATGACGTAGGCGGCCTGATCCGGGAGGATCTCTTGTTCCGGCGCCGGTGTCGGCTCTGCCGGGCCGCTGCTCGGGCCGTCGCTCGGGCCGTCGGCCGAGCCGTGACTCAGCCCGTCGCCCGGCCCGTCCAGCACCAGCAGCCGGCTCGTCTCGGGCAGCAGGTGGGCGGTGGCCGAGGCGGTCAGGACGAGCGCCGGGCGCCCGTCCTCCAACATGGCGGCGATGTGCCCGGCCGGGTAGGCCGTGTCGATCGGCAGGAACGCCGCGCCGGTCTTGAGGACCGCGAGCATCGCGGCCACCAGGTCGGCCGACCGGTCCAGCGCGATCGCAACCACGTCGTCCGGGCCGGCGCCGGCGGCCCGCAGCCGGCCGGCGACGGCGGCGGCGCGGGCGTCCAGCGCGGCGTAACCGAGGCGTCCGCGCCCGGACACCACCGCTGTCGCCTCGGGAGTGCGGGCCGCCTGTGCTTCGAACAATCCGTGCAGGCTGAGACCGGGGTTCATGCCGCCTCCCGTCAGCGAGCCGACTGGCGGGCCATCGCGTCGACCAGGCTCTTGGGCCTCAGGTCGGTCCAGTGCTCCTCCACGTACGCCAGGGCCTCGGCCTTGCCCGCGCCGCGGAACACCTCGGTCCAGCCGGCCGGCGGTTCGGCGAAGACCGGCCAGATCGAGTGCTGGCCCTCGTCGTTGACCAGGACCAGGTAAGGGGCTTCGTCGTCCTCGAACGGATTGGTCATCCCGGGCTCCCTAAGCGTCGGTGCGTCCGGCTTGCCGCCGGCCGCCTTCTGTCTCGGACGGTAGGCGGGCCCGGCTTCTGTCCGGTATCGCGCGCCGAAAGCGGGCGGATAGCGATCCGGCGGCCCGGCGCTGGTGATACCGGCCGCAGGCTCCTAGGCAGTGTTTGGGAATGTGTCAAGGCCACGGCATGACCGCTGGTTTGTGCTGGTAGGTGAGGCGAATCTGGTCAGCGCCGAGCATGGGCGCGCCGCACGGGACGGCTCATACTCGGTCGTCTGTGCCGTTGCGTGCGGTGCGGCCAGGCGACGGCGATCACCGGATTCGCGCCTTGAGACAT
>DASZBX010000041.1:0-59754 GCA_035943635.1 Actinocrinis sp. | reverse complement strand
GGAACGCAGGTCGGCAACGATACCCAGGTTGAGCGGGCCCGCCCCGATGGCTCGCGCCTGAAACCCGGCCTCGGCGAGAGGGTAGGTCGGCAGCGGTGCCCGGGTTGGGCGGGCCTGCCCCCGTGGCTCGCGCCTGAAAACCCACCCTAGCCGGAACGCAGGTCGGCATCGGCACCTGAGTCGGGCGGGCCCGCCCCGGTGGCTCGCGCCTGAAACCCGCCCCCCTGCCCATCGCACGACACCAGGCCCAATCAACCATCCCCTACTCCGGTGGCCTACTTGCCCGCGATCAAGACGACCACGACAGGACCGTCGCCCACGCACCCACCGCACCACTCGGAATGAGCTCTACGGAAGTCGACCGCCGCAGAAAACCGTGGTGATTTTCTCGCGTCTTGAACTCACCCACCACCTGACCCAGCGCGGAAAATCGCCACGGGCCGCCTTTGACTTAAACCCCCACCACGGCGCGCAACCAACCACCCCCAAGCACCCCGCACTCCCCAACACCACCCGCACTCCCCCAAACCACCCACTACCCCCGGATCTCCCACATCCCCCACATCCCCCACATCCCCCACCCGGAACCATTCCGTAACCCCATCAAGCTTGCTCACAAACAATCCAGCCAGTAATCAATGGAGAGTAGGCGCGCAGTGGCCGATCGGCTACAGCGCGACACCGCGCAAGGGGCACACCACCGAACACCACTGATGGTGCCCCCTTGCTCACACCTGGGGAAGGAACCCACGCCATGCCCTTGGTCACTAACTCGACCAATCCCTTCGTGAAAACCCGTTCGCGAACGCTAGCCATGCTGTCCACCGCCGCGCTGACCGGCGCGATGGTGTTGACCGGGCCGATAGCGTCCGCTTCGGCCAGTACGGCGCCGGTGGCCAACTCGCACCCGGCGTGGGCGACCAACTCAGCGGACCGGGGCGCCGTCTCGCCGGGAGCCCGGATCACCACGACCGTCTACCTCGCCGGGCAGAACCAGGCCGGGATGGCCGCCTACGCCACCGCGGTGTCGACACCCGGCAGCCCGTCCTACCAGCGCTACCTGACGCCCGCCCAGGAGCAGGCGGAGTTCGGCGCCACGGCAACGCAGGTCAAAGCCGTGACCGCCTGGCTGACCGCAGCCGGATTGACGGTCACCAGCTCAGACGCGCACTCGATCACCGTCTCCGGAACCGCCGCGCAGACCCAGGCCGCCTACGGCACCGCGATCCACAACTACTCGGTGGCCGGGAAGACGTACTACGCCCCCACCACCTCCGCGCAGGTCCCAGCCGCAGTCGCCGGGTCGGTGCTGGCCATCGGCAACCTGAACAACATGCCGCTCAAGATGATCACGAACACGGTCGGCCAGGAGACCACTCCGGCCGTGCCCGGGCTGTCCGGCACCACCGCGAAGCAGACCACTGAGCCGGACGGCTCCGTCTTCCTCGGCCCGACCCCCTGCTCGGCCTACTACGGCCAGATCAAGGACACCACCGACCCGGCAATCAACGGCGCCAGTGACAGCCCCTACGCGGTCTGCGGCTACACCCCCTCGCAGATGCGTGGCGCATACGGAGTGACCAGCACCGGCCTGACCGGCAAGGGTGTGAAGGTCGCCGTCGTGGACGCGTACGGTTCCAGCACGATAGCCGCCGACGCGAACAAGTACGCCGTCGACCGCGGGGACGCGCCGTTCAAGCCCGGCCAGTTCACCCAGACCGTCACCCCCGCGGACTGGAACTCCGAGGACGAATGCGGCGGCGCGGCCGGCTGGGCGCCGGAGGAGAGCCTGGACATCGAGGCCGTGCACGGCATGGCGCCGGGCGCGGACATCCACTACTACGGCTCGAACTCGTGCAACGACGTGGACTTCCTGTCCGTCTTCACCTCGATCGTGGACACCCACTCGGTCGACCTGGTGTCCAACTCGTGGGCCGGGGTGGTCTACTCCTCCACCGGCAACGAGCCGCCGACCACCATAGCCGAGTACAGCCAGCTGTTCATCCAGGGCGCGATCGAGGGGATCGGGTTCGACTTCTCCTCGGGCGACTGCGGCGCCGAGGACCCGGCGACCTCCTGCGGGGTCACCGACACCTCCACCACGCCGCAGGCCGAGTTCCCGTCGTCGGACCCGTGGGCCACCGACGTCGGCGGCACCTCGCTGGCCATCGGCAAGAACGACCAGCAGCTGTGGAACACCGTGTGGGGCACCGACGCCTGGGTGCTGACCGATCCGACCACCTGGACCGACTACGGGTGGCAGTTCGGCGGCGGCGGCGGGACCAGCGCGGTGTTCGGCGAGCCGTGGTATCAGAAGGGGATCGCGTCCAAGAAGCTGGCCACCACGCTGCCGGACGGGACCACGACCACGCAGCCGATGCGTACGTCGCCGGACGTGTCGATGGACGCCGACCCGTACACCGGCTTCCTGATCGGCATGACCCAGACGCTGCCGGACGGCACGACCGGCTATGGCGAGAGCGACATCGGCGGCACCTCGCTGGCCTGTCCGCTGTTCACCGGGCTGCAGGCCGATGTGATCCAGGCTCAGCACTCCCCGACCGGGTTCGCCAACCCGGCCCTGTACGCGCGCTATAAGAGCCCGGCCATCTCGGTCGTGACCGACCACAGCGCCGGGACCAAGGCCTACAACACGCTTCCGGCGTTCCAGGGCTTCCCGCCGGTCGCGGTCAACTTCGGTGACGACCAGCTTCTGAAGGCCGGCAACGGCTACAGCGACGCCAACGGTCTCGGCACGGCGACCCCGCTGTACCTTTGGTCGTACTTGTTCTAGGTCGTCCGCACTCCCGGGTCGGGACGGCCTATCGGGTCCGGTTACAGTCCGGCACCGACATCCGGCCCGGCCCGGGAGTGCGGAGACGGGTGGCGTTCACGTCCTGTCTCAGTGCCGGACCCTTCGTAGCCACCGGTAACGGGTGAGTGTCACGCAGTGTTGATATGGCGCCGGGTGGCACTCACTCGCCTCTCTTGATCTATGCATGACCAAGAATTTTGTTGAGAAACAGTGACATCGCTTGTCTCGATCCAATAAAGTCAGCCCATACTTCCGGTAGTTGCCGTACACGAAAGTGCGGCCCGGGGTATCCGCCGAGTCCTTGGAGGTTCTCGGAGCCGGGGAACCACCGCCGAGGCCCGCCAGGCCGAGGCACCCGGGGTGAATCGGCGCCGGATCGGGTCAGACCGAAACCGGCGCGGTAGCGCGACTCTCTTCCGCGCGAACCCGTCAGCTAACCCGGTAGGCGGCAGACGAGAGGCAGAACCGAGGCGTGTCCGCACATCGAAAGCCCAAGGGCTCGATAGAGTTCGACGAGTACGAGTACGTGCAGTCCAGCGTCATCTCCTCCTCCGGACACCGCAAGCCGAAGGCCGCCGCGGTCCTCGGCGGCGTCGACCAGCGGCCCCGGCTGCACCCGGCCTTCGCGGTCGCCGGCGTGGCCGCGGCCCTGATGGCGGCCCCCGCGGCCGGCGCGATGACCGCCGCGATGACCGCGCCGCACGCCCCGGTCAACCCGGTGAACCCGAACGTGGGCCTGGCCAACGCCACCGCGCTGACCGCGAGCCAGCTGGCCGCCGCCGCGGTCGCCTCGCCGGCCCCGGCCAAGCCCGCCGCCCCGGCGGCCACCCCGGCCACCACGCCGGCCCAGACCACCGTGGCCGCGATCCCGGCCCCGTGGGCGCACACCACGCTCTCCGCGCTGGAGCCGGAGGGCCTGTACGGCTCGCAGGAGTTCTTCAACCTCTCGTCGACCCAGTGGGCCAACGCCAAGACCATCGTGAAGGTGGCCTACCAGCGCGGGATGAGCCCGTACGCCGCGGTGATAGCCGTCGCCACCGCGTCGCAGGAGTCTTCGCTGATCAACCTGACCTCCGCGGACAACGCCGACTCGCTCGGCCTGTTCCAGCAGCGCCCGTCGATGGGCTGGGGCACCGCGTCGCAGATCACCACGCCGACCTACGCGGCGAACAAGTTCCTCCAGGTGCTCCAGTCCGAGGTGCCGGACTACAACCACACCGGTCTGTGGCAGGCCGCGCAGCGGGTGCAGAAGTCCGGTTACCCGACCGCGTACGCGCAGTGGCAGTTGCAGGCTGCGAACATCGTGATGGCGATCATCAACGGCACCGCGCCGTAACCCTTTCTGCTCCGGATTCCCCCGGCGAGCCCGCTCGTCCGCGACCGTCCGCCTGACCTGGCCGGACCCCGGACGCGGCGGGCTCGCGCCGGTCCGCGGCCGATCCGCCGTCCGGGTCCGTCCGGTGCCGCGCCCCGCCCCTGTGCCATCATGGTTGCGTTGACGCAGGATTGAGCGCAGGGGGCCGAGAACGTGCAATTACCCGAACACCTTGAGCTGCTCCTCACCGACGAGCCGATTCTCGACGTCTACTCGTACGGCCGGCCGTGGCGGGTGCCCGAGGGCTGCTATCAGGACGCCGCGGCGAAGATAGACGCCGTGCTCGCCGACCCGCGCTGCGCCGGCCTGGTCACCTCGGACGTCAAGGGGTATCGCAGCCCGCTCAATCCGGTGCTCTACGACCTGAACAACATGTGCGACTTCCTGGTCGGGGAGCTGGCCGTGCACGGCGGCAGCCGGGCCAACCTCGAGCGTGAGCTGTTCGCCGCGCACCTGACCACCACCTCCCCGCCGGCCCGGCTGCCGGGCAACTGGAACTGCAACTCCTCGGACTGGTTCCCGCCGGTCGGCTTCAGCCTGGGCAAGATCGAACGCTGCGACCTCGCCCTGGACCTGCTGGACCCGCTGCTCGGGGTGTTCGAGGAGATCGAGCCGCTGCGGCCGCGGATCGAGGCGATCCGCGAACTGGCCCGGCAGCGCGAGCCGTTCGCCGAGCATGACCGCACGCTCTCCCGCGGCGAGCTGCGCCAGGCCTGGACGGCCGCGGCCGGCGAGGAGATCACCGCCGTACTGCCGGAGCTGACCGGCCCGCTCGGCCTGGCCCAGTGGATCTACTCCGGCCTGGAAGCGGTGCACGAGCAGCTGCGCGAGGCGGCGTCGGGGCCGGAGGACCTGCCGACTCTGTTGGCCGGCCTGGTGATCCAGAACAAGATGGCGGACGTGCCGGTGCAGCTGGCCGTGATCGCCGGGCTGGACATGCACCAGCGGACGGTGGCCCGGCTGGAGGAGCTCAAGGCCGACTACAAGATCAACCAGTGGCAGAACGCGGTCACCGCCTGGCTCTCCCGCGGGCTGATGGCCGGTCAGGCGGACCTGTGCCGGGCCTGGCTGGACCTGACCGTGCGGTTCGCGGCCGCGCTGTGGGGCCTGCCGAACCCGCCGAACCACCCGGGCACGATCTACGTGCCGGTCAGCGCCTTCCAGAACAACCTGCGGCAGCTGTTCGCGGTGCGCCGGGCGGTGGCCAACCCGTGGGTCGCGCGGGTGGCGCAGCTCGGCGGCGCGAACGGGAGTAACGGGACGAACAGCACGAACACATCCGGCACCACCGACCCGGGCAGCGCGGGCAACGGCTCGGACCCGGCCCGCAGCGGGGGCGACCGGGCCGGCGTGGGGTCCAGTACGGCGGTTTCGGGCGGCGTCGGCGGCTCGGGCAACGGGTCGGGCGCGTCGGGAGACGGTCCGGCCGGAGCGTCCGAGGCGGCCGGGCAGAGTCAGCCTGCTGCGCAGGGACGGCCGGAACCGGGCGCGGCCGGTCAGTCCGGCAAGCCCGGCCCGGCGGGCCCGGGCGCGACCGGCGGCTCGTACCCCGGCGCGGTCGGCGGGATGTCGGCCGCGGCGAGCGGGGCCGCGCGGGCCGCGGCCGAGCAGATCGCGGCCCTGGGCCTGGGCGCGGACCTGGTCGGGCAGGAGCAGCTGGTGACGGCGATCCGCGAGGTCGCGGCCGCCGACGGCCCGGTGCGGCTGCTGCTGGCCGGACCGGACGGCACCGGGAAGCGGGACGCGGCCCGGGAGCTGGAGCGCGGGCTCAAGCGCCGGCCGATCACCTCGACCGTGTGGTTGTCGGCGAACGAGTTCACCGGCCTGCGCCCGGCCGAGGCGGCGTCGCTGCTGCGCGCCCACGCCAGCGGGACAGACGGGTCCGCGCTGCTGATCTTCGAGGGCCTGGACCTGGCCGGGCAGGACGAGCGCTGCGGCGCCGCGCTGCTGGACGAGCTGCACCTGCTGATCGACGTGAACGACAACCTGCACGTCGTCGGGATCTGCGAAGCCGGCGGCGTGGCGGCGCTGACGGACCTGAATCCGGCGCTGGTGCAGCGGCTGCGGATCGCGCGCAGCCAGGAGTTCACCGCCGAGGGGTTCGCCGAGCTGTTCCGGCGCGCGGCGGCCGAGCGCGGCGCGCAGGTCTCGGCGCAGGTGGCCGAGCAGGCCGGGATCCGGCTGGCGTCCACCCGGCGCAGCGGCAACCTGCGCAACGCCCGGATCGCGGTGACGCTGGCCGGGGAGGCCGTGACGGCGGCCCGGGCCCGGGTCACGGCCGAGGCGGAGGCGGGCGCGGCCATGGAATCGGGATTGACGCTGACCGTGGCCGACCTGACCGCGACGGCGGTGACCGGCCCGGACTCCCCCGCGCTGCTGGAACTGGCCGCGTTGGCCGGACTGTCCTCGGTCAAGGAAGAGTTCGAACTCCTGGTCGCGCAGGCGAAGGCGACCGCGCTGCG
Organism: Actinocrinis sp.; assembly: GCA_035943635.1. GTDB lineage: Bacteria > Actinomycetota > Actinomycetes > Streptomycetales > Catenulisporaceae > DASZBX01. Next base: position 53,102 of record DASZBX010000041.1, on the reverse strand, counting down.
CCGCAAGCGCGGCCTGCCGGAGGTGCAGACCACCCGGCACATGGTGTTCCTGGGCAATCCGGGCACCGGAAAGACGACCGTGGCCCGGCTGCTGGCGGCGGTGCTCAAGGACCTGGGCCTGCTGGACTCCGGGCAGCTGGTGGAGGTGTCCCGGGGCGACCTGGTCGGCGAGTACATCGGCCAGACCGCGCCGAAGGTGCGCGCAGCCGTGGACCAGGCCCTGGGCGGCGTGCTGTTCATCGACGAGGCGTACGCCCTGTCCCGGCCCACGCTCGGCGGCAACGACTTCGGCCAGGAGGCGCTGGCGGAACTGGTGAAGCTGATGGAGGACCACCACGGCGAGTTCGTGGTGATCGCGGCCGGATACGAGCAGCCGATGGCCGACTTCCTGGCCAGCAACCCGGGCCTGGCCTCGCGGTTCACCGCCACCCTGCGCTTCGCCGACCTGGCCGACGCGGAGTTGGTCTCGGCGTTCCGCGCCTTCGCCCGCAGGTCCGGGTTCGTGCTGGCCGAAGGGGTCGAGGAGCAGTTGCGCGACCTGCTGGCCAACCTGTCGCGCGGCAGTGCGTTCGGCAACGCGCGCACGATGCGCAACCTGTTCGACCGGGCGGTGGCGCAACACGCGAAGCGGGTGACGTCGACCCGGCGCAGCAGCACCAAGGCGCTGACCGAGCTGACCGTGGCGGACGTGCAGGCGGCGGGCATCGCGGAACTGACCGCGGGCGGCCCGGCCGAGCCGGACGAGCGGGAGCGTCCGTTGGGGCAGTACCTGTGAACGAGCCCGCTCTGGCCCCGGGCGTCGTGCTGCCGATGCGGATCGAGTCCGGGGATCTGGTGCTGCGGCGTTGGGAGCCGCAGGATTTGCAGGCCCGGTTCGAGGCGGTGCGTGCGTCGTACGAGCCGTTGCACCAGTGGATGGACTGGACCGCCGAGCCGCCGACGATCGAGCAGCAGGCGGAGTTCGGGGAGATGCAGGAACGCGGCTGGCCGTCGGACGGGAGCTTCAACTTCGGGATCTTCGACGCGCAGACCGGCGCGGTGCTCGGTATGGCCGGGGTGCATGACCATCTCGGGCCGGGCGCGGTCGAGATCGGGTACTGGTGCCATGTCGACCACACCGGCCGGGGCGTGATCACCCGGGCGGCGGCGCTGCTGACCGCGGCTTCGTTGGACTTGGCGGGGATCGGCTGGATCGAGATCCACTGCGACGAAGCGAATGTGCGCAGCGCGGCCGTGGCGCGGCGGCTCGGCTACCGGCTGGACCGGATCGAGCTTGATGGCATCGAAGCCCCGGCCGAAGTCGGCCGGGGCATGGTGTGGATCATGGAGCGGGCTGCTTTCGCCGGATCTCCGGCCGAACGGATCGCCGGCGGCCGGGCCGGCTAGGCAGTGTTGGGGAATGTGTCAAGGCGACGGCATGACCGCCGGTTTGTGCTGGTAGGTGAGGCGAATCTGGTCAGCGCCGAGCATGGGCGCGCCGCACGGGACGGCTCATACTCGGTCGTCTGTGCCGTTCCGTGCGGTGCGGCCAGGCGACGGCGATCACCGGATTCGCGCCTTGAGACATCCCCAAACACTGCCTAGCGCTCAGCCGCTGACGCCGGACTCGGCTGCCTCCGCGGTCTCGGACTGGTCGGTGATCTCGGCCGCGGGCTTGGGCTTGGCCGCCGCGGCCTTCCGGGTGCGGGGCTTGGGGGTCTTCTTGGCGACCACGGTCTCGATCTCCGGAGCCGTCGCGGCGGCCGGGATCACGACGGCCGGTTCGACGGACTCGGCGGAGGATTCGGACGATGCCTCGGCGGGCACGGACTCCTCGGCGACGAGTTCGACCACTTCGAGCCCGGTCGGCTCGGACTCGACCACGACCTCGGCCGCGGACTCCTCGGCAACGAGCTCGGCGGCCGCGGACTCGGTCTCAACCTCGGGCGTCGATACGGACTTCTCGGCGACAAGCTCGGCAACCTCGAGGTCGGCGGACTCGGCCGCGGACTCCTCGGCGATGAGTTCAACGGCCTCAACCTCAGCCGGCTCGGCCTCAGGCACGGACTCTTCGGCGACGAGTTCGACCACTCCGAGCTCGGCAGGCTCGGATTCGACCACGGCCTCGGGCTCCTCGGCCACGAGTTCCACGGATTCGATCTCTACCTCGGGCGCAGACTCCTCGGCGACAAGCTCGGCAGCGTCAAGGTCGGCGGGCTCTGCCGCGGACTCCTCAGCTACAAGTTCGACAGCCGCGAGCTCGGCATCGGCCTCGGGCTCTTCGACTTCGGCAATCGAGGACTCAGTGACCGTGGTGGCTTCTTCGACATCTACCTCGCCGCCATCCTCGGAAACGACCTCTTCCACAACCTCCGTGGACTCGATCGCTTCGAGCTGCTCGCCGCCTTCGGCGAGTTCCACGACCTCAGTGGTCTCGGTCGTCTCGACGACCTCGGTGCCCTCAGCGTCCTTGGCCTTGCCCTTACCCTTGGCGTCCTTGTCCCGCTTCAGCGCGGCCAGTTCCTCCGCCACATCGCCCAGGACCGTGGTGTCGACCGTGAACCCCTTGGCATTCGAGTCGATCTGCTCGACCACGCGCAGCAGTTGCGTCCGGCCGTGGGCGAGCACCTCGGGGGCGATCTTCGTGTCGGCGGTCTCTAGAGCCGCAACCGGCAGGACCAGGTCGGGCTTGCCGTCGATCTGCGCGTGCAGGCGGTGCACCTGCAGGGTGACCACCTTGCGGCCGGCCTTCGCCTTGACCTCGTCGAGCTGGACCGTGACGGCCGTGACGTCGGCCAGTTTCACCGTGCCGCTCGGGGTCAGCCCCTGGGCGGCCGGCTTCGGGCCGGAGGCCCAGCTCAGCTGCTTGGGGGTGACCTGGATCCAGCTGCTCGCGGCCTCGTTGTAGGCGCGGGCGGCGAAGGCGATCACGCCGAGTACGACGATCGCGATCGGCCACTGGGCCGTCAGAGTGACCGTGCGGTTCAGGACGTGTTCGAGGAACAGAACCATGGCGACATCCATGACGGCGACGAATCCGACCATGTAGAGCGCGCCCCTCACCACCTCGCCGCGCGATGCCGCATAGATCCGCACTGTTCCAGTCCCCTCGTTTGTCCTCATTCGGCCGATCCGTAGTCTGTCTCATCGACCGGGCAAAGACAACATCGCGCCGGGGCCGTGCGCTCAGCGGGCGTACCGGGCCACGTAGCCGGGCAGGGCGATGCCCTCGGCCAGGTCCTCGGTGGGTACCGGCGAGCCCGGGACCAGGCGCAACGGGATGGTTCCGGCCCAGTGCGGCAGGCCCAGGTCGGCCTCGTCGTCGGCGACGTGCCCGCCGCGCGACTTGAGCGAGACCTCGGCCAGGTCGACCGCCACGATCGTGGTCGCGGACAGTTCCTTGCGCAGCGGCGGGCGGGAGTCGGCGGAGCGTCCGGGCACGACGTGGTCGACCAGTCCGGCCATCGCGTCCCAGCGTTCCCGGTCGTCGGTGACGACGCGGGCGGCGCCGTGCACGACGACCGAGCGGTACCCGGCCGAGTGGTGGAACCAGGAGCGGGCCAGCACGAGTGCGTCGAGCAGGGTGACGGTGACGCTGACCGGCTCGCCGTCGAGCAGCGCGAACCGGCCGCCGGTGGAGCCGTGAATGTATATGGTGTCGCCGATCCGGGCGTGCAGGGTCGGCAGGACCACGGGCGCGCCGTCACGGATGAAGCCGACGTGGGCGACCAGGGCCTCGTCCAGGACTGCGTGCACGGCGGCGCGGTCGTAGGTGGCGCGCTCCCGGTAGCGGCTCGGGGTGGAGCGGCCGGTCTGGGCGTAGGCGGAGTCGGTGGCCGAGGCGGCGGCCTCGGGGGCGGTGCCGTCGATTTGCGTCATCACATTGTCCTAGTACAGAATGTAGTTTGTGTCAGAACATATTGGCTGGGCCCAACAGTACGAGGTGCGTGGTGGCCGCGCAAGTGACATCACGGCCAGCGTGGAGGCGGCGATCGGCGCGGGCCGGCTGGCGCCGGGCACGCCGCTGCCGACCGTGCGCGAACTCGCGGCCGAACTCGGGGTGAACCCGAACACGGCGGCCAGCGCCTACCGGCTGCTGCGCGACCGCGGCACGATCGAGACGCTCGGCCGGCAGGGCAGCCGGGTGCGCGAACGCCCGGCCACCAGCGCGGCCGGGCGCACCCTGGTGCTGCCGCCGGGCACCACCGGGCTGTTCCTCGGCGACCCGGACCTCAGGCTGCTGCCGAGGCTGGAGATCCGCCGGCCGGTGATCTCGCGCGGCTACGGCGACGAGGGCATGGACCCGGTCCTGCGCGAGCACATGCGCCGGCTGCTGGCCGTCGACGGCGTGCCCTCCGAGCACCTGACCTGCGTCTTCGGCTCGCTGGACGGGATCGACCGGGTGATGTCCACCCACCTGCGGCCCGGTGACGCGGTGGCGGTGGAGGATCCCGGGTGGGCGCACGTGCTCGACCTGCTCGCCGCGCACAGCCTGCGGCCGGTGCCGGTGGCCGTGGACGACGACGGGCCGAGTCCGTCAGACCTCGACGATGCGTTGCGGGCCGGGGCCAAGGCGTTCGTCACCACGACCCGCGCGCAGAACCCGTTCGCCTCGATGACCTCGGCGGCGCGGGCGCGGGAACTGCGGGCGGTGCTCGCCGGCCATCCCAGGACTCTGACGATCGACGACGACCACGGCGCGGACCTGAGCCCGGGCCCGGCGCAGACCGTCGCCGGGGCGACCGAGCGGTGGGCCTACCTGCGCAGCTCGTCGAAGGCGTACGGCCCCGACCTGCGGGTGGCCGTGATGGCGGCCGACGCGACCACCTCGGACCTGGTCCGCGGACGGCTGATGCACACCGCCCGGTTTGTCAGCCACCTGATTCAGGGGATCTGGGCCGACGCGATCGGCGATCCCCAGGTGGCAACCATGATCCGCCGAGCCGCGACCGCGTACGACGAGCGTCGCAATGCCCTGGTCGAAGCGCTCGCCGGGCAAGGTATCTCAGCACACGGACGGACCGGGCTGAACGTGTGGGTGCCCGTGCCGGACGAGTCGGCGGCTCTCAGTGCCCTGCTGTCGGCCGGATACGCGGCCGCCCCGGGCGCCTGGTTCCGGCAACGCTCCGGCCCCGGCCTGCGGGTGACCGTGTCGACCCTGGACCCGGCCGAGGCGGGTATGGTCGCAGCAGCGTTCGCGGCGGCGAGGTCGGCCGGCTCGGCGGCCGGCGCGCGCGGGCGCAGCGGGGCGATCTGAGCGATTCAACGACGCCGGTAGCGGCGCATCCCGTCGACCTTCTCGGCGAAGTGCTTGGGGGTCAGGACCGGCGTTCCGCGCCACGGCGACGTCGCGAGCAGGTCGCTGTCGTTGGAGACGACCAGCATCGCCCCGACCTCGGCCGCGAGATCGAGGATCCGGTTGTCCTCCCAGTCCGGACAGTCCGAGACGGTCTGCGGCGGTGCGATGATGTCGCCGCCGCTGTTCTGCGATATGTCGTCCAGGACGTCGAGGTACTCCTCGATCCGTTCCTGCGGCCACTGATAACCCTCGCGCAGCACGCGGGCGATGTTGTCGAGGATGTGCGGGGAGAGCCAGAGGGAGAACTCCTGGGCGTCGGTCATGACGCCGAGGCAGGGGGATCGCGCCGCTCATTCCCGCGCGCCCTTCAGGATCCGCCGGGTGACCGCGGCCGGGTCCTCGTCCGTGATGCGAATGCAATTTTGTGCCTTGGAAATGCATTATACCGTTTAACTCTGCCGGGCGTTATCCCGTGGACAGCTGAGCCGCGGTTCCTGGACACTTCCGTTGACAGTGCCAGGTGAAGCAGAAACGGAGCCCCCACCATGGAATCGGCGGTGACGGTCACCCCGGCGCAGCTGCCCGCGGTCCTGCTCGACGTCGCCACCGTCCGGCCGGTGTTCCTCTGGGGCGCGCCGGGGATCGGGAAGTCCAGTCTGGTGCGGGATTTCGCGGCGAGCCTGGGGCTCGAATGCGTGTCGCTGCTCGGCACCCAGCTGGCGCCGGAGGACCTGATGGGCGTGCCGCAGATCGTCGGGGGGCGCAGCCGGTTCTGCCCGCCGGAGATGATCGCCCGGGAGGAGCCGTACTGCCTGTTCCTGGACGAGCTGAACGCCGCGCCGCCGGACGTGCAGAAGGCGTTCTACTCGCTGATCCTGGACCGGCGGATCGGGTCGTACGAGCTGCCGGCCGGTTCGGTCGTGATCGGCGCGGGCAACCGGGCCACCGACCAGGCGCTGGCCCGGCCGATGGCGTCGGCGCTGGTCAACCGGCTGGTGCACCTGCACCTGCGGGCCAGCGCGGCGGACTGGTTCCGGTGGGCCGGGGGCGCCGGGATCCACCCGTGGATCCTGGACTACCTGACCGAGCGGCCGGACCAGCTGTGGGCCCCGGCGCCGAAGACCGAGGAGGCGTTCTCCACCCCGCGGTCCTGGCACATGCTGTCCGACACGCTGCACTCCTGCGGGCCGCAGGTCGGCGAGGAGACGCTGCGGGTGCTGGCCCACGGCACGCTCAGCCCGACCCACGCGGCGGGTTTCTGCGGCTACCTGAAGGTGGTGCGCAACGCGTACGGGTTCGAGGCGATCCTCAAGGGCGACGCGCGCTGGCCGGGCCGGCCGGAGGACCGGGACCTGCTGTACTTCCTGGCCGAGGCGTTCCGGGCCCGGTTGGGCCGGGACCTGCCGGCCACCCGCGACAACGGTCCGGCCTCGTCCCGGCAGCTGGCCTACCGGGCCAAGTCGCTGCTGGTGGAGCTGGCCGAGATCTCGCTGGAGATCGCGCAGACGGTGCTGGCCGCGGACGAGGACGGCACCCAGGCGCTGCCGGGCTGGTTCCTGGTCGAGGCGGCCCGGGATCTGCCCGGGCTGGTCGCGGCGCGCAGCTGATGGCCGGGGCGGGCAAGAAGTCCCGGGCCGAGCCGAAGAAGCCGCCGGGGCTGGACAACCTGCACGACGGCCGGGCGCTGCTGGCCAAGCACTCCGGGTTCAAGAATGTGAGCCTGGGCACGGTCTGCGAGGCCCCGGACTGCCCGGTGGCCCCGCGCGGCGGTCTGGTCGTGGTCGACACCGCGGGCCGGATCCACGCGAACGTGTGGCACCGGGCGGATCCGCTGACCTGGGCGTGGGCGATCGCGCACGCGCAGATGCATCTGGGCTTCGGCCACCTGAGCCCGGTCGACCGGGATTCGGCGCCGGCCACCGGGACCCGGCCGGACGACGGCTCGGCCCACGACCCGCAATTGGACCGGATGCTGGCCGACCCGGTGCTGCGCGCGGCCCGGTGCGCCTCGGTGAACCGGTTCCTGCGCGGGTTCAAGGTGGGCGCGACGCCGTTCGCGGACCTGGACTGGCCGGACGGGGACGAGGAGACCATGGCCGAGTCCTGGCGGGCGGCCGGGATCCCGGAGCGGTTCGCCGCCTGCGGCACGGCCGGGAGCGTACCGGACCACATCCGCGTGCCGGTGGCCGGGCGGCCGATCCCGTCCCACGCCGCGTGGACCGGCCGCCCGGCCGGCCCGGTCTCGGACTGGCCGGACCAGTTCTCGGCCCAGCTGTCCAAGGCGATCGCGGACACGATCGAGCGGGCGGCCAACCGCGGCGAGCGCGGCAAGGGGCCGTGGCACGCGGCGTTGTCCTGGTTCGTCTCCTCCTATCCGCTGCTCGGCGCGATCGCCGCGCGGCTGGTGGTGGTGGCCGACCCGGAGCTGGCCCGGCGCGAGCACATCGCGGTGGCCGCGGTCGACGCCCGGCTCGGCGAGGTCTACGTCAATCCGACGGTCTCGATGACCGGCGAGGAGTGGCGGTTCGTGCTGGCCCACGAGATGCTGCACGCCGCGCTGCGGCACGGGGACCGGGTCGGCGGGCGCGACCCGTACCTGTGGAACGTGGCCTGCGACTACGTGGTCAACGGCTGGCTGGTGGAGATGGCCGTCGGCAGCATGCCGGACGGGCTGCTCTACGACACGGACCTGGCGGGCCTGGGCGCCGAGCAGGTGTACGACCGGATCGCCGGGGACCTGCGCCGGCTGCGCAAGCTGGCCACCCTGCGCGGGCGCGGGCTCGGGGACGTGCTGACCGAGCCGCTGGCGCGCCTGGAGGAGCCGGGGGCGAGCGTGGACCTGGACGACTTCTACCGCAGGGCCCTGCTGTCCGGGCGGACGTACCACGAACGCTCCCGCGGGCTGCTGCCGGCCGGGCTGGCCGAGGAGATCCGGGCGCTGGAGCAGCCGCCGATCGGCTGGGACGTGAAACTGGCCCGCTGGTTCGACGAGCACATGCCGGCCGACTTCCCCAAGCATAGTTACGCCCGGCCCTCGCGCCGGCAGTCGGCCACCCCGGACATCCCCCGGCCGGGCCGGTTCACGCCGCACGAGTTCGTCCCGCAGCGCACCTTCGGGGTGGTGCTGGACACCTCCGGGAGCATGGACCGGCGGCTGCTCGGCAAGGCGCTGGGCGCGATCGCCTCGTACGCGCGGGCGCACGATGTCCCGGCGGCCCGGATCGTGTACTGCGACGCCGCGGCGTTCGACGCCGGATACCTGCCGGTGGAACGGATCGGGGACCGGGCCACCGTGCGCGGCCGCGGCGGCACGCAGTTGCAGCCGGGGATCGACCTGCTGCTGCGGGCGGCGGATTTCCCGGCCGACGCACCGGTTCTGGTGATCACCGACGGGTACTGCGAACCGCTGTCGATCCGTCGGGTGCACGCGTTCCTGATGCCGCGCGGCGCCTCGCTGCCGTTCTCCCCGCGCGGGGAGGTCTTCGAGGTGCGTTAGTGCCGTGGCAAGCACGGTTATCTATACGCCCGACTTGGCTGGTGATAAGCTCGCGCCGCCTGTCGACCGGGGAATCAGGAGGGCGGCGGGACAGTCAGCAAGCGCAGGGAGGCGCTCGTGAACCAGAAGCGAAGAAGACTACTGACTTTCGGTGCGGCCGTGACGGCGGTGCTGGCCGTGCCGGCGCTCGCGTGGGCCAGCGGGCCGATGACGAGCGGCACGGTCTACACCGGAACCGTGGCCCAGAGCTACAACTACACGACCACCACCGACTACTGGTCGGTGGTCGCACTCCAGCCGACCTCGACCTCGGACTACGACCTGTCGCTCTACAACGCGGGCGGGTCCCGGCTGGCGCTGAGCCAGTACGACGCCGGATACACCGACTTCGTCGCCGTGGACTCGAACTCGGGCACGGAGCCGTACGGCACGTACTCCGCAGCCGTGTCGCAGTACACAGCCGGCCAGTTCTGGATCCAGGCCCAGTACGGCGCCACCCAGATCACCCTGCCGACGCCGACGCACCACGGCACGACCGGGTTCTCCGACCCCAGCATCGCCTTCGCGAACCTGAACAGCAACAACATCGTGTCCATTTCCGACATCTACCTCACTGCGGGACAGTCGTTCTGGGCCGTGGGCCCGAACGACGGCACCAGCCTGTTCCTGCTGGAGGCCACGCCGGGCACGTCGTCGACGTACGTGCAGAGCCGGTCGGCCGCCGCGTCCGACCAGCACACGCAGAACATCGACAACTGCACGCTCTACACGGCGAAGCAGACCGGCTGGCATGCCCTGGTCCTGATCGGGGACCGCGCGCCGGTCAACACCAGTCCGCAGCAGGGCACGGGGATCGGTCTGCACCAGTACGATGCGATCCAGCCGAACTACTGTCCGTTGGCCGACTTCCCGGATGCCACTCCGTAAGTCTGACAAGTCCACCGCTTGCCGCTCACCGGTATCGGTCAACCCGGTGAGCGGCGACCAGATTCGCATGGGATGATCGGCGCGTGCTGCTCGAAACGCCCAGGCTCCGCCTGCGCCGCTTCCGGGTGGACGACGCGCCGACCCTGGCGGCGTACCGTTCGGATCCGGCCGTGGCCCGCTACCAGTCCTGGACCGCCCCGGTCTCGCTCGCGGCCGCGGTGCGCGCGGCCCGGGAGTTCGCCGAGGGCGACCCGGCGGCGCCGGGCTGGTTCCAGTACGCGGTCGAGCTGAAGACCAGCAAGCGCCTGATCGGGGACGTCGGGGTGCTCATGCACGAGAACCTGATGCAGGCGGAGCTGGGGTTCACCCTCGCCGCGGAGCATCAGGGCCGGGGGTACGCGGCCGAGGCGGTGTGGGCGGTGCTGCACGACCTGTTCATGCTGCGCGGGCTACGCCGGGTCTCGGCCGAGTGCGACACGCGCAACGAGGCCTCGGCCCGGCTGCTGGAGCGGGTGGGGTTCCAGCTGGAGGGTAGGCGGCCGGCCTTCACCTGGCTCAAGGGCGAGTGGACGGACGATCTGCTGTTCGGACTTCTGGTCGAAAGATGGATGCTGCTTTCCGCCTGACGGGTGAATTCCGCACGGGGATACGGGCGGACCGGGCCGGGGCCGGCGGTTGCGTCAGCCGGAAGAGTGGGCGGACGCGGGGTTCGTCGTAAAAAGCGGGTTAACAAGCGAGCAGCGGGGGCAGACAATCTTCGAATGCGCCCCGGACTCGCCCCGTCGCCGCCCCCTGGAGTACCGGGATCCGCGGCGGCGCGGGGATTGTCCGGGCGCCGGCACAGCGTTCCTACGCTGTGCGATCACCGCAGGTCAGAGTGGATCAAGGCGCCTACCTGCGGCGGTCTGGTCGGCCTGTCGGGTTCCCGACAGGTTGGCGGAAACACGACATGGCGTGTTCCCGCTGCCCCGAAACCCTTTCCCGGCGGCCGGAATAAGACAAACATATGTACTTGCCGGGCCGCTTACGGTCCGACCCGAAAAGCTGCGGCACTGAACCAATGGTGCCGGCGTAAAGCTCCGGCCCACCAGGCCGGTGACAGAACAACAACCGGGCCAGGAATCGCCGACTACCCACACGGCGCCCCCTGGCCCGGTCTGTCTTTTCCGGGGTGTTCCAGGGCCTTGCGCCGCGGGTGGGAAATCGCCTGGCGCGCCGTCAGGCCGGTGCGGCGGGGTGCGCGGGATTCGCGGCCGGCGGGAATCAGGGGCCGGGACCACCGTCGGCGCACACGGGCGGGCTCACCGAGTGGCGGCGCGCAGGACCCGGCCCGCGAAGGGCTCGACCCGGGCCATTTCGACCACTTCGCGGCGGCGACCACCGGTGACGGGCTGGTCATCGTCGGCGACCGGCGGGCCCTGGACGTTTATGGGCCGATTTCGGGCCGAACGCCCCGTTGTCAAAGTCTTTCTACCGTCCGGGTGGGCTGGATTCGCTTCCGGTACGGCTGCGTACGCCCGACCGTGCGTATAAACAGCCTGGTCAGGCCGGGATATCTCGAAGCGGTGACAATTTGTCGCACGTTCAACTTGTTGCCTAACGAGAGGTTTCTCACTCATGAAGGTGGTGTAACTTACTGTCAACGATCTCTGGCGAAAGGTGACTGAACCATGTCGGATGTTGAAGTGCACACCTTGTCGGCCGACTCGCCGGCCCAGAACCTCTCGATCGGCGAAGTCTCCTCGGAGGCCACCGTGCTCAAATGCATGGGTCGGACCTACGTGGCGGTTGCGGTGGACGATGAAGTCCAGATCACCGACACCACCGACATCACGCACCCGTTCCAGCTCGGCAGCGCGAAATCGAAGCACGAGAACGGCGCGTGGGACATCGTGACCTCGCGCAACACCGTGGTGGGGACCTCCCGGGACCTGCTCAGTGCGGTCGCGGCTCTGCGCGAGTCGACCCCGGCCGCCCTCCTGCCGATCCGCTGACCTCTCGGCGGACGCACACGCAGCGCGCCTGGCCGGTAGGCACCGGTCAGGCGCGTTCGACGTAGTAGGGCTGTTTGTGGCCGCGGGCCTGGTAGCCGGCGGCGGCCGCCTCGGCCGCCGCGCGCGAGTCGTGGCGGGCCATCTGGTAGACGTTGCCGTTGTCGTCCTGGCGCAGCAGGCGCCACTGTCCGGGCGCGGCGCAGTCGGCGGTCGGGTCGTGATCCGCGGGCGGGATGACGGGCGGCGTGGGCATGTGGTCAGCTTATCCGAGCGGCTCGGCGGCAGTCAGGACACTGCTGGTCTTCACGGTCTGCACGATCGGCATGGTCTCCAGGTGCTGCACGGCGTCGAGCCCGGCGACGCGGTCGGTGAGGTAGCCGTAGAAGGAGTCCGCGGTCCGGCAGGAGACGGCCGCGTAGAGCTCGAGCAGGCCGCGCACGCGCAGCAGCCCGGCCGCGCGCAGCCGCTGGTAGCGGCGGGCCACGGTCTGGTCGGACACGCCGAGGACCTCGGCGATCAGGATTAACGCGGCGCGCCCGTCGATCTGGAGGGCGTGCAGAAGTTGGACGTCCAGGAGGTCGGCCATCGGAAACCACCGGCATTTCGCAGTCGCTTGTCGATATCCACCGGATGGTAGCCGGTAGGTTGACGTTTCCCAACCGCCGCCCGGATGCTCATGATCGACGCCGGGCGTTCGGCCCGGTGCCCGGAGCACGGTGCGGCAGCGCGGAAAACAGGAGGTTGGACATGGCGGACAAGCTGCGTCTGGAAGGTCTCACGCTGAGCGTGGAGAGTGTCGCGAAGTCGGTGGAGTTCTACGGCGGGCTGCTCGGCTTGACCGTGGCGTACAAGTCGGAGCCGGCGTTCGCGCTGATCAAGGTGGGCGGGGTCAGTCTCGGGCTGTTGTCGATCGAGGAGTCGCGCAAGGAGGGCGTGCAGGATTCGACGCCGGAGCAGAGGCGGGCGATCCACGTCGAGTTCACCACCGACGACCTCGACGCCCTGTACGAGGAGCTGTCGGCCAAGGGCGTGGTGTTCCACGAGCCGCCGCACGACGAGCCCTGGGAGCGGGTGATGACCGCGTTCGACCCGGACGGGTACGCCGTCGAGATCGCCCAGGGCAAGCGCGGCGAGAGCGGGGAGATCTGGATCACGGGCGGCGACACGGCCTGAGCGTCGCGGCGCGGGCGCTCAGCCGAGTCGGCGCAGGGCTTCCGGGACGAGGTCCGCGATGGTCGGGTAGCCGTCGACCGCCATCAGCAGGTCCGCCTCGGCGAGCAGGGACCGCAGCACGTGCACGACGCCGTCCGTGCCGCCGAGGGCGAGGCCGTAGGCGTACGGGCGGCCGACGGCCACGGCCGTGGCGCCCAGGGCCAGGGCCTTGACCAGGTCGGACCCGGTGCGCACGCCGGAGTCGAAGAGCACCGGCAGGCCCTTGGCGGCTTCGACCACCCCGGGCAGGGCTTCGAGGGCGGGCAGGCCGCCGTCGGCCTGGCGGCCGCCGTGGTTGGAGCAGTAGATCCCGTCCACGCCGCCGTCCCTGGCCCGGCGCACGTCGTCCGGGTGCTGGAGGCCCTTGACGATCAGCGGCAGGGTGGTGAGCGAGCGCAGCCAGGGCAGGTCGTCCCAGGTGAGCGGGTTGCCGAAGACCTGGACCCACTTCAGGATGACGGACTGCGGGTCTTCTTCCGGGCTGCGGGCCAGGGCGGCCCGGAAGACCGGGTCGCTGGTGTAGTTGGTCAGGCAGTGCCCGCGCAGCTGGGGGAAGTTGGCGGTGGCCAGGTCGCGCGGGCGCCAGCCGGTGATCCAGGTGTCCAGGGTGACCACGATCGCCTTGAACCCGGCCACCTCGGCCCGGCGGACCAGGCTCTCGGCCAGGTCGCGGTCGGTCGGGGTGTAGAGCTGGAAGAAGCCGGGGGTGTCGCCGAACTCGGCCGCGACCTGTTCCAGCGGGTCGTTGGTGAGGGTGGAGGCGATCATCGGCACGCCGGTCCGGGCCGCGGCGCGGGCGGTGGCCAGGTCGCCGTGCCCGTCCTGGGCGCACAGGCCGATCACCCCGATCGGGGCCATCAGCAGCGGGGACGGGAGGGTCAGGCCGAACATCCGCACGGACAGGTCCCGTTCCTTGGCGCCGACGAACATCCGCGGGACCAGGCCCCAGCGGTCGAACGCGGCGACGTTGGCCCGCTGGGTGCGTTCGTCCCCGGCGCCGCCCGCGATGTAGGAGCGCACGGACGGCGGCAGGGCCTCGTAGGCGCGTGACTCCAGCTCGGCGTAGGTGAGCGGGAAGCGCGGTACGACGCCGCCGAGCCCGTTGAGGTAGATCTCCTCCTGGTAGGAACCGAACGCTGGCATGGCGCCTCGTCTCTGTGCGGTGTCGCGGCTGATAGGTCAAGAGTGCAAGACTGAGCGATCACCGTGCTCGAAACGCAGGAAACTCTCGGGAAGGTTGGCCCGCATGCAGGATTCCGCACCGCGCGCCGAGGATCTGTTGAGCGAGGAGGACCTGTCGGTGATCCACGCCCTGCAACTGCGGCCGCGAGCTTCGTGGACCGAGCTGGGCCGGGTGCTCGGGGTGGATCCGGTGACCGTGGCCCGCCGGTGGGGCCGGCTGACCGAGCGGGGCGAGGCGTGGGTGAGCATCTCCCCCGGGCCGCGGTTGTTCGACCGGGTGTGTATCGCGTATCTCGACATCGACTGCCAGGCCGAGCAGGCCGGGGCCGTGGCGAAGGCGCTGGGCGCCCATCCGCACATGCTCACGATCGAGCGGTCCGCAGCGGGCCGGGACCTGCTGGCGACCGTGGCGACGCGCGACCTGCCGACCATGTCGCGCTACACCCTGGACCTGCTGCCGGCCGTGCCGGGTATCACGGCCCTGCGGACCCGGCTGGTCACGCACATGTTCACCGAGGGCGGGTTCTGGCGGATCGCCGCGCTCGCACCGGGCCAGCGGGCCCGGCTCTCGGCGCAGCCGGGCCCGTGGGCGGCCGACGGCGCGGCCGAGGAGGTGACCGCGCTGGACCGGGCCGTGCTGGGCCGGCTGACCGTCGACGGCCGGGCCTCGCACCGCGCCCTGGCCGCCGGGCTGGCCGGCCCGGCCACGGTCAAACGAAGGCTGGACCGGCTGACCCGGCTGGGCCTGATGCGGCTGCGCTGCGACTTCGCCCGGCCGCTGGGCGGCTGGCCGGTCGCGGCGACCTTCTGGGCCCGGGTGCCGCCGGCCCAACTGCCGGACGTCGGGCACGCGCTGGTGCGGCTGCCGGAGGTGCGCAACTGCGCGGCGGTCACCGGGCCGCACAACCTGCTCGTCCAGGCGAACCTGCACGCGGTCTCGGACGTGCTCGGCTTCGAGACCCGGCTGTCCGCCGCGCACCCGGGGATCGAGGTGACCGAACGGGAGATCACCCTGCGGCACGACAAACTGCTCGGGCACCTGCTCGACCCGCACGGCCGCTCGGTCGGCGTCGTCGCCCCGGACGTGTGGGCCGAGCCGGCCGGGTGCGTGGGCTGACGGGGCCCTGGTCCGGCGGGCGGAGCCGGGGACGCGCAGCTGGTCACCGATCGTGCGCTGGGTGTGACCGCCCCGGCGGCGCGGTGATATTCTCGCGGCCGGGGCAGCGCACAGCATGCCCGGCTCCCAGACCCACTCGGCCCGCGCCGCGGTGACGGCAAGGACAAGGGTCCTCGACTCGCGTGCATCTCCCGATTCCAGGTCATCGACCTTGGCGGGCAGACGCGGGCGGGCTCGCCGGGAAGTGACAGTCATGACGCAGGACAAGGCCCGGAAGAACGCTGCCCGGGCCCGGATGGCCGAGACCGGACGGCCGTATGCCGCGGCCCGCCGCTTGATCGAGACCGGGCAGCCGCAGAGCCCGGCCGACGACCCGCCGGGCGATCCGGCGGACGAAGCCGACCCACGGGAACCGCAGGATCAGGCCGACCAAGCAGGTCAGACGGATCAGGACGCAGATACGGCCGCCGACGCCGCCGAAGCCCGGACCCGGCGGCGGGCCAGGGCACTGACGCCGGAGGCGAGGTTCCGGCGGGAGGCCTCGGCGGTCGGGATGTCCCGGCCGGAGATCAAGATCCGGCTGGCCGCGCACCGTACCCAGCTCGCGGCCCAGCAGGCCCGGGAGCTGGCGGCGGCCGCCGAGGCCGAGGCGGTGCGGGCCGAGGAGCTGGCCGAAGCCGCCCAGGAGGCCGCCGACCAGGCCCGGGAGTGGGCCGAACCGGCCGAGGCCCGGTCGGCCCAGCAGCGGGCCGACGACGCGCACGAGGCCGCGGACCTGGCCTGGGACCGGGCCGACCAGGCCGAGAACGCCGCGGCCGAGGCCGAGGACCAGGCCGCCCTCGCCCAGGACCGGCTGAACGCGGCCATGGGCCGGCGCAGCCTGCCGGAGCCGGCCCCGATGGTCGGCCTGCCCGGGCACCTGCCGCCGCTGCCGGCCGTGCCGCTGCTGCTCGCCCTGCGCGGCATCGTGCCGAAGACGCCCGGGGTGCAGCCGCTGGTCATTCCGGCCCGGCTCGCCCGCGCGGCTCAGGCGGCCAAGGCGGCACAGGCGGCTCAGGCAGCCCAAGCAGCCCAAGCAGCCCAAGCAGCCCAGGATCAGGCGGCCCAGGCTCAGGGAACTCAGGCAACCCAGGCTCAGGCAGATCGGGCAGCTCACGCAGATCGGGCTCAGGCTCAGGCTCGGGCGCCTCAGGCCCCGCAGAAGCCGGAGAAGCCGGAGAGGCACGAGAAGCCGGCGTCGCAGAAGGCGCCGAAGTCTCCGAAGACGCCGTGACCGCGACGCCCGGCGTCGTCCGCCCTCGTCCGGCGCCGAGAAGCGACGCCGGGGCGTCGGCGGCGGTCGGCGGTCGGCGGTCGGCGGTCGGCGGCCTATGCGAAGCTGGCTCCTGACGAAAGGGAGAGACGATGACGGCTGGGCCGGACACCGCGGACGGCGCTCTCGGCGTGCCGTCCGGCCGGGATCGCGAACTGGTGATCGCGGAGTTCAACCGTGCCGTGCGTGAACCGGACCGGTCCGGCGACCCGGCCACCCTCGGCGACCTGCTCGAAGAACTCGCGCAGCTGGCCAGGCAGGCCGACGTGCAAGACCCTGCGAATGGTGGTGGATCTCGGACATGCTGCTGCGGTCCTCGGTCTCCGACGACGCGCCGCAGCGGGCCTCCTGGGAACCGACGATGCAGGTCATGACCTTCTACTACTGCGTCGACGCCCACCGGCGCGGCTGGCTGCGGCCGGACCGCGTCCTGACCGGGGCGCAACGCGCGGACCTCCTGGCCGGCCTGTCGACCTGGGTCCGGGCCGATCACGACGTCGACGAGATCCTTGCCCGGTTCGGGCCGCCGTCGCTGACTCTCGGAGATCCGGACCCGCGGCAACCCAGGACGCTGTGCTACGTCGGCCCGGACCGGCACGATCCGGCGGTCGGCTTCCACCTGGGCGTCGAGCCGCGCCGCGCCGACGGCCCGGCGGTCCTGCTCGCGACCAGCTTCGACGAGAAACCCCTGATCTGGACCCCGCGCGGTGACACGTACGTCACGTCCGGACCAAGCGCCGGGGCCGCCGGACAAGACGCCGGATAGGACGCCGCCGCACGCCGCACACCGCCGCGTCTCACTCCGCCCGCGGTGCGGCCCAGCGCCAGAGCAGTTCCAGCGCCGCGCCCGCGCACCCGGCCACCGCGAGCGAGGTGCCGACCTGGTCCCAGCCGCCGAACTGCAGGTCGAAGATCCGGCGGCCGAGCGGGAGCAGCGCCACCAGCAGGAACCCGGCGGCCATGGCCGCCACGAGCAGGCACTTCCACCACAGCAGCGGGCGGGCCACCAGCGTGAGCACCCAGAGGCTGACCGTGAACAGGGTGACCATCGCGGCGGTCTGCTCGGTCTGCAGCTGCGCGCCCGGCTCGACCCGGGCCAGGGTGTAGGACACGAACGAGGCGGTGCCGGAGATCAGCCCGGCCGGGACGGTGAACCGCAGCACCCGGCGCACGAACCCGGGCCGGGCCCGGGCGGTGTTCGGCGCCAGGGCCAGGAAGAAGGCGGGTGTGCCGATGGTCAGCGCGCCGACCAGGGTGGTGTGCCGGGGCAGGAACGGGTACGGCAGCCGGGCGATCCCGGTCAGCACCACCATCAGGAACGACTCGAACGACTTGACCAGGAACAGGTTCGACACCCGCTCGATGTTGCCGACCACCCGGCGGCCCTCGGCGACCACCTCGGGCAGGGTGGCGAAACTCTCGTCCAGCAGCACGATCTGGGCCACCGCGCGGGCTGCGCCGGAGCCCGCGCCCATGGCCACCCCGATGTCGGCGGTCTTGAGCGCGAGCACGTCGTTGACCCCGTCGCCGGTCATCGCCACGGTGTGCCCCCCGGCCTGGAGCGAGGCGACCATCTGCTGTTTCTGCCGCGGGGTGACCCGGCCGAAGACCGAGTTCTCGCCGACCACGCCGCCGAGTTCGTGCGGCTCGGCCGGCAGGGTGCGGGCGTCCACCGGGTGCTCGGCGCCGGGCAGGCCTAGGCTCTCGGCCACCAGTTCGGCGGCGTGCGCGGCCGCCCCGACCCGGGCCGCGCGCATCGTTCCGTGCCCGGCCACCACGAAGGAGCCGGAGAGCAGTTCCTCGCCGGGCCGCTTGACCACCGGGTCGGCCTCGCCGGTGAGCAGCGACTCGTCGACCTCCAGGGCCTCGGCCGAGACGGCCGGGCCGTCCACCGGGATCTTGTCCCCGGCCGCCAGCAGGACCAGGTCGCCGAGCACGATCTCGGCCGCGGCGACCTGCTGGTCGGCGCCGTCCCGGCGGACGGTCGGCCGGGCCTCGCCGA
The DNA here is from genome assembly GCA_035943635.1 of Actinocrinis sp. Lineage (GTDB taxonomy): Bacteria > Actinomycetota > Actinomycetes > Streptomycetales > Catenulisporaceae > DASZBX01. The sequence goes on along the minus strand of DASZBX010000041.1, from coordinate 34,582 downwards.
CGATCGCGAGCGAGTCCAGGGTGCGTTTGGCCCGCAGCTCCTGCACGATCCCGATCAGGGCGTTGGCCACGATCACGAAGCCGAACAGCGCGTCCTGGATCGGCCCGGCCACCAGCATGATCGCGAACAGGGTGCCGATCAGCCCGTTGAACCAGGTCAGCACGTTGGCCCGGACGATCGCGGAGAGCGAGCGGCTGGAGCGGGCCGGCAGCTCGTTGCTCTGCCCGGCCGCCCGGCGTTCGGCCACCTGGCCCGCGGTCAGCCCGTCCGGTCCGAGGTCCTGAGCCATGAGGTTCACGATAGGCGGCGGGCCGCGGCGGGCGCCTGCGCTGGCGGCCGGATGGCTGAGCGGGATCAGGTCCCGGAGACCGCCGCGATGATCTGGACCAGGGCGCCGTCCGGGACCGGCGTCTCGGATCCGGACAGGGTGCGGATATCGATGCCGCCCAGGTACACGCTCACCTGCCGGCGGATCGCGCCCTGCTCGTCGCGCAGCCGCCGCTCCAGTGCGGGCAGCTGCCGGCCCAGCCGGTCGAACACCGCCGAGACGGTCACCGCCGCGTCCGGGCCGGGGCCGCCGAGGTCGAGTTCGAGTTCGCTGTGCCCGCCGGCGTCGTCGGTCAGGGCGCTGGGGAGCACCACCCATACGGTCACGAGGTCACCTTTCGTAGGATCATGATCACGGCCGTGTGACCTGGGCCGAGGTGTCGAAGGCGGACGTCAGCGGCCATGTGGATCACAGTAACCGGACACCTCGGCCCGGGCGCGAAGATCGGCGCGGTACACGGGTGAAGTCAGGCGTACGGCCGAACGGGGGTACCCGGTTTGTCACGGCCCGTATACGCCGCCCGGTCCGCGCGCTAGGTTGAAAAGCATGGATGGGGAGTCGTCCGGCTGGCACGAGCTGTCCCGGACCGTGCGGGACGAGGGCATGGGCATCCGGATCGGCGAGGTCGTCTTCGCCGAGTCGCGCGGGCCCGCGCACCGGCGGCGGTACCTGCACACGCCGGAGGTGGTCGCGGTCGTCGCGATGCAGGCCGGGATGCTGCACCTGATCCGCGAGTTCCGGGCCGCGGTCGGCCAGGAGGTGCTCCAGGTGCCGATGGGCAAGGTCGCGCCGGGCCGCGCCCCGGTCGACTGCGCGGTGGCCGAACTGGCCCGGGAGACCGGCTGCCGGGCCGAGGGCTGGGAGCTGAAGGGCTCGCTGCTGGCCTGCCCGGGCTGGATGGACCAGGTCGTGCACGTGTTCCGGGCCACCGGGCTCACCCCGCTGGCGGACCGGTACCCCGGGGCCGGGCCGTTCGCCGCCGAGGACGGGCTGACCGTCGTGCCGGTCCCGGTGGTCGGTTTCCGCTCGCTGGTCCGGGCCGGGACGATCCGCGACGCGCGGACCATCGCGGCCGTGCTGCTCGCCCTGTAGCCGCCCTCCGTCCGGGTGAAACTCCAGGTCGAACGGGTGCCGGTGGCCGCGGCGGGGCGTGGCCGAGGTCCGCCGGGGGTACCTTGCCGGTCATGGGTCGAAGCAGAACACGCATTCTCCTGGCCGGCTGCGCGGCCGCCGCCGCGCTCCTGCCCGTCGGCATAGCCGGCTGCGCGGCCGTCGCCGGCACCGACCACGGCGCCCAGGCGATCAACCAGGCCGGCGGCGCGAAGAAGGCCGCGCCGAGCACGCCGACTCCCACCCCGACGCCGACCCCGCCCCCGCCGCCGACCCCGCACGCCACGAACCTGCCGTGGCAGATCCTGGTCTCCGAGGGCTCGAGCACCGTGGTCGACGGCGCCCAGCTCAACGTCGGCGAGTGCGCCGCAGGGGCCGTGACCTGGATCAGCGCGCTGCACGCCCGGTTCGTGCTGCACCCGGGCGGCGCGGAACCGGGCGGTTCCGGCTGGGCCGAACCGGACTACGTCCCGGCCGACCAGCGCGCCGAGCTGGTCGCGACCTTCAACGGCGGCTTCCGGATGGTCGACTCCGGCGGCGCGTTCTACCTCGACGGCCAGCAGTCCGGCACCCTGACCACCGGCGCGGCCAGCGAGTTCTTCTCCAGCACCGGCGGCCTGAGCGTCGGCAGCTACGGTCGGGACGGGGTGGTCGGCGGGCAGACGATCGGCGTGCGGCAGAACCTGGGCCTGCTGGTCGACGACGGCACCCCGACCGCCGACACCGCCGAGCTGGGGCCGTGGGGCGCGAGCTGGGGCGGGGCGACCTGCGTGCGCCGCTCCGGGGTCGGCGTGGACGCGGCGGGCAACACCGTCTACGCCACCGGCTCGGACCTGTCCCCGCGCGGCCTGGCCGAGCTGCTGGTCGCCGCGGGCGCGGTGCGCGCGATGCAGCTGGACATCAATCCGAACTGGCCCTCGTTCATGTACTACGACCAGGCCGAGTCCCCGCACCTGTTCGGCGACTCGGACCAGAGCGCGGACCGGTACCTGACGCCCACGGACCGGGACTTCGTGGCCGTCTACGCCCGGTAAGTGGCCGGGGGTGCGGCGGCCGGCAAGGTGGCCGCGCTGCGACAACCGGTTCCCAGTGAGGGCACGAGGAACAGCGTTCGCACGTTGTGGACCTTGAACCAAGGCACCGGCCCGGCGCCGACAGGCCCGCACACATCGGAGTACCACCCGTGACCGCAACCCCGGATTCGAGCCCCCAGGGCCCGCAGACCACGCGCCGCCGGCTGGGCGACCGCTTCATGCTCCAGGCAGCGGTCGCGTCCGTCGACCGGCTGTCGCGCACGATGCGGCGGATCCGACTGGACGTGGGCGGCCGGCCGGAGCTGGAGTGGACCGCGGGCCAGCAGATCCGGATCCAGGTCGGCACCTCCGGCGCGATGGACTGGCTGGTCGGCCAGCTGCGCACCTACTCGGTCTGGGACCTCGACGCGCAGCGCCTGGACCTGGTCGCGCTCGACCACGGCGAGGGCCCCGGCGCCTCCTGGATCCGGCACGCCGAACCCGGCCAGGTCGTCCGTTTCCTGCGTCCGCAGGGTTCGTTCGTGCTGCGCCCGGGCGCGGCAGAGCACGTGTTCATCGGGGAGGAGACCGCGGCGGTCGCGTTCGGCGCCATGCTGCGCGCCCTGCCGGCCGAGCAGCGCTCGACGACCGTCCTCGAGATCGACTCCCCGGACGACCAGATCCCGCTGCCCGGCCCGGTCCGCTGGCACTACCGCTCCGGCCGGTCCGCGGCGCAGTCCGCGTCGCTGGTCGAGGCGGTGCGCGCGGCCGACCTGCCGGCGTCCGGGGTCGCGTACGTCGCCGGGGAGGCGCGCACGATCCAGATGGTCCGCAAGCACCTGGTCGACGAACGCGGCTGGTCCCGGCGCGACGTGATCACCAAGCCGTTCTGGACGCCCGGCAAGAAAGGCCTCGAATAGCGCAGTCCGGGCCGGCTCTCCACGGCTGCGAGGCCGCCGCGGCTCAGTAGTGCTGGTAGATGACCCGGCTCCGCGCACCGAGCCGGCCGCCGAGTTCCCGGGTGAACTCCTCGGTCAGCGGCGGCCAGTTGTTGAACTGCACGGCCAGATTCGCCACATGCAGGGCGAACTGGCCGGGCCAGTCCCCGAGCAGCGCCGACTCGTTGCACGAGACGCACGTCACCTCCGGCTCGCCCTTGGTGAGCCAGGGTTCGATCAGCTCGATGTGCGTGCCCGTATCCAGCGTCGCCGCGCAACTGGGACACGCGGGCGGCTCGTAGTTCCCGCCCGGATCGTGCACCTCGCGCTGGCAGATGATGTCCACGCCGCTGTTCAGCAGGCCCGCAATCTGCTCCAGGTGCGGGGCCACGTCCGCGGCCCGCGGCCCGGCCGAGAACGGGCTCGGCCCGCGCAGCGCGTCCGGTTTCGTATTCGGCTCGATCACCCCCCGCCCGAGCAGCCAATCCGCCACGGCGGCAGCCCGACCTGGAGCTTCGGTCTCACTGGTGGTCAGCTCCACCAGAACGATCGCGTGTTCGCTCATAGCCGCGGATAGTAGCCGCAGACCCTGAAGGTGTCGACGGCCGCGGCACCTACCGCGGCGCCACCTCGCCGGACCCGCGCGCGATCAGCGTCGTCGGCAGGATCAGCCGCCGCGGCGGGTCCGACAGCCCGGCCAACCGATCGAACAGCAGCTCAGCGGCCATCCGGCCCAAACCGGCCGGGTCCTGGGCGACGACCGTCACTCCCGGCACGACCAGATCCGCGAGTTCGAAATCGTCGAAACCCACCAGCGCGGGCCACGTGGTCAGCGCGGCGTGACCCGCCCGGGAGCCGTTTCCGGCCGCGGCCGCAGCGGTGGCGACGGCGGCGGCCATGCCGTCCCCGACCGGCAGATGCGCCAGCTCCCGCAGCACCGAGACCGTCAGCCGGTTGTTGCCGGTGAACAGCGCGGTGACCCGGTCCGGTCCGGTCAGCAGCCGAACCAGCTCGGCTCGCAGCTGCTCCTGGTCCAACCGGCCCATCGAGACCCAGCGCTCGTCGATCGGCAACCCGTGCGCCGCCATCGCCGCCCGATACCCGGTCAACCGCTCGGCGGCCGTATGGATCGTCGGGGTGTCACCCAGATAGCCGATCCGCTGATGCCCCGCCTGGATCAGGTGCGAGATACCGCTGACCGCCCCGCCCGCGTTGTCCGTCAACACCATGTCCGCCGCCAGGTTCACCGGCGGCCGGTCGATGAACACCGCAGGCAGCCCGGCAGCCAGCTCAGGCGCCAGATACGCATGGTCCGCCGCAGCCGGAACGATCAACAGCCCGTCCACCCGCCGCGCGCACAACGCCAAGGCGAGCTTCTGCTCCTGCCCCGGATCATCGTCACACGAACCGGTGAACAACAGACAGTCGTGCGCGGTCGCCACCTGCTCCACGGCCCGGGTCAGGGTCGAGTAGAACGGGTCGGCCACGTCCTCCAGGATCAGCCCGATCCCCGCGGTCCGCCCGGTGCGCAACTGCCGGGCCGAGTCGTTGCGGCGGAACCCGAGCTGCTCGATCGAGCGCTGCACCCGGGTCCGGGTCTCCTCGATCACGGCCGCGTCGCCGTTGACCACCCGGGACACCGTCTTCAGGCTCACCCCCGCGTGGGCCGCCACGTCGTTCATGGTCGCCCGCCGGGTCGGTGCGCTCAACCGCTGCGCCTCCTGTCCCATGATCTGCTCGCTCCGCCTTCCCCGGGGTGCTCGACGCACCCGCTTTCGGGCAAGTCCCGCACTCTTCGCCCATTCCTGCCGGAACTCTACGCGACCCGGACCGGGCCGAGTACGATCTCGGCCGCACCGAGCGCCGGGTGGCGATCGGTGCGGCCGCAGCACGCCCACTCAGGGCGTCAGTTCATACACCGACTCACTACGGCAGGGTCCACTTCTGCGCGTTGGTCCCGTTACAGGTGTAGATCTGCAACTGGGTCGAGTTGGTCGTGCTCGAACTCGGGTCGTCCAGGCACAACCCGGACTGCGGGTTGACCAGCGAACTGTTGGCCCCGGCCTGCCAGACCTGCGCACCCGTGCCATTGCACGTGTACCACTCCACCAACGTGCCACTCGTGGTCCCGCCACCGTTGACGTCCAGGCAACCGCCGAGGACCTGCAGAGTGTTGTTGCTCTCCACAGTCCACTGCTGCGCACCGGACCCGTTACAGGTGTAGATCTGAACCGGGTTGCCGTTCGTGGCAGTGCTGCTGCGGTCGTCGACACACAAGCTCGACGAGACACCCGCAACAATCGGCCCGACCGCCGGCGCCGTACCGCCACCGGACGCCGTCGTGGTAGCCACAGCGAACACGTGGATACCACCGGTGTTGGTGTTGGAGGGCAACCGCACACTGGCCACCGTCTTACCGGCCGTCAGGTTGACCGGCGTCGTGGCGAACAGGTACGTATTGATCGTCTGCGACGCAGCACCCGCCTGGTTGCGGTAGGTCAACGTGGCCGCAGTCGTGTCGGTCGACAGGACGGTCGCACTACCGCCGTTGAGCGTCCAGTCGGAGAACGCCAGCGGCACCGACTGCGTGGTGCCGTCCGTGAAGGTCACGGTCGCCGTGCCGCTGGACGGACCGTTGTTGGCCGACCCGAGGAACGAGATCGCCCCGGATCCGGACAACGGAATGCTCTGCCCGTTGGCCTCATAGTTGTCCGGCGCACCCGCGGCGACGTTCGGCCAGGTGAACTTGGTACTGCCGACCGTCACGGTAGACCCGGGAGTGATCCCGGCGTTGGACAGGGCGGTAGCGGAGTAGCTCCACCCGCCGCCGTCGAAGTTGGCGCTGGAACTACTCGAGTCGGCCGAGATACCGACGTCCGTGTACGTCGGCGACCCGGCGTAGGAAGGCGGAGCCGACGAAGCAGCAGACGCCCACGAGGTGTTCGCCGAAGTGCCCAAGGTGAACGCAAGCGTGCCACCAGCGGTGATGGCGTTGGTCGGCACGTAGGCGTTGTTCCACGCCGCGCCGTTCCAGGTGGCCGACTGGATGTAGGGAGCGTTGTCCGCAGCACCGGTACCGTTGACCGTGAGCGTGTTACCACTGGGCAGCGTGACCACGGCCTGCGTGAACATGGGCGACCCGAGCGCGAGGTTGGCGGTACCGGGCGTCTCCGGGTAGAAGCCCAGAGCGGACCACACGTACCACGAGCTCATCTCACCGAGGTCGTCGTTACCGGCCAGACCACCGGGCGCGTCCGTCCAGATCTGATCCTGCACCTCACGCACCACATGCTGGGTCTGGTACGGCTGACCGATGTAGTCGTACTCCCACGGGATGTCCAGGCTCGGCTCGTTACCGAGGTCGGTGTAACCGTTCCCGCCGGTCAGCGACGAGGTGTCCGTGTTCAGGAAGGTGGCCATGGCCGAGTTGCCGCCGAGCGCGGTCGCCAGGCCGTGGACATTGAACGGCACCTCGGGCGTGTACTGCCACGAGTCGCCCTCGACGAAGTTGTTCCCGGAGGTGGCCGAGAAGCTCCCGGTCCACGACCCGGACGCGTCCCGAGGCTGGATGAACCCGGTGCCGTGGCCGACCAGGTTCTCCCAGTCCTGCGCCCGGTTGGCGAACGCGGTCTGCTGCGCGGTGTTCCCCAGCGACCCGGCCAACGCGGAGATCGCGAAGTCGGCCGAGTCGTACTCGAGCGTCGTGGAGGTCGGCCCGTAGTAGTTGCAGCAGCCGTAACTACCGTTGCTCGGCAGATATCCCAGCTGCTCCAGGTAGTTCAACCCGGGCCGGTTGTTGTTGGTGTTCGTCGCCTCAGCGATCATGTCGGTCAACGCGGTGGACGTGTTGAAGTTCGTCCCGCCGAACGCGTAGTAGTCCGCCAGGATCTCATCCGCGGGGTCGCCGACCATCACATAGGACTCGCCGTTGTCCTCGGACCACTTGGGGAACTGCCCCGTCTGGGTGTAGTCGTCAACGATCGACTGTGCGGTGTCAGAGGCGGCCTGTGGATCCACGAGCGCTTCAAGCTGCGCCTGCGACCGGTAGATATCCCAACCCGAGTAGTTGGCATACGCGGCACTGTGACCCGAGTCGACAGTATGCACGGTCCCATCAAACCCGGGGTACTGCCCGTTCGTGTCACTGATCACGTTCGGGTGCAGCAGCGAGTGATACAGCGCGGTGTAGAAGACCGCCTCCTGCGCACTGGTGCCACCGGCGATCTGGACCTTCCCGAGCACCGAGTTCCACGCACTGGCCGCAGCAGCCTGGGTCGTGGAGAAGTTCCAGTTCGGGTTCTCCGTGGTCCGGTTGGTCACGGCGTTCGCGATGGATACGTACGAGATGCCGACCTTCGCCAGAACCGTCTGGTTGCTGGTCGTGTTGAAGGTCACGTACCCGTCGTTCGCCGAGGTCTGCGGCGTCACTGCGGCCGGCTTGGCGAGCGTGCCGTGCAGGGTCGGCGCGTTGCTCGTCTCCGCAGCGCCCGACGACGCACCGACAGCAGCCGGAGCCTTCAGCGTGGCCGGGACGGCCTGCGTACCGTTCGTGCTGAACGGCGTATTGAAGGTCATGTCGAAGTACACGGTGTACTTGTTGCTGGCCCCGCAGAAGTTCCCGCTGGTGACCTGCCCACTGACCTCGGTGCTGCTCACGACGTTGAACTGCGTGTTCGAGTCGCCGTTCTGACTACCGTTGAGCTTGAAGATCAGGTTGGCCTGCGTGGTGGACGGGAACGTGAACTGCGCCATGCCACTACGAGTCGTGGCGGTCAGCTGCGTAGTCACACCATTGGACAGCGCGACCTTGTAGTAACCAGGCGACGCAGACTCATTCGAATGCGAGAAGGCATCCGTAGCACTGGTACTGATAGACCCGACGGTCGGCAGAATCGGAATGTCACCAGCGGCCCCACACCCGGGCCCGGCAATATGCGTGAGGCTGAACCCGGTAATCGACGAGTCGTTGTACTCATACCCGCCGCCATCCGGCCGCGACGGCGTATCCGGACTCCACTGCACCATGCCGAACGGCGCATCGGCCCCGGGAAAGTCGTCAGCGGCATGCGTGGTACCGATGAACGGGTTGACCAGGCTGGCCGGCGCGGTAACCAACGCCGGACGAACAGCCCCCGCCGCCCCGACGGCCGCCGAAGCCGTCCCGGTAGCGAAGGCAGCCGTGGTAGCCCCGGCCACCAGGAGAGCCAACCCAAGCCGCCCGCGAGCCCGCGGCCGCCCCCGGCCCCGCCCCCGACCCGACTGGAACGAATGGACGTCCGGCGGCTCAAGACCCGTCCGGCTAGTACGCGATCTGACGATCCACGGTGCGGTCATGCTAGGCAGATCCCTTCCAGGCAGAACAGCAGCCCAAAGCCGCTGGTAGGGGCACGTTTGACAACGTTGTCAACTCCCGGCTGGAGAATCCCCTCCGCACGAAGGGGTCAGAATTCGTCACGACAGCGCTGTCAGAACGCTGTGCACACGGGGAATTTCGCACAGCATCGAAGCCCTGTCAAGGAACCGACCCACACCACCCACACCCGCCCAACCAACCCCACCCGCGCCACCCGCACCACGCACCGCCTACCCCACCCACACCGCCCGCCGCCTACCCCACCCACGCCACGCACACCCGCCCAACCGACCTCCCCCACCACCCACGACCGCGGCAGTTCGGACCCCACGCGCGCAAGCGCACAGCCGGAGCCGACACCCCACGTAACCCCCCACGAACCCCAAGCCAACCCACGGACCGTGGATCCTTGGGGGTTCCTGGCCCGCCGGAGGCACAGCAGTAAACGCAACTGCACACCCAACGCAACCACCAACCACCCCCACAGCCAAGCCGCCACCGCAACCAAGCATCATGGGCAAATGAGCACCATCGTGAAGTTCTTCACCGCCCCCAACGACCAGGCAGCCGTCAGCATCCTTCAAAACGGACCAGACGATACATTCGAGACCCTGACATTCGGCAACTTCGACGCAATCAGCGCAATCGAAGAATGGGACCAAATCCTCACCGGCCGCAGCGCCGGAGATCTCGACCAAGACGACGTGCCCCGCATCATCACCACCGAAACACCATTCATCATCGCCACCTCCACCGCGCTATGCCACGCCCTGGCTTCCGCCACCGCCGAAGAACTCGCCCAAGCCGCTTACCGCTGAATAGAGCAAGAAGAGCTGCACGGATACGACCCAGAACTCTTCGCCGACATCCTCACCGACCTCGCCACACTGGCCAGCACCACCACACCCCAAGGCCACACCCTCTACTGCTGGATATGCTGACCACCCCAACAAAACCCCACGACCCCCACCATCCCCCACCCCCCAAAAGCAATCAGCCGCGACCAGCCAAAACAGCCAGTCGCGGCCCATCACCCCACTCCCCACACAAACAACAAACCCCAGCTAGTTCAAAGCCGGCACAACATCCCGGACAAACAACTCTACCCCGGACCGGTCATAAGCGACCTCGGCAAAGTTGAGAATGGCATAGCTCATCCCAAGCCCACCCATCTCATTCAACCGCTCGGCAATCTGCTCAGGAGTCCCCACCAGCGGCCCCTTGGAGATCTGCTCATAATTGCGCTCCAACGCCCCGGCCGAAATCAGCGGAGCATAGTGAGCCTGGTACCAATCCAACCGGTCCTGAACGTCCTTCTCCGTCTCACCGATCACGACGTTGTAGTTGGCCGACCGCACGATCGAGTCGTACTCGGTCCCAACCTCCCGGCAGTGCTCCGCAAGCAGCGCGGACTTGTGCTGGAAACCGTCCACACTCCCATCGAAGTTCGTGTACTGCGCATACTTGGCCGCAATCCGAAGCGTCTTCTTCTCCCCGCCACCGGCAATCCAGAGCGGAATCCCGCCCTCCTGCAACGGCAGCGGCTGACAGATGGCGCCGTCAACCTGGTAGTGCTTCCCATCAAGGGTGGCAACACCGGTGCTCCACAGCTGCCGCATGATCTGCACGCCCTCATCGAGCATGCCCAACCGCTCACCGGCCGACGGGAACCCATACCCGTACGCACGCCACTCGTGCTCATACCACCCGGCACCGATACCCATCTCGGTACGCCCACCGGACACGATGTCGACCGTCGCCGCCACCTTCGCCAGGTACGCCGGGTTCCGGTACCCCATACAAGTACACATCTGACCAAGCCGGATGGTACTGGTGGCCGCACCCAGAGCAGCCATCAGCGTCCACGCCTCGTGGGTCGCCTCGGCAGTCGGTTCGGGCACAGTGTGGAAGTGGTCAAAGACCCAGAGAGACTCGAACGGCCCCTCCTCGGCAAGCTTGGCCACGCCAAGCATCGTGTTCCAGTGTTCGGCAGGTGCGATGCCGGCCAGGTCGAGCCGCCATCCCTGAGGTACGAAGAGTCCTAAGCGCATAGATCACACACTAGCAATCCGAAGTCCCACCACCCACAATTCCTACAACGCCCGAGACCGCAGAATCTGCCGGGTCAAGTCCTGAGCCTCGACAACCACCCGCCGCAACCCGGGCTCAACCTCCGAACCGGCCAGGTAATCCTCAATCAACCGCATCAACTCATCCCCAGCACAAGCAAACGGGAACAACTGCTCAGCCAACCGCATCCGCACCTGCTCATGCCGAGCCATCGCCAACACCGACAAGAACTCGAAGTACTTCACCGCATAGGGCGCCAGCAACTCGGCATGCAACGCCTCGCCAAACCCGGCCGACACCACGGCAATCCCTTGGTGCCCAAGCTCCTCACTCTCCGTCAGCAACGCCCAGGCCTCCGCCTTGCGCCCAGCATCCGGAACAGCCGCCCGAGCAGCGCGCGCGTGCCGAGTCCCGGCGTCCGTGGCGTCCCGTTCCTGCTCCGCGTCGATCAACTCCGCGCCAACCCGACCCGTCGCCACCAACCGGTGCAGCAGCGTCCACCGCAACCCGGTGTCCACCTCCAGCCCGGGCAGCGTCGTCGTCCCCTCCAACAACCCCTGCACCAGATCGAGCTGCTCGTCCGTGATAGCCGTCCAGCCCAACATCTGCACCCACGCCAGCTGGAAATCACCCCCCGGCTCAGCCTCGCCCACGGCCTCGATCGCCACTGCGGCCAGCCCGGCCAGCCCGCTCGGCAACCACGCCGGATCGGCGAACTGCCGAATGATGATCTCCGACCGCCGGTGCATCGTCTGGAGCACGCTGATCGACATCTCCGCCCTCAGTCCGACCCCCAACATCCGCACGAAGTCCGGAATGCTCAGCTCGGCCTTCTTCGCCATGTCCATCACCGCGGTCCAGGCCACAACCCGGTTCAACGAGTGCTCGAACGTCCCGATGTGCTCGGTCAAAACTTCCAGCGACCGCGGATCGAACCGTGTCAGCGCATAACCGAGATCCTCGTCATTCAACAGCACCACATCGGCACCGGCCCGCCCGACGAACTCCGGCACCGGGGTCAGCTCGCTCTCCGCGTCGATCTCGACCCGGGCGACCCGCCGCAACGCCCCGTCCTCCAAATCGTACAAACCGGTGGCAATATGATGCGGCCGCAACGTCGGATACTCGGCCGGAGCCTCCTGCCGGACCGCGAACGAGGTGTACCGCCCCTCCCCGTCGACCTCGAACTCGGCGCGCAGCGTGTTCGGCCCGGAGGTCTCCAACCACACCGCCGCCCACTGCCGCAGGTCCTTCTTCCCGGACGCCGTCTCCACCGCGCGCAGCAGGTCGGCGAACTCGGCGTTCGCCCAGGCGTGCTCGGCGAAATACGCCCGCACCCCGGCGAAGAACTGATCCGCCCCGACGTACGCGACCAGCTGCTTGAGCACCGACGCGCCCTTGGCGTAGCTGATCCCGTCGAAGTTGGCGAGCACCGCGTTGATGGTCGGGGCGTCCGAGACCACCGGGTGGGTGGTCGGCAGCTGGTCCTGGGTGTATCCCCAGGTCTTGCGCTGGCTGGCGAAGCTGGTCCAGGCGTCGCGGTACTGGGTCGCCTCGACGCACGCGAAGAACCCGCAGAACTCTGCGAACGACTCGTTCAGCCAGATGTCGCCCCACCACCGCATGGTCACGTAGTCGCCGAACCACATGTGCGCCATCTCGTGCAGCGTCACCATCGCGCGGCTCTCATACAGCAGTGAGGTGACCTTGGACCGGAACAGGAAGCTCTCGGAGAACGTGACGCACGCCGCGTTCTCCATCGCGCCCGCGGCGAATTCGGGCACGAAGATCTGGTCGTACTTGGTGAACGGGAAGTCCATGTCGAACAGGTCGGTGTAGAAATCCAGCCCCTGCCCGGTGACGGCGAACATGTCCTCGGGTTCCAGGTACTCGGCCAACGACGCCCGACACGCCACACCCAGCGGAATAACCTGCCCGCGCCGGGTTGTGAACGGCTGCTGCACGTACGCGTACTCGCCCGCCACGATCGCCGTCACATACGCCGACAGCCGCGGCGTCGGCGGGAACTGCCACCGCGCCACCGCCCCGACCGCGCCATCCTCCGAACCCTCCACCTCCACAGGCGTAGGCTCCGGCGCAGCCGCGTTCGACAGCACGACCCAATGCGCCGGCGCAGTGACCGCGTACGTGAAAGTCGCCTTCAGATCGGGCTGGTCGAAGTTGGCGAAAACCCGCCGAGCCTCGGCCGGGCACAGCATCGTGTACAGATAGATCTTGCCGTCGGCCTGATCGACCGCGCGATGGACGCCCGTGCTCTGGTTCGTGTACGCGTAGTCGGCCGTGACCGCCAGGATGTTGTCGGCCTCAAGATCCCGCAGCGGCAGCCGCCCGTCGGCGTACTCGGTCAGGTCGACCGGGGCCCCGTTCAGGGTCGCCTGGTGGATGTGCTCGGCGATCAGGTCCACGACCGTCTCCGCGCCGACCCGGGCCGAGGTGAACCGGATCACGCTGGTCGACCCGAACACGGTGTCCCCGCGGGTGAAGTCCAGGTCCACCTCGTACGACTGGACCGTCAACAGCCCGGCCCGCTCACGCGCCTCGTCACGCGTCAGGTCCGCCATCGCCACGTTCACTCCTATGTGCCTAGAGTTTGCCCCCTGGCATCGTAGGACACCGCCCACCGGCTGCGGGCGCCGCAGTCGGGCGCGCCGGGCGCGCGGCGAAGTGCGGACCACTCCGCCCGCACTCTGCGCGACCGACGCCTCACACCACGCACGTCACACCTCGCGCCTCACACCTCGCGCCTCACAACGCCCGCGACCGCAGTATCCGCTGCACCTTGTCCCGCCCCTCGACCACAACCCTGCGCAGCGACAGGTCCAACTCCTCGTCGGCCAGGAACGTGTCGCACAGGTCCAGCAGCCGCGGCCCGGCGGCCGTGGCCGGGAACAGTTCGTTGGCCAGCAACAACCGTATGTGTTCATTCCGGCCGTTCCACAAGGCCGGCAGGAACTCAAAGTACTCACTCGCGTACGAGGCCAGCAGCGCCGCGTGCTCCGGTTCCCCGAATCCTCCCGACACGGCCAGAATCCCCGCCACCCCGAGCTGCCTGCCGCCGGTCAACTGCGCCCAGGCGACGGCCTTCTGCCGAGGATCCGGCAGGCCCGCCCGCGCGCGCTGTGCCTGCCGGACCCCGGCGTCGGTGGCGTCCCGGGCCAGTTCGGCGGCGATCCGCTCCTCCCCGGCCCGGCCGGTCACCGCGAGCCGCTGCAACAACGCCCAGCGCAGGTCCGCGTCCACCGCGAGCCCGGGCAGAACCGTCGTGCGCTCCAATAGCCCTTCGACCAGGTCCAGCTGGTCCGGTGTGCTGGCGGTCCAGGTCAGCAGCTGCGCCCACGCCAACTGCAGGTCCCCGCCCGGCTCGGCCGCGTACAACTGCTCGACCCCGGTCCCGGCCAGCTCCGCCAATCCGGCCGGCAGCCAGGCCGGGTCGGCCAGCTGCCGCCCGATCCCGCGGGTCGCCATGTGCAGGGTCTGGAGCATGCTCACCGAGCTCTCGCTGCGCATCCCGTTGATGGCCATGGCGAAGAACGTCGGCACGCTCATCTCGGCCCGCTGGAGCATGTCGATCGCCGAGGACCAGGCGACGGCGCGCGCCAACGGGTCCTCGAAGGTGCCGATGTGCTCGCCGAGCACGTCCAGCGACTGCGGGTCGAAGCGGGTGAGCGTGTAACCGAGGTCGTCGTCGTTCAGCAGGATCACGTCCGGGCGCGGGCGGCCGACCAGGTCCGGCACGTCCGTCCGGGGCCCGTTCACGTCGACCTCCACCCGGTGGGTGCGGACGAGCGCGCCGTCTTTCAGGTCGTAACATCCGATCGCGATGTGGTGCGGGCGCAGGGTCGGATGTCCGACCGGTGCCTCCTGGCGCACCGCGAACCGGGTGAACCGGCCGTCGCCCTCATCGTCGAGCTCGAATTCGGGATGCAGGGTGTTGGGTCCGGTCGTCCGCAGCCAGGCCACGGACCACTCCCGCAGATCCTTGCCCGACGACTGCTCCAACGCCGCCAGCAGGTCATCGAACTCTGCATTACCCCATGCGTGCGCCAGGAAGTACTCACGCACGCCACGGAAAAACGCCTCCCGGCCCACATACGCGACCAGCTGCTTGAGCACCGAGGCGCCCTTGGCGTAGCTGATCCCGTCGAAGTTGGCCTGCGCGGCGCTGAGCGTCGGCGCGTCGGTCGCCACCGGATGCGTGGACGGCAGCTGGTCCTGCATGTAGCCCCAAGCCTTGCGCAGGCTCGCGAACAGCGCCCACGCGTCGGTGTACCGGGTCGCCTCGGAGTTGGCGAGCGTGCCGCTGAAGTCGGCGAAGGACTCGTTCAGCCACAGGTCGCCCCACCAGCGCATCGTGACCAGATCGCCGAACCACATGTGCGCCATCTCGTGCAGGATCACGTTCGACCGCATCTCGTACCGCAACGCAGTCGTCTTCGACCGGAACAGCATCTCCTCGGCGAACGTGACGCACCCGGCGTTCTCCATCGCCCCGGAACTGAATTCGGGCACGAACACCTGGTCGTACTTGGCGAACGGGAAATCCAGGTCGAACAGGCCGGTGAAGAAGTCCAGGCCCTGCCGCGTGGTCCGGAAAATCTCGTCCGCGCCGAGGAATCCGGCCAACGACGCCCGGCACGCCACGCCGAGCGGGATCACCTGCCCGCGCCGGGTCGTGAACGACTCCCGCACCAGGCAGTAGTCCCCGGCCACGACCGCCGTGACGTAGGTCGACAGCGGCGGCGTCGCAGGGAACTGCCAGCGCGCCACGCCCGGACGCAATTCGGCCCGGTCCGCGGCGGGCTCGTTCGACAGCACCAGCCAGTGGTCCGGCGCGACCACGCTGAACGTGAACGGCGCCTTGAGGTCCGGCTGCTCGAAGTTCGGGTAGACCCGGCGGGCGTGTGCGGGCTCGAACTTGGTGTAGAGGTACACCTTCCCGTCGGTCCGGTCCACCGTCCGGTGCAGTCCCGTCCCCTCGTTGGTGTACCGGAAGTCCGCGACGACGGTCAGGACGTTGTCGGCCGCCAGATCGGGCAGGGCCAGCCGTCCGCCGCTGTATCCGGACTCGGATACGTCCAGCGGCCGGCCGTTCAGCTCGGCCCGGCGGATCCGGGCCGCCACGAGGTCGACGAAGGTCCCCGCGCCCGGCCGCGCGGCCGCGAACCGGATCTCGCAGGTCGTCGCGAAGACCTCGTCTCCGCAGGTGAAGTCCAGGTCGACCCGGTACGAGCGCACCGTCACCAACTCGGCCCGCGCCCGCGCCTGCGCACGGGTCAGATCCGCCACCGCCACGTTCACTCCTCCTGCCGCACCGAGGGATCGTCCTCGAATCGTAGAACCCGGACGGCCGGGCGCGGTCAGCGCCCGGCCGGTGCGCGGCGGCTGCCCTCGAGCCGTCCGCGGTCGTCACACTGGGCTCCTTACCCACTCGCGGGCGCTTCCCGCAAAGCCGTCCCGGCGGCGAAGATCGTGAGGTATGTTGCTGTTCATGTCGATGCGCAGGAAGGGGACCCCGGGAAAGCCCGCGCGGGCGCGAGTTTCCGCGGCCGCGACCATCACCGGGATCGAGACCACGCTCCGTGCCCTGACGGTCGCAGCCCGTGCCACAGCCGGTTCCGCCGCCCAGACGGGCCGGTGCTGACCGTGCTCAAACTCCTGCACGCAGCCGACCTGCACCTAGACAGCCCACTGCGCGGCCTGGCCCGATACGAGGGCGCCCCGGAGGGCGAGATCCGCGGCGCGACCCGCGGCGCCCTGGAGAACCTGGTCCAGCTGGCCCTGGACGAGCAGGTCGGCGCGGTCCTGCTGGCCGGGGACATCTACGACGGCGACTGGAACGACTACAACACCGGCCTGTTCTTCCGCCGCCAGATGAGCCGGCTCGGCGAGGCGGACATCAAGGTCTACCTGGTCTCCGGCAACCACGACGCGGCCAGCAACATCAGCCGCCAGCTGTCCCTGCCGCAGAACGTGCACGTCTTCTCGCAGCACGAGCCCGAGACCGCCGAAGCCCCGGACCTCGGCATCGCCGTCCACGGCCAGGGCTATGCGAAACGTGACATACTCGACAATCTCGCGATCAACTACCCGGCGCCCCGCAGCGGCCTGTTCAACATCGGCCTGCTGCACACGGCCCTGGACGGCGACGGCTCGGTCCACCTGAAGTACGCGCCGTGCTCCAAGACCCAGCTGGTCGACCACGGCTACGACTACTGGGCCCTCGGCCACGTCCACACGCGCGAAGTGGTCGCGGACGAACCGTGGATCGTCTTCCCCGGGAACCTGCAAGGCCGGTACGCGACCGAGACCGGCCCGAAGGGCGCGACCCTGATCACCGTCGACGACGCGAGACTGCGGGTCCTCTCGGTCGAGCACCACACTCTCGACACCGTGCGCTGGGAACACCTGGAGATCGACGCCCGCGAGGTCGGCGCGGTCAACGAGCTGGACGAACTGGTCCGCAACGCCATGCTCGACGCCCGGTCCTCAGCCGGGGACGACCGGCTGCTCGCGGTCCGGATCAGCGTGGTCGGCCCCTCGGCCGTACACGAGGACCTGTGGCGCAACCGCGCGCAGTTCACCGCCGAGATGCGCGGACTCGCGAACGACGAGTTCAGCCAGCGCGTGTGGGTCGAGAAGGTGCGCCCGGCCACGAGCGCGCTCGGCCGGTCCGGCAGCGGATCGGGCCTGGACACAGGGATCAGCCGAACGTCCGCCGCGTCGCCCGAGGGCGCGGACGGCTCCGACCAGACCGACCCCGTCGACCTCGCCGGCCTGCTCGACACGGCCGCCGATCTGCGCCGGGTCGCCGACGCGCTGCGCCAGGACCCGGAGCAGCTGGCCGAACTGCTCGCCTCCGCGCCGCTGGTCGACAAGCTCCCGCACGACGTGCGCGGCCCCGAGCAGCTGCCGCTGAGCGACCCGGACTGGCAGCGGAACCTGTTCGACAACGCCGTGGACCAGCTGCTGGCGCTGCTCGACGACCAGGCCCGGCAAGCGTAGCCAAGGAGGCGGCGACAGCATGCGGATCGAACGGCTCGAACTGAACCGGTACGGCTGCTTCACCGACCGTGAGCTGGACCTGTCCGGTCCCGGCGTGCACCTGGTGGTCGGCCCGAACGAGGCCGGCAAGTCCACCATCCGGCACGCGTTCGCCGACCTGCTCTACGGAATCCACGAACGCACCACCCTCGGTTTCCTGCACGAGATGCGGGATCTGCGGCTCACCGCCACACTGCGCGGCGGCAACGTCCCGGGCGAGGGCCCGGTGCTGGAACTGGTCCGGCTCAAGCAGCGCAAGGCGCCGCTGCAGACCCCGGACGGCGAGCCGCTGGCCGACACCGCCCTGGCCGTGCTGCTGGCCGGGATCGACCGGGCCCAGTTCGAGAGCACCTTCGCGATCGGCCACGAGGAGCTGCGGGTCGGCGGGATGCAGCTGCTGGCCGGGGACGGCGACCTCGGCGCGGCCCTGTTCGAGACCAGCACCAACCGCCGGCTGACCGGCCTGATGGCCGCGATAGACGAGGAGATGGGCCGGCTCTTCAAGCGCAAGAACGCCCAGTACCCGCTGGTCAACGCCGCTCTGGCCCGGATCGGCGAGGCCCGCCGGACCCTGGACGGCGCCTTGCTGCGCCCGGCCGAGTACACCAGGGTGCTGCGAGCCAAGGAGGAGGCCGAGGGGCTGCGCGACAAGCTGCACGAGGAGATGCTCGTCGCAGACACCGAATACGCCAGGTTCAAGCGCACCATGGAGACCAAGCCGATCCTGGCCGACCTCGCCCGGCTCCAGGCCGAGCGCGCGGCATTGGAGGGGGCGGCGGACGGTTCGGCGTCCGGCCCCGGCCCGGCGCTCGCGGACTCCGCGTTCGGGAAACAGGTCTCTGATCAGCTGGCGGCCGTCCGCGAGCGGACGAACAGGTCCCGGATCGACGCCGACCGTGCCGCCACCGATCGCGGGCTGGTCGCCGAGCAGTTGGCCGACCTGGTCGTCGACGAGCGGATTCTCGCCGCGGAAAAGGACATCGAGCGCCTGCACTCGGAACGCCGGGCCGTCGAGGAAGCCGCCGAGCAGGGCGCCCGGGAACATAAGAACGCTGAGAAGGCCGGGGACCAGGCTCGGCTGCTCGTCGGCCGCGGCCACTCCTCCGCCGACCAATCGCACGACGCTGACAGCCCGGCCGGCTCCGCCCCGACGAATGCCGAACGCGCCGGTGCGCTGCGGGCCGCCCTGTCCGGAGTCCGCGCCGCCGAACTCCTGCCGATGGCCGCCGACAAGGCCAAACAGGTCGCCCGGCTCGAACGTGCCGTCCACACGCTCCGGGAGAAGCACGGCCTGCCCGACACGGTGTCCGACTGGCCGCCCGTGCCGGTGCCCGCACGCGAGCAGGTGGCGGCGTTCAAGGAACAGTTCGACCAGTTCGAGGCCCGGCTCAGGGAACTGACCCGGAACCGCCGGGAGGCTGCGAAGGCGCTGGCCCACGACCGGCGCGACCTGGACACCGTCCTGGCCGGTGACCCGCCGCCGAGCGAGGCCGACCTGGCCCGGGCCCGGGCGGCCCGGGACGCGGCGTGGCTGGAACTGCGTGACCGGGTTCTGACGGTCGAGACCGGCGCGGCGTTCGACGAGGCGGTCCGTTCCGCCGACGCCATGGCCGACCGGATGCGCCGCGAGGCCCAGCGGCAGACCGACCGGGTCCGGCTGGAGGTCGCGGTCGCGGCGGGCGAGCAGGCGCTGGCGGCCGTGGACGTCCAGGTCGCCGACCTCGACCGCGAACGCGGCCAAGCCCAGTCCCGCTGGGAGGCCGCCTGGCTGCCCAGCGCCCTGCCCGCGCCCGACCCGCACGCCGCGGCCGACCTGCTCGCCGGGATCGAGGCGCTGATCGCCAAGGCCGAGGAGCTCGCCGACACCCAGGTCGATCTGGACGTGTGCCGGGCCGAGATCGCGGCCGCCGAAGTCCGGCTGCGGCAGGTGCTCGGTTATGTCGGGCGGGCCGATTACGCTCAGGCTCAGGCTGATGCCGGCGCCCAAGCCCAGGCTGATGCCGTTGCCGATGCCCTGGCCGGGGCCGCGGCCGATTCCGCGACGCCCGCCAACGCCACGCCCGCGGAACCCGCCGATCCGACTGATCCTGCTGGACCTGCTGGACCTGCTGGTCCGTCCGCCTTCCTCGCCGGTGCCGGCCTCGCCGAGCTGGTCGCCCTGGCCGACCAGCGGCGCGAAGAGTATGAGGCTGCTGATAAGCAGCGCGAGAAGGCCGACGACCTGTTCGCCAAGGCCGAGGCCCTGGAGGCGGGCGCGGCGGCGAAGGCCGAGCGGGTCAGCCGGTTCGCCGAGGCCGTCGCCGCCGTGGCCGCAGCGTGCGGCCCGTCCGCGGACGCCGAGCCCGCCACCGACCCGTACGCGACCATCATCTCCCTGCGCGAACGGCTCCTCGCCGCCCAGCACAACGCGACCATCGCCGAACAACTCGGCGAGCAGCAGTCGAAGCTGGACGACAAGCTCCTGGCCGCCGACGCCGCGCTGCTCGCCGCCGCAGCCGACCTGGCCGAGCTGATCACGTCCGCCGGGGTCGAGGACGAGGCCGCGCTGGACCGGCTGGTCCAGCGGGTCGCGGCGGCCGCCGACCTGGACCGCCGGATCAGCGACCTGACGTCGCCGCTGGCCCGGACCGGCGTCCCGTTGCCGACCCTCGTCCTGGAGGCGGCCGACTGGCCCGACCCGGACGAGCTGGCCGGCCGGGTCGCGGCCCTGAAACGGGCCCGCGACGAGCTGCAGACCACCCTCGGCCTGGCCAACGAGGAGTTCGGCGCCCGGCGCAAGGACCTGGAGGCCATGGACGGCAGCGCCGCCGCCGCCGAGGCCGCCGTGCACCTCGCCGAGCAGCAGGCGGTGCTGATCGAGCACAGCGAGGAGTACCTGCGCCTGCACCTGGGCAAGCAGCTGCTGCTCAAGTGCATGGAGGAATACCGGCTCGCCAACCAGGACCCGGTGCTCGCCCACGCGAAGGACCTGTTCGTCACGCTCACCGGCGGCCGGTTCACCGACCTGTTCGCCGAGCAGGACTCGCACGGCAAGGACGTCCTGCGGGTGCGCCGCGCCAACAACGCCGTGGTGCCGATCGGCCGCGAACTGAGCGAGGGCACGCTCGACCAGGTCTACCTGTCCCTGCGCCTGGCCGCGCTGCAACGTTTCGCCAACGCCGGGCGCACGATGCCGCTGGTGTTCGACGACATCTTCATCACCTCCGACGACGAACGCACCACCGCCGGACTGACTGCGCTCGACGGCATCGCCGATCAGTTCCAGGTCGTCGTCTTCACCCACCACGGCCACATCGCCGACCTGGCCCGGGAAGCGCTACCCGCGGGGCGGGTGCATGTCACCGAGCTACCGTCGTCCGCTTCCTGAGCCGATCGCGTAGCTCGCGCCCGGCGCCGCGCACTCGACTGGTCCGTCGTATCGCGAGGACGCCCGCGCGACCGCCTGTTCGGCTGAGACGCGGTGGTTCAGGTGCGTCACGATCAGCCGCCCGGCCCGCACCGCCGCGGCCGTCGCGCCGGCGTCTTCGGGCGTGTGGTGGAACGAGATGTAGCCGTCCGCTGCCGGCGGCTGGTCGTCCCCGGCTTCGCAGAGCAAGACGTCGCAGCCTTCAGCCAGACTCGTCAGGCTGTCGCATGGCGCCGCGTCTCCCGAGTACACGAGCGAGCCGGCACCGCCGCTGGTTTCCTCGTGACCTCCCTCGCCGTCCTTGTCGCCGCTCTCGGCTTCGATCCGCACGGCGAAGGCCGGCATCCCATGGGTCACCGCCCGGCTGGTCAGGGTCAATGTGCCGACCTTCGCTTCGTGCCCGTCAGACAGCTCCTCGATCGCGAAGGCATTGCCGATCTGGCTTCGCACCTCCGAGTTGGTCAGATAGTCCGCCAACCGATCCCCGATCCCGGCCGGCCCGAACAAAGGAATCGGCGCAGCCAGCTGCACATCCGCGTACTGCGCGCCGTAGTAGGCCGTCAGCAGGTCGGAGGTGTGGTCGGCGTGCATGTGCGAGATCCAGATCGCGTCCAGCTCATCCAACTGCACGTACCGCCGCAACTCGCCCAACGTCCCCGTGCCCGCATCCACCCACACATGCGTACCGCCGTGCGAGACCAGATACCCGGAACACGGATTACCCACCTGCGGATAAGGCGTCGCGCACCCGAGTACCGTCAACCGCAGAAGTTCGTCGCTCACCTGCCCAAGCCTAAGCGCCGCGACATAACCGGCCAACGCCTGGTCTGGGCGCGGAGTACTACGGCCCTGCGCTCAATCTCGATCCGGTCGTCGTCGTCGTCGAACAGCTCGTTCTTGAGCTGATCCCAGGTAACCGCCCTGCGAGCACCGATGTGGTCTTCAGTCATATCCGGCCTCACGATTCGTGGATGATGGCTAAGCCGACCGCTCACCCCAGCATGCCGGGCGGCTCACAGCAAGACAACGGTATTCTGCTCCGCAGACCACCGCGCAGCCTCCAGGATGTCCAGCGCGGACGCCGACTCCCGCGGATCCACCGGCACGGGCGCGCCGTCCAGGATCGCCGCGGCCATGCCCGCGTAGTACGCCTCATACGCGCCGTGCTCGGTCTCGACCTTCCGCGGGCTCTCGTCGGTGCCGACGGTGCCCCACGCGGCCTCGGCGTCCTCGCCCCACGCGGCATCACCGGGCCGCGCTCCCGTACGCAGAGCGTCCTCCTGCACATCCAATCCGTACTTCACATACGCGCCCTTCGACCCGAGCACACGCATCCGGGGCCCAAGCTGCGCCGTCACAGCACTCATCCACAAGTGACTACGAACCCCGCTCACATGCGTCAACGCCACGAAAGCATCATCGTCGGTATCGATCCCAGGCCGGCGGGCGTCAAGCTGGGCGTACACGGACACGGCCGGGCCGAACAAAGTCAGCGCCTGGTCGACCAGGTGGCTGCCGAGGTCGAACAGCAGTCCGGCCGCCTGGTCGCGGCCGCCGGTCTCCCGCCAGCCGCCCTTGGGCACCGGCCGCCACCGCTCGAACCGGGACTCGAACCGGGCCACGTCGCCGAGGTCGCCCTGTTCGATCAGCTTGCGGGCGGTCAGGAAGTCCCCGTCCCACCTGCGGTTCTGGAACACCGACAGGGCCAGTCCGGCCCGGTCGGCCAGGGCGATCAGCTCGCGGGTCTCGGCGGCAGTGGGGGTGGCCGGCTTGTCGATCACCACCGGCAGCCCGGCCGCGAGCGCGGAGCGGGTCAGCGGGGCGTGCGCGTCGTTCGGGGCGGCGACCACGACCAGGTCGATCCGGCCGTCGGCGGACTCGAACAGCGCGTCGGCGTCGGGCAGCACCCGGACGCCCGGGTGCTCGGCCTCGGCCTGCGCGGCCCGCTCGGCCGAGCCGGTGACCACCGCGGCCACCCGCATCCGGGGCTCGGCGGCGATCAGCGGGGCGTGGAAGACCGCTCCGGCCAGTCCGTATCCGATCACGGCGACGTTCAGTTGATCCATGAGTCCAGCCAACCACATCGGGCCCCGGGCCGGTACCGACCTGCCGGGGAAAACTCTCCGCGTGGCGCCGGAAACGCCGCGAACGGTCCCGCGCTACTCCATCGCGCAGAGGCTGAACGTGTGCCCGGCCGGGTCCACCAGCACCCGCAGCCGGTTGGGGTTGGGCTGCTCGGCCTCGGGCAGCCGGGCGCCGCCGTCCACCGCGGCGGCCTGGGCCTCGTCCAGGCTCAGGCCCTCGACCAGGAACTCCAGCCGGGCCTGGCGGTGCAGCCGGTCCGGGTCCGAGGCGGCCGGGACCGCGGCGTCGGCGTCGGCGTGCACGCGCTGGAACCCGAGGCAGTTGACCATCCGGCCGTCGGCACTGATCAGGACCGAGTCCTCGCTCTCCCACACTCTCTTCCACCCGAACAGGTCCAGGTAGAAGGCGGCCAGCGCGCCGGGTTCGGAACAGTCGAAGGTCGTTCCGGCCAGCATGGCGGGGATCAGTGCCATGGTTTTCTCCAAGGTGTCGACGCGAAGTGCTTGGTCGAGGTGTAACTCAGTACACGATAGCGAGCGAGGTCGTCCGGGGACATCGGCCTGCGTGCGGTGGGGGCGCGCGCCGGCCGGTCTCCGCGCCGCCCGGGACGACGGAAAGGGTGGGACCCGCGGCGCGCGGCCGCGGATCCCACCCCGGGGTGGTGTCCGGCTAGCGGATCAGATCAGCGCCTGCCGTACACGACGGCGCCCGTGGTCGGGTTCAGGATGATCTTGTTGCCGTAGTCCGGGTAGTTGAAGTGGAACATGTCGTTGATGCTGCCGGCCGAGGCGTCGAACGCGCCCCCGCCGATCCGGCCGAGGTTCCAGTTGTTCTCGATGAACTTGGTGATCGAGGTCTGGTCGGTCACGTTGTTGGCGACGTAGTTCTGCTTGGCGTAGGGCGAGATGACCAGCAGCGGCAGGCGCGGGCCGAGGCCGCAGCGGTCGGCCTGGCCGGCCTTGGCCGGGGCGGCGGTGGTGCACTGCGGGTCGGCGTCCAGGGAGGTGTTCGAGCCGGAGATGATCTGGCCGTCGGCCGAGTCGTACCAGCCGTCGGAGTCGTCATAGCTGATCACGATCGCGGTGGAGCTCCACTCCGGCGACTTCTCGACCGCGTTGATCTCGGTGGCCAGGAAGTTCTGCTCGTCCAGCGGGTCCGAGTAGCCGGCGTGGCCGTCCTGGTAGGCCGGGGCCTTGAGGAAGCTGACCGAGGGGAGGTTGTTGTCCTTCAGCGCGGTGCTGAACTCGGTCAGGTCGTACTGGTGGTTGGCCTGGTCGGTGTGGCCGATCAGGGCCGGGGAGGACGGCGGCAGGTGCTTGGGGTTGGCCGTCGACTGGTAGTACTGGAACGGCTCGTGGTGCGGGACGTAGTCCGTGACCGTGTTGCCGCCGATGTTGGCGTGCGCCTCACCGCAGACCGCGTAGCCGTTGGCCGCGCCGGTCGGGTTGAACCCGCCCTCGAACCAGCCCCAGGTGACGTTCTTCTTGTTCAGCAGGTCGCCGACGTTGGTTCCGGACAGCTCGGCCAGCGGGCTGGTCGAGGTGTGGTTGGTGTCCGAGCAGTCGTCGAACGCCGGGTCGGCGTCGGTGTACAGGGTGCCGGTGCCGGAGGCGTTCGGGGAGCCGATGAACGAGGCCGTGGTCGGGGCGCCGGTCACCGAGTTGACCGCGGTCGCGCCGTAGGTCTGGCCGGCGATCAGGTTCAGCGCGCCGGGAGTGGACGGGCCGAACGCGGTGCCGTACGAGTTGTCGCTCATCGCGTAGTTCTGCGCGTAGTTCCACAGACCGGTGACGGTGTTGCCGTCGTAGTAGTCCATCACGAGGCCGGGGGCGCCGTAGATGACCGGCTCGCCGGTGCAGGTGGAGGTGTCCGTGTACTGGACGAACTTGTCTTCCTTGCCGTTGTCGGCCGCTTCCTGCTCGGCGGTGTAGCCGTGGTTCTGGTCGCAGGTCAGCGCCTGGCTGTGGGTCAGCCGGGTCGGGTCGTACTCGTTCGGGTTGTTCGTGAGCAGCGAGGTGGTCAGGCCGGTCACCTTCGGGGTGTGCGGCTGGGCGACGAACTTGGTGCCGTCGGTGTTGGCCGCGTTCGGGTAGGTCCCGAAGTAGTGGTCGAAGGAGATGTTCTCATCGAAGATGACGACCACGTGCTTGATCGGCGTCGTGGTGGCCGTGTTGCCGGAGCCCGGACGGCCGGGGCCCTGGTGGTTCGAGCTCAGGGCGTATGCCGTCGGGGTGACGATCAGGGCGATCGCCGTCGCCGCGGCGGTCGGGATGACCCACTTGCGGCGGGCAAGCCGCTTGGTTCGCTGCACCATCAAACTTCTCCCTGGGTTTGTCACGCTGTCGTATCGAGCCATCAGGGAGTCTGGCCTAGCCGGGTGAACAGCCTAAGAATCCCGCGAGAAATCTCGGACTGAGAAACGTCTGAGAAACCGCGGATCGCCGGCGCGGCGGCTCCCGGGTGACGAAGCACGGTGTACGTCTCCCCGAACGTAGCAGCAGCCGTACTCCGCGGTCGTCAGGACACGGCGGGAGACTACGAATCCTGACCGGCTCGTCCTCGACGGCTGACTCGCTCTGTCTCTGAGTACTACACCGAGTGCTCTCCCGAGCGGATCCGGATCACCGTGTCCACCGAGGTCACCCAGAGTTCGAAGGTGTCGTCCCCGCCCCGGCCGGTCGCGCAGACCCGGTGCAGCAGCTCGGCCAGGTCCTGGCAGTCCGGCGTCTCCACCAGCACCTCGATCCGGATCCGGGCCACCGTGTCGGCCACCATGACCGCGCCGCGGTACACCTCCAGATGCCGGTTCCACAGGGTCGCCGCGAAGATCTCGGTGGCGGTGAGCCCGGTGGCCCCGAAGGCCGCGAGCGCGCGGTGCACCGTGTCGAGCTTGGCCGGTCGGATGATCGCGGTGATCAGTCGCATGGTGCCGCCAACCCTTCGGTCTGGCCGGACGGGGGAACGCGGGCGGGGTCCGCGCGGCCGGTGCGCCGGCTGCGCGGGCCCCGCCCGGGCCGGGTCAGTCCGCGGTGGCGGGATCCGTCTCGGCCGAGACCACCGGCGGGGTGGACTCGTACTCGGCGGCGGCCGCGGCAGCCGCGGTCACCTCCGCGACGGCGCCGACCGCGGTCAGGCCCTCGTCCGGGTAGACCTCCTCGTCGTGCACGGCGAGGTCGCCGGTCTCCAGGACGTCGTCCGGTAGTCGTAGTTTGATGAACAGTCCGACCACCCTGAGGATCACGAAGGTCATCACGCCGGTCCACACGATGACCGTGGCCGCCGCCCCGAGCTGCATGAACAGCTGGTGGAAGGAGTGGTTGCCGTAGAGCAGGCCGGTCACGCCGAAGTTCGAGGTGCCCTTGCCGCCGTAGTACACGGTCATGTTCGGGTCGGCGAAGACGCCGACCAGCAGGCCGCCGGTCAGGCCGGCGATGCCGTGGGTGTAGACCACGCCGAGCGCGTCGTCGACCTTGGCGAAGATCCAGACCTTGGACAGCTTGTACCAGGCCAGCCAGACGATGACCGAGGTGATCACGCCGAGCGCGATCGCGCCGCCGCCGTTGACGTACCCGGCGGCCGGGGTGATCGTGACCAGGCCGACGATCATGCCGTTGATCGCGCCGAGCAGGGTCGGCTTCTTGGACTTGCTGAACCACATGTCCATCAGCAGCCAGGTCAGCAGGGCCAACGCGGTGCAGATGTTGGTGTTGACCACGGCCGCGGCGGCGTCGGGCCCGGCGAAGTAGGGGTCGCCGCCGTTGAACCCGTTCCAGCCGAGCCACAGGATGCCGGCTCCGGTCGCGCACAGCAGGAGGTTGTTCGGGACGCCGTGGTCCCGGTCCTTCTTCAGCCGCGGGCCGATGGTGGCAGCGGCGACGAAGCCCGCGGTGCCGGCCGACAGGTGGATGACGTACCCGCCGGAGTAGTCCACGGCGCCCTTGCCGGCCCAGAAGCCGCCGCCCCAGAGCATGAAGGCGTCGACGCAGTAGACGATCGTCGTCCACAGCGGCACGACGACCAGCCAGGCCTTGAAGCTCATCCGGCCCAGCACGCTGCCGAGCCACAGCAGCGGGGTGATCGCGGCGAACACGAACTGGAAGTAGAACAGCGCCGACTGGGAGAAGTTGAACGGCGGCATCAGCCCGTCCAGCAGCGGGATGTTCGCCTGGTTCTCCTGGCCGACGCCGAGCGAGGTGCTCGGCTTGCCCAGGAAGCCGCTGGCCGCGCCGTTGACCGTGGTCTTGATCCACGGCTGGCCGAAGCCCATGTTGAAGCCCCACAGGCACCAGACCACCAGCACCAGGGAGAAGGCCGAGAAGGCCATCAGCATCGTGTTGACGGCCCACTTCTTCTGCACCAGGCCGCCGTACAGCACGGCCAGGCCGGGCAGGCTCATCAGACCGACCAGGGTGGCGGCGGTCAGCTGCCAGGACGCGTCGCCGGAGGAATAGCCGGTGGCCGGGTAGGGGATATAACCGCTATGTAGCATCGCATGCTCCTGTCGAACCGGAACGGATGGACGACGCGGCCCGTCGGAAACGGTCCCGGGCTTCCGGTGCGGTCGACAGTGAAGGCGGCCGGGCGCTCGGGCACTGATGATGGTGGCGACGGCCGCCAAGCACTGTGCATTACGTACATATGTTCACTGCTGCGATTGTGCAGTTCGTGGTGTGAGTTCGACGAACACGCGAACCGTTCCACGCCGCGGTGTCCGGCTAATTCCGGCCCTGTTTCCGAGCCGCTACCGATTGTGCATACAGGTGTGCGGGGCCTCGGGCACCAGGGGTCGCGGGCCGGATCCCCTGCCCTGGTTACACTTTCGGCACGGCCGATAGGGAGTGCGCAGGCCGGTCGGCTACCGACTGGTAGCGTCCGACCAGGCCGTCTATCGCGGATAGATCATCTGACTGACACCCCTCGGAACGATCTTACCGCGCATGATCGATCTATGGCTCGCGGCATGTGCGGCGTCGAGATCATCCGCACGATTGCGCAATAAACAGCAGGTGAATTGTGTCGACGGGATGACAGCGCACGGCATATGTGCTCTGGTCTATTTCACAGGCCTTCGCTCTGATGATCTTCCGTGCACAGCCCCGCGCGGATCATTCCGGGCCCGGCGCATGGAGATCGTCGACAGCCGCAATGCGACGCGGGGCGAACCCGAAAGACCTCGGTCCCGCCCCGTGATGCTCGCTTGCGCAACTACATACCAATTTCGTCACAGCCGTCCCGCCCCCACGATCACTCGTCCGGCCATCCGAGCGGATGGAGCGATTTCTGGCCGTACGCCGGGTTTCTAACGCCCCACTGCGCCGACCCGCTCGGGTTCGATCACGAAGACGACCCGCACCTGCTCGCGCCCGCCGAACCAGGGGTACGGCCCGCCGAGGTAGCGCTGGGCCAGTTCCTCGATGTGCTCGACCGCGCCCTCGGTCCGGATCTCCAGCACCCGCCCGCGAATCTGCACGTACCGGTGCAGGTTCTCCGGATCGGTGACGGTCAGCGCCACCCGCCGGTCGCGCTGGATGTTCCTGGTCTTGACGTGAGTCAGTACGCTGTTGATCAGGACGTGCTCGCCGTCCGTGTCGACCCAGGTCTGGGTCAGCTGCGGCGACCCGTCCGGCATCGTGGTGGCCAGGTAGCACAGGCTCGGCCGCTTCAGCAGCTCGATCACGTCTTCGGTCAGTTTCACGCTGTTCTCCAGATGTCGGGCGTGGGCAGGGCGCGCGGCTCTCGACGCGTCGAGCACGGGCGGCCCCCAGAGTACTGCGCGCCGCCGCCGCTCTCACCACCGCAGCCGCGTGCTCCCGGTCAGGCCACCAGGGCCGAGCCGAAGAAGTCGTTCCCGGACGCCGAGACTCCAGGCAGCGCGAAGAAGTACCCGCCGCCGAACGGCGAGATGTAGTCGTCCAGCGGCTCGCCGTCCAGCCGCCCCTGCACCGCCTCGAACTGGCGCTGGGTGTCCTGCTGGTAGCAGGTGAAGATCAGGCCCAGGTTCAGGTTCCCGACCTCGTCCACGCCCAGGTCGTAGTTGAAGCCGCGGCGCAGGATCTGGCTGTCCGCGTCCTTCGGCGTGCGCGGGTTGGCCAGCCGGATGTGCGCGGTCAGCGGGATCGTCTCGCCGGTCGGATCGTTGGCGTAGTTCGGCGCGTCCGTCTCCCCGCCGCCGGTCATCGGCGCCCCGGAGTCCCGGCGCCGGCCGAACATGTTCTCCTGCTCGCTGAGCGAGACCCGGTCCCAGAACTCGGTCAGCATCCTGATCAGCCGGACCACCTGGTAGCTGCCCCCGGCGGTCCAGGCCGGCTGCCCGGCCGAGGTGTCCGCCCAGACCAGCCGGTTCATCGACGACGCGTCGGCCACGTCCGGGTTCGCGATCCCGTCCTTGAACCCGAAGTGGTTGCGCGGGGTGCCGCTCGGCCGCGGCGGGCTGACGAATCCGTCGATCCGCCACCGGATCTGGGCCGTGCCGCGGATGTGCTTGGTGACGTCGCGCAGCGCGTGCAGCACAGTGTCCTGATTGTCCGCGGCCAGCTGCAGGCTCAGGTCGCCGTGGCAGTACGCTGCGTCGAGGTCGTCGTTCGGGAACACCGGCATCGGCGTCAGCCCGGCGGGTTTGCGCGAGGCCAGGCCGAACCGGTCGTCGAACAGCGAGGCGCCGACACCGAGCGTGAAGGTGAGATTGTCGGCCACGACGGACGCGCCGAGCGTCCCGGAGTCCGACGGCGGCGCGGACACGCCCAACGGCTGCGGGGTCCCGCCCGAGGTGAGGAACACGGCCCGATCGGTCAGGGTCCGCAGCAGGGTGGTCAGACCGGCCCGGTCGGCGGCGGTCACGTCCAACCCGAGCAGGATCGTCGCCGTTCCGGGCGCGGGCGAACGCAGGATCGCGGCCTGGTGCGCGCCGTGGAAGGCCGGCCCGTCCGGCGCGGCGTCCGCGGCCGCGATGCTGCGCGAGGCCAGATACCCGGTCCCCGCACCCGCCGCAGCCACCGCCGCACCGCCCAGCCCTGCCGCACGCAGCAGCGACCGGCGACGCACCGGCGCGGCGCCGCCGACCGTGGCGTTGTCGCCGCCATCCGGTTGCGAAACGGTTACCGGCTTCGCGTCTACGCCCACATCTGCGCCCGCGCCGTCGGAGTTCGAGTTCGTCTTCATCTGCCCGCTCACGTCCGCGTTACCGTCCCCATCCACAGTCTCGTTCACGATCCCGCGTCCGACCCACCAGCCGGACCGGTCATCCGCGGCTCACAGATCGTCGCGATCGGCGCGAGCAGTTCCACCGCGTTCCCCGCGGCCGAGTTGATCGCCTCACGCTGCGCTTCGGTCAGCTGGCTCAGCGGCGTCCACGTCCCGTCCGCCGCGTGCTGCGCGTCGACCAGCGTGCGCAGGTGGGCCAGCGCCGCCTGGACTTGCGGCAGGGCCGGGTAGCGCGGCGTCAGCGTGGGCGTGAGGATGCTGAGCAGGGTTTCCGTGCCGTCGATGTTCGCGCTGACCGTCGCCAGGCTAGTATCGCTGCCCTCGTCGCTCTGCCCGCTGAGCTCGAACCGCACCGCGTCCTCGAGGATCTCGTGCGTACGCAACCCGACGTCCAGCGGGTCCACCTGCTCGGTCGGGAACGCAGCGATCAGCGACTGGACGTTCGCGACCAGGCCGGAGGCCGGCCCGGCCAGCGCGGCCGCGCTCTGCCCGCTCCACAACCCGAGCTCGATCCGGTGGAAGCCCGCGAACGAGGAGCCGTTCACGCCGCCGGGCAGGTCGGTCGCCAGCCCGTCGATGCTGTCGCCCAGGTCGCCGAACGCGTCGTACGCGCCGCCGAGCCGGTTGTACTGCATGTGCGCGGTCAGCCAGTCCGTACGCGCAGCGGCCAGATTCCCGGCTGCGATGTCAGTGCTCAGCTGTTGTACCTCAGATAGCAGGGTGTTGAGCCCGGCGGTGACGTAGGCCTCGTATTGCTTGGCCAGCACTGTCATGTCCTGCCGGGTCACCGGGACCACACCGGGCGTAGCCGCAGCGGTCTGCGCGGCAGTCGCGCCGCTCACGTGCACGGTCGGCCCGGTTACCGGGTCGGCGTCGGCGGGCACGCAGTAGAAGGCGTAGTCGCCGTCGCCGAGGTTCACGCTCATCTGGTCCGACGTCTCCGGCCCGAGCCCGACGAACTCGCCGTACACCGCACCGTTCTTCGGGTTCACGAGGTCGACTTCGGCAGCCTGAGTGCCGTCGTTGTAGAGGGTCAGCGTCTGCTGCCCCGGGGTTGCCGAGGTCCAGTTGGCGCCGCAGTCGTAGACGTCCACCAGCAACGACCCGGTCGGCCCGGTCAACCCCGAGTACGGCGCCGGAGCCGCCGCGGATTTCCCGGCCCCCACGACCGCGGCCGCGAGGACCACGACGGCCGTCAAGGCGAGCGTCGTCCGCGGACCCGCCACCCTGGGCAAGACAGATCCCATATTCCGGCCGCTCTCCTTCGTGCTGATCACGGATCCCGGAGCCTGTACCGGGTCCGAGACGAGACTAAGGCACCGGGTAGGGAGAGGCCGGTCTGAGGCAGTGGAATTCACCCTCTCTTCACCAGGTGTTGCTTCACCGCGAACCGGGGTCGGAGGCGGGCGCAGGTAGGCGACAGCGGGCTAATTCAGGCGCGATGCGGCCGGTCACGAGCTCGTCCGCGATCAGGCGGCCGATGGTTGGGGCGAGAGTAACCGCGGAGTTCATGACGGCGACATAGACGGATTTATCGGGTGTCAGGTATCCGATGACGGGTCCGCCTGGCGGAACCGGGCGCCAGCCGACCTGATACTCCAGCAGCCGGATCGACTTCTCCCCGAATGTAGACCGAACCCGATCCGTTGTTTCCCCGGCAAGCTGCTCAAGCGCCGCCGACTCTGCGCGCTCCGCAGACTCCGCCAATTCCGCAGCCCCATCCCTTTCCTCCGAGAGCGGGGCCGTCACCAACAACACCTCGTCCCGCACCTCACGGACTTCGAAGTCCGATCCCACAAAGATCGTCCGCACCAACCCAGCCGGAGCAGCCGCGCTCATCCGAAACGCAGGAGACGCGTCAACCACCACCTCGACGCCCAGCGGCGCGCACAGCGCCGGGATCCCCGTGCCCGCAGCCAACACGACCGTAGTGGCGGGATGGAATCTAGCCGAGGACTCCACCCCGACAACCCGGCCATCGTCCACAGTCTTCAACGACGCCGCACCTGCACCCAACACCACCCGCGCACCAAGCCGACGAGCCGCCGCCACAAGCGCCTCAGTCACCTCAGTCGGATCCACGCCCCCGTCAGACGGGATGGACACGGCCCGCTCCGGTAAAACCCGGAGATTCGGTTCAAGCGCCGCGATCTCGCCACGCCCGATCAGATGCTGCCCCGCCTCCAAGTCACCCCCGGCTTCCTCCATCTGCAAGCCCTGCCCACTCCCACCTGCCGCATCATCCTCGATCGGAATCAGCGACCCCGTCCACCGAACGGCAACGCCCGGCACCTCCGCCTCCAGCCGCCGCCAGTCCGCGAGGACTTCCCCACGCAGGTCGTCACTCCCACCCGGCCAGCCGCCACCCGCAGTAGCGCCAATCCATGCAAACGAACCACCCGTCACACCTGCGGCCACCGACGACGCCTGGTCGATCAGGGTCACCGGCAGCCCGAGACGCGCCACGTGGTAAGCCACCGACGCGCCGACAATCCCCGCCCCGATAATGACAATGGATCTAACCTCAGCGACGTCAGCACCCACTTCGACAGCAGTCTCCACATCACCCTCCACAACCAATAGCCGTAGTTGCCAGAACGGATCTCCACAATGGACAAGTCACGGGACACCCCCGCTACCCGCAGCCGAAAAGTCGATGGCCCTACTGTCTGCCGGCGTCATCGTGCACGATCTCACCACTGATCGAATCCTGCTACTGCGCCGCGGCCCGAGGGCAAAGTTCGGACGCGGTAGCTGGGATATCCCAGTCGGCAAGTCCGACCCTGGCGAACCGGTGTCCACGACAGCAGTGCGGGAGTTGGAGGAGGAAACCGGGCTGGTGGTCGTGGTCGATTCGCTCCGCCTGGCCCAGGTCGCGCATGGCGCTTGGGGCGTTGAGGCTCCGAACGGGTGGGTGGGGATTCTGTTCGTGACGCACGAGTGGTCCGGTGAGCTGGTCAATGCCGAACCGGAGAAGCACGATCGGCTGGAGTGGGTCGACATCAGCTCGTTGCCGGAGCCTTTGGTTCCTGTCGCGCAGTCGGTCTTGAACGCATATCTCGGCGGCGGGCGGCCGCAGGTGATTCTGGAGGGGTGGCAGTAGTCTTTCGATAGTTGACAGCTGAGTCTGTTGGTAGTTGGCGGCAACTGGTCTGATTCGGTTCATGGTCGACGTTTGGGGTTGCGCCGCCATGTCAGCTTACGTCTACTGCTGTGCCTCCGGCGGGCCAGGAACCCCCAAGGATCCCCATGGATCAGTCTTTTTGGGTGGTGGGTTACCTTTTGGGTGTGTCGGATCGGGCTCCTCGGCGCCCCAGTCGGCCCGGAGCCTGCCACACCGGACAGGCCCAATCAACTCCCGGGCCAGGTACTTTGGGCGGTCCGCTCACGGGCGCTGAGCTCGAGTGCGGGAGTTGACAGGACCTGCCCGGTGCGGCAGTCTACGATCCGCCTGGGCCACCGAGGATCCCGATCCGACACAGCCCCAGCCTTGCGCGAGAGTCGCGCAGACCCCTCAACTACCGCAGCAGTCGAGCGAGCCATACAGCTGATACGGCGCGCGCAGTTTCGCTGGACAAGTACGCGCACGAGTACGCTGCTTCGGCAGCCTGGCATATGCGGAAGGCGAGAGCTGGCTGAAGCACTGCGGGCGATCCACTGCACCAATAGCAGTAGCAGTAGCAGTAGCAGTAGCAGTAGCAGTAGCAGTAGCAGTAGCAGTAGCCCGGGATATCACATCGCCCTCAGCCCGCGCGCCGCCAGCCGCATGTACCAAACCGCCGAAACAGCGCACTCGCGCGAGCA
The DNA here is from genome assembly GCA_035943635.1 of Actinocrinis sp. Classification (GTDB taxonomy): domain Bacteria; phylum Actinomycetota; class Actinomycetes; order Streptomycetales; family Catenulisporaceae; genus DASZBX01. Next base: position 213 of record DASZBX010000041.1, on the reverse strand, counting down.
CTTGCCCAGCGCAACTACCGCTCGCCATAGCAGCAGTATGGTTCGCACGACTGCTGCGGTAGTTAGAGGGATTGCGCGGCTCGCCGCGCACAACTCTCCCGTCGGTTTCGGATCCTCGGTGGCCCTGGCGAAGCTTAGAACGACGTATCGGGCAGGCCCTGTCAACTCCCGCACCTGAGCATCACGCGTCGCGAGCAGACCGCCCAAGAAGAC
>DASZBX010000040.1:0-7071 GCA_035943635.1 Actinocrinis sp. | reverse complement strand
CGAGCAACCCCTTCGTCGACGAACACGTCATGGACGCCTTCGCCCTCCTGGCCGTCGCCGCCTTCGGCACCGCCAGCCCCCTGGGCCTGGGCGCGATGTGGGCCAGACTCCCACTCGTCAAGCGACACCGCGCCCTGCTGTGACCGGGCCGGCCACGGACCGACCCGGCTGCCCCCGGCCGGGCCGCTCCGGGCCACCACGCCGCCGATCCGCTCCCGCCCTGTCGTGCGAGGCGGTTCGGAGGCATACTGGCGGTAGACACCCGATCACGCAGCCTGACCGAGTTCCCGATAGGTCTAGACCATACGCCGGTCTCGAGACCCGCCTCGCTGCCCGTCCTTCCTGAGCAAGGCGGCTTCCTCATGGCGACGGCACTTCATTCCGGCTTCTCTCCACCCTCCACGCCCTCGGCTGCGGCTGTGCGCAGGCCCGCACCGGGCGGCCACGGCCGGACCGGCGGCCGATGATGTCCGGCCGAGCGCCGGACGGACAGGCCGGGGACGAAGCCGTGCCGCCGACGGTCACACCGGACCAGGGCGTGCGCGAGGCGGAGGGGTTCGTCAACCACGCCTGGGCGGAACTGCTGCACAGTCGCCGCGCCCACATGGAGTCCGCACTGGCGGCGGCGATCGAATGCTGTGACACCGCCTATCGGCACGTGGCCGCGGCGCAGCGCAAGGGGGACCCCAAGGCGATCAGCGCCGCCCACGCCACCCTGGAGAAAGCCCTGGACCTCGCCCGCAGCACCTCGGTGGCCTGCGACCGGACCCGACGGGCGGGCTACGGGGAGCTGACCTGGCTGGGCCGGGAGATCGACGGGTACGCGGCTGCCGCCGAGACGACCGAGCCGGAACAGCAGGGTCCGCAGACGGCCGGCCGCGACCGCGCGGCGTCGGATCCGGCGCGCCGGGCAGGTGAGATCTCGGCCGTCAGACGATCTTTCTGCCATGTACGCAGGTGGCTCGCCCGGGTTCTCCTGCAGAACGAGTCCCTCGCGCCGCGGCCTGCGCCGACTCGCCGCAAGTCCGTCTGACCGGAACCCGGTGGCCGACAGCCCGTACGGCTGCCGCGAAGAGCCCTTCAGGCCGGGCGTACGAGCGTCGGCCCACTTCCTGCCCGTGCGCTGGTGCATACTGAAGGCGACACACTCATTGACACGGCCGGTTCATCGGAAACCGGGTACCCGATGCGCGGCAGGCGGATGTTCGAGATCCATTTCGACGGCGCCTGCGCACACACAGCCAGGCAATTCGGTAAATGTCTCCTCAGACCCCGGCGGCATGAACGTCCCCGTCCGTCCGCAGATCGCCCACGGCATCCGACCGGAGCAGGTTCGCCGGCCCCTGGCGCCGGTCTCGACCACCGGCATCGGGCGATCGACAGCATGATCGCGCAGGAGGAGACACCCAGCTTGTGCTCACCGACCAGATGGCCGCTGTCCTCGCGCTCCTGGGCGCAGGCGGGGGCGGGCGGCCCGGTACGAATCCCGTGCCCGCGGCGGCCCAAGCGGCCGCGGCCTGTCTGGGAGTGGACGAGATCTGCGCCGCAGTGGCCATCGCAACCGGCGGCACGGTGCACACCTGGGGCGGGAAGAAGACCTCGGCCGCCCTGGAGGACGCGCAGTTCACCCTGGGCGAAGGCCCGTCCGTCGCGGCGCTGTCCAGCGGGTCCGCGGTCCTCGTCCCCGATCTCTCCGACGCCGTGGAGCGCTGGCCCGGATTCGCTCCCGCCGCCCTGGACCTCGGCGTGGGCGCGGTGTTCGCGGTCCCGCTCCAGGTCGGGGCGATCAGCGTCGGCGTCCTGCTGGCCCACCGCGGCGCCCCGGGCCCGTTGTCCCTCGGGCAGTTGGCCGACGCGCTGGCCCTGGCTGACGCCGTCACCGTGCTCGTGCTGCACTGCGCACCGCTCACCCGGGACCCGGCCGATGCCGGCCGGACGAGACCACAGCCGGGCTGGGAGCAGCCGCCCGCCTATCGTGCCGAGGTGCACCAGGCCACCGGGGTACTCAGCGTCCAGTTGAACGTGCCCCTGTCCGAGGCCCTGCTACTGCTGCGCGCCCACGCCTACTCCACCGGCCGCCCGATCAGCGAGGTGGCCGCGGACGTGGTCGCCCACCGAATTCATGTGAAGGACTGACAAGCCATGACACCCCCCGACGCCCCGGACCCGGCTGCCCGTACCCTCCCGCCCCGGCGACCGACATACCCGGGCCACGACATGAACCGCGAACACGACCTGGCCCAAGCCCTGCTCGAAGCGGCCGACACCCTGGTCGACGATTTCGACGTGATCGACTTCCTCCACACCCTGGCCGAGCGCTGCGTCCAACTACTGGACGTAGACGCAGCAGGCCTCATGCTCGTGGACCAGCGCAAACAACTGCACGCCACCGCCGCATCCAGCGACAACGCCCGACTGCTGGAACTGTTCGAGCTGCAGTCCGACGCCGGCCCGTGCGTCGACGCCTTCCGCACCGGACAGCCGGTCGCCAACGCCGACCTACACGCCAACCACGAACGCTGGCCCCAGTTCGCCGAAGCCGCAGAACTAGCCGGCTACGTCTCCGTACACGCCCTGCCACTACGCCTACGCACCACCGTGATCGGCGCCCTGAACCTCTTCTGCTCCCGACCCGGCCCACTCAGCCAAGACGACATACGCACCGGCCAGTCCCTGGCCGACGTAGCCACCATCGGCATCCTGACCCAACGCACCATCTACCAGGCCGAACTACTCACCACTTAACTCCAAACCGCCCTGACCAGCCGCATCGTCATCGAACAAGCCAAAGGCGTGCTGGCCGAGCGGCACCACACCACCGTAGACGCAGCGTTCGCGACGATGCGCCAACACGCCCGCAACCAAAACCAACGCCTGTCCGACATAGCCCGCGACGTAGCCAACGGCACCATCACCCCCGCCACAGCAGGACTACTCAGCCCCCGGGCCGACAAGCCCTCCCCACCCCGATTCAGCCCCACCGACCCGGCAGACCAAACCTGACCGGGGCACCGGGCCGGGGATCACGCCGCCCCGGCCCGGTGCCCCGGGCGCGGCGTGGCCGCTCACTCGCGCACACTGTGCGGCTGCCAGCCGCCGAGGCCCCACCGGCATCAGCACCCGCTCGCCCACAGCCTGGGCCCGGGCCGGGTATAGGGGGTGACTGGGGGTGCACAAGGGTCGACGGTCGGTCAGGCTCCTGTCATGGAGTTCTTTTCCTTCCACCTCATGCCCTGGCCGCACCTGCCGGAGGATTATCAGGGATCTGCGTGGATCACCGCGCCCAACGCCTTGTACGATCCCCAGCTCGGCCACCACCTCTACCACCGCTACCTCGACGAGCTGGAGTACGCCGACCAGGTGGGCTTCGACGGGCTGATCCTGAACGAACACCATCAGACCGCTTACGGCCTGATGCCCAGCCCCAACCTGTTCGCCGCGATGCTGGCGCGGCGCACCGAGCGGGCCAAGATCGCGGTGATCGGCAACGCTTTGCCGCTCTACCATCCGCCGACCCGGGTGGCCGAGGAGTACGCCGTGCTCGACGTGGTCACCGGCGGCCGGCTGATCGCGGGCATGGTCCTGGGCGGCGCGCCGGAGTACCACTACTCGGGGCTCAATCCGACCGAGGCGCGCCGCCGGTTCGCCGAGGCGCTGGACCTGGTGGTCGCCGCCTGGACCCGGCCGGGGCCGTTCGAGTTCGACGGGGAGTTCTACCGGCTGCGCTACGTCAACCCGTGGCCCCGCCCGCTCCAGCAACCGCATCCGCCGATCTGGATTCCGGGCATCGGCTCGCGCGAGACCATGGAACTGGTCGCGGCCCGCGGATATTCGTACGTCGGCCTGCCGTTCTTCCACTCCTCGGTGTTCGAGGCGAACTACCGGGTGCTGCGGCGCACCTGGCTGGCCGCCGGCCGCCCGCCGCAGCCGGAGAAACTCGGGCTGCTGCTGCCGATCTACGTCGCGGACACCGACGCGAAGGCCCGCGCCGAGTACGAGGAACACTTCTGGTACTTCACCAGGCGGCTGCAACGAGGGGTCGAGACGTCCGCGCCGGGCTACAACAGCGCCGCGTCCGCGTTCGGCCTGCTCTCGGCGCTGGAGAAGTTCTCGGTCTCGCTGCGGGACTGGCGCGAGGTCCAGGAGGGCGGCTACGCGATCGTCGGCAGCCCGCAGACCGTCGCCGAGAAGCTCGCCGAGTTGGTCGAACGGCTCGGCGTCGGAGTACTGGCCGGGCTCTTCCAGCTCGGCACGCTGCCGCACGAGCAGAGGGCGCACGCCTGCGCATCCTTGCGGACTGTGCCCACCTGCCCGCGATAGAGCAGCCTGAACTGACCGCCGAATACATCGTCGAACTGTCGGAGACCTCGGCCTGGACCTCACCGATGTCGACGAATGGGCACATGAACACAGGCCGACCACTCTGATCAGTATCCTGACGTTAGATGGGACGGGCCGACCGGCCCGTGCGCCATCGACCGCAATCCGGTGTCGATCAGCCTCGCCGCCCGCCGGACGTCGGCGGTCACCGCCGCGTGCAGCTGCTCAGGTGTAAGAGTGCTGCCAAGATGGTGGCGCAGGGACCGGAACTGGATCCGCCAGAGTCCGAGCAGCGCGGTGGCGGCGATCTTCGGCTCGGGGTCGTCCGGGCCCAGGCCGGCCCGCGCGGCGAGGACCTGCGCGGCGGTGGCGACGAGCCGGTCGGTCATGTCGTGCTGATGGGCCCGCAGCGAGGGCGTGGACCTGATCAGGTCGCCGAATCGCAGAGTCCTGGCGACCACCCGGGCCGGGTCGGCCTGGGCGGCCGGCCAGGAGGTCATGGCGGCCAGTTCGGCGTCCAGGATCCGCAGCGCCGCCTCGACCGGCGGGACCCCGGGATCGGCCAGGCCGGTCCGCAGCGCGGTCATCGTGGTGTCGAAGCGCCGCAGGCCTCGGCGATCTCGGCGACGCGCACGGCGTCGAAGTCGCGCTCGACGAACATCTCCGTCGCCGTGTCGGACAACTGCTGACGCATCAGCCGCTTCTTGCGTTCCCGCAATCCCTCGGGCCTGGCCGTCGCGCCCTGCGGCTCGCCCGTCGCCGACCGACGCACTACGTCCGCGTGCTCGCCTCAGGCGCCCGTTCGGACCGGGAGCTGAAGGTACGAGGCGTGCGACGCTCCGGCGTGGATGACATGCCGGCCGTGGTTGTCGGGCGTGACGGTTGCCAGGTGCGGCATGACGCCGCCGAGCAGGTTGTAGCCGCTGATGATGAGCCTCAGCTGCTCACCGGGGTGAAACGCCAGGCCGACCGGGAACATGTCGATGTCGACGGGGACGATCGCGCCGGGTTCGAGCTTCTCCACGCGGTCGAAGCTGTGCGCGGGAATGGTGTCCGAGGACAGTTCCTCGTCCAGGTGCCGCAGGGAGACGCGCAGCCGCCCGTTGCGTCGCAGTTGAAGACGCCGCGCGCGTCGGGATTGCAGACGGCATAGCCGTTCGCGCACCAGAAGGCCGGATCCGGGCCCTCGAACTTCGCCAGGCCCGACAACAGGCTGAGATCGAGGCCCAGCAGCGAGTACAACGCGATGTATTTCGGGTCTGTGCCCTGGCTCTTCCCGTAAGGGCTCCACGCAACGATGACGGGCACCTGCTCGGTCCCGGCCGGACGGAACACGTCGACGTAGATCGTCGTCCCGTCGCGCAGGGTGACCGCAGTGTCCTTCTCGAACACGATGTCTACCGGGGTCGGCCGGTACTGCGGCAGCGTCTGGAAACCCGCGGGCAGGATCCGGGTGCCGGGTTCGAACTTACTGAACAGGCTCTTCTCGTCGGCCTCGACGTACGGGAAGGCCGGCAGGAAGACGGGAGCTTCGTCGCTCATGGTGGTTCCCTTCATTTCCGAAGACAAGTGCTGAACGATCGTCGGTGAGTGGGCTGGTCCCGGCTGCGGGGCCGCGGGGCTAGTTACCCGCCGACCTGCGGTGATTGCCCACCACCGTGTTGCGCAGAATGCCCAGGCGTTCCACCTCGACCTCGACGTCGTCTCCCGGTTGGAGCAGCTGAGGAGGATTGCGGGCGTAGCCGACCCCGGCCGGTGTGCCGGTCGCGAGCAGATCGCCGGGGCGCAGCGACAGGGTGTGTGAGATCAGCGAGAGTGTTTCGCCGACCGGGTAGATCATCTGATCGGTGCGGGCGTCCTGCACGGTCCTCCCGTTGACCCGGGTCTGCAGCCGCAGTCCCCGTCTCAGGTCGCCGACCTCCGCAGCCGGCACCATCGGGCCGATCGGGCCGGACCGGTCCCCGTTCTTGCCCAGGATCCACTGCGAGGTCAACTTCTGCGCTCTGCGGGCGGTCAGGTCGTTGAAGGTGGAGTACCCGACGACCGCTGCCAGCGCCTCCTCGGGGGTGGCGTCGACGAGCGGGGCCCCGACCCAGGCGACGACTTCGCCCTCCCAGTCCAGTCCCTCCTCGTTGGACGGCACCGGGACCTGCGCGCCGTCCACGGTGAGCGATTGGGTCCAGCGCGCGAACAGCGTCGGGTACGGCGGCAGTTCCTGGTCGCGGAAACTGCCTTCCGCGGCGTGGTTCGCGTAGTTGAGCCCGATGCAGAAGATCCGCGCGTCGGGCGGCACCGGGGGGACCAGCTCGATCGAGCCGACGGCGAGGGTCGGGCCGGCCGGCGGCCGGGACAACAGCCCGGCCGGGTCGTCCCAGAAGTCCGCGAGCGAGGCGACCACGGTGACCTCCTCGCCGTGCTCGGCCAGGGCCGCGACCTGCACGCCGGAGTCGGCGTGCGGCCGCCGGACGCCCACTATCCTCATGTGGTTCCCTTTCTGGTTTTCTCCGGTGCCCGGGTCGTCGGTGCGGACCTTGTGGCCGTGTGCGAGCGCTCGCGTGGGTGTCACCGCTCGGCCTCGTGTCGGTCGCCCGGGCCGTTCAGGGCGCGTTTTTCGGGGCGGCGGGGGCGAAGCGGTCCAGGGTGGTGATGCCGGCGAACTTGTGCGGCTGCACCCCGGCCATCAGACGGCCGTAGTTCTCCGAGAGCGCTTCAAGGTTCAGGGCGCCGTGCAGGGTGATCACCCGGGCGTCA
>DASZBX010000039.1:0-110353 GCA_035943635.1 Actinocrinis sp. | reverse complement strand
GTGACGGGAGCCACCAGGATCCGGGCAATCAGCCATTGAATTACAACAAATGGCATCGTAAACAATAAGTTCGACACACTGTTGAGTTCTCAAGAAACAAACACACGAGGCGGGAACTACCAGAGCGACCGCCAGGGTCTTGTTGTCGTGCTCTTATTCTAGCACTTTTTTCTTTACTGCTTCACCGCTTTTGTTTCGCTTGCCGCTTTCGCAACGAGTGAAACTTTAGCAGCCTTTCTTCCGCTCTTCCAAATCGCTTGTTTCCTGCCGAATCAATGCACAGTCAACCACCCCCGAACCGGCACAGGCCGCAACGAGGTATCAATCAGGATTTGAGTGGAGGTGTCAACCAGATGTGCCGCCGCGGTACTGCAGGTCGCGGCGCTTTCCGTCTTGGCGACTCGGACTACACTACCCGCCCCGCCAGCTGACGTCAATTCAGTTTCAACCGGCGGGTTCCCCGGCCGGCGCGGCTAGCGCCGGAGCGTGGGTTTGAGCTCCATGATCCGGTTCAGCAGACCATTGACGAACTGCGGGGACTCCGCGGTGGACAGCTCCTGGGCGAGCGAGACCGCCTCGTCGATGGCGACCACGTCCGGGACGTCGTCGGCCCACAGGATCTCGTAGATGCCGAGCCGGACCAGGTTGCGGTCCACCGCCGGCATCCGGTCGATCGTCCAGTCCACGGAGTAGGTCTCGATCAGCGGGTCGATCCGGTCGATCTGCGAGACCACGCCCTCGACCAGCGAGACGGTGAACTCGCCGATGTGCGGGTCGCTGTCCTGCGGGGTCAGCGCCTCGCTGCGCGCGACCCGGTCCGCCAGGACCCTGAGCGGGTCCAGGCCCCGCAAGTCCGCTTCGAAGAGGACTTCCAGGGCCCGACGCCGTGCTTTGCTCCGACTGGCCATGAGGACTAGTTGTTGATCCGGCCGAGGTACTTGCCTTCGCGAGTGTCCACCTTGACCTTCTCGCCGGTGGTCACGAACAGCGGGACCTGGATCTCGTAGCCGGTCTCCAGGGTGGCCGGCTTGGTGCCGCCGGTGGACCGGTCGCCCTGCAGGCCGGGCTCGGTGTAGGTGATGACGAGCTCGACCGCGGCGGCCAGTTCGACGTACAGCGGCACGCCGTCGTGGGTCGCGACCATCGCCTCGGAGTTCTCCAGCATGAAGTTGGCGGCGTCGCCGACCGTCTCCCGCGAAACGTGGATCTGGTCGTACGTGTCGTTGTCCATGAAGATGAAGTCGGTGCCCTCCTTGTAGAGGTACTGCATCGTCCGCTTGTCGACGTTCGCCGTCTCCACCTTGATGCCGGCGTTGAAAGTCCGGTCGACCACCTTGCCGGACAGCACGTGCTTGAGCTTGGTGCGGACGAAGGCCGGGCCCTTACCAGGCTTGACGTGCTGGAACTCGACGACGTTCCACAGCTCGCCGTCGAGGTTGAGCGTCATGCCGTTCTTGAGGTCGTTCGTGGTGGCCACGGCTGGGTGACTCCTAAGCGATAGGGATTTTTCAATCTTCGACCCTCAAGTCTACCGTCATAAATCAGCCAGGGCGCGCAGGGCGAGCAGGTAGGAGCCGATCCCGAAACCCGCGATGGTTCCGCTGGCCACGGCGGAGATCACCGACGTGTGCCGGAACTGTTCGCGCGCGTGCGGATTGGAGATGTGCACTTCGACCAGCGGCGCGGTGCGCTGGGCGGCGGCGTCGCGCAGGCCGTACGAGTAGTGGGTGAAGGCGCCGGGGTTGATCACCACCGGGATCCGGCCGTCGGCGGCCTCGTGCAGCCAGCGGATGATCTCGCCCTCGTCGTTGGTCTCGCGGACCACGACCCGGAATCCGAGCTCGGCGCCGGCTTTTTCGCAGGCTTCGACGAGCCCTGCGTAGGTGGTGGCGCCGTAGACGTCCGGTTCGCGGCTGCCGAGCCGGCCCAGGTTGGGGCCGTTGAGTACGAACACTGTCTTGGCGGCCGGTGCGGTTCCATCGGTCTGCGCGGAGGCGTCGGCCGGGGCCGGGGCCGTCTGTTCGCTCATCGGGCCACCTCCGCGTACGCGGCGGCCAGCAGCTGCGGGTCCGGGCCTTCCAGCACGACCGGTTTCGCCAGGCCGTTCAGCACGATGAAGCGGAGTGTGTCAGCACGCGACTTCTTGTCGATCCGCATCGCGTCGTGCAGTTTCGTCCACGCGGACGCGTCGTACGTCAACGGCAGGCCCAGGCCGCCGAGCACCTCGTGGTGCCGCTGCGCGGTGGCCTCGTCCAGCCGGCCGGCCAGGCGGCCGAGTTCGGCGGCGAAGATCATGCCGACCGAGACGGCCGCGCCGTGCCGCCACTGGTAGCGCTCGTTGCGTTCGATCGCGTGGCCGAGGGTGTGGCCGTAGTTCAGGATCTCGCGCAGGCCGGACTCCTTCAGGTCCGAGCTGACCACCGTCGCCTTGACCTGGACCGCGCGCTCGATCAGTTCCCTGGTATGCGGTCCGGCCGGGTCCTGCGCGGCGGCCGGGTCGGACTCGATCAGTTCCAGGATCCGCGGGTCGGCGATGAACCCGGCCTTGACCACCTCGGCCAGTCCGGCCACGTAGTCGTTGCGCGGCAGGGTCTGCAGCGCGGCGAGGTCGCACAGCACCCCGGCCGGGGGGTGGAAGGCGCCGACCAGGTTCTTGCCCTCGGCGGTGTTGATGCCGGTCTTGCCGCCCACGGCCGCGTCCACCATGCCGAGCAGGGTGGTCGGCACCTGAATGACGCGCACCCCGCGCAGCCAGGTGGCCGCGGCGAACCCGGCCAGGTCGGTGGTCGCTCCGCCGCCTACCCCGACGATCGCGTCGGTGCGGGTGAACCCGGACTGGCCGAGCACGGTCCACAGGTAGCCGAGCACGGTCAGCGACTTGGCCTCCTCGGCGTCCGGGACCTCGATCGTGACGGCCTGGTAGCCGCCGGCCAGGTCGGCCCGGATCGCCTCGGCGGTGGCGGCCAGCGCCTTCGGGTGGATGATCGCCACCCGGGCGGCCTTGGGGCCGAGCAGCGCGGGCAGTTCGCCCAGCAGGCCGGTGCCGATCACCACGTCGTACGGCGCGGAGCCGGCGGACTCGCCGCCGCCGACCGTGATCCGGGTGGCGGCGGGCTGCGGCGTACCGCCCGGGGCGGGCGTCTCGGTGCTGGTCATGCGGCGGGCAACTCCTTGGCGAGCAGGCCGGCGATGTCCTCGGCGGTCTGCGTGGCGGCGTCGACGGTGATGGTCGCGACCTCTTCGTACAGCGGGGTGCGCTGGTGGAACAGCTCGTTCAGCTGGGCCCGGACGTTGCCCAGCAGCAGCGGCCGGGGGGCGTTCATGCCGACCCGGCGGGCCGCTTCGGCCAGGTCCACCCGCAGGTAGCCGACCGTGTGCCCGGCCAGTGCGGCCCGGGTCTGCGGGCGCAGGATCGCGCCACCGCCGAGCGAGAGCACGCCCGGGTGCGAGGCCAGCGCGGCGTGCACCGCCTCGGCCTCCAGGTCGCGGAAGTACGGTTCGCCGCGCTCGACGAACAGGTCGGCGATCGGCATCCCGGTGATCGCCTCGACGTCGTGGTCGGTGTCCCGGAAGGCGACCCCGAGCAGGTCGGCCAGCAGCGGGCCGACGGTGCTCTTGCCCGCGCCGGGCGCGCCGACCAGGACGATCCGCGGCCTGAGCGCGGTGGGCAGCATGGTCATCACGCCAGCACCTCCAGTCCGCGCTCGCGCACGTCGGCGAGGTAGGCGGCCACGTTGCGCCGGGTCTCGGCCAGCGAGTCGCCGCCGAACTTCTCCAGCACCGCGTCGGCCAGGACCAGGGCGACCATCGCCTCGGCGACGATCCCGGCGGCCGGGACGGCGCACACGTCGGAGCGCTGGTGGTGCGCGACCGCGGCCTCGCCGGTGGCGGTGTCGATGGTGGCCAGGGCGCGCGGGACGGTCGCGATCGGCTTCATCGCGGCCCGCACGCGCAGCGGCTCGCCGGTGGACATGCCGCCCTCGGTGCCGCCGGAGCGGCCGGTCTTGCGGCGGACGCCGGGCCGGCCCGGTTCCATCTCGTCGTGGGCCTGGCTGCCCCGGATCGCGGCCAGGCCGAAGCCGTCGCCGACCTCGACCCCCTTGATCGCCTGGATGCTCATCAGCGCGCCGGACAGCCGGGCGTCGAGCCGGCGGTCCCAGTGGGTGTGGCTGCCCAGGCCGGGCGGCAGGTTGTAGGCGAGCACCTCGACCACGCCGCCGAGGGTGTCGCCCTCCTTGTGGCAGGCGTCGATCTCGGCGATCATCCGCGCGCTGGCCTCGGGATCCAGGCAGCGGACCGGGTCGGCGTCCACCCGGTCCAGGTCGCCGGGGCGCGGCGCGCTGCCGGCCGGGGCGCTGACCGGGCCGAGCGCGACCACGTGCGAGAGCACCTCGATCCCGGCGGCCTGGCGCAGGAAGGAGCGGGCGATCTCGCCGAGCGCGACCCGGGCCGCGGTCTCCCGGGCGCTGGCCCGCTCGAGCACCGGGCGGGCGTCGTCGAAGCCGTACTTCTGCATGCCGGCCAGGTCGGCGTGGCCGGGCCGGGGCCGGGTGAGCGGGGCGCTGCGGGCCTGGCCGGGGCCGGCCGCGGCGGCGTTCTGCGCCGTGACGGTGCCCGGCTCGGCGCCCGGCTCGTACTCGTCGAGCTCGCCGAGCCCCTGCTCCGGATCGGCGGCCATCACCGAGCGCCACTTGGGCCACTCGCTGTTGCCGATCCGCAGCGCGATCGGGCCGCCCTGGGTCAGGCCGTGCCTGACCCCGCCGAGCAGCTCGAGCTCGTCCTGTTCGAACTTCATCCGCGCGCCGCGGCCGTAGCCGAGCCGGCGCCGGGCCAGGGCCTCGGCCACGGCCTTGGTGGAGGTCTCGACTCCGGCGGGCAGTCCTTCCAGGACGGCGACCAGACCGGGACCGTGGGATTCGCCTGCGGTAAGCCAACGCAACATACCCAGATCATCCCACGAGGGCGCGGGGCAGCGGCACGGTCCGGTGCCATTGCGACGGGTTCTGTCCGGGTGGGACACTTGTCGCCGATTGCGGACACTACTTCAGGAGCGCGAATACATGGCCAGTGGCATGGGATCCGGACCGGGGCCCGGGCAGGGGTCTTGGCCCGCACAGCCGCAACAGCCGCCGCAGCCGGGCGGCGGGCGGCAGTACCCGGCTCCGGGGTACCCGTCGAATCCGAACAATCCGCTCGGCCAGTCCGGCGCGGCGCACTACTCGGCCGGCGGCCGGTTCCCGGTGGCCGAGCCGTTCGACGGGGTCAACCCGGACGGCACCCCGCGGATCGTGCGCCCGCAGCTGGACCCCCGGGAGATCCCGGCCCTGACCATGTACCTGACCCAGGCGCCGATCGTGCTCGCCGCGCCCGGCAACGCGCAGGACGAGCTGGTGCCGTCGGCGGGCCAGGTGATCCCGCGGGCGTTCCACAGCGACGGCGTGTGGGTGTGGCCGGCTGCGGTGGGTTACTACCTCGGGTGCTACCAGCTGCCGCCGAGCGACGCGTTGCTGGCGCACATCCGGATGCGCAACTACCAGTTGGGCTTCGTGTCCCAGGAGACCCGGTCGGCGGCGGCGAGCGAGCTGATGTCCGTGCTCAACGCCCCGGCCACGCCCGCTCCCCCGCCCGCGCCGAACCAGCTCGGTTCCCAGCCGCAGTATCCGCAGGCGCCGCCGGTGCAGTCGCCGCCGCCGGGTCCGCAGCCGACGGGGTCCGGGCCGGGGACGTTGTCGGCCTCGCCGGCGCCGTTGTCTTCGTCCGCTCCGATCGGCACGCCGAACCCGCAGCCGTTCGGCCAGCAGTCCGCGGCGCCGCAGCTGCCGTCGCTGCCCGCGCCTGCGCCGGCCCCGGCGACCATCCTGGCGCCGCTGGCCGAGTCGGGCGACGGGCCGGTCTCGGCCGAGCCGGCGGAGGCCGAGCCGACCGTGGGGATGTCGGCCGCGGAGCTGGAGGCCGAGTTGGCCGCGTCCCGGGCGTTCGCGGCCGGGGCGGGCAAGTCCGAGCCTGCGGAAGAGTCCGGCGCGGCCGAGGCGGGGTCCTCGGCCGGAGCTTCGGCTTCGGCGGCGGCTCAGGCGGATTCGCTGGGGCAGTCGCTGTCGGAGTCGGCCGGGTCGTCGTCCGCCGGGTCGTCGTTCGCCGAGTCCTCGTCCGGGTCGCTGCCGGAGCGGGCATCGGAGTCGGCATCCTCCGCTGCGGGCGCTGCGGAGTCGGCGGGCTCGGGGACGGGGTCGTTCGACCCGTCCGCGTCGCAGACCGCGCTGTATGTCTTCTCGCCCAACCGGTCCACCTCGTCCGAGGCGAAGAGCGCGGAGGCCGAGTCGTCCGCGGCGGCCGCGGAGGCGAAGGCCGAGTCCGGGCCGTCGGAAGTCGAATCCAAGGCCGAGACCGAGGCCGAGGTCTCGGCCGTGATCGAGGCCGAACCGGCGGCCCCGGCCGAATCCGGCTCGGTCAACGCGGCCGGTCCGACCATGGTGTTCAGCGCGGCCGAGGCGATGGCGCAGTGGGCCTCGCTCGACGCCTCGCTGCCGCAGGCCGGGCCGCCGCTGGCCCCGACCCTGTTCAGCCCGGAGCTGAGCGCGCTCGGCAACAAGCACGCCGCGTGGGTGTCCGAGCAGCTCGAGGCGTTCACCGCGTTCATGCCCACCGGCGACTGGTCGGTCGACCACGACACCCGCCGGTACACCCAGTCCGAGCGTTCGCTGCTGGTCGACGGCCTCGGCACGCTCTCGCCGGACGGGATCTGGACCTGGGCCTGGTCCGAGTTCGGCGGCTGGGACCAGGACTCGGGCATCCTGGACCAGTCCCGGGTGCTGCGCAGCCTGGCCGAGCGGGAGGACATCGCCGAGCTGATCGCCCCCTCGGTCGACCTGACCGGGCTCGGCGACGCGGAGGACCCGGCCACCGCGGCCGAGATGCTCGCCTGGGCCGCGACCGGCCTGCTCAACGCGCGCGGCTACATCGGGCACAGCTCCTCGACCGGCGGCCGGATCTACTACCTGGTCACCGACCCGGCGGTCCCGCCGGCCCGGCCGACCCTGGCCCTGATCGCCCGGGCCCTGTTCGAGGGCACGGCCGCGTTCGGCGAGAGCGCGACCGAGTGCGTGATCGGTTACGCCGAGCACCACGGCTGGGAGTGGAACCGGACCCCCAACGGCGTCGGCGTCGCGGCGACCGGCCTGGGGTCGTTCGCGGTGGAGATCGCCGACGACCGGTTGGTGGGGCTCACGCTGCACGTCTAGACGAGTTGTTCCGAATTCCGGCGCTTGAGCCGAGTTGCCGGGTGGTGCGTTAACCTGCCGGGTGAGTGTGCACGGCGAAACGGCTCAGCGGCGGTGGCTGGGCGTGCGCCGCGGTCGGCCGCATACTCGGTCGTCTGCGGTTGACCGCGGCGTGCGGCCAGGCGCCGCCGATCAGGCGTTTCGCCGCGTCAGAATTCTGAACAACGGCGCGTCACGCCGGTCGGCTCAGGATCCCGGGGAAAAGCCCGGCTCCGTTCGCGGAGCCGGGCTTTTCCACGCCTGCGCAGGGCGCGCCAATTCTCAGTCCAGGTCGGCGAGCGCCGCGCGCATCGCGGCCAGCAGGGCGGCGGCGTCCGGGCGTTCGCCGGGGAGGACCTCGTCGGCGGTCATGAGGTCGACCTGCAGAACCGCCTGGTGGACCAGGAGGTCCTGGCCGCCGAGGATCGTTCCGTCGTGTTTGGCCCAGGCGGCCGCCAGTGCGGTCGGCCAGGGGTGGTAGAGCACGTCGAACAGGGTCGCGACCCGGTCCGGGACGGCGTCGGCGAGCTCGTCGGCGGCGCCGGCCGGGGTGGTGTTGACGACCAGGTCCGCGCCGAGGGCTTCGGCGGCCGCGGACCACGGGCGTACCCGCAGGTCCACGCCGTGCGCTGCCGCCACGGGTTGGAGCTCGGCGGCGCGGGCCGGGGAACGCAGGTAGATCGACACCTCGCCGCGGGCGGCGGAGCCGATGCCGGGTGCCTCGCCGAGCGCATACGGGCCGTTGACCAGGACCGAGAGCGCGGCCAAAGCCGAGGCCGCCGTGGCGCCGCCGCCCAGGACCGCCGCGGAGCGGGCCGTGGTGACGCCGCGTTCGGCCAGGGCCGCGACGAGGCCGGGCACGTCCGTGTTCTCGCCGCGCAATGTGCCGTCCGGGCGGCGCAGGACCGTGTTGACTGCGTCGACGGACCGGGCCGTGCCGCCGGTCTCGGCCAGCAGCGGCAGGATCGCGCGCTTGAGCGGCATGGTCAGGGACAACCCGGCCCATTCCCGGCCCAGGCCCGCGACGAACCCGGGCAGCTGCGCCTCGGTCACCTCGTACGCGTCGTAACGCCAGTCGGCCAGGCCGAGCCTGCGGTACGCCGCGCGGTGCAGGACCGGGGAGAGCGAGTGCGCGATCGGGGAACCGAGCACCGCGGCCCGGCGGCGGACCGCCGGGTCCGGCGCCGGAGCCCGGCCGGCGCCGGGGGTGCCGGCGCCGGCCGCGTCTGCAGCCGAGGACATGCCCGGATCAGCCTCCGCCGCACTGCTTGGGGTACTGCTTGCCCAACTGCAGCCACTGCGCATCGTTCGACGCGTACTCCGTCGTGGTACTGCTGATCGCGCAGAAGTACACGTAGGTGCTCGGCGTCGGAGCGGTCACCGCGGTCAGCGCCGCGGTGTCCGGGTTGTCGATCGGGGTCGGCGGCAGGCCGTCGATCAGGTGGGTGTTGTACGGGTTGCTCGTGTCCCGCAGGTCCGCGGCCGACGGCGAGGTCACCGTGTTGCCCATTCCGTACAGGGTGACCGTGTCGAAGCCCAGGTGGTTGAACTCGGCCTTGTCCTTGAGCCGGTTGAACACCACCTCGGCGATGTTCGGCAGGTCGTTGGCGTTGGCCGCCTCGGCCTGGGCCATCGACGCTATGGTCAGCAGCTGGTACTCGGTGACGTTCAGGCTGGTCGCCTTCGCGGCCAGGTTGTCGGTCGTGAACACGGCCAGCTGGTCGTCGACCATCTTCTTCATCAGCGCCTGCGGCGTGCTGTAGCTGTCCAGGTCGTACTGCTCGGCGCAGATGAAGCCCTCGATCGGCGCGAACGGGAAGTTCGTCCCGGCCTTCCCGGTGTCCCAGGCCGGCAGGTCGATCTGGCCGCCGGTCATCGCCGTGACGATCTGCGCCTGGGTCCAGCCCTTCTTCTTCTCCACCTCGGCGAAGATCTGCGCCGCGCGCTCGCCGCCGTAGGTGTTGAGCTGGCCCTTCTTGTCCACCGAGGTCGGGTTCAGGAGCAGCCCGAGGGCGGCCTGGGCGCTGATCTCCTTGGGCAGGAGGTAGGTGTCGGCCTGGATCTGGGCGCACTGCGAGGTCCCGGTGCAGGCGTTGATGAACGACCCCTGGCTCTTGATCACGTCGGCGCTGAACAGGATCTGGCCTATCTGGCTGCCGCCCGCACCCTGCGGGATCACGACGTCGATCACCTGCGGGTTGGTGGTCGCGGTGTAGTCGGCGGGCTGGGAGTTGTGGCTGCCGAAGTGCTTGTACGCCCAGTAGCCGCCATAGCCGAGCACGCCGACGATCAGCGCAAAAGAGACCAGCACGGCCAGGCAGTTGCGGCCGCGTTTGGCCTGCTTGGGCCGGCGCCCGCCGCGCCCGCCGGAGTCCTCGTCCTGGTCCTCGTCGATCAGCTGGAAGTCGTCGTCGGCCTCGTCCCGGCGCCCGCCGCGGCGGCGGGAGCGCGGCTGCGGGTCCTCGCCGTACTCGTCCTGGTCGTAGCCGTCGTAGTCGTACTCCTCCTCGGCCACGGGCGCGGGCTCGGCCGCGCGGCGGCGCCCGCCGGTGCCGGAGGCCTGGCGGGGGTCCTCGCGGTAGGCCGGCTCGCTGTACGCCTCGGCCTCGTAGGGCTGGCGGTCGTAGCCGGGCGCGGCGGCGCGCTCGCGGGCCGGGCGCTCGTAGCCCGGGCGCTCGGCGGCGCGGCGGTCGTACTGGCCGGTCTGGTGGGAGCCGGACTCGTAGTCGGCGCCGGGAGCGCCGCCGCCGGTCTCGTAGCCCTGGCCGTACGTGCCGCGGGCCGGCTGCGGGGCGCCGCCGTAGGGGGCGCGGCCCTGGGCCGGGTGCGGCGGCTGGCTGGGCGGGGGCGGGCCCTGCGGGCGGCGCGGGGCCGCGTTGGCCGGGTAGCCGCCGCTCGCGTACGGGTCGGCCGCGCGCGGGTCGGTCGGGTAGGCGCCCGAGCCGCCGGGGCGGCCGCCGGCGCGCTGGGAGCCGGTCTCGTAGCCCGGGTCGTAGGCACCGGTGTCGTGCGAGCCCGAGGTGCCGGCGCCGCCGCCGTAGGAGGCGGCCGGGTCGTAGGCGCCGAGGCCGTACCGGTTCGGCCCGGACTGCCCGGGGCCGGAGCCGGGGGCGTACGAGGGCGTGTCGTAGGACCCGGAGGCGTACGGGTCCTGCGGGCGGGCGGCCCGGGAGCGGGCGGCGTCGGGGTGCACGCCGTCGGGCGGCGGGCCGGCCGCGCGGCGCCGGCCGCGGCCGGAGTTCTCCGGGCGGGGTTCGGACCGGGAGTAGGGGTCCTCGCCGTATTCCCCCGATCCGCCCTGGGACCAGTTCTCGCTCACGGCTTCGACTCCTTAGCTGGGGCCGGGGCAGTGGTTCCGCGCCCGTCTGTTATCGCGTCTGTCGCAGCTCCGGGCGGGCGCCCGGAGGCCCGCTCAGCGTCCAGCGCGTTCTGCAGGATGACCACCGCGGCGGCCTGGTCGACCACCGCGCGGCCCTTGCGCGCACTCACACCTGACTCGCGTAGTCCACGGGTTGCGGTCACGGTTGTCAACCGTTCGTCCACCAGCCGGACCGGAATGGGGTGGATTGCCCCGGCAAGTTCCATGGCGAACGCCCTGGCTTTCACCGCGGCCGCGCCCTCCGCGCCGGACAGCGACCGGGGCAGCCCGACGATCATCTCGACGATCTGGTACTCCGCGGCCAGCGCGGCCAGCCGGGCCAGGTCGCCCCGGCCAGCCGGGACCGTCTCGACCGGGGTGGCCAGCAGGCCGTCCCGGTCGCACACGGCGACGCCGATCCGGACGGCGCCCACGTCGACGCCGAGTCGTCTTCCCGGTCTCACGTGCGATGACTCCCATGTCGTCCGTCGGACAGGTCGGTCCTGCGGTGCTGCGGTGCTGCGGTGCTGCGGTGCTGCGGTCGTACAACCCTGCGGTCATACCGTAATACGCTCAGCTGTACTGTCCTGCGGTCATGCTGGCGGCCGGCCGATCCGCCGGTCACCCGGACGGCCGACCGGCCGTGTGTTCCCGGCCGCGGGTCAGCCGGCCGCGGTCTGCCGGGCCTGGTCCTGCACGGCGGCCAGGGCGCGGTCGATCGCGCCGGCGTCGGTGCCGCCGCCCTGGGCCACGTCGTCCTTCCCGCCGCCGCCGCCGCCGAGCAGGCCGGCCGCGGTCTTGGCCAGCGCCCCGGCCTTCAGGCCGCGCTCGCGCGCGGGCTCGTTGGTGGCGACCACGACCACCGGGCGTTCCCCGGCCACGGACGCGATCACGATCAGGGCCGGGCGGGTACCGAGCCGGCCGCGCACGTCCAGGGCCAGCTTGCGCAGGTCGTCCGCGCCGGCGCCATCCGGCGCCCGGTGCGCCACATAGGCGACGCCGTGCAGGTCGATCGGGTTCCCGGCCAGCTCGGGCGCCACGGCCAGCAGCCGGCCGGCCCGCAGCGCGCCGATCTCCTTCTCCGCCTCGCGCAGCCGGCCGAGGATGCCGCTGATCCGTTCCGGCAGTTCTTCCGTCCGGGTGACCTTGACCGCGTCCGAGATCTGGGCCAGCAGCACGTGCTCGCGGGCCAGGAAGCTGTAGGCGTCCGCGCCGACCAGGGCCTCGACCCGGCGCACCCCGGCGCCGATGGAGGACTCGCCGAGCAGCTTGACCAGGCCGAGCCGGCCGGTGTTGGCCACGTGGGTGCCGCCGCACAGCTCGTGCGCCCAGTCGCCGACCGAGACCACCCGGACCCGGTCGCCGTACTTCTCGCCGAACAGGGCCATCGCGCCCATCGACTTGGCCTCGGGCTGGGACATGATCTGCGCGGTGACCGCCAGGTCCTCCAGCAGCACCTCGTTGACCAGCTGCTCGGCGTCGGCCAGGACCGAGCCGGGGACGGCCTGCGGGCTGGCGAAGTCGAACCGGAACCGGCCCGGGGAGTTCTCCGAGCCGGCCTGGGTCGCGGTCTCGCCGAGCAGCTGGCGGAAGACCTTGTGCACCATGTGGGTGGCGGTGTGCGCGCGGGAGATGGCCACCCGGCGGGCCAGGTCGACCGCGGCCTCGGCGCCGAGGCCCACGGTGACCTCGCCGTCGCGCACCACCGCGCGGTGCACGACCAGGTCGCCGATCGGCTTCTGCACGTCCAGCACCTCGACCAGCGCGCCGTTGGCCAGCCGGATCAGGCCGTGGTCGGCCAGCTGCCCGCCGCCCTCGGCGTAGAACGGGGTGCGGTCCAGGACCAGCTCGACCTCGCTGCCGGCCCCGGCCTCGGTGGCCGCGGCGCCGTCGACCACCAGGCCGCGCACGACGGCCTCGGAGGTGGTCTCGGTGTAGCCGGTGAAGCTGGTCGCCCCGGCGGCGTCGTAGACGGTCCGGTAGGCCGACAGGTCGGCGTGGCCGGTCTTCTTGGCCTTGGCGTCGGCCTTGGCCCGGGTCTTCTGCTCGGCCATCAGCCGGCGGAAGCCCTCCTGGTCCACGGTCAGGCCCTGCTCGGCCGCCATCTCCAGGGTCAGGTCGATCGGGAAGCCGAAGGTGTCGTGCAGCTGGAAGGCGCTGGCCGCGCTGAACTCGGCCTGGCCGGCCACCTTGGTCTCGGCCGCGGCCTGGTCGAAGATGCCGGTGCCGGTCTTCAGCGTGTTGAGGAACGCCGCCTCCTCGCCGACCGCGACCGCGTCGATCCGCTTGCGGTCGGCGACCAGGTCCGGGTACTGCGGGCCCATCGCCTCGATCGCCGAGGCGACCAGGTCGTGCATGGTGGCCTGCGGGGCGCCGAGCAGCCGCATGTTGCGGATGGCCCTGCGCATCATCCGGCGCAGCACGTAGCCGCGGCCCTCGTTCGCCGGGATGATGCCGTCGCCGATCAGCATGGCGGCGCAGCGCACGTGGTCGGTGACCACGCGCAGGCTGACGTCGGTGGCGTGGTCCTTGCCGTAGGTGGTGCCGGTCAGCTCGGCGGCCTTGTCCAGGATCATCCGCGAGGTGTCGATCTCGTAGAGGTTGTCCACGCCCTGGAGCACCGCGGCCAGCCGCTCCAGGCCCAGGCCGGTGTCGATGTTCTTGGACGGCAGTTCGCCCAGGATCGGGAAGGAGTCCTTGCCGGACCCGGCGCCGCGCTCGTACTGCATGAAGACCAGGTTCCAGATCTCCAGGTACCGCTCGCCGTTCACGGCCGGGCCGCCCTCGGCGCCGTAGGCCGGGCCGCGGTCGTAGTTGATCTCCGAGCAGGGGCCGCACGGCCCGGGCACGCCCATGGACCAGTAGTTGTCGGCCATGCCCAGCTTCTGGATCCGCTCCAGCGGGACGCCGATCTTCTCGTGCCAGATGCTCAGGGCCTCGTCGTCGTCTTTGTAGACGGTGATCCAGAGCTTCTCCGGCTCCAGACCGTAGCCGCCGTCGGCGACCGAGTTGGTCAGCAGCTCCCAGGCCAGGGTGATGGCGCCCTCTTTGAAGTAGTCGCCGAAGGAGAAGTTGCCGCACATCTGGAAGAACGAGCCGTGCCGGGTGGTCTTGCCGACCTCGTCGATGTCCAGGGTGCGCACGCACTTCTGCACCGAGGTGACCCGGGGCGCGGGGGCGGGCTCCTCGCCGAGGAAGTAGGGCTTGAACGGCACCATGCCGGCCGGCACCAGCAGCAGGGTCGGGTCGTGCGCGATCAGCGAGGCGGACGGGATCTCGGTGTGTCCGCGTTGCACGAAGAAGTCGAGCCAGCGTCGGCGGATTTCAGCGGAGTCCATGGTCCTGATGCCCTTCTGGATGAATACAGTCTGGTGAAGACGGCGGTGCAGGGTTCAGCGCGACCGCGCGCGGCGGCGTCCCGGATCGATTGTCTCAGGTCGCGCCGCCAGCGCCGGACGGTTCGGGCGGCCGGGCAGGGCGGAGCTTGGCCGGGCCCGGCCGGGACCGCGCTGAGCCCGGAGCCCGGGCGGCGACGGCTGGCGGCGTGGCCGGGAAGTTCGCCCCCTCCCGGCCGCGGCACACTAGCTGTGGTCGTCCTCGGGCACGTCCACGCCCAGGGCCCGGTAGAGCTCGAACTCGCGCTCGGCGGCCGCGCTGCGGATGTCCTCGGTCAGGTCGGACCAGGCGCCGGTGATCCGGCCCGGGACGCCCGAGGCCTGGTCGGCCAGGCTGGACGGGGCCAGCTTCTTCAGCGTCTTGGAGACCTTGGTCACGACCAGGATCCCGGCGGCCGCGCCGACCGCGACCCAGAACACGCTCTTGACCATCGGTTCAGCCCTTCTTCTCGCGGCGGGCGGCCTTGATCTCGGCCTTGACCCGCTTCTCCACGGTGGACCGGCGCCGGTCGGACAGGGCCGAGCGCACCCCGTAGGAGAAGGCCGCCGCCTTGATCATCGGGCCGCCGATGGTGGCGGAGAAGGTCGAGGCCAGGGCGGAGGCGTTGGTGGAGATGTTCGAGACGTTGTCCGTGATCGTGTCGACCTTGGCCAGCTGCTGGTTGGTGGTCAGCACGGTGGCCGTGATCTCGCCGAGCAGCGGCACGGTCTCCTGGGTGATCCCGGAGACGAGTTTGGTGGTCTCCCGCAGCACCTCGGCCAGCCGGATCAGGACGAAGCACAGGAAGATAACCCCGATCGCGAAGAAGATCGCGAAGACAAGTCCGACGACTGCGCCTGCTGACACCGTAGAGTCCGTCCTGTTCTGAAGAATTAGCTGCCCCTGTCAGGGCCGAACTTTACCCCGAAACGGACTCGGAGCGGACCACCGCCCCCCGGGGACGGTGCGGCGGCGCCCGGACGGCGCGGGCGCGGCCCGCGGGTACGGACCGCGGTCGCGCGCGCGGGCGGCCGCTTTCCCGGACCGGCGGAACGCGGCTGACTAATCGCCCGCGCTCTGGCAAGATCGGCCGTGGAGGTAGTCACCCGTTATGCGCTTCGCCCCTTACCGCACCGTTCTGCGCCTGCCCGGCATGCGCACCTTCATGCTGGTCGCCCTGATCGCCCGGATACCGGGGACGATGACCGGCACCACCCTGACCTTGAGCGTGGTGATCGACCGCCATCGCGGCTACGGCACCGCCGGGCTGGTCAGCGCCGCGTACACCGTCGGCATGACGATCGGCTCGCCGCTGCTGGGCCGGATGGTCGACCGGCGCGGCCCGCGCCCGGTGCTGCTGCTGACCGGCACCGCGGCGCTGCTCTACTGGCTCAGCGCGCCCGCGCTGCCCTTCGACGCGCTGCTCGCGGCCAGCCTGGCCGCCGGCGCGCTGCAGGTGCCGATCATGGCCCTGGCCCGGCAGTCGCTCGCCGCGAAGGTGCCGCCGGAGAGCAGGCGGCAGGCGTTCTCGCTGGACTCGATGGCCGTGGAGCTCTCGTTCATGGTCGGCCCGGCACTGGCGGTGCTGATGATCACACAACTGGGTGACGCCACGTCGACCCTGCGCTGGGTGGGGGTCGCGGTGGCCGCGGCCGCGGCGATCATGTACGTCTACGACCCGCGGGTCACCACCCCGGATGCCGACCCCGGTGCGCACGGGGCAGGCGGCGCGGGAGTTGCGGGCGGTGCGTCCGCGGCCGAGGCGGAGAAGCCGAACTGGCTGGCGCCCGGGTTCCTGCTGATCCTGGGCATCGGCCTGGCCACCTGCCTGGTGCTGGCCGGGACGGACGTGTCGATCGTGGCCACCCTGCGCTCGCGCGGACAGACCCAGTGGGCCGGACTGGTCATCGCCTCCTGGTGCGCGGCCTCGATGATCGGCGGATTCGCGCACGGCGCCCGGACCAGGCCGCTGAGCATGCTGACCCTGATGTTCGTGCTCGGCGCGACCACCATCCCGGCCGGCGTCGCGCACGCCTGGTGGCTGCTCGCCCTGGCCCTGGTCCCGTCCGGCCTGGCCTGCGCGCCGACCCTGTCCGCGGCGGTGAACGCGGTCAGCAGTTCGGTGCCGGAATCGGCCCGGGGCCAGGCGATCGGGCTCAGCTCCGCCGCGTTCACCCTCGGCAACGCGCTGGGCGCGCCGCTGGCCGGGTTCGTGATCGACCGCAGCTCGCCCGCCTTCGGCTTCGCCGCGGTCGGCACGGTCGGCGCGGGCGCGGCCGTGCTCGCCGGCGGCGCCCGGGCGCTGCGGCGCGGCCGGATCCCGGGGCGGCGGTTGGCGTCCGCGGGCGGGCCCGCGCCCTCGTCCGCGACGGCCTCCGCGTCTGCGTCCTCGATCGCGGAGGCCGCGATGACTCAGTCGCCGATGCCCCCGGAACTCTCCGAGCCCTCGTTGGCCTTCTCCGCTCCGGACTCGCTCGACGCGTCGCTCGATGCGTCCACCGGACCGTCGGGCGCCCCCTCGGTCGCGCCCTCGCCGCTGTAGCCGTTCGGGTTAAGCAAGGCGCGGATTTTCTCCACCCGGTCGGCGTAACGCTCCTCGACGCCGTGCCGGGTCGGATTGTAGTAGTGCTTGCCGTGGACGGTGTCGGGCGCGTACTGCTGCGCCGCGACGGCCGTCGGCAGGTCGTGCGGATAGATGTAGCCCTGGGCGTGGCCGAGTTTCTGCGCCCCCTTGTAATGACCGTCGCGCAGGTGCATCGGGACCGGTCCGGCCGCGCCCGCGCGCACGTCGGCCAACGCGGCGTCGATGGCCATGTACGCGGCGTTCGACTTCGGTGCGAGGGCGAGCGCGATGGTGGCCTGGGCCAGCGAGATCCGGGCCTCCGGCCAGCCGATGAACGACACCGCCTGCATCGCCGCGACCGCGGTCGGCAGCGCGGACGGGTCGGCCAGGCCGATGTCCTCGCTGGCCGAGATGACCAGGCGACGGGCGATGAACCGCGGGTCCTCCCCCGCCTCGACCATCCGGGCCAGGTAGTGCAGCGCGGCGTCAACGTCCGAGCCCCGGATCGACTTGATCAGGGCGCTGGCCACGTCGTAGTGCTGGTCCCCGTCCCGGTCGTAGCGCACCGCGGCCCGGTCCACGGCCTGGGCCAGCGCGGCCTCGGTGATCGAGTCCAGGCCCAGGTCCCCGGCCACCGCCCCGGCCGCCTCCAGCGCGGTCAGCGCGCGCCGGGCGTCGCCGGAGGCCAGCCGCAGCAGCTGCGTCCGGGCCTCCGGGTCGATCCCGATGCTGCCCCCGAACCCGCGCTCGTCGGCCAGCGCGCGATCGACCAGGGCGCTCAGGTCCTCGTCGGTGAGTTGCTCCAGGGTCAGCAGCAGCGACCGGGACAGCAGCGGGGAGATCACCGAGAAGTAGGGGTTCTCCGTGGTGGCCGCGATCAGGGTCACGGTCCGGTTCTCGACCGCGGGCAGCAGCGAGTCCTGCTGAGCCTTGGTGAACCGGTGGATCTCGTCCAGGAACAGCAGGGTCTCGCGCCCGGTCATGCCCAGTTCGCGGCGCGCGCCCTCGATCACCGCGCGCACCTCCTTGACCCCGGCGGTGACCGCGGACAGTTCCTGGAAGACCCGGGAGGTGCTGGCCGCGACGACATACGCCAGGGTGGTCTTGCCGGTGCCGGGCGGCCCCCAGAGGATCACCGAGGCGGGCACGGCCCGGCCCGGCCCCTGGTTCTGCACCAGCCGGCGCAGCGGCGAGCCCGGGCCGAGCAGTTTGCGCTGGCCGACCACCTCGTCCAGGGTGCGCGGCCGCATCCGGGCGGCCAGCGGCGCGCCGGCCGCGATCCGGTCCCGGCCGGCGGCGTCGAAGAGGGTCTCTGGCTCCATGCTGCCGACTCTACCCACCGGCCCGGACGACGCCGGACCGGCGCCGGTCCGGGCGGGCGCGCGGCCGGGCGGCGCACCACCGCCGGGCCCGGTTTTGCCGACGTTCTGCCGACGTCGTGCCAGTGAGACACCAGCGGGCGCGCGCACAATGGGACCCATGACGAGAGCCTGGAATATCGAGCCGACCGGGCCGCTGCGCGGTGACGTCACCGTCCGCGGCTCCAAGAACGCGGTAACCAAGCACATGGTCGCGGCGATGCTCGGCCGGGGCGAGAGCCGGATCGGCAACACGCCGCACGTCGGGGACGTGGAGATCACCGCCTCGATGCTGCGCTCGATCGGCTGCGCGGTGACCCGCGAGGGCGACACGCTGCTGGTCGAGCCGTCCACCATCCTGGAGTCCGCGGTCCCGCAGACCTTCACCGGCCGCAACCGGATCCCGGTGCTGATGATCGGCCCCCTGCTGAACCTGACCGGCGAGGCCTTCGTGCCGCTGGTCGGCGGGGACCGGATCGGCGCGCGCCCGCTGGACTTCCACATCAATGCGCTGACCGCGATGGGCGCGCAGATCACGGTCGACGCCGACGGCCTGCACGCGGTGGCCCGGCGGCTGCGCGGCACCCGGGTCGCCCTGCCGTACCCGAGCGTGGGCGCGACCGAGTCGGTGATGCTGACCGCGGTGCTGGCCGAGGGCCGGACCGTGATCACCAACGCGGCGGTCGAGCCGGAGGTGCTGGAACTGGCCCTGTTCCTGCAGCGGATGGGCGCCGGGATCCACTTCCAGCCGGACCGCCGGATCGTGATCGACGGCGTGGAGCGGCTGCACGCGGCCAAGACCACCCTGGCCGGGGACCGGCTGGAGGCGTTCAGCTACCTGGTGGCCGGGCTGTTGAGCGGCGGCAAGGTGCGGGTGCACGGCTGTTCCCAGGACCGTCTGGTGACCGCGATCGAGACCCTGCGCAAGATGGGCGCGGTGTTCGAGATCGACGACTCGTCGATAAGCGCGTCCGCGCCGGGCGGTCTGCGGTCGGCCGCGGTGCAGACCGACACCCACCCGGGGTTCGCCACCGACTGGCAGACCCCGCTGCTGGTCCTGATGAGCCAGGCCCGCGGCCTGTCCGTGCTGCACGAGACGGTGTTCGAGAACCGGCTGGTGTACGTGGACGCGCTCAAGCAGTTCGGCTGCGAGATCGAGCTGTTCGCCACCTGCCTCGGCGGCAACGCGTGCCGTTTCCACGACACCAGTTACCTGCACTCGGCGGTCGTGCACGGCCCGGCGAAGCTGGTCGGCGCGCAGGTGCACGTTCCGGACGTGCGGGCCGGGTACTCCTCGGTGATCGCGGCGGCGATCGCGGACGGGCCGTCGGTGCTGCTGGACGTCGACGCGCTCGAGCGCGGGTACGACAAGCCGCTGGACCGGTTGCAGTCGATCGGCATGGCCATCACCCAGAGCGAGGCGGAGCCGGGGAGTATCGAGCCGTGACGGATCCGCAGCAGCAGCCCGGGACCGCCCCGGCCGGCGAGACTCTGCTGCTCATCGAGGTGCCGGAGGCGGAGCCGCTGGTCGGCGAATGGCGGCGGCGGTACGACCCGGCCGCGCCGACCGGCGTGCCCGCGCACATCACCGTGATCAGCCCGTTCCTCGACGCCGACCAGCTCGGCCCGGAGACGATGGCCGAGTTGCGGGCGCTGATCGGCGGGCACGGGGCGTTCGACCTGGCCTTCCGCTCGTGCGGGCGGTTCCCCTCGGTGCTGTATCTGGCGCCGGAACCGGCCGAGCCGATCCGGGTGCTGACCGAGGCGGTCGCCGCACGCTGGCCGGAGCGGCCGCCGTACGGCGGCCAGTTCGACGAGCTGACCCCGCATCTGACCGTGTCCTACGCTCCGGATCCGCAGGTGCAGGCGGAGACTGAGGCGGATCTCCTGCGCGGCCTGCCGCTCACCGCCCGGGTCACGCAGGTCAACCTGCTGGTGTCGGACGGGCAGAACTGGAACGAGTGGGAGACTTTCGCGCTGCGCGGTTGAGCGGCCGGATGCGGCCGGATGCCCGCGGGCCGGGACGGCGGGCACGGTCCGTGCGTTCGCGCGTACGTGCCCGCCGACTGCCTTCCGCCCGCCCGCAGGAAATCAGAACCGGCACTCGCCTCCTGCGGCGGTGACCTAGACGAGTTGTTCCGAATTCTGGCGCGGCGAAACGGCTGATCGGCGGCGCCTGGCCGCACGCCGCGGCCAACCACAGACGACAGAGTATGCGGTCGGCCGCGGCGCACGCCCAGCCACCGCCGCTGAGCCGTTTCGCCGTGCACACCCACCCGGCAGGTCAACGCACTACCCAGCAACTCGGCTCAGGCGCCAGAATTCGGAACAACTCGTCTAGGATTGCAGTGTGAACGACTCGCCTGCGCGCTACCTCGCCGAATTCCACGAAGTCTTCGACCTGACCAGGCAGATCACCCCGGGCCCGATCGACACCGACATCGCGGAGGTCCGCCAGCGGCTGCTGGACGAGGAGACCGACGAGGTGGCCCAGGCCGTGCAGGGCGGGGACCTCGCCGAGATCGCACACGAACTGGCCGACGTGGTCTACGTCGCCTACGGCACCGCGCTGGCCTACGGGATCGACCTGGACGCGGTGCTCGCCGAGGTGCACCGGGCGAACATGGGCAAGCTCGGCCCGGACGGGCTGCCGGTGGTCGCGAACGGCAAGGTGCAGAAGGGCCCGCAGTTCCGGGCCGCCGACGTCGCCGCGGTGCTGGGACTGGTCCGGCCGGGAGCCGACACCTGAGCACGCTTCACATCGCTCAGGCGCGGCCGGGTGAGGTCAGATTCCGCCGAGCAGGCTCTGGAAGACGGCCGTGCGCACCGCGGCCGTGTCGCTGAGATCCGCGAACACGACCTCGGCGCCGACTGCCGCGAGGTCCTCAACGCTGCTGCGGCCGGTCGCCACCCCGATGGCCACGGCTCCGGCGTCGTGGGCTCCGCGGATGTCGTGCGGGGTGTCGCCGACGATGACGGTGCGCTTGGCGGCGAAGGGCCGGCCGTACGCCGTGGCCGCCCGCTGCAGCGCCAGTCGGACGAGATCGGCCCGGTCGCTGCCGTCGTCGCCGTAGCCGCCGACGGACGTGTCCAGGCCGTCCAGCAGGTCGAAGGCTTCGAGCTTCACGGCGGCGATCGCGGGGAGGTTGCCGGTCACGACGGACTGGATGAGGTCGGCGTTCGCCAGCCCGGCGATCGCTTCGGCCGCTCCCGGAAGGCGCCGGCCGTGCGCGCGCATCTGGTCCTTCATGTCGCGGGCGACCTCGCCGAGCGCGGCGTAGAAGGCGTCGAGCTTGTCTTCGGGGTCGGCGACGTGGTTGAGCGCCAGCGTGTCCAGGACGATGGCCCGCTCGGTGCGGCCGGCCATGTCGGCCAGGGCTGCCATGGGGGTGCCGACCACTGTGCGGAACGCTCGTGCGTAGACCTCGTGGCTGACGCCGCCGGTGGTCAGGAGCGTGTGGTCGATGTCCCAGAGGATCAGAGCGGGTTCGGTGAGCGGCGACATGGGGGCATGATCTCATGGGTGGTGCGCCCGAAGGGATTCGAACCCTCATACTTGTTTCCGAGTCCCGGCACCTCGGGCCGGTCCGTCTACCAGTTGCAGCACGGGCGCGTGGACGTACATCGGTTGTGGCGATGGCAGTGGATTGCTGCGTGCTCTCGGCGAGATTCGAACTCGCACCACCGGCGATCTGAACGCCGGGCCTCTTCCAGTCGGGCTACGAGAGCAACAGGGGCAGCGACCGCCGCAGGACTCGTGGACACGCGCGGATGCTGGTTCCGGCGGAAGAGTCGGCGGTCGGACTGCGATGGGCGCCCGGCGCGGAAAGGCCGGGCTAGAGCAGTCGCAGGAGGCTGACAGAGAGGGTGCGGAGCGCCTGCTGAACCGTGGTCATGTCTCCGCCTCCTGTCATCGGGTCTCGTCGCTGCGTCGGTGTTCAGTGTGCCGGGCGGGCGGCGTGCGGCGCAAAGGGTTTACGGGTGCGGCAAGATGGCGGAGCATGGAACGACGTCGCATCGTGGTCGTCTCCGGGGCGCCCGGCGCGGGCAAGTCCACGCTGGCCGGGCCGTTGGCAGCCGCGCTCAGGCTGCCGCTGTTCGCCAAGGACTCGCTGAAGGAGAGCATGTACGACCTGCTCGGCGAGCCCGGGCCGGTGAGTCTGGCCGAGTCCCGGCGGTTCGGCGCGGCGGCGATGGGGCTGCTCTGGCAGTTGGCCCGGGACGCGCCCGCGTGCGTGCTGGAGTCGAACTTCCGTTTCCCGGACGAGTACGCCCGGCCGATCCTGCGCGAGCTGACCGCGGGCGGTTCGCTGGTGGAGGTCAACTGTTCCTGCCCGCCGGACGAGGCCGCGCGGCGGTACGACGCGCGGGGGCTCGGGCCGGAGCGGCACCGTGTGCACGCCTGGGCCTCGCTGCCGCAGGACGTGCGGGCCGAGTACGACGGTCCGATCGGGGTCGGGACCGTCATCGGCGTCGACACGAGCGGGCCGGTGGACGTCGAACGTCTGGCCGCCGCGGTGCTCGCCGCACTCGAGACCGACGATCCGCGGTAATCCGCGCCCGGCGGCGTTGCTCACTCTTGCGAGGGATCAAGCGCCAGGATTCGCCAGTCACCCCCGCCTCGGAAGATCACCCGATCGTGTGATCGAACAAGCGTTTCCGGGCGCGCCGGGCCGGGCGCCGGTATGTCTGGAGATGTCGAAAAGGCGTTCGGGCCGCTCGACGCACCGCGCACCAGCGAGGAGGCTGCATCCGCATGCCCTTGACCATGCCCATGCTCACGCCCGGGAAGGGCAGACGGATCCGGGACGGCGTCCCGCCCGGCGAGATCGACATCGTGCACATGATCCACTCCGGGCTCGAGCTGCCGGACGGGTTCCGGCTGGAGATCGTCGGCGGGCAGATCACCGTGGCGCCCGCGCCGTTCGGCCGGCACGCCGTACTGGTCAAGCGGATCATGCGCGCGGCCCAGGACGCGCTGCCGCCGGGCTACGACCTGTACGAGGCGACCACCGCGCGCGAGCCCGAGGGCGACCGCTACCTGCCGGATCTGGCCGCCTGGCCGGAACGGCTGATCGACACGGACGCCGAGTGGGTCTTCCCGGCCGCCGAGTGCGCGTTCGCGGTCGAGGTGACCTCGCCGGGGCACCGGCGGCGCGGCTACCGGAAGGCGGCCGGGTACGCCCGGGCCGCCGTGCCGGTCTACCTGCTGGTGGACCGGCGCAAGCGCGAGTGCCTGGTCTACTCCGAGCCTCGGGGCGAGCAGTACCGCTCCGTGCGGCGGGTGAAGTTCGGCGATCCGGTCGAGCTGAGGCTCAGCAAGCGCGTCACGCTCGACACGACCGGATTCTGATCCGGCGCCGGCGGGACCGGGCCGCCGGGTTGCGCCGAGGCTGGGCAGATTCCGCCGGGCCGCATGTCGGATCCGGGGCAGTCCGTTCGTAGGACGTTCGTAGGACAGAGGAGATGCGGCCGTGCGCGGCTGCCGGAGACGAGGAGAAGATATGCCCGAGTACGTGATCGCGTTCAATGGCGAGTGGGTGCCCGACCTTACCGAGGAGGAGCTGCGCGAGAGGTCTGAGGCCGTCAAAGCGCTGAAGGCGGAGATGAAGGAGGCCGGGGTCTTCGTCTTCCTCGGCGGCCTGGACGAGGACGGCCCGGTGTTCAGCGTGGACGCGTCGAGTGGCACGCCGCAGTTCACCGACGGTCCCTACGTGGAGACGAAGGAGTACCTCGGCGGCTTCACCGTCGTGAACGTGGCGGACGAGAAGGCGGCGCGATTGTGGGCCGGAAAGATCGCGCTCGCCTGCGGTTGGCCCCAGGAGGTGCGCCGCTTCCAGTCCCCCCAGCGCGGATGAGGCCGAGCAATCCGGAAAGCGGCTGGTCTTCGAATTCCTTACCGAACCCTTACGCCGGGGGCCCGTCGGCTCACTGCCCGGGCCGCGTTCGGCAAGGGGTGATTTGATGTTCCCGGCACGGCGCCCGCGGCGCCGGCCACCACGATCCCCGAGGACGGTAAGAGCGATGCAGGCAGCACAGGAGGACCCGCCCGAGAGCCGCGCGACCAGGTGGCTGCTCGGCGGGTTGATCGGGCTGCTGTCGGCCGCCGCGGCGGTCGCTCTGGGCGAGCTCGGCGCGGCGCTGGCGGTGGTGCTCGGCGCCGGGTCGGCCAGCGCACCGGTGGTCGCGGTCGGCGAGTGGGCGATCTACTACACCCCCGCCTGGCTCAAGGAGGCCGCGATCCGGCAGTTCGGCACGGGCGACAAGGCCGCGCTGCTGACCGGGGTCTATCTCGGCATCGCGGCCCTGTCCGCCGCCGCCGGGGTGGTGGCCCGGCGCCGTCTGCGGGTGGCCACCGGCATCGTGGCCGGGTTCAGCCTGGTCGGGTTCGTCGCCGCGGTCACCCGGCCGAACGCCGGGGCCGGCGGCTGGTTCCCGGCCCTGCTGGCCGGCGGGGCCTCGATCCTGGTGCTGCGCTGGCTGACCATCCGCAGCCAGGAGCCGGGCGTGCTCGGCGAGCCGAGCTATCCGCCGGACCGGCGCCGGTTCCTGGGCATCCTGTTCGGCACCGGGGCGGCGTCGCTGCTCGGCGGGTACGGCAGCAAGGCGTGGCTGGACTCGCAGTACAACGCGGCCCCGGCCCGGGCCGCGGTGCAGCTGCCGGTGGCGGCCGAGCCGCTGGCGCCGGTGCCCGCGTCGGTCCGGCCGGACGTGCCGGGCCTGGAGTCCTTCTTCACGCCCTCGGTGGCCGGCTCGACCACCCCGGCCTTCTACCGGGTGGACACCGCGCTGTCGGTCCCGCAGGTCGACCCGAAGACCTGGATGCTGCGGATCCACGGGATGGTGGACCGGCCGGTGGAGATCAGTTTCGAGCAGCTGCTGAAAATGCCGCTGGAAGAGCACGACATGACGCTGACCTGCGTGTCCAACCCGGTCGGCGGCCCGTACTGCGGCAATGCCCGCTGGCTCGGCGCGCCGCTGGCCCCGCTGCTGCGGCAGGCCGGGGTGCGGGCCGGGGCGGACCAGATCCTGTGCACGTCCACCGACGGCATGACCATCGGCGCGCCCGCGGAGGCGGTGCTCGACGGGCGGCAGTCGCTGCTGGCGGTCGCGATGAACGGCGAGACCCTGCCGATCGAGCACGGTTTCCCCTGCCGGATGCTGATCCCGGGCCTGTACGGCTACGTGTCGGCGACCAAGTGGGTGGTCGACCTGGAGCTGACCACCTTCGCCTCGACCTCGGCGTACTGGGTGAGCAACGGCTGGTCGCAGCAGGCGCCGGTGAAGACCGCCTCCCGGATCGACGTGCCGAAGCAGGGCGCGACGGTGACCGCGGGCACGGTCATGGTGGCCGGGGTCGCCTGGGCCACCCACCGCGGGATCGACGCGGTCGAGGTGCAGGTGGACCAGGGGCCGTGGGTCGAGGCGGTGCTGGCCACGTCGGACACCCCGGACACCTGGCGGATGTGGTCGTACGCGTGGCCCGCGACCAAGGGGCAGCACACCCTGACGGTCCGGTGCACGGACGGCACCGGGACGTTGCAGACCGCCGTCGTACAGGACGTGATCCCCAACGGTTCGACCGGGTACCACCAGATCGGCGTGACCGTCGCCTAGAACTGACAGTCACCTGAGCCGGGCGGACAGGCTGCGCTACAGAGCCGCAGGAGGCCGCGGAGACAGGGCGGATGATTGTTCCGACCTGGGCTTGCGGACTGTGGAATCTGGTCGCAGCGCGAGGACGGGCTTCGGTATCTTCGACATATGTCATGGAACGAGCCATATCAGCCCCCGGGACCCATACCCGGATCCGGTGGCCGGCCGGAGTCGTGGGACCCGTATTCGCAGCAGCCGCAACAGCCGCAGCCGCAGTACGAGCAGCAGCTTTACCCGCAGGAGTATCCGCAGGGATATCCGCAAGGCAACCCGCAGGCGCCGTACCCGCCGCACTACCAGCCCGAACCGCAATACCAGGCGCCGCCTGAGCACTATCCCCATCAGCAGCCGCAGTATGAGCCCGAGCCGCAGTACCAGGCTCCGCCGCAGTACCAAGCAGACCCGCAATACCTGCACCAGGCTCCGACTCAGTACCAGCCGGACCCGCAGTACGGGACCTACCCGCAGTACCAAGCAGACCCCCAGTTCGGCGGCTATCCCCCGCCGCAGCCGCCGAAGCCCGGCCGCAAGGTCAACCGCGGGGTCGTCATCACTTCCGTCGTGACCGTGCTGGTGCTGGGCGTGGGCTGTGCCGTGCTCCTCGGCAACGGGCAGAACAACCCCACGCCGACGAGCCAGGGTACCGGGCCGGACGCCATCGTCCAATCCATCCTCACCGCGGACGGCAACGGCTCCGCCCTCCCCGCCACGCCCATCGCGCCCGACACCGCCGGCGCGCCCACCGCCACACCCCCGGCCAGTTCCGGCAGCGGTTCCGGCTCCGGCGCCGTCTCCCTGCCGGCCAGCGCGAACGGGCTGTACCTGCTCACCAGCACGGTAGGCACCCGCGAGGCCACGACCGTCCGCAACGGCGTGGCGACGGGCGGCGCCATCTACACCAACGTGCTCGTCGGCTCCTACGGACCGTCGCCCACCGGGAACTACCGGCTCGTGCTCGTAGACCAGCCGCTCGCCAACATGGACTCCGCCGACCAATCCGAACTGGAGGCGACCACCCCGACCGCCTTCGTAGCCGAGTTCACCTCCGAGCTGAAGATGTCGGACAGCAAGGTCGAGACCAGCACCGACTCGAACGCGGCGCTCACCTGCGGATACTACGTCCCGACCGGGAAGAAGATCGAAGTCTGCGTGTGGGACGACGCCGCAGGGTTCGGATACGCGTACTTCCTGACCGACTACTACACGACCAGCATCGCGAACGCCGCCAAGGACACCGATGCCCTGCGGGCTGCGGCGGAGGGCAGCTGACGCAGGGACCGGGTCCGGCGAGGGCCCCGGGATCAGGCCGAGGTCTTCGCCAGGTGCTCCAGGATGGTCTGGTGCGCTTCCCAACCGTCCGGGAAGCGCACCGGCACGTTGAGATAGACCGGATCGGTGTGCGGGTGCGCGTCGAGCAGGTCTGATATCCCCGCCCGGGCGACCACGATGCAGGCGTGCCGGTGCCGGGAGAGCAGCACGCACAGCCGGCCGGTCTCCAGGTGGAACGCGGTCGCGTCACGCCGACCGGACAGCGGATGCAGTACGACGGTGACGTCGTACTCGCGGCCCTGCAGCCGGTTGGCCGTGTCCACGGTGATGTCCCGGGTGGCCGGGCCGTGCCGGTCCAGGGCCGCGCGGATCGCCGAGACCTGGTCGCGGTGCGCGGCGCCGACGGCGATCCGGTCCGCGGTGACCTGGTGGCCCTCCGGGTAGCTGATCTGGTCCACGGCCACCGCGCCGCGCACCAGCAGCCGCGCGGCCAGGTCGGCGCAGGCGTTCAGGGCCTCGGCGTCGGTACGGACCGTGTACCGCGCGGGCAGTTCGTACCGGGCCCAACCGGTCTCGGCCGCCGTGTTCAGCGCCTCGTCCAGCCGGTTCAGGTACGGCGCGCCGCCCGCGCCGCGCGTCCCACGGGCCGGGCCGAGGTCGAGCGAGCGGTCGTCGAGCTCGGTCCCGGCCTCGAACAGGGTGAACGGATAAAACGCCCGGGCCACCAGGTCCGCCGCCGACGCGGGCAGCCGCCACGAGTACGGCAGCCGGTGCACCGGCAGGTCGGGGTTGTGCGCGCGGACCACGGCGACCGCGCTGTCGGTCGGGTCCCAGGCCGACCCGGCCCAGCGGTCCGCGCCGACCGTGGCGAAGGGGTCGAGCTGGCCGGGGTCGCCGACGAACAGGGCGCAGCCGGCCGCGAACCGCGGCGCGATCGCCAGCAGGCCGTCCGAGCGCATCTGGTAGGCCTCGTCCAGGATCGCCCACGGCCAGGTGGTGTCCTCGCCGAAGCGGGTCCACTTGGCCGCGGTGGCGATGGTGACCTGCGGGGTGCCCAGTTCGGCGTACTTGCCGCCGGTGGTCACGCCGTGGCCGAGGTACTTCTGCACCCGGTCGGTCGGCACGTACGTGCTCGCCGACAGCCGGCCGATGGTCATCGTGCCGCCGGCGGTCGGGCCGTGCTTGGCCGCCATCCGGTCCACCAGGTCGTCGACCTGCTCGTTGGTCTGGGCGACCACCATCACCGGTTCGCCGGTCGCGGCCAGCCGCCGGGCGATCTCGACCACCAGGGTCGACTTGCCCGCGCCGGGCGGAGAGTCCACGATCACCCCGCGGTGGGTCCGGGCCAGCAGGTCGGCGGCCACCTGCTCGACCACGCCGGCCGCGGCGGCGCTCTTCGACGGCACGTCAGTCCTCGCTCTGCTCGGCCTGGGCGGGCACGTACGCGGGCGGCGGGCCGCCGTGGGTCCACGGCGTGGCCTCGATCTCCGGGAACGGCGGCGGGGTGAAGGTCTCCGCGGACAGCAGGGTGGCGTAGGTGCGCAGTTCGCCCACCTCGGGCACCGAGCCCGGCTCGGGCTTGGCCCCGCGGCCCATCCCGTCCTGCAGCTCCAGTTCGATGATCAGGTCCTCGCCCTCGCGCTCCAAGCCGACCACGACCACCTTCTTCTGGTTGATCCGGGCCGGGGAGGCGACCTTGGCGCCGATCCGGACCAGGGCCGGGTCGGAGGTGCGCAGCAGCACCCGCGGCCGGGGCCAGGCCCGCTTGTTCCGGGTGATCTGCCGGTCCTGGTCGACCGCGATCACCTCGCCCCGGAACGCCTCGCCGGTGACCCGGTACTGGGCCATCACCAGCGGGTCGTCCAGGGCGCGGTGCAGCTGGTGGGACTCCTGGGCGGCCTCCAGGTTGGCCAGCCGGGCGGCCGCGTGCACGGCGCTGTCCAGCCGGGCCTGCGGCGGGGCGCCGTCGTCGGTCTGCTGGGCGAAGTTGGTGAACCGGCCGCAGTCCACCTGCCAGCGGATCGGGTTGTAGGCCGCGTCCGGCAGTTCGCGCAGCAGGTCGATGCCGAGCCACATCAGGTCCCAGGTCGGCTGCAGCTGGCCGCGCAGCGCCGCTTCGAGCGCTTCGAGCACCTCCTGCCAGGCGTCCGGGTCCTCGGCCGCGGCCTGGAGCCGGTCGAAGAGCGGGCTGAGCACCCGCTGGTCGAAGTCCGGGTCGGTGGCCGGGCCGGCCGGCGGGCAGCGGCGCGGGTCCTCCACCAGCAGCGCGGCGTCCGCGCCGGACAGGGCGTCGTGCGTCCCGGGCCCGGCGAAGCCCTCGGCCGGGTCGACCGCGGCCAGGGTCTGCCGCGGCCTTATCCAGGCCAGCTGCGCGGCCAGGTGCTGGTCCTCCAGCGCGCTCTGACCGGTGGCCCAGTGCCCGGACAACAGCTCGGTCATCGCCGCGCAGATCGCCGAGCCGGGCATCGGCGCGCGGTCCTCGGCCAGCCAGGTCAGGTAGCGGCCGAGGATCGGCACGGACGGCTCGACCGGGTACGGCCCGTCCACGCTGCGGAATCTGGCCGAACGGCCCAACAGGCGCAGCGCCTCGATCCCGCCGCTGTTGGGCACCAGGATCTGCGGGGCGTCCAGGGACCGTTCCCAGGCCTCCCGGTTGCGGGTGGCCGGGACGGTCTCGGTGGCGGACCGGCGCTCCTCGATGTAGCGCAGCATCACCCCGGCCAGCCGGCCCAGGAAGCTGAACCGCTGGTCCCGGTTGCGCGGCTGGGGCACGAAGAACAGGGTCGGGTCATCGCGGGACGAGCCGACCAGCACGGCCAGCGGCGCGGCGGCCTCGCCGGCCAGCATCAGCGGCACCAGCACGAGCGGCCGCTCGGACAGGTGCACGTGCCGGACCGTGGTCACCGGCACGGCCTGCCCGGAAGCATAGGCCTCGGCCCGGGCCAACGCGCTGAGCACACTCATCCGACCACATCCAGCGTCGCAACGGGCAGATCCGCGGGCCGCATCTCAGCCGTCCGCGCCGAACGCCGAGGCCACCGCCGCCGCGGTCCCGAACCCGGTCCGGGAACCGGCCTCGCGCAGCGCCTCCTCCCGGACCCGCCGCGCAGTGCCGAGCAGGCGGGCCAGCTGTTCGGCGTCGAGCCCCGCGTCCGGGCCGCGGCCCGCGCCGGCCGCGAGGTCCAGCGCCTGGTGCAGCGAGTCCACCCCGCCCAGCTCCGCCTGCACCGCGGCCCCGAGCAGCCGGGCCGAACCCTCCGCGCGGGCCTCGGCCCGGCAGTAGAAGGCCAGGTCGCAGCGGGACACGCACTCGGGCGCGTACTTGGCGTCGATGGTGGCCACGGCCTTGTCGACCTCCGCGGCCGGGCGGGTCGGCAGGCCGTCCTTGTCCCGGCGCAGGTCCAGGGTCAGGTCCGGGTCGACCTGTTCCAGCAGGGTGGCGATCCCGGGCAGCCGGTCCAGCTGGCGGCGCACCGCGGCCCGCTGCCGGCGCACGTCCACCAGCGCGGCGGCCGGGACGTTGCCGAAATCCTTCGGGCAGACCAGGATCACGTCGGTGGCCACCAGCGAACGGTCCGCGCCGAGGCTGGTCAGCAGCTGCTCCAGGGCGAGCACGTACACCGCGGACTGGGTCGCGGCGGCGGCGACCTTGGCCGGGTCGGCCTGGCCGTCGAGCACCGGGAAGGACTTGATCTCGGCGATGTGGAACCGGCCGGCGATCTGGAAGGCCACCACGTCCGGCTCGACGTACGCGGTGCGCCCGCCCACGTCCAGGGTGAGCATCGGGTGGTCGGCCAGCGCGGCCAGGCCGCCGGGGTTGGCCAGGGCCTGGGCGAACAGTTCGCGGGTGCGCCCGAACCGCTGCTCGCGGCTGTCGGCCCGCTCCTCGGTGCGGCTCAGGTCCACGTAGCCCAGTTCCGGCACGTCGAGTTTGAGCTCCTCGCGCAGCAGGCTCAGCAGGGCGGCGCAGCCGTCCGCCTTGACCTGGCGTTCGAAGGCGTTGCCGCGGCTGATCGCGAACGGGGACTGGCCGAAGCCGGTCTCGAAACCCAGATGGGTGGCCAGGCGGCGCTTGTCTATTCCGGCGGCGTCCAGCACGGCCCGCCGCGAGCAGCCGGGATTGCTGGTCAGCGCCGCGATCGTGCGCGCGTCATGGCTGCGCGGCGCCGCGGGCCCGCGCAAGCGGTCGAGCCGCTTGGAGACGGAGGAAGGCTGTGTGGGCATCTTGAGTGCTCAGCGTAGCCCAAACGGGTCGTTCTGATCAGCAACTCGCGCCGGACGCCCGCGGGCGGTGTCCGCGGGCCGGGCCGGGGTGACGGTCGGTGAGCCGCCGGTGCCGGATCAGTACTCGCCGTCGACGATGTTCTCCAGCGGTTCGCCGCGCACCCAGCGGCCGAGGTTGGCCCGGACCACGGCGAAGGCGCGGTCCCGGTTGTCCGGCACCAGCGAGCCGATGTGCGGGGTGATGAACACGCCGGGCGCGGACCACAGCGGGTGGTTCGGGGCGAGCGGTTCGGGGTCGGTGACGTCCAGGAACGCGCGCACCTTGCCCCGGTCGGTCGCCGCCAGCAGCGCCTCGGTCTCCACGATCAGGCCGCGGGCGCCGTTGACCAGCAGCGCGCCGGGCTGCATCAGGGACAGGAAGTTGTCGTCGACCAGGCCGAGGGTCTGGTCGGTCAGCGGGGTGAGCACGACCACGATGTCGGCGCTGGGCAGCAGGGTGGACAGTTCGGCCAGCCCGGCCACCTCGACCTCGTTCGGGGCGGCGGCGTCCGGGCGGGCGGCGGCGGAGGCGGCCAGCCGGACCGCGGCCGGCAGGACGCTGCGCGGGCGCCGGGCGATCCGTTTGACCTCGACCCTGAACGGTTCGAGGTAGCGTTCCAGGGTGCGCGCGATCGACCCGTAGCCGACGAACAGCACCCGGGCGCCGCTGAGCACCCGGACCTGCCGGGGTTCCCAGGCCCCGCGGGCCTGGGCGGCGGCGTAGTGCGGGATCTCCTTGTAGCAGGCCAGGATCCCGGCCAGCAGGAGTTCGGCCATCAGGTCGTCGTAGGCGCCGCGGACGGTGCACAGGGTGACCTGTTCCGGCACGTCCGCGATCAGCCCGTCCACCCCGGCGGACAGGGCCTGGACGTACTCCAGGCTCTTGGCCTGGGCCATCACCGAGCGCAGGTCGTAGGCCGCGTCGGCCCGGTTGCGCATCAGCGGCGGGATCAGCACCCGCACCTCCGGCAGCCGGGGGTCGGCCAGCGGGTCGGCCGGGATCTCGACGATCTCCAGCTTGTCGGCCAGCGCCCGGGGCAGGTCCCGGAGGAAGGGCCCGGTGCCCGGCGCCGTCCAGACCAGGCTGCGCTGCCACTCACCGCGTCCGGCGTTCCGCTCAGTCATGGCCCAAGTCTTTCAGACTCCGCGGCCGGGCGGAATGCGCGCGGGCCGGGCGGCGGCGGGCGGCGGAAGCACTTCGGCGGGCGCATGCCGTCTCCAGCCGAACGGCGTAGGCGGCCGGGGCGCCGGACCCGGCCGGGCGGCCCCGGTCAGAAACCGGTCTGGTTGAACGGCGTGTGCACGGTCCGCATCAGCGTGGTGAGCCGGCCGACCGCGCCGGCGGCGTGCTCCTCGATCTGGCCGAGCCGGTGGTAGCGGTCGGCGGTGAAGCCGCCGAGGTAGATCGAGCCGAGCACGGACACCGGCAGGGTCACGTCGGGCGTCTCGGTGGTGGCCGCGCATTGCGCCCGGCCGTCGGCGCCGGCCTCCAGGGCGAAGGTCCCTTCGGCGTAGCCGTCCTTGTCCGCGATCTGGAGCACGATCCGGCCGGGTGCCTCGTAGGTGCGCGCGGTCAGTGCGGTGATCGGGTCCAGGATACGCAGCCACAGCCCTTCCCAGTGGTTGGACGACCAGCAGGCGCGGCGGTCGACGAGCAGTTCGCGCCAGATCGGGTCGGGCGAGCCCAGGACGTATTCGGTGCCGACCTCGGTCACCCAGTCGTGGCCGGCCAGGAACTGCCACAGCCTGGCCTCGTAGTAGTGGTCGAGCGCGAACAGGTCCTCCACCATGATCTTCATGTCCGGGCGCTGGTGCACGAACTTCTCCGGGCCGAACTTGTACCGGGCGAAGCCGACCGCCGTGCCGGAGGAGTCCCGGCACAGCGCGAAGAGCGGTTCCTTCGAGATCTCCTTGCCCTCGGCGCGCAGGAGCTCGAACCTCAGGTCCCAGCGATAGTCGGCCCGGTCCACGCATCCGGGGTGCTGCTTGCGGAAGCGGTCGTAGACGACCGGGGCTTCGGCGCGGGCGGTGGCCGGGTCCACCAGCTCGACCGTGCCGGGCAGGTCGACGGTGAACTGCGCCGCGCGCGCGTCCAGGGTCCAGTCGCACGAGTCGGCCGCCGAGCCGAAGCCGAAGCGGCCGTAGATCGGCCACTCGGCGGCCAGCAGCGCCGCCATCGACTCCCCGCGCTCGACCGCCGCGGCCAGCTCGCCGGCCATCATTCGGACGAGCAGGCCTTGGCGCCGGTGCGAGGCGGCGACGGTGACCGAGCTGATCCCGTCCACGGCGACGCCCGCGCCGCCGGGCACGGTCAGCTCTAATTTCAGTCCACGGTAGGTGCCGACGGGTATCCCGTCGGCGAAGGCCCCCCAACAACGGTCCGGCAGCATCCACTGCCGGCGTTGCGGTCCATCCCCCCGGTGGTGCGGCGAGTGGAATCCCACATCGATCGCATCGCACCACGCGTCAAACTCTTCGTCCCTGACCCTGCGCACCTCGGTTGTCGGCATGGCAGCAACGTATGTCGGCCGCCGGGGTGCCCGCCACCGGATTTACTCGAACTCGACCTCGGCGGCCGGCGGCGGCGGGTTGGTGTGCAGCGGGGAGAGCTCGACGTTCAGCTTGGCCGCGAGCTCCCGGATCAGCTCGTCCTGGGCGAACAGGTGGCCCTGCAGCTGGATGAACTCGTGGATCAGCGCCTCGGCGTCCTTGAAGGTGGCCAGGGAGCGGGCGTCGGACGCGGAGGCCTGCACGTTCTGGCCGACCATGATCACGGACAGCAGGACCAGTTGCAGGAAGGTCTGCGCGATCCAGGCGATGATGGTGATCACGTTGCCGGACGAGATGGCGGCCGGCAGCGAGATCAGGGCGATCACCGCGAACAGCCAGGCGCAGCTCATCGACCCGACGAATCCGGTGGTGCCCAGCGCGACCTTGGTGTTGAACCGGGCGTACGAACTGCCGGTCGGGTGCTGGTCGGCGACCTTCACCGGACCGGTCAGTTCGCGGTGCTTGATGTGCGGATGCGGGACGTGCTCGTAGACTGCCATGAGGTGCAATTACCCTTCGTCATCGCCCGATAGCTGCTTGCGCGCGCAATAATTCACATCCTGATGTGAACCGCGCGTGAGGAAGCGTAGCGGTAGCGGATGAATCCAGATAGTCCCGTCGGCAACTGCCGCCACAGGGTCGTCAGACGGCTGGTTCCCGGTCGCCGAGCGCGCCCGCGCCGAAGATCAATCCGGCCGTGAGCAGGGCGACCAGACCGAAGGCGAAGGAGAGGGAGACCGCGGACCCGAGCAGCCCGACGGTCGGGTCGGCGAGCAGTCCGGCGGTGTAGGTCACGGTGGCGATGCTCGCGATCGCGCTCTCGGCGTGCGCGGTGGCCCGGCCGGACGCGGCGAAGGCGAGCGGCACGGTGGTGGCGATGCCCAGGCCGGTCAGCACGAAGCCGGCGATGGCCAGTACCGGGGTGTGGCCGAACACCACGGTGGTCGAGCCGATCAGGGCGACCACCCCGCCGAGCCGTACAGTGCGGACCGGGCCGAGCCGGCGCACGACCGCGTCCCCGGTCAGCCGGCCGATCGCCATGGTGCAGGCGAAGCCGGTGAGTGCGAACGCGGCGATCGCCTGGCCGGTGTGCGCGACGGTGACCAGGTAGACGGCCGACCAGTTGTTGCAGGCGCCCTCGGCGAAGATGGCACAGAAGCCGACCAGGGCGATGCCGAGCAGGGCCCTGCTGGGCAGGGCGAAGCTGCGGGCCAGGCGGGCGCGGCGGGAGGGGCGGCTGGCAGTGGTCTGCGCGGCGGCGAGTCCGTCCGTGTCGGTCAGCTGCGCGGTGGCCGGGTCGGGGCCGGGGCCGGCGACGGGCTCGGCGTCCAGGTTGACCGACAGCGACTCGATGCTCAGCAGCCCGGGCAGCACCATGGCGACCGCGGTCAGCAGGATGGCGACGGTGATCAGCTCGGCCGGGGCTCCGATCGAGGCCCGGGCGCACAGCGCGCCGAGCGCGGATCCGGCCAGCACGCCGACCGCCCACAGGCCGTGCAGCCCGGACATGATGGACTTCCCGGCCCGGCGCTCGACCCGGACCCCGGCGGCGTTCATCGCCACGTCGGCCAGTCCGGCCGACGCGCCGAAGAAGAACAGTGACACGGCCAGCGTGGCCGCGTCCGGCATCAGCGCGGGCAGGGCCAGGCACGCGGTCCACAGCCCGATCAGCAGCCGCAGCGCGGCCCGGTCGCCGAACCGGCGGACCACCGCGCCGGCCCGCGGCATCGCGACCAGCGCGCCGACCGTGGAGGAGACCATCGTCCCGCCGAGCACGCCGAGGCTGGCGTGGATGTGCTCCTGCACCCAGGGGATCCGGCCGGTCCAGGTCCCGGACACCATGCCGTGCACGACGAACATGGCGCTGACCACGACCCGGTCCCGCCCGACCCGGTCCCGGCCGACGGCCTGCGGTATGACGGTGGCGACCCCGGTTTCGGCCATGGCGAACTCTCCCGCAGTGGTGGTGGTGCACGCTCCTGCCGGAAGAGTATCAGTTAGGGTCCCTACAAGAAAGAGAGATCCAGCCCGCCTGCCACGAGGCCCCGGTCAGCCGTCGCTCGGCTCCAGCTGGGCGGCCGGGACCACCAGGGGCAGGTCGGCGGCCACCGCGGCCAGCTCGCCGAACGGCTCCCCGGCTTCCGCGGCCGCCTCCGGGAAGACCCAGCGGTGACAGGCCCAGAACCGGAAGATGGTGCCCAGACCCTGGCCGAAGATGAACTGGGCCACGTTGGCGCTGAGCACCGAGTGGTTGCCGAGCACATGGTCGTTGAACGCGACACAGACCGCGGTGATGCCCATCCCGATCACCGAGACCAGGATGAACAACAGCAGCTCCGCGGTCGACTGGCGCCGGTCACGCCGGCGGAACACCCAGAACCGGTTGCCGAGATACCCGACCACGGTGCCCAGGCCGGTCCCGCAGAG
This sequence comes from Actinocrinis sp., assembly GCA_035943635.1. GTDB lineage: Bacteria > Actinomycetota > Actinomycetes > Streptomycetales > Catenulisporaceae > DASZBX01. The sequence continues at coordinate 74,278 of DASZBX010000039.1, read as the reverse complement.
CGAGGCGACCACCTTCGGCTCGTGCATCACCTGGAGCACCACGTTGAACGTGATGATGTCGCAGGTCACACCGACGAGACCGACCAGGCCGAAGCCGACCATCTCCCGCCACAACCGCCGGACCAGATCCTCCACGGCCGCGCGCGCGGTCGCCGTCCGGGACGCCGGTATCCGGGCCGACTCGGCCCGGATACCGTCCTGCCGCGGCTCTATGGTCACTTGCCTTCGGACGACTTGCCCTCGGACGGCTTCGGCTCGGCCGCCTTGGCCTCGGCCGGCTTCGCGTCGATCCCGGCCTCCTTGCGCTGCTGGCCGGTGATCGGGGTCGGCGCGCCGGTCAGCGGGTCAGCGCCGGAGGCCGTCTTCGGGAAGGCGATCACGTCCCGGATGGTGTCCACCCCGGCGGCCAGGGCGACCAGCCGGTCCAGGCCGAGCGCGATCCCGCCGTGCGGCGGCGGGCCGTAGTTGAAGGCCTCCAGCAGGAAGCCGAACTTCGACTGCGCCTCCTCCTCGGACAGGCCGATCGCGGCGAACGCCCGCTCCTGCACGTCCTTGCGGTGGATACGGATCGACCCGCCGCCGATCTCGGACCCGTTGAGCACCAGGTCGTAGGCGTTGGACAGGGCCGCGCCGGGGTCCTTGTCGAAACTGTCCAGGCTCTCCGGGGTCGGCGCGGTGAACGGGTGGTGCACCGCGTGCCAGCCGGTCTGCTCCCCGGCCGCGTCCTCGATCGGCTCGAACATCGGGAAGTCGACCACCCACAGGAACCTCCACTGGTCCTCGGCGATCAGCCCGCAGCGGGCGCCGATCTCCAGCCGGGCCGCGCCGAGCAGCTCCTGCGAGGCCACCCGCTTGCCGGCCGCGAAGAACACCGCGTCGCCGTTGACCGCCCCGGCCGCCTCGCGCAGCCCGGCCAGGTGCTCGGCCGACAGGTTCTTGGCCACCGGGCCCTTGGGCTCGCCGGTCTCCGCGTCGAACACCACGTAGGCCAGGCCCCGGGCACCGCGCGCCTTGGCCCAGTCCTGCCAGCCGTCGAGCTCCTTGCGGGTCTGCGCCGCGCCGCCGGGCATGACCACGGCCCCGACGTAAGGGGCCTGGAACACCCGGAACCCGGTGCCCGCGAAGTACCCGGTCAGTTCGACCAGCTCCTGGTCGAACCGCAGGTCCGGCTTGTCCGAGCCGTACCGGCCCATCGCCTCGGCATACGTCATCCGGGGCAGCGGCAGCGGGATCCGGACCCCGACCACCTCCTGCCAGACCCGGGCCGCGACCTGCTCGCCGACCGCGATCACGTCCTCCTGCCCGACGAAGGACATCTCGATGTCCAGCTGGGTGAACTCCGGCTGCCGGTCCGCACGGAAGTCCTCGTCCCGGAAGCAGCGCGCGATCTGGTAGTACCGCTCCATCCCGGCCACCATCAACAGCTGCTTGAACAGCTGCGGGGACTGCGGCAGGGCGTACCAGGAACCGGGCTGCAGCCGGACCGGGACCAGGAAGTCGCGCGCGCCCTCCGGGGTGGACCGGGTCAGGTACGGCGTCTCGATGTCCAGGAAGCCGAGCTCGTCCATGACGTCCCGGATCACCTTGGTCGTCTTGGCGCGAGTACGCAGCGCCTTGGCCATCGGTTCGCGGCGCAGGTCCAGGTAGCGGTAGCGCAGCCGGACCTCCTCGTTGACGTTGGAGAGCTTGTGCTCCTCGATCGGGAACGGCAGCACGGCCGCCTCGGAGAGCACCTCGACGTTCTCCACCACGACCTCGACCTCGCCGGTGGCCAGGTCCGGGTTGGCGTTGCCGTCCGGGCGCAGCCGCACCTCGCCGGTCGCGGCGATGCAGTACTCGTTGCGCAGCTCGTGCACGCTGTCGGAGTCCCTGACCACGACCTGGACGAACCCGGAGCCGTCGCGCAGGTCCAGGAAGGTGACCCCGCCGTGGTCCCGGCGCCGGGCCACCCACCCGGCCAGGGTGACGGTGCTTCCGGCGTCGGCGGCGCGCAGGCTGCCGGCCTCTCGGGTGCGGATCACGACAGTTTCTCCTTGAGAGTCGGGATGAGCTCGTTCAGTGCCGTCGGCGACTGCTCGCCGGTGGCCAGTTCCTTGACCTGGACCACGCCCTCGGCCAGGTCCCGGTCCCCGGCGATCAGGGCGTAGCGGGCGCCGGAGCGGTCGGCGTCCTTCATCGCGCCCTTCAGGCCCTTGCCGGCGTAGTTGAAGTCCGCGGCCACCCCGGCCCGGCGCAGGTCCGCGACCAGGCCGAACACGGTCTTGCGGGCCGCCTGGCCGAGCGCGATGGCGAAGACCCCGAGCTGCTCGACCGCGGGCAGCACGACCTGTTCCGCCTCCAGCGCGAGCACGGTCCGGTCCACGCCCAGGGCCCAGCCGACCGAGGGCAGCGAGGGGCCGCCGAGCTCCTCGGCCAGGCCGTCGTAGCGTCCGCCGCCGCCGATCGAGGACTGCGATCCGAGGCCGTCGTGCACGAACTCGAACGCGGTGCGGGTGTAGTAGTCCAGGCCGCGCACCAGCCGCGGGTCGTCCGTGAAGGCGACGCCGTTCGCGGTCAGCAGCTCGCGCACCTCGTCGTGGTACGCCTTGCAGTCCTCGCACAGGTAGTCCGTGATGCTCGGCGCGCCGGCCAGCTGCGCCTTGACGAAGTCCCGCTTGTCGTCGAGCACCCGCAGCGGGTTGATCTCGATCCGGGCCCGGGTCGCGTCGTCGAGGTCGAGTCTGCGCAGGAACTCCTGCAGCGCGGCCCGGTAGACCGGGCGGCACTTCGCGTCGCCCAGGGAGTTGAGCAGCAGGGTGACCCTGGTCAGGCCCAGTCCGCGGAAGGCGTCGGCGGCCAGCAGGATCAGCTCGGCGTCCAGGGCCGGGTCGGTCGCGCCGATCGCCTCGGCGCCGACCTGGGAGAAGTGCCGGTAGCGGCCCTTCTGTGGCGCCTCGTAGCGGAAGTAGGAGCCGCTGTAGTACAGCTTGACCGGCAGCCCGGCCTTGTCCAGGTTGTGCTCGAGCACCGCCCGCATGACAGAGGCCGTACCCTCCGGCCGCAGGGTCAGCGAGGCGCCGCCGCGGGTGGTGAAGGTGTACATCTCCTTGGTGACGATGTCGGTGGACTCCCCGACGCCGCGGGAGAAGAGTTTGGTGTCCTCGAACGCCGGGGTCTCGACGTACCGGTAGCCGGCCCGGCGCACCGTGGCCGAGATCGCCTCCCGCACGCTCTGGAAGGCGGCCGAGCTCGGCGGCAGCAGGTCGTAGGTGCCCTTGGGGGCCTGGAACTCGCTCATCGGTGGGAATTCTCTCTCAACTGGCGGAGCCCGAAAAATATGATCTACAGGCCGGGCCGCGCGGAATCCACGCTCTTGAGTCCCCTCAGGAACGGATTCGACGCGCGCTCCCGGCCGATGGTGGTCTGCGGCCCGTGGCCGGAGAGCACGATCGTCTCGTCCGGCAGCGGCAGGCAGACCCTGGCCAGCGACTCCAGCAGCCGCGCGGAGTCCCCGCCCGGCAGGTCGCTGCGGCCGACGGAGCCGGCGAACAACAGATCGCCGCTGAACAGCACGTCCGGATCGGCGGCCGGATCGGCGGCCAGTCCGGGCTGCGGCAGTCTGAACGTCACCGACCCCTCGGTATGGCCCGGCGCGTGGTTGACCACGAAGCTGAGCCCGAGTTCCCGGCCGAGATCCAGCACCTGGCCGTCGGCGAGCTCGCGCACCTCGGCGGGTTCTGCGAAAGTCAGCCCGCCCAGAACCGGGCTGCCGGGCGCAAGGCCCAGCGCACGGCCCGGGTCCGACAACTGGAAGCGGTCCTGCGGATGGATGAACGCGGGAATGTCGTGCGCCCCGCAAACCGGTGCCACAGACCAGGTGTGATCTAGGTGTCCGTGTGTAAGGATAACGGCTGCCGGTTGTAGTTTGTGCTCACGCAAGATCTCGTTCAGCGCCGTCACCGAGTCCTGGCCCGGATCGATGATCACACAACGCTCGTTGGCGTTCGGGGCCACCACGTAGCAGTTCGTGGCCCAGGACCCGGCGGGGAACCCAGTGATCAGCACGTGCGTCCAGACTTTCAGTGCGGGCGGACAGGTACAGGCGGGTCACAGCCTACCGGCGGAGCACGCAGTATCGCGAACCGATTCAACAAGGAGCAGAGCAAGTGGCGAGCACCAAGGACCGGCAGCGCGCCCTGGAGCGCGCCCGCTACGAGCGCCGGCAGAAGATCGAAGAGCAGAAGCGCCGGGACCGCCAGCGCCAGGGCCGGATCGTCGCGGCCTCCGTGGTCGCCGTGCTCGTGATCGGCGGAGGCGTCACCGCCGCGGTCGCGCTGAGCGGGAACAGCACGAAGGCCGCCCCCGCGGCCGCGTCCACCGGCTCCGCGCCCGCCGCGAGCGCCGCGAGCGCCGGGGCGACCGCGTCGGCCACCCCCGAGCCGGTCGGCTACCTGCCCAACGGCACCGCGGCCAAGAACGTCGGCACCCCGACCTTCGACGCGGCGACCGCGGCCAAGCCGTACACCGCCACGATCACCACGAACAACGGCGTCGTCGTGTTCTCCGCGCTGACCACCGCCGCGCCGTACGCGACCTACTCCTTCGAGTACCTGGCCGGCAAGGGCTACTTCAACAACACCCCCTGCCACCGGCTGACCACCGCGAACATCTTCGTGCTGCAGTGCGGCGACCCGACCGGCAGCGGCAGCGGCGGCCCCGGCTACAAGTTCCAGGACGAGAACCTCACCGCGTTCGGCGCGCCGGGCGCGGACGGGACCGTGACGTACCCCGCGGGCACGGTGGCGATGGCCAACGGCGGCGCCGACACCAACGGCAGCCAGTTCTTCCTGGTCTACAAGGACTCCCCGCTGCCGCCGAGCTACACCCCGTTCGGCAAGATCACCTCAGGGCTCGACGTCCTGACCGCGATCGCGGCCAAGGGCTCGGACAACTCCAACGGCACTGGTGACGGCAAGCCGACCGAGGCCACGACGATCCAGACCGTCGCCACGAAGTAACCAAGGAAGTAACCGGAGTCGGTCGCCAGACTGTTCCCTGGGATGCGCGGGCTTGTAGAGTGCGTGGGGAAAGTTTCCCGAAACACCCAGATCTTGATCCACGCTAGGGACCGCGCGTCCCAAGGAGGCCACCGTGTCCGACGGACCGGAGCAGACGACAGCCGAGACCAGCCACGCCGCCGAAGAGGTGTCCGTGGTCGAGTCGGCCGTCCCGGAAATCGCCGCTGTCGAACCCGCCGCCGGAGCCGGCGCCCCCGCCCCGGCCGCCGCGGCCGAGACCCCCGCCGCACCGGCGGCCGTCGCGGCCCCGGCCGAGCCGCCTGCCGCCGAACCCGTGCTGCCGGTCGAGTCGGTGGAGTTGGTCGAGTCGGTGGAGTCGGTGGAGCAGACCGAGGCGGTTGCCCCGGCCGTGGTGATCGAGACGATTGCGTCGGTCGAGACCATCGACGCCGTGGTGACGGGCGACGCGGTGGAGACGATCGAGGCGGTGGAGACGGTCACGGTGGTGCGGGCGGCCGAGCCGGCCGAGGTGGCTGAGGCGGTCGAGACTGCTGCTGAGACTTTTGAGACCTCCGCTTCGGCGGAGCCCGCCGTGACGGCGGACGTGGCGGCGGAGTCCGACGAGCTGGTGGGCGTGGCGGCCGAGGCGGCCGGCGTGGTGCCGGTCGAGACGCCCGAACTCGAATCGCTGGTGCAGGCCGCTGCGGCCGGTGCGCCCGCTTCCGAGGTGCCGCTCGCGGCCGAGGCTCCGCTGTCCGCCACCCCGGTCGCCGACGCCGCCGAGGTTCCGGGCGGCGAGACGTCTGCCGAGACTGCGGCCGAGCCGGTTTCCGCGACGGCCCCGGAGGCGCAGGCCGCCGAGCCGGTCGCTCCCGTGGTCCTGGGCCCGGTGTCCAGCCAGTGGGGCCGGGTGACCGAGGAGGGCGTCGTCTACGCGATCGCCGCCGACGGCACCGAGCGCGAGATCGGCAACTGGGCCGCGGGCACCCCGGCCGACGGCCTGGCCTTCTACGAGCGCAAGTTCGCCAGCCTCAAGGGCGAGGTGGACCTGCTCAACAAGCGCGTGCACGGCCCCGGCCTGTCCGCGAAGGACGCCGAGGCGACCATCCTGAAGCTGCGCGAGTCGCTGGTCGACGCGCACGTGATCGGCGACGTGGCCGGCCTGTCCGCCCGGCTGGACAAGATCGGCCGGATCGCCGAGCAGAAGCAGGCCGCGCGCAAGGAGGCCCGGGCCAAGCTCCAGGCCGAGGCCGCGATCACCAAGGAGGCCCTGGTCGCCGAGGCCGAGGGCCTGGCCGAGTCCCAGCAGTGGAAGTCGGCCGGCGAGCGGCTGCGCGTCCTGGTGGACGAGTGGAAGGCGGCCCCGCGGCTGGACCGCAAGGCCGACGACGAGCTGTGGAGCCGGTTCGCCGCCGCCCGCGGCACCTTCGCCAAGCGCCGCAAGGCCCACTTCGCCCAGCTCGACGCCCAGCGCGACGAGGTCAAGTCCCGCAAGGAGGACCTGGTCGCCGAGGCCGAGTCCATGGCCGACTCGACCGACTGGGCCGACACCGCGCAGCGCTTCCGCAACCTGATGCAGCAGTGGAAGACCGCCGGCCGGGCCCAGCGGGAGACCGAGGACAAGCTCTGGAACCGGTTCAAGGCCGCCCAGGACACCTTCTTCGCCGCCCGCAACGCCGACCTGGACCAGCGCGACGCCGGGTTCAAGGAGAACGCGGTCGCCAAGGAGGCCCTGATCGCCGAGGCGCAGAAGCTGGTCCCGGTCACCGACGTGAAGACCGCCAAGTCCGCCCTGCGCTCGATCCACACCCGCTGGGAGTCGATCGGCATGGTCCCGCGCGACGACAAGGCCCGGATCGAGGGCGCCCTGCGCGACGTCGAACGAGCCGTCTCCGACGCCGAGCAGGCCGAATGGAAGCGCACCAACCCCGAGGCCCGGGCCCGCGCCCAGGCGACCGTGGACCAGCTGCGCACCAGCATCGGCAAGTTCGAGAAGGAACTGTCCCGGGCCACCGAGGCCGGGCAGGCGAAGAAGATCGCCGATGCCGAGGCGGCGATTGCGGCGCGGCAGGAGTGGCTTGCGCAGGCGCAGGCCGCTTTGGATGAGTTCACCCGGTAGGACGAGCTCATCCGGTGAGACGAGTCATTTGATCGGCCCTGCTCGGGGTGTCGGCGCGACAGCGCCGGCTACCTTGAGCGGGGCCGATTCATTGGGTCGAATGAGCTATTCGCCTTCGACCAGTTTGCTGATCTCCCGCCAGAACTTGTCGAAGGACGGTGCGTTCTCCCGCGCGATCCCCATGTCGAACGTTGCGGCCAACTTGGGCTGATCAACGCTCTGCGAGTACGGACGACCGGACGCTCGCTTCAACGCGTCGCTGATCACGCCCTTGGCATCCCGCTTGGTTTCAGGCTTGGTCGGCCAAGCGAAGTCTGCTGGTAGACCGCACTTGCCAGCGAGGGATGCAGACGCGGCGAGGAACCACGCCTCGAACTCCCTGTTCGCCACGACGAGACTGATGCTCTTGTCTTTCCGCACTTCTTGAGCGGGAGCCAATAGGCGGTGCACGAGGTGCACGGGACAGTCGTCATCAGCGTCGAACAGCACGAGCACTCCCCCGCGGCTCGGCACCCGATAGGCCGCCTGCTCGACCGCGTTCTTGATGCCGATTCCGTCGCAAGGGTGGATCTGCCCACACGGTTTGGCGGGGTGATGTCGATGTCATAGACGTTCAGCTGTTCGGCGATCCGCCGGATGAGCACCGGCAGCGCCTTCACTTCGCCGTGGCCTTCCACCACTGTTGCAATTGTCAGTCGGTCCATGGCTATGCCCCAACACCAGGCGAGAGTTGGTTACTCCGTAGAAGCTGGCCGACTGTCGCCGACTTCTTGCCGATGTCATTCGCAGCGAACTCGTGCGCCTTGCAGCGCAGTATCGGGTCTCGTGGACAATGGCCTTACGCCAGGCGGAACACGCGAGAGTGATCGACAACAGATCTCCGTTCACTGAGAACAAGCCCACCCGCGCCGAACTTAAGGATGCGACAGGCTGGGCGCCTGAACCGGACCTTGAGCGTTACCGAGTACCACCCACAGTCGCGACAGCTGTCATGGCTGCGTGGCGAAAAGAGTTGATCACTCCGAGCCGTGCTGAGGGTCTGACACGTGGTCAGATCCTCGCCGGCGAACTCACGAGTGCGGCCGATGAGTGCGAAAAGACGTCACCCCAGCACCGACGCACACGAGCATTCGGTCCGCTCCCAGCTCACACCCGGTAGACGTCGTACACCCCTTCGATCCCCCGGACCGCCTTCAGCACATGGCCCAGATGCTTCGGGTCGCCCATTTCGAAGGTGAAGCGGGACATGGCTACTCGGTCGCGGGAGGTGTTCACGTTCGCGGACAGGATGTTGACGTGCTGGTCCGACAGGATCCGGGTCACGTCGGACAACAACCGCGCTCGGTCCAGTGCCTCGACCTGGATGGAGACGAGGAACACCGAAGACGCGGTAGGCGCCCACTCGACCTGCTGCATCCGCTCCGGCTGGGCCATCAGCGACGCGATGTTGCCGCAGTCCTTCCGATGCACCGACACGCCACTACCGCGGGTGACAAATCCGACGATCTCATCACCAGGCACCGGCGTACAACACCTGGCGAGCTTGATCCAGACATCTTCCACGCCCTTGACCAGCACACCAGGATCGCCGCTGGGACGCGCGCTGCCGCGGCGCGGCTTGCGGCCCTGACCGTCCCCGCCGACCAATCCGGGCATGGTCGACTCGGCCAGGTCCTCGGTCGCGCCTTCCGCGCCGCCGAGGGACTGAATCAGTCGCTGTACCACCGACTGGGCCGAGACGTGATTCTCGCCAATCGCCGCATACAGTGCCGAGATGTCGGCATGATGCAGGTCCAGCGCGATCGAGGACAACGCCTCGCTCGACAGCAGCCGCTGCAACGGCAAACCCTGCTTGCGCATGGTCTTGGCCAGGGCTTCTCTGCCCTGTTCGATCGCCTCTTCGCGCCGTTCCTTGGTGAAGTGGGCCTTGATCTTGTTCCGCGCGCGCGGGGACGCGACGAAGCTGAGCCAGTCGCGGCTCGGGCCGGCGGTCGGGGCCTTGGAGGTGAAGACCTCGACCACGTCGCCGTTGTCCAGCTTCGATTCCAGCGGCACCAGGCGGCCGTTGACCCGGGCGCCGATGCAGTGGTGGCCCACCTCGGTGTGCACCGCGTACGCGAAGTCGACCGGGGTCGAGCCGGACGGCAGCGGCACCACGTCACCCTTGGGGGTGAACACGTAGACCTCGGAGGCGGACAGGTCGAAGCGCAGCGCGTCCAGGAACTCGCTCGGGTCCGCGGTCTCGCGCTGCCAGTCCAGCAGTTGGCGCAGCCAGGCCATGTCGCCCGGGCCGCCTTCGCCGGTGCCCGGCCCCACTGCGGGCTTGCCGTTGACGTCCTCCTTGTACTTCCAGTGCGCCGCGACGCCGTACTCGGCCCGGCGGTGCATGGAGTACGTGCGGATCTGTAACTCGACCGGCTTGCCGGACGGCCCGATCACCGTCGTGTGCAGCGACTGGTACATGTTGAACTTCGGCATCGCGATGTAGTCCTTGAACCGGCCGGGGACCGGGTTCCACCGCGCGTGGATGGTGCCGAGGGCCGCGTAGCAGTCGCGCACCGACTCGACCAGGACCCGGATGCCGACCAGGTCGTAGATCTCGGTGAAGTCGCGGCCGCGGACGATCATCTTCTGGTAGACCGAGTAGTAGTGCTTCGGCCGGCCGGTGACCGTGGCCTTGATCTTCGCGCCGTGCAGGTCGCCCTGGACCAGGTCGGTGACCTGGGCGAGGAACTCCTCGCGCTTGGGCGCGCGCTCGGCCACCAGGTGCACGATCTCGTCGTACATCTTGGGGTAGAGGATGGCGAACGCCAGGTCCTCCAGCTCCCACTTGATCGTGTTCATGCCCAGCCGGTGGGCCAGCGGGGCGTAGATCTCCAGCGTCTCGCGGGACTTCTGCTCCTGCTTCTCCCGCTTCATGTAGCGCATGGTGCGCATGTTGTGCAGCCGGTCGGCCAGCTTGATCACCAGGACGCGGATGTCCCGGGACATGGCGACGACCATCTTGCGCACGGTCTCGGCCTGCGCCGCCTCGCCCAGCTTGACCTTGTCCAGCTTGGTGACGCCGTCGACGAGCAGCGCCACGGTGTCGCCGAAGTCGCGCCGGAGCATGTCCAGCGCGTAGTCGGTGTCCTCGACCGTGTCGTGCAGCAGCCCGGCGCACAGGGTCGGGATGTCCATGCCCAGCTCGGCCAGGATCGTGGTGACCGCGAGCGGGTGGGTGATGTACGGGTCACCACTCTTGCGCCGCTGGCCGCGGTGGTACCGCTCGGCGATCGCGTAGGCGCGCTCCAGGGTACGCAGGTCCGCCTTGGGGTCGCCGGCCCGGACGATCCGGAACAGCGGTTCGAGCACCGGGCTGGGGCCGCTGTTGGGCCGTTGGCTGCCGAGCCGGGCCAGGCGGGCCCGGACCCGGTTGGAGGCGCCGGAAGCCCCCGAGGAGCCCGGGGACGGGGTCGTGGGGATCGGCGCCGGGACGACGGGAGCCGGCGGAACGGTGGGGGCAGCGGCCGGGGGCGTGACTGCGGCCGGGGCGGAGGCGGAAGCAGGCGCAGTGGTAGACGGCACCGCGAGATCGGGAGCGGGCGAGGACGACGTGGCAGCGGCAGCAGAAGCGGGCGCGGTCGCCGCGGCAGTGGCGGGCGAAGTGGCAGCGGCGGCAGCCGACCCGTTGATGCCGGAGTCAAGGGCGGAGGGGGCGGAGCCGGGCGCGGTGGCAGCGCCAACCGCAGGGGCGTCACCAGCGGCACCAGCGCCAACCGCGGGGGCTTCACCAGCGGCAGCAGTACCGGCCCCAGGGCCGTCACCAGCGACGGAAGACCCGTCAGCGGGACTCTCCGCAGGCTGCGAAGCCTCGGCGGCGGAACTCCCCGCAGCACCTGCGGCCAGCGCGGATCCGTTCACCGGCGGGGCCTTGGGCGACATCCCGGAGGGGCGGTCGGGCACGGCGGTGGACGGTCTCCGCTCGGGCGTCGCTGCCCCCGCCTGCGCGCGCTGTTCGGCCACCTCTGGTGTAGTCGTCAAGCCCCGACCTCCGATCGGCCTGCCGGGCCACACTTGTCCCGGTATCTCATCTTACCCGAGCCGGGCGGGGCCCAAATGACCGAGTGGCACAATCGGGGCACGAGAAAACCGCGGCGGACGCCCGCGGAGCCTTCTCGGCCCCCCCGGACGCCCGCCGCGGTGTACCCGGCGTACGGCGACGACTGGTGCGCCTAACGCTTCTTCTTGGTATTGCGCACCGGCTGGTTGCGCTGGGCCGGATTGCGCCGGACGTCGCCGCCGGCCCCGCCGCTGCCGGTGGTGACCACGACCCGGGCCGAGGCCAGGGCGTCGTCGGACTCGGCGGCCGAGCCGGACCGGCCGGCCTGCGCCGGGGCGGACACCGCGGCCGAGGCCGAGGCCCGGTTGGCGCCGCGCACGGCCTTCTTCTCCAGCCGCTGGGTGTGCGCCCGCACCGCCGGGTCCAGGCCCTTGAGCCAGGCCAGGGTCGGGGTGGCGACCAGGATGGAGGAGATGGTACCGGCGGCGATACCCACGAACAGGGCCAGCGCCAGGTCCTGCAGTTCGGTGGCCCCGGACAGGGTGCCGCCGAGCAGCAGCGCGAACACCGGGATGGTCGCGATCAGGGAGGTGTTGAGCGAACGGACCAGGGTCTGGTTCACGGCCAGGTTCGCGGCGTCCGCGTAGCCGAGCTTGTCCGTCTTGACCTGGAGCTTGATGTTCTCCCGGACCTTGTCGAACACGACCACCGCGTCATACAGGGCGTAACCGAGGATGGTCAGGAAGCCGGTGATCGTGGCCGGGGAGACCTCCAGGCCGGACCAGGCGTAGACGCCCACGGTGATCACGATCACGTTGAGCAGCGACACGATCGCCGCGGCGGCCATCTGCCACTCGAAGAAGATCGCCAGGTAGGCGGCCACCAGGACCAGGAAGACGATCAGCGCCTCGATGGCCTGCTTGGACACCGAGTGGCCCCAGCTGGCGCCGGTGGACGAGACGTTGATCGTGTTCGGGTTGGCCCCGGTCGCCTTCGCCAGCGCGGCGGTCAGCTTGTCCCGGTCGGTGTCGGAGATCGTCTTGACGGTGATCTCGACCTGCCGGCCGCCGCCGATCACGGACGCGGTCTGCACGGTCGGGTCGGTCAGGCCGCTGTCGTGGGCGATGGTCGTCGCCTGGTCGACCGACAGGGTCGCCGAGGGCACCGTGATGGTGGCGCCGCCGGTGAACTCCTCGGAGAAGACCAGGCCGCGCACCAGCAGGCCCAGCACGGCCAGCACCAGCACGGCGCCGAAGACGGCGATCCAGCGCTTGCCGCGGCCGACGATGTTGTACGACTGTTCGCCGCTGTAGAGGCGGTTACCCAGGTCACCCAGGCGGGACATCAGGCCTCCACTCGGTTCGGGTCGGTGCTTTCGGCGTCTTCGGTCGGGTCCTCGCCGGCCGCGGCGGCCTCGGCCGCCCGGCGGCGCTCGGCCACGGTCATCCGCGGCCGGTTGCCCGAGCGCCAGTTCGGCGCCGCGGTCTCGATCTGCTCCGGGTCGACCCCGGACAGCTTGTGCCCGCCGCCGAAGAACCGGGTGTTGGACAGGATGGTCAACAGCGGCTTGGTGAACAGGAACACGACCACGATGTCGACCACGGTGGTCAGACCGAGGGTGAACGCGAAGCCCTGGACCTCACCGACCGTGAAGATGTACAGCACGAAGGCCGCCAGGAAGGACACGAAGTCCGAGGCGACGATCGTGCGCCGGGCCCGGGTCCAGCCGTGCTGGATGCCGCTGCGCATCGTTCTGCCCTCGCGCACCTCGTCCCGGATGCGTTCGAAGAACACGACGAACGAGTCCGCCGTGATACCGATCGCCACGATCAGACCGGCCACACCGGCCAGCGAGAGGGTGAATCCGAGCAGCGGGCCGAGCAGCACCGCCGCGGCGTAGGTGATCGAGCCGGCGACGAAGAGGCTGGTGATCGCCACCACGGACAGGGCGCGGTAGTAGAAGATCACGTACAGGAAGACCAGCAGCAGGCCGACCGCGCCGGCGATCAGGCCGCCGTCGAGCTGGCTGCCGCCCAGGGTCGGGGAGATGATCGACTGCTGGCTGATGTTGAAGGTCAGCGGCAGTGCGCCGTAGCCCAGGATCGTGGCCAGCTGGTTCGCGGTCTGCTCGGAGAACGAGCCGGAGATCGTCGCGGTGCCGCCGGTGATCGCGCCCTGGTTGACCGCCGGGTCGGAGTAGACCTGGCCGTCCAGGGTGACCGCGAACTGGTCCGGGCCGGTCTGCTGGCCGCCGTTCTGCCCCGACTGGTAGTTCTGGTAGAGCGTCGTGGTCGCCGCGGCGAAGTCCGCCTTGCCTGCGGCGTTGAAGGACAGGTCGATCTCCCACGCGCCGGTGGCCACCGCGTTCGAGCCGCTGCCGGTCTCCACCGGGTTGGCCACGGCCTTGGTCACGTCGGTGCCCTTGACCAGCTCGGGGCCGAGCAGGTACTTGTACCCGGCCGCGTCGGTGCCGGCGGCGCCGCAGGTGGCGATGTAGTCGGTCGGCTTGGCGTCGCCGATCGTGGTCAGGTACTTGGCCGTCGCCGTGTCGTTCAGGCAGGTCAGCGAGTTGAACTGGCTCGAGGCCTGCTCCGCCTGGGCTTCGGCCGCCGCCTCGGCGGCCGAGGTCGCGCTGGGCGCCGCGGTGGCCGGGGCGGTGGCCGGGGCGGTGGCCGCCGAGGACGCCGCCGGGGTGCCGGAGGCGGCCGGGCTGCCGGTGGCCTTGGGCGTGGCCGGGGCCGTGGTGGCGCCCGCCTCACGCACCGGGGTCAGCTTCTCCGCCTGGCCCGAGGCGCCGGAGGCCTTCGTGCTGGGCGTGGCCGAGGTGGTGCCCTTCGGCGCGACGCTGGTCCCGGTGGCGGTGGAGCTCGGGGCCGGGGTGCCGGAGGCGCCCGCGGACGGAGCCGGGGTGCCGGAGGCGCCCGCGCTCGGGGTGGCGGTGGCGGTCGAGATGGGGCCGGCCGCCGCGACCTCCTCGACCGGGCGGAAGTAGAGCAGCGCCGTCTGGCCGATCAGGTTCAGCTGGGTCTGCGCGTTGGTGGTCGAGCCGGGCACCTCCACCTGGATGGTGTCGGCGCCCTCCTGAGCCACCGAGGCCTCGGACACGCCGAACGCGTTGATCCGGTCCTCGAAGATGCTCACCGCCGTGCCCATGGCCGCCTGGCTGATCGTGGTCTGACCCGGCGCAGCCTTCGCCGTGTAGATCGCGCTGATGCCGCCGGCCAGGTCCACCGCGAGACGCGGGGTCCAAGTCCCTATCGCTGCCATCACCGTGTACATCGCGACGATGAGCACGGCCAAAAACGTCAGCGGAAAGCGGGGTGATTGTGTCAAGCCCCCGCGCGACCCGGGCTTTTTACGGCTCCAGGTATTCCTCGCAGCCACCTGTATCTCCTGATTATTTCTGTAAGTCGCAGTATCGCGGTTCTACCTCGGCCGCGCCGTGCCGCCGGACGTACGCCGGCTACTTCTTGGACAGCTCCGCCTCGGCGGCCTCGGCGGTCGCGAAGGGGGCGGGGGCGAGGCCTTCGGTCTCGCCGCCGGCAGAGCCGTCCTGGTCCTCGGCGGACTCGGAGCCGAGCTCGGCGGCCGAGTCCTCGGGCTCCGTCTCGGAGTCCGCGGCCTGCTCGTACTCCTCCGGCTCGGCGTCCGCCTCGATCGCGGGCGGCAGGATGCCGGCCACGGCGGTCTTCACGAACTTGAGCCGGACTCCGGGGGTGGTCTCGAGGATGACGTGTTCGTCGGTCACCTCGACCACCTCGCCGACGAGCCCGCCGATGGTGCGGGCCTCAACACCCGGGACCAGTGCCTCCCGCATCGTCAGCTGCTGCGTCTGCTGTTTCTTGCGACCTCGACTGGTCATGAAAACCATGACGGCGCCGATGATCACAACATAAACCAACAATAGTTGCACGATACTCAGCTGTTCTGTGGAAGCCGCGGCGGAACGCGGGAAAACGGGTACTCCAGGTCAGGGCGGAGTCTATGCGCTCATGCCCGGACTAAACAACGATGTGGTTCTTAAGAACTCCCGGCACCCGGCGGACCGAACAGCGAACCCTGAGCCCCGCCCGGTCCGGCCGGTTGGGGAATGCCCAGGTGGGCCCATGCGGAACTGGTCGCGATCCGGCCCCGCGGGGTGCGCGCGAGCAGGCCCTGGCGGACCAAAAAAGGCTCGGCCACCTCCTCGACGGTGTCGGTTTCCTCCCCGATTGCGACGGCTAGGGTGGAAAGTCCGACCGGGCCGCCGTTGAACAGCCGCAGCAGGGCGCCGAGCACGGCCCGGTCCAGCCGGTCCAGGCCGCGTTCGTCCACCTCGTAGACCTCCAGCGCGGCCCGGGCGGAGTCCAGGGTGACCCGTCCGTCCCCGCGGACCTGGGCGAAATCGCGCACCCGGCGTAACAGCCGGTTGGCGATCCGGGGGGTGCCGCGCGAGCGCGAGGCGATCTCGGCCGCCCCCTCGCCCTCGATCTGCACGCCGAGCAGCCGGGCCGAGCGGTGCACCACCGACTCCAGGTCCGCGGTCTCGTAGAACTCCATGTGCCCGGTGAACCCGAACCGGTCGCGCAGCGGCGCGGGCAGCAGGCCGGACCGGGTGGTGGCGCCGACCAGCGTGAACGGCGGCAGTTCGAGCGGGATCGCGGTGGCCCCGGGGCCCTTGCCCACGATCACGTCGACCCGGAAGTCCTCCATCGCCATGTACAGCATCTCTTCGGCCGGGCGGGACATCCGGTGGATCTCGTCCAGGAACAGCACCTCGCCCTCGGCCAGCGAGGACAGGATCGCGGCGAGGTCGCCCGCGTGCTGGATGGCCGGCCCGGAGGTGATCCGGATCGGCACGCCGAGCTCGGCCGCGACGATCATCGACAGCGTGGTCTTGCCCAGCCCGGGCGGGCCGGCCAGCAGGATGTGGTCCGGCGCCGCGCCGCGGCCCTTCGCGGCGTGCAGCAGGAGTTCGAGCTGCTCGCTGACCTTGCGCTGGCCGACGAACTCGCGCAGCGTCTTGGGCCGCAGCGCCGCCTCGGCCGCCCGGTCCTCGTTGTCGGCCACGGCGTCCATCAGGCGCTGCGGGTTCTCGTCCGGGTAGTCGTCGTAGTCGTGGCCGTGCTGGTCCATGGGCTGCGGTCCCCCGTCGTCGGTCATCGCTTGAGACTGCGCAGGGCGGCGCGCAGCAGTACCGGCAGCTGCGGGCTCTGGCCCGCGGCGATCGCCTCGGCGGCCAGCGGCTCGACGTCGGTCACCGCGTTCTCGGCGTCCCGGGGGGCCCAGCCGAGCCCGGTCAGCGCGTCCAGCAACTGCCCGCGCCAGGGGCCCGCGCCCGGGCCGGCGCCGGCGCCGGAGCCGGGCCCGGCCGGGCCGACGCCGCCGACCGGGGCGCCGAGCTTGCCCTTCAGCTCGATCAGGATCTTCTGCGCGCCCTTCGGCCCGATCCCGGGCACCATGGTCAGGGATTTGACATCCTGGGTGGCCAGGATCCGGCGCAGCGTGTTCGGGCTGTGCGTGGCCAGCATCGCCAGCGCGACCCGCGGCCCGATCCCGCTGGCGGTCTGCACCTGCTGGAAGACCAGGCGTTCGTCGTCGTCCAGGAAGCCGTAGAGGGTGAGCGAGTCCTCCCGCACGACCAGCGTCGTGGCCAGCCGGGTCTTGGTCCCCACGGCCAGCCCGCCGAGCACGTTCGGCGCGCAGTGCACCAGCATCCCGACCCCGCCGACCATGATCACCACGGCCTCGGGGGTCACCGCCGCGACCTCACCCTCGACAAAGGCGATCATGCCCCGGCCTCCTGTCCACTGCTCGCGGTTGGTGGTAGCCGCTGGTATTCACTGGTAGTGGAATGTTAGCGGGCAGTTGAACGCTACCGGACCAGGGTGACAGGCGGGGGTGGCGGCGCGGGCCGGGGGCGGCGGTCACGTGGGTGGGGCGGGGGTTTCGACAGTCGGAGCTAGCGCGGCGAGTTCGTGCCCGCGTTCGGCATCGACCAGTTCCTGCTTGGCCGCCTCGATCCGCTCGCGGCGCTCCGGCGTGATGACTGCGGTGAGATCGGCCAGGGTCTTGAGTTCCATCACACGTCCATTGTCGCAGCCAGGTCAGTCAGCTGAATTCGATTCCACGCTAGTGATCTCCGACCGGCCCCGGCTGTTCCCGGAACCCGCTCTTGCGATGCCCCCGGCCCCGGGTCAGGGACATGCCGGATAAATCGGGGGCGCCTTGACGCGTCTAGGTGGGCCGGTTGCCCTTCAACAGCCGAGCCACATCGCGGTAGAACTTGTCGAAGGACGGGGCGTTCTCGCGTGCCATGCCCAGGTCGAAGAGGCTTGCCAATATCGCCTGGTCAGGAACGGGGCTGTACGGCTCGCTCTTGGAGCGATGCGCGCTCAGCCAGCCTTTCGCGTCGCGCGGAGAGCCTTCCGGGTCCTTCGGGCGGGTCATGTCCGCCGCGAAGCCCGCTTTCCCGGCCGGCGAGTCGGCTGCGGCGCGGTACCACGCCTCGAACTCCGGCTTGGGCAGAACCACGGAGACCGCAATGCCTGGCCAGGCCTTCTGCGCCCGTTCGAGCAGCCTCGGACCGTATTCGGCCGGGCAGTCCTTGTCGGCGTCGAGCAGTACGAGCACTCCCCCAGCGCCCCTGACCTGCAAAGCCTCCTGCTGGACCGCGTTCTCGATCCCGCCCGCAAGCAGCAGGTTGGAGCGGGGAACGCGGTGCGGCCTCGGGGTGTACAGCTCCCAGACCTCCAGTTCGAGGGCGATCCGCTGGAGCACCTTGGGCAGCGCGCCGACTTCGCCTTCCCCTTCGACCACAGACGCGATCGTCACACGTCCCATCGCCCGCTACTCCCCGTCCTCGAGTCCCGCCGGCAGGATCTGGTCCAGGCGCATCCGTTCGCCGACGGTCGCGAGCTTGCGCCTGACGACTTCGCGGGTCACCGAATCGACCGGTCCGATCACGGTCCGGCCGTCGCGCATGGCCACCGGGCGGATCCAGTCCAGGTCGATCTCGTCGCGGTGCAGCAGGTCGCCGCTCTGGGTCGCGACGATCACCTGGACGTGCCGGGTCGCCTCGACGAGGGCGTAGAACAGCATCCCGGCAGCTGAGGGGTGCAGACCGAGTTCCGGCTCGTCGATGCAGACCGCAGTGATGTAGCCGACCAGACTGTCCGGCTGGAACAGAGCGGCGAGCACTCCGGCGGCACGCAATGTGCCGTCGGAGATCGCCTCGGGCGAGAAGGAGGACACCTCATCCGTTTCAAGGTCTCTCATCCACAATTGGACTGTGGAGTAGTTCCTACCAAGATCCAGGTGATCGATGCCGACGGCTCCGGGCACGACTGAGGCCAGATACGCGTCGATCCGGTTCTTGGCGATCGGCCAGCCGCTGGCGATCCGGCCGAGAACATCACCCAGGCGCTCTCCATGTGCTCCGAGGCTCGTACCGTCCTCGGCCGGTTTGACTTCCCTCATCACGACCGGGTCAGGCGAGTGGAGGGAGATGCCTATCAACGCATTGTGCAGGTTGCCGATCTCTTGGCTGCGGGTCGCAAGGCTCCGCAGCAGCAGGTCTGAACCACCGGCTACCAGATTGGTGATCCCTGTGTCCGAGGCACCCGGATCTCCGGTCGCATGCGAAATCACCTGGCCGTCTTCACGCTCGAAGGTGAACCACTCGTGCAGCACCTTGACCCGGAATCGGCTCACCGGCTCGGCCAGACCGAGGCGGAAGCCGTAGGTGGCCGGTCCGTGGCCACGGTCGAGGGGCCGTTGGAGATCCAGTTCGAGCTCGATCGAGAGCGGCTGCTCGTGCGCACCCTCGAACCACAATCCATCCGGACCGGAACGTTGCGCGATCGCGGCCTGGAGGCCGTTCGTCAGCGCGTCGACGACGAATCTGAGCGCGTCGAGGAAGTTCGATTTCCCGGCCGCGTTCAAGCCGACCAGCACGGTGAGCGTGGCGAGTTCGACGTCGCAGCTCTCGATGGATTTGAAGTTCTGGATCCGGACCCGCTTGATGAACGGCACCGGCTGCACTGCGTCGGTCATGACGCGACGTCCCCTTCTGCGGCAAATACCCGAATTACTCCCTCGCCCCGGCGCACTTTACCGGAACCCGCTCTTGCGATGCCCCCGGCCCCTGGTCAGGGACATGCCGGCGGCGTCGGTGGGGGTGCCGTGGCGTTCCAGGGCTGCGGCGATGCGGTCGGCGGCGGCGCCGCGCCAGACGTGGCAGATGGCCAGGGCCAGGGCGTCGGTGGCGTCCACCGGTTTGGGCGCTTCGGCGAGTTTCAGGACGCGGACGACCATGGCGGCGACCTGCTCCTTCTGGGCGCGGCCGTCGCCGGTGACGGAGGCCTTGACCTCGCTGGGGGTGTGCAGGGCGACGGGCAGGCCGCGGCGGGCGGCGGCGACCATGGCGACGCCGGCCGCCTGGGCGGTGCCCATGATCGTGCGCACGCCTTCCTGGGCGAACATCCGCTCGACCGCGACGGCGTCCGGCTGGTACTCGTCGAGCCAGACGGCGATCTGTTCGTCGATCGCGAGCAGGCGTTCGTGGATCGGGGCGCCGGCGGGGGTGCGGATCACGCCCACGCCGACCAGCTTGAGCTGGGTGCCGACCCGGCCTTCGACCACGCCGACTCCCATCCGGGTCAGCCCCGGGTCCACGCCCAGGACTCTCATCGGGTCTCCTCACCCACGCCGGCCAGTCGGGCGGCGTGCTCGCGCTGGAGCCGGGCGCCGGCCCGGAGGAACCCGATCAGCCGGTCCAGGGTCTCGGCGTCGAGGTCGTGCAGGTGGACGGCGCTGGCCTCGGCGATCGGCTGGTAGATCTCGGCGGCGACGGCGGCGCTGCGGGCGGTCAGGTGCAGGAGGGTGCGACGCCGGTCGGCGGTGTCGCGCTCCCGGGTCGCGTACCCGGCGCGTTCCAGGCGGTCGATCGCGGTGGTGACGCCGCCGGTGGTCAGGTGGGCCGCCCGGGCCAGGTCCCCGGGGCTGAGCGGCTCGGGGCCGAAGAGCAGTTCCAGGCAGCGCAGGTCGGTGCGGTTGAGGCCGAGCCGGTCCGCGATCCCCTGGTCGAGCAGGTCGAGCGAGCGCTGGAACTCCTGCAT
Organism: Actinocrinis sp.; assembly: GCA_035943635.1. Taxonomy (GTDB): domain Bacteria; phylum Actinomycetota; class Actinomycetes; order Streptomycetales; family Catenulisporaceae; genus DASZBX01. The sequence continues at coordinate 54,022 of DASZBX010000039.1, read as the reverse complement.
GGCCTGGCTGAACTCCTCGATCAGGTGCTCGTGGCCGTGTTCGTGCTCGTGGGCGGCGGGGTCCGGGCCCGCGGCCCGGACGGGTGTCCGCTGCGCCCTACGCTCCGACGTGGTCGGCATCGCTCCTCCAGGGGTCGGCCGCCCGGGATATCTCGATTTCTTGATATCTCGAAAATCTAGCGACTAGGCAGAGGATATGCGGTCCCGGTGACACGAAGGCGGGCGCCCTGCCGGAGTGCGTCCGACCGGAGGCGCTAAAGCACAGTCTGCGAGGATGGCGGCATGACTGACAGCCCACGCGGATTCGTCCTCGGCCCGGATGACGGGCACCCGATCAGCCTGACCGGCTGGGAGATGCTGCGCAAAGTCGGCGCGGCGGACACCGCGGGCGCGTTGACCGTCGTCGAAGGGCGGCTGGCGGCCGGCCACCCGGGGCCGAAGGCGCACGTCCACGATCTGCACGACGAATGCTTCGTCGTCCTGGCGGGCCGGATGCGGTTCCGGATCGGCGACGGGTTCCGGACCGCCGGCCCGGGCGACCTGGTGTTCGCCGGACGGGAGCTGGCCCACGGCTTCAGCAACCCGTTCGACGAGCCGAACCGGTACCTGGTCCTGCTCTCCCCGAGCGGCTACGAGGACTACTTCGAGGAGATCGCCGCGCATCTGCACGAGAACGGCGCCAACCCGAGCCCGGAGCAGATGGAACGGATGATGCAGCGCTACGCGACCCGGCTGGCGGAGCCGTTGGCCGACGACAAGTAGGCGCATAGTTATATAGGTATGGAGGCGCGTAGCCGAATAGACGGACAAAACGAAAAGCCCCGGTCACCGGACCGGGGCTTTCCTGCGACTACAGCCGCGCCTACTCCTCGTCGAGGATGGCCATGATCTCGTCCGAGACGTCGAAGTTGGCGAAGACGTTCTGCACGTCGTCGCTGTCCTCCAGGACGTCGATCAGCTTGAAGATCTTGCGCGCGCCCTCTTCGTCCAGCTGGATCTGCATGGTCGGCATGAACGGCGCCTCGGCCGAGTCGTACTCGATCTTGGCGTCCTGCAGGGCGCTGCGCACCGGGATCAGGTCGCCCGGCTCGGAGAGCACCTCGAAGGAGTCGCCGAGGTCGTTGACTTCCTCGGCGCCCGCCTCCAGGACCACCTCGAGCACCGAGTCCTCGGTCACCCCGTCCGCCTTGGGCACGATGACCTGGCCCTTGCGGCCGAACAGGTAGGCGACCGAGCCCGGGTCGGCCATCGAGCCGCCGTTGCGGGTCATCGCCACCCGGACCTCGGAGGCGGCCCGGTTGCGGTTGTCGGTGAGGCACTCGATCAGCATGGCCACGCCGTTGGGGCCGTAGCCCTCGTACATGATGGTCTGCCAGTCCGCGCCGCCGGCCTCGGCGCCGGAGCCGCGCTTGACCGCGCGGTCGATGTTGTCGTTCGGGACCGAGCTCTTCTTCGCCTTCTGGATCGCGTCGAAAAGGGTGGGGTTGCCCGAGACGTCACCGCCGCCGGTGCGCGCCGCCACCTCGATGTTCTTGATCATCTTGGCGAACAGCTTGCCGCGCTTGGCGTCGATCACGGCCTTCTTGTGCTTGGTCGTCGCCCATTTGGAGTGGCCGGACATCGCCCTGGCTCCTTCTTCTCGTCGCTTTTCGCTTCCGTCTGTACGCGTCCGGCACGCCGTCGTCTACACGTGGCCGGGCGTTCCGAGAGCCGCTCTCACCAGGTCCACGAAGTATCCGTGCACGCGGTGATCACCCGTCAGCTCCGGATGGAACGAGGTGGCCATCAGGCTGCCCTGCCGAACGGCAACGATCCTACCCGCGCCGGGCCCCGACGTGACACGCGCCAACACGCGCGTCCCCGCGCCGACCTCCTCGACCCAGGGTGCGCGGATGAACACGCCGTGCAGCGGGAGGTCGATCCCGTCGAAGTCCACCTCGCCCTCGAACGAGTCGATCTGCCGGCCGAACGCGTTGCGCCGCACGGTCACGGCCAGGCCGCCGAAGGTCTCCTGGCCCTCGGCGGCGTCCAGCACCCGGTCGGCCAGCATGATCATCCCGGCGCAGGAGCCGTAGGCCGGCATCCCCTCGGCCAGGCGCTTGCGGACCGGTTCGAACAGGTCGAAGGCGGTGGCCAGCTTCCACATCGCGGTGGACTCGCCGCCCGGGATGACCAGGGCGTCGACCGAGTCGAGCTCGCCGACCCGGCGCACCGCGACGGCCCGGGCGCCGACCTCCTCCAGGGAGCGGACGTGTTCGCGGACGTCGCCCTGCAGGGCGAGCACGCCGACGGTGAGACGGTCAGTCATGACGGGACACGGGCTCCGTTGGAAGAAGGAGGGACGGCAGGACGGACTACCAGCCGCGGCCGGCGTAGCGCTCGGACTCGGGCAGGGTGTCGATGTTGATGCCCACCATCGCCTCGCCCAGGCCGCGGGAGACCTTGGCGATCACGTCCGGGTCGTCGTGGAAGGTGGTCGCCTTGACGATCGCGGCGGCCCGCTTGGCCGGGTCGCCGGACTTGAAGATGCCCGAGCCGACGAACACGCCCTCGGCGCCCAGCTGCATCATCATCGCGGCGTCGGCCGGGGTGGCCAGGCCGCCGGCGGTGAACAGGACCACCGGCAGCTTGCCGGTCCGGGCCACTTCCTTGACGATCTCGTACGGCGCCTGCAGGTTCTTGGCGGCCAGGAACAGCTCGGACTCGTCCAGGGTGGCCAGCTTGCGGATGTCGGCCCGGATCTGGCGCATGTGCCGGGTGGCCTCGACCACGTTGCCGGTGCCGGCCTCGCCCTTGGACCGGATCATCGCGGCGCCCTCGGCGATCCGGCGCAGCGCCTCGCCCAGGTTGGTCGCGCCGCAGACGAAGGGGACGGTGAACGCCCACTTGTCGATGTGGTGGGTCTCGTCGGCCGGGGTGAGCACCTCGGACTCGTCGACGTAGTCCACGCCGAGCGACTGGAGCACCTGGGCCTCGACGAAGTGGCCGATCCGGGCCTTGGCCATCACCGGGATGGAGACCGCGGCGATGATGCCGTCGATCATGTCCGGGTCGGACATCCGGGCCACGCCGCCGTCCTTGCGGATGTCGGCCGGGACCCGCTCGAGCGCCATCACGGCCACCGCGCCGGCGTCCTCGGCGATCTTGGCCTGCTCGGGGGTGACCACGTCCATGATCACACCGCCCTTGAGCATCTCCGCCATGCCGCGCTTGACCCGCGCGGTGCCCAGCTGCGGAGCCTGCGCTGGGGTCTGCTCGGAGGTGGGGGTGCTGGGGTTCGACATGACTTGACCTCGCCTGGGCTGATGATCTTATGACTGGTGTCCGACCATTCTACCGGGCTCGCCACCTGCCCCTGGATCACGCGGTGTCAGCGCCGGACCGTTTCATCCGACACAGCGCCAAGGCCACTGATCCTGAACTGGCCTGATGGCCGCCCGAAGTGGCCTGCCCGGGCGGGGTGAGGCGAAGGCCACAACGGCGCGCGGCCGGGGTGACCGCAGGCCGCCGGGCCGGCCGGACCGCCTGCGGCTACTTGCGGGTCAGGTCGGGCGGGGTGTCGTCGATGTCGAAGTTCGGCTTGTCCGGGGCCCGGCCGGCCAGCCGGAAGGCCCGGACCAGGCGGTGCGAACGCAGCAGGCGGACCGTGCGGACGGACTCGTTGTAGAACTGCCGGGCCAGCTGGACCCGCTTGGCCGAGGTGGCCAGTTCGTCCAGCAGGGCCGGGCCGACCAGGGAGGCCCGGACCTCGGTCAGCTGCTCGGGTTCGTAGAACGCGGCCCGCAGGTCGCGGGTCAGGGCCGACTCGGCGGTCTCCCGGTCCTCGTCCTCGGCGTCCCGGGCCTCGCGCGCGGCGGTGGCCAGCAGCAGCGAGGTGGCCGGGTCCAGCACCCCGGACTGGGCCAGTTCCATGGTCACCGAGGCGCGGCGCACCAGCTGGCCGTCCAGGGCGACCTTCGCCGCGTCCAGGCGCAGGTGCAGCCGGTCCAGCCGGTTGGCGGTCCAGCTCAGGTAGAGGCCGAAGAGCAGGATCAGCACGACGACCAGGACGATCGTCCCGCTGTAGTCGGTCAGGACCACTTTCATGCGTCGGCCTTCCTCATCCGCGGGCCTTCCTCGTCGGTCGGCTCCTCGCCGGACCGGGTCCGGGTCCCGCGGGTCAGCGAGGTCAGCCGGTTGCGGCCGGGGGCGACCGGGCGTTTGGCCGCCTCGAAGGCCTCGCTGGTGACCTGCGCGGTGGACTCGGTGACCATCTCGTAGACGGCCAGGATGTCCCCGGCCACGACGGACCAGTCGTACCGGCGGACCGCGGCGGCCGCGGCCGCGCGCAGGCCCTCGCGCCGCTTCGGGTCGGCCAGCAGCCCGGTCACCGCCCCGGCCAGCGCGGAGGCGTCGCCGTTGCGGAACATCAGGCCGGCCTCGCCGCCCTCGAGCACCAGGGAGAAGGCGTCCAGGTCGGTGGCCAGGACGACCGCGGGGGCGCTCATCGCCTCGACCAGGATCACCCCGAAGGACTCCCCGCCGGTGTTCGGCGCGCAGTACACGTCGACCGAGCGGAACAGCCGGGCCTTGTCCTCGTCGCTGGCCATGCCGAGGAAGGTGATCGCGGCCCGGGCCGGTTCCGGCACGTCGAGCAGCACCTCCTCGGGGTCGCCGCGGCCCAGGACCAGCAGCCGGGTGTCCGGGCGGGCGGCCAGGATCTCCGGCAGGGCGGCCAGCAGGACCGGCAGGCCCTTGCGCGGCTCCTCGAACCGGCCGACGAACGCGATCGTGCCGCCGGTGTCCTGCTGGGCGGCCGGGGTCTGCCAGTCCGGGTTCGGTTCGGCCCGGGCGAAGTAGTCCACGTCGACGCCGTTGGGGATGACCACGGCGTCGCCGCCGATGTGCTCGACCAGGAAGCGGCGGGCGTACTCGGAGACCGCGATCCGGGCGTTGATCTTCTCGAACGCGGGCTGCAGGATCTGGTTGGCCGCGGTGGCCACCCGGGAGCGGGGGTTGGCGGTGTGGAAGGTGGCCACGATCGGGATCGAGGCGGCCCAGCAGGCGAGCAGGGAGAGCGAGGGGGTGCCCGGTTCGTGCAGGTGCAGCACGTCGAACTGGTTCTCGCTCAGCCAGCGGCGGACCCGGGCGGCGGACAGGAAGCCGAAGCTGAGCCGGGCCACCGAGCCGTTGTACGGCACCGGCACGGCGCGCCCGGCCGAGACGACGTAGGGCGGCAGTTCGGTGTCCTCGTCGGCGGGGGCGAGCACGGAGACCTGGTGGCCCAGGCTGATCAGGTGCGCGGCCAGGTCGCGGACGTGGAACTGCACGCCGCCCGGGATGTCCCAGGAGTACGGGCAGACGATGCCGATCTTCATGCCTGGCTCGCGGTGGGCGCGGGGTCCGCAGCCGTGGCGCCGTGGGCCCGGGCGGCGTGCGCCGCGCCGGCCGCCGCGCGTTCGGGCAGGTCGGCGAGCCAGAAGCGTTGCAGCATGTGCCAGTCGGCCGGGTGTTCGCCGATGCCCTTTTCGAACGTCGCCGCGACCGCCCGGGTCATCGCGGCCAGCTTCTGGTCGCGGGTTCCCTCGATCGGGGGGACCACCTCGGGGTGGAAGCACGCGGTCTGGCCCTTGTCCTCGAACCACAGGGTGACCGGGACCAGGGCCGCGCCGGTGGACAGGGCCAGGCTGGCCGAGCCGGAGGGGAAGGTGGCGGCCTCGCCGAAGAAGTCCACCGGGACTCCGCCGGCGGTCAGGTCGCGGTCGGCGACCAGGCAGACCACGCCGCCCGCGCGCAGCCGCTTGGCCAGTTTCAGCAGGGTGCGCGAGCCGCCGGTCAGCGGCAGCACCTCGAAGCCGAGGGACTCGCGGAAGTCCAGGAAGCGCTGGAACAGCTTCTCCGGTTTGAGCCGCTCGGCCACCGTGGTGAAGCCGGGCTCGAAGGTGGTCAGCCAGGCGCCGGCCGAGTCCCAGTTGGCCATGTGGGGCAGGGCCAGGATTACGCCGCGGCCGGTGGCCACGAGCTCCTTGAGGTACTCGGTGTTCTGCGGGTGGAAGTCCGTGGCCCGCCGCTCGTGGTCCCAGTTCTCCAGGCGGAAGGTCTCGCACCAGTAGCGCAGGTAGTTGCGCAGCGACTGGCGGGAGACCTCGCGGACCTGCTGCTCGGTGGCCCCGGGGCCGAGCACCCGGGCCAGGTTCTGCTCCAGTTGCAGGACGCTGCGGCCCTGCTTCTTCCACATCCGGTCCGCGATCCGTTCGAACAGGCGGTACGCGGTGCGTTCCGGCAGGCGTTTGACCACCGCCCAGCCGGTGGCGTAGAGCCGGTAAGTCGCCTCGTCCGTCATCGAGCTCATGCGCTCTCCCTCACCCGTCGGTCTCGCTGGTCTCGCTGGTCTTGTCGGCTGCGCCGGTCTCCAGGACCGCGCCGGACTCGTTCAGCGCCTGCTTGCGGACGTACAGCACGCGCTGGAAAACCGTGGCCGTGGACCCGGCCGCGATCGCCCACAGCGCGATCGCCTGGACGAACGGCAGGCCCAGGCCGGTCAGCCCGGTGGCGACCAGGGACCCGACCAGGCGGTCCCCGCGCTCGATCAGGCCGACGTCGCACTTGAAGCCGGCGCCCTCGGCCCGGGCCCGGACGTAGGACACGATGGCGCCGCTGACCAGGCAGACCAGCGACAGGATGAACATCGGCTGGTTGTGCTTGTCCCCGAAGTAGTAGGCCAGGGCGCCGAAGATGGCCGCGTCCCCGACCCGGTCCATCGAGGAGTCCAGGAACGCGCCCCAGGTGGAGACCCGGCCCGAGAGCCGGGCCATGGTGCCGTCGACCAGGTCGGAGAAGATGAACGCGGTGATCGCCAGGGTGCCGACGAAGAAGCTGCCGCGCGGGTAGAAGACCAGGGCGCTGGCCACCACGCCGGCCGTGCCGACCAGGGTGACCGCGTCCGGGCCGACCCCGAGCCGGAGCAGCAGGCGAGCGAGGGGCGTGAAGGTCTTGGTGAAGAATGCCCTCGCATAACGGTTCAGCATGGAATTCCCAGCGTCGTGGTCGGTCGGTCGAACGTGCCGGGGGTCATCGTATTAGGTCTGGTGCGTCGCCGTGTTCACTCGTTCGGAGATCGAACGGTTGAGCGCGGGCGCCGCACCGGCCGATTGGCCGTGGCACCGCCGAGGTGAAAGCCTTGTCGGACCGGGCTGCGAGGAGTTTGCTTCAAGGCGACGGAAAGTGACGACGCGATTGCGGTCTTTCGCACGCAGCATGGCCGGGAGGAAAACATGTCGGAGAAGAACGCCGCCGCGCGCGGCCGGGATGCGGCGGCGCCGGCCGCCCGGGAGCCGGGGGCGGTGCGCAACGTCGTCCTGGTCGGGCATCCCGGCGCCGGGAAGACCACGCTGGTGGAGAGCCTGCTGGTGGCGGCCGGGGCGATCGGGCGGGCCGGCCGGGTGCAGGACGGCAGCACGGTGTCCGACTTCGAGGAGATCGAGCACCGGCTCGGCCGCTCGGTCGGCCTGGCCCTGGCCGCGGTGGAGTTCGCCGGGGTGAAGGTGAACCTGCTGGACACGCCCGGTTCGCCCGATTTCGTCGGCGACCTGCGGGCCGGGCTGCGGGCGGCGGACGCGGCATTGTTCGTGGTGTCCGCGGCGGACGGCGTGGACGGGGCGACCAGGTTGTTGTGGGAGGAGTGCGCGACCGTCGGGATGCCGCGCGCGGTGGTGGTGACGAAGCTGGACCACTCGCGCACCGACTTCGACGAGATCGTGCTGATCTGCCAGCGGGTGTTCGGGGACGACGTCACCCCGCTGTACCTGCCCCTGCTGGACGAGCACGAGCAGGTCGGCGGCGTGATCGGGCTGCTGTCCCAGCAGATCTTCGACTACTCCGGCGGGCGGCGCGAGCAGGTGCAGGCCGATCCGGAACACCTGGAGCACATCGAGGACGCGCGCAACGCCCTGATCGAGGGGATCATCGCCGAGAGCGAGGACGAGACCCTGATGGACCGCTACCTCGACGGCGAGGAGATCGACGACAAGATCATCATCGCCGATCTGGAGAAGGCGGTGGCCCGGGGCCACTTCTACCCGGCCCTGCCGGTGACCTCGCGGGCCGGCATGGTGGAGCTGCTGGAGCTGGTCACCCGGGCCTTCCCGGGCCCGGGCGAGCACGCCGTGCCGATGGTGACCACCCCGGCCGGCGCCCCGAAGGAGGCGCTGGAGTGCCGTCCCGACGGCCCGTTGGTGGCCGAGGTGATCAAGACCACGTCCGACCCGTACGTCGGCCGGCTGTCGCTGGTCCGGGTGTTCTCCGGCACGCTGCGGCCGGACCTGCCGGTGCACGTGTCCGGGCACGGCCAGGCCGAGCGCGGGCACCCGGACCACGACGTCGACGAGAAGGTCGGCGCGCTCTCCAGCCCGCTGGGCAAGGTGCAGCGCCCAGTGGACTGCGCGCTGGCCGGAGACCTGGTGGTCGTGGCCAAGCTGGCCCACGCGGAGACCGGCGACACCCTGTCCGCGCGGGAGGACCCGGCGCTGATGGAGCCGTGGCTGCTGCCCGACCCGCTGCTGCCGGTGGCCGTGGCGGCCCGGGCCAAGTCGGACGAGGACAAGCTCGCCCAGGCGCTGGCCCGGCTGGTGGCCGAGGACCCGACCCTGCGGTTGGAGATCAACCCGGAGACGCACCAGCTGGTGCTGTGGTGCATGGGCGAGGCGCACCGGGACGTGCTGCTGGACCGGCTGGCCGGGCGGTACGGCGTGGCGGTGGACACGGTCGCGCACCGGGTGTCGCTGCGCGAGACCTTCGCCGAGCCCGGCGGCGGGCACGGGCGGCACGTGAAGCAGTCCGGCGGGCACGGGCAGTTCGCGGTCTGCGACATCGAGGTGGAGCCGCTGGCGAACGGGGCCGGGTTCGAGTTCGTGGACAAGGTGGTCGGCGGCGCGGTGCCGCGGCAGTTCATCGCCTCGGTGGAGAAGGGGGTGCGGGCGCAGATGGAGCGCGGCCTGCTGGCCGGGTACCCGGTGGTGGACCTGCGGGTAATCCTGACCGACGGCAAGGCGCACTCGGTGGACTCCTCGGACATGGCCTTCCAGACCGCCGGCGCGCTGGCCCTGCGGGACGCCGCCGCGAAGGTCCGGGTGGCGCTGCTGGAGCCGGTGGACGCGGTGGAGATCACCGTGTCCGACGAGTTCGTCGGCGGGGTGCTCAGCGACCTGTCCGGGCGGCGCGGGCGGGTGCTGGGCACCGAGCCGGACTCCCCCGGGCGCACCCTGATCCACGCCGAGGTGCCGGAGACGGAGCTGGGCCGGTACCCGGTCGAGCTGCGGTCGCTCTCGCACGGGACCGGACTGTTCGCCCGGCACTATCTGCGGCACGACGCGATGCCCGCGGCGCTGGCGGCGAAGATCGTCCGGCCGCAGGCCGGGTAGGCCGGGCGCGGACTCCTAGGAGTCCGCTGAAGATCTTGGAATGGCCTGGGCGGTCGCAGCCGGCCGCGTGGGCGATTCGGACAAGCCGCCCTAATCCTTCGTCGGCTTTGGGCGGTTTGGCCGGACCGTCCACGCGGCCGGATCCGGCCGCCCAGGCCGTTTCAAGATCTTCAGCGGACTCCTAGACGAGTAATTCCGAACTCTGGCGCCTAAGGTGAGCTGTTGTTTGGTCCGTTGACCTGCCGAGTGAGTGTGCACGGCGAAACGGCTCAGCGGTGGTGGCTGGGCGTGCGCCGCGGCCGGCCGCATACTTTGTCGTCTGTGGGTGGTCGCGGCGTGCGGCCAGGCGCCGCCGATCAGCCGTTTCGCCGCGCCAGAGTTCGGAATTACTCGTCTAGGAGTGGCGGGCGAGCTCGCGCAGGGTGGGTTCGGGCCGCGGGGTGGCCCGGCGCTTGAGCATGCGTCGGGCCGGGTCGGCGGGCGGTTCGAGCGGGGTCGGGGTGATCACGGCGGCCGCCATCGTGTCGGCGGGCTCGTTGGCGGGCTTACCGGCGGGCTCGCCATCCGCGCCATCCGCGCCGTCAGCCTCGGTGTCGTCGCCGGTCCGCGCGCCGGGCTTGGCCGCCGCGTCCGGGCCGCTACGCGCAGCCGGGGCGAGCAGGACCGCGAGCACGATCACGATCATCGCGCCGAGCTTGCACTGGCCCTGGATGTGCGGCATCGCGGCCAGTGGGACGAACGCGAAGAAGGCCGTGGTGACGGCGAGCGTGCCCAGCGGGGCCGGGCGCCGGGCTGACAGCAGGTCCCAGGCCAGCGCGCCGACCAGCAGGCCGAGGTAGTAGTACGGGTAGTCGCCCGGCTCCAGGATCAGCCGCGCGCACACGCCGAGCAGCAGCACGGCCGGCCAGTTGCGCCGCCAGACCGCGACCAGGCCCAGCACGCAGCCGAACACGATCTGGGTGCTGCGGTCCCAGCTCGGCGTGCCCGGATCGGTCACGCCCAGGGCGCGCAGGGCCGAGTCCTGGGTGTTCTGGATGGTGAAGGAGGACAGGCTGTCGAGGGTGTGCGAGTCGGCGATCACGAACGGCAGCCAGAGCGCGCAGACCGCCAGGACCAGCAGGCCCAGCGCGCGCAGCCGCGGCGAGCGCCACGACCAGCCGCCCGGCACGGCCAGCAGCAGGGCCGAGAAACCCGCGGCCCACGGCTTGGCGTCGATCGCCAGGGCCAGGCACAGGCCGACCAGCAGCGGCTTGCGCGCGGCCAGGGCCCAGAGCGCGAGCGCGGCGAACAGCAGGGCCAGGACGTCGTCGAAGTGGCCCCAGAACACGCCCGCGTAGGCCCAGACCGGCAGCAGCAGCAGGCCGCCGCCGAGCACGGTCCAGCGGATCCGGGACGCGGTGACCTCCGTCCGGTGCGCGAACGCGGCGCGTTCCAGGGCGATCAGCGCGACCAGGCCGAGCGCGGTCATGACCACCTGGGCCGGGTACAGGCCGTTGCGGCCGCCGAGCAGGGTGATCGGCTCGGCCAGCAGGAAGGTCAGCGGGCCGCTCTGCAGGTCCGGGTGGGAGACGAACAGGTCCAGCCCGCCGCCGTGCGCGGCCGGGACCTGGAACAGCAGCCGGGCGCCGGCCGCGGCGAAGTGCCAGGACGGGTTCCAGCCGCGGCCGGACCGGGTCCGGGTGATCATCACGTTGCACCAGAACGCGGCCCAGAAGGCCAGCACCGGCCAGTGGAACGGCAGGCTGCGCAGGGGGTCGCCGACCTGCCCGTCCCGCAGCCGGTCCAGCAGCGTCCGTATGCGCTCGGTCCGGCCGGACCCGGTGGCCGGCCGCTGCCCGGCAGCCGTCCTGGTGGTCCCCCGCCCGGTGGTCGTCTCCGTCATGGTGTGGTGCTCCCCGATGCTTTCACCAGTGCCGTTCCCGGCGTCGGCGCCGCCCGCGCGACCCGGATGGATCGCCCGCGCGGACCGAGGGGAATGCCCGCATTCCCCCTGGATCTCCCTTGATAAGGGTAGGGGCACGGGCTGACGGCGGGGCGTTGATCAGTCGTCCCGTGTCTAGTTCGGTACCAAATGCATACCTTAAGTGATGATTCCGCAATCGAGCCGGACGATCCGCGCCCAGGCCGGGCCGGGCCGGCGCCGATCAGCCGGACCAGGCGTCGGCGAGCAGGCGGCGGGTGTCGGTGAGCAGCTGCGGCAGGGTGCGGGTGTGCCCGATCACCGGCATGAAGTTCGAGTCGCCGTACCAGCGCGGCACGATGTGCTGGTGCAGGTGCGCGGCGATGCCCGCGCCGGCCGCGTTGCCCTGGTTGAGCCCGATGTTGAAGCCCTGCGGGTGCGCGGCGGCGCGGACGGCGGTCATCGCGGACTTGGTGAACGCCGCGAGTTCGGCGGTCTCGTCCTTGTCCAGGTCGGTGTAGTCGGCGACGTGGCGGTACGGGCAGACCAGCAGGTGGCCGCCGTTGTAGGGGTAGAGGTTGAGTACCGCGTAGACGAACTCGCCGCGCGCGACGATGAGGGCGTCCTCGTCGGACAGCTTCTGGATCCGACAGAACGGGCAGTCGTCGGAGTCCGGGGTGTCCGGCTTGTTCTCGCCCTGGATGTACGCCATCCGGTGCGGTGTCCACAGCCTCTGTAAGGCGTCCGGCACACCTACTCCGTCGCGCTCCTCCATCATCGCCATGGGAACAGTTTATCCGGCCGTCATCTGGTCTGGACAGACTGCTCTCCGGCGGCGACCGGGAGCGGCAGGGTGTTGCCCGCGGGCGGCACCGGGCAGACGTAGTGGTCGGCGAAGGCGCAGGGCGGCAGGTGGGCGCGGTTGAAGTCGGCCACGGTGGCGCCGTCGGCGGCCGGGGCCGGCAGCTCCAGGAAGCGGAACCGGAACGTGCTCTTCCCACTGGTCGCGTCCGCGAAGACCGCCTTCAGCCGGCCGTCGGCGAGCCGCTCGACCGCGAAGGAGTGGGTCTGTGCCTCGGCCTCGCCCGCGGCCGGGGTCGTGAATTCAACCGTTCCGACCAAGTCCAGGCCGCGGTACCTGCCGTCCGCGTTCAGCACGGACTCGGTGCGCTGTTCGGGGTAGGCGGTGAACCGGGCCGGACGGACCCAGTCCGGCGCGTAGTCGAACGCGGCGACACCCAGGAAGTCCTGCCGCGTCTGCGCCTGCGGGTCGTAGACGCGCAACGCGGGCACGCCCTCGCGCACGATCGGGACCAGCCGGTACTGTCCGGCCGCGGTGACCGTGGACGGGTTCGGCTCGGTGTCCGGGGTCAGGGTGACCGTGCCGTCGATCGTCTCGCCGTCCAGGACCAGGCCGTGCTCGGCCTTCGCGGTGACCGTGACCGAGGTCGCGTCCCCGCTCCACAGCACCGGCTCGCCCGGGATGATCGGCGCGGGCTCCTGCTCCAGCCAGTGCGTGCCGACCAGGGCGAGGATTCCGAAGGGTTCCCGCAGCCGCGCCACCCGCTCGTCGTGCCACTGGCGCCACTCGTCCTGACCGGTCATCGCTTACTCCTCATGCTTCCGTCGCCGGGCCGCTGGTCCTGCGGCGGCCCGGCGACGGCCTGGAACTAGGCAGTGTTGGGGAATGTCTCAAGGCGCGAATCCGGTGATCGCCGTCGCCTGGCCGCACCGCACGCAACGGCGCAGACGACCGAGTATGAGCCGTCCCGTGCGGCGCACCCATGCTCGGCGCTGACCAGACTCGCCGCACCTACCAGCACAAACCGGCGGTCATGCCGTGGCCTTGACACATTCCCAAACACTGCCTAGCGCCGCTCGCGTACCGCCGCGACGATCTCCTGGACCGCCTCGTCGATCGCAACACCGTTCTTCTGCTCGCCATTCCGGTACCGGAAGGACACCGCGCCCTTGGCCGCGTCCTCGTCCCCGGCCAGCAGCATGAACGGCACCTTGTCCTTCTGCGCGTTGCGGATCTTCTTCTGCATCCGGTCGTCCGAGGCGTCCAGGTGCACCCGGATCCCCTCGGCCCGCAGCCGGACGGCGATCTCGTCCAGGTACGGCACGTGCGCGTCGGTGATCGGGATCGCGGTCACCTGGACCGGGGCCAGCCAGGCCGGGAACGCGCCGGCGTAGTGCTCCAGCAGGACCGCGAAGAAGCGCTCGATCGAGCCGAACAGGGCCCGGTGGATCATCACCGGGCGGTGGTCGGCGCCGTCCGGGCCCTTGTACTCGAGCTCGAACCGCTCCGGCAGGTTGAAGTCCAGCTGGATCGTCGACATCTGCCAGCTGCGGCCGATCGCGTCCTTGGCCTGGACCGAGATCTTCGGCCCGTAGAAGGCCGCGCCCTCCGGGTCGTCGACCAGTTCCATGTTGCGCTTGAGGGCGACCTGGCGCAGCGTCTCGGTCGCTTCCTCCCACGCCTCGTCCGTGCCGACCGACTTCTTCGGGTCGCGGGTGGACAGTTCGAGGTAGAAGTCGTTCAGGCCGTAGTCGCGCAGCAGGTCGAGCACGAACGTCAGCAGCTTGTCGAGCTCCTCGGCCATCTGGTCGCGGGTGCAGTAGATGTGCGCGTCGTCCTGGGTGAAGCCGCGGGCCCGGGTCAGGCCGTGCACGACGCCGGACTTCTCGTACCGGTACACGGTGCCGAACTCGAACAACCGCAGCGGCAGCTCACGGTAGGACCGCCCGCGCGACCGGAAGATCAGGTTGTGCATCGGGCAGTTCATCGGCTTGAGGTAGTAGTCCACGCCCTCGTCCAGCTGCATGGGCGGGTACATGCCCTCCTTGTACCAGTCCAGGTGCCCGGAGAGCTCGAACAGCGTGCCCTTGGTCGCGTGCGGGGTGTAGGCGAACTCGTACCCGGCCTCGATGTGCCGCTTGCGCGAGTACTGCTCCATCTCGTTGCGGATGATCGCGCCCTTGGGGTGGAACACCGCCAGGCCGGAGCCGATCTCGGTCGGGAAGGAGAACAGGTCCAGCTCCGCGCCGAGCTTGCGGTGGTCGCGCTTCTCCGCCTCGGCCAGGAAGTCCAGATGCGCCTTGAGCGCGTCCTTCGACTCCCACGCGGTGCCGTAGATCCGCTGCAACTGCGGGTTCTTCTCGCTGCCGCGCCAGTACGCGGCGGCGCTGCGCATCAGCTTGAACGCCGGGATGGTGCGGGTGGTCGGCAGGTGCGGGCCGCGGCACAGGTCCTTCCAGCACAGCTCGCCGCTCTTCGGGTCCAGGTTGTCGTAGATGGTCAGCTCGCCCGAGCCGACCTCGGCGTCCGCGCCGTCCGCGGCGGAGGCGGCCGAGCCCTTGAGCCCGATCAGCTCCAGCTTGAACGGCTCGGCGGCCAGCTCGGTCCGGGCCTCGTCGTCCGAGACCGCGCGCCGGGAGAACCGCTGGCCCTGCTTGATGATCGCCTGCATCTTCTGCTCGACCAGCTTCAGGTCCTCCGGGGTGAACGGCCGGGCCACCTGGAAGTCGTAGTAGAACCCGTCCTTGATCGGCGGCCCGATGCCGAGCCTGGCCTCGGGGAAGACCTCCTGGACCGCCTGGGCCATGACGTGCGCGGTGGAGTGGCGCAGGATCGCCCGGCCGTCCGCGGAGTCGATCGCGACCGGTTCGAGCACGTCGCCGTCGGCCAGCACCCGGTTCAGGTCGATCAGGGTCGCGGTGACGGTGGCCGCCCCGCCGGCCCCGTCCGCACCGAGCAGGCGCGCGGCGATGTTGGAGCGGTCGCCGGCGAAGAGCTCGGCGAACAGCTCGCCGACCGTAGTGCCCGCCGTGACCGTCCGCTCGACCCGTTCGCCCTGTTCAGCGGACAATCGATCGATAGTCACCCGGATCTCGGACACCGTGATACTCCTTATCGGCGCGCGTGCGCCGCAACTCGACCGCCCGATCGGCGGTACCGACGTGGCCGCCGGGAAGACGACCTGGCGCAAATCCTACCGAGGTCGTGACACAACTCTCGATAATCACCCGGCGTCCGCCTCTGAGCCATCTTTTGTTCACCGAGAGTAGCGATAGTGGCCTTATGACGGTAGTCGCGGTGGGGCCGGAGACGCAGCAGGGGACGACCGGGGGCGGGACAGCGGGCGGGACGCGGAACGGGACGGCGAACCGGGGCGAGCGGGCGCAGCGGTCCACCCCGAGACGGCTGCGGGTCGGCGCGACCGTGGCGGCCGCGCTGGTCGGGGCCCTGCTGGCCGTGGTCGTGGCCACCTTCACGATCGCGCAGAACGCCGCGACGACGGTCAGCTCGCGCGCGGCCACCGCGTCCAGCGCCTCGGACCTGTACTTCGCCCTGTCCGACCTGGACGCCGAGGCCAGCCGCCAGGTGCTGCTCGGCGACGGCACCTCGGGCAACGGCGTGGACTACGGCAGCTCCGCGCTCACCGCCCTGGCGCAGTACAACACCCGCAACCAGCAGGCCGACGCCGACCTCGGGCAACTGTCCGACAGTTCCGCATCGGGCCAGGTGAACCAACTGGCCCACGAGATCACCACCTACCGCCAGTTCGCCGCGCAGAGCATCTCGCTGGACCAGGACACCGGCGCGCTGGCCGGGCAGAGCTCCCCGTCCGCGCAGGGGTACTACAGCATCGCCTCCACCCTGATGAAGTCGACCGTGCTGCCCCAGGCCGCGAACCTGCGCGACAGCACCGCCGCACAGCTGGCCACGGCCGCGAGCAACGCGCACCGGGACGCGATGATCGGGGCCGTCGCCTCTGGCGTGCTCGGCCTGGCCGCACTGCTCGCCCTGCTGGTACTGCACCGGCGGATCAGCCGCTGGTTCCGCCGCTCGGTCAACCCCGGCGTGCTGCTCGCGGCCGTGCTGGTGGCCGTGCTGGCCGGGGCCGCCGCGGACTCGCTGGCCGGGCTCAGCCGGGACACCTCGGACGCGGGCACCTCCTTCGCCGGGTACCTGGCCGTGACCCGGGCCCGGGCCGCCGCGTACGACGCCGACGCCGCGGTGACCCGCTACCTGCTCGCGCCGACCGCGATCACCGGGGACCCGCTGCTCGGCGGCGGCACCGGCAACCCGGTCGCACAGGCGCTGACCTCGGCCGACGCCCCGATAACGGCCCTGTCGGCCGGCGACGACGCGATCGGCGGCCGGTGGAAGACCGTCTCGTCCGCGGACCTGCCGAAGATCACCCGGGCGGCGGCCGGCGGCGACGTGGACACCGCGCTCGCCCTGGACACCGGGATCGCGCGGGGCCAGGACGCGTTCGACTTCTACTACTTCGACTCCTCCCTGCTGGACCTGTCCAACACCCGGCTGGCCGCCTTCACCGGTGCGAACAGCGATTCGCAGAACGAGCTGGCGGACTGGGGCTGGCTGCCGTGGGCGCTGGCCGGGGCGGCGCTGGTCGCCATCGCGGCCGGGGTCCGGCCGCGATTGTCCGAGTTCCGCTGAGCCGGGCGGCGAGCAGCGGGCCGCGAGCAGTGGGCGGTGGTCGGCAGGCAGCGGGCGGTGGTCGGCGGGTGGGTCGGGGCCTGCCCGGGAGGCGTCCGTTCGCAGCATGCCGACGGCCCGTCGGCTCACGGGCACTAGGCGGGCCGGGCCGGGCGTTCTACCCTGTGGATGACCGGGCGGATGTCCGGCGAGTGGGATCCACGGGCTTTTCCTAAGGTGGCTGACGTGTTCGGACTTGAGATCGTGCTCGGTGTCCTGGTGGTCGGCGGCCTGATCGGGCGGCCCCGGTTCCGGGTGGTCCGCCAGTTCGAACGGGGCGTGGTCTACCGCTGGGGCAAGGTGCTCGGCCAGCCGCGCGAGGCCGGGATCACCGTGCTGCGGCCGTTCTCGGACCGGCTGGTCCGGGTGAACACGCAGATCGTCACCATGCCGGTCCCGGCCCAGGAGGGCATCACCAAGGACAACGTGACGGTCCGGGTGGACGCGGTCGTGTACTACCGCGTGATGGACCCGGTGCAGGCGATCATAGAGGTGCAGGACTACCAGTTCGCGGTCGCCCAGGTGGCCCAGACCTCGCTGCGCTCGATCATCGGCAAGTCCTCGCTGGACGACCTGCTGTCCAACCGGGAGCCGATGAACCAGGGTCTGGCGCTGATGCTCGACTCCCCCGCGGCCGGCTGGGGCATCCACATCGACCGGGTCGAGATCAAGGACGTGGCCCTGCCGGAGGCGATGAAGCGCACCATGGCCCGGCAGGCCGAGGCCGACCGGGAGCGCCGGGCCCGGATCATCACCGCGGACGGCGAGCTGCAGGCCTCGAAGAAGCTGGCTCAGGCCGCCGACGTGATGTCGGCCAGCCCGGCCGCGCTCCAGCTGCGCCTGATGCAGACGATGGTCGAGGTGGCCTCGGAGAAGTCCTCCACGATCATCCTGCCGTTCCCGGTCGAGCTGCTGCGCTTCCTCGAACACTCCTCGCTGCCGCACTCGGACGCGGCCAGCGCCAACCGGCAGCGCAACGAGACCACGTCGAACGAGCGGGTCGCCATCCGGGACGCCGACCGCGAGGCGAACGCCGAGCCCGAGACGATCGACGTGGACGACATCGACGCCGAGTTGGCCATCGCCCAGGCCGCCGTGCCCGCGATCGAGGGCCTGCTGCGGGCCGCGAAGACCGCGGCGGCGAACAACGCCGCGGCCGACGAGGACGACCTGGATTCCGCCGCGGACGACGACTAGGAGTTGTAACAGCAAGCAGCAAGGCCGGGAAGGGACACCCCTTCCCGGCCTCACTATTAGATCAGCACTCTACTTCACATGCTGCGCATGTAGTCCAGGACCACCGGGTCGAGCTTGCCCTCGACGATGCGCTCTTCGAGGTTCTCCCGGCCGGCCCAGCGCGCCAGCGCGGTCTCGGCCGCCGCGACCGAGTCGTCCGCGGAGGGGAAGCCCTGGGCGGCCAGCCGGTCGCGCACCTCGGTCAGCAGCTCGCCGGACAGGTCCAGCAAGGCGTCCGGGTCGGGCTCGCCGAAGAGCAGGTCGTGCAGGCCGAGCAGGCGCTCGAGCTCCGGGATCGGGGCGGCGTGGTCGTCGACCCGCAGGTCCACCTGCACGTCCGTGCCGCCGCCGTAGCCGCCGCCGGGGGTGACCACGTACAGCGCCGCGCTCTGCCGGCCGCGGCTGTCCCCGCCGGCCGCGTCCCCGGCGGCCAGGGCGGCCAGCAGCCGGCGGGAGAACGGCTGGCTCCGGTCGGTGGCCAGCCAGGCGGTCTCGATCGCGGTCACGACCTCCTCGCCGGTCAGTATGTTGCCCTGGATCGCGTAGCCCGGCCGGCTCAGCCCGCCGGCCCACTCCATGCACTGCGGGCCGGTGTAGGTCTCGGAGTTGCCGTGCGCGTCGACCACGCCGACCTGCCGGTGCTCGCGCATGTCGTCGCCGGCGATCAGTGCGTCGATGGTGGCGTGCGCGTCGAGCCCGTCGGCCAGCAGGGTCAGCCCCTCGGCCTTGTAGCCCAGGTTCGCCCAGGCCTGGGTGGCCAGCGCGCCGTGACCGGCCCGGGCGGCCGGGACCGCCGCGCCCACGGCGAGGAACTTGGACGCGACGGCCACCCCGAGATGCGTGCCGTCCTCACTGCGGGCCACTATCGAGAAAGTCATGGCGGTCAGCTTTCCACGATTGGCAGCAGTTGCGGAAGGTTGCCGTCGAACTGTTCCCCTACTGCCACCCGCTCGGCCGAGACCGGCCCGTAGGTGGTGTTGCGCTGGCGGTGCGGGCGGCCGGCCGCGGTGGCGATGGCGCGCAGGTCGCGGACCGACTTGTAGGAGCCGTAGGCCGAGCCGGCCATCCGCGAGATGGTCTCCTCCATCAGGGTCCCGCCCAGGTCGTTGGCCCCGGAGCGCAGCATCTCGGCCGCCCCGGCCGGGCCGAGCTTGACCCAGCTGGTCTGGATGTTCGGGATCACCGGGTGCAGCAGCAGCCGGGCCATCGCGGTGACCGCCCGGTTCTCCCGCACGGTCGGCCCCGGGCGGGCGATCCCGGCCAGGTAGACCGGGGCGTTGGTGTGGATGAACGGGAGGGTGACGAACTCGGTGAAGCCGGCGTACCCGCGCTCCAGGTTGCGCCGCTGCATGGTCGCGAGCAGGCGCAGGTGGCCGAGCCAGTGCCGGGGCTGGTCCACGTGCCCGTACATCATGGTGGAGGAGGAGCGGATGCCGAGGCTGTGCGCGGTCTCGACCACCTCCACCCAGGTGGCCGCGGGCAGTTTGCCCTTGGTCAGCACCCAGCGGACCTCGTCGTCCAGGATCTCGGCGGCGGTGCCCGGGATGGTGTCCAGGCCGGCCTCCTTGGCCCGGGTCAGCCACTCGCGCAGGGACAGGCCGGTGCGGGCGGCGCCGTTGGAGACCTCCATCGGCGAGAACGCGTGCACGTGCATGCCCGGGACGCGCTCCTTGACCGCGCGGGCGATGTCGAAGTAGGTGGTGCCGGGCAGGTCCGGGTGGATGCCGCCCTGCATGCAGACCTCGGTCGCCCCGACGTCCCAGGCCTGGGCGGCCCGGTCGGCGACCTGGCTGAGCGAGAGGGTGTAGGCGTCGGCGTCGGTGCGGCGCTGGGCGAAGGCGCAGAAGCGGCAGCCGGTGTAGCAGACGTTGGTGAAGTTGATGTTCCGGGTGATCAGGTAGGTGACCTCGTCGCCGACCGTGTCCCGGCGCACCGCGTCGGCGATCCGGCACAGCTCGTCCAGGGCGGGCCCGTCCGCCTCGAACAGGGCCAGGGCCTGGTCGTCGGTGAGCGCGGTCGGGTCGGCCGCGGCGACCGACAGCGCGGCCCGGATCTCCGGGTCCAGCCGGGTCGCGGCCGGGCGGACCGGCGGCGCGGCCCCGGGGGTGCCGGCGCTGGGCACGGTCAGCCGCAGCTCGTCCCAGTCGCCGTAGACCGCGTCGAAGTCGCCGCGCCGGTCCTCGGTCCGGCCCTCGGCGTCGATCCGGGTGTGCAGGTCGGTGCGGCCGACGGCGGACAGCACGTCCTGCACGTCGGCCTCCTGCCAGGGCCGGCCGACCACCTGCGCGTCCTCGATCGCGAGCCCGGAGTCCGGGTCGGCCAGGGCGGCCAGGTGCGAGCGCAGCCGGGGGTCGAGCCAGGGCTCGCCGCGCCGGATGTACTCGGGGTACACGGTCAGCCGCTCGCGCAGCTCGAAGCCGGACTCGGTGCAGCGCTCGGCCAGGTCGTCCAGCTGCGGCCAGGGACGCTCCGGGTTGACGTGGTCCGGGGTGAGCGGGGAGACCCCGCCCCAGTCGTCGATGCCGGAGCCGATGATCAGGGCGTACTCGGCGTCGACCAGGTTCGGCGGGGCCTGGATCCGGGCGGCCGGGCCGAGGATCAGCCGGGCCACCGCGATGGTCGCGGCCAGCTCCGCCAGCTCGGCGTCCGGGGCGGCCCGCATCGCGGTGTCCGGCTTGGCCCGGAAGTTCTGCACGATCACTTCCTGGATGCCCTGGTACTGCCGGGCGACCCGGCGGATGGCGAAGAGCGAGTCGGCCCGTTCGGCGTAGGTCTCGCCGATGCCGATCAGGATGCCGGTGGTGAACGGCACGTTCGACCGTCCGGCGTCTTCGAGCACACGCAGCCGGACGGCCGGCTCCTTGTCCGGCGAGCCGTAGTGCGGGCCGCCCGGCTCGGACCACAGGCGGGTCGCGGTGGTCTCCAGCATCATGCCCATGGAGGGGGCGACCGGCTTGAGCCGCTGGAAGTCGGACCAGCTGAGCACGCCGGGGTTCAGGTGCGGCAGCAGGCCGGTCTCCTCCAGCACGCGGATCGACATGGCGCGCACGTAGGCGAGGGTGTCGTCATATCCGTGCGCGTCGAGCCACTCGCGGGCCTCGGGCCAGCGCTCCTCGGGTCGGTCGCCGAGCGTGAACAGGGCCTCCTTGCAGCCCGTCGCGGCGCCCTCGCGGGCGATCGCCAGGACCTCGTCGGGTGAGAGGTAGAGCCCGTGGCCCTCGGCCCGCAGCTTGCCCGGGACGGTGACGAAGGTGCAGTAGTGGCACCGGTCGCGGCAGAGCCGGGTGAGCGGGATGAAGACCTTCTTGGAGTAGGTCAGCACGCCCGGGCGGCCCGCGTCCGCCAATCCGGCGTCCCGGATCCGGGCGGCGACCGACCGCAGCCGGTCCAGGTCCGCGCCGCGCGCCTGGAGCAGCACCTCGGCCTCGCCGAGGTCCAGGGCCACGCCCGTCTCGGCCCGGTGCAGCGCCCGGCGCATCGAGTTCGAGGTCACGGTCGCATCCGTCGCGTTCTTCGCACTCGTCGTACTGTTCACAGTCTCCTGAGCCTGCGCCGTCTGCGCGAGATCCGAACCAGCCTGTGCCGCCACTGTTGCCTCCGCCTAAGTTCCGGTCGCGCGTCTTCGAGGGACGTCGATGTAATACGCAACCGCATTGCCCGGCTCACATCTTCCCATTGCCGCAAAACGCACCCCGGGTGGCGGGGGTCGCGCCCCGCCGCCGGTCGGCCGTCCGGTGCGGTTCGGGCCGGTATCACGACTCTGCGACGCACCCCCGGAAATTCCCCGAGGTGAATGGCGCCCGCATGATAACATCATTCGCAGGATATGGACATGAGAATCGACGTTGGAGGCTTCCGACATGGTCGAAGAATCCCCCCGCTCCGGCGCCGCGCCCTACTCCGAGATCGTCGGCGATCTCGAATCGGCCATTCGCGAACTCTGGGCGGCAGAAGGAGTCGACCAGGCGCGGCTCGACGATTCTCCGAAGCCTCGCCGGTATGTCCTGGGAATGTTCCCCTATCCCTCGGGAAAAGCGCATCTGGGCCACGTGATGGTGTATTCGATCGCCGACGCGGTCGCCCGGCTGGGCCGGTTCAAGGGCCAGGAGGTGCTCAACCCGCTCGGCTGGGACGCGTTCGGCCTGCCGGCCGAGAACGCGGCGATCAAGAACGGCGTCCACCCGGCCGACTGGACCGCCGCCAACATCGAGGTCATGCGCGACCAGATCGGCCGGGCCGGGTTCTCCTTCGACCTGAGCCGGGAGCTGAACACCTCCTCGCCCGAGTTCTACAAGTGGACGCAGTGGCTGTTCCTGAAGCTGTACCAGCACGGCCAGGCGTACCGGGCCCAGTCCTGGGTGAACTGGGACCCCGAGGACAAGACCGTACTGGCGAACGAGCAGGTCATCGACGGCCGGGGCTGGCGCAGCGGCGCGCTGATCGAGCGGCGCAAGATGGAGCAGTGGTGCCTGCGGATCACCGACTACGCCCAGGCCCTGTACGACGGGCTGGACGAGTTGGAGGGCTGGTCGAGCCGCGCGGTGAACGCCCAGCGGTACTGGATCGGCCGGTCCGAGGGCGCCGAGATCGACTTCACCGTGCCGGAGACCGGATCGGTGATCACGGTCTTCACCACCCGGCCGGACACCGTCTTCGGCGTCACCTCGCTCACCATCGCGCCGGAGCACCCCGACCTGGCCGCCCTGACCTCGGCGCAGGCGCGTCCCGCCGTGGACGCCTACGTGGCGCAGGTGTTGCGGCAGTCCGAGGTCGACCGGCAGACGGACGACAAGATGGGCGTGGCGACCGGGATCACCGCGATCAACCCGCTGACCGGCGACCAGGTCCCGGTGTGGGTCAGCGGCTACGTGATCGGTTCGTACGGAACCGGGGCGATCATGAATGTGCCCGCTCACGACCAGCGCGACTTCGACTTCGCCGTCTTGCACGGCCTGCCGGTCAAGCAGGTGATCTTCGACGGCGCGGCCCCGGCCGGCGCCGAGTTGACCGCGGCGCACACGCAGCCGGGCACGATGCGCGACTCGGGTCCGTTCGACGGCATGAAGAGCACGGACGCGATCACCGCGATCATCGACGCGATGCAGGAGCAGGGCGTCGGCCGCCGCAAGGTGCGCTTCCGGCTGCGGGACTGGTCGATCGGCCGGCAGCGCTACTGGGGCTGCCCGATCCCGATGCTGCGGCGGGCCGACGGCACCTGGGAGCCCGTCCCCGAGCAGGACCTGCCGGTCCGGCTGCCCCGGGACATCGACTTCCAGGCCACCGGGGTGCGCTCGCCGCTGGCCACCTCCGAGTCCTTCTCGGTGGTCACGCTGCCGGACGGCGAGCGGGTCGAGCGCGAGGTGGACACCATGGACACCTTCATGGACTCCGCCTGGTACGCGTGGAGGTTCCTGGCGGCCGGCGACGGCGAGGCCTGGCCGGTGCAGCGGGCGAACTCCTGGATGCCGATCGACTACTACGTCGGCGGCCTGGAGCACGCGACCCAGCACATGATCTACTTCCGCTACCTGTCGCACTTCCTGCACTCCATCGGCCTGACCCCTGTGCGTGAGCCCGTCGTCAACTTCCTGGACAACGGCATGGTCAAGCTCGGCGGCAGCAAGATGAGCAAGAGCAAGGGCAACACGATCAGCCCCGAGGAGGTGTTCGCGGAGTACGGCGCCGACACGCTGCGGATGTACGTGCTCTCGGACACTCCGTTCGAGAAGGATCGCGAGTGGGACGACGTGGGCCTGCAGGCCAAGCACCGGTTCCTGGCGAAGTTCTACGGTTTCGGCACCGGGCTGCGCGAGGTGCTGCCGCGGACCGTGCAGAACGTGCCGCCGGCCGCGACGGACGCCTGGGGCAAGAGCTTCGTCTACGAGATCGCCGGCACGGCCGCCGAGGTGGCCGTCTCGGTCGACGAGAAGCGCTCGTTCCACACGGCCATCTCGCACCTGCACAGCACGGCCGCACTGCTGCGGGCGCGCAGCCGCGAGGTGGGCGAGTCGCTGGAGCGGGCCGCCATCCTCGGTTACGCCTACCAGTCGTATCTGAAGATGTTGAGCCTGTTCGCCCCGCACTTGGCCGACACCCTGTGGCGGCAGGTGACCGGAGCGGACGAGAGCCTGTTCCGTCAGCCGTGGGTGCCGGAGCCCGACCCGGCCGACCTGGTCCGCTCCTCGGCCGAGATCGTGGTGCAGCTCAACGGCAAGGTGGTCGGCAAGCTCGTGGTCCCGGTGGACGCCGACGACGACGAGATCCGGCAGTCCCTGGCCGATAACCCGCCACCCTCCCTGGCCAATCGGGTGCCGGACGGCGGCTCTCAGCGGGTGATCGTCGTCCGCGGCAGGGATGGCGAACCACGGCTGGTCAGCTTCGTGCTCAAATAGCCCGGGTTCTGACGGGCGCGTGGCTATTACCAGAGCTTTTTCGCTTGTTGCAGCACACGATGAAGCCGAATATTCAACAATCATTACCCGTGGCGGTGCAATCCATCATTCTTAGCCCCGCCCATTCGGATATCGCCGCGACATCCGCCCCTAGCGAATAAGCTGCGCGCATCGGTCTGCGCATATCTTCCGAAGCCGGGCGCGTATCTCCCCCGAATGCGATTCGCACTCGCGGGAGATACGCGCCCTAGTCCTCTTCCGAGTTCAGCAGGACGGCTTATTTGGGCAGGATCGGCGGCTTGCCGCCACCACCTCCGCCGCCGCCTCCGCCACCTCCGCCGCCGCCTCCGCCGCCTCCGCCGCCGCCGGAGCAGGTGGACAGCGAGTAGCTCACCGACGTTCCGGCGGTGACCCACACGCCGCCGCCCGGGTTCTGCGTCTGCACGGAGCCCGGGTCGATGCAGTTCGGCGTGCTGGAGACGGTGCCGACCTCCAGCCCGGCACCGGAGATGGCCCGGTTGGCCTGGGCCGCGGTGTCACTGAGCAGGTTGGGCACGAGCACCAGCGGTCCGAGCGAGACGCCGAAGGTCACCGTCGCGCCGGGCAGTACGAGCACGCCGGTTCCCGGGGCCGGGCTCTCGGTGTAGACGGTGCCGGTCGGCGCCGCGTTGTTGTCGTGCGTGACCGCGCCGACGGCGAGTCCCGCGGCGGCGAGCGCGGCGCGGGCCTCGGCCTCGGTCAGGCCCGTGACGTTCGGCAGCTGCACGCCGCCGCCCGACACGGTCAGGGAGACCGTCGAACCGGCCTGCACGCTGGAACCGGCAATCAGGCTCTGGCCGAGCACGGTGCCCGCCGGGCTCAGGCTGGTCACCTTGGTGATGGTGCCGACCTGCAGGCCGGCCAGGGCGATCGCGTCGGCCGCGGCGGCCTGGGTCGTCCCGATGGCGTTCGGCACCGTGGCCGGCAGCGAGAAGGTCTCGAACACCGGCGGCGTCCGGAAGACGACGCCCGTGGCGTTCGACACGTCGCACAGGCCGTCGCCGTTGACGTCGCCGAAGGTCAGGCCGGTGGGCGAGACGTTGTTCGTGGTCAGATACTCCCAGCGGCCGAACAGGCTGGAGTAGTACCAGAACACGCCCGCGACGTCGCGGAACTCGTCCGCCTTCCCGTCGCCGTCGAAGTCGCAGACCGTTCCGGTCGACGACGGGTCCTCGAACGCGGTCGTGAACGTGGCCTGGAGGGCGGTCGGGTTGAACGTGTTGCCCGAGCCGACGACCAGTCCGTTCGAGTCCTGAGTCTGGTTCAGCGCCTGGCCCTCACTGGCGTTGAACACATTGTCGTGCACGTACATGCCGTAGTTGTTCGACACGCCGGGCGTGGGGGTGTCGACGTTGGACGGCTGTCCGCGCAGTTGGATCGCGGTCGCCGCGTTGCCCACGACGACGTTGTTCGCGACCTCCATGTACAGGCCGCCCGTTCCGCAGTTGAAGTGCTCGAACGTGAACGACAGAAGGCTGTCGCAGCTGTCTGAGCCGTGCATGTCGATCTGGTGGTTGTAGTTCGTGACCACCTTCACGCTGTCCACGCCGGGATTGAAGAACATGTTCCCGGTGAGGATGTAGCCGGAGCCGTCCTGGGCGCCGCCGGCGACCGAGTGCCGGTTGCTGTCGAACACGTTGCCCTGGATGTAGGAGAACCCGCCGTGCGAGTCGTCGATGCCGTAGCCGGCGCCGTGCCCGTCCGAGGCGAACGGGTCCACGTCGCTGCACACCGTGGGGTGCTGGTTGTCGTGCATGGAGTTGTCGTGGATCCAGACGCCGTTCTTGCCCTCGACCGGGTTGAGCCGGTCTTTGGTCGTGTCGCTGGTCGAGTCGTCGCTGTCCATGACGTCGACCGCGGATCCGCGCCAGCCGTAGAACTCGTCGTGGTCGATCTGCACGCCGGTGCTGGCGTAGACGTCGATCCCGTCCGCGTCCGGGGTGCCGGCGCTGTCACAGGGGTCTGACGGTTCCATCCCGTCGAACCGGATGCCGGTGATCCGCACGTTGTCAGACGGCCGGTTGCCGGGGTTGCCGACCTGGAGCATCGGCTTCGGGTACGAGGTGGTGAACACCCGCGGGCCGTTGGGGTGCGCCTCGTCGCGCTCGCCGATGATCTGCACGCCCGGGGCAACCGGGATGGTAGAGATCTGACTCATGTCCAGGTTCACGTCGCCCTGGATGAACACCCGCGCGTTGGTCACCTGGGCGGCCTGTTCGAGGGTCACCGCCTCGTCCGGGTCGCCCGGCGTGATCCGGGCGAACGGGTGGCCGGCGACGGTCGGGTACGTGACCGCCACCGACGCCGACGCCACGTGGTACACCTGCCCGCTGTTGATCACGACCAGGTCGTAGCGCCCGGTGCCCGGCGGGGTCACCGTGCTCTGGTCGAAGCTGACCGGCTCGTTGTAGTTCATCCCGGACTGCCCGTCGACGAACTGGATGAACGTGGCACCCGGCAGGATCGAGCAGCCCGCGGCCAGGTTCATCGTGCCGGTCAGCCCGATCGACTGCCCCCAGACCACCGACCCGCGCGAGGCCGTCAGCGAGAAACCGCTGTTCGCAATACACGGATTCGCCGACGGATCCGGGTCGGTCGGAATGGCGAAGGCCGGCTGGGCCGCCCCGACCAGTGCCGCGGTGACCGCGACCACCATCGCCGCCGTCCCGCGCGCGGCCGCCTTGCGCGACCGTCTATACGGTTTCCCCACAGTGAGACTCCTTACTTCCTGCGTCTGTGCAACACAGCCCACGAATACCGCGGCAATCCGCAGCTCTGGGCACGCCTGACGCGGGAGTGGCGTTCCATGCAGTTCCAGGGCGGCCGGGCGAGGCAGAAATCTGAGTCGAGCCGCCGCCCGGCGGCGTCCCGGGCGCGAGGCGGCATGATCAGGCTGCGCCGGGCGGGTCGTCCGCGGCCGGCGCGCGGCCCGCTGCTAGATGTTTTATAGTTAGCGTAAGTACAGTCAAGCTAGATTGAGCAGCGATGCTGAGCAAGCCGATCGACGTGTTCGACCGGGACCGGGACCACGAGATCGACATCATCTCGCTGGCCCGCGGCGCCCGCCCGCGCGCCGCCGGTACGCCGATCGCCTTCCTCGGCGAGGCCGAGTCCCGTGATCGGCGCCCCGGGATGGCGCAACTCCAGCGCCTGGAGCACATCCGCGACCTTCTCACCGTCGGCGGGCACGATGCGACCGAGGCCAGGCTCGGCCTCTTCAGCACGACCGGATTCACCGAGGACCTGACCGCACACGCCCGCCGGGCAGGCGATCGGACTCTGCTCGTCGGGCTCGACCAGATCTATCCGCGACCGTAGCCAGAGTACTGTTATGCCCGCTGATCGCAGAATGCACCTCGGCGCACGTCACACGGCGCTTTGCCAAGTTCTGACGAAGGCTTCATTTACCTGGAAGCATTGGCCTGCCTAGACTTCTTCACACGCCGGTGATCACCAGGCCGGCAGTTGTCCAGGACGCGGATGGCTCGTGTATCAGGGCACGTTCGGCACGCTGGGCACGGAAATGAGCACATGAACTTCTGCACCACCTGTCAGCGGCACCTCAACGGAGCGTTCTCGTGTCCGGGGTGTGGCGCTACGGACGAATCGCCGCAGGGCCCTGTGGTTCCAGGCGAACGGCCGCGGATGGTCGATGGCAGTGACTCGGCGGCGGAGCGCCCGGCGCGGCGGTTCCTGGAGCAGGCCGGAATCCTCAGCACGGAGTCGGGCCTGCGGTTGGCCGGGGCCGGGGAATTCGACGCGGGCGGGCTCGGCGGGCGGGGTGGGCGGCGGCGAGGGGTCCTGATCGGCGTCGTCGCGGCCGTTGCCGTGGGGGTCGCCGTCGCGGGTGGTGTGCTGGTGGCGGGCGGTGGGTCGCCGTCGGCCGGGCCGCCGGCCGGCAGCGTCGGGACGGCGACTGCGGCGTCTGCCAGTTCCGCGGCGGCCGCGTCCGGGACGGCCGGGTCCACTGCGCTGGGCGGGTCGGTCGGGACCTCGATCGGATCGTCGGGCGGGCCGGACACGCCGTCCACCTCGGCCTCCGCATCGGCCGGGTCGACGACGAGTGCCACGCGCACAACAGCGGCCCCGGCGCCCACGCATCGCCCGACCGGCAAGCCGAACCCGACCAGCCCGGCGCCGTCGCCGAGCCCGACCGGCACGTCCTGCTTCCTGTTCCTGTGCGGCTGACCGCGGGTGCGACCTGACCGTCCGGCCTGCTGCGGCGCATGGAGTCCAAGGTCGGGCTGATGGTCGGCAGCGGCGGCGGTACGACATCGCCCGGCCGGGCGCCCGAGTCACGCGTTGTGACGAGGGCACCCGGTCGGGCGTCCGCGTTCTGACAACGCGAACTGCCTGCGAATGTAACTTTCGCCCCGGCTCGCCGACCCAGACTTCGTCCCCGACCGCGGCCCCCACGACCACCGCGCCGATCGGCGGCCCGGGCACATGCACCGCGGCGTTCTCGATCACCAACAGCTGGTCGGGCGGCTACCAGGCCTCGGTCACGGTCACCGCGGGCTCCGGCCCGATTTCCGATTGGTCGGTGCACTGGGTCTTCCCGGCCGGCGAGGCGGTCACCAACCTGTGGAACGGCGCGTACTCCACCTCCGGCCAAGCGGTCACGGTGACCAGCGAGAGCTACAACGGCGCGCTCGGCGCGGGCGCGGCGACCGCGTTCGGGCTGACCGCCTCCGCGTCCGGGACCGGCACGGCGCCCGGCTCGGTCACCTGTACGGCGAGCTGACCGGCCGCGTCGGTCCGGCCGGACCGGCCGGCCACACCAGGCCCGCCTCGTACGCGGCGATGACCAGCTGCGCGCGATCGCGGGCCTGGAGCTTGGCCAGCAGATGGCTGATATGAGTCTTGACGGTGCCGGAGCTCAGGTTCAGGTGCCGGGCGATCTCCGGGTTGGACAGGCCGGTGGCGATCAGGACGAGCACCTCGCGTTCCCGGCCGGTCACCCCGGCCAGGCCTCGGGCCGGGGGCCGGGCCGGGGCGGGGCGGCGGGCGAAGTCCTCGATCAGCCGCCGGGTGACCGTGGGCGCGAGCAGCGACTCGCCCGCGGCGACGACCCGGACCGCGTCGAGCAGGGCGGCGGGCCGGGTGTCCTTGAGCAGGAAGCCGCTCGCCCCGGCGCGAAGTGCGGCGTAGACATAGGTGTCGAGGTCGAACATGGTGAGAATGAGGACCCTGACGGCTGCGGTCTGTGGCGCCGCGCAGATCCGGCGGGTGGCTTCGACGCCGTCCATCTCGGGCATGCGCACGTCCATCAGCACCACGTCCGGCCGGGCGGTCCGGGCCAGGGCGACGGCTTCGGTGCCGGTGCCCGCCTCGCCGACCGCGGCCAGGCCCGGGTCGGAGTCGACCAGGACGCGCAGGCTGCCGCGCAGCAGGGCCTGGTCGTC
This sequence comes from Actinocrinis sp., assembly GCA_035943635.1. Classification (GTDB taxonomy): domain Bacteria; phylum Actinomycetota; class Actinomycetes; order Streptomycetales; family Catenulisporaceae; genus DASZBX01. Next base: position 24,143 of record DASZBX010000039.1, on the reverse strand, counting down.
GGCGATCAGGACGCGGATCGGCTGGATCACGGGTTCTCCGCTCGGCGGCTGGGAGTGACCTCGTCGGGATCGGCCTCATCGGGAAGGGCCTCCTTGGGACCGGTCTCCTTGGGACCGGCCTCATCGGGAAGTTCCTCGTCGGGACCGACCGGCAGGCAGGCGCGCACCCGGAAGCCGCCACCCGGCTCAGGTCCGGCGTCGAGCGTGCCGCCGTAGAGCAGCACCCGCTCGCGCATCCCGACTAGGCCGTGGCCGCCGTCGCCGGGTGCCTGGCGGCGGGTGGTCTGGGTGTGTGGTGCGCGGCCCTTGTCGACGACGTCGATCCGCAACTCGGTCACGCTCGTCGTCACGCGGATCTTGCAGGTGGTCGGCGCGGCGTGTTTGATCACGTTGGTCAACGCCTCCTGCACGATCCGGTAGCCGGCGAGCCCGATCCCGTCGGGCACCTGCTGGCGTATGTCCAAGGACAGATGGATCCGGACGCCGGAGTCCCCCACGCCGTCGACGAGGTCGGCGATCTCGGACAGGCCTGGTGCGGGCGTCATCTCGCAGTCGCCGTCCGGGTCCTGCGGCCGGAGTACTCGCAGGATGCTGCGCATCTCGGTGAGCGCGTCCCGGCTGACGGACTCGATGATCTGCAACGCTTCCGCGGCCTCTGCTGGGCGTTGCGCCAGCACGTGATTGGCGACTCCGGCCTTCACCGCGATCAGTCCCATGCTGTGCGAGACGACGTCGTGCAGTTCGCGCGCGATCCGCAGGCGTTCGTCGGCCACGGCCTGGTCGGCCGAGCGGACCGCCTCCCGGGCCAGGTGTCGGCGCCGTTCCCGCACCGCGTAGCCGACACTCCAGACCAGCACGAGCAGGGCCGCGCCGACTACCGGCGGGCCGACTCTGATCGCGGGCCCGCCGGAGGAGCCGCCGAGCACGCCGAAGACGACGATTCCGTAGCCGACCAGGCCGATCGCCCAGGTCGGGACCAGCCGGGCCGATCTCGATTCCAGCGCGACCGGATAGAGCGCGAAGGCGGCCGCGGTGAACGCGTCCGGGTCCGCACCGGCGATCGCCGCGAACAGCGTGACCCCGACAACCAGGACGAACACCGACCGCTGCCAGAGCCTGCGCACACACAGCGGAACGCCGAGCAGCACGACCACCAGGCAGCGGACCGCCACGGGTTCCCGGGAGTCGGCGCCGTGCCCGGATGCCAAGGCCGGCGGCAGCAGGACCGCGAGGTAGGTGGCGGCCGCGACGACATCCAGCAGGACGAGGTGGCGCCGCTGCAGTCGGCCGGATATCAGCGTGTTCAGGTCCGGCAGCGGCATTCCCCGAGCGTAGGCGGGGCCTGCGGAATCCTGCAATCGATCGTGCCTGATATCAGACCACGGTCTGAGTTCTCCGATGATCCGGCCGTCCGCTCGGCCCCGGGTCCGAGCCGGAAATCGGACCGTGCGCAGACGCGCCGCCGCGTCCCGATCGGCGAGCCTTGTCGACATGACCGACGCACCCGCCCGGACCAGGCCCAGCACGAGACTCCGACCGCCCGGACTTTGTCCCGCGGTGAGCTCGAAACCGCTGGTCGCCGTTCTGCGTGGAGAGCTGGTCAAGGCGTGGACCGTGCGATCGACCGGGTGGTGTGTGCTGCTCACGTTCCTGGTGAGCATCGGCCTGGGCCTGGTCGACTCCTGGTCGGTCCGGGCTGCCATCGCCCGGCACAGTCCGCTGGTACGGTCCGACTTCGATCCCGCGGACGCGGGCTTTGTCGGCATCTCGTACGGGCAGGTGTGCCTCGTGGTGTTCGCCGTCCTGTTCATGGCGAGCGAGTACACCACCGGGTCGATCCGCAGTTCGCTCGCGGCGGTCCCCCGGCGCGGGCTGTTCCTGGCCGGCAAGCTCCTCGCGCTGACGGTGATCGCCTTCGCCGTCTCGCTGACGGCCGCGCTCACGTCCTTCGCGGCCTCCGAACGGGAGCTCGGGCCGATGGCAGTGCCGCTCGGGTCGGATGGCGTGCCGCGGGCGATCTTGGGCGCTGCCGGGTACGTGACGTTGGTCTGCGTCCTGTCCGCGGCCGTCGCCGGGCTGCTGCGCAGCTCGGCCATGGCGCTGGGCACCCTGATCCCGTTCTACCTGGTCATTCCGACGATCATCTCGACCATCCCCGGGGTGCGAGCCGCAGCGAACTACCTGCCGGACCAGGCGGGCGCGCAGGCCATGCAGATCGCCAAACAGGGCACTTCGACGCTCACCCCAGTGTCCGGCATGCTCGTCCTGGCCGCCTGGACGGCGTGCGCGGTGCTCAGCGGATATGTAAGCCTCCGGGTCCGCGACGCCTGACGGCGCGCCGCTACTTGAACGCCTCCTTGCGGATCATCTGCATGATCGTGGGCACGCCCTCGGAGGTGGTCACCGCGACGGCCTGCCGCAGGTACCGCGTGTCCGTCAGCTGTTCCAGGATGCTTGCGGCCAGGTCGGCGCGGCTGGTGAAAATACCGGGCGCTTCGTCCGGGTACAGCGCGTAGTCCGTGACTCCGGCGCCGTCGAACAGGCCCGAGGGGCGCATGATCGTCCACTCCAGGTCGCTGCGGCGGACGAGATCCTCCATCCGGCGCATGTCGGCGTAGGTCGTCTTGCCGACCGTCTTGGTGACCATCGGTTGCAGGATCCGGTTGAAGACGAAGCCCTCGTCGGCGTGCCGGTGCGGTTCGGTCGCGCTGGAGCTGACCACGACGAGCCGCTTCGCGCCGCACCGGGACATGGCCGCGATGATGTTGCCGGTCCCGCCGCTGTAGATGTCGATCGGCTTGCGGGTGAACGGCGTTCCGAGCACGGAGAGCACCGCGTCGGATCCGGCCGTCGCCTGGTAGACGCTCTCCGGGTCGTGGGCGTCGGCGCGCACGACGGTGAGCTCGGGGTGGGTGAGCGGGTACTCGTCGGGGCGGCGGGTGGCCGCGGCGACGGCGTGGCCGGCGTCCAGCGCGCGCCGGGTGAGCTGCACCCCGGTCTGACCGTGGGCTCCGAAAACGGTGATCCTCATGGCTATGCTCCTTGTAGCCCGCCTGGTCGCAGGCCGCGGCCAGGTAGTATGAGTTCGATATACTACGAGATTCATAGTATACCAGGGAGGCGGGACGAGGATGACGGCCCACGACGCCGACGCGGACGCGCAGGCTGAGGCGGATCAGCAGACCCGCCGGGTCCGCCGGCGGCGGATCGCGGAGACCAAGCAGCACCTGCGCAACCTGCGGATCGAGCTGGCGCTGCTCAACAACCGGGTCGGCGCCCGGGCCGAGCTGAGGATCACGGACCTCGACAGCCTGGACATCATCGTCCGGGACGGCCCGCTCAGCCCGACCGCGCTGGCCCGCCGGACCGGCGTGCACCTGGCCACCATGACCGGCATCCTGGACCGGCTGGAGAAGGGCGGGTGGATCACCCGCGACCGGGTCGAGACCGACCGCCGCGCCGTCCTGGTCAGCGCCGCCCCCGAACGCCAGCGCAGCCTGTTCGAGCTCTACGGCGGCATGAACGACTCGCTGGACGCGATCCTCGACGACTACTCCGACGAGCAGATCGACGTGATCTCCGGCTTCCTCGGCCGCTGCGCCGAGGCCGGCCAGGCCGCCACCCGCGACCTGGCGAAGGACGGCGCCGAGTAGCCCGTAGTCGGGTTGGTTGTTTGACAGTACTCGGACACTGGGGAGAACACAGGCGAGAAGATCGCTTTCCGTGGGGGGAGGAATCGTGGCTGATCAAACGCAGAACGACCGGTCCGGTCTAAACGGCAACCGGGTGGAACTGATCGTGTTACTCACGATCTGGTGGCTGTGGATGCCGGTCGGGGCCTTCCTGATCTGGCTGATCAAACACTTCCTGTTCGGCGGGTTCGGCCAGCAGGACCAGAGCTACGTCCTGTTCCTGCAGGCGCAGTTCTTCCCGTTCGGCACGCCGCTGCGACCGGCGCCGTTGTTCTTCATCTGGTTGTTCGTCGGGTTCGTCGTCTCGCTCATCTTCGTGCGCGGGTATCACAAGCACCTCGGCACGATCAGGCGGTTCAAGGGCGCGAACGTCTTCACCCTCGCGCTGGTGCTGCTCATCGTCGGCTCGTTCAGCGGCGCCTGGAACGGGATGTGGAACGACGACAAGGCCGCAGCCCGGTACTACTCGCAGGACTCGACGTTCTACACCAGTTCGGTCAATCCGCCTCCCTCCTCGCTGCAACAGTTGGTGACCGGCGCCACGCGCTCCTCCGGCGCCTGCGACTACGTCGGGGACGCCGACATGCCCTCGTGCCTCCGGGTCGCCTCGATGCCCGACTTCGACTTCGGGCCGCGCACCGCCTCGCTGGCCGCCGCGAAAACCGTGATGACGGATAGCTCCTCGCTCGCCTCGGGCGTGGACGTGATGACCGCGACCATCCACTACCTGCCGACCGCCGCGGGCGGCCAGGGTGCGTGGACGACCGTGCTCGACGGCTCCGGCACCCGCTCGATCGAGGGCGTGGCCATCTGGGACGGCCAGTCGAACACCGCGAGCATCTGCGAGTTCCAGGGCGACGACTTCTTCGACCGGGCCTTCGCCGGCATCGCGGGCAACAGCCTGGGCAATCTGCTCGCCTCCACCTTCCCCGCCCTGTCGTACGTGGCCTCCGACATCGTCGGCTACTGCGACGGCACCGGTCCGGACGCCAAACCGGTGATCGTGATCCCGGTCGAGCGGCAGATCGGCTGGGTCAACCGGACCGTGATGGTGCCGTCCGGGGTGATCGTGCTGCGCGGCTCGCCCAATGGACACCCGGACATGACCTACGAGGCGAGCGTGAAGCCGGGCGAGTTCCCGTGCCAGGTCTACCCCGAGTCGATCGCGGTCACCCAGGTCGCCGACCTGGACTGGGCGGCCGGCCGCGGCAACAAGGACGACGCCGGCTTCGGCTACCAGGTCGCCTCGATCAGCTCGAACTCCGCGAACACCGGCCAGTACGTGCTGCGGTCCGCCACCGACGGCCACCTGTACTTCGTCACCCCGCTCACCCCGCGCAACAGCTCCTCCCAGGCCGTGGTCGCCTACGCGGTCGAACGGGCCGACCAGGCCTCCGGCGGCCTGAACCCGCTGTCCGTGTACGTCGCCGCCGACAACACCGACCCGGTCAGCATGTCGGTGATCGAGGCCCGGATGACCTCCTTCGTCAACGACAACGCCCCCGGCCTGCTGACCTCCGGCTCCGGCGGCCAACTGGAGGAGATCATCCCCTTCGGCCAGGGCCGGTGGCGCGGATTCGTCGACGTCAACGGCGTGACCGAGGACTACATCGACGTCTCCGGCGACGCGGCCGCACCGCCGAGCCTGGTCGTGCTGCCGGGCTACGGCTCGGGATCGGGGTCGGGCACTGGCTCCGGCGCGGGCACAGGATCCGGCCCGGGCTCGGGCGCGACCCAGGCGCCGCCGACCGCAGGCACCACACCACCGGCGGGCTCCGGCACGACGGACTGCGGCGCCGATCCGAGCACGCTGACGACGGCCCAGATCACCCAGTGCATCCAGCAGCTCGCCACCCAGCTCAACCAGCGCGAACAGGCTCCGGCCCCGACCGCCAGTCCCAGCTCCTAGCTCGTAGCTCGTAGCTCCTAACTCAGCGTCCGGGGATATTTACCCTTCCCGGCTCTACGGCTCCCGCCCGCACGGACCGGCGAGTGCTCCTGGGCACTCGCCACCGAGGCACCCGCATCAGCGTCGGTGTCAGCGCACGAGTATGGACAGGTCGACGGCGTCGGCTATCGCCTGGTAGCCGAGGTCGTTCGGGTGCAGGCGGTCGCCGCTGTCCAGGTCCGGGTGCAGACGGCCGGGGTGGTCGGGATCGTCCAGGGCCGCGGCTATGTCCACGACGGATTCGGCCTCGGCCGCCGTGCGGATCCAGTCGTTCACGGCCTGGCGGGTCTGCTCGCCCAACTCGGTGAAGGCGCCAGGGTAGATGGTGTCGCGGAACGGCGGCAGAGTGGCAACGATCGGCACGACTCCGGCGTCGCGGGCCCGGCGGGCCAGGGTCGTCAGGCCGCCGATCAGGTCGGCCGCGGAAGGTTGGGGCTGGCGCTGCGGGCCGGCCTGGCCGAGGTCGTTGATGCCGAGCTCGATGATCACGTGCGAGACGCCCGGGATCTCCAGCACGTCCCGCTGGAACCGGGTCAGGCCGGCTTGGCCGTACCCGTCCCGCAACAGGCGGTTGCCGCTGATGCCGAGGTTGAGCACCGGATGGCCCAGGCGCCGGGCCAGGTTGTCCGGGTAGCGCCGGTTCGTGCCCGCGGTGCTGCCGTCGCCGCTGGTCAGGGAGTCGCCGAAGGCCGCGACGATCGGGGCCCGGGTCGCCTCGGCGGTGTCGTCGGTGGTCTGCATGTCGACGCCGGTGATCCAGAAGAGTTGGGCGAGCAGTTCGGCGGACTCCAGCGTGGCGGCCGCGGTGGTGTTGCCGCGCGTCGCGTAGCCGGGTTGCAGCGGCGTCGGGTAGTTGGTGGCCAGGCCGCTCGGGACCTCGTGATAGATGCTCACGGTCAGCTGCACGCCGCCCGCTCCCGGCGGCAGGGGTAGTTCCACCGGATCGGTCACCCGGGTTTCACCGGGAGCGATCTTGACCTGAGTTATCCCGTCGACCGTCACCGCGCGGTCGGTCGCCAAGTCCACGGCGCCGTCGCCGAGGTGTATTGCGGCCCGGATCTCGCCGACGGCCAGGGTCTCGGTGCCGAAGCGGTTGCTCAGGTGCAGGCGCAGGACCGGGCCGGCGGCGTACAGGTTCAGCACCTGGCGCACGGTCTGGTCGGTGAAGGACCGGGCGTCGGCGAAGGTGAGCGCGTCCTGCGGGCCGACCTGCGCACAGCGGTGGACGGGAAGCCACGTCATCGTCATGTCATTGGTTCTACCATTAGTTGGCATGACCAGTCAATGGCATTGCCAGCGGATTGTGCTAAAGTGGCCGACATGCCGACAGAACTGAAGCCCGCGGCGCTCCGGCGGCGCACCACGTACCTGACCGCCCGGCTCGCCGCCGCGACCCGGCGCGAGTGCGTGGAGCGGCTCGCGACCGTGGGTCTGGGCCAGTACCAGCACGCCGTGCTGTGCTGCCTGGAGGAGTTCGGGCCGCAGATCCAGAAGGAGGTCGCGACCCGGCTCGGGATCGACAGCGGGGACGTGGTCGCGTTCGTGGACGACCTCCAGGGCCTCGGCCTGATCGAGCGGGAGCGGGACGCGCGCGACCGGCGGCGGCAGATACTCACCGTCACGCCCGAAGGCCGGCGGACCCTGGCCGCGGCGGAGGAACTGCTCGACCAGGCGACGGACGAGGCCTTCTCGCCGCTCTCCCCGGCCGAGCGCCACCTGCTGCACCAGCTGATGCTCCGGGTGCTCTCCCGCGAGGAGCCCGGCGCCTGGCCGGAGGCGGGCGGCGAAGCAGAGATCTGGGTCGAACAGGGGCGGGTGGCGCATGTAAGCGGTTCGTAATATCCGGCCGGCCGAACAGAAAGGCTGCTCTAAGGTCCGGGTCGTATGCTTCAGCGGCCAGCGCGGCCGGAAGGTGGAGGCGACAATGATCACGCTCGTGTTGATCGGGCTTGTCGGCGGGATGATCACGGGGATCTCGCCGTGCGTCCTGCCCGTGCTTCCCGTGGTCTTCCTCACCGGCGGCGTCCAGGACAACCAGCGGGCGGGCGGCCAGCCGCAGGCCAGGCCGAAGAAGGTCTCCGCGCAGCAGCTGCGGTTGCAGGAGCGCCGGGCCAGCCGGCGGCCCTACCTGATCGTGGCCGGGCTCGCGCTCAGCTTCAGCGTGTTCACGCTGCTCGGGACGCTGATCCTGAGCGTGCTGCCGCTGCCGCAGGACACCATCCGGTGGGCCGGGCTGGTCGTGCTGGTGCTGCTCGGCATCGCGATGATGTTCCCCCGGGTGCAGGACCTGCTGGAGCGGCCGTTCGCCCGGATCCCGCAGCGGCGGGTCACCGGCGGCCACGGCGGGTTCGTGCTCGGGCTGGCGCTCGGGGCCGTGTACGTGCCCTGCGCCGGGCCGGTGCTGGCCGCGATCACGGTGGCCGGGGCGACCGGCCAGATCGGGTTCCGGACCGTGGCGCTGACCGTGGCCTTCGCGGTCGGCACGGCCGTGCCGCTGCTGGGCTTCGCGCTGGCCGGGCGGAACGTGGCCGAGCGGGTCCGGGCCTTCCGGGACCGGCAGCACGGGGTCCGGGTCGCGGCCGGGGTGGTGGTGATCGGGCTGGCCGTGGCGCTGACGTTCAACGTCACCGACGCCCTGCAGCGCACGATCCCCGACTACACCTCCGGCCTGAACAGCGCGCTGAGCGGATCGGGCGCGGCGCAGGCGCTGGGCCCGGCCCAGTCCGCGGCGCTGGCCGCCTGTGCGCAGGAGCCGTCGCAGACCCTGGAGGAGTGCGGCAAGGCGCCGACGGTCTCCGGCATCCAGCAGTGGTTCAACACGCCGAGCAACACCGCGCTTAGCGCGAGTTCCCTGGCCGGGAAGGTCGTCCTGGTCGACTTCTGGGCGTACTCCTGCATCAACTGCCAGCGGGCGATCGCGCACGTGGAGGCGTGGTACTCGACCTACAAGGCCGACGGCCTGGTCGTGATCGGCGTGCATACGCCCGAGTACGCCTTCGAACACGTCGCGAGCAATGTCGAGGCCGGTGCGCAGCGGCTGCACATCACGTACCCGGTGGCGTTGGACAACAACTACACGACCTGGAACAACTTCGGGAACGACTCCTGGCCCGCCGACTACCTGATCGACGCGTCCGGGCAGGTCCGGAACGTCTCGATCGGCGAGGGCGACTACCCGGTCACCGAGTCGCTGATCCGCCAGCTGCTCACCGCGGCGCACCCGGCCGTGAAACTCCCGGCCGCCACGGACGTCCCGGACGCCACCCCGACCGACCAGAACCAGACCGGGGAGACCTACCTCGGCTCGGAGCGGGCCAACAGCTTCGCGAACGGCGGCGCGCTGGCGAACGGCGCCCAGACCTACACCTATCCGTCCTCGGTGCCGGACAACGAGTTCGCCCTCGCCGGGTCCTGGACGGTCGGCTCCGAGTCGCTGACCTCGGTGAAGGACGCGGGGATCAAGCTGAACTTCTTCGCCGACGACGTCTATCTCGACGTCGGCGGCACCGGCACGCTCACGGCCACCGTCGACGGCAAGACCACCACCTACGAGGTGACCGGCGCGCCGAACATCTACACCGTGGCCGACCTCGGGACCGCGGCGCCGAAGCAGGACACCGTGACCCTGACGCTCTCGCCCGGACTGAGCACCTACTCCTTCACCTTCGGGTAATCGACGGGATCAGGTGCATCGAGATCACGGATCCCGCCGGCGCGAAGAAGGTCAGCGCAGGTCGAGCAGCTCCTCGTAGAAGCCGCCGAACTGGCGCTCCCGGTCGACCAGGTGGATTTCTAGGATCCAGTGGCACGGCTGGCCGCTGCGTTCCAGCCGCCGCATCGGTTCCGTGCTGCCGGGCGTGATGTAGTACTCGATGTCGTCGCCGTTGATCCGCTCGTGCGGGAACTCGCCGACCAGGTGCCCGCAGTGCCGGCCGCCGTACTCCCAGCCCGCGGCCTCGGTCAGCCGCACCACCTCGGCGTGCAGCTGCTCGCCGGTGATCCCGGGGTTCGCCTCGAAGTAGCTGCGGCCGGCTTCGAAGATCACCGGCAGCGCGTCGCGCAGGCGCAGCTTCTCCGGGTCCTGGCCGAGGACGAAGGTGCGGCCGAAGTCCGCCTCCCAGTCTTCGAAGATCGGGCCGAAGTCGGCGAAGACGATGTCGTCCTCGGCCAGCACCCGGTCCGGCGGGTTCTCCCGGTAGGGCTGCAGGGTGTTCGGGCCGGAGCGCACGATCCGCTTGTGCCAGTAGCGCTCCACGTCGAACAGCTCGTTGGCCAGGTCGCGGATCCGGTCGCTGGCCGCGCGCTCGCCCACCCCGGGCGCGATCAGGCCGCGGCGTTCCACCTCGGCGAACAAGTCGACGGCCTTGGCCTGGGCGTCCAACAGTCTCGCGGTACGGCTCGTCTCCTCGTGCATGGTCACGACACTATGGCCGCCCGTCCGGCCCGGGCAAACCCTGTCGTCCCGGCCGGGGTTCACCCGGTCAGCAGGATCAGCGGGGCCGGGTCCCCGGACACCCAGTCGGGCGGCAGCGCCGCGATCGCGTCGGCCAGCGCCGCGCCGCGCAGGAAGGCGGCCCGGTGCCCGGAGACCACCTCGGCGCCCGCTCCGGCCCATGACGCCGGAATCAGCCTGGTGAGTCCGGCGTCATGGCCGTGACCGTGCCCGTTTCCCTTGGCCGGGCTGACATCGCCGCTCACAGGGATCGTCGGCAGGGCACGCAGCGCACGTCCGGACAGGCCGTCCAGCAGCGGGCCGAGCAGCGTGTGCGCGGCGGCCAAGGCAGCATACGGATTCCCGGGCAGGCCGACGATCCAGGGCCCTGCTCCCGCCGCTTCGGCGAGCAGTTGCGGATGCCCGGGCCGGCAGGCCACGCCGTCCACGATCCACCGGGCGCCGCTGTCGTGCAGCAGGTGCCGGAGTTGGTCGGTCGCGCCGACGGAGGTCGATCCGGTCACGACGACCACGTCCGCGTCCCCGGCCGCCCGCACGGCTGCGGCCAGCGATCCGCTGGGCCGGTCCGGTACGTGCGCGACGCCGGTCACCTGGCCGCCGAACGCGGTGACCAGCGGCGGCAGCATCGGGCCGAGGGCGTCGCGGACGAACCCCGAGCCGGCCGCGGGCTGCCCGCTGTCGACGAGCTCGTCGCCGGTGACCAGGACCTGAACCCGGGGCCGGGGCCGCACGGACAGGACATCGCAGCCGCAGGCCGCGGCCAGGCCGATCAGGGCCGGATTGACCCGGCTCCCGGCTGCGGCCATCCGCGTGCCGGCCGGCGCGTCCTCGCCGGTGCGCCGGATGTGGTCGCCGTACGCGCGGACGGGGCCGTGGACGAGCGGGCCGTCCGTCGTCGCGCGTTCCAGCGGCAGTATCGCGTGCGCGCCCGGCGGCACGAGGGCGCCGGTCGATATCTCCACCGCCTCGCCCGGGGCCAGTGGTTCGCCCGGCCACCCGGCACCGGCCCGCACCACGCCGCGCAGGCGCCACCCATCGGATCCGAGGCCCGCGACGGCGAATCCGTCCATTGCCGCGGTGTCGAAGGACGGCAGCGGCAGCCGGGCGCGCAGGTCCGCGGCCAGGGTCAGTCCGGCCGCGTCGGCCAGGGCCGCCGGGCGGGCGGCCGAGGGACGCGCGGCACCGGCGGCGTGCGCCGACTCGCGCGCCCGGGCCCAGGGCACGTCGCGCACAGTGGTCGGTGCCACGTCAGCGGGCGGGCTCAGGAGTGCGGTGGTCAGCAGGCTCATGGTCATACAGTCTCGGCGCCGTCTTCCGGGTCGGCGCCGCCGGGGTTGCCTTCGTGGATCGGGCGGCTCTCCCGCGCGATCGGGGCCGGTGAGATCCGCGCGGCCGGGCTGCGGCCACCCGGGTCAGGTGGTCTGGCGGCGCCGACGGCCGAGCGCCGGATGCGTGCCGACCGCGACCAGCCGGGCCACGGTCTCCCGCGGGTTGGTCGTGGACAGCAGGGTCTGGCCGGTCAGCACCGCGTCCGCGCCGGCCTTGGCGCAGGCGATCAGGTCGCTGCGGCCGGCCGGGCCGCACTCGGCCACCCGGACGATCCCGGCCGGGATCAGCGGCAGCAGCCGGGCCAGGGCGGCCTGGTCGGCCTCGCGGGTGAGCGGGTCGCGCGGGTTGACCGCGATGATCCGGGCCCCGGCGGCCACCGCCCGGGACAGTTCCCGCTCGTCGTGCACCTCGACCAGGGCGGTCAGGCCGATCGACTCGGCCCGTTCGATCAGCGAGACCAGGGCCTCCCGGCCCAGCGCGGCGACCATCAGCAGGGCCAGGTCGGCGCCGTGCGCGCGGGCCTCCCACAGCTGGTAGCTGGAGACGACCAGGTCCTTGCACAGGACCGGGACCTGGACCCGGCCGCGCACGTCCCGCAGGTCGTGCAGCACCGGGTCTGACAGGTGCCGGCTGATCGGGACGCTTATCACGTTCGCGCCGGCCTGCTCGTACTCGCCGGCCAGTTCGCCCTTGGCCGGGCACAGCGGGTCGACTTCCGCGATCACCGCGACGCCGTCGCCGCACAGGGCGCCCACGCCGTCCAGGGCCGAGGCCTGGGCCAGGGCCCGCTCCTTGACCTGGGCCAGCGGGACGAGCGCCTGCCGCCGGGCCAGGTCGGCCCGGGCGACCGCGAGGGCCTGATCGAACACCGTGCTCACCGGGTCCGCGCTCCGTTTCCGAGCCGGTCTGCCCCGGGGTGTCGGGCTCGGCTCCCCTCGATTATGCCGGGAATCCGGTCAGCGGCATATTTGGTCCGGTATTCGGGCGCCAGATCACTTTTATGACCGCCCGGAGACGCTGCGGACATGGCGGTCGCCCAGGTTCTGGCGGCCGGTTCGGCTCTGCGGGACCGCTGCATCCCCGCCTCATTTCTCGCACTGGCCGCCGGCCGGGATCGGCGACGCCGGGCCACCACTCTGCTCCGGATCTGCCCCGGGAATCGCGGTTCTAACCGCGCGGGCGGCGCCGAAAGTGGTCCCGAGGCAAGGTTTTGCGGACGCGACCGGGGATCAATGCCGACATATGGCGGGGAAAGGGGACGCCTTCGCGACGTCGGCGCGACGACGGGACGAGGGCGGCCCGAGGGGCGGCCCGGCGCCGTCGGCGAAGGAGGCGCGCGGTACGAAACACGGCGCCCGCGGCACTACCCGCGGACGCCGACGAAGCACAACAACGCGATGGCCGGGAAGCCTTGCCCGGCAGGGTTTTACGGCGCCGGGCGCCGACCGCGGATCGCGTCGGCCGCCCGGCTCAGGGCCGCTAGACGAGTTGTTCCGAATTCTGGCGCCTGAGCCGAGTTGCTGGTAAGCGCGCTGACCTGCAGGGTGAGTGCGCACGGCGAAACAGCTGATCGGCGGTGGCTGGGTGTGCGCCGCGGTCGACCGCATACTCTGTCGTCTGTGGTCGGCCGCGGCGTGCGGCCAGGCGCCGCCGATCAGCTGTTTCGCCGCGCCAGAATTCGGAACAACTCGTCTAGGAGGCTACTGAAGATCTTGGAATGGCCTGGGCGGTCGCAGCCGGCCGTGTGGGCGATTCGGACAAGCCGCCCTAATCCTCTGTCGGCTTCGGGTGGTTTGGCCGGATCGTCCACGCGGTCGGATCCGGCCGCCCAGGCCGTTTCAAGATCTTCAGTAGTCTCCTAGGAGGTCGGGTTGGCTCGGCCGGGTGCCGGCAGGTTCACCACCCGGCCCAGGATGTTCCCGGCCGCGCCGGTCAGGGTCACGCTGTGCCGCACGTCGGTCTCGGGGCTCAGGTGCGGCGGGATCAGGAAGTAGCCGGCCGCGACGGTGAGGATCGCCTCGCCGTGCGGGGTGGTGACGTTGACCGACTCGGCCGGGTAGACGCCGACCGACCCGATCACGATCGTCCCGGCCCGGCTGAGCGAGACCCGGTCGCCCGGCTCGCCGCAGAACGAGGCCACGGTCCGCCGCTCGCCGTCCGGCCGGACGGTTTCGACCAGATAGCAGCGGGATTTCGTGTGCTCGGCCACCCAGAGAGTCACCGGCGAGCCGTCCGGTAACTCCTCGGTCGCCGCGGCCCGGCACAGCAGGGTGGGTGTGGGGATGGCCTCCTTGGCCGCGATGTCCTGAGCGAATCGTGCGAAGACTTCGGTGACGCGGGCGGGTACAGGTTGCGTGTCGGACGGTGAGGTCATAGCTTTCGCCCCTCGGTCGAGTATGCCCGGGTTCAGCATGCCACAGCAGATACGGTGATTGCGCGGGACCCATTGTTCACCATGCCGGCCGGTGCGCCGGCCGCGCCGAATTCCGGCAGAGCCCTGATTCGGCCGGGGCCGCGGCGGCGGTCCGGGCCCGGCCGGCCGGGCGCCGGCCGGGCAACGGTGCTTCTGAGACGGCCCGGCCTGGAGCGTTCCGGACCGCGCCGGGCGAGAAAGACCACTGCGACAGTGACACCGCGGCCCCACCGCGGGGGCGATGGGGCCGGAGTGCAAATTCTTCGTGTGGTTCTCGTATCGTGCGGGTTACGCTACGGCAGCTTCCAGTTCTGGTTCGCGCCGCCGTTGCAGTCCCAGATCTCCAGCTGGGTGCCCAGGGTGGTGGAGCCGCCCGGGTCGTCCAGGCACTTGCCGGAGTTCGGGTTCTGCAGCGAGCCGTTCGACTGCGGCACCCAGTTCTGGGCGCCGCTGCCGTTGCAGGTGTAGAGCTGGACGAGCGCGCCGTCGGCGGTCCCGGCACTGGTCACGTCCAGGCACTTGCCCAGAGCCTGGAGAGTCTGGTTCGACTCGACAGTCCACTGCTGCGCGTTGGTGCCGTTGCAGGTGTAGATGTCGACCTTGGTGCCGTCCGCGTTGTTGGCCGCGTTGACGTCGACGCACAGGCTGTCGTAGCCGGTGATCGCGCCGGTCGCGCTGCCGCCGCCGGTGCTCGAACCGGCCGGGGAGACCCACAGCTGGTTCGCGGTCGCGGCGCAGGTCCAGATCTCGACCTGGGTCCCGGATCCGCCGTTGCCGGTGCCGTCCAGGCACTTGCCGGACTGCGGGTTGAGCAACTCGCCGTTGGCCTGGGGCTGCCAGACCTGGGCGCCGGTGCCGTTGCAGGTGTACAGGTCGACCAGGCTGCCGTTGGCGGTGCCGCCGCCGGCCACGTCGAGGCAGGCGCCGTCGGCCTGGAGCGTGCCGTTGGCCTCCTCAGTCCACTGCTGGCCGTTGGTGCCGTTGCAGGTGTAGACCTCCACCTTCGTCCCCGGCGTGTTGTTGTCCGTGCTCAGGTCCAGGCAGAGGCCCTGGTACCCGACCAGCGGGGTGGCGCCGAGGCCGTTGGGCGAGACGGTCCAGACGAACGAGACCGAGGCCTGCGCGCCGTTGCCGTCCTTGGCCGTGACGGTCGCGGTGGTGGTGCCGGCGCTGCTCGGCGTGCCGGTGATCGCGCCGGTGGAGGCGTTGATCGAGAGGCCGGCGGGCAGGTTGGCGGCCGAGTAGGTCAGGGTCTGGCCGCCGGTGGAGTCGTGGCCGGCGACGGTCACGTTGACCCCGGTGCCGGAGACGCCCTCCTGCGGGCCGGGGTTGGTCACGGTGACCGGCTGGCCGAGCTGGGCCGAGGTGACGGCGAGGGTGCCGGTCAGCGGGAGGTTGGCGTTGGAGTCACCGACGCTGATCGTGTAGTTGCCGGTGCTGGTGGCCCAGTTGTTGGTGCTGGTGCTCCAGTACTGCAGGCTCTGCTGGGTCACCGGGAAGGTGACGGTCTGGCTCGCGCCCGCGGCGAGGTTCACCCGGGCGAAGCCCTCCAGCGCCTTGGGCGGCTGGCCCGAGGCGGCCGGGTCGGTCACGTAGAGCTGCGCGACGTCCGCGCCGGACCGCGACCCGGTGTTGGTCACCGTGGCCGTCACGGTGGCCTGGCCGCCGGCGGTCAGGCTGCCGACGTGCAGGTTGCTGAAGGAGAACGAGGTGTACGACAGGCCGAAGCCGAACGGGAACAGCGGGGTGTCGTTCTGCGCGTTGTACCAGCGGTAGCCGACGTCGACGCCCTCGGAGTACTGCACGGTGCCGTTGGTGCCCGGCCACTGCGCGGTGGTGTTCGCCGGGACCTGCGACAACGAGGTCGGGAAGGTCACGGTCAGGTGGCCGGACGGGTCGGAGTTGCCGAACAGCAGCGAGGCGATCGCGGTGCCGTCCTCCTGGCCCGGGTACCAGGCCTCGAGCACGCCCTTGACCGAGGAGAGCCAGGGCATGACGACCGCGGAGCCGGTGTTGAGCACCACGATCGTGTTCGGGTTGGCGGCGGCGACCGCGGAGATCAGGTTGTCCTCGGTGCTGCCGAGGTCGATGCTGGTCAGGTCGCTGCCCTCGCCCTCGAAGTCGCTGGCGAAGACCACCGCGACCTTCGAGGAGGCGGCCAGCGAGGCCGCGGAGCTGTCCGAGGAGCCGTTGTTGTAGCTGACCGTGACGCCGCCGGGCGCCGCGGCGGTGATCCCCTGCAGCGGGGTGACGGTGCCGCTGGAGTTCACCCCGGCGCTGCCGCCGCCGACCGACTGCACGCTGGTCGACGCGTCCGCGCCGATCACCGCGACCGACGTGTCGGCCGAGGTCAGCGGGAGCACGTTGCCGGAGTTCTTCAGCAGGACGGTGCCCTCCTCGGCCAGCGAGGTGGCCGCGGACTGGTCGGCGGAGTCGGTCGCGGTCTCGGACGGGGAGCCGACCGGGGCCTTGTCGAAGTCGCCGAAGCCGAACATCTCGGTCAGGATCTCGGAGACCGCGGTGTTCAGCGTGGCCTGGCTGACCTGGCCGGAGCTCACGGCGTTCTGCAGAGTGGTGCCGTAGTAGCCGTCGTTACCCGGCATGTCCTGGTCCAGGCCCGCGTTCGCGGAGGCGACCGTGGAGTGTGTGGCGCCCCAGTCGGAGGTGACGAACCCGGTGAAGCCGAGCTGCTGGCGCAGGACCGTGCTCAGCAGGTACGGGTTCTGGCACGCCGCGGTGCCGTTGATGCTGCTGTAGGAGCACATCACCGAGGAGGCCGCGCCCTGCTGCACCGAGGCCTGGAACGCGGGCAGGTAGATCTCCTGCTCGGCCTGGGTGCTGACGATCGCGTTGTCCGAGGGGGTGTTGCGGTTGGTCTCCTGGTTGTACACCGCGTAGTGCTTGACCTGGGCCATCACGCCGGTGGACTGCACACCCTGGATGTCGGCGGCGCCGAGCTGGCCGTTGAGGTACGGGTCCTCGCCGATCGACTCGAACGCCCGGCCCCAGCGCGGGTCGCGCACGATGTTGATGGTCGGGCCGAGGTCCACGGTGGTGCCCTTGGCCGACTCCTCGGAGCCGATCACCTTGCCGTACTGCTGCTCGGCGGCGGTGTCCCAGGTGGCCGCGACGTCGACCGGCGCGGGCAGCTGGGTGACGTTCGACATCCCGTCGGCCACGCCCGCCGGGCCGTCCTCCAGGTTCATCGCCGGGATGCACAGCGAACCGATCGCGGGGGTGAAGCCGACGTAGCTGGACCCGCTCGCGCCGGTGACCAGGGAGATCTCCTGGGGCACGGTGATCTTCGCCATCACCTCGCTCACCCGCTGGGAGATCGGCAGGGAGGACCCGACCCAGGGGCAGGCCGCGGTGGGGGTGGCGGCCGAGGCCGGGGTGGAGCCGGCGAAAGCGGTCAGGCCGGCCGAGACCATCACCACGGCCAGGCCTAACGTGCGCGAGGTTCTGAACCTCGACGCCTTGCGGGGAACGTGCACAATGCCTCCAGACAACAGCACCGCCGGCGCGCCGCCGGGGTACTTCGGGGGACCTCCGGCGGACGGCCGCGAGGGTAGCGGGTGGGGCCGCTGGTAGGGGTGGTTCGATCGGTGCCTGTGCGTGCGGGTAAGGCCTGCACCGTCCAGTGCGGGAGGGAGGACGGAGCAGGCCCTGTGGATGTTGCCTGCGACAACAAACCGCAACGGGGATGTAACACCCGCTGAGTGGCGCTGTCAATGCTTCGGGGAGCGGTCTGAGCGAACCCGCAGCCCGGACTTTGCAACGTTGTCGTGGCCGGACGAGAGTCGGCGCCGCACGAACCGCCATGCCAGGGGACGGATATACCGGGGCAGCTCGGAACCCTTCGGGGGCAAGGTTTTCCAGATCACGTCAGGGGACGATATTGAGTGCTCCACCACAGCTCACAGCTCTGATCGGCCAGTGCGAGGCCAGTTTCTGCGCCGCCGATCCGGTGCTGCGGGTGCCTATCAGACGGCCTCGGTCATGGGTGAATTCCGGCCGGAAAGCGCGTCTCGGCCGAGCCGATTCGGGCCTCGGCGCCATTCGGATTCCGAGCCATTCCCAGGGCCCGAACCGGTCGCGTACAGATCAGGCAAAGGACACGAAAAGAGTAATCCGCATGACCCGACCGCACCAGAACCGGAAACATCCGCGCCACGCAAGGGAATCCGCCCTCCCCCGAGGCGATGCCGACAGGCGCCGACGCGGCCATCACCGCTGTTCAGCACACTGGACAAGGCCCTCCCAACGCGCAGGCGAATTTGTTGTCCGGGCCGGCAAAATACCTTCCCGGCGCGAAACCGCCCGGGCACGGGCTCGTATCCGTCCCGGTGTACCGCACCAGCCGCCGTCGCGGACCAGGAACGAACCACCCGGTTACGGAAAAGTTTCCGCAAGTTCCGCCATGAACCCTTGACGCAGAGGCCGAATGGTATTTCCATACCCTTCAACCGTGTCAGTTGACAACGTTGTCAAGTACGTTGACACGATCGCCCCAACGCCCCGAGCCCGGACCGCGCCGGTTCCCGGAAACGCTTGATGCCACCCACGTCGAGCACCCCGGACCACCCCGGCGCCAGAACGGCTCCCGGCGTACCCTCGCCCGACGTCCACCACGCCGGGACCCGAACCGCGCCCTTAAACGCACTACGAGGTGCACTTTCCATGCGTTCACGTTCCCTGATCGCGTCGATGAGCGTCACAGCGCTTTTATCGGGGCTCACCGTCCTACTCCCCGCCGCCACGGCGGAGGCAGCCAACTCCAGCGTGTGCAACGCCTACTGCGACGCCCGCGACCCCGCGCTCGCCGCCGGTGACCGGACGGCGGCCACCGCCACCGTGTGGAGCCGCAGCATCACCCTGCACTTCGACGACGCCGACGACATGGCCTGGGCCGACGTCGCCAACGGCTCGCCCACCGACGAGGTCTGGATCGACCGGTCCTTCGACGGCGGCCAGACCTTCGCCTCCGGCAACATGCTCGGCGACACCACCATCCCGGCCGGCGACACCAGCTGGCGGACCCAGATGTACAACGTCGACAACCCGTCCGCCCACGGCGTCGGCGCGGTGCGCGCCTGCGGCAAGGCGGGCGACCGGGCCGACGTCGCCTGTACGCCCTGGCTGCGTTCCACCACGCACGCCGCGACGCCCACGGCCGCGTCCATCACGGCACTGATGCAGTACTTCAACCCCTCCACCGGATCCTGGTCCGGCGGCCCGAGTTGGCAGGACGCCAACGCGATGACCGACCTGCTCGACTACATCACGTTGTCCGGCGACTCGACCTACGCGTACGCGATCCCGCTGATCTACGCGGACCAGGGCGGCGCGCAGTTCACCGACGCCTACATCGACGACACCGGTTGGTGGGGTCTGGCGTGGCTGCGCGCCTACCAGTACACGGGCAACAGCGCGTACCTGCAGACCGCCGAGTACGACGCCAACTTCATGAATCAGTACTGGGACACCGGTACGTGCGGCGGCGGCGTGTGGTGGTCGACGGCGAAGACCGCCAAGAACGCGATCGCGAACGAGCTCTTCCTGGAGCTCAACGCGTCGCTGCACAACGCCATCTCCGGAGACACCACGTTCCTGAGCCGCGCGCAGACGGAGTGGACCTGGTTCAGCAAGACCGGCATGATCAACTCGCAGAACCTGGTCAATGACGGACTGAACCTGTCCACCTGCAAGAACGACAACAACCCCACGTACACCTACAACCAGGGCGTGATCCTGGCCGGGCTGAGCCAGCTGAACATCGCGGCTCCCAACAGCTCGCTGTTGACCACGGCCAACTCGATCGCCACCGCCGCCACGGCCCACCTGGTCAGCAACGGCGTCCTGGTCGACGCGTGCGAGCCGAACGGCTGCGCCAACGACGGCTACTCCTTCAAGGGGGTCTTCGTCCGCGACCTGTCCGAGTTCGCGCGCACCACGAACACGACCGCGTACAACTCGTTCCTCAACGCCCAGGCCGCGTCCATCACCGCGAAGGACACCAACGGCGACGGACAGTCCGGGCTGCAGTGGGCCGGACCGTTGAACAACGTCAACTATCCCGACCAGCAGTCCGCCTCGGACGCCTTCAACGCCACGCTCAAGCTGCCCACCGGATCCGGGACCCCTCCGCCTCCGCCGCCGACGACCCCGACCGGCGCCATCACCGGCTATAGCGGACTGTGCGTCGACGACTGGGCCGCGAGCACCGCGGACGGCAACAAGATCGACATCTACACCTGCAACGGCACCAGTGCCCAGCAGTGGACCGTCGAGACGAACCAGACCCTGCAGGCGCTCGGCAAGTGCCTGGACGTGACCGGCGGCGCCACCGCCGACGGCACGCTCGTCGAGCTCTACACCTGCAACGGCACCGGCGCCCAGACCTGGCAGCACCAGGCCAACGGCGAACTGCTCAACCCGAACTCCGGCAAGTGCCTGGACGACCCCGGGTTCAGCACCGCCACCGGTACGCAGCTCGACATCTGGGACTGCAACGCCGGGGCGAACCAGATCTGGAGCATCCCGTAGGTCCGGATCCG
This sequence comes from Actinocrinis sp., assembly GCA_035943635.1. Taxonomy (GTDB): domain Bacteria; phylum Actinomycetota; class Actinomycetes; order Streptomycetales; family Catenulisporaceae; genus DASZBX01. The sequence goes on along the minus strand of DASZBX010000039.1, from coordinate 3,751 downwards.
GAATCAGAGCACACCTAAGCATCGGGACAAACTGAGACAGAGCAACATATTTCCCTGCAATTCAGTGTAATGCGATAGACTGCGCGGCGGGTACCCGTACCCGCTCCGCAGTCGTCCGCAGTAAGGCAGTGCGCCGCCGGGCCGATCACGATCGGCCCGGCCGGTCGCCGTCAGGCCCACGTCAGGCCGGTGATCCCGCCGACGCCGGGACCCGACCCCGCCCGGCCTCCGGGCCGCGATCACGCCGAATCCCGGCCGCAGTTGCCGGTCGTCCAAGGTTGACGTTCTGTCACTTCGGCGTAATGCTCAGTGCTGCCCGGCTCGGAGAGCGCTCTCCGATGCCCGGTCCACCTTCCTCCGTTCGCGTGAAAGGTTCGCCATGCACCCGTCAGGCAGACGCACCACCGCACTCGCGCCACGCATCGCAGTCCTCAGCCTCGCCCTGCTCACCCCGGCCCTGTTCACCGGCGCGGCCCAGGCCACCACGCCCGCGCCGCTGTACACGGTCACCGACCTCGGTACCCTGACCACCGGCGGCACCAGCGTCGCCACCGGCATCAACAACGCCGGCGAGGTGGTCGGCTACGGCGTGTCCAGCACCGGCATCGAGCACGGATTCAAGTGGGTCAACGGCGCCATCTCCGACCTCGGCACCGAGAGCGGCGGCAATGACAGCGTGGCCAACGCCGTGAACGACGCCGGGCAGATCGCCGGCACCGCGTCCCGGAGCGACGGCGGCTACGGCTATCCGGTCCGCTGGAGCGCGGCCGGCGTGATTCAGGACCTCGGCGGCACGGTCACCAACAGCCTCGGCGTGGGCAACGCGATCGACCCGGCCGGCCGGGTGGCCGGCGGGCAGCGCCCGGCCGACTCCGAGGGCAGCCCGATCGGCATCCTCTACAGCCAGACCGGCACGCCCACGTACCTGGGCAACCCGCCGGACAGCCTGAACGCGGCCAACGGGGTCAACGCCAAGGACCAGGTCGTCGGCAGCCCCGCCTTCGAGTGGCAGAACGGCACGGTCACCCTGCTGCCGATCGTCCCGGGCGGCGAGGGCGCCGGGGCGTACGCGATCAACATCTCCGGCCAGATCGTCGGCACCGTGGCCGAGCCCGGCGTCACCGACCCCGAGGACGCCGCGCTGTGGCAGAACGGCGTGCTGACCGACCTCGGCACGATCGACGGCATCCAGTACAACGCGGCCACCGCGATCAACGCGGCCGGCCAGATCGTCGGCACCGCCAACCCGAACTGCCAGCCGTGCGCCGCCCCGGAGGCCTGGCTGCGCCAGCCCGGCGGCCCGCTGACCGCGCTCAGCACCCTGGTCGCGGCGAACTCCGGCTGGACCTTCCAGCAGGCCACCGGGATCAACGACCGCGGCCAGATCGTCGGCGCGGGCCTGCACAACGGCTCCCTGCACGCGTTCCTGCTGACCCCGGTGTTCTCGGCGAACGTCAACTTCGCCACCACCGGCTCGCCGGTCCCGGCCGGGTACTTCGTCGACTCGGGTGCGGCGTATGGCACGCACGGCAGCCTGAGCTACAACTGGAACGTCGCCGACCCGTCCGACACCCGCGAGCGCAACTCCGGCAGCTCGCCGGACGTCCGCTACGACACCCTGTTCCAGATGCAGCGGTCCGGCGGCGCCGGCAGCTGGAAGATCGCGGTACCCAACGGCACGTACCTGGTCCACGCGGTCGGCGGTGACCCGGGCTACACCGACACCACCTACCGGATCACCGTGAACGGGAGCCTGATCGTGTCCGGCACGCCGAGTACCGCAACGCACTGGTTCGAGGGTTCGGTACAGGTCACGGTCACCAATGGCTTGCTGACGCTGACGAACGGCGCCGGATCGGGCAACGACAAGATCGACTACATCGACATCATCGCTTCCTGATTTAGTGCTGTAGCGGGCCGGGTGGCGACACGAGTCGCTGCCCGGCCTGGAACCGCTCCCGCCGGCCGACCGCCCTCAGTCCGGATAGGGCGGCAGCTCGGCCGAGCCGCGGGCGTAGAGCGTGGTGGGCAGAACCAGGCGGCGAGGCGGGTCGGACAGGCCGTCCAGGCGGTCGAACAGCAGCCGCGCCGCGGTGCGGCCCAGCCCGGCCGGGTCCTGGGCCACCACGGAGATCCCGGGCACGACCAGGTCCGCGAGCTCGAAGTCGTCGAAGCCGATCAGGGCCGGGTGCGGCCGCGGCCGCAGGCCGGCCAGGTCGGGCAGGTGGGCCAGTTCGCGCAGCACACTCACGGTCAGCCGGTTGTTCCCGGTGAACAGCGCGGTCACCCGGTCCGGACCGGTGAGCAGGCGTTCGAGCTCGGTGCGCAGCCGGGCCGGGTCGAAGCGGCCCATCGCGATCCACCGGTCGTCCACGGCCAGGCCATGTTCGGCCATGGCCGATCGGAAGCCGAGCAGGCGCTGGTGCGCGGTGTAGATCGAGGGGGTGTCGCCGAGGTAGCCGATCCGGCGGTGCCCGGCCGCGATCAGGTGGTCGATGCCCGAGCGCACGCCGCCGATGTTGTCGGTCAGCACCACATCCGCGGCCAGGTTCACCGGCGGGCGGTCGATGAACACCGCGGGCAGGCCGGCCGCGAGCTCGGGGGCGAGGTAGGCGTGGTCGGCCGCGGCCGGGACGATCAGCAGGCCGTCCACCCGGCGGGCGCACAGGGCCAGGGCGAGCTGGTGCTCCTTGCGCGGATCGTCGTCGCAGGAGCCGGTGAACAGCAGGCAGTCGTGTTCGGCGGCGACCTGTTCGACCGCGCGGGTCAGGGTGGAGTAGAACGGGTCGGCCACGTCCTCCAGGATCAGGCCGATCCCGGCGGTGCGCCCGATCCGCAGCTGCCGGGCCGAGTCGTTGCGCCGGAAGCCGAGCTGGTCGATCGACCGCTGCACCTTGTCCCGGGTGTCCTCGACCACCGCGGAGTCGCCGTTGACCACCCGGGAGACGGTCTTCAGGCTCACCCCGGCGTGCGCGGCGACGTCGTTCATCGTCGCCCGCCGGGCCCCCCGTGCGCTCACCGCCCATGCCTCCCGTTGCCCCGGCGTCGCTAAGACGCCGATACCGACCACATTACACACCCGGACCGCACAATACGGCTGATGGCGGCCGATTTTCACCCCACCCCGGGCGGCCGGGACACGACGGCGCCCGGGCCGGGCCGGTGGACGTTCCACCGGCCCGGCCCGGGCGTCACGGCACCGGGCCGGTTACTTCAGGGCGGGCAGGTTCCAGACCTGGTTGGTCCCGCCGTTGCAGCCCCACAGGTCGAGCTGGGTTCCCTGCGTGGTGCTGGCGCCCGGGATGTCCAGGCACAGGCCCGACTCCGGGTTGATCAGCTGCCCGGAGGCAGTGGCCTTCCACTGCTGCGCGCCGGTCTGGTTACAGCCGTAGAGCTGGACCAGCGTGCCGTTCGTGGTGCCGCCGGCGTTGGCGTCCAGGCAGCTGCCGAGCACCTGGACGGTGCCGTCGGGCTCGACGGTCCAGTTCTGGGCGTTGGTGCCGTTGCAGCCCCAGATCTCGATGGCGGTCCCGTTGGCGTTGGCGGCGCCCTTGTCGTCCAGGCACAGGTTGTTGCCCTCGCCGGTGGTCACCGCGCCGACCCGTCCGGCCGGGGCGGCCGGCAGGGTCCAGTTCTGGGCGGCGGTGCCGTTGCAGGTGTAGATCTCGAGCTGGGTGCCCTGGGTCGTGGTGGCGCCCGGGTCGTCCAGGCACAGGCCGGAGGTCGGGTTGACCAGGGAGCCGTTGGCGCC
>DASZBX010000038.1:0-93027 GCA_035943635.1 Actinocrinis sp. | reverse complement strand
CGCTCTAGGAGTCCGCTGAAGATCTTGGAATGGCCTGGGCGGCCGGATCCGGCCGCCCAGGCCATTCCAAGATCTTCAGCGGACTCCTAGACGATTTGTTCCGAATTCTGACGCGGCGAAACGTCTGATCGGCGGCGCCTGGCCGCACGCCCAGCCACCACCGCTGAGCCGTTTCGCCGTGCACACTCACCCAGCAGGTCAATCCGCCTACCAGCAACTCGGCCCAGGCGCCAGAATCCGGAACAACTCGTCTAGGGTTCTAACACTCGCCAACTTCTGCCTAGGACTGCGCCAAAGCCCGTGTCAGGGCTGCGTCATCCTCGGCAAAGTCCCGATTCCAGTCCTCGGGCGGATGACGCAGATGCCAGTCCACTGATCGGCGCAGGGCGACGTCCGGATCCGTCTCGCTCCAGCCGAGCTGCTCGCGGGCCCTGGCCGCGCTGGCGAGCAGGTGCTGTGTCCCGGAGCCCGATCCGCGCGCGCCCCCGGTCAGGGCCAGATCTGGCGGCAGCGCGTCGTCCGGCACCCTGACCAGCTCCATTTCGGCCTCGGCCGCGGCCACGATCTGCGCGGCCAGCAGGCCGAATCCCGGCGTCGCGGACTCGACCACGTTGTACGTCTCGCCCGCGCTGCCCGGCGTGGTGAGCGCCGCGAGGACCGCGGTCCCCACGTCGCGGACATACACCCGGCTGAACAGGAACGCGCCCGATCCGATGGGCATGCGCCGCCGCCCGCCTCGCACCCGTCGCAGCGCGAACTCCAGCCGACGCTGGTAGTCATGCTCTCCGTACACCGCGCCCAGACGCAGCAACGCGGCCCCGGCATCGCGGTAGACGTCTTCGAGTTCGAGGTTCTCCCAATCCGGGCCGTCCAGATAGCGGCCGGTACGCAGCGGCGAGGACTCGGTGAGTGGCACGGCATCGGTCTGCTCTCCGGACCGCGTCGATTCATAAGCCCGGTATACGTCCACGCTCGACAGCGCGACCAACCGGAGCCCGGCGGGCAGCGCGGCCAGAGCGTGACGCGCGCCTGCTCCGTTCATCGCCGAGACGTCCACGGCAGCGTCAGGTTCGAACGCTGCGAAGTCGGCGCGATGTTCGGGCCAGCGCGTCCGCTCGGCGTGCAGATGCGTTATTCCGCCTACGCCTACGCCTGCGCTTCGAGCCTCGGCCAACTCCTCCGGCTCGCTCAGCCCGCGATGAACCACCGTGACTTCGTGCCCTTGCTCCCGCAGCACCGCACACACGGCCCGCTCCACGAACCACGTCCCGCCCAAAACGATCACCCGCATACCCACTCGCCACCTTCCGCTCCGAACCGAGTCTCGCAGCCGCCCCAACCGGGCGGTACCGATTCGCCTGACAGCAGAATCTGGTGTCGTTCGGTCAAAGCGGCTGCGAGATCAGAGGGCTGCGGTTGCGGCTGCGACGAAGTCCTGATCTGTCGGCGCTGCAACAGGCAGCTCGTGCGCGGCTTCGGTGCGCAGTCCGTCGAAAATCAGGTGCAGATAACGTCGCCGCAACTCGGGCCGCGCGGCCGCGACCGGTGCGGCGATCGCGGTAGGTGCGCTGAGTAGCAGCATGACGTCATGTCCCGTCACATCGGCCCGGATGGCGCCGCTCTGCCGGGCGCGGGCGGTCAGTGCTTCGGCTGCGCGGGCGAGGCGGGCGCTGGCGGCGCGGACCGCGGGATGGGTGCGGGTGATGGCGGTGGCCGCCGCGCAGTAGGCGGGGTCGTTGGCTTGGAGGTCGGCGCCCGCGGTCATGAATTCGAGCAGCGCGGCCTGCGGGTCGGCGTGATCCAGCAGCGCTTCGGCCGTCGTGGCGAGGGCGCCGAGTTGGTCGGCGAGGATCGCCGCGACCAGGTCCTCCTTTGTGGGGAAGTGGTTGAACACCGTCCCCTTGGCGACGCCGGCGCGGGCGGCGATGCGGGCGATCGAGACGTCCAGACCGTGCTCGGACAGCTCCGCGGCGGCCGCATCGAGAAGGAGGGTCCGGTTACGGGCGGCATCGGCGCGGGGCATGCGACCCAGCCTAGCCGAAGTTGACCACTCGGTCATCTTGTTGCTACGGTCGACAAAATGACCAGCTGGTCAATTTATGGCCGAATGACGAGAGGTCGGGGCGAAAATGAGAGCAGTGGTCGCTGATCGGTACGGTCCGCCGCAGGTCCTGGTCGTCCGGGACCTGCCCGTTCCGCAACCCGGGCCCGGGCAGATCCAGGTGCGCGTGCGGGCCGCGGCGCTCAACCCGGCCGACCTGCGGACGCTCAGCGGAGTGATGCGCGACTTCGCCCCGTTGACGTTTCCGCACGTACCGGGCAGCGATTTCGCCGGCACGGTCACCGAAATCGGCCCGGGCGTGACCCGGTTCGCGCCGGGCGACGAGGTGTTCGGCGTCGGACTGCCGCGGGCGACGGTGGCGATGGCCGCGATGCTGTCCGCGCCGCCATCGCTGACCACCGGCGCGATGGCCGAATACGCGGTCTTCGAAGCCGACACGCCCGCGATCACGCACCGCCCGGTCGGCCTGGCCGCCGACCACGCCGCGACCCTGCCGATCCCCGGGCTGACCGCGCTGGCCGTGCTGCGTGAGGGCGGATTCGAGGCGGGCGAACGGATTCTGGTGACCGGAGCCGCAGGCGGAGTCGGCGGGGCGGTGGTCCCGCTGCTCGCCGCCGCCGGGGCACATGTGATCGCCACAGCGCTGCCCGAGGACGACGACTACGTCCGCGGCCTGGGCGCGACGGACACCGTCGACTACCGGTCGTTCGACACCAGTGTCGAGACCCTGCTCCGGTACCCGGGCGGAGTCGACGCCATAGTCAACCTCGCCCTACCCGGACCCGCGCTGGTCGAGTTGAGCCACGCCATCACCATGGGCGGCCGGGGCAGGCTGCTCAACGTCGCCTTTCCCAGCCCAGACCCGGCCGCGTTCGACCGCACCGACCTGACTGTGCGCACGGTCTACGGCGCCGCGCGCGCCGGTGACCTGGACCAACTGGCCGCACTGGCCGTGGGCGAAACCCTGCCCGCCACCATCAGCCGGACGTACCCGCTGGACCAAGCCGCGCAGGCGTACATCGACCTGGCCGACACCCACGTGCGCGGAAAACTCCTCGTCGCAGTTGCCGAATAGTCACTCGGTCCGTTCCGGGCCTCGGTATTGGTCCGTCAGGTCGATGAGTTCGGCGAGACGGTCCGGGTCGAAGCTGCCTGCGGGACGCTGCTCGCGGGCGAACTGGCCGACCGCGCGTTGCAGAGCCTCGTTGGCGGGCGTCGGCACGCCATGACAGCGACCAAGCAGGGCGATCTCGCCGTTCAGATAATCGGTCTCCACGGAACCGGTCGCTCGGGCCAGGCTCTGCCAGGTCGAGCCGCTGTACTGCGGACGCCCAGCCGCAGCCGGCTCCATCCGGAGCAGCGCGACGTACGGCGCCCGCTCCTCGTCGGTGGCGTAGTCGATCCCGGCTGCGACCAGCACGCTCTCGCCCTCGGCCTTCACCCGCCGCCGCAGCTCCTGCGCCCGCGGGTCGTCGGTCGGGCCGCAGAGTGCTTCGATCGAGTTGGCCAGGTTGCTCACCAGTTTCGCGTACTTCCAGCGCATCACGTCCACGCAGACCGGCGCCCGGAACTTCGACTTCTCCAGCGCGGCGCTGATCCGGCGGGCCGTGTCGTCCTCGCCGCCGGGGTAGCGGCCCAGGTGCAGGATGCCGCTGATCGGGGTCCCCCGGGACTCGACCACCCCGGGCTCCAGGTGCCCGGCCGGGAGCCACACCGACGCGCCGTACACATGGCTGAACCGGCGCAGCGCGAGGCGTTCGTTCTCCACGCCGTTCTGAGCCAGCACGACCGGAAGCACCGCGCCCGCGGTCGCACCCGTCCCGGCATGGCCGCCCGACACCGGCCGCGCGGCCCAGGCATCGAGCGCGGCAGCACTGTCCTGGGTCTTCGTCGCCAGGATCAGGACGTCGTCGGGCAGTAGATCGACCGCCTCGGGCCGGTCGACGGTCGGGATCGGCAGCGTGCGGTCGCCGTCCGGGGTGATCAGCCGCAGGCCCTCCTTGCGCATGGCCTCGTAGTGGGCGCCGCGGGCGACCAGGACGATGTCGTGCCCGGCCTCGTACAACCGGCCGCCGATCGTGCCGCCGACGGCTCCGGCGCCGACGATGATGTAACGTCCCATCGGGTGGCTCACCTGCAATCTCTCGGGGTTCACAGTCTCTCGCGAACTACAGCGCCTTGCCGGGGTTCAGGATCTGCCGAGGGTCCAGCAGGGACTTGACCTGCTGGTGCAGGGCCAGGTTCTCCGGCCCGAGTTCCTCGGACAGCCAGCGGCGCTTGAGCAGTCCGACACCGTGTTCCCCGGTCAGGGTGCCGCCGAACCGTATCGCGAGCCGGAACACGTCCGCGGCCGCGGCCCAGGCCTCCTCCGGGATCGCGGTGCCCGCGCGGTCCAGGACGAAGATGGGGTGCAGGTTCCCGTCGGCGGCGTGGGCGATGGTGGCCACGCGTACGCCGCGGCGTTCGGCGATCTCGGCGACGGCGCGTACGGCCTCGGCCAGGCGCGAGCGCGGGACGGCGATGTCCTCGATCAGGACCCGGCCCAGCTGCTCCAGCGAGGGCAGGGCCAGCCGCCGGGCGCGCAGCAGGTCGGCGGCCACGGCCGGGTCGTCGGTGACGGTCACGGCCGAGGCGAGCGGGGCGACTGCGCGCTCGACCGCCTCGGCCTCGATCGCCGCGCCCGCGCCGTCGGTCTGGACCAGCAGCAGCGCCTGGCCGCGGGCGGCGAAGCCGGTGCCCTGGGCGGCGTCCACGGCGGCCAGGGTGGTGCCGTCGAGCAGTTCGGCCACGGCCGGCCGGACCCGGTGCCGGCTGATCTGCGCCGCCGCCCGGGCCGCGAGCTCCACGCTGTCGAAGAAAGCCGAGACGGTCGCGGTGGCCGCGGGCTCCGGCAGCAGCCGCAGGGTCGCGCCGACCACGACCCCGAGGGTGCCCTCCGAGCCGATGAACAGGCTGGTCAGGTCATAGCCGGTGACGCCCTTGACGGTCCGGTGCCCGGTGCTGATCCGGCGCCCGTCGGCGAGCACGACGTCCAGCCCGAGCACGCTGTCGCGGGTGACGCCGTACTTGGCGCAGCGCAGACCGCCGGCGTTGGTGGCGATGTTGCCGCCGATGGTGCAGATCTCGACGCTGCCCGGGTCCGGGGCGTAGCGCAGGCCGTGCGCGGCGGCGGCGCGGTCCAGATCGGCTGTGAGCACGCCGGGTTGGGCGACGGCCAGTTCGTCGTCCGGGGACAGTTCCAGGATCGCGTTCATCCGCAGGGTGCTGAGTACGATCTCGCCGTCGGTCGCGGTGGCCGCGCCGGACAGCCCGGTCCCGGCGCCCCGGGGGACCACCGGGACGCGCAGGTCGTTGGCCAGGCGCAGCACGGCGGCGACCTCGTCGGCGTGCTCGGGGAAGACCACGACCGACGGCCGGCCGTCCGGGGCCCAGCCGGAACGGTCGTGCCGGTGGGCGCGGGCGGTCTGCTCGTCGGCGGAAAAACGGTCGGACGGAAGGATTTCGGCCAGGCGGTCGCAGAGCGCTGAGGCCTTTGCCGTGGCCGCGGTCGCGCCGGACGAGGAGATGGTCGCGCTCGTCCCGGTCACGGGCGCGGCTCCGGCTCCGGCTCCGAATTCGACCGCGCGGCGGCTGCCGGAGACAGCGCCCTCACCCCCGCTCCGGCCCGACGGCCACGGGCCGCCCCGCATCACTGGACCACTGCGACCACGAACCCGGATACAGCGAGGCATCGATGCCTGCGATGGCGAGTGCGAGCACCTGATGCGCCGCGGTGACACCCGAACCGCAGTACACGCCCACGTCATCTGCGTCGCCCGCCCCTAGGCGGGCGAACCGGGCCCGCAACTCGGCGGGCGACTGAAAAACCCCGGCAGCGCTGAGGTTCTCGCTCGTGGGCGCGCTGACCGCGCCCGGGATGTGGCCCGCGCGCGGATCGATCGGCTCGACCTCGCCGCGGTAGCGTTCGCCCGCGCGCGCGTCGAGCAGGATGCCGCTGCGGGCGATCTGCGCGGCCGAGTCCGGGCCGAGCGTCGGCAGGTGGCCGGCGGTCAGCACCACGTTGCCCGGGGCCGGCTGGTACAGCGGCGTCGACTCGTCCTCGACGTCGTACCCTGCGATCTCCCACGCGCGCAGGCCGCCGTCCAGAACCCTGACATCACGCAGACCGGCCCAGCGCAGCAGCCACCACGCGCGGGCGGCGGACAAGCCGCCGTTGTCGTCCAGAACCACCACATCGCCGTCCCGGCGCACTCCCCACCGGCGCGCGGACGCTTGCAGATCATCGATATCAGGCAACGGATGCCGCCCGACGGCCGACGACGGCTCGGCGGCCAGTTCCGTATCCAGGTCCACGTACACGGAATCGGGAATCCGGCGGGCCGCGAAGTGCTTGCGCCCATGCGGGTCGCCGAGCGCCCAGCGCACATCGAGCACGACCGGACGGCCCGTGTCGTTCAAGCTCTGCCACAGCTCGTCGGCAGAGATCAGATACCGCTCACTCATGAGGCACCTCCTGGAGAATCGGCTCCGCGCCAAGACCGGTGCGCAGGTCCTCGAGGAACAGCACGACCCGGGCCGCGACACTGCGATGCGAGGCCGCGTTGAGCACGTCGTGGCGCCCGTCGGACACGCGCACCACCTGCGCGTCCGGCAGCAGCGCATAGCGGGCGAGCGCGGCGTCGAACGCGCTGATCGCGTCGTTCTCACCGTGCAGGCCGAGCACCGGCAGTGTCAGGGCCGGAAGATCCACCGGCTCGCGCAACGCCGGCGGGATGCGGTCGAGCGTCAACGCGCCGCGCTCGACCAACACCTCGTCGGCGAGCAGCCCCCGATGGCTCGGGCAGGACGCACGCTGCTCGACCTCCTCGTCCCACGACCCGGGCTGCCCGTCGGCGAGCTCCGGATCGGGCAGCCCGACCAGGATCAGCGCATCCACCTGCACCGCGCCGGTCGCGGCCAGGCGCAGGGCGGCGAGCGCGCCGGTGTCCACGCCGACCAGGACGCGCGGGGCGACACTGTCCGGGCCGGTCAGGGCGTTCTTGAGCTGGGTGGTCGCCTGCTCCAGGTCGACGGCCGGGTCCGGCAGGGCCCTGACCCGGTACCCGTCCGCGGCCAGGCGCCGGCCGAAGCGTTGATAGAGCGCGGGCTGCTCGCCCCGGCCCGGCAACAGCACGAGCGTGCCTCGCGCAGTGATGCCGGCCGGTTCGTCCCAGGCGGTGGTGGACGTCATGAAGGCCTCCGAAGACGGGGCGCGGCTCGCGGCGGCGCCCGAGGGGAACGGCGCACGTCGACGGTCGGCGCGGCCGTCGGCGGGCGAAGGGAAGTCAGGGGACTGCGGCCGGGGCCGGAGCCGGACTCGACGGCCCGGGCGCGCGGCGCGCGGTCAGGACCGGAGGAGAAGAAGGCTGATTAGCGCGAACAGGTGGTGCCGGTGTACGTCATGTGGTCCACGACGTACCGGCGGACGAGCCGCTGCGAATACCCCTTCATGACAACGAAGCATCACCGAGAATGCGTGAGTTGTCAAACCCCTCACGCGCCGCAGAGGAGCTATTCTGGCTGCGGCAAAGGGGTTCCAGGATTCGCGACGCAGGCACGGCGACGGTGCCCGGCAGGAGGCGGCGATGGCGGCGGCGGGCTCCGAGGCGCGGCAGGGTACGCAGACTGATGGCGCCTCGAAGGACCTGCGCCGGGCCGGATTCCCGTTCCGCTCGGGCCGGCTCTGCCTGGACTTCGTCGGCACCCTGGCCAAACGCAGCCGGGGCGACCGGGAACTGCTGACCGGCCCAACCGGGCTGCTGACCTGGTGCCGCGTCGCCGGACTGCCTGCACCCGACGCAAAGGTCACCGTTCGGCAGGTGGACCGGGCGCGCGAACTGCGGGAGTCGATCCACCGCCTGGCCCGCGCCCGCGTCGACGGCCTCACGCCGACTCCGGCCGACGTCGACCTGGTCAACGCCGCCGCTCTGCCCGCGCCACCGGCCTCGCTGCTCTCGCCAGACGGGTTCACCGCGCTCCCGGCCGAACACGCACCGCTGGACGCGATCCTCTCCCTGATCGCCCGCGACACGATCGATCTGTTCACCGGCCCATACGCACTGCGGATCCGCGAGTGCACGGCGCAGGACTGCTCGCTGTTCTTCGTGGACCGCTCCCGGCCGGGCTCCCGGCGCTGGTGCGCGATGGCGGCCTGCGGGGAGAAGGCCAGCTCGGCGGCCTACCGGCAGCGCCACTCGGGGCACCGGTGACCGCGGGCGCAATAGACTCCGGCCCGATGACCCGGCCGGCGCGGACGAAACACGGTTGAGCAGAACTTGAGGCAGCCCGGAGGTCGGGCGGAGGGTGTCCGGAGGTTGGTCACGCAGGGTGAAGGGGCAGCGGTCGCCCGTCCGGGGCGGACCGGACTGCCGAACCGAGAGAGAGACCCATGACCTCGCACCTGGCCAGCCCCGTCACCGAGACCGACCCGGCCGACGCCTCGGACGTGACCGCCGCCGCGCAGGCCGCCGCCGCGGTCGCCGCCCTGGGCGCCTCCGGCGACGAGCGGGAGGGCGACATCGCGGTCGTGCTCGGCACCCGGCCGGAGATCATCAAGCTGGCCGGGGTCATCCACGCGCTCGGCCGGCGGGCGCGGGTGGTGTGGACCGGGCAGCACTACGACGCGGACCTGTCTAAGAACTTCTTCGCCCACTTCGGCCTGGCCGACCCGCACGTGCGGATCGACGGCGTCGGCGGCACACACCGCGGCGCGCAGATCGGCACCATGATCAGCTCGATGGCGCACCTGTTCGCCGAGAACGCGCCGCGCGCCGTCATCGTGCAGGGCGACACCAACACCACCTCGGCCGGCGCGCAGGCCGCCCACTACTGCGGCGCGAAGGTGCTGCACGTGGAGGCCGGGCTGCGTTCACGCGACCGGGCCATGCCCGAGGAGATCAACCGGCAGGTCGTGGGCGTGCTGTCCGACCTGCACTGCGCCGCCACCGCCGAGAACGCGGACAACCTGATCGCGGAAGGCGTCGACGCGCACCGGATCATGGTCACCGGCAATACGGTGGTCGAGGCCGTGCACGAGTCCAAGCCGTCCGACGAGCGCGCCGCCGCCCTGCTGCACGCCCTGGGCACCCCGGACGGCGCGTTCGTCCTGGCCACCCTGCACCGGCCGGAGAACACCGACGACCCGCGGCGGCTCGGCGCGATCCTGCACGAACTCGGCGCGCTGCCGGTGCCGGTGCTCATGCCGCTGCACCCGCGCACCCGGGCCCGGATCGACGCGTTCGGCGTGCAGGTCGCCCCGACCGTCCGGCTGCTGCCGCCGATCGACCACCCCGGCTTCCTGGCCCTGGCCCAGCGCGCGGACCTGATCGTGTCGGACTCCGGCGGGGTGCAGGAGGAGGTCACCGTGCTCAAGAAGCCGCTGGTCGTGGTGCGCAACAGCACCGAACGGCCGGAGTCGGTGACGGCCGGGTTCGCGACCCTGGTCCGGCCCGGGCCCGAGGTCGGCGACGCCTGCCGGCGGCTGCTGGCCGACCCGGACCTGCCGGCCCGGCTGGCCGCCACCCCCTCGCCGTATGGGGACGGCCTGGCCAGCCTGCGGATCGTCGCCGCGGCGGTCGCCCTGGCCGACGGCCGGGACCAGGCCCTGCCCGGAGACCTGCTGCCGACCGGCGGCCCGGCCGAACCGCGGACCGAGGTCCCGGTCGCGGTCGCGGTCCGTGCGGGCCTGCGGATCGAGGCCGTGGCGGCATGAACCCGTACGCCCAGGCCCCAGCCCCGGCCGACGTACACGCGGATGTCCACTTCGAGGAGTTGTGGCTGCTGGGCGAGCGGATCAGCGCGACCCGGGCCGAGCCGCCGCAGCCGCAGTCAGCGTCGCCGCCGCCCGGGCCAGCAGCTGAGCTCGCCACCGAGCCCGCGCCCCTGCCCGCATCTTCGCCGGCAGCTCTCCCGGCCACCCACACCGCAGCCCACACTTCAGCCCACGCGGCCAAGCCTGCCAGGCATCGCCCCCGCGTTATCGGCCCGCTCCCGGTCGGCGCCGCGCTCGTCGCGGTCATCGGGTACGCGCTCAACGTCCTGCTGCACCTGTCCGTCGCGACGTCGATCGTCGGCGGGTTCGTCCTGGCCGCACTCGGCGCCCTGACCCTGCGCCCGCTGCTGATCGGCGACCGCCGCAGCCGCCCGCGCACCCCGTCCCCCTCCGCCCGATCCCTGCCCGCGCAGGGTCCCCGCTGAACGGAACCGGTATGCTGCACTTCCTCCAGAACACCGGGATATCCGGCGGCGTCCAGTTCATCGTCGAGCTGTCCTGGCTGGTCAGCGCGATTTTCCTGGTTTATGTGGTGATCCTGCTGATCCGGTTCGGCCGCCGCGGCAAGGCCGAGCCGGGCGACCCGGACCGGTTCGAGTGGCACCTGTTCGTCCCCTGCCGGGACGAGGAGGCCGTGATCGGCCACACCGTCGCCTACCTGCGGGCCAACCTGCCGGGTTCACACGTCTGGGTGATCGACGACGACTCCGAGGACAGCACTGCCGCGATCGTGCTGGCCGCCGCCGAGACCGACCCGCTGGTGCACCTGGTGCAGCGGCGCCGCCCGGACGCGCGGACCGGGAAGGGCGACGCGCTGAACACCGCCTGGCGCCGGCTGCACGACTGGCTCCCGGCCGGCGTCGACCGGGACCGGGTGATCGTGGGGGTGGTCGACGCCGACGGCCGCCCGGCCCCCGGCTGCCTGGCCGCGGTCAGCGCCGAGCACCTGTTCGCCGCCGCCGAGGTCGGCGCGGTGCAGATCGAGGTGCGGATGGTCAACCGGTCCGAGCGCACCCCGATGCCCGAGCGCGGCCGGCTGGCCAACGCCTACGGCCGCACCCTGGTCCGGATGCAGGACATCGAGTTCCGCGCGCCGATGGCCGCGCTGCAGGTCGCCCGGCGCAGCACCCGGACCGTCTGCCTGGGCGGCAACGGCCAGTTCACCCGGCTGAGCGCGCTCGACGGCCTGGCCGAGGAGAACGGCGTGCCGTGGAACGGCGCGCTGCTGGAGGACTACGAACTGGGCATCCAGCTGCTGCTGCTCGGCTGGCAGAACGCGTTCTGCCACGAGACGTACGTCGACCAGGAGGGGCTGTTCGACACTCGCCGCTACCTGACCCAGCGCACCCGCTGGACCCAGGGCGGCATGCAGTGCGCCCGCTACTTCCCGCAGGTGTGGCGCTCGCGGCACGTCGGCCGGCTCGGCGTGGTCGAAGTCGGCTACCACCTGGCCCAACCGTGGATGCACCTGCTCGGCACGCTGCTCTACCCGATCCCGCTGCTGCTCACCGCCCTGGAGTGCCTGGCCGCCCCGGACCAGGCGGAACAGATCCTGGCCCGCTCCGGCTGGCTGCTGCCGGCCGCCCTGGCCGCGATCGCCATCGCCCAGTTCGCCGTGTGGGGCCCGCTGTACCGGGCCGGGGCCGAACGTGACGCGCCGCTGGGCAAGTCGCTGCTGTGGGGGTTGGGGTACATCTTCTACATGTACGGGATGTACGTGACGGCCTGGCGTGCACTCTTCCGGATGATGCGCGGCCAGCGCGGCTGGGCCAAGACCCGGCGCAATGCGGAGATAGCCGTCGAAGGTCCCGTCGCGGTCGAGGCGTAGGCCTAGGCCTCGACCGCGTGTCGCGGTCCGCATCGGCGCCAGGTTGCGTATACCGCTTTGCCCCGTTCTGTCGCATGATAGAGGGCATGATCGAGACCGCTCCCGCTCCCGCGCGCGTACTGACCGTCGAGGACGACCCCGCGATCCGGACCGTGATCGCGATGGCCCTGCAGGAGGCCCGGTTCGACGTGCGCGAGGCGGGCGACGGACCGGGCGGCGTGAGCGTGGCGTCGGCCTGGGCCCCGGACGTGGTGATCCTGGACCTGAACCTGCCCGGCTTCGACGGACTGGAGGCCTGCCGCCGCATCCACGGCTTCTCCACGGCATACGTCCTGATGCTCTCGGCCCGTGCCGACGAGGTCGACAAGCTGGTCGGCCTGTCCACCGGCGCCGACGACTACCTGACCAAACCCTTCTCGCCGCGTGAACTGGTGGCCAGGGTGCACGCACTGCTGCGACGCAGCCGGCGCAGCAGCCGCCTGGATTCGATAGACGCGCCGGTAGCCGACGCAGCTCAACCCGCACAACTCGCACGTCCAGCAGACCCCTCCGCCGACGAGCGCATCTTCGGCGCCCTGGTCGTCCGCTCGGCGTTGCGGGCCGCGGAAGTCGGGGGAGTGCCCCTGGACCTGACCCGGATCGAATTCGACCTGCTCGACACGCTCTGCGGCAGCATGAACCAGGTCCACACCCGCGCCCAGCTGCGCGAACGCGTCTGGGGTGGCGATTGGATGTCGGACGAGCACGCGCTGGACGTGCACGTGTCCAACCTGCGCCGCAAGCTCAAGGACGCCGGATTGCAGGGCGCGATCACCACGGTTCGCGGCGTCGGCTACCGCATCACTCCCGAAGCGCTGGCCGTCTGAAACCTGCTCAGTCCTGCTGGTCCGGATCCTCCACGAAGGCCGGGATACGGATCGTGAACGTCGTGCCCTGTCCCTCTTTCGAGTGCACGGTGATCTGGCCGTCGTGCGCCTTGACCAGGCCTTCGGTGATCGCCAGGCCGAGCCCCGCGCCGCCGCCGCGCCCGGCCGCGTCCAGCTGGACGAACTTCTGGAAGATCCGCGGCAGCGCCTCCGCCGGGATGCCCACGCCGCGGTCGCTGACCTCCGCCACCGCCTCGGGGACGCCCACCGCCGCCTCGGGCGGCCGCTGCACGTCCATCCGGACCCGCACCCGCACGGGCGAGTCCGGACCGGAGAACTTCAGCGCGTTGACCAGCAGGTTGCCGAACACCTGGGTCAGCCGGCCCACGTCGCCGAACACCCGGGCCGGGCCGCCGGCCACGAAGATCCGGGCCGCCGCGGCCGGATCCGCCGAACCGATCTCGGCCGCCGCCCGCCGGGCCACCGCGGCCAGGTCGGCCGACTCGCGCCGCAGGGTGAGCGTGTCCAGGCCCAGCCGCTGCACGTCCAGGATGTCCTCGACCAGCCGGACCAGCCGCGCGGAGTTGTCCCCGGCCAGGTCCAGCAGCCGGGTGGAACGCTCGTCCTGCGGCGGCGTGCCCCCGGCCAGCAACTCCACGGCCGCGCTGACCGCCGCCAGCGGGGTGCGCAACTCGTGGCTGACCATCGCCACGAACTCGTCCTTGAGCCGGTCCATCTCCCGCGCCGCCCGGCTCATGTGCACCACCCCGATCTCCAGGTCGGCCCACTCGGCCAAGTCGGCCAGCGCCTTGCGGTCGGCCGCATCGAGCGTGCGCGGGTGCTGGTCGATCACGCAGAGAGTGCCCAATCGGTGCCCGGACGGTCCGGTCAGCGGCTGCCCCGCGTAGAAC
Source organism: Actinocrinis sp. (assembly GCA_035943635.1). Classification (GTDB taxonomy): domain Bacteria; phylum Actinomycetota; class Actinomycetes; order Streptomycetales; family Catenulisporaceae; genus DASZBX01. Next base: position 79,550 of record DASZBX010000038.1, on the reverse strand, counting down.
CGCACGTGCGGCGGCCCGAGCACCAGCGGATTGCTGGCGAACCGAGGGTCCAGCTTCGCGTCCTCGACCACCATCATCTGCCCCGACGCGATCGCCCGAGCACAGAACGAGACGCTGCGCGGCGTCTGCCGTACTTCCAGTCCGATGCAGGACTTGAACCACTGCCGGTCTCGGTCGACCAGGCTCACCATCACGATCGGCGCGTCCAGTAGCCGCTGCGCGGTCCGGGTGATCCGGTCGAACCGCTCCTCGCGCGGCGTGTCCAGGATCGCCAACGCGTGCAGCGCCGCCAGGCGGTCTTCTTCCAGCCCCGGATCGGTCACCAGACCCTGGTTCGGATCCGAATCGAGGACCGGCAGAAGGCGCGAGGAGGGCCGGAACGGCTCCGGATACGGCACGGCACTGGCGTTCACGATCGACCTCCTCGCCGGGCAGTCGCCCATGGTGGCGACGTGATCACATCGTAAGCACGCCACCCGCCCGGCGCCTCCGGTGGCGAGGGGCGGGACGTCGGGGATTGAGGGCTGCCCCGCGATCTCAGGGCCCTGGCTGGGAATCAGCATCCTGCGGCCACACGACGCTGAGCACGCGCTCCGGCCAGTCGTCGGGCACGCCGTCCATAGTGACGTAGCGGCCGTAGAACGAACCGATGAGCATGCTGGTGAGCGCGTCGAGATCGGCATGGCCCGGAAGCTCGCCATCAGCCAGTGCCTGCCGGAGCAGTGCGCGTCGCGGCTCGACTAAGCGGGTTTTGAAGACGTGAAGCAGCTCGGGGTGGCGTTCTTCCTCGGCCAGCAACGAACCGAGGATCGCCATCGCGGGGATGGCTCGCAGGTTGCCGTGGAAATTCTCCAGGATCGCCAGGGCGTGGGCGCGGGGGGTCGCGGCGTCGTCGGGCGGGTCCTCGGCCCGGAGCGAGCCGATGACCGCGGCGACCAGGTCTGCCTTGTTGCGGTACCGGCGGCGCAGGCTGGGCGTGGTGGTGCCCGCGGCGGCGGCCACGGATTCCAGCGACATGCGGGCGTAGCCGAGTTCGCCGAGTTGGCGGGCGGCGGCTGACAGGATCGCCTGGTCCACGGCCGGATTCCTCGGCCGCCCGGGTTTCGCCGACAGGGTGCTCATTTACATTATGATAGTCTATCGGAACGTAATTCATCGAGGGAGGACTGCCATGTCCCAGCCGTTGCCCGCGACCGCCTACGTCCGCGTCTCGCCCGCCACTTTCGACCCGCGCCGGTTCGCCGAGGTCGAAGCGCTGTCCACGAAGCAGGCCGAGTATCTGATCCCGGCCCTCACGCGGCTGCCGGGGATCATCCATCACTACGTCGGCGTGTCGCCGGAGGGCTCGATTGTTCATGTGAGCATCTGGGACACCGAGGAGCACGCGTTGCAGCTGAGCGGCCTGAAGGAGATGGCCGTCATCGCGCGTGGGGAGATGGAGGCGATCGGCGTGACGTTCGGTGCGATCGTCAACTACCCGCTCAACTGGACCATCTGAACTGCCGTCGGCTCCTGCGCGTTGGAGTATCAGTCGCCTGCGGGGGTGACGAATAGCCACTGGTTGGCATGAATTGGCGCCGGGCAGGACCGGGCCACACCAACGATCGGCAATCATCCCAGCTCAAGGGCGGTGTCGATGCCGTATTGCCGACCCGTGCCACCGCACCAGCGAGAGACCAACGGGATTCCAGCATCGAGGACGAAGCTACTTGGCAGAAGGCCGTATGAGCCCGGCCTTTAACGCCTTGGGAGGATTCGTCGTGTTGTGGACTTTGAAGCTTGACGGCACCATGCAGCCGATCAACGAGCGCCCGACGGCGCAGTCGCACGCCGACCAGGACCTTCAGTGGACCGTCCCCGCCCCCGAGGCCGACCTTCACGCGGCCGCTTCCGACCTTGCCGAGACGGTCGTCGCCGTACGGCCTCCTTGGACGCCCGCGCCCGCTCCGGTTGCTTCGCCCATCGCCCCGGCGGTTGCTTCGCCCACTGCCAAGACGGCTGCTGCGCCCGGCGCCTGGACGCCCGCTCCGCTCATCGCTTCGCCTATCGCTCCGCCGGCCGTCGCGACTGCCGCTCCGCTCGTCGCGCCGCCCGCTGCTCCGGTCGCTACCGCTCCCGTCGTCGCCCGCGCTCGCGCTGCCGCGCCCTCCATCGCTACCGCTCCTGCTGCCGCCAAAGCCAACGCTACCGCTGCTGCGCCCGCCGTCTCGCCTTCCGAGGGCCTCCACCAGACCCGTAAGTTCACGGTCCCGAACCTGAACCGGAACGCCGCCGACCCGATCGCGCGCCGTTCCGACAGCCGTCGCGGCGAACACTTCGATCTCTACGGCCCGTCTCCCGCCGACGTCGCCAGGCTCAGCGACTGCGGCTGGCCTGACGGCCCCAGTGGAAACGAGCGCGGCCCGGCTGAGTTCTCTCCGGCCAAGCGCCGCGCCTCCCGCCGCAAGGTGCTGTTCGCGGCTGGTGGCGTCACGCTCCTCGGTGGACTGGGTGTCTTCGCCGCACAGGCTCTCGGCACAGGCACCTCCCACGCGTCGGCGGCTGGACTTCCGGCTGGTCATACGACCAATCCGTCACCGTCCGACCTGTCCTCTTCGCCGGCCCGCACCACCACGCCGCCGACCGACCCGCCGACCACGCCGCCGCCCAGCGCCGGACCGACCAGCAACTCCACGACCGACCCGTCGCAGGTGCAGTCGAAGCCGGAGTTCTACGTCAACAACGGCCCCAAGGGCATCGCCCTCACTCTCGACGACGGCCCGACCGCCGAGTACACCCCGCAGGTGCTGGCGTTGCTTCAGAAGTACGGGATCATCGCCACCTTCTGCATGATCGGCAACCAGATACCCCCGAACGCCGCGCTGGTCCGTGAGGTTGTCGCGGCGGGGCACACCGTGGTGAACCACACCTGGGACCACGCCGATCAGACGAAGATCACCCCCACGCAGATCCGTGACAGCATTTCTCGTACCAGCGATGCGTTGAACGCCGTGGGGGTCACGCCGACCGTCTTCCGGGCGCCGTACGGCAGCTGGAACTCGAACGTCTTCCAGGCCTGCGCCGATGCCCGCCTCCGTCCGCTGGACTGGTCCGTGGACCCGCAGGACTGGGCCCGGCCTGGTAGTTCGGTCATAGTGCAGCGCGTGATGAAGCAGACCAAGACCGGCTCGATCATTCTCGAGCACGACGGCGGCGGCGACCGCTCGCAGACCGTTGCCGCGCTGTCGGTGTTTCTGCCGGAACTGCTGAACGCCGGGTACCGGTTCGGGCCGATCTAATAGAGTGGTGGCCCGGGTTGGGAACAAGTTGGTACTGAGGGGTGGGGCGGACACCAATGACGGCCCGGCCGGAAGGAGTTCCCGGCCGGGCCGAAACGGTCCCGGTGTGTTGCTACGGCCGTCGGCCGCGGGTCAGAACGCGGTGAGCTGGTCCAGTTGGAAGTAGTAGTTGCCGAGGTTGTCCTGGGTCAGCGTCGTCGCCGTCACCCTGATGTACTGGGCGGTGGTCGGGGTGAACGGGAACCGTTGCAGTGTGGTGTTCGGATTGTCGTAGCCGGTCTCCAGGACCAGATTCGTCCACGTGGTGCCGTTGGTGCTGACCGAGATGGCGAATTCGGACGGGAAACAGTAGCCGCTCCCGGTTCGTGCGGTCAGGTCCACCTCGTCGACGGTCTGAGACGAGCCGAGGTTGACCTCGTACCATTCGGAGTCTCCGGCCGCGCCGGGGTCGGTGGAGGATCAGGTGGAGTTGTAGGTGCCGTTGACCGCGTTGGACGTGGGCCAGCCGCTGTACTGCCGGTCCAGCGCCGCAGTCCACGGCGAGGACGGTCCCCAGGCGACGTCGCGTTCCGGCCACTCCCGCAGCAAAAACAGTACCCAGAGCGAGCCGTATCCGATGCGCAGCGCTGCCGTCCCGCGTGCGGCGATCGCTGTATTGGTGAGCAGGAGGTATCTCCGGGCGGCTTCCCGGCGGATGCGTGCGTGCACAGGGGGCTGCGACGGTGGTTCTGCCGATGCGGGTATCGGGTCCAGTGTGCCCGGTGTGGCTGGTGCGGATATCGACATCATCACACCGTCCACCAGATCAGAGTCTCGGTATGTGGCGCGGTTTCCTTGGCTGTGCGCCTTGGACCGGGCACCAGAGCCGTGGTGAATCGCAACTGCACGGCGGCGATCTTCCCGCCGACCTGCCCCTGAATCCGGTCGACCACCAGGTTCTCCAGATACTGTTGGGCGATCGGACCGAGCGAGGAGGCGGACTCGCTATATTGGGAATGTGTGGACGTGTATTCCGTGTAGGCGGTGCGCAGGCCGTTCACGGTGACGTGGCTGGGTATCAGATCCCCGGTGGTGGCGGCCTGGTCTTGAGCGGAAAGATCGATCCACTGGGAGACCGTTCCTCCGGAAGCCAGCCTGGCGCGTACCTGGACGTCGACATTCGACGTACTCGGCTCGGGGGCGAACAGGTGCCAGTCCTGGTAGAACAGCGGACTCATCCACCAGTCGATCTGTGCGGCATATCTGCTGGAGACCGGATTCGGTGGGGCGTTGTAGAGGAAAGTCATCAGGAGGTGCACCGTCACCATGCCCGCGGTGAACACCGCGGCCAAGGCGACCAGGCCTCTGGACCATCGGCGCCCAGGCCGGCGGGGCTCCGCCCGGTCCGGCCGGGCTTGTTCCCCGGGTCGACTCTGCTCGCGCTCTGTCAAGGGCGATTCGGGCATGACGACCCCTTCCCCGTTATCCCCGTATTCTCATTCACGGACACTGAGATTGCCGGCCGTGTGCTCCAGCGCAAACAAGTGAATTGATATGATCCGCGCAAGCCGGACGCCTGGCGGCGGCCGGTCGACTCCCTCCCCGGATTCGTTCCCGGCACCCGGCCAAGACGCGAATCCGGCCGCCCGCCTCGACGGCTGGGAGTTGCCGGAGATCTGCCGGTCGTACTGACCTGACAGAGCTGGTCGGGGGGTGAAACGGCATGGCATCATGAGAACTGCGGGTGCATGGCGATCTTCGGCGTTGTCGGGGTTGCCGGCTGAGTGCACTGCTGGGACGAACAACGGGGTTGGCACGACGGGCGGGGGCGTGATTCGTGATGCAGGCTGACGTGGTCGTCATCGGGGGTGGGCCGGTCGGCATGCTGATGGCTGCCGAGTTGGCCGGGTACGGGGTTCGTACGGTCGTGTTCGAAGCGCTGGCCGAGGTTTCGCGGCAGCCGAAGGCTACTACCGTGCACGCCAGGGCGGTGCAGAGCCTTGTTCGGCGTGGCCGACTGCCCTGGTTGGCGCCGGTGTATCAGGAGGCGGACTTCCAGCGCCCTTTCCGCTTCGCGGGGTTGTCCGGGCTGACGATCACGGCGCCGGGCACCGAGCCGGAGCCGTTGCTCAAGTGTGCGCAGGTGGAGTTGGAGGAGGCATTCGAAAGCCAGGCGCAGGCGGCGGGGGCCCGGGTTCTGCGCGGGTTCCGGGTGAGCGGCTTGAGTCAGGATTCTGATTGCGTGAGCGTCGTCGCCGAGCAGGCCGAGGCTGTGGAGGGCCTGTCGGGAGCAGCGGGGCCCGTGGTGTGCACCGCGCGGTACGTGGTGGGTGCGGACGGGGCACGCAGTACGGTTCGGCGGTTGGCGGGGATCGCGAGTGACACGTGGCCGGCTACGGTCTCGTCGATGATGGGGCTGGTGACGCTGCCGGATCGCAGCGTCCTGAGCCCTGGATGGCATCGGACCTCGCGCGGATGGATGGTGGCGACGCCGACCTCGGGCGGCGACGTGAGCGTACGTACGCTCAACCCCGAGCCCGCCGCGGACTGGGCACTGCCGCTCACGGCGCAGCAGTTGCGGCGGGAGGTGGAGTGGATCGCCGGACGTACGGTGCCGATGTCGAATCTGCGCTGGCTGAAGCGGTTCAGCGACTTCGCCCGGCTTGCCCGTGGCTACCGGCATGGTCGGGTGATCCTGGTCGGGGACGCGGCGCACAGCCACTTTCCGATCGGCGGGCAGGGGTTGAGCGCCGGGCTGCTGGACGCGGTCAATCTGGGCTGGAAGCTGGCCCACGAGGTGCACGGTACTGCGGCGGCGGGTCTGCTCGACAGCTACGAGGCGGAACGTCGTCCCGTCGCGCGGCGGGTCATCGACGCCACGCGGGCGCAGCTGGTCTTCATGCGGCCGGATCCGGAAATGGACGGGATGCGCGGGCTGCTGGCCGAGCGGTTGTCCGACGGGCTGGTCAACGGGAGAGTCGGTGCCATGATCAGCGGTCAGAGCATTGTTGCACCTGCGCGGAGTCGGCGGCCGTCCACCTGGGAGGGGAGGTTCCTGACCAATCGGCGGCTTGGTACGGATCGGGGGCGGACTGACGTCGTGGAACTGCTCGGGTCCGGGCGCGCTCAGGTGCTGCTGTTCGGCGGCGGAGCGGATCGGGATGGGTATCGGGTGGAGGCTGCGCCGTGGACGGGGGTTCTGGACATCGTCGAGGTGGATGCGGAGCCTGACATCCCTTACGAGGCGCTGCTCGTGCGGCCTGACGGGTATGTGGGATGGGTGCCTGAGCCTGCGGGGGAGTCGTTAGCCGATGCGTTGGCGGTGTATTTCGGGCATCGGCCGGTGCGTACGGCGATGCCGCCGCTGCCGGGAGGCGCGGCGGCCGATGCGATGGCTGCAGTGGAGAAGAGTGCGCCTGGGCTGTGGGAGCAGCGTGACTATGACACGGGCACGGCGTCAGGCCGATGTGATTCGTTGGCCCGGAGCAGCATGCATTCCTCGTAGACTCGCGCGCCGCGGTCCTCGGACAGGTCGATCGACGCCAGCACCGAGGACTGGACGACACTCGGCAACACATGGCGCAGCAACGCCGCCACCCGCGGCATCAGGTCTCGATAATCGCTCATCGCCTGGGACATCGACTGGATGCCGGCGAAGGATCCGACGAATACATCCGCAGTCTGAGAGGGCACCACGTGCGGCATCAACTCGCCCTGCCGCTGCGCCCCCTCCAGAACGTCCTGGCAGATCAGGGCCCAACGAACGAACGGGCCGGTGCGTTCTTGCTCACTAATACGCTGGTCCAAGGCGAGCCGTACTCCGGCCCGCACCATACAGTCGGTCTGCAATCTGTGCGCCTGCAACATGACGGCGTCGACGAGTTCCTGGATCTTGCAGGCGCGCGGCGGGACCGGCATCCGGGCGTCCTGCTCGCCGAGAACGCCCTCGACCAGGTCTTCCTTGGACTGGAAGTGGAAGTACAGGGCGCCCTTGGTCACCTTCGCCTCGGCCAGGACCTCGGAGATGGTCGCTGCGCTGTAGCCCCGCTCCTCGAAGACCTTGGCGGCTGCGGCGAGGATTGCGCTGCGTGTACGGAGAGCACGGTCCTGCATGTGCGGCCACCTTCCCGAGTGCCTGTAGCCGAACCGGAGGTGTCTGGTTAAAAACCGCACGGTTCGTTTCTTCCTTCGATCGTACAGTGCCGCGGGTCGATCCGGACCAGACGGCGCGGAAACATGGGGTTACGTGATACTTGTCACCGGAGTTACCGGGACGGTGGGGCGAGAAGTGTTGCGGGGGCTCGGGTTGGCGGCCGGGGCCGGGCGTGGGGATGACGTCGGTGCGGGTGCCGGGACGCAGGTCCGGGAGCGGATTCGGGTCATGGCCAGGGATCCGAGTCGGGTGCCGGGCGTGGGCGAGGGCGTGGGTGACAAGCTAGGGGTCGAGGTGGTCGCGGCGGACTATGCGGACGCGGAGTCGTTGGCTGTGGTGCTGCGGGGTGTGCGGGCCGCGTTTCTGGTCACCAATCGGGTCGGCGGCGCAGATGACGAGTCGTTCGTGCGGGCGGCGCGTGATGCGGGGACTCGGCACGTGGTCAAGCTTTCTGCTGCTGCGGTGGAGGATCCCGGTGCTGAGGACTTGATTACCGAGTGGCAGCGAAGCAGCGAGCAGTTGGTGCGCGACTCGGGGATGCAGTGGACGTTTCTGCGGCCTCGGGCGTTCATGTCGAACGCTCTCGGGTGGGCGCCGTCGGTGCGGGCGGAGGGGGTGGTGCGGGCGCTGTATGGCTTCTCGGGCAACGCGATCGTCGATCCTCGGGACGTGGCGATGGTTGCCGTCCGCGCGCTGGTCGATGGCGGACATGAGGGGCGTGCCTACACGTTGACCGGTCCGGTGGCGGTCACGGCGAAGCAGCAGGCTGAGGAACTGGAGGCGCGGATCGGCCGGCCGGTGCGGTTCGAGGAGCTGACGTTCGACCAGGCTCGGAAACAGTTGCGCGCGAAATATCCGGTGGAGGTGGCCGATGCCCTGCTGCGCAGTGCGGAGCGGCAGCGGGCGGGGTACAAGGTTCGGACGACCGGGGACGTCGAGAAGGTGCTCGGGCGGCCTGCGCGGTCGTTCGGGGAGTGGGTGGGCGATCACGTCGCTGCGTTCACGGCCGAGGTGGGCTCGCAGGCCGCGAAACCGAGTGCGGTTGCGGAGGGCGGGCGATCGGCGGAGTGAGTGCTAGGAGGGGGAGTGGTAGCGACGCCACCGCCAAGAGGAACGCGACCGCGAAGCCGAGCAACGAGCACCGGCCCGGGGCGCGGCCGCGGTGGTGGCCGCGTCCCGAAGCCGCAGTGTGGGGCTAGGAGTGCAACGGCGCTCCGTCGTCGTCCACGTGCGCGGTGACGGTGGCGCTGAAGACCTGCTCGTCGCCCTGGCGGCCGGTGACGAGGACCTGGTCGTCGGCCTCGGGGCACGTGCGGGGCAGGCGGCAGGTCTCGATCAGGCAGGTCTGGTCGAGTTCGGCATAGCGGGTGAAGGCGCAGGCTATGCCGAGGATGGTCGCGTCGGGGCGGTCCAGTGCGGCGGCGGCGGCCTGGCGGGCGGCCTCGACCAGGGTCATGCCGGGGATGTGGTCGACCGGGTGGTCGAACAGGACCGGGTGGCGGGTGTCGACCCGCAGCTGCCAGCGGTCGGGGTCGCCGAGCGGCGAGAGCACGACGTCCATCGGGGAGGTGCGGCCGACCCGGGCCGGGTCGGCCAGGGCGGTGAGCACCGCGTCGCAGCCGGCCGGGCGCAGCGCCTCGCTGCGGATCCGGCGGTAGACCTGCGGGGAGATGACGGTGGTGGACGCGCCGCCGGTGGCCAGCAGTTCGCCGTCGCGCAGGATCACCACCTCGTAGACCACGCCGGTCAGGGCGTTGCCGCGGCGCTTGACCTCGGTGCACTCGACGTCGATCAGCAGGTCCGCGGGGACGTCGCCGACCAGGAGCTGGTCGGGCTCGACGTGGAAGGACAGGTCGTGCATGAGGAACTGGTGGCCGAGCGGGACGCCGAGTTCGGCGTGGCACAGGAGCAGACCGGACTGCCGGATCGTCTCGGCCACGATGGTCGACTCATAGCGCCCCTCCGGGTTGGGACCGAAGAAGGTGTGGCTGCGCGGCCACTGGGCGCGGATGGTGAAACGGGTGTCGTCCAGGCGGGCCCAGCCGGTCGGCATGACCTCCGCGACGGCTGCGCGGTGCACGTACTCGCAGGGAACGGTAGTGGTCAGGCCCTCATGCAGCAGGGCGGTCAGGGTGCCGAGGGCACCGGGCGCCCCGGTCTGCCGGACCGAGGGACTGACGAGGCGGGTTCTACTCGTGGACATGACTCTCCCCAGTGACGCGTAGCCGAGCTATAGCAGGCTCCTGCGAAAAATATAATACAGACTGTCCGGTTTAAAAATCCATGATCATCCGGAAAAACCTCCGACGATCGCGAACCGGTTGCCGGTGGTCAGCGGGCGCGCCGAGGCCGGGATTTGCGGCCGGGTTACGTTTCGCGCAGCTCAAGGGCAGCTCAGCGACGGCTCGAACCAGCCGACCGGGGGCAAGTTTGCGCAACTTGTTGAACGATTTTCCAATAAACCAGATAGTTGGTTTGTTAAAATTCCCACGGCGTTCCTCAGGCGGACACTGCCCGGATGGCGCTCCGGGGGTGCGGCGGGCGGGGCGCGGCGAGGTCCGGGCGACCGCCCGGGCCGGGCGCGGCACCGGCGTCCGCCGGTGGCACGGCAGGAGGAAGATCCTTGATCAAGCAGGAACGCGCGGCGCGCACCCGGCAGGCGCTGATCGCCGCCGCGGCCGAAGTGTTCGCCCGGGAAGGATACGCGGCCACCTCGCTCGGCGCGGTCAGCGGCCGGGCCGCGGTCAGCGCCGGCGCGCTGCACTTCCACTTCGCGAACAAGAAGGCCCTGGCCCAGGCGATCGAGGACGAGGCGGTGGGCGCCCTGCGCCGGATCGTCGAACAGGTCTGCGCGGACGTGGCCGATCCGCTGCAGCAGCTGGTCGACTCGGTGCACCTGCTGGTCGAGCAGCTCGGCCTGGATCCGGTGCTGCGGGCCGGGTTCCGGCTGGGCGAGGACGCGGAGGCCGGGCCGGACGGCGCGCTGCGCCGGGAGTGGCGCGGCTGGGCCGAGGACGCGCTGGGCCGGGTCGAACGGGCCGGGGATCTGACCCCGGGCCTGTCGGTGCGCGACGCGGTGACCGCGGTCCTGGTGGCCACGGCCGGATTCCAGGTGCTCGGCGGCGAGGACGGCCGCTGGCTGGCCCCGCGCCGGGTGACCGGGTTCTGGGCGGTGCTGGCGCCGGGCCTGGCCACCCCGCAGGCGCTGGCCCGGCTGCGGCTGGACCGCCCGGGCCGACGGAGTAAGGGTACTCCATCGGCTTGACAAACCGACTGTCCCGTTTTTTCCTAGAGGGGTGCACACGCGACGGAGCGGCGCCGGCCTGACCGGGCGGACGGGACTGCCGGACGCCCCGGCGGCCTCGGCGGCCTCGGCGGCGGCGGGTCCGGCGGCGTCGACCTCGGCGTTCTCGGCAGCTGTAGCGGCTCCGGCAGCCGCACCGGCTCCGGTGGTCCGGCGAAGCGTCCGACTCGTGTGCCGACGGTTCCATCACTGCACTGCCGCGCTGTTTCACCGCTCATCGCATGGCCAGCACACCGTTTCCGCGCCACGGACCGGGCACCCAGGGACAGGTATCAGCCCTCGGTGTCCGGCTCCGGGCATGTTCGGGCACGTATGCCCGCGCGTCGGCGACGGCACCGGCCGGCCCTGGGCCCAGCGCGGCGGAGCCCGGACGGACCGGCCCGCGTCAGGCCGGCCGCCCGGGCGCAGGACGGACCGGCCCGCCCGCCTCCCGAAACCCTGGTTGGGGAAACACCATGCAGATATTCGTGATCGAATCCAGTCCGTCCACAGCCGAACGGCTGGTCACCGCACTGCGGCGGCAGGGCTACGCCGCGCGGTCGGCCCGGCTGGGACATGAGGCGCTGCGCTCCTACCAGGGCGCCGACCTGATCCTGCTCGACCTCGGCCTGCCGGACATGGACGGGGTGGAGGTGTGCCGGTCGATCCGAGCAGCCGGCCGGACCCCGATCATCTGCCTGAACGACCAGGACAACGCGCTGGACCGGGTGCTCGCGCTCCAGGCCGGGGCGGACGACTGCGTGGCCAGGTCCTGCGGGGAACGGGAGATCCTGGCCCGGATCGAGGCGGTGATGCGCCGGATCGTCGGCCGGGAGGGCGGCCGGCCGCAGGTGATCTCCTGGAGTGCGCTGCGGATCGACAACCGGGCTCGGGAGGTGCATCTGAGCGACCGCGCGGTGAAGGTCACCTCGAAGGAGTTCGACCTGCTCTACACCCTCGCCGCCTCGCCGGAGACCGTGGTCTCGCGCAAGGAGCTGATGGCGACCATCTGGAACGACCACTGGGCCGGCGCCAGCCGCACCATCGACATCCATGTCAGCAGCCTGCGCACGAAGCTGGGCTCACCGGACTGGATCATCACCATCCGCGGCGTGGGCTACCGGATGGGCTACGGCCGGGTTCCGTCGGAGTCGGCCGGCGTCGCGGTGGGCTCGTAGAAGTGGTGCGCGCGCAGGCAGGGGCACCCGGAACGCGTCGGCCGCGCTCCCGATGCCCCTGCCCTGCCGCGTGGCGCGACGGTCAGTGCCTCGGCTTGGCCCGCTCGTACTGGACCGGCCAGGGCAGGTCGTCGCCGAGTTCGAACGCGGCGCGCTGCGGCCAGGTCGGCTCGCGCAGCAGCGCCCGGGCCAGCAGCACGGCGTCCGCGTCCTCGTCGCACAGGTACTTCTCGGCCTGCTGCGGCTCGGTGATCATGCCGACCGCGGCCACCGGCAGCCCGCTGCGCTCGCGGATCGCCCGGGTGAACGGGACCTGGTAGCCGGGCCCGGTGGTGATCTTCGCGTCGGGGCTGTTGCCGCCGCTGGACACGTCGATCAGGTCGACCCCGTGGGTGGCGAGCACCGCGGCGACCTCGGCGGTGTCCTGGACCGTGAGCGCGCCGTCGACCCAGTCGGTCGCGCTCAGCCGGACGAACAGCGCGGTGGTGTCCGGGATCGCGGCCCGGACCGCGTCGGTGATCTCCAGCAGCAGCCGGGAGCGGCCTTCGAGGCCGCCGCCGTATTCGTCGGTGCGCTGGTTGGACAGCGGGGAGAGGAACTGGTGCAGCAGGTAGCCGTGCGCCGCGTGCAGCTCGATCACCTCGAAACCGGCCGCGACAGCCCGGCGCGCGGCCGCCGCCCAGTCGTCGACCAGGCCGGCGATCTGCTCGACGGTCAGTGCCACCGGCGCGGCGTAGTCGCCGAAGGCCGCGGCCGACGGGGCCACCGTCGTCCAGCCGCCGTCGGACTGCGGGACGCTGCCCTCCCCGCGCCACGAGGAGTACGTGGACGCCTTGCGCCCGGCGTGGCCCAGCTGGATGCCGGGCACCGCGCCCTGCTCGCGGATGAACTTGGTGATCCGCGCGTAGTCGGCGACCTGTTCGTCGTTCCAGATGCCGGCGTCCTGCGGCGAGATGCGCCCCTCCGGGGTGACGGCGGTGGCCTCGGTGAACACCAGTCCGGCGCCGCCGCGGGCCAGGGCGCCGAGGTGGACGAGGTGCCAGTCGGTCGGACGTCCTTCGACCGAGGAGTACTGGCACATGGGCGAGACCCAGGCGCGGTTGGCGAACGTGACGCCGCGCAGAGTCAGGGGAGTGAACAGTGAGCTCATACTCCGGCCAACACCCGGGCGGATCATTCTCTTCCGCAGCCCGGCCGCGGGCCGATGACCAGGTCAGACGGGCGGGCTACCAGCGGCGGCCGCGGCCTCGGATATTCGTCGTATTCCTCGCTCGCGCGTGCAACCGGACACTTCGGTCAGGCGTGATGTCTGCATACGCGCCTTGCGGCGCTCGGGAAAAGATGTGGATGCGGGGGTGCAAGTGGCCACGGAAGTCGATTTCGACGAGTTCTACAACGCGACCTTCCAGCGCGTGGTCGGGCAGGTCTTTGCGATGACCGACAGCCTGACCGAGGCCGAGGACGCGGTCCAGGAGGCCTACGCGCGAGCGTGGCAGGACTGGCAGCGGATCGGGGAGTACGAGAACGCCGAGGCGTGGGTGCGCACCGTCGCGTTCCGGGTCTCGGTCTCCAGCTGGCGCCGGGCGAAGAACCGCTTCTCCGCGCACCGGCGCGGGGCGGCCGCCGCCGACCTGCCGGGGCTGACCCCGGACCGGCTGGCGATCGTGACCGCGCTGCGCCGGATCTCGCCGGAGCAGCGGCAGGCGATCGTGCTCTACCACCTGCTGGACTGCTCGGTCGAGGAGATCAGCCGGGAGGCGGGGGTGCCGGTCGGCACGGTCAAGGCCCGGCTGGCCCGGGGCCGCAAGGCCTTGGCGCCGCACCTGACCGAGTTCCAGGCCGAGCCCGGCGGATCCGAGTCCAGAGCGAGGGGTGCGGACGGCCGACGGGAACCGTGCACCGGCATAGCCCGTAAGGAGGGCACATCCAATGTCTGACATGTACGAGATGCCGGAGCCGTTCGGCGACCTGCTGGCGGCCGTGGTGCGCTCCGCCGCGGACGCGGCCGGTGTGCCGGGGGCGGCCGAGGCCCGCCGCCGCGGCCGGCAGCGGCGCACCCGGCGGCGGCTGGCCACCACCGCCCTGGTCCTGGCGCTGATCGGCGGGCTCGGCGGGGTGGCGGCCGGCGCCCTCGGCCAGAGCAGCAGCAGTACGCCGCCCCAGGTCGGCCCCGGCGGCGCACCCTCGGTCTCGGCCACCGCCCCGCCGTCGCCCACGCACTCCGCCTCGCCGAGCGCCATGGCGACCACGCCCGCTCCGCCGCCGAGCACGAGCCCGCCGAGCACGCCGAGCACGCCGACCACCACGATCCTGAACCCGTCTACCTTCGTCTCGGGTGGATGGATCACGAAGGGCAACCTGCCCTACGCCCACCAGGTATCCTGGGTGGCCGGTACCGACCTCTACGGAACCGTCGTCGGCACTGCGGGCGGCGGCTCGGTCTACGTGATCCTCAACTCGCCGGTGAACCACGTGAGCTACGCCTTGGGTCTGGGAAACCTGTGCCAGATGACCAGCATGGGCGTGGGGACGTCCGGCGTGCAGGTGGAGGACTTCTCCGGCGACCAGAACGGCGGCTACCTGGTCAACACCCAGGCCTCCTGGCTCTTCGCCATGCAGACCAGCCAGGCCGCGTTCTTCTACACCGGCTCCGCCGCCGCGACCACGGCCTGGGACGGTCTCGGGTCGGATTTCAGCACGTGCGCGGCCGATGAGACGGGCGTGGACCCGTCCACCGGCACCCAGCGAATAGGCTCGGTGCAGCGGACCTTGCAGCAGTCCGACGCCCAGTGCTGGACCAACAGGGAGATACCGGCGGGTTCGTCGTCCGGCGGGGCGCAGTTCCTGGTGGTGGGCTGCTTCGTGCGCTCGGGAGCCATGATAGCGGTGGATTTGGTCGAGTTCGATCAGTTGGTCCCGGGGGGAGGCTTCTCGGCCGTGAATACCTCGGCGTACGACGATGCGTCGGTCCACGCGCTGCGCAACTCCCTCGGCGCATACACCACTTCGGGGAGTTGACCGCCACCTGCGCTTGCCCTAGGCGGTGTTTGGGAATGTGTCAAGGCCTCGGCATGACCGTCGGTTTGTGCTGGTAGGTGCGGCGAATCTGGTCAGCGCCGAGCATGGGCGCGCCGCACGGGACGGCTCATACTCGGTCGTCTGTGCCGTTCCGTGCGGTGCGGCCAGGCGACGGCGATCACCGGATTCGCGCCTTGAGACATTCCCAAACACTGCCTAGACCCGCAGCGCGGCGCCCGCGGCCTGCGCTGGGGCGCTGCGCACCATGTCCCAAGACGGCAACTATCACGCAACGTAACGCCCGATCCGGCCCGGCCGAGGACGGCGACACGCTACTGTGACCAAGGTAATCGGGATGCAGATATTCGGGTCGGGAACGCGCGAGCATCGGGGCTCGCGGCCGGCGCTCGGCCTCGCCGACAGCTTCCAGGCCGGCCACCTGGATCCCGGTTGTCGGACATGGAGAGGTACTGGTGGCGGGCGTAGGCTCGACTGCCGCCGCTTCCCGGCTCGGGCGAACAAAGACGGTTGGTACGGTTCAGTGGGCAAGCCTGTGAGACAGCGTTATCGACGCATGGCCGCGATGCTGGCGGTCCTGGCCGTCGCCCTGCCGGTCGTGCTGCTGCCCAGCAGCCTGGCGCAGGCCGACGCACCCTCGACCACGATCACCGTCGACGGCTCGGCCATGGGACCGGAGTTCTACGGCGTGGGGGCCATCTCGGGCGGCGGCGGAAACTCCGTCTACCTGAAGGACTACCCCGAGCCCGAGCGCACGGACATCCTGAACTACCTGTTCAGCCCGGACTACGGCGCCGACCTGCAGGTGCTCAAGGTCGAGATCGGCGGGGACACCAACTCCACGGACGGCTCCGAGCCGAGCATCGAGCACGGCCCGGGCGCCGTGGACTGCGGCTCCGGCTACGAGTGGTGGCTGATGGAGCAGGCCCAGCAGCGCAACCCGAACATTGTCTTCTACGGCCTGCAGTGGGCCGCGCCCTCGTGGGTCGGCGGGACCCCGCTGACCAAGACCGCCCCGGCGGCCGACGGCAAGGCCCCGAAGACGGCGCACAAGAGCCTGTGGACGACGGCCGACGTCGACTACGTGATGGACTGGATGCGCTGCGCCTCATCGCACAACCTGAAGGTCTCCTACCTCGGCGGATGGAACGAGTCGGGCTGGAACCCGAGCTGGTACGAGTCCATGCGCGCCGCGCTGAACACGGCCGGCTACACCTCCACGCGGCTCGTGGCCGCGGACTCGTTCCCGTACCCGACCAGCACCCCGCAGGGCCAGGCGAGCACCTGGAACGTCGCGAAGACCATGCACGCGGACCCGGCGTTCGACGCGGCGGTCAGCGTGCTCGGCGCCCATGACGTGTGCGGCTACCCGACCACCGGCTACACCTGCGTCACCACCCCGGCCGCCCGCTCGCTGGACAAGCCGCTGTGGGCGTCCGAGCTCGGCCACATGGACGGCAACCGCGGCGCCCCCGACATGATCAGGGCGATCGTCGACGGCTACGATCAGGCCGGGCTGACCGGGTTCATCACCTGGCCGATCGTCTCGGCGATGCCGCAGATCCTGCCCAAGTCCAACTACGGCCTGGTCAACGCCGACCAGCCCTGGGCCGGGAACTACACCGTGAACGAGATGACCTGGGCGATCGGCCAGGTCACCCAGTTCACCTCGCCCGGCTGGCACTACGTGGACGGCGCGAACAAGGTCCTGACCGCCTCGGGCAGCTACAACACGCTCGAGTCGCCCAACCGCGGTGCCTGGAGCCTGATCGCCCAGACCACCACCGCCACCCAGACCCAGGACATCACGGTCGACGTCGCCGGCGGCCTGCCGTCCAAGCAGGTCAACGTCTGGGCGACCAACCTCAACGGCGGCCCGGCGCAGGCGATGGTGCAGCAGCCGGTGCTGCACCCGTCGAGGGGGTCGTTCCGATACACGCTCCAGCCCGGATACGTCTACACCTTCAGCACGAGCACCGCGCCCGCGGGTGTGCGCAAGGGGAAGGCGTCGGATACCGCGACCGGGCCGCTGAGCCTGCCGTACACGGACCCGATGACGCTCCCGTTCGGCGCCCAGCTGCCGGTCGGCGAGATGCCCGCGTACTTCGCCCCGCAGGACGGCGCGTTCCAGTACGTCCAGTGCGCCGACCAGAGCGCGGCCTACTGCGTCCAGCAGACCGCGCTGGGCACCCCGGTCGGCTGGCCCGGCGCCGACGACGCCGGAGCGCCCTACGCCCTGTTCGGCAGCACCGGCGCCGAGTGGGCGAACTACACGGTCAGCGCGAACGTGCTGTTCCCGCAGGCGGGCACCGCGCGTCTGCTGGCGCGCGTGCAGCAGCGCAGCCTGCGCAACCCGGCGATGTTCGGCGGGTACGAGTTCACCCTGTCCAACCAGGGCGCCTGGTCGATCCTGTGCAACTACGGCTACGCCCCGCCCAAGCGCCTGGCCTCCGGCACCCTGCACGCCGCGCCGGGCGTGAACAAGCAGATCCCGATGTCGCTGAAGGTCTCCGGCAAGACGATCACCGCGTCGGTGAACGGCACCAGGGTCTGGTCCGGATTCGACACCACCTACACCGACGGGCTGACCGGCATCGGAACCGGCACCGGGACGACGACCGGCGGCTTCTACCCGGTGCAGTTCACCGGCTTCTCCGTCACGCCGTAGCAGGCGCCCTGGGCGTCTACGCGGACGGCTCGGCGCGGGGATCCGCGGGCAGGCCCGCGGCCGGTTCCGTGGCGTAGCGGCTCATGATCTCGATGTTCGTCTGCGGAGTCAGCTGCCGCCCGGCGGCGATCGCGTCCCGCAGGTCGCGGAAGTACTGCACATACAGGTCGGGTGTGAAGGTGCTGATCATCACGGCCGGTTCGTCGCCGGGGTTGGCGAAGGTGTGCGGAGCGCCGGGCGGGACCATCACGAGCGTGCCCGCGGTCGCGTCGTGGATCTGCTCGCCGACGGTGAACCGCACCAGGCCGGAGATGATGTAGAAGCCCTCGTCGTGTCCGGCGTGCCGGTGCTGCGGCGGGCCGTCCGAGTGCGGCGGCAGGATGCTCTCGGCGATCCCGAGCCGGTGCCCGGTGGTGCTGCCGTCCTCCAGGATGCGCATCCGGGTGGGGCCGAGCAGGATCGTCTCGCCGTCGTCCGGGCCGACGACGGATACGGCTGGTTCGTATGTCATGCCTCGATTTCACCGCCCGACCCCGGCCGCTGTCCAAGACCGATCCGGCGCCGCCGATACCGCCCGGGTATCGTCGCTGCTCACCGGGTTCAAACAGGGTGCTGCGAAGCTGAACGGTCAGCCGGCCGGCCCCGCGGGTCCGATCGGGCAGACCGGGCGCATAAGTGCACTGAGGGGTTTGGAAACCCTTGCCTGCGGTAGGATTGACCCCACTCGGGTCACATCTTTCATGACCAGCGGAGGCGAGGGAAGACGCAGGTGGGTCGGGATGAGGCGATCTCGACGCGGCAGTCGAACATCGACGCCCTGTGCCAGTTGCTGCACGACGGGCAGCCGGAGCGCGCCGTCCCCCTGGTCGACGACACCCTGGCCCGCGACCCGGATCAGGGTGGTGACGCAGCCCTGGTCTCCAAGCTGTACATCATCAAATTCGCCGCGCTGTTCAACCTGGAACGCTACGACGAGTGCCCGGCCGTCGCCGACGCCCTGCACGAAAGCCTGGGCCGGTGCGACGAACCGGCCCTGCGCGGGGAATTCCACGCCCTGGCCGGGGGAGTGGCCCACTTCCAGGGCATGCTCGAACGCTGCGTCACCCACCTGGTGCGCGGCGCGCGGGCGCTGGAACGGGTCACCGCGGACTCCAAGGACGCCGCGGACGCCTGGCAGGACCTGGCCACGATCTTCTCCTACATCGGCTTCCACGAGGAGGCCGTGGCCACGCTCGCCCTGGCCAACCAGGTCGCCAAGAACGCGGGCGTCGCCGCGGTGCACTACGCGCACCCGGAGATCATGCTGCGGCACGCCCTGTGGCTCGACCACCAGGGCGACACCGACGGCTGCGTGCGCGAACTGACCCAGGTGTACACCACGTTCACGCCCGACGAACTCGAACGCTGGGACCTGCCGCACTTCGCCTACGCCGGCGCCCGCCTGGCCGCGCTGGGCGCCGGGACCGGACCGGATCCGGCCGTCGTGCTGCGCGCCTGCCCGCCGGGCACCCCCGAGGAGCAGGGCCTGCACCTGCTGGCCGAAGCCTGCCTGGCCATCGCGGCGGGCCGGCCGCAGCAGGCGCTGGCCGGGCTGGCGTCCCCGGTGCTGTCCGGGACGGTCCAGGACGCCGAGGTGCTGCGGGTGCGCGCCCTGGCGCTGGCCGCGGCCGGGGACTACAAGGCCGCGCTGGCCGTCGAGCGGTCCGCGATAGCCGCGATCGTCAACGGCCCGGGCCGGCTGAACCGGCTCTACATCGAGGGTGTCACGGCCCGGCTGGACCAGGACGACCTGCGCCGCAGCCTGCGCCGGTACACCGACGAGGCGCACACCGACCCGCTGACCGGGCTGCCCAACCGCCGCCACCTGGAACGCTACGTCAGCGACCTGGTCAACCACGGCACGTACGGCACCATCGGGGTCGCCGACCTCAACGGCTTCAAAGCGATCAACACCGTGCACGGCCACTTGTCCGGCGACGAGGTCCTGCAACAGGTCGCCGCGCTGATGACCCGAGCCCTGCGGGCCGGGGACTTCCTGGCCCGCTACGGCGGCGACGAGTTCGTGGTCATCCTGCCGGACACAACCCTGGCCGAGGCGGCCGGGGTCAGCGAACGGCTCGGCCACGCGGTGGCCCGGTTCGACTGGGCCGGACTGGTCCCCGGCACCCCGGTCTCGCTCGCGATCGGCCTGGCCGAACTCGGCCCGGGCACCGGCTTCGCCCGCGCGTTCCAGACTGCCGACCTGGTGATGCTCCGGGAGAAGGCGGACGGCGGCCCACGCTGACCCCACCCGGCCCCGACCGCCGCCGGTCTGCTCAGCCCGCCTGCCCGGACAGCGACACCTCGCGGGCGATCGCCGAGACGGTGGTCAGGGTCGGCTGGGCGATCACCCGGCCGAGCTGGGACATGAAGTCGGTCTCCAGCTGCGGTGGCAGTACCTCGCGGCAGACCCCGGCCAGCATGGTCAGGAAGGAAAGCGAGTCGCCGCCGAGCTGGTGGAAGTCGGTCTGCGGGTCGATCTGGTTCTCGTCGATGCCCAGGATGCCGGACCACACCAGCGCGACCCGGGCCTCGATCTTGTCCCGGTCCGGGTCGCCCGGCCCGTCGCCCGCCCCGGCCTCGGCCCGGCCGGCGAAGGGATCGGGCAGGGAACGCACATCCACCTTGCCGGCGACGCTGTACGGGATCTCCGGGACGATGAACGTGGCCGCCGGGACCATGTACGCGGGCAGCCGCTCGGCGGTGTGCGCCTGCAACTCCTCCACACTCACCTCGGTGTTGACCAGCACGTACCCGTACAGCGCCTTGCCGGTGCCGTCCGGGCGGCTGCGGGCCACCACGACCGCGCGGTCCACGCTCGGGTGCTCTTCGAGGGTGTTGGCGATCTCGGCCGGCTCGACCCGGTGGCCGCGGACCTTCACCTGGTCGTCGATCCGGCCGAGGAACTCCAGGCCGCCGTCCGGCAGCCGCCGGGCCAGGTCGCCGGTGCGGTACACCCGGGTGCCGTCGGCCAGGGTCGGGAACCGTTCGGCGTCCAGGTCCGGGCGGCCCAGGTAGCCGCGGGCCAGCTGCACCCCGGCCAGGTACATCTCGCCCACCTCGCCGGCCGGCACGAAGCGCTTGTTGGCGTCGAGCAGGTGGATCTGAGTGTTGTACGCCGGGACGCCGATCGGCACGGCCGCGCGCTCACCGTCGCGGACCGGGTCGAAGGTGTACGCGGTCAGGCCGATCGTGGCCTCGGTCGGACCGTACTCGTTGATGATCCGGCAGTCCGGGCCGAACATCTCCTGCGCCCGCGCGGCCACCTCGGTCCGCAGCTGCTCGCCGACCACGACGATGCTGCGGAAACCCTTCGGGCTGACGGCCAGGCGGCCGATCAGCTCCAGGTGCGAGGGGGTGAGGTTGAGCATCGTGGCGCCGGAGTCCACCAGCAGGCTGCGCAGGGTCAGGTGGGTCGGCTGGTCCTGGACCAGGACGACCGTTGCGCCGCTGATCAGCGGCAGGAAGATCGACGTGCCGGACACGTCGAAGGACAGCGAGGTCAGCAGCGGCAGCCGGGTGCTCTCGTCGACCCCGAACTCCGCGGCGCCCCAGTGCAGGTAGTTCAGCAGGCTGCCGTGCTCGATCTGCACGCCCTTGGGGCGCCCGGTGGAGCCGGAGGTGTACAGGACGTAGGCTAGGTCGTCCGGCCGCAGCTGCGTGTCCTCGTTCTGCTCCGACTGCCGGGACAGCTCCGGGCCGGTGACCGTGCCCAGATAGTCCAGGCTGATCGGCTTGCAGCCCTCCGGCAGATGGTCCCGGGTGTCGTGCGGGGCCTGCACCAGGCAGTAGCGCGCGCCCGAGTCGGCGAGCAGGCCGGCCAGGCGCACGTCCGGGTGCTGCACGTCCAGCGGCAGGTACGCGGCGCCGACCCGCAGGATGCCCCAGATCGCGGCGATCGCGGCCTGGGTGCGCTCGGCCAGGATGCCGACCACCTCGCCGCGCCGGACGCCCCGGGCCCGCAGGTCCGCGGCGACCGCGTCCGCCCGCAGGCTCAGGTCGCGGTAGCTCAGGTCGCCTTCCGGACCGCTCAGCGCGATCGCGTCGGGGACGCGCTCGACCTGGTCGCGGAACAGCTGGAGCAGAGTGCGCGAGGACGGCAGCTGCGTGTCGGTGTGGTTGACCGCCGGGTCGCGGTCGGCCCGAGGGGAGAGCGATTCGACGATCAGGTCCAGCAGCGCGTCCATCCGCTCGGCCGCTCCGGGCACGTTGCGCCAGGTCAGCACGATCTCGGTCCGGCCGGCGCTCTCGATCAGGTCGATTCCGGGCGGCGCGGACGGCCCGGACCCGCCGAGGTTGTAGAGCGTCGTGGTCTGGAAGGAGTCGGCGCTGTAGTCAGCCAGATTGGTGAACCCGAGGTTGGTGACGAAGGCCGTGCCCATGTACAGCTGCTTGCGGACCGCGGTGCTCTCCATGCCGTCGCCGAGCACGCGCACGACCGGCAGCGGCACCCGCCGCAGCCAGGGCGCGGTGCGCAGAGCGATCTCCCGCTTCTCGGCCAGCCCGGTCAGCAGCTCCTGGTGCACGTCTTCCCAGCCGGTGCCCGGCGTCACGTCGATGTCGACGGCCAGCGACAACCAGCCGGTGGAGCGCAGGTCCGGCTGGTGGCGGCGCAGGTCGACCGGGACGAAGAACCGGCCCTTCACCGGAGCCGCAGCCGCGGCAGTAGCCGCATCTGAGGCCGGCAGGGTGGCGGCGACCGCGGCGATCACCTTGGCGGTGACCGCGGCCTGGGTGCCGACGAGGGTCCGGCGACGCCAGATCAGGCCGTTGCGGCCGCGGGTGAGCGGGGCCATCACCGAGGGCCACTCCTGCTTGCCCTGGCCGCCCGGGATCGGCGGCAGGCCCTCGGGCAGGACGCTGCGCAGGAACTCGTCGCTGTTGAGCGTGGAGGGCGCGCCGAGCGGCTGCTCGCCGCGCAGCACCCGGAAGACGTCGGCGGCCCAGATCAGCACGCCGCGGGCGTCGGTCACGCCGTGGAAGCCGCGGAAGACCAGCTTCAGCGGCTGCCGGGCGCCGTCCGGGCCGAGCCGGCCGGGGACGTAGAGCACCTCGCAGGTCGGGCCGCCGTCGTTCAGGGTGGTCTGCAGCGCGGGGTCGTCCAGCAGGTCCTGGCCGGGCTGGACGTCGACCACGCGCACGGCCGGGGCCACGCCGCTGTCGACCCAGCGCCGGCGCCGGCGGTGCAACCGGGTGCCGGGGCACACCTCGGCGACGGCGGCGACCGCCGCGGCGAGGGCTTCCGCGGTGAGGTCCCCCTCACCTTCGAAAACGTGCTGAATGACATTCGGAACGCCCATTCCGATGTATATCCATTCAGCCGGGCCAATGCGCCGGGTGTACGGCGAAGCAGAGGTGTTCACGGGGTTCTCCAAGGCTGAGATGCCAGGTACCGAAGATGATTGTGGACGTCTGCCGCCGTGTGAGTGTGGACATCCGGTGGCCGCGAAGTGAATGGTGTCGCGGAACGCAGCTTACCGATGGAGCGTTCGAATGTAAGCATCGCCCGAATGTGTTCAAGACACGTGTCGATACCCCATCCTAGAGCCATGCTCGTCCGGAATCCGGGCGCCCGCCGTGGAGACATTCGCCACATTCGCCGGGCGCCGCCGGAAACGGGCCGGTGTGCGGCGCATCCCCGGGTGCGTACCGGCCGACCGCGAGCCACGGTGTTTCCTTTCCCGTTCGACGGCAGGAAGTGGGCTGACATGAACGACGAGACCTCGGCACTGGACGCATATTGCGCCCAACTGGACGCCCTGTTGGAAGGCGGCCCGGCCGACATCCCGCGCGACCTGCGGGAACGTATGGCCGAGCCCGGCGATGGCAAGATCAAACTGCCGCACAACGGCGGCTACGAGCACTTCGAGCGCACCGAGGAGCACTCCGGCGGCTTCGACGGCCGGCCCCGCCGGGTCTACCGCTGGGTGACCCGGACCCGGATCGCGGAGTGATCCGCGATGGCGGGCGAGGGTGTTCAACTGTGTGCCCTGAGCAGTTGAACACCCGCGCCCGCCGGGCCGTGAATTCGCCCCGCAGAACCCGGCCGGCTTTGTTCAACTGAGTAATTCCCCAGTTGAACGGGCGCATTTTCGGGCGGCGGTTCCGCAGGGCAGGTTGTGTGTGTTCTGCCCGCTCGGTTAGCATCCTGCTGACCGTGAACCGCGTTCGGTCGTCTGCTCCGTGATGGCATTGAATATTCATTGACCGGCAGGCCGGGAAGACTTCTCGGAAAACAAGGGCGGGAATCGCCCGGCAAGCCTTTTCGGATATCTGTTCCAGCGGCGTCGAGCCACGCCGACCGCTCCCCGCGGGGTCATCAGAAAGCTCACGTCGAGCGATCAGGGAATGGCGACTGAATGTCTAACGAGGAAAAGCTCCGCGACTATCTGAAACTGGTCACCGCCAATCTCCAGCAGACGCGGCGCCGGCTGCGCGAGGTGCAGGAGCAGAGCCGGGAGCCGATCGCGATCGTCGGCATGGCCTGCCGTTTCCCCGGCGGGGTGCAGGATCCGGAGCAGCTGTGGCAGCTGCTGGCGGCCGGCACGGACGCCGTGTCCGGGCTGCCGGGCAGCCGCGGCTGGGACCTGGCCGGCCTCTATGACCCGGACCCGGCCCGCCCCGGCACGTCCACCGTGCGCTCCGGCAGCTTCGTGCACGACGCGGGCGAGTTCGACCCCGGTTTCTTCGGCATCTCCCCGCGCGAAGCCCTGGCGATGGATCCGCAGCAGCGGCTACTGCTGGAGACCTCGTGGGAGGCGCTGGAACGGGCCGGCATCGACCCCGGTTCGCTGCGCGGCTCGTCGACCGGCGTGTTCGCCGGCGCCAGCCTGTCCGGGTACGGCAGCGCACTGCAGGACGGCGACGGCAGCCTGGAGAGCCACCTGCTCACCGGCACCGCCAACAGCGTCATCTCCGGCCGGGTGGCCTTCAGCTTCGGGCTGGAGGGCCCGGCCGTCTCCGTGGACACGGCCTGCTCCTCTTCCCTGGTCGCCCTGCACCTGGCGGTCCAGGCCCTGCGCTCGGGCGAGTGCGGCCTGGCCCTGGCCGGAGCGGTGACCGTGCTGGCCAGTCCGACCTGGTTCGTCTGGGGCAGCCGGCAGCTGGGCCTGGCCCCGGACGGGCGGTGCAAGCCGTTCTCGGCCGCCGCCGACGGGATGGGCCTGGCCGAGGGCGCGGGCATGCTCGTGCTCGAACGCCTCTGCGACGCCCGCCGCAACGGCCACCAGATCCTCGCGGTCGTCCGCGGCAGCGCGGTGAATCAGGACGGTGCCTCCAACGGCCTGACCGCCCCGAACGGCCCGTCGCAGCAGCGGGTGATCCAGGCCGCCCTGGCCGGCGCCGGCCTGACCCCGAACGACGTGGACGCGGTCGAGGCGCACGGCACCGGCACCGAGCTCGGCGACCCGATCGAGGCCCAGGCCCTGCTGGCCGCCTACGGCCAGAACCGCGACCCCGAGCGCCCGCTGTGGACCGGCTCGGTGAAGTCGAACATCGGCCACACCCAGGCCGCCGCCGGAGTGGCCGGGCTGATCAAGATGGTGCTGGCCCTGCAACACGGCGTGCTGCCGCGCACCCTGCACGTGCAGGAGCCGTCCCCGCTGGTGGACTGGACCGGCGGGGTCCGGCTGCTGACCGAGCCGGTCGACTGGGCCCCGGGCGACCGGCCGCGCCGGGCCGGGGTGTCCTCGTTCGGGATGAGCGGCACCAACGCGCACGTGATCCTGGAGGAGAACCCGGCCGGATCCAGCTGGGCGACCGAGCAGGAGACCCCGGCCGAGGACGGCGAAGACCCGGCCACGGCGACCCAGGACGCTCCGGCCGCTGAGGCTCCCGCCACTCTGTCGGTGCTGACCGGTGCTCCGGCGGCCTGGCTGGTCTCCGGCCGGTCCGCCGCCGGACTGCCCGCCCAGGCCGGACGACTGGCCGCGTTCCTCGCCGACCGACCCATAGCGAGCCCGGCCGCCGGCAGCGCCGACAGCGCAGAAATCACCGACGGCGCGGAAATCGCCGGCAGCACAGACATCACCGACATCGGTTGGTCGCTCGCCACGACCCGCGCGACCTTCGGCCACCGCGCCGTCATTCTCGGCACGGACCTGGACGACCTGACCTCCGGCCTGTCCGCGATCGCCGCCGGTGACACCGCGCCCGGCGTGGTGTCCGGGTCGGTCCCGCCCGGCGGCGCCGGCCGGGTCGGGTTCCTGTTCGCCGGGCAGGGCGCGCAGCGGGCCGGGATGGGCCGCGAGCTCTACGCCGCCTCCGCGGTCTTCGCCTCGGTGTTCGACCAGGCCTGTGCCCTGCTCGAAGCGGAACTCGGCCTGCCGATCCGCGAGGTCGTGCTCGGCCCGGACCACCACCTCGACCCGGCCGACCCGGCCGCCGAGACCGACCCGCGCGCGGACCAGACCGTCTACGCGCAGGCCGGGCTGTTCGCCGTGGAAGCCGGACTGGTCGCCATGCTGGCCGCGGCCGGGATCGTCCCGGACGCGGTGGCCGGGCACTCGGTCGGCGAGATCGCGGCCGCGCACGCTGCCGGTGTACTGAGCCTGGCCGACGCCTGCCGCCTGGTCGCGGCCCGCGGCCGGTTGATGCAGGCGCTGCCCGAGGGCGGCGCGATGGCCGCGATCGAGGCCACCGAGGCCGAGATCACCGAGGCCCTGACCGGTGTCGACGGTGTCGGCATCGCCGCGCTGAACGGCCCGGCGTCGGTGGTCGTCTCCGGCGACGCCGACGCGGTCGACACGCTGGTGGACGTCTGGCGCGAGCGCGGCCGCCGCGTCCGCAAGCTGCGGGTCAGCCACGCGTTCCACTCGGCCCGGATGGACCCGGTGCTCACCGATCTGGCCGCAGTGGCCGCAGGGCTCGATTATCAGATCCCGGCGATCACCTGGGTCGGCGCCCTGACCGGGCAGCCGATCCCGGTCGCGCAGCCGGGTTACTGGACCGAGCAGGCCCGCCGGCCGGTCCGGTTCGCCGACGCCGTGGCCACCCTGGCCGGCCAGGGTGTGTCAGTGTTCATCGAAATCGGCCCGGACACGACCCTGTCCGCGCTCGGCCCGGCCGCCCTCGCCGGAACCGACACCGCCGATGGAGACACCGCCGAAGCCGTCTTCATCCCGATGCTGCGGCCGAAAACCCCCGTCGCCGAGTCGGTGCTCACCGCCTTCGCCCGGGCGCACGTGCGCGGCGCCGCAGTGGACTGGGCCGCCGTACTCCCGGCCGGGCGCCGCGTGCCGCTGCCGACCTATGCCTTCGCCCGCCAGCAGTTCTGGGCCCGGTCGACCCGGCCCGGCAACGCCGCGGGCGAGGACGCGACCACCAAGGCCGAGCGGCGTTTCTGGGCCGCAGTCGAGGAAGGCGATCTGGCGACCGTCGCCGGAACCCTCGCCGTGGACGGCACCCGCCCGCTCAGCGAGGTGCTGCCCGCCCTGTGGTCCTGGCGCCGGCGCGAACGGACCGAAGCGGTCACCGCCGGCTGGCGCTACCGGATCACCTGGGAGCCGGTCACCGACCCGGCCCCGGCCCGGCTGTCCGGCACCTGGCTCGTCGTCGGCGACGCGGCGGCCGCCGAGGGCAACGTCGAGTTCGTCTCGCTCCTCGGCTCCCGGGGCGCCGAGCCGGTCCTGGTCGAACTCGCACCCGGAAACGTCGACCGCGACGCCCTCGCCGCATGTCTTGCCAACCTGCTCGCCGAGCGCCAGGCCGCCGGGTTCGCGCCGGTCGCCGGTGTGCTCTCGCTGCTCGCCCTGAACGAGACCGCTCAGCCGGACTTCCCGATGGTCCCGGCCGGCCTGGCCGGAACGTTGACGCTGGTCCAGGCCCTGGGCGCGCTCGACGTCCAAGCCCCCCTCTGGGTCCTGACCCGCGAGGCGATGGCCACCCGGCCCGACGAGGTCCCGGCCGGCCTGGACCAGGCGCAGATCTGGGGCCTGGGCCGCGTCGTCGCACTCGAACACCCCGACCGTTGGGGCGGCCTGATCGACCTGCCCGCGGTCCTGGACGACCCGGCCGCCCACCGGCTGGCCGCCGTGCTGGCCGGCTGCGGTGAGGACCAGGTCGCGATCCGCGGCGCCGGAATCCTCGGCCGCCGACTGACCCGCGCCTCGGCCGACCCGGCCGGCGCCGCCCCCTGGACCACCTCCGGCACGACCCTGATCACCGGTGACACCGGGACGATCGCCGAGACGACGGCCCGCTGGCTGGCCGAACGCGGCGCCGCGCACCTGGTCCTGGCCGGCCGCTCCGGCCCGGCCGCTCCCGGCGCGGCGAGCCTCGCCGCGGCCCTGGCCGAGGCCGGAACCACGATCAGCGTCCTGACAGCCGACCTCGCCCTGCGCGAGCAGACGGCCAGCCTGCTCGACCGGATCGGCCGTAGCCACAACGATTCGCCGCTGACCGCCGTGTTCCACACCGCGGGCGCGGAGCAGGCCGTCGCCGTCGCGGACACGACCGTCGCCGACCTGGCCGACGTCCTCGGCGAGAAGGCCGCCGGCGCGCTCTGGCTGGACGAGCTCACCCAGGGCCTGGACCTGGACGCGTTCGTCCTGTTCTCCTCGATCTGCGCGACCTGGGGCAGCGGCCGCCAGCCCGGGTCCGCCGCCGCGAACGCGTTCCTGGACGTCCTGGCCGCCCGCCGCCGCGCCCGGGGCCTGCCCGCGACCGCGGTCGCCTGGGGCCCGTGGGCCGACCGGGACTCGGCGGCCGGCGACGACGGCGCCCAGATCCAGCGCCGCGGCCTGCGGCTGATGGACCCGGCCCAGGGGATCCGCGGGCTGGGACAGGCCCTGGACTGCGCGGACACCGCGGTGACGGTCGCCGACGTGGACTGGGCCCGGTTCGCCCCGACCTTCACCCTGCGCCGACCCAGCCCGCTGATCGCCAACCTGCCCGAGGTCGTGCGCGCCCTGGCAACCGCAGACCAAGGCCCGACCGGCCCGGCCGCCGGGACCGCGCTCGGCCGCCAACTGGCCGGATTGTCCGCGGCGGAGCAGACCCGCGTCCTGCTCGACCTGACCCGGGCCCGGATCGCCGCGGTGCTCGGGCACGCCTCGCTCGACGAGGTCCAGCCGGACCGGGCGTTCAACGACCTCGGGTTCGACTCGCTGACCGCGGTCGAGCTGCGCGACCGGCTCGGCGCCGCGACCGGCCTGCGGCTGCCGGCCACGCTCGTGTTCGACTACCCGACCCCGGCCGCCGCCGCACAGTACCTCCGGGCCCAGCTGACCGGGGCCGCGGACGACGCCGGCCGGCCGGTCGACCGGTTCCGGCCGTCCGCCGCGGGTGAGCCGATCGCGATCGTCGGCATCGGCTGCCGCTTCCCCGGCGGGGTCGACAGCCCCGAGGCGTTCTGGCGGCTGCTGGCCGACGGGACCGACGTGATCGGCCGGTTCCCGGTCAACCGCGGCTGGGACACCGACAACCTGTTCGACCCGGACCCGGACCGCGAGGGCACCTCGCACATCCAGTCCGGCGGCTTCCTGCACGCGGCCGACGAGTTCGACCCCGGATTCTTCGGCATCTCCCCGCGCGAGGCGCTGACCATGGATCCGCAGCAGCGCTTGCTGCTGGAGACCTCGTGGGAGGCGCTGGAGCGGGCCTCGATCGACCCGGCTTCGCTGCGCGGCAGCCGGACCGGGGTGTTCGCCGGCGGCACCGCCTCCCGGTACGGCGCCGACCAGCCCGAGGGCATGTTCGACGGCGGTTTGGTGACCGGCACCGCGACCAGCGTGCTGTCCGGCCGGATCTCCTACACCCTCGGCCTGGAGGGCCCGGCCCTGACGGTCGACACGGCCTGCTCCTCCGGCCTGGTCGCCCTGCACCTGGCCGCGCAGGCGCTGCGTTCGGGCGAATGCAGCCTGGCCCTGGCCGGGGCCGCGTTCGTCACGGCCAGCCCGCTGATGTTCACCGACTTCAGCCGCCAGCTCGGCCTGGCCCCGGACGGGCGCTGCAAGGCGTTCGGCGCGGGCGCCGACGGCATGGGCGTGGCCGAGGGCGCGGGCATGGTCGTGGTCGAGCGCCTGTCCGACGCCCGCCGCAACGGACACCGGGTGCTCGCCCTGGTCGCCGGCAGCGCGGTCAACCAGGACGGCGCCTCGAACGGCCTGACCGCGCCGAACGGCCCCTCGCAGCAGCGGGTGATCCGAGACGCCCTGGCCAGCGCGCGGATCAGCGCCGCGGACATCGACGCGGTCGAAGCGCACGGCACCGGAACCCCGCTGGGCGACCCGATCGAAGCCCAAGCCCTGCTCGCGACCTACGGTCAGGACCGGCCCGAGGGCCGTCCGCTGTGGCTCGGCTCGGTGAAGTCCAACATCGGCCACGCGCAGCAGGCGGCCGGAGCGGCCGGACTGATCAAAATGGTGCTGGCCCTGCACAACGGCCTGCTGCCGCGCACGCTGCACGCGCAGGAGCGCTCCCCGCACGTGGACTGGTCCGCGGGCGAGATCGAGCTGCTGACCGAGCAGCGCGTGTGGGCCCCGGGCGGCGACCGGCCGCGCCGCGCGGGCGTCTCCGCCTTCGGAATCAGCGGCACGAACGCCCACATCATCCTCGAAGAGGCCCCGGCCTCTGCCGAGGCAACTGCCGAGCCGTCCGCCGAATCAGAACCCGATCGGGGTGCTGACAACGCCGAGCCGGCGCTGCCCGTCTTCTCCTCCGCGCCGCCGATCTGGTTGCTCTCGGCCCGATCCAGCGCCGGGTTGCTCGCGCAGGCGCAACGGCTGACCTCCTTCGTCTCGGCCGATCCGGACCTGGACCCGGCCGATGTGGCCTGGTCCCTGGCCACCTCCCGCTCAGTGCTCGAATACCGGGCCGCCGTGGTCGGCGCGGGCCGGGACGAACTGCTGGCCGGACTGGACGCCGTGGCCGGCGAACGCCGCGCCGCCGCGGTCGCCGCCGGGCTCGCGACCGCCGGGGCGGTCGGCAAGATCGCCTTCGTCTTCCCCGGCCAGGGCGCGCAGTGGGTCGGGATGGGCCGGGAACTGGCCTCCTGCTCGCCGGTCTTCGCCGCCCGCCTGGCCGAATGCGCCGCGGCGCTCGCGCCGTACGTGGACTGGAACCTGGACGACGTGCTCGCCGGCCGCGAGGGCGCGCCCGGGCTCGAGCGCGCCGACGTCGTACAGCCGCTCCTGTGGGCGGTGATGGTCTCGCTGGCCGCGCTCTGGGCCGCGGCCGGGGTCGTCCCGGACGCCGTCGTCGGGCACAGCCAGGGCGAGATCGCAGCGGCCTGCGTCGCGGGGATCCTGACCCTGGACGACGCGGCCAAGGTGGTCGCCGTGCGTAGCAGGGCCCTGTCCGGGCTCGCGATCAGCGCCGGAATGCTCTCGGTGGTGATGCCGGTCGCCTCGGTCGAGGAACTGCTGGCCGGTCGCGAGAACTGGGCCGACCGGCTCTCCGTCGCGGCCGTGAACGGCCCGGCCACGACCGTGGTCTCCGGCGACCTGGCCGCCCTGGACGAATTCGAACGCGAACTGTCCGCCCGGCGGGTGCTGCGCTGGCGGATCCCGCAGACCGACTTCGTGGCCCACTCGGCGCGGGTCGAACCGCTGCGGGACGCCCTGATCCGGGACCTGGCCGACATCCGCCCGCGGCCCGGCCGGGCCGCGCTGTACTCCTCGGTGACCGGCCGCAGGATCGACGGCCTGGAGCTCGACGCAGCGTACTGGTACGCGAACGTCCGCGAACGGGTGCTGTTCCAGGACGCCACCGCCGCGCTCGCCGCGGCCGGCTGCCGCACCTTCCTCGAAGTGTCCCCGCAGCCGGTCCTGACCTCGCCGATCACCGAAACCCTGGACGAGGTCGGCATTTCCGGCCAGCCGCTGATCACCGGCACGGTCGAGCGGGAGAACAGCGGCGCGGCCCGGTTCCTGTCGGCGCTGGCCCGCGCGCACGTGCTCGGCGTGCCGATCGACTGGGCCCGCGTACTCCCGGCCGCATCAGTGATCGAACTACCCACGTACGCCTTCCAGCGGCAGCAGTACTGGCTGCACCCGGCCGGCCGGAAGACCTCGGCGAAACGCCCCGACTCCGCAGTGCTCGAAGACTGGCGCTACCGGGTCTCCTGGCCCGCGATCGCCGACCCCGCACCGGCCCGGCTGGCCGGGACCTGGCTGCTGGTCGCCGAGGAATCCGACCCGGACCACACCGAAGCCGTTAACAGTGCCCTGACCAACCACGGAGCGCACGTCGTACGCCTGAGCGTCGCCGCCGCGGACACCGAGCGCGCCTCGCTGGCCGAGCAGATCCGCGCCGCGGTCGGCGACGGCCCGGCCGCGGGCGTGCTGTCCCTGCTCGCGATCGACGAGACGCCGCTGCCCGGCCGGCCCGCCGTCCCCGCGGGCCTGTCCGGCACCCTGACCCTGATCCAGGCCCTCGGCGACGCCGCGCTCACCGCGCCGCTGTGGGTGGCCACCCGCGGCGCGGTCGCCACCGGCCCGGACGAGGCCCTGCCCGGCCCGGCCCAGGCGCAGGCCTGGGGCCTGAGCCGGGTCGCCGCGCTGGAACACCCGGACCGCTGGGGCGGCCTGGTCGACCTGCCGGCCGAGCTCGACGCCCCGGCCGCCGCCCGGCTGGCCGCCGTCCTGGCCGGCTGCGACGAGGACCAGGTCGCGATCCGGGCCGACGCGATCCGCAGCCGCCGCCTGGTCCGGGCCCCGCGGCCCGAGCGCGTCGGCGAGCCGTGGGCCCCGCGCGGCAGCATCCTGATCACCGGCGGCACCGGCGCGATCGGCCGGCACGTGGCCCGCTGGCTGGCCGAACGCGACGCCCCGCGGGTGGTCCTGGCCAGCCGGTCCGGACCGTCCTCAGCCGGCAGCGCCGCACTCGCGGCCGAACTGGCCACCCTGGGCACCACGGTCGAGATCCTGGCCGCCGACACCGGGACCCGGACCGGCCTGACCGGGCTGCTCGCCCGGATCGCGGCGACCGGCCCGGCGCTGACCGGCGTGATGCACACCGCGGGCGTCGTGGACAACGGCGTCATCGACCGGCTCGACCCGGCCCGCCTGTCCGGCGTCCTGGCCGCGAAGGCGGGCAGCGCGGCCCTGCTCGACGAGCTGACCGCAGACCTCGAACTCGACGCGTTCGTCCTGTTCTCCTCGGCCTCGGCCACCTTCGGCGCGGGCGGCCAGGGCAACTACGCCGCGGCCAACTCCTACCTGGACGCCCTGGCCCACAATCGCCGCGGCCGCGGTCTGCCCGCGCTGTCGGTCGCCTGGGGCCCGTGGGCCGGCGGCGGCGTGGCCCAGGCCAGCGAGGCCACCGTCGCCCGGCTCAGCCGCAACCGCTGGGAAGTCCTGATGCAGCCGCGGCTCGCCGTCCAGGCCCTGGCCGACGCGCTCGGCGCCGACGACGGCGTGCTGACCGTCATGGACATCGACTGGGCCCTGATCGAGTCCGCGGGCAGCGAGCACGAGATGCAGCGCGCGCCGTTCCTGCGCGACCTGGCCGAGGTCCAGCGGATGGTGGCCGCCTCCGGCGCCAAGGCCGCCGACGGTGCCCGGATCACCCGGGACGAGCTGATCGGCCAGCTGGTCTCGCTGCCCCGGGCCGGGCAGGAGCAGAAGCTGACCGCGCTGGTCCAGTCCGTCGCCGCGGACGTGTTGGCCTACCCCTCGCCGGACGCGGTCGAACCCGGCCGGGCGTTCAGCGACCTCGGGTTCGACTCGCTGACCGCGGTCGAACTGCGCAACCGGCTCAGCGCGACCGTCGGCCTGCGACTGCCGGCCAGCCTGCTGTTCGACTACCCGACCTCCACCGCCCTGGCCGAGCACCTGCGGGCCGAGCTGCTCGGCGGCGCGGCCGCGCTCCAGCCGGCCCGGGCCACGGCCGCCGCGGACGGCGAACCGATCGCGATCGTCGGCATGGGCTGCCGCTTCCCCGGCGGCGTGCGCACCCCGGACCAGCTGTGGGACCTGCTGATCTCCGGCACGGACGCGATCAGCGGCTTCCCGTCCGACCGGGGCTGGGACCTGGACCGGCTCTACCACGCCGACCCCGGCCACAGCGGCACCACGTACGTACGCGCCGGCGGTTTCGTGCACGAGGCCGCGCAGTTCGACCCGACCTTCTTCGGGATCAGCCCGCGCGAGGCGCTTGCGATGGACCCACAGCAGCGGCTCCTGCTGGAAACCTCCTGGGAGGCCCTGGAGCGCGCGGGCATCGAACCGGCCACCCTGCGCGGCTCGCTGACCGGCGTGTTCGCCGGCGGCTACAGCTCCGGCTACGCCGCGGTCGGCGCGCAGACCGGTGCGGACGGCGCCGCCGGGCTGGAAGGACACCTGATGGCCGGGAACGCGACCAGCGTCATCTCCGGCCGCATCGCCTACACGCTCGGCCTCGAAGGCCCCGCGGTCACGATGGACACGGCCTGCTCCTCCTCCCTGGTCGCCCTGCACCTGGCCGCACAGGCCCTGCGCTCGGGCGAGTGCAGCCTGGCCCTGGCCGGCGGCGTGACGATCATGGCCACGCCCTGGGACCTGGTCGTCTTCTCCCGGCAGCGCGGCCTGGCCCCGGACGGCCGGTCCAAGGCCTTCGGCGCGGACGCCGACGGCATGGGCATGGCCGAGGGCGTGGGCGTGCTCGTGCTCGAACGCCTCAGCGACGCGCAGGCCAACGGCCACGAAGTCCTCGCCCTGATCCGCGGCAGCGCGACCAACCAGGACGGCGCGTCCAACGGCCTGACCGCCCCCAACGGCCCGTCCCAGCAGCGGGTGATCCGGGCCGCGCTGGCCAACGCCCGGCTGACCACGGCCGACGTGGACGTGGTCGAAGCCCACGGCACCGGAACCCCGCTGGGCGACCCGATCGAAGCCCAAGCCCTGCTGGCCACCTACGGCCAAGGCCGCCCGGACGGGCACCCGCTGTGGCTCGGCTCGGTCAAGTCGAACATCGGCCACACCCAGGCCGCGGCCGGGGTCGCCGGAGTGATGAAGATGGTGCTCGCCCTGCGGCACCGGAAGCTCCCGCGCAGCCTGCACTCCGAGGTGCCGTCCCCGCACGTGGACTGGGCCGCCGGAGACGTGCGACTGCTGAGCGAGCCGGTGGACTGGCCGGTGAACGGACGGATCCGCCGGGCCGGGGTCTCCGCCTTCGGGATCAGCGGCACCAACGCGCACACCATCATCGAAGAAGCACCCTGCGACCCGAATCCACAGGCCGGATCAGCCGATCCCGCGTCACCGAGCCCTGAGACGGCTGAACTTGATCGTCCAGCCGTGCTGACCGGAGAAGCCCGCGCCTGGCTGGTGTCCGGCCGCAGCCCGGCCGGACTGCAGGCCCAGGCCGCGCGCCTGACCGAGTTCATCTCAATCCACGCCGACACCGACCCGATCGACATCGACGACGTCGGCTGGTCGCTGGCCACGAGCCGCTCGCCGTTCGAACACCGGGCCGTGGTCCTCGGCTCGGACCGAGAGACGCTGGCCTCCGGCCTCGCCGCACTCGCGGCCGGGGGCTCGGCCGGCTCGGTGGTCGGCGGCGTCGTGCCGACCGGCCGGACCAAGGTCGGCTTCCTGTTCGCCGGACAGGGCGCCCAGCGGGCCGGGATGGGCGGGGACCTGTACGCGGCCTCCCCGGTCTTCGCCGCCGCTTTCGACCAGGCCTGCGCACTGCTGGAGCAGGAACTCGGCCTGCCGATCCGCGAAGTCGTGCTCGGCAGGGCGGAAGACGACCGGGCCGACCAGACCGTCTTCGCCCAGACCGGCCTGTTCGCGGTCGAAGTCGGCCTGGCCGCGCTGCTGGCCGCCGCCGGAATCGTTCCGGACGCGGTGGCCGGGCACTCGGTCGGCGAGATCGCCGCCGCCCACGCTGCGGGTGTGCTGACCCTGGCCGACGCGAGCCGCCTGGTCGCGACCCGGGCCCGGCTGATGCAGGACCTGCCCGACGGCGGCGCGATGGGCGCGGTCGAAGCGACCGAGGCCGAGGTGGCCCAGAGCCTGGACGGCGTCCGCGGAGTCGAGATCGCCGCGGTCAACGGGCCGACCGCCGTCGTGGTCTCGGGCGACGCCGAGGCCGTGGACGAGGTCCTGGAAACCTGGCGCGAGCAGGGCCGGCGGGTGCGGCGGCTGCGGGTGAGCCACGCGTTCCACTCCGCCCGGATGGACCCGATGCTGACCGGCCTCGGCCAGGTCGCCGCAGCCCTCGAACACCGGGCGCCGACCGTCATGTGGGCCGGAGCGTGCCACGGCGAGATCGTGAGCGTGCCAGAGCCCGGATACTGGCCGGCCCAGGCCCGGCAGGCGGTCCGGTTCGCCGACACCGTCGCGGTGCTGGCCGCGCAGGGCATCTCAGTGTTCATCGAGATCGGCCCGGACGGGACGCTCTCCGCGATGGGCCCGGCCGCCCTGACCGGCGCCGACACCGACGCCGCCGCTGCTGCCGCCACCGACGCCGACACCGGCACCGAGACGGCGAGCACCACCAGCGCGGCCAACGAGACCAGCGCCGTCCCCCAGACCCGCGCCGCCGACCCGGTGTTCATCCCGCTGCTGCGGGCCCGGACCGCCGCCGCCGACGCCGTGCTGACCGCGCTCGCCCGCGCCCACGTGCGCGGCGCCCGGGTCGACTGGGCCGCGGTCCTGCCCGCCGGAAAGCGGGTGGACCTGCCCACCTACGCCTTCGTCCAGCAGCGCTTCTGGCCGCTGGGCCCGCACAAGCTCCGGCTGGGCGTCCCGGTCGCCGACGCAGGGCCCGCCGACGGCGCGGCCGAGGCCCGGCTCTGGGCCGCGGTCGAATCCGGCGACCGCTCGGCCCTGTCCGAGACCCTCGCGGTCGACGACGCTCAGCTCGGCGACCTGCTGCCGCTGCTCGCCACCTGGCGCCAGCGCGAACGCGACCGCTCGGCCACCGACACCTGGCGCTACCGGATCACCTGGGAACCCGTGCCCGACCCGGAACCGGCCGCCCTGACCGGGATCTGGCTCGTGGTGGCCGGCGAGGACGGCGGCGAGCACACCGACCGCTGTGTCCGGGCACTGACCGACCACGGCGCCGAAGTCGTCGTCACCCGGATCGACGCCACCGCCGCCACCCGCGCATCCCTCGCCGCCGACCTCGCGATCGCCGACGCAGTACGCGGCGTCGTCTCGCTGCTCGCCCTGGACGAGACCCCGCTGCCGGACTGGCCGATGGTGACCGCGGGACTGGCCGCGACCCTGAACCTGATCCAGGCCCTCGGCGACGCGCAGGTCCAGGCGCCGCTGTGGGTGCTGACCGCCGAAGCCGTGGCCGCCGACCCGGGCGAGCACCCCGCCCGCCCGCTCCAAGCCCAAGCCTGGGGGCTGGGCCGCGTGGTCGGCCTGGAACACCCCGAGCGCTGGGGCGGCCTGATCGACCTGCCGGCCGTGCTCGACGAGCGCAGCGCCGACCGGTTGTGCGCGGTCCTGGCCGGGTGCGGCGACGAGGACCAGGTCGCCGTGCGCAACACCGGCATCCGCGGCCGCCGACTGGTCCGGGCCCCGCAGCCCGAACAGACCGAGGCCTGGACCCCGAGCGGCACGACCCTGATCACCGGCGGCACCGGCTCGATCGGCGGGCACACCGCCCGCTGGCTGGCCGGACGCGGCGCGCCCCGGATCGTGCTGACCAGCCGGTCCGGCGCCGCCGCCACCGGGGCGGTCGACCTGGCCGCCGAGCTGGCCGCCGCCGGGACCACGGTCGGCGTCGTGGCCGCCGACATCGCCCGCCGCGAGCACGTGGCCGGACTGCTCGGCTGGATCACGGCCGACAGCCCGCCGCTGACCGCGGTGATGCACGCGGCCGGGGCCGGCCAGGCCACCGCCCTGCAGGACACCACCCTGGCCGAACTGGCCGAGATGGCCTCGGTCAAGACCGCCGGCACGATCCACCTGGACGAACTGACCGCCGATCTCGGCCTCGAAGCGTTCGTGCTCTTCTCCTCGATCTCCGCGACCTGGGGCAGCGGCCTGCAACCCGGGTACGCCGCGGTCAACGCGTTCCTGGACGCCCTGGCCGAGAACCGCCGGGCCCGCGGCCTGGCCGCCACCTCGGTGGCCTGGGGCCCCTGGGACGGCGGCGGGATGAGCGACCGCGAGGGCAAGGCCCAGATGGTCCGCCGCGGCCTGCGCCTGCTGGACCCCGAGCTGGGCATCCGGGCGCTGAGCCAGGCCCTGGACGGCCGGGAGGCGCTGCTGACCGTCGCCGACGTCGACTGGGCCGCGTTCGCCCCGACCTTCACCCTGCGCCGGCCCAGCCCGCTGATCGAGTCCCTGCCCGAGGTCGCCCAGGCGATCGCCGGCGGCGCGGCCGACCCGGGCGAGCAGTCCGGCGCCGCGGGCAACGCCCTGACCGAGCAACTGCTGGCACTGGCCCGCGAGGAACAGGACCTGCTGCTGGCAGACCTGGTCCGGACCGAGGCGGCCGGGGTGCTCAGCTACCCCTCGGCCGAGGACGTCCCGGCCGACCGGGCGTTCAGCGACCTCGGCGCGGACTCGCTGACCGCGGTCGAACTGCGCGACCGGCTCGGCGCGGCCACCGGCTTGCGCCTGTCGGCCACCCTGCTGTTCGACTACACCACGCCCGCCGCGGTGGCCGGGTACCTGCGCACCGTCCTGGTCCCCGACGGCGTGTCCCCGGCCAAGCCGGTGCTGGCCGAGCTGGACAAGCTCGACGGCATGCTCTCGGCCGCGCTCGGCGGGGACGGGGACGCGGCCCGGATCACCGCCCGGCTGGAGGCGGTGGTCGCCCGCTGGAAGGAGACCGCGGCCGGCGGGCGGGCGGCCTCGGTCGCCGAGGATCTCGATTCCTCCTCCGACGACGAGGTCTTCGCCTTCATCGGCAAAGAGCTCGGCATTCACTGACATGGTCGAAACAGTCCCGGAAAGACGTGAGGTTCCGCCGGTGAGCGACGACGACAAGCTGCGCTACTTCCTCCGGAAGGTGACGGCCAATCTGCACGAGACCCGGCAGCGGCTGAACGAGATCGAGGCGGCCGCGGACGAGCCGGTCGCGATCGTCGGCATGGGCTGCCGGTTCCCGGGCGGGGTGCGCAGCCCGCAGGACCTGTGGGACCTGCTGGCCGGCGGCGTGGACGCGATCAGCGCCTTCCCGCAGGACCGCGGCTGGGACCTCGAGGAGCTGTTCGGCCACGGGCCCGGCGCCGAGGGGACCTCGCACGTGCGGGCCGGCGGTTTCGTGCAGGGCGCCGGGGAGTTCGACCCCGGGTTCTTCGGGATCAGCCCGCGCGAGGCGGTCGCGATGGACCCGCAGCAGCGGCTGCTGCTGGAGGTCGCCTGGGAGGCGCTGGAACGGGCCGGGATCGACCCGCTGGCCCTGCGCGGCTCGGCCACCGGCGTGTTCGCCGGAGCCTCCTCCTCCGGCTACGGCTGGGGTTTCGGCGGGCAGACCGAACTGGAAGGGCACCTGGTCACCGGCACGGCCAGCAGTGTGCTCTCCGGCCGGATCGCCTACACCCTCGGCCTGGAGGGCCCCGCGGTCACGGTCGACACGGCCTGCTCGTCCGCGCTGGTCTCCCTGCACCTGGCCTGCCGCGCCCTGCGCGCCCAGGAGTGCTCGCTGGCCCTGGTCGGCGGCGTGTTCGTCGCCTCCACCCCGGTGATGTTCACCGACTTCAGCGCCCAGCTCGGCCTGGCCCCGGACGGCCGGTGCAAGGCGTTCGGCGACGGCGCGGACGGCATGGGCGTGGCCGAGGGCTCCGGGATCATCGTGGTCGAACGGCTGTCCGACGCCCGGCGCAACGGGCACCGGATCCTGGCCGTGGTCCGCGGCAGCGCGATGAACCAGGACGGCGCGTCCAACGGCCTGACCGCCCCGAACGGCCCGGCCCAGCAGCGGGTGATCCGGGCCGCGCTGGCCGCCGCCCGGCTGTCGCCGGCCGACATCGACGCGGTCGAGGCGCACGGCACCGGCACCTCCCTGGGCGACCCGATCGAAGCCGAGGCGCTGCTGGCCACCTACGGGCAGGAACGGCCCGAGGACCGGCCGCTGCTGCTCGGCTCGATCAAGGCCAACCTCGGCCACCCGCAGCAGGCCGCGGGCATGGCCGGGGTGATCAAGATGGTGCTGGCGCTGCAGAACGGCCTGCTGCCGCGCACCCTGCACGCCGACCAGCCCTCGCCGCACATCGACTGGACCACCGGGCATGTCAAACTCCTGACCGAGGCCGTGCCGTGGGCGCCGGGGGAGCGGCCGCGCCGGGCCGGGGTGTCCGGGTTCGGCATGAGCGGCACCAACGTGCACGTCATCCTGTCCGAGGCCCCGCCGGCCGAACTCCCGGGCGAGGCCGACCAGGACGCAGAGCCCGTAGATGAGAATGCTGAGCCGGTCGCCGCGGCCGAGATCGCCGAGCCGGCCCCGGCTCTGCTGTCCGACGGCCCGGCGGTGTGGCTGGTGTCCAGCCGCTCGGAGACCGGCCTGACCACCCAGACCCGCCGCCTGGCCGCGCACGCCGAGCGCCACCCAGATCAGGACCCTGCCGAGGTCGCCTGGTCCCTGGCGACGACCCGGTCAGCGTTCGAATACCGGGCCGCGGCCGTCGGCGCGGACCGCGACGCCCTGGTGGCCGGCCTGGACGCCCTGGTCACCGGGGAACGCAACCCCGGCGCGGTGTCCGGCGTCGCGGGCCGGCTGGGCAAGAAGGTGTTCGTCTTCCCCGGCCAGGGCACGCAGTGGGCCGGCATGGGCCGGGAGATGCTGACCGCGTCCCCGGTGTTCGCCGCCCGCCTGGAGCAGTGCGCGCAGGCGCTCGCCCCGCACGTGGACTGGGTCCTGGAAGACGTCCTGCTCGGCCGGGACGGCGCGCCGGGCCTGGAACGGGCCGACGTCGTCCAGCCGGTCCTGTGGGCCGTGATGGTCTCGCTGGCCGCGATGTGGGAGGTCGCCGGAATCCGCCCGGACGCGGTCGCCGGGCACAGCCAGGGCGAGATCGCGGCCGCGTGCGTGGCCGGGATCCTCTCGCTCGACGACGCCGCGCGGGTGGTCGCGGTGCGCAGCCGCGGGCTGTCCCGGCTGGCCGCGTCGGCCGGGATGATCTCGGTGGTGATGCCGGTCGCCTCGGTCGAGCAGATCCTGGCGGCGCACGGGGAGTGGAACGACCGATTGTCCGTGGCGGCGGTCAACGGCCCGGCGACGACCGTCGTCTCCGGCGACCTGGACGCGCTGGCCGAGTTCGAGCGGGTGCTCTCCGCCCAGCGGGTCATGCGCTGGCGGATCCCGCAGATGGACTTCGTCGCCCACTCCGCCCGCGTCGAAGAACTGGCTGAGGACCTGGCCCGAGACCTGGCCGGGATCACGCCGCAGGCCGGCCGGGTCCCGCTGTTCTCGACCGTGACCGGCCAGCGCGTGGACGGCGCGGATCTCGACGCCGGCTACTGGTATTCGAATGTCAGGGAACGGGTTCGCTTTCAGGAGGCCGTGCTCTCCCTGGCCCAGGCCGGGTACCGCACCTACCTCGAGGTGTCCCCGCACGCGGTGCTGACCGCCGCGATCGAGGAGACCCTCGACGAGGCCGGGCTATCCGACGGCCCGCTGGTCCTCGGCACGCTCGACCGCGAGGACGCCGGCGCGCGCCGTTTCCTGACCGTCCTGGCCCGGGCACACGTGCGCGGCCTGGCGGTCGACTGGACCGCGGCGCTCCCGGCCGCGGCCGTGGTCGAGCTGCCGACCTACGCCTTCGTGCGCCAGCAGTACTGGCTGACCCCGGCCCCGGCCGAGGCCGCGCCGCCGGCCGGCGAGGCGCAGAGCGAGACCGAGGCCCGGTTCTGGGCCGCGGTCGAGAACGCCGACCTGTCCGGGCTCTGCGGTCTGCTGGCCGTCGACGAGCAGCCGCTGGACGAGGTCCTGCCCGCGCTGACCACCTGGCGCAAGCGCGAACGGGAGCGGTTCGCCACCGGGTCGTGGCGCTACCGGGTCTCCTGGACGCCGCTGGCCGATCCCGCCCCCGGACGGCTCTGCGGCACCTGGCTGCTGGTCGCCGGAACCGCGCAGGCACAGCTCGCCGAGCAGTTCCGGCAGATCCTCGCCGGCCACGGCGCCCAGGTCACCGCGGTCACCGTCGCCGAGACCGACCGCGCGGCGGTCGCCGCGGCCCTGTCGGCGCCGACCCAGGTCGCCGGCGTGGTCTCGCTGCTGGCCCTGGACGAGGCCCCACATTCGCAGTTCCCTGACGTAGCCGTCGGCGCGGCCGGAACCCTCGCCCTGGTCCAAGGTCTCGGCGACGCCGGAATCCCTGCCCCGCTGTGGATCCTGAGCCAGGGCGCCGTCGCCGCGGCCCCTGCGGACGTGCTGACCGCGCCGGTCCAGGGCCAGATCTGGGCCCTGGGCCGGGTCGCCGGCCTGGAGCACCGGGACCGCTGGGGCGGCCTGATCGACCTGCCCGACACGCTCGACGAGCGCGCCGCGGATCGCCTGTGCGCGGTGCTGACCGGGAAGCTCGGCGAGGACCAGACCGCCGTGCGGTCCGGCGGGATCCTCGGGCGTCGGCTCGTGCAGGCACCGCTGACCCAGGACGCCGGCCCGCGCTGGCGCCCGGCCGGCAGCGTCCTGATCACCGGCGGCACCGGCGCGATCGGCGGCCACGTGGCCCGCTGGCTCACCACCCGCGCCGCCGAACGGGTCGTGCTGACCAGCCGGTCCGGCGCCGCCGCAGCCGGAGCGGCCGCCCTGGCCGCCGAGGTGGCCGCGGGCGGCACGAGCGTGGCCGTGGTCGCGGGCGACGTCAGCCGCCGTGCGGACCTGACCGGGCTGCTGCGCTGGATCGAGGCCACCGGCCCGCGGTTGTCGAGCGTGATGCACACCGCCGGAGTCGTCGACAACGGCGTCCTGGACCGCCTGGACCAGCCCCGGCTGGCCGCGGTGCTGGCCGCGAAGGCCACCAGCGCCACTCTTCTGGACGAGCTGACCGCGGACCTGGACCTGGACGCGTTCGTGCTCTTCTCCTCGGCCGCGGCGACCTTCGGCGGCGGCGGGCAGGGCAACTACGCGGCCGCCAACGCCTACCTGGACGCGCTCGCCCAGCACCGGCGCGGCCGCGGCCGGACCGCGCTGTCGGTCGCCTGGGGCCCGTGGGCCGGCGGCGGCGTGGCCCAGGCCAGCGAGGCCACCGTCGCCCGGCTCAGCCGCAACAAGTGGGAAGTGCTGATGGACCCGGCCCTGGCCGTCCAGGCCCTGGCCGAGGCGATCGACGCCGACGACACCGCGCTGACCGTGATGGACGTGGACTGGTCGCAGATGTCCGGCGTCCCCGGGATGGCGGACCTGCACACCGTCCCGTTCGTGCGCGACCTGCCGCAGATCGGCCGGCTGCCCCGGGCCCGGGCGGCCGAGACCGGCCCGGCCGGCGCCGGCCCGCGGGCCGAGGGCGAACTGGCCCAGCGTTTGTCCGGGCTGCCCCGGGCCGAGCAGGACCGGCTGCTGACCGACCTGATCCGGGCCGAGGCCGCCGCCGTGCTCAACTACGTCTCCTTCGAGGAGGTCGACGCCGCCCGCGCGTTCAGCGACCTCGGCTTCGACTCGCTGACCGCGGTGGAACTGCGCAACCAGCTCAGCTCGGCCACCGGGATCCGGCTGCCGGCCACACTGTTGTTCGACTACCCGACCCCGCTGGTGCTCTCCGGCTACCTGCGCACCGACCTGCTCGGCGGCCTGGCCGCGCCCCCGGCGGCCGAGGCCCGCGCGGTGGTGGACGGCGAGCCGATCGCGATCGTCGGCATGGCCGGACGCTACCCCGGCGGCGTCGACAGCCCGGAGAGCTTCTGGGAACTGCTGGCCACCGGCGGCGACGGGATCAGCGGGATCCCGCTCAACCGCGGCTGGGACCTGGACCACCTGTTCAACCCCGACCCCGACCACCCCGGCACGGCCTACGTCCAGGCCGGCGGTTTCCTGCCGGAGGCCGGGCAGTTCGACCCCGGATTCTTCGGGATCAGCCCCCGCGAGGCCCTGGCCATGGACCCGCAGCAGCGCCTGCTGCTGGAAACCTCCTGGGAGGCGCTGGAACGGGCCGGGATCGACCCGCGGTCGCTGCGCGGCTCGGCCACCGGCGTCTTCGCCGGCGGCTACGGGTCCGGATACGCCACCGGGCTGCAACTGGCTCCGGAGGGCTCGGCCGGGCTCGAAGGCCACATGGTCACCGGCAACGCCGGCAGCGTGATCTCCGGCCGGATCTCCTACACCCTGGGCCTGGAGGGGCCGTCGCTGACCGTGGACACGGCCTGCTCCTCCTCCCTGGTCGCCCTGCACCTGGCCGCGCAGGCACTGCACTCCGGCGAGTGCGGCCTGGCGCTGGCCGGCGGCGTGACCGTGATGGCCACCCCGGCCGAACTGGTCGGCTTCTCCAAGCAGCGCGGCCTGGCCGGCAACGGCCGCTGCAAGTCCTTCTCGGCCGACGCCGACGGCATGGGCATGGCCGAGGGCGCGGGCATGATCGTGCTCGAACGCCTCTCCGACGCCCGGGCCAACGGGCACCCGGTGCTCGCCGTGATCCGCGGCAGCGCGGTCAACCAGGACGGCGCGTCCAACGGCCTGACCGCCCCGAACGGCCCCTCCCAGCAGCGGGTGATCCGGGCCGCGCTCGCGAACGCCGGACTGACCGCCGCCGACGTGGACGCCGTGGAGGCGCACGGCACCGGCACGGTCCTGGGCGACCCGATCGAGGCCCAGGCCCTGGCCGCCGCCTACGGCCAGGACCGGCCCGAGGACCGGCCGTTGTGGCTCGGCTCGGTCAAGTCCAACATCGGCCACGCCCAGGCCGCCGCGGGCGTCGCGGGCGTGATCAAGATGGTCCTGGCCCTCCAGCACGAGCAGCTGCCCCGGACCCTGC
The DNA here is from genome assembly GCA_035943635.1 of Actinocrinis sp. GTDB lineage: Bacteria > Actinomycetota > Actinomycetes > Streptomycetales > Catenulisporaceae > DASZBX01. The sequence goes on along the minus strand of DASZBX010000038.1, from coordinate 35,139 downwards.
ACTCACTCGAACCGTCCCCGCACGTGGACTGGTCCGCCTCCGGCCTGCGGCTGCTGTCCGAGCCGGTGTCGTGGCCGGCCGGTGGCCGCCCGCGCCGGGCCGGGGTCTCGGCGTTCGGCATCAGCGGCACCAACGCGCACGTCATCGTCGAAGAAGCCCCCGAACCCGACCTCACCGGCGCGCCGGCCGCGGCCGAGCCCACGCCGGCCGCCCTGGCCGCGGCCCCGGCCTGGCTGCTGTCCGCCCGGACCGCCGACGCCCTGGCCGCCCAGGCGCAGCGGCTGGCCGCCTTCGTCGACGCCCGCCCGGATCTGGACCCGGCCGACGTCGCCCATTCGCTGGCCACCGCCCGGTCAGTGTTCGAACACCGCGCCGTGATCGTCGGCGCCGACCGCGCCGAACTGCGCTCCGGCCTGGCCGCGGCGGCCGCCGGTCAGAGCACGAACACCGTGGTCAGCGCGGTCGCCTCGGCCGGGCCGCCCCGGATCGGGTTCGTCTTCGCCGGCCAGGGCGCGCAGCGGGCCGGTATGGGCCGCGAGCTGTACGCCGCCTCGGAGGTGTTCGCGGCGACCTTCGACCGGGTCTGCGACCTGCTGGAACCACAGGTCGGCCTGCCCATCCGCGAGGTCGTCCTCGGCGACGGCACCGACGCCCGGGCCGACCAGACCGGGTTCGCCCAGGCCGGGCTGTTCGCCGTGGAGGTCTCCCTGGTCGCGGTGCTCGCGGCGGCCGGGGTGGTCCCGGAGGCGGTGGCCGGGCACTCGGTCGGCGAGATCGCCGCGGCCCACGCGGCCGGCGTGCTGACCCTCGAGGACGCCTGCCGCCTGGTCGGTACCAGGGCCCGGCTGATGCAGGCCCTGCCCGAGGGGGGCGCAATGGCCGCGATCGCGGCGACCGAGGCCGAGATGCTCGCCGAGCTGGAGTACCGCGAGGGTGTGTCGATCGCGGCGGTCAACGGCCCGAGTTCGGTGGTCGTCTCCGGCGATGAGGCCGCGGTCGACGAGATCGTCGAGACCTGGCGCGATCAGGGCCGCCGGGTGCGCAAACTGCGGGTCAGCCACGCGTTCCACTCGGCCCGGATGGACCCGGTGCTCGAGGAGCTCGGCCAGGCCGCGGCCGAGCTGAAGCAGATGGCGCCCGCCCTGACCTGGGTCGGCGCGCTGACCGGCGAGGTGATCGCGGTCCCGCAGGCCGACTACTGGGGCCGGCAGGCCCGGCAGGCGGTCCGCTACGCCGACGCGGTCAGCACGCTGGCCGGGCGCGGGATCAGCGTGTTCGTCGAGATCGGCCCGGACGCGACCCTGTCCGGGATGGGCCTGGCCGTGCTGGCCGCCGCGGCCGCCGAGGGCGACTCCGCCCGGTCCGGCCGGGTCAGCGCCGGGTTCATCCCGCTGCTGCGCGGCCAGACCCCGGCGCCGGAGTCGCTGCTGACCGCGCTGGCCCGCGCGCACGTGCAGGGCGTCGGCGTCGACTGGTCCGCGGTCCTGCCGGCCGGCCGGCTGGTCGAGCTGCCGACGTACGCGTTCCAGCACCAGTACTTCTGGCCCGGCGGCCCGCAGCTGATGCGCCCGGGCGCGGCGCCGGTCGGCGCCGGCGCCGGGTCGGCGGCCGAGGCCCGGTTCTGGGCCGCGGTCGAGCGCGGCGACCTGGCCGCGCTGGCCGAGGCGCTGGACGTCGACGACCCGGACCGCCTCAGCGCGCTCCTGCCCGGCCTGGCCGCGTGGCGCCGCCGGGAACGGGACGAGTCGGCGACCGCGCACTGGCGCTACCGGACCACCTGGGCCGCGGTCAACGACCCGGCGCAGACGCGACTGTCGGGCACCTGGCTGGTGGTCACCCGCAACCCGGCCGAGGACGAACTCGCCCTGGAATGCATCCAGGCCCTGACGGACCGCGGCGCGCAGGCGCAGCTGGTCGAACTCGGCATCGACAGCCCGGACCGCGCGACGATCGCCGCCCGGATCCGCGCGGCGCTCACCGCGGCCGAGGACGCGACCGGGGACGTGCCGACTGATGGCGGCGTCCTGTCCCTGCTCGCTCTGGACGAAGCACCGCTGCCGGGTCTGGAGGCCGTCCCGGCCGGTGTCGCGGCCACGCTCGGCCTGGTCCAGGCCCTGGGCGACATCGGACTGACCACCCCCCTCTGGGTTCTGACTCAGGGCGCCGTGGCCGCCGCCCCGATCGACCCGGTCACGGCCCCGATCCAGGCCCAGGCCTGGGGATTGGGCCAGGTCGCAGCGCTCGAACACCCGGACCGCTGGGGCGGGCTGATCGACCTGCCGCCGGTCTGGGGCGCGCGCACCGGCGCCCGGCTGGCCGCGGTCCTGGCCGGATGCGGCGAGGACCAGGTGGCGATCCGGGACGCCGGAATGCTCGGCCGCCGGCTCGTCCGGGCCGCGCCCGCCGTCACTCCCGCGGCCGGAGCGCGCTGGTCTCCGCGCGGCACGGCCCTGGTCACCGGCGGCACCGGCGCGATCGGCGCCCGGGTGGCCCACTGGCTGGCCGAGCGTGGAGCCGAACGGATCGTGCTCTCCAGCCGTTCCGGCGCCCATGCCGCGGGCGCCGGGAAGCTGGCCGCGGACCTGGCCGAGGCCGGATCCACGGCCGTGGTCCTCGCGGCCGACGTCGCCGACCGCGCCGACATCGCCGGACTGCTGCGCACGATCGCGGCCGACGGCCCGCAACTGCGGACCGTGATCCACACCGCCGGGGTCGTCGACGACGGCGTCCTGGACCGCCTGGACGCCGCGCGGTTCGCCGCGGTGCTGGCGGCCAAGGCGGGCGGCGCGGCCGCCCTGGACGACCTGACCGCCGGCCTGGACCTGGACGCGTTCGTGCTCTTCTCCTCCTCGGCCGGCACCTTCGGCGGCGGCGGGCAGGGCAACTACGCGGCCGCCAACGCGTTCCTGGACGCGCTCGCGCAGAACCGGCGCGGCCGCGGCCTGCCCGCCGTCTCACTGGCCTGGGGCCCGTGGGCCGGCGGCGGGATGGCGCAGGCCGGGGAGGCCGTGCGGCAGCGGCTGGACCGCGGCCTGTTGCAGGCGATGGCCCCGGACCTGGCGTTGAAGGTGCTCGGCCAGGCGCTCGACGACGCCGGGTCGACCGGCGTGCTCACCGTCATGAACGTGGACTGGGCCCAGGCCGTGGCCCGGATGGGCAGCCTGCGCCAGGTCCCGTTCGTGCGCGACCTGCCCGAGGTCCGCGCCCTGCCGGCTGGCGACGCCGCCGCCGAGACCGCGGTCGACAGCGACCTCGGACGCCGGCTGGCCGCACTCGACCGCGCCGCGCAGGAGCAGCTGCTCACCGACCTGGTCCGGACCGAGGCGGCGGCCGTGCTCGGCCACGCGTCCGCCTCCGCGATCGACGCGGACCGGGCGTTCAGCGACGTCGGTTTCGACTCCCTGACCGCGGTGGAACTGCGCAACCGGCTGACCGGCCGCAGCGGCCTGAGCCTGTCGGCCACCCTGGTCTTCGACTACCCGACCCCGCGGGCCCTGGCCGAGCACCTGCGAGCCGAACTGCTCGGCCACGGCGCCGGCCCGGGCCGGGAGCGCGGCCCGGCCGCGGTGGACGGGGACCCGATCGCGATCGTCGCGATGGCCTGCCGCTTCCCCGGCGGCGCGGACACCCCGGAGCGGTTCTGGGACCTGCTGGCCGGCCGCACCGACGCGGTCTCGGCCTTCCCGACCGACCGCGGCTGGGACCTGGCGAACCTCTTCGACGCCGACCCGGGCCGGGCCGGCACGTCCAGCACCCGCGCGGGCGGCTTCCTGTCCGGCGCGGGCGAGTTCGACCCCGGGTTCTTCGGCATCAACCCGCGCGAGGCCCTGGCCATGGATCCGCAGCAGCGGATCCTGCTGGAAACCTCCTGGGAGGCGCTGGAACGGGCCGGGATCGACCCGCGTTCGCTGCGCGGCAGCGACACCGGCGTGTTCGCCGGCTCGGGCTTCTCCGGCTACGGCGTCGGCGCGACCGACAGCGGGCTGGAGGGCTACCAGCTGACCGGGATGGCCGCGAGCGTCATCTCCGGCCGGGTCTCCTACTCGCTGGGCCTGGAGGGCCCGGCGGTCACGGTCGACACGGCCTGCTCCTCGTCCCTGGTGGCGCTGCACCTGGCCGCGCAGGCGCTGCGGTCCGGGGAGTGCTCCCTGGCCCTGGCCGGCGGCGTGACGGTGATGGCGGTGCCGACCGGGTTCTCCGAGTTCTCCCGGCAGCAGGGCCTGGCCTCCGACGGCCGGTGCAAGGCCTTCGGGGCCGGCGCGGACGGCACCGGCTGGGCCGAGGGCGCCGGAATGCTCTTGCTGGAAAGGCTTTCCGACGCACAGCGCAACGGGCACACGGTACTCGCGGTCATGCGCGGCAGCGCGGTGAACCAGGACGGCGCCTCCAACGGCCTGACCGCGCCGAACGGACCGTCGCAGCAACGCGTCATCCGCGCTGCCCTCGCCAGCGCGCAGCTGTCGCCCGCCGACATCGACGCGGTCGAAGCGCACGGCACCGGCACCACGCTCGGCGACCCGATCGAAGCCCAAGCCCTGCTGGCCACCTACGGCCAGAACCGCGACGCCGACCGCCCGCTGTGGCTCGGCTCGGTCAAGTCCAACATCGGCCACACCCAGTCCGCCGCGGGTGTGGCCGGGGTGATGAAAATGGTGCTGGCACTGCAGAACTGCCTGCTCCCGCCGACCCTGCACGCCGACGAGCCGTCCCCGCACATCGACTGGTCCGCCGGGCAGGTCAGGCTCCTGACGCAGCCGGTCCCGTGGCCGGCCGACGGCCGCCCGCGGCGGGCCGGAGTGTCCTCGTTCGGCATGAGCGGCACCAACGCCCACCTCATCCTCGAACAGGCCCCGACTGCCGCGGCGACCACCGACATCGAGGACGAATATCAGGGCGACGCTTCACCGGTCGTGGCGGGAGTCCCGGCCTGGCTGGTGTCCGGCCGCACCCGCGAGGCCCTGCGCGCTCAGGCGGCCCGGCTGGCCGAGCACCTGGCGGCCGCCGACCCGGATCCGCTGGACGTGGGCTGGGCGCTGGCGACCACCCGCTCGACCTTCGAGCACCGCGCGGTCGTGCTGGGCGCGGACCGGGACGAGCTGCTGGCCCGGCTGTCCGCGCTGGCGGCGGGCGAGTCCTCGCCGGGCGTCGCGAGCGGCGTGGCCGGCCCGGTGAGCCCGGTCGTGTTCGTCTTCCCCGGCCAGGGGTCGCAGTGGGTCGGGATGGGCCGGGACCTGGCCGCCGCCTCGCCGGTGTTCGCGGCCCGGCTGGCCGAGTGCGCCCGGGCGCTGTCGCAGTATGTTGACTGGTCTCTGGACGAGGTCCTCGCGGGCGCGCCGGACGCGCCGAGCCTGGACCGGGTCGACGTGGTCCAGCCCGCCCTGTGGGCCGTCATGGTCTCGCTCGCCGCGGTCTGGCAGGCCGCCGGAGTGCGCCCGGCCGCGGTGGTCGGGCACTCGCAGGGCGAGATCGCGGCGGCGGTCGTCGCCGGGATCCTGTCCCTGGACGACGCCGCCAAGGTGGTCGCCCTGCGCAGCCGCTCGCTGACCGCGCTGTCCGGCCAGGGCGGGATGCTCTCGATCGGCGAGCCGGTCCACGTGATCACCGAACGGATCGACGCCTGGACCGGCCGGGTCGCGGTCGCGGCGGTCAACGGACCCGAGGCCACGGTCGTCTCCGGCGACGTCGCCGCGCTGACCGAGATCGCGGCCGAGTGCGAGCGGGCCGGGGTGCGTACCCGCCTGCTGCCGGTCGACTACGCCTCGCACGGCCCGCAGGTCGAACAGCTGCGCCGGGAGATCCTGGCCGTGCTCGACGGAATCAGCCCGCAGCCCGCTGCGATACCGCTGATCTCGGCCCTGACCGGCGAGCTGCTGACCGGCCAGGACGCGGGACCCGACTACTGGTACGCGAGCCTGCGCGGCACGGTGCAGTTCTCCCGGGCCGTCGAAGCCCTGCACGAGGACGGGCACACGGTGTTCGTCGAAGTCTCCCCGCACCCGGTCCTGGCCGCGGCGATCAGCGCCACGCTCGACCGGCGACCGCAGCCCGAAGACGAAGAAAGCACGGACCCTGACACCGCTCCGGTGGTGGTCGGGACGTTGCGCCGCGACGACGGCGGCGCCGAGCGGATCCTGTTGTCCCTGGCCGAATTGCACGTGCAGGGCGTGCCGGTCGACTGGCGCGCGGTGCTCACGCCCGGCCGCCCGGTCAACCTGCCGACCTATGCGTTCGCCCGCGAACGCTTCTGGGTCGAAGGCATGCTCGGGAGTCCGGCGGGCGCCCGCGTCGGCGACCCGGCCGAGGACCGGTTCTGGGCGGCCGTGGACGACGGCGACGTGGCCGGCCTCGCCGAAACCCTTGCGCTGGAAGGACAACGGCTCGAAGAAGTGCTCCCGGCGCTCGCGTCCTGGCGCCGCCGGGAACGCGGCCGGACGCTGACCGCGGACTGGCGCTACCGAATCACCTGGGCGCCGCTCGCCGACCCCCGCCCGGCCGCCCTGGCCGGAACCTGGCTCGTCCTCACAGGATCCGCTGCGGCCGACACCGCTGCCGAGTATGTCCGGGCCCTGACCGAGCACGGCGCCGACGCGGTCCTCGCCGAGATCGCGCAGACCGACCGGGACGACGTCGCGACCCGCCTGCGGGAGATCATCGGCACACAGACCGTCACCGGCGTGCTCTCACTGCTCGCGCTGGACGAGACGCCGCTGCCCGAGAACCCGGTGATCTCCACCGGCCTGGCCGCCACCGTCGGCCTGATCCAAGCCCTCGGCGACCTGGGCATCCCGGCCCCGCTGTGGGCCCTGACCCGCGGCGCGGCCGGACCGGACCCGGCGCCGACCAGCCTCGCCCAAGCACAGGTCTGGGGCCTGGGCCGGGTCGCCGGACTCGAGCACCCGGACCGCTGGGGTGGCCTGGTCGACGTCCCCGGAACGCTCGACGCCCAAGCCGCCGACCGGCTCTGCGCCGTCCTCGGATCGGCGACCGGCGGCGAGGACCAGATCGCGATCCGCAGCACCGGCCTGCTGGCCCGCCGCCTGGTGCGCGCACCGCAGCCCGAGACCCCGGCCCAGAACGCCTGGACCCCACGTGACAGCGTCCTGATCACCGGCGGCACCGGGGCGATCGGCGGCCGGCTGGCCCGCTGGGCGTCGGCCCGGGGCGCGGAGCGGATCGTGCTCTCCAGCCGTTCCGGCCCGGCCACCTCCGGCGTCGCAGCCCTCGCAGCCGACCTCGCGCTCGCCGGAACGTCAGTATCCGTACTCGCCGCAGACGTCGCCGTTCGCGCCGACGTGGCCGGCCTGGTCGGGTGGATCGGCGCGACCGGACCCGAGCTGCGCGCGGTGTTCCACGCGGCCGGCGTCGGCGGCGGCGGCCCCCTGGCCGAACTGAGCATGGCCGGACTCGGCGCGTCGCTCGCCGCCAAGGTCGGCGGCGCGGCCCACCTGGACGCGCTGACCGCGGACCTGGACGCCTTCGTCACCTTCTCCTCCGGCGCGACCACGTGGGGCAGCTCCCACCTCGGCGGCTACGCGGCCGCCAACGCCTACCTGGACGCCCTGATCCAGGCCCGCCGCGCCCGCGGCCAGGCCGGAACCTCGGTGGCCTGGGGCCTGTGGGGCGGCGGCGGAATGGCCGAGGGCCGAGCCGGAGAGACCATGCAGCGGATGGGCCTGCGCGAACTCGACCCGCAGCTCGCCATCGACGCCCTCGGCCAAGCCCTGGACCACGAAGAGGGCCTGGTCACGGTCGCCGACATCGACTGGGCCGCGTTCGCCCCGGTCTTCACCGTGCACCGGCCCAGCCCGCTGCTCGCCGACCTGCCCGAGGCCCGCCGCGCCCTGACCGACCCGGCGCCCACGCCGACCGGCCGAGACCAGGCCCCGGCCGGCACCGAGCTGGCCGAGCGGCTGACCGGCCTGACCCGGGCCGAGCAGACCCGCACGCTGACCGACCTGGTCCGCACCGAGGCCGCGGTCGTCCTCGGCCACTCCTCCCCGCAGGCGCTGGCCGCCGGGCGGGCGTTCAAGGACCTCGGCTTCGACTCGCTGACCGCGGTGGACCTGCGCAACCGGCTGACCAACGCCACCGGGTTGAGCCTGCCGGCCACCCTGGTCTTCGACTACCCGACCTCGGCCGCGCTGGCCGGGTTCCTGCGCTCCCGGCTGCTCGGCGACCGGGACGAGGCCGCCGCGGCCGCGAGCGCGACCGCGACCGCGACCGACGAACCGATCGCGATCGTCGGCATCGGCTGCCGCTTCCCCGGCGGGGTGCGCACCCCGGAGGACTTCTGGCAGCTGCTGGCCGCCGGCGCCGACGTGGTCGCGGACCTGCCGACCGACCGCGGCTGGGACATGGCCGCCATCCACGACGCGGCCGAGCCCGGCCAGCTGCCGCGCGGCGGATTCGTCTACGACGCCAGCCTGTTCGACCCCGGATTCTTCGGGATCAGCCCGCGCGAGGCGCTGACCATGGACCCGCAGCAGCGGATGCTGCTGGAAACCTCCTGGGAGGCGCTGGAACGGGCCGGGATCGACCCCGAGCTGCTGCGCGGCTCGGCCACCGGCGTGTTCGTCGGAGCGTCCTGGTCCGGGTACGGCCTGGACCGCCGGCAGGAGGCCGGCGGCGACAAGGGCCACCTGCTGACCGGCACGTCCAGCAGCGTGCTGTCCGGGCGCATGTCGTACGTGCTGGGACTGGAAGGCCCGGCGGTGTCGGTGGACACGGCGTGCTCCTCGTCCCTGGTCGCGCTGCACCTGGCCGGTCAGGCGCTGCGCTCCGGCGAGTGCACGCTCGCCCTGGCCGGCGGCGCGTTCGTGGCCGCGACCCCGGTGATGTTCACCGGCTTCAACGCCCAGCTCGGCCTGGCCAAGGACGGCCGCTGCAAGGCCTTCGGCGCCGGAGCGGACGGCATGGGCATGGCCGAGGGCGCGGGCGTCCTGGTCCTGGAGCGCCTGTCCGACGCGCGCCGCAACGGACATCCGGTCCTGGCCGTGGTCCGCGGCAGCGCGGTCAACCAGGACGGCGCCTCCAACGGCCTGACCGCGCCGAACGGACCCTCGCAGCAGCGGGTGATCCGGGCGGCCCTGGCCAACGCGCGACTGTCGGCCGACGAGGTCGACGCGGTCGAGGCGCACGGCACCGGGACCACCCTCGGCGACCCGATCGAGGCGCAGGCCCTGCTCGCGACCTACGGCCGGCAGCGCCCCGAGGACCGGCCGCTGTGGCTCGGCTCGGTGAAGTCGAACATCGGCCACACCCAGGCCGCGGCGGGCATGGCGGCCGTGATCAAGATGGTGCTGGCCCTGCAGAACCAGCAGCTGCCGCGGACGCTGCACGTGGACGAGCCGTCGCCGCACATCGACTGGAAGTCCGGCGAGGTGCGGCTGCTGAGCGAGGCCGTGGCCTGGCCCAGCGGCGCGCGGCCGCGGCGGGCCGGCGTGTCGGCGTTCGGGATGAGCGGCACCAACGTGCACACCATCCTGGAAGAGGCCCCGGCCGCCGCGGACGGCGACGGTGACGGCGACTTTCCGTCTCAGGCGCCCGCCGCGACCCCGGCGGTCCTGGCCGACGCGCAGCCGCTGTGGCTGCTGTCCGGCCGCACGCCCGGCAGCCTGGCCGCACAGGCCCAACGCCTGAGCACGCACCTGGCCGCGCGCCCGGACCTGGACCCGGTCGACGTGGGCTGGTCCCTGGCCACGGCCCGCTCGACCTTCGAGAACCGCGCCGTGATCACCGGAACCACGCCGGACGAACTGCTCGCGGGCCTGGCCGCCGTGGCGTCCGGGGAGTCGGCGGCGAACGTCCTCGGCGGCGCGGTCCCCGGCGGCCAGCCGCGGGTCGGGTTCCTGTTCGCCGGGCAGGGCTCGCAGCGGGCCGGCATGGGACGCGGACTGTATGCCGCGTCCCCGGCCTTCGCCTCAGCATTCGACGAAGCCTGTGAATTGCTGGAAGCCGAGCTGGGCCTGCCGATCCGGGACGTCGTCCTGAGCGAGGACGAGACCGACCCGCGCGCCGACCAGACCGTGTTCGCGCAGACCGGACTGTTCGCCATCGAAGTCGGCCTGGTCGCCATGCTCGCCGCCGCCGGGATCGTCCCGGACGCGGTGGCCGGGCATTCGGTCGGCGAGATCGCGGCCGCCCACGCGGCTGGTGTGCTGACCCTGGCCGACGCCTGCCGCCTGGTCGCCGTGCGCGGCCGCCTGATGCAGGCCCTGCCCGAGGGCGGCGCGATGGCGGCGATCGAAGCCAGCGAGGCCGAAATCCTCGCCACCCTGGACGAATCCGGCGACCTGTCGATCGCCGCGGTCAACGGCCCGACCTCGGTCGTGGTCTCCGGCGACGAAGCCGCGGTCGAAGCGATCGTCGAGCTGTGGCGAGGCCTGGGCCGCCGGGTCCGGCGCCTGCGGGTCAGCCACGCGTTCCACTCGGCCCGGATGACCCCGATGCTCGCCGACCTCGGCGCCACCGCGGCCGGCCTGGACCACGCGGTCCCGGCCGTGACCTGGGTCGGCGCCCTGACCGGGGAAACCATCACCGACCCGGACCCGGACTACTGGGTCCTCCAGGCCCGGCAGGCCGTGCGCTTCGCCGACGCCGTCAGCACGCTCTCCGGCAAGGGACTGTCGGTCTTCCTGGAGATCGGCCCGGACGGGACCCTCTCGGCGATGGGCTCGGCCGCGCTCGACGCGATCGACCCGGCCGAGGGCGCCGGCGACCCGGCCTTCATCCCGCTCCAGCGCCCGGACACGCCCGCGCGCGCCGCCGTGCTGACCGCCCTGAGCCGCGCCCACGTCCAGGGCGTCGGCGTCGACTGGGCCGCCGTACTGCCGACCGGCCGGCGGATCGACCTGCCTACCTACGCCTTCGAACACGAACGCTTCTGGGTCCGCTCCGAACAGCCGACCCCCGCCGCAGGCACCGGCAATGGTGCGGAAACCCTGGAGCAGCAACGGTTCTGGGCCGCCATCGAAGGCGGGGACGTCAGGGCTCTGGCCGAGACGCTGTCCGTGGCAGACCAGGAACAGCTCGACGGCGTCATGCCGCTGCTCACCACCTGGCGACGCCGGGAACGCGAGGACTCGGCCACGGCCGCCTGGAAGTACGCGATCTCCTGGACCCCGCTCGCCGACCCGGCCCCGGCCGCGCTGGCCGGAACCTGGCTCGTGATCGCCGACACCCACGCCGCACAGGCCGACGAGTACATCCGAACCCTGACGGACCACGGCGCCGAAACACTCCTCGCCCGGATCGACCCCGACGACGTCGACCGCACGGCCGTCGCCGCCCGGATCGGCCAGGCGCTCGACGGAGCCCCGGCCGTCACCGGAATCGTCTCGCTGCTCGCCCTGGAACCGGACACCCTGGCCCAGTACCCGCTGGTCGCCGTCGGCACGGCCCGCACGCTCGGCCTGGTCCAGGCGCTCGGCGACCTCGGCCTGGCCGCGCCGCTGTGGGTCCTGACCCGGGGCGCGGTCGCGACCGGCCCCGGCGAGGCGCTGACAACCCCGACGCAGGCCCAGATCTGGGGCCTGGGACGCGTCGTCGGCCTGGAACACCCCGACCGCTGGGGCGGCCTGATCGACCTGCCGCAGACCCTGGACGCCCGCACCGCCGCCCGCCTGTGCGCGATCCTGGCGCACACCGGCCCGGACGGCGAGGACCAGGTCGCGATCCGCGGCTCCGGGATCCTCGGCCGCCGCCTGGTGCGCCACACCCCGGCCGCGACCCGGGCCGAACGCTGGACGCCGCGCGGAACGGTCCTGGTCACCGGCGGCAGCGGCGCGCTCGGCGGCCGCTCGGCCCGCTGGGCGGCCGGCCGCGGCGCGCACCGGATCGTGCTCACCAGCCGCTCCGGGGCGAACGCGGCCGGGGCCCCGGCCCTGGCGGCCGAGCTGGCCGCCGCCGGATCCACGGTCGAGCTGCTGGCCGGGGACATCGGCGCCCGCGCCGACGTCGCCGCCCTGCTGCGCCGGATCGCGGCCACCGGGCCCGAACTCAGCGCCGTGATCCACGCGGCCGGAGCGCCCGAAGCCGTGCCGGTCGAGCAGGCGGACCTGGCCGGGATCGCGGCCGTGATGGACGCCAAGGTCGGCGGCGCGCAGTGGCTCGACCAGCTGACCACCGGCCTTGACCTTGACGCCTTCATCGTCTTCTCCTCGATCTCCTCGACCTGGGGCAGCGGCCACCAGCCGGGCTACGCGGCCGGCAACGCCTTCCTGGACGCCCTGGTCGACGGCCGCCGGGCCCGCGGCCTGACCGGGACCTCGGTCGCCTGGGGCCCGTGGAGCGGCGGCGGCATGGCCGACAGCGACGGCGCGGTCAGCGCCCTGCAGTCGCGCGGCCTGCGGTTCCTGGACGGCGAACTCGGCATCGGGGCGCTGGCCGCGGTGGTCGACGGCGGCGGCGGGGTGGTGACCGTCGCGGACGTGGACTGGTCCCGGTTCGCCGAGGTGTTCACCCTGCGCCGGCCCAGCCCGCTGCTCGGAGACCTGCCCGAGGTCCGGGCCGCGCGCACCGCCGCGGCCGAGCCGGACGCCGCCAGCCCGGGCGCCGACGCCCTGGCCGCTCAGCTGGCCGGGCGTTCCCGGGCCGAGCAGGACCGGATCCTGGTGAACCTGGTCCGCACCGAGGCCGCGGCCGTGCTCGGCTACGCCTCGATCGAGTCGGTCGGCGCGGGCCGCGCGTTCAAGGACCTCGGCTTCGACTCGCTGACCGCGGTCGAACTGCGCAACCGGCTCACCGTCGCCACCGGCCGTCGCCTGCCGGCCACGGTCATCTTCGACTACCCGACCTCCGCGGTGCTCGCGGCCCACCTGCGGGCCGCGATCTACCAGGACGAGGACACCGCCCCACCGGTGTTCACCGGGCTCGACGACCTCGAGTCGCTGCTCGCCGCCATCCCGGCCGACAGCGGCATCCGCTCGCAGGTCACCGTCCGGCTCCAGACGGTGCTGTCCAAGTGGATCAGCGCCGAGGACGGGCCGAGGCAGAACGAGGCGGCCGGGAAACTCCGGGCCGCCACCGCCGACGAGGTCATCGACTTCATCGACCGAGAGCTCGGGGTCTCGTGAATCCGCTGTCCACCGAACCGTTCGGCGCCGCACATGAGGGAGAGCTCTGATGGTGGAGAACGACAAGCTCCTGGCCTACCTGAAGAAGGTCTCGGCCGAGCTCTACGAGACCCGGGAGCGGCTGCGCAAGCTGGAGACCGGCGAGCTCGAACCGGTCGCGATCGTCGGGATGGGCTGCCGGCTGCCCGGTGGTGTGCGCAGCCCGGAGGGCTTCTGGCAGCTGCTGGCGGCCGGCACCGACGCGATCTCCGGTTTCCCGGCCGGCCGCGGCTGGGAGGCGGCGGCCGAGTACGACCCGGACCCGGCCCGCACCCGCGGCGGCTTCGTGCACGACGCGGCCGACTTCGACCCCGGATTCTTCGGCATCTCCCCGCGTGAGGCCCTGGCCATGGACCCGCAGCAGCGGCTGCTGCTGGAGACGTCCTGGGAGGCGCTGGAGCGCGCGGGCATCGACCCGAAGTCGCTACAGGGCTCGGCCACCGGCGTGTTCGCCGGGGCGTCCTTCTCCGGGTACCCGGCCAGCGCCGCGCCCGGTTCCGGCATCTACCAGATGACCGGCACGGCCTCCAGCGTCATCTCCGGCCGGGTGTCGTACACGCTGGGCCTGGAGGGTCCGGCCGTGACGGTCGACACGGCTTGTTCCTCGTCGCTGGTCGCGCTGCATTTGGCGGCGCAGGCGCTGCGGTCGGGGGAGTGCTCGCTCGCGTTGGCCGGTGGGGTCACGGTGATGGCTGTGCCGTCGATGTTCTCGGAGATCGCGCGCCAGGAAGGGCTGGCTGAGGACGGTCGCTGCAAGGCGTTCGGCGCCGGTGCGGACGGCACCGGCTGGGCGGAGGGCGCCGCGGTCCTGGTCGTCGAACGGCTCTCCGATGCTCGCCGCAACGGGCACCCGGTCCTCGCGGTCGTGCGTGGCAGCGCGGTGAATCAGGATGGTGCGTCCAACGGCCTGACCGCGCCCAACGGACCCTCGCAGCAGCGGGTGATCCGCGCGGCACTGGCCAGTGCCCGCCTGACCTCGGCAGACGTCGACGCGGTCGAAGCCCACGGCACCGGCACCACGCTCGGCGACCCGATCGAGGCGCAGGCCCTGCTCGCGACCTACGGCCAGGACCGGCCGCAGGAGCGTGCGCTGTGGCTGGGCTCGGTGAAGTCGAACATCGGGCACACCCAGGCCGCGGCGGGCGCGGCCGGGGTGATGAAGATCGTGCTGGCGTTGCAGAACGGCCTGCTCCCGCCGACCCTGCACGCCGCCGAACCGTCCGGGCACATCGACTGGTCGGCCGGGCATGTCCGACTGCTGACAGAGGCCGTCCCGTGGGCCGCCGAGGGCCGGCCGCGACGAGCGGCCGTGTCAGCGTTCGGTGTCAGTGGGACCAACGCGCACGTCATCATCGAGGAAGCCCCTGCCGCCGAGCCGGAGGCCGACGCCGCCGATGCCGACGCAGCGCCCGGATCCGGGTCCGGTGAGGCCGATTCCGTTGCCCCGCTTAGGGTTCTGGACTGCGGCACCACGGCCTGGCTGCTCTCCGCCCGCAGTGCCGCCGGACTGGCCGCCCAGGCCGAGCAGCTGAGCGCGTTCGCCGCGGACGCCGCCTCTGCCGGGGCCTCGCTCGATCCGACGGACGTCGGCTGGTCCCTGGCCACCACGCGCTCAGCGTTCGAACACCGCGCGGTGCTGCTCGGCGCGGACCGGGACGGACTGACCGCGCGTCTGGCCGCACTCGCCGCCGGAGAGGCGGTCGGCGGCGTGGTCAGCGGCACCGTCCCGGCCGCCGGAGCCACCGGCCCGGTCGTGTTCGTGTTCCCCGGCCAGGGCGGCCAGTGGGTCGGCATGGGCCGGGAACTGGCCCAAACCAGCCCGGCCTTCGCCGCCCGGCTGACCGAGTGCGGCGCGGCCTTGGCGCCTTACGTGGAGTGGGATCTGGCCGAGGTGCTGGCCGGTCACCCCGACGCGCCGCGGCTGACCCGGCTCGACGTCGTACACCCGGCCCTGTGGGCGATCATGGTGTCGCTCGCCGCTGTCTGGGAGGCCGCCGGCGTGCACCCGGAGGCGGTGATCGGCCACAGCCAGGGCGAGATCGCGGCCGCGGTCGTCGCCGGGGTGCTCTCCCTCGCGGACGGCGCGCGCGTCGTCGCCCGGCGCGGGCAGGCGATGCTTGCCCTGTCCGGTAAGGGCGGCGTGCTGTCGATCGCAGAGTCCTTGGACGCTGTCGCAGCCCGCTTGGCGGCCGCCGACGACGACCGGGTGGCGGTCGCGACGGTCAACGGCCCCGAGGCGATCGCCGTGTCCGGCCCGATCGACGCCCTGCAGAACCTGGCCGCCGAGTGCGAGCGCGACGGCGTGCGGACCCGCTTCGTGCCGATGGACTACGCGCCGCACGGCCCGCAGGTCGAAGCGATCCGCGAGCAGATCCTGGCCGCCCTGGACGGGATCGCCCCCGGCCACGCGATGATCCCGATGGTCTCCGGGATGACCGGCGACTACCTTGAGGGCGCTGATGCGGACCCAGAGTACTGGTACGACAGCCTGCGTTCGACGGTCCAGTTCACCCGCGGCATCGAGCGCCTGGGCCGGGACGGTTTCGGCGTGTTCATCGAGGTCTCACCGCACCCGGTGCTGACCTCCGGCACCGCCGCCACCCTCGAGGGCCTGGCCGAGTATGTGAATTCTGCGACGGCTCCGGTGGTCACCGGCACTCTGCGTCGTGACGACGGCGGCCCGGCCCGGCTCCTGGCCTCCCTGGCCGAGGCGCACGTGCACGGCGTCGACGTCGACTGGACCGCGATCCTGCCGGCCGGGCGGCAGATCGGCCTGCCCACGTATGCCTTCCAGCGTCAGCGGTTCTGGCCCGACACCGCGGCCCTGACCGCCGATGTCGCCTCGGCCGGACTGGGTTCGGTCGGGCACCCGCTGCTCGGCGCGGTGATCGAACTGGCCGACGGCCAAGCCCTGGTCTTCACCGGACGATTGTCCCCGGCCGCGCAGCCTTGGCTGGCCGACCACGCGCTGAACGGCGCGATCTTCTTTCCCGGCACCGGATTCGCCGAACTCGCCGCCGCGGCCGGAGCACGGGTCGGCTGCACCCGGATCGACGAACTGACCATGGGCGTGCCGCTGGTGCTGTCCGCGACGGACGCGGTGCAGGTGCAGGTCGCGGTGAGCGGGCCGGATGAGGTCGGACAGCGCGAGGTCGAGATCTTCGCCCGGCCGGCGGACGCGGGCGTCGCGTGGACCCGGCACGCGGCCGGAAGGCTCGCCCCGGCCCGGCCTCCGGTAGGTTTCGCCGAGGACGAATTCACCGTCTGGCCGCCGGCCGATGCCGCCGCAGTGCCCATAGACGGTCGTTACCGGCAGCTCGCGGCCGCGGCCGGATCCGGGACTGCGTTCCAGGGGTTGCAAGCGGTCTGGCGACGCGGTGAGGACGTATACGCCGAGGTCGCACTGCCCGAGCAGCTCACCGGCGATGCCGCCACCTTCGGCCTGCACCCGGCCCTGCTCGGCGCCGCGCTGCACGCAGTCTGGCTGGCCGGGCTGGCCGACGGCTCCGATCCGGATACTGACGGACCGCAGATGCCGTTCGCCTGGACCGGCGTGTCGTTGTACGCGGTCGGCGCTTCGGTGCTGCGGGCTAGGTTGCGGCAGTCGCCGACCGGCGAGATTGCGCTGGTCGCTACCGACGCGACCGGAGCGCCGGTAGTGACGGTCGAGTCGCTGGTGCTGCGTCCCGTGGAGGACTCCGCGGCGGCCAAGAGCGCGCTGCGCGACTCTCTGTTCAGCATCGAGTGGATTCCGGTCCAGGTAGGCGAGTCCGCGCCGAACGCCCGCTGGGCAGTCATCGGCCCCGATCGGCACGCCCTGACCGAACGCCTAGGCGCAGCCAACACCGAGGCAAGCGCCTATGCCGACTTGGCCGAACTGGCTGCCGCGATCGAAGCGGGGACACCGACCCCGGACGCGGTCCTAGCCGCGATCGGCACCGCAGCCCACGCCCAACACGACGCCGACACAGATGCGTTCGCCCGCCGGGTGACCACCGAAGCCCTAGCCTTCGCTCAGGATGGTGCTGACGCAGGTGCGTTCGCCCGCCGGGTGACCACCGAAGCCCTCGCCCTCGCGCAGCAATGGTTGACGCTCGACCTGCCGACCCGTCTGGTCGTCGTCACCCGGGGCGCGGTTGCGACCGTACCCGGCGAGAACGTGGCCGACCTGGGTGCTGCGGCCGCCCGCGGACTGCTGCGTTCGGCCCAGTCGGAGAACCCCGGCCGCCTGATCCTGGTCGACCTGCCCGCGCACGACGGCGCCGACGCGTCCGCGGACCCGATCACGGTGCTGGCCAACGCCCTGACCATCGCAGAACCCGAGCTCGCCGTCCGCAACGGCCGCGCTTATGCCAGCCGCCTGACCCGCCCGGCGTCCCCGGCCGCGGCGGCGACCGAGACCAAGACCGACGCAGACCACGAAATCCGTCCCCCCGGCACAGTCCTCGTCACCGGCGGCACCGGGAAACTGGCCGGCCTCACCGCCCGCCACCTGGCCGCGACCGGCCGCGCCGCCGGCCTGATCCTGGTCAGCCGCTCCGGCCCGTTCGCTCCCGGGGCCGCCGCCCTGGCCGCCGACCTCGCCGCGCTCGGCGCATCCGTCCAGATCACCGCCGCCGACGTCGCCGACCGAGCCGCCCTGGCCGGACTGCTCGCCGCCCTCCCACCCGCGACCCGCCTGACCGGCGTCATCCACACCGCCGGAATCGTCGACGACGCCACCATCGCCTCGCTCACCCCCGACCGGATCGACACGGTGATGCGCCCCAAGGCAGACGCCGCCTGGTCTCTGCACGAGCTGACCCTCGGCCACGACCTGGACCTGTTCGTCCTGTTCTCCTCCGGCGCGGCCGCCTTCGGTTCGGCCGGACAGGGCAACTACGCCGCGGGCAACGCCTTCCTGGACGCCCTGGCCGCCCGCCGCCAGGCCGAGGGCCACCCCGCCCTGGCCCTGGCCTGGGGCGCCTGGGTGGCGAGCGAGGGCATCGGCCGCAACCTGACCAAGAACCTGCTGCACCGGACCACCGGCGGCGGCGCGGCCGAGCTGTCCGCGGACGAGGGCCTGGTCCTGCTCGACCTGGCCCTGGCCCGGGACGAGGCCGTGCTGATGCCGATCCGGGTCGACGTCGCCGGGATGCGCGCCCAAGCCGCCCGCGGCGCCGAGGTCCCGGCCCTGCTGCGCGGCCTGGCCGGACCGACCCGGCTCGCCGCGGCAGCCACCGCGGGCCAGCGCGCCGGAGCGGACGCGCTGCGCCGCCAACTGGCCGTTCTGTCCGCAGCCGACCGCGACCGGGCGCTGACAGACCTGGTCCGCACGCATGTCGCCGCCGTCCTGGGCCACGCCTCGGCCGGCGCGGTCGAGACCGGCCGGGCGTTCACCGACCTCGGCTTCGACTCGCTGACCGCGGTCGACCTGCGCAACCGGCTCGGCGCCGCGACCGGACTGCGGCTGCCGGCCACCCTGATCTTCGACTACCCGACCGCCGCCGTCCTGGCCGGACACCTGGCCACCGAACTGCTCGGCGCGCTGAGCCCGGCCACGCCCGGCCACACCCCGGGCCTGGCCGCCGCGCCGATCGAGCCGGGCGAGCCGATCGCGATCGTGGGCATGGGCTGCCGCTTCCCCGGCGGCGTGAGCGACCCGGAATCCCTCTGGGCCCTGCTGGCCGCGGGCGGCGACGCGGTGGCCGAGCTGCCGGACGACCGCGGCTGGGACATCGAAGGCCTCTACGACCCGGACCCGGACAAGCCCGGCAGCTTCTACGCCCGCTCCGGCGGGTTCGTGCAGGACGCGGGCGCGTTCGACCCCGGGTTCTTCGGCATCTCCCCGCGCGAGGCGCTGACCATGGACCCGCAGCAGCGCCTGCTGCTGGAAACCTCCTGGGAGGCGCTGGAACGGGCCGGGATCGACCCGGTCAGCCTGCGCGGCTCCCAGACCGGGGTCTTCGCCGGCGGCACGACCTGGGGATACGGGCTGTTCAGCGCGGCCGGTTCGGACGGCCACATGCTGACCGGCGGCTCGACCAGCGTCCTGTCCGGCCGGGTCTCCTACACGCTCGGCCTGGAGGGCCCGGCGGTCACGATCGACACGGCCTGCTCGTCCTCGCTGGTCGCGCTGCACCTGGCGGCGCAGGCGCTGCGCTCGGGGGAGTGCTCGCTCGCTCTCGCCGGCGGCGTGACGATCATGGCCACGCCGGACGCACTGGTCGGCTTCTCCCGGCAACGCGGCCTCGCTGAAGACGGCCGCTGCAAGGCGTTCTCGGCAGCGGCCGACGGCATGGGCATGGCCGAGGGCGCCGGGATGATCCTGCTCGAACGTCTCTCCGACGCCCGCCGCAACGGGCGCCCGGTCCTGGCCGTGATCCGCGGCAGCGCGGTGAACCAGGACGGTGCGTCCAACGGCCTGACCGCCCCGAACGGCCCGTCCCAGCAGCGCGTCATCCGCGCGGCCCTCGCCAACGCGCGACTGTCGCCCGCGGACGTGGACGTGGTCGAGGCCCACGGCACCGGCACCACCCTCGGCGACCCGATCGAAGCCCAGGCCCTGCTGGCCACCTACGGCCAGAACCGCCCCGACAACCAGCCGGTCCTGCTCGGCTCGATAAAATCAAACCTCGGACACACCCAGAGCGCGGCCGGTGCGGCCGGGGTGATGAAGATGGTGCTCGCCCTGCAACACCAGCACCTTCCGCGCAGCCTCTACGCCGAGCAGCCCGCGCAGAACATCGACTGGGCCGCCGGAGACCTCGAACTGCTCGCCGAGGCCAAGCCCTGGCCGGTCAACGGCCGGATCCGCCGGGCCGGGATCTCCTCCTTCGGGATGAGCGGCACCAACGCGCACCTCATCATCGAAGAAGCCCCCGCCGACGCGGAAACCCTGACCGGCACCCGCAATCCGCAGCCCGCCGCACCACAGCCGGAGTCAGAGCCGGAGCCGGTCCTGGCCGGGCCGACGACGGCGTGGCTGGTCTCCGCGCGCACCGCCGCGGCCCTGGCCGCCCAGGCCGGCCGCCTGGCCGGATTCGTCGCCGACGTCCCGGACCCGGACGTCGCCGACATAGCCGCCTCGCTGATCAAGAGCCGGTCAGTATTCGAACACCGGGCCGTGGTCCTCGGCCGGGACCGGCCCGAACTCCTGGCCGGCCTGTCCGCGCTGGCAGCCGGCCGCCCGGCCGCGGGCGCGGTCACCGGAGCGGTCCCGACCGGCGGCGGGAGCGGCCGGGTGGTGTTCGTCTTCCCCGGCCAGGGCTCGCAGTGGGCCGGCATGGGCCGGGAACTGGCCGAGACCAGCCCGGTGTTCGCCGCCCGCCTGGCCGAGTGCGGCCGCGCCCTGGCTCAGTACACTGACTGGGACCTGTCAGACGTCTTGCACGGCCGCGACGGCGCGCCCGGGTTCGACCGGGTCGACGTCGTGCAACCGGCGCTCTGGGCCGTGATGGTCTCCCTGGCCGCGCTCTGGCAGGCCGCCGGCGTGCGCCCGGACGCGGTCGTCGGCCACAGTCAGGGCGAGATCGCGGCCGCGGTCGTCGCCGGGATCCTGTCCCTGGACGACGGTGCGAAAGTCGTGGCCCTGCGCAGCCAGGCGCTGACCGCGCTGTCCGGCCGCGGCGGCATGCTCTCGATCGCAGAGTCCGCCGACGCCGCCGCCCGCCGGGCCGAACCCTGGGCCGGCCGGGCCACGGTCGCCGCGGTCAACGGCCCCGACGCCACGGTCCTGTCCGGCGACCCCGAAGCCCTGCAGAAGCTGCTCGCCGACTGCGAGCAGGATGGTGTCAGAGCCCGGATCCTCCCGGTCGACTACGCCTCGCACGGCCCACAGGTCGACGAGCTGCACGACGAGATCCTGCATCGGCTCGACGCAATCGCCCCGCGCCCGGCCCGGATCCCGATCGTGTCCGCGATGACCGGCGAGTTCCTCCAGGGCCCGGAGATGGACGCAGGCTACTGGTACGCCAGCCTGCGCGCACCGGTTCAATTCAGCCGGGCGATCGAGGTTCTCGGCCGGGCCGGGTACGAGGTGTTCGTCGAGACCTCCGCGCATCCGGTGCTGGTCACCGCGATCGGCGCCACCCTCGAAGCCGTCGCGTCAGGCGAGGAATCAGCGGACCCCGAGACCAATGCGGACGCTGATTCAAATGCGGACACTGGAGGCGCCGAAGACGCCAACCATATCCGGATACTGCGTCGCCCGCCGGTGCTGACCGGGACCCTGCGCCGCGAGGACGGCGGCGCCGGCCGGGTGCTGGCCGCGCTGGCCGAGGTGCACGTGCACGGCGTCCCGGTCGACTGGGCCGCGGTGCTGCCCGCGGGCGCCCGGGTCGACCTGCCCACGTACGTCTTCCAGCACCAGCGGTTCTGGCTCGAGTCGGCCAAGGCGCCGGGCGGCAGCCCGGCCGAGCTGCGGTTCTGGTCCGCGGTCGAGGACGGCGACCTGGCCGGGCTGGCCGACACGCTCGCCGTCGACGCGGACAGGCCGTTCCGCGAGATCCTGCCCGCCCTGGCCTCCTGGCGCCAGCGCGAACGCGGCGGCAAGAGCACCGCCGACTGGCGCTACCGGATCGCCTGGCCGACCATGCCCGACCCGCAGCAGACGCCGCTGGCCGGTACCTGGCTGCTCGTCGCGGCCGCCGACCAGCGCGACCCGACCGACACCCTCGCCCGGGCCTTCGACGCGGCCGGCGCCGACCTCGTCCGGCTCGACCTGGCCCCCGGCGAGACCGACCGCGCCGCCCTGGCGGCCCGGCTCGACCCGGGCCGGGCCCTGGCAGGCGTGGTCTCGCTCCTGGCCCTCGACGACTCCCCGCTGCCCGACCAGCCGGTGATCACGACCGGCCTGGCCGGAACCCTCACCCTGCTCCAAGCCCTCGGCGACCGCGAGATCACGGCGCCGCTGTGGGTGCTGACCCGGGGAGCCGTCGCGGCCGCACCCGGCGAGACCCTGGCGGCGCCCACGCAGTCAACGGTCTGGGGCCTGGGCCGGGTCGCCGCGCTGGAACACCCCGAGCGCTGGGGCGGCCTGATCGACCTGCCCGCCGACCTGGACCGGCCGGCCACGGACCGGCTGACCGGCTTCCTGGCCGCCAGTGGCGCCGCTGCGCCTGCCGAGAGCCAGATCGCGACGGACCGGCCGACCGGCTTCCTGGCCGCCGGCCGCGCCGCCGCGCCCGCCGAGGACCAGATCGCGATCCGCAGCACCGGAATCCACACCCGCCGCCTGGTCCGCGGCCCGCGCGCCACCACGGCCGAGCGTTGGAGACCGACCGGAACGGTCCTGGTCACCGGCGGGACCGGCGGCGTCGGCGGCCGGGTCGGCGCCTGGCTGGCCACCCTGGGCGCGCCCCGGGTGGTGCTGACCAGCCGGTCCGGACCGGCCGCGGCCGGGGCCGGCGCGCTGGCCGCCCGGCTGGCCGAGACCGGATCCGCCGTCGAGATCCTGGCCTGCGACACCGCGCAGCGGCCGGCCGCCGCGACCCTGCTGGACCGGATCGACCGAACCGGGCCCGCGCTGGCCGGGGTCTTCCACCTGGCCGGGACCAACCAGGTCCGCCCGCTGGCCGAGCTCACCGCGGCCGCGCTGGCCGAGGTCGCCGCGGCCAAGACCGCCGGGGCGGCGAACCTGGACGACCTGACCGCCGATCGCGCCCTGACCGCCTTCGTCACCTTCTCCTCCGGCGCCGGGGTCTGGGGCAGCGGCCTGCAGGCCGGCTACGCCGCGGCCAACGCCTACCTGGACGCCCTGGCCGAGCACCGCCGCGGCCGGGGACTGGCGGCCACGTCCGTGTCCTGGGGCCTGTGGGGCGGCGGCGGAATGGGCCAGGGCGAGGGCGGCGACCGGCTGCAACGCCTCGGTCTGCGCGAGATGGATCCGGACCTGGCGATCGCCGCCCTGGCCGCGGTCATCGAGGCCCCGGCCGCCACCGCAGTTGAATCATCTCCCGGGTCCGCGGCGGCCACCGTCGCAGACCTCGACTGGGCCCGGTTCGCCCCGGTCTTCACCCTGCACCGGGCCAGCGCCCTGATCGGTGACCTGCCCGAAGTCCGCCAGGCGCTGACCGCGGACACCGCCGGAACCGGCGCCCCGGACGCCGCAGCGGACCAGGGCGCCGCCCTCGCGCAGCAGTTGAACGGGTTGTCCCGGGCCGAGCAGGAGCGGATGCTGACAGACCTGGTCCGGGCCGAGGCCGCCGCCGTCCTCGGGCACGCCTCGATGGCCGCGGTCGACGCCGACCGGGCCTTCAAGGACCTGGGCTTCGACTCGCTCACCGCCGTGGAACTGCGCAACCGGCTGACCCGGGCCACCGGCCTGAGACTGCCGGCCACGCTGGTCTTCGACTACCCGACGCCCGAGGTCCTGGCCGAGCACGTCCGGACCGCCGTACACCCGGGCCAGGGCGCGGGCGGGCCGTCGATCCCGGCCGAGATCGACCGGCTCCAGGCCGCCCTGTCCGCGGTCCCCGCCGACTCCGACCAGCGCGAGGACGTGACCAAGCTCCTGCGGGGGCTGCTGTCGAACTGGCTCGGGACCACCGCCGCCGGTACCGACCTGCCCGCGACCACCGACATCGAGTTCGACTCGGCCACCCCCGACCAGGTGTTCAGCTTCCTGGACCAGGAACTCGGGCTCACCGCGATCGACGCCGCCGACTAACCGACCCGCTCATTGCTTCAGGGAGTGCCGTTCATGGATAGCCAAGAAAAACTTTTTGACTACCTCAAGAAGGCGTCGGCCGAGCTGCAGGAGACCCGCAAGCGGCTGCGCCGGATGGAGGAGGCCGAACAGGAGCCGATCGCGATCGTGAGCCTGGGCTGCCGCTTCCCCGGCGGCATCCGGGACCCGGAGAGCTTCTGGGACCTGGTCGCGGCCGGCACCGACGCGGTGGCCGGGTTCCCCGGCGACCGCGGCTGGGAGGCCCTGCGGCGCGCCACCCCGGACAGCGTGAGCACCTCCTTCGCCCACCAGGGCGGCTTCGTGCACGACGCGGCCGAGTTCGACGCCGGGTTCTTCGGGATCAGCCCGCGCGAGGCCCTGGCGATGGACCCGCAGCAGCGGCTGCTGCTGGAGGTGGCCTGGGAGTCGCTGGAACGGGCCCGGATCGACCCGCGCACCCTGCGCGGCTCGTCCACCGGCGTGTTCGTCGGGGCCGGGTTCGCCGGATACGGCGAAGGCCTGGTCGAGGCGGACACCGGCTCCGAAGGCTACCTGCTGACCGGCAGCCAGACCGCGATGATCTCCGGCCGGGTGGCCTACACCTTCGGCCTGGAGGGCCCGGCGATCA
The DNA here is from genome assembly GCA_035943635.1 of Actinocrinis sp. Classification (GTDB taxonomy): domain Bacteria; phylum Actinomycetota; class Actinomycetes; order Streptomycetales; family Catenulisporaceae; genus DASZBX01. The sequence goes on along the minus strand of DASZBX010000038.1, from coordinate 10,751 downwards.
CGGTCGACACGGCCTGCTCCTCCTCCCTGGTCGCCCTGCACCTGGCCGCCCAGGCGCTGCGCACCGGGGACTGCTCGCTGGCACTGGCCGGCGGCGTGGTCGTGATGGTCACCCCGGGTGCGTTCGCGGAGTTCTCCAAGCAGCAGGGCATGGCCGCGGACGGCCGCTGCAAGGCCTTCGCCGCCTCGGCCGACGGGATGGGCTGGGGCGAGGGCGCCGGCCTGGTGGTGCTCGAACGCCTGTCCGACGCCCGGCGCAACGGCCACCCGGTGCTCGCCCTGGTGGCCGGCACCGCCGCGAACCAGGACGGCGCCAGCAACGGCCTGACCGCCCCGAACGGACCCTCCCAGCAGCGGGTCATCCGCGAGGCCCTGACCAACGCCCGGGTCCGCACCGACCAGGTCGACGTGGTCGAGGCGCACGGTACCGGCACCACCCTGGGCGACCCGATCGAAGCGCAGGCGATCCTGGCCACCTATGGACAGAACCGCCCCGAGGACCGCCCGCTGTGGCTCGGCTCGGTCAAGTCGAACATCGGCCACACGCAGGCCGCGGGCGGCGTGGCCGGCGTCATCAAGATGGTGCTGGCGCTCCAGAACGAGATGATGCCGGCCACGCTGCACGTCGACGAGCCCACCCCGCAGGTGGACTGGTCCGTCGGCGACGTGCGGCTGCTGACCGAGGCCAAGCCGTGGCCGGCCACCGGCCAGCCGCGCCGCGCGGGCGTCTCGGCCTTCGGCGCCAGCGGTACCAACGTGCACGTCATCGTCCAGGAAGCCCCCGCCGCCGAAGAGAGCGACGCAGACCCCGACGACGAGCCGCCCGCAGGCGAAGCCGCGACCCAGGCCTCGGACTCGGTTCTGTCCGAGGGCGCCGCCTGGCTGGTGTCCTCGCGCACCGCGGACGGCCTGCGCGCCCAAGCCGAGCGCCTGGCCGGATTCGTCCGCGCCCGCGCGGCCGGGGACATCAGGGATCTGACGGACATCGGCTGGTCGCTCGCCACCACCCGCTCCGTGTTCGAACACCGGGCCGTGGTCCGCGGCGAGAACCGGGACGAACTGCTCGCCGGCCTGGCCGCCCTCGCCGCCGACCTGCCCTCGGCCGCGATGGCCAGCGCGGTCGCCCCCTCCGGACGGGGTCGGCGCCGGGTCGTCTACGTCTTCCCCGGCCAGGGTTCGCAGTGGGCTGGGATGGGCCGGGAACTGGCTGCCTCCTCACCGGTCTTCGCCGCGCGCCTGGCCGACTGCGAGCAGGCGCTTTCCCCTTACCTGGACTGGTCTTTGGCTGAAGTCCTGGCCGGTGCAGATGGTGCTCCCGGGTTCGACCGGGTCGACGTCGTCCAACCGGTGCTCTGGGCTGTGATGGTGTCCCTGGCCGCGGTCTGGCAGGCCGCCGGAGTGCAGCCGGACGCCGTGGTCGGCCACTCGCAGGGCGAGATCGCCGCCGCGGTGGTCGCCGGGATCCTGTCCCTGGACGACGCCGCGAAGGTCGTCGCCCTGCGCAGCAAGGCGCTGATCGCGCTGTCCGGCCGCGGCGGCATGCTCTCCATCGCCGAGTCGGCCCAGGCCGTGACCGCCCGGATCGAGCCCTGGGCCGACCGGGTGTCGGTCGCGGCGGTCAACGGCCCGGGCGCGACCGTCGTCTCCGGCACCCCGGAGGCCCTGCAGGAGATCAAGGCCGGATGCGAGGTCGACGGCGTACCGGTCCGGCTGCTGCCGGTGGACTACGCCTCGCACGGCCCGCAGGTCGACGAACTCCACGACGAGATCCTGCGCCTGCTCGACGGAATCACCCCGCAGCCGGCCGCCGTCCCGATGGTGTCCGCGATGACCGGCGAAACCCTGGCCGGCCCGGAACTCGGCGCCGAGTACTGGTACGCCAGCCTGCGCGCCCCGGTGCAGTTCGCCCGCGCCATCGAGGTGCTCGGCCGCTCCCGGCACAGCGTGTTCGTCGAGACCTCCGCGCACCCGGTGCTGACCACCTCGATCACCGCCACCCTGGAAAGCCTGGCCGACCCCGAGGACGGCGACGCCCGGTCCGGCGCGACCCCGGTGGTCACCGGCACGCTGCGCCGCGAGGACGGCGGCCCGGCCCGGCTCCTGGCCTCCCTGGCCGAGGCGCACGTGCACGGCGTCCCGGTCGACTGGTCCGCGGTCCTGCCCGCCGGGCAGCGGATCGAACTACCGACCTACGCCTTCCAGCGCCAGCACTACTGGCCGACCCCGGCGCCCGCCCCGGCCGACGCCCCGGCCCCCGGCGCCGCCGACTCGGCCGCCCAGGCGCTGTTCTGGGCCGCCGTGGAGAGCGGCGACCTGGACACCCTGGCCGACACCCTCGCCGTGGACGGACAACGGCTGAGCGACGTGGTCCCGGCCCTGGCCGACTGGCGCCGGCGCGAACGCGACGACTCGGCCACCGGGTCCTGGCGCTACCGCGTCTCCTGGGCGCCGGTGGCCGACCCGGTCGCCGCCGCACTGACCGGCACCTGGCTGGTCGTGGCCCCGGCCGACGGCAGCGGCACGGAACTGCCGGCCGAATTCACAGCCGCACTCACCGCCCGCGGCGCCGAGGTCCTGCTCGCCGAAGTGTTCCCCGGCCGGGTCGACCAGGCCGCACTCAGCACCCTGATCACGGACGTCCTCGGCCGCCCGGCCTCGGCCGACGACCCGAACCAGACCCCCGCGATCGACGACGCACCGGCCGCGACCATCGAGGTGGCCGGAGTCGTCTCGCTGCTCGCCCTGGACGAGAGCCCGCTGCCCGGCCGCCCGCACGTGACCGGCGGCCTGGCCGGCACCCTGGGCCTGGTCCAGGCGCTCGGCCGGCTCCGCATCACCGCACCTCTCTGGGTCCTGACCTGCGGAGCAGTGGCCACCAAGCCCGGCGAAACCCTGACCAGCCCGACCCAGGCGCAGGTCTGGGGCCTGGGCCGGGTGGCCGGCCTGGAGCATCCGGAGCGCTGGGGCGGCCTGATCGACCTGCCGGCCGTGCTCGACGCCCGGGCCGCGAGCCGGCTCGGCGCGGTCCTGGCCGGCTGCGGCGAGGACCAGGTGGCCGTGCGCCCGGCCGGGATCGTCGCCCGCCGGCTGGTGCGCTCCGGGGCGCCGCGCGGCGCCGCGCCGTGGCGCCCGCGCGGCAGCGTGCTGGTCACCGGGATCAGCGGCGCGATCGGCCCGAGCCTGGCCCGCTGGCTGGCTTCGGCCGGGGCCCCGCGGCTGGTGCTGACCAGCCGGCGCGGCCCGGTCGTGCCCGGGGTCGCGGCCGCCGCGGCCGCCCTGGCCGCCGCCGGAACCCCGGTCAGCGTGGTCGCGTGCGACGTCACCGACCGCGACGCCCTGGCCGCCCTGCTGGCCTGGACCGACGCCACCGGCCCGGCCCTGTCCACGGTGATCCACGGCGCGATGGCGGTCGAGCTGCGTACCCTCGCGGACACCGACGCGGACCAACTCGACCTCGCCCTCGGCGCGAAGGTCACCGGCGCCCGGCACCTGGACGAACTGACCACCGACCTGCACCTGGACGAGTTCGTGCTCTTCTCCTCGATCGCCGCGATCTGGGGCGTCAGCGAGCACGGCGCGTACGCCGCCGCCAACGCCCACCTGGACGCGCTGGCCGAGCACCGCCGGGCCCGCGGCCTGCCCGCGACCTCGGTGGCCTGGGGCGTGTGGGACACCGGCCAGGACTCGGTCGAAGCCGACCGCGCGCTGAGCGTCATCCCGGAGCGCCTGCGCCGCCAGGGCCTGCGCCTGCTGGACCCGGACCGGGCCCTGTCCGCCCTGGGCCGGGTGCTCGCCGACGACGAGACCGCGCTGTCGGTCGCGGACGTGGACTGGCCCCGGTTCTCGGCCGTGTTCAACGCGGTCCGCTCCTGGCCGCTGCTGGACGGCGTGCCCGAGGCCCGCCAGGCCGAGCCCGGCCCGGCCACTGCCGCGGTGGTCACCTCCGGCGAGGCGGCCGACCTGCTCGGCCGCCTGGTCGGCGCGACCCCGGGACAGCGCGAGCGGATCGTGGCCGACCTGGTCCGCGCGCACGCCGCGGCCGTCCTCGGCCACGCCTCGCACGACGCGGTCGAATCCGGCCGCGCCTTCCGCGACATGGGCTTCGACTCGCTCACCGCGGTCGAGCTGCGCAGCCGGCTGAACCAGGCCACCGGCCTGCAACTGCCGTCCACGGTCGTCTTCGACTACCCGTCCCCGCAGGTCCTGGCCCGGCAGATCCTGACCCAGCTGCTCGGCAGCCAGCAGCTGGGCACCGGCCGCCGGCAGCCCGGCGGCTCCGGCCCGGCGCCCGTCTCCGGCGACCCGGTGGTGATCGTCGGCATGGGCTGCCGCTTCCCCGGCGGCGCGGACAGCCCCGAGGCCCTCTGGCGGCTGCTGTCGACCGGCGGCGACGCGATCGGCGGCTTCCCGAACGACCGCGGCTGGGACATCGCCGCACTGCTGGACTCGGTCCCCGGCCAAACCCTGACCTCGTACACCAGCGAGGGTGGATTCGTGGCCGGGGCGGCGGACTTCGACCCGGCGTTCTTCCGGATCAGCCCGCGCGAAGCCCTGGCGATGGATCCGCAGCAGCGGTTGCTGCTGGAGACTTCTTGGGAGGCGCTGGAGCACGCCGGTCTCGACCCGGTCTCGCTGCGCGGCTCGCTGACCGGTGTGTTCGCCGGCGCCGCGTCCTCCGGCTACGCCGAGCAGACCGGGTTCGACGAGGACTCGGCCGGCCACCTGATCACCGGGAACGTCACGAGCGTGATCTCCGGCCGAATCTCCTACGTGCTCGGCCTCGAAGGCCCGGCCGTGACCGTCGACACCGCGTGCTCCTCCTCGCTCGTGTCGCTGCACCTGGCCGCGCAGGCCCTGCGCGCGGGTGAATGCGACCTCGCCCTCGCCGGTGGCGTGATGGTGATCGCGAACCCGGGCGAGTTCATCGGGTTCTCCCAGCAGGGCGCGCTCGCCGCGGACGGCCGCTGCAAGGCGTTCTCCGCCGAGGCCGACGGCATGGGCCTGGCCGAGGGCGCGGGCATGATCGTGCTCGAACGTCTCTCGGACGCCCGCCGCAACGGCCACACGGTCCTGGCGATGGTCGCGGGCAGCGCCGTGAACCAGGACGGCGCCTCCAACGGCCTGTCCGCCCCGAACGGCCCGTCCCAGCAGCGCGTGATCCGCGCGGCCCTGGCGAGCGCCGGGCTGGAGCCGGGCGACGTGGACGCCGTCGAGGGCCACGGCACCGGCACCACCCTGGGCGACCCGATCGAAGCGCAGGCGATCCTGGCCACCTACGGCCAGGACCGGCCCGAGGGCCGCCCGGTGCTGCTCGGCTCGGTCAAGGCCAACATCGGCCACACCCAGCAGGCCGCGGGCGCGGCCGGGGTGATGAAGATGGTCCTGGCGCTGCAGAACAACCTGCTCCCGGCCACCCTGCACGCGGCCGTCCCGTCGCCGCAGGTCGACTGGACCACCGGCGACGTGCAACTGCTGAGCGAGCCGACCGCCTGGACCGCGAACGGCCGCCCCCGCCGGGCGGGCGTCTCCGCCTTCGGGATCAGCGGCACCAACGCGCACATGATCCTGGAAGAAGCCCCGGCCGAGACCGCCGCCGAGCCCGAGGCGGCCGACTCCGAGCCGTCCGCACCGGCCGCGCTCGCGGTTCTGACCGAGGGCACGGCCTGGCTCGTCTCCAGCCAGACCGCCACCGGCCTGACCACCACGGCCCACCGCCTGACCGACCACCTCGCCCTGCACGCCGACCTCGACCCGCTCGACGTCGGCTGGTCCCTGGCCACCACCCGGTCCGCCTTCGACCACCGCGCCGTCATCGCCGGACGCACCATGGGCGACCTGACGAACGGCCTGTCCGCCCTCGGCGCCGGACGATCCGCCCCCGGCCTGGTCGGCGGCGTCGCCGGGGCGCCCGGCCCGGTGGTGTTCGTGTTCCCGGGCCAGGGCTCGCAGTGGGTTGGCATGGGCCGCGAACTGGCCGCCGCCTCACCGGTGTTCGCCGCTCGTCTGGCCGAGTGCGAGCAAGCGCTTTCCCCTTACGTGGACTGGTCTTTGGCCGCAGTCCTGGCCGGCGCCGAGGACGCGCCGAGCCTGGACCGGGTCGACGTCGTGCAGCCGGTGCTCTGGGCCGTGATGGTCTCCCTGGCCGCTGTCTGGCAGGCCGCGGGCGTGGAGCCGGACGCCGTGGTCGGCCACAGTCAGGGCGAGATCGCCGCGGCCGTGGTCGCCGGAATCCTCACCCTCGAGGACGCCGCCAAGGTCGTCGCGCTGCGCAGCAGGGCCCTGACCGCCCTGTCCGGGCGCGGCGGGATGATGTCGATCGCGGCGTCGGCCGAGGCCGTGACCGCCCGGATCGCCGCGTGGGACGGCCGGATCTCGGTCGCCGCGGTCAACGGCCCCGAGTCGACCGTCGTCTCCGGCCAGCCGGACGCCCTGGTCGACCTGCTCGCCGAGTGCAAGCGCGACGGCGTGCGCGGCCGGATCCTGCCGGTGGACTACGCCTCGCACGGCCCGCAGGTCGACGAACTGCGCGAGGAGATCCTGCGCCTGCTCGACGGCGTCACCCCGCAGCCCGGCCGCCTGCCGATGGTCTCCGCGATGACCGGCGAATACCTCCAGGGCCCGGAGATGGACGCAGGGTACTGGTACGCCAGCCTGCGCGCCCCGGTCGAGTTCGCCCGCGCGGTCGAAGTACTCGGCCGGGCCGGCTACGGAGCGTTCCTCGAAACCTCCGCCCACCCGGTGGTCACCGGCGCGATCATCGACACGCTCGAAAACCTCGCCCTGACCGGCCCGACCCCGGTGGTGACCGGGACGCTGCGCCGCGACGAAGGCGGCCCGGTCCGGCTGCTCGCCTCCCTGGCCGATGCGCACGTGCGCGGCGTCACCGTGGACTGGTCCGCGGTACTCCCGACCGGACAGCGGGTCAGCCTGCCGACCTACGCCTTCCAGCGCCAGCGCTACTGGCCCAAGCCGGCCCCGGCCGGCCGCCGCACCGGCGAGCAGAGCGCCTCGGCCGAGGAGAGCGCGTTCTGGGACGCGGTCACCGGCGGCGACCTCGGCGCCCTGACCCAGACCCTGGCCGTGGACGAAACGCGCCTGCACGACCTGCTGCCCGCGCTCGCCGCCTGGCGCCAGCGCGAACGCGGCCAATCCGTCACCGCCGACTGGCGCTACCGGATCACCTGGACGCCGCTGGCCCCGCTCGCCCCGGCCACCCTGACCGGCACCTGGGTGCTGATCGCCCCGGCCGACCCGGCCCGCGAGGCCCTGACCGCCGACTGCCACCAGGCCCTGACCGAACGCGGCGCGCAAGTGCTGCTGATCGGCGTCCCGGACGGCGACGTGGACCGTTCGGCCCTGGCCGACCGGATCCTCGAGGCCTTCCACACCGCGACCGAGACCGCCGACACCGTCCCGGTGGTCCGCGGCGTCGTCTCCCTGCTCGCCCTGACCGAGTCCCCGCTCGCCGCGGCCCCGGCCGTGCCCGCCGGACTGGCCGGCACCCTGGGCCTGGTCCAGGCCCTCGGCGACGCCGACGTCACCGCGCCCCTGTGGGTGCTGACCTCGGGCGCGGTCGCCGCCGGCGAACCCCCGGTCGGCCCGGTCCAGGCCCAGACCTGGGCGTTCGGCCGGGTCGCGGCCCTGGAACACCCGGACCGCTGGGGCGGCCTGATCGACCTGCCGCGGCCCTGGGACGCGCGCACCGCGGACCGGCTGGTCGCGGTCCTGGCCGGGTGCGGCGAGGACCAGGTGGCCATCCGCGCCAACGCGGTGCTCGGCCGCCGCCTGGTCCGCGCGCCGCGCCCGGCCCCGGCCGGCCGGCCCTGGACGCCCGGCGGCAGCGTTCTGATCACCGGCGGCACCGGCGGCGTCGGCGGGCACGTGGCCCGCTGGCTGACCGGCCGGGACACGCCCCGGATCGTCCTGTCCAGCCGCTCCGGCCCGGGCGCGCCCGGCGCCGCGGCCCTGGCCGCCGACCTGGCCGCGGCCGGCACCGAGGTGGCCGTGCTGGCCGGCGACGTCGGCCACCGCGAGCAGACCGCGGGCCTGCTGGCCTGGATCGACGCGCACGGCCCGGCCCTGAGCTCGGTCCTGCACGCCGCCGGAGCCGCTCCCGGCGGGCCGCTGGCCGCGATGAGCGCGGCCGACCTGGCCGACGTCCTGCAGGCCAAAGCCGGCGGCGCGTCCACCCTGGACGAGCTGACCGCCGACCGGGACCTGGACGCGTTCGTCCTGTTCTCCTCCGGCGCCGCCACCTGGGGCAGCGCCCGACTGTCCGGGTACGCGGCCGCCAACGCCGCCCTGGACGCCCTGGCCGAGGACCGCCGGGCCCGCGGCCTGGCCGCGACCTCGGTCGCCTGGGGTCTGTGGGGCGGCGGTGGGATGGGCGAGGGCGCGGCCGGGGACGTGCTCCAGCGGCTCGGCCTGCGCGAGATGGACCCGGCCCTGGCCGTCGGCGCGCTCGCCTCGGTCCTGGACGCCGGGGAGGACCTGGTCACGGTCTCGGACATCGACTGGGCCCGGTTCGCCGCGATCTTCACGGTACAGCGGCCCAGCCCGCTGCTGGCCGACCTGCCCGAGGCCCAAGCGGCTCTGGCCGAGGGCCGGGCCGCCGAGCGCGGCCCGCAGGCCGCCGGCACCGAACTCGGCCGCCGGCTGGCCGGGCTGGACCGGGCCGAGCAGGAGCGGACGCTGACCGACCTCGTCCGTGGCGAGGTCGCCGCGGTGCTCGGGCACGCCTCGGCCGCCGCGATCGCGCCGGAGCGGGCGTTCCGCGATCTCGGCTTCGACTCGCTGACCGCGGTCGACCTGCGCACCCGGCTGAACACCGCCACCGGCCTGAGACTGCCGGCCACCCTGGTCTTCGACTACCCGACCCCGGCCGCGGCCGTGCAGTTCCTGCGCACCGAACTGCTCGGCGCCGCCGCCGACGCCGGGTCGCCGGCCGCGGCTCTCGCACCGGTCGACCCCGGCGAGCCGATCGCGATCGTCGGCATGGGCTGCCGGTTCCCCGGCGGCGTGCGCGCACCCGAGGACCTCTGGGCCCTGCTGGCCGCCGGAACCGACACCATCTCCGCCTTCCCCACCGACCGCGGCTGGGACCCCGACGGCGTCTACGCCGGACTCGAGGACGCGGGCTCGACCACCCGGGTCGGCGGGTTCATCTACGACGCGGCCGACTTCGACCCCGGCTTCTTCGGGATCAGCCCGCGCGAGGCGCTGACCATGGACCCGCAGCAGCGCCTGCTGCTGGAGACGGCCTGGGAGGCGGTCGAGCGGGCCGGGATCAACCCGGCCTCGCTCAAGGGCAGCACGACCGGCGTCTTCGCCGGAGCGGCCTTCGGCGGCTACGGCTACGGCCTGGCCGAAGAGGAGGGCACCGAGGGTTACATGCTCATCGGCGGCCTGAGCTCGGTGATCTCCGGCCGGATCTCCTACACCCTCGGCCTGGAGGGCCCGGCCGTCACGGTCGACACGGCCTGCTCGTCCGCGCTCGTCGCCCTGCACCTGGCCTGCCAGGCGCTGCGCGCGGGGGAGTGCACGATGGCGATGGCCGGCGGCGTGGCCGTGATGTCCACGCCCGGCGCGTTCGCCGAGTTCTCCCGGCAGCAGGGCCTCGCGTTCGACGGGCGCTGCAAGGCGTTCTCGGCCGAGGCCGACGGCATCGGCTGGGGCGAGGGCGCCGGAATGCTAGTCCTGGAAAGGCTTTCCGACGCACGCCGCAACGGCCACACGGTGCTCGCGGTCGTCGCGGGCAGCGCGATGAACCAGGACGGCGCCAGCAACGGCATCACCGCCCCGAACGGCCCCTCGCAGCAGAAGGTGATCCGTACCGCGCTGGCGAACGCCGGTCTGCGCGCGGACCAGGTCGACGCGGTCGAAGCGCACGGCACCGGCACGGTCCTGGGCGACCCGATCGAAGCCCAAGCACTGCTCGCGACGTACGGCCAGGGCCGCCCCGAGAACCAGCCGTTGTGGCTCGGCTCGGTCAAGTCCAACATCGGCCACACCCAGACCGCGGCCGGGGTGGCCGGAATCATCAAGATGGTCCTGGCCCTCCAGCACCAGGAACTGCCGCGCACCCTGCACGCCGAGCAGCCGAGCCCGCACGTGGACTGGAGCGCGGGCGACATCCGGCTGCTGAACGAACCGGTCCCCTGGCCGGCCAACGGCCGCCCCCGGCGCGCGGGCGTGTCGGCGTTCGGCGTCAGCGGTACCAACGTGCACGCCATCCTGGAAGAGGCTCCGATCGCAGAGCCCGTCGACACCCTCACCGAGGCGGACGACGACCGGCCGACCCAGACCCCGGTGCCGGACGCGGCCCCGCTGCCGGTGCTGGCCGGCTCGACGGCGGCCTGGCTCGTGTCGGCCCGCTCCGGCGCCGGACTGGCCGCGCAGGCCGGCCGGCTCGGCGAACACGTCCAGGCCCGGCCCGAGCTGGACCACGCCGACGTCGCCTGGTCCCTGCTCACCAGCCGGATGCCGTTCGAACACCGGGCCGTGGTCCTCGGCCGGGACCGCAGTGAACTGCTGTCCGGGCTCTCGGCGCTCACCGCCGGACGCCCGGCGGCCGGCGCCGTGACCGGAGTGGTCCCGGCCGGCGGCGGCGGTGGCCGGGTCGCGTTCGTGTTCCCGGGTCAGGGTTCGCAGTGGGTTGGCATGGGCCGGGAGCTGGCCGAGACCAGTCCGGTGTTCGCCGCGCGTCTGGCCGAGTGCGAGCAGGCGCTTTCTCCTTACCTGGACTGGTCTTTG
>DASZBX010000037.1:0-11090 GCA_035943635.1 Actinocrinis sp. | reverse complement strand
CTTGGTGAGGTAGTCGGGGAAGAAGGCGCTTTCGGCGTCGTCGCGGCTCATGCCCCAGGTGGTCTGGGTCAGGTCGTTGGTGCCGAAGGAGAAGAAGTCGGCATGGCGGGCGATGGCGCCGGCGGTCAGGGCCGCGCGGGGCAGCTCGATCATGGTGCCGATCTGGACCGGGTGGCTCAGGTCCACGTCCAGTTCGAACAACACCTGCTCGATCTCCCGGCGGGCCAGGTCGAACTCGTGAGCGTCGGCGACCAGGGGGACCATGAGGTGGGCGATCGGGTTGCCACCGGCCCTGCGGCGGATGGCCATGGCCTCGACCAGGGCGCGGACCTGCATGGGGTAGATGCCCGGGACGACCAGTCCCAGGCGCACGCCGCGCAGGCCCAGCATCGGGTTCTGCTCGTGCAAGCGGCGGACCGCGGCCAGCAGGGCCGCCTTGTCCGGCTCGTGTGCTTCCGGTGCGTCGGCCGCGCCGTCGAGGGCGACTTCGACCGACAAGTCGGTCAGGTCGGGCAGGAACTCGTGCAGCGGCGGGTCGAGTAGGCGCACGGTGACGGGCAGCCCGTCCATGGCTTCGAGCAGGCCGACGAAGTCGGCGCGCTGGAGGCGCAGCAGTTGCTTGAGCGCGTGTGTCCGGTCGCCGGAGTGCTGGGCCAGGATCAGGCGTTGGACGATCGGGCGGCGGTCGCCGAGGAACATGTGCTCGGTGCGGGCCAGGCCGAGCCCGGTGGCACCGAAGCGGCGGGCCCGCTCGGCGTCGGCGGGGGTGTCGGCGTTGGCGCGCACCCCCAGCCGGCGGCGCTTGTCCGCGATCGCCAGGAGGTGGGCCACCGCCTGGACCACCGGGTCGTCCTGCACGGTGATGCCGGACTCGAAGTATTCGACGACCGGGGACGCGGTGACCGGAACAGCGTGGTTGTACACGGCTCCGGTGGTGCCGTCGATGGAGATCACGTCGCCGGTCCGGATCTCGGCGCCGGCGGCGCCGCCGTGGGCGACCACGGCCCGGCCGTCGGCCTCGTCGATGTCGAGGGCTTCGGCGCCGCAGACGCAGGTGCGGCCCATGCCCCGGGCGACCACGGCGGCGTGCGAGGTCTTGCCGCCGCGCCCGGTCAGCACACCGACGGCCGCGATCATGCCGGGCAGGTCGTCCGGGTTGGTCTCGCGGCGGATCAGGATGACCTGCCGGCCCTCGGCGGCGCGGGCGACCGCGTCGGCGCTGGTGAACACCGCCCGGCCGACCGCTGCCCCGGGGGAGGCCGGGATCCCCGTCGCGACGGGGACGTGCGTATGGTCCAGGGCGAAACAGGGGACCATCAGCTGGGCCAGCTGCTGCCCGGTGACCCGGATCAGCGCCTCGTCCTCGGTGATGATCCCGGAGCGCAGCAGGGTGGCGGCGATCCGGAACGCGGCAGCCGGGGTGCGCTTGCCCACCCGGGTCTGCAACAGCCACAGCTTTCCGCGCTCCACCGTGAACTCGATGTCGCACAGGTCCCGGTAGTGACCCTCCAAGGTCGTCATGTGGCGCAGCAGTTCGTCGTGCGCGAACGGGGCCAGTTCGCCGAACTGCGCCAACGTCATGGGAGTGCGTGCCCCGGAGACCACGTCCTCGCCTTCGGCGTCGGAGAGGTACTCGCCGTAGGCGCCGGGTTCCCCGGTGGCCGGGTCACGGGTGAACGCGACGCCGGTACCGCTGTGCTTGCCGATGCCGCCTTCGCCGAGGTTGCCGAACACCATCGCCATCACGGTCACCGCGGTGCCCAGCGACTCGTCGATGCCCTCGCGGCGCCGGTAGACCTTGGCCCGTTCCCCGTTCCAGGAGGAGAAGACCGCGCGCACCGCGCCGATCAGCTGCTCGCGCGGGTCCTGGGGGACGCGCTGTCCGCTGTGGCGCAGTACGACGGCCTGGAACCCGCGGGTCAGTTCCTGGAGCTGGTCGGCGGTCAGGAGGGTGTCGGAGGAGTTCGGGGAGTGCCCGGCGTGGACCTTGGCGCTGGCCAGGGCGGCGTCGAATGATTCGGCCGGGACGCCCAGAACGGTCTTGCCGTACATCTGGACCAGGCGCCGGTAGCAGTCCCAGGCGAACCGCTCGTCGCCGTACTGCTCAGCCAGGGCGTCGACGGTCTCATCGCACACCCCGACGTTCAAGACGGTCTCCGGCATCCCGGGCATGGAGAAGCGCGCCCCGGAGCGGACCGAGACCAACAATGGGTTGCCGCCATCGCCCAGCCGCTTGCCCGTCGCCTGCTCCAGTGCGCGCAAGTGCACGCCCATCTCCTCTTCCAAGCCGGCGGGAAGCCTCTTGATGGCGAGAAACGCGCGGCACACCTCGGTCGTCACGGTGAACCCGGGCGGCACCGGCAGACCGAGCCTGGTCATCTCCGCCAGGTTCGCGCCCTTTCCGCCGAGCACGTCGGCCATCGACTCGTCCCCGCCGGCGAAGTCGTCAACCAAGCCCGTGGTCGACGGGATGCTCTCTGCGGTGCGGTCAAGCACAGTCATGATCGGCCCATTCCCTTCGACGGTGATTTCTCGGCTTCTTCCACCCTCCTGCGAACACGTCGGATCGGTCAGTGCCCGGGGTCCTGACATCCACGGGACCAAAGGCCCGAGATCCGCGGCCCGGCGCACCAGGCAGGCCGAAGGCCTCTACCCGGCCTGGTCGGCTTTGCGCACCATGAGAAGATGACGCATACCACGCAAACAGACGCAGTCCCCCGCACCTGTACCGCCCGGGAGCTTATGGGCGATGCGGGCGCTACCATCCACGTCGACGCGTACCTGCCGGAAGTGATCGACCGCTTCCTGACCGGCCCGAGCCGCCACCTGATCGTCCTGGACGACGACGGCCGCTGTCTGGGCGTGCTCGGTCCGCGCCACATCGCCCAGGCGCACCGCTACGGCCTGGGCCGCGACACGGAGATCCGGGTCAAGGACCTCGGCTACGCGCCCTGGATCGCCTTGCATCCTGACGACGACTTGCGCACGTGCGCCCAGGCCCTGGTCGAGCACGACCTGGACGCGGTCCCGGTGCTCGACGACGACCAGCGCGTTCTGGGCCTGGTCACCACGCTCGACATCGCCCGGGTCGTGGCCGACGAGGCTGTCCACGACCATCCGCACTGGGACAAGTGACCGGACGGCCGTCGGGCCGGTTCGCCGGGCAAAGGCGGACCGGCCCGACGACCATGAGCCCGGCGGCCCTATACGGACAGGCCGTGTTGCATCTGCTCGAGCGCGGAGATGCGGACTTCGATCGGGGGGTGCGTGTCGAACAGGCGGTGGACGGCGCCCGCGTGGTGCTGGAGCGGGTCATCGATGCACATCGCGGCGGTCGCGTGGTTGAACCGGACCGGCGCGGTGTCGTTGGCCTGCAACTTGCGCAGGGCACTGATCAGTCCGGCCGGGTTGCGGCACAGTTCCACACCGCTGGCGTCGGCCAGCGACTCCCGGCGCCGGGACAGGGCCAGGCGGATCACGGGCCCGAGCACGAACCCGACCACCGACAGCAGCGCGGCCGCGCCCAGGACCAGCAGCACCAGCTGGCCGCCGTTGCGTCCCCGGGACCGGGTGAAGAAGGCACTGCGCCACAGCACACTGGCAAGCAACGCCGCCAAACCGATCAGGGTACTGACGATGAGCAGCAGGCGGGTGTCATAGTTCCTGATGTGGCTCATCTCATGCGCCAGGACGCCTTCCAGCTCCTCCCGGTCCATCATCGCCAGCAGCCCGGTGGTGACCGTCACCGCCGAACGGGCCGGGCTCATCCCGGTGGCGAAGGCGTTGGGCGAGGGGTCCTGAACGATGTAGACGGCGGGCGCCGGCAGCCCGTCGCCCAGGGCGAGGGCTTCGACCAGGCCGTACAGCTGGGCGTACTGGCGCCGGTCGGCCTCTTTCGCCCCGGCCACGGACAGGACCAGGCGGGTGCCGGACCGCAGAGTGAACACGATCGCGATCCCCGCGACCACCGCGGCCAGCAGGAGCCCGGTCAGGATGTCCCGATCGCCACCACCGGAGCTGCCCGGTGCGGGCGGGGACCACGCGGCGTACAGCGCCCCGACGACGACCCCGATCCCCAGCCAGACCAGGAAGAACACGCCGACGTACACGATCGTGCGGCGTTTGTTGCGAGCGATCTGCTCATACACCGGTACGCGCCTCAGCCTGCCGAGGGCACGGCGGGGAAGGTGAAGTCCACGAGCGGGACGGCCCGGTCGGCGTCATCAGACTGGAAGAACACGGCCGGGCGGAACCCGAACGGTCCGGCGATCAGCGTGCGCGGGAAGGTCCCCGTCGCCGTGTTGTAGTCCCGAACACTGGTGTTGTAGTAGTGCCGGGCGTATTCGACCTTGTCCTCACTGCTGGTCAACTGCCCCTGCAAGGCCACGAACCCCTCCTCGGCGCGCAGCGCCGGATAGTTCTCGGCCACCGCGAACAGGGAACGCAGGGAAGTGTTCAACGTGTTCTCGGCGGACGCAACGGCCCCCGGATCCCCGGACGCACCGGCGCTGATCGCCGAAGCCCGCGAGGCGGTCACCGCCTGGAATGTCGCACTCTCGTGCACGGCGTACCCCTGCACGGCCTGCACCAGGTTCGGGATCAGATCGTGGCGCCGCTTAAGCTCCACATCGATCTGCGACCAGGCCTCGCCCGTCCGGTTACGCCGGCGAACCAGCCCGTTGAAGGCAAAACCCGCCCCCGCCGCAACGACCAGCAGGATGACAACGACTACCACAAGAACAGTCATAGATGTGCACTCCTCAGTCTTGCCCGCCGAGTCAGGCCACAGCGCGGCCCACGGGAACGGGAGGGCGGCACCGCCGCCCGAAAACCGGACCCGCGAGCATCGCCTGGTCCCGACGCTAATCCCCCAGCCAGGGCAGGGACAGGGGCCGATGGTCACCAGCACCCGGGACCTTCGACCCGCAACACTCAGCAGATCACGGGACCGACCACACCCCCGCCGATGCCCGCCGAATCAGCCCTGGTTCACCCCGACCGGGGACAGATCACGTACCTCGTCTTTGGTCAGACCCAGCCGCACGCCGTGACCAACGCTCTTCACCGCTCCGATCCGGATGGCTACCAGCTTCTTACCCCAGAGGCGTCCTTCATCCAGCAGCACATGGGTCACGCGATTGTCTCCGCCGGCTGACCGGCCGAGCCAGAACCCCGGTCCACCGCGTCACCGTCATGTTCGTCATTGTTGCCTCCCGGCGTTGTCGAGCATTGATCCTTCTTTGGTCTGCCGTATGAATTCGTCAGCTGATTCAATGCGTCAACCCACTGCTTCTGGGGCGATATCGTGCCTGCGTGACGGGCTGCGTCCACCGGCCGGGCCGATCACGCATCGCGGCGGTCCAGCACGAGGAACGCCGCGGACAGCACGATCGCGACGAACAGGCACATGACGGCGAACCCGGCCCACGGCGAGAGCGTGTGGGCTTGGCGGACCACCTCGGTCACCTGCTGGCCGGCCTGGGTGGGCCAGAACTCCTCGACGGGGTTCCTGACCGAGGCCGGCAGGGCCTGGGCGATCGCGGGCAGGACGAAGAACACGGCCACCAGAACACTGATGGCGCCGGCGGCGTTGCGCACGAGCGCGCCGAGCGCCAGCCCGAACAGGCCGATCAACGCGCCGTCCAGTCCGCAGCCGACCAGCGCCCGCAGGACGCCGGACTGCCCGAGGCCGGCGGTCGGCGCGTGGCCGGAGATCAGCGCCTGGCCGAGGAAGAAGGCCGCGAAGGCGGTGACCTGCACGGTGACGAACGTCAGGGCCGCCACCACGGCGGCCTTGGCCGCCAGGAACCTGCCACGGCGGGGAACAGCGGTCAGGCCGCTGCGGATCGCACCGGTGGAATACTCCGAGGTGACGATCAGGACTCCGAGGACGCCGATCGCCAGTTGCGCGATCGCCAGGCCGGAACCGCTGATCGAGGTCGGGTCCCACAACCGGCGGACATCGGCCAGCCCCTTGGCGTACTGGCGCGATGACAGCGCGCTGATCAGCGCACCGAGGCCGACTCCCAGAACCACCGCGGCGGCCAGGGTCCACAAGGTGGACGGGACGGTGCGCGCCTTGGTCCACTCCGAGCGCAGGGTGTCGGCGAAGCCGGGCACCCGGTATCCGCCGCCGGGGCCGCCGGGAGGGACCAGGTCGGCGGCGACGGTGGCCGCGGCGGCGCTCATGCCGCCACGCTCGCCCGGAACTCGACGTCGTCGCGGGTCAGGTCCATGAATGCGTCCTCCAGGGATGCGTGCTGGGTCGCCAGTTCGTACAGGATCAGGCCTCGGGCGTCGGCCAGTTCGCCGATCGCCCGGCTGTCCGTTCCGGTGACCTGGATGCTCTCGTCGACTCCGGGCCCCACCCGGGCCCCGGACTCGGTCAGCGCTGCCGAGAGTTCGCCGAGCCGGTCGCAGCGCACCAGGACCCAGTGGCCGGTGCCGGACTCGATGAACTCGCTGGCGCCCACGTCGCGCAGCAGCCTGCCCTGGCCGATCACGATCAGGTGGTCGGCGGTCAGCGCCATCTCACTCATCAGATGGCTGGAGACGAAGACCGTGCGGCCTTCGGCGGCCAGGTCGCGCATGAGCCCGCGGATCCACACGATGCCCTCGGGGTCCAGGCCGTTGACCGGCTCGTCGAACATCAGCACCGGCGGGTCCCCGAGCAGCGCGGCGGCGATTCCCAGCCGTTGGCACATGCCCAGGGAGAACCCGCCGACCTTGCGCCCGGCGACGGCCTCCAGGCCGACCAGACCGAGGACTTCGTCGACCCGTCCGGCCCGGATGGCGTTGCTCTGCGCCAGGCTCAGCAGATGGTGGAAAGCCGTCCGGCTCGGGTGTACCGCCTTGGCGTCGATGAGTGCGCCGACCTCGCGCATCGGGGCCGGCAGGTCCCGGTACCGCCTGCCCCCGACGGTGACCTCGCCGCCGGACGGATGGTCCAGCCCGAGGATCATCCTCATGGTCGTGGTCTTACCGGCCCCGTTGGGCCCGATGAAGCCGGTGACCACACCCGGGTTGACGGTGAAACTCAGGTCGTCCACCGCCAGGGTCCCGCCGTAACGCTTGGTCAGTCCTCTCGCCTCGATCCGCTGGCCGGTCGAGGAAAACTGCGCCGGTCCGAGCGGCATGGCGATCACTGTCCTTAGGCTTCGGGCCGACGAACGGCCATCGGCATCGTCGTCACTCTCGTCGCCGGGCGGGTTTCATGACAGGGCCGAAAGACCTGCTCCGAAGTGCCGACAGGCGGAACCGGGCCTTGCGCACGTCAGACCTTCCGGGCCTTCACGGCGGCCTATGCCGTGATCAGGTCGCGGCGGTTCAGGAGGATGCCGCCGACCAGTGCGCCGACCAGGCCGAGCCCGGTGATCACCGCCGCGCCGGTCCAGTCGGGGCTGGTGGCGGGCGCCGGCACCATGTGGAAGAACACTGAGGTGTCCATCAGCCAGTGGTCGGCGTGGACGACGGCCCCGGTGAACTCGACCAGGAACGACCAGGCGAGGTATCCGTAGACGACGGCCGAGGCGCGCCGGGGCCAGGCGCCGAGCCCGAGCGCGCCGAGCCCGAGCAGGAACAGTGCCGGTGGCACGACGTTGAGCCCGGCGGCCAGGAGGGAGCCGAAGCCCGCCACGCTGTGCTGGCTGGGCGCGCCCGCCCACGACCCGAGGCCGGCCAGGACACCCGTCGCGACCAGCAGCAGGGCGGACAGGCCCAGTCGGCCGGCGAACCACGATGCCCGGCTGACCGGGCGCACCAGGAGGTTGTCCAACCGCCCGTCGCCCTCCTCCGCCCGGATCGCGGTGACCTGCCCCGCCGCCGTCAGCGTGAGTATCAGGGCAAGGATGAGGAAGGTGAGACCGAGGTACTCCTGGACCAGGGAGCCGTGCCCGCCGAGCCGGCCGAGGGTCTGCTCGATGGCCGTGTTGCCGCTGGTGTCCTCGGTGGAGGATTCGGCGACCGTGCCGAGCAGGACGGAGAAGGCGCCGACGGCCAGGACCCAGGCCAGCGCCGTCGACCGGGTCAGCCGGACGGCCAGCCCGATCGGACCGGCGAGCAGGGTCAGGTGCGGTCGTGCGTGGTCGCGCTCGGGCAGGGTGGCCACAGCCAGGTCGCGGGTGGCGGCCGAGCGCACGGTCAGGGCAGTCAGGGTGATGATCAGGGCGAGCACCGGCAGGAGGGCCGCCGGGTTCGGGTCGGTCAGCGGCCGGGACTGCTCGATCCAGCCCAGCGGGCTGAGCCACACCAGCCAGTGCAGCCCGGGGCCGGAGTCGGCGACCATCCGCAGGGTGTAGCAGACGCCGAACACCGCCCCGGCCATTGTCGCGGCACGCCGGCGGGTGTCGCCCAGTTGGCTGGTCAGCGCTCCGACCGCCAGGAACAGCGCCGCGGAGGCAACGAGGGTGAGGGAGAAGTACAGGCAGTGGCTGATCGGGAAGCCGACCGAGGAGATCCGGCCGGTCAGCACGGTTCCGAGCGTCGTGCCCGCGAACAGGGCCAGCAGTCCGGCGCCGAGCCCGGCCACGGCCTGGCCGTGGGCGCCTCGGCGGGTGGTCTGTCCGGCCAGGAACAGCTCATAGCGCCCGGCCTCCTCCTCGCCGCGCAGCAGCCGGGTGGAGGTCATCAGCCCCCAGATCGAGCCGAGCAGACTCAGGATGCCCAGCTCGCGCCACGAGGTGTAGCCGGCGACGGTGTTGATGGACCGGGCCGGGCCGATCAGCGCGTTGATGCCGACGTTGGAGCCGAAGGCCCGCGCCATCTGGTCGCGGGAGGACTGGGTCTGGTAGGCCGAGGTGTACGCGATCGTCTGGGCGACCACGAAGAAGCCGAAGACGAGCCCCCACAGCAGACCGGACCGGGACGCCTTGCGGGCCACATAGCCGAGAACGACCCGGCCCGGGTGGCGGCCGGCCCGGGTCAGGACCCGCGGTGCGACCGGGAGCAGGAGGTCGGTCACGGCCGACCGGCCGGGAGCAGGATCGCGGAATCGGGGTGCGCTGATCCCTGCGGGCCGGCGCCGGAGCCGTAATGGGCCAGGAACAGCTCCTCCAGCGACGGTTCGCGGCTGAGCAGTTCGCGCACCCCGGCTCCGGCCAGGGCGTTGAGCAGAGGTTCGATGGGACCTTGGACCTGGAGGCGGACCCGGTTGCCGTCGACCGCGGCGCGGGTGACTCCGCGGACCGAGGCGAGGTCGGGCGGCGTGGAGTCGAAGAGTACTTCCACGGTCAGCGCGGACAGGTGGCGCATCTGGTCCAGGGTGCCGATCTCGGCCAGGCGGCCCTCGCGCAGGATGGCGATCCGGTCGCACAGGGCTTCGACCTCGCTCAGGATGTGTGAGGACAGGAAGACGCTCTGTCCGGCGTCGCGCGCCTCCTGGACGCTGAGGCGGAACGCCTGCTCCATCAACGGGTCCAGGCCGCTGGTCGGCTCGTCCAGCACAAGCAGGTCCGGCCTCGTCATCAGCGCGGCGATCAGCAGCACCTTCTGGCGATTGCCCTTGGAGTACGCGCGCACCTTCCTGGACGGATCCAGATCGAACCGCTCGACCAGCAACCGGCGGTAGGCCTCGTCCACCTTGCCCTGGACCCGGCCGAGCAGGTGCAGCGTCTCGGCGCCGGTCAGAGACGGCCAGAGGTTGGCTTCGCCGGGCACGTACGCCACCCGGCGGTGTGCCTGTACCGTGTGGCTCTGGCAGTCCAGGCCGAAGATCTCCGCCCGCCCGGCCGTCGGCCGGGCCAGGCCCAGCAGCAGCCGGATGGTGGTGGTCTTCCCGGCGCCGTTGGGCCCCAGGAAGCCGACGACCTCGCCTTCGGCGACCTCTATGTCCAGGTCGCCCAGCGCATCGAGCGACCCATAGCGCTTGGACAGGCCCTCGGTACGGATCGCCGGTGCTCCCATGGGTACAGCCCTTCTCCTGGTTCTCGGTATGTGCCGTCGGGCCCAGCCTGGGGTCCGGATGACAGAACACGTAGAGGCGAAGGTCCCCCGGCTGCGCGGGCGCCGGGAACGACGGCTCAGGTGCGGCGCCGCCTGACCCATCGGCGGGCCTCGTCGGCTCCCCAGACGATGAAGGGGAACGGCAGGACGATCAGCAACTGGCTCGGGGCCAGTGCCTCGGTTCCGAACAGCCGGTGGACCAGGGGCAGATAGATCACGATCGCGGCGAAGGCCAGAGCCACACCTATCGCGCCGAGCAGCGGCCGGTTGGTGAACACGCCCACTTCGCGCAGCGATGCGTGCTCGGTACACACGGCGAAGGCCGTGCCGATCTGGCAGGCGACGATACCCAGCCAGGTGACCGTGGTCGCCTGCCGGTAGGCGAAGTGCAGCCGGCTGCCCGGGCCGGTCGGATCGCCGGGCCTCCAGCCGGCCCGCAGCAGCACGATCAGGAGACCGGCCATCTCGGTCAGACACGCCTCGGGCCGGACGACCGGCCCGGGCGAGCCCCTCAGGTCCCGAGTAGTCAGGGCGGCTGCCATCGCGCTGATCAGCGCGCCGAGACCAATGCCCGGGATCACCGCAGCAGCCGGTGCCCACCGGGCGCAGGGGCAGCGCGTGCCTTCGCAGATTCCGAGCGCAGTGCGTCAGCGAAGCGGGCCGCCCGATGCCCTCATCCGGCCACCACGGCCGGGGCTGGGTCGGCGGTGGCCGTGGTGGCTGTGGTGGTTGTAGCGGTCATGCTCGCCGATCACGCGGCGGCCTGAGCAGAGTACTGTTGATTTCCTACTGCGGGGTCACGCGCCCCGAGCCACCGGCCGGTCACCATATCGAGCGAGATGCAGATCAGGTCGTCCTTGGTACCAGGCGCCCAAGGCACCGGGCCGTCAGCCCGCGCCCGCGCCAACTTCGGTCCGTCGGTCACCACCTGGGCCAAGCCCGTCACCGTGACCGACCATCCCGAGTGCGTCGCATAGTCGAGGTCGTCCACTTGGAAGGCGACGACCGCTCCGCGCAACGCCAGACCGAGCGAGGAAGCCGAGCCGGCCCAGATCCAGATGCCGCCCTCACGCACCGCGTAGTTCACCGGCAGCACCGCAGGCAGCGCCCGCCGGGTGTAGACCACCCGACCCACCTCGCCCGTTTCCAGC
>DASZBX010000036.1:0-1517 GCA_035943635.1 Actinocrinis sp. | reverse complement strand
GCGCGGGTTCCGGGCGGCGTCGTCTCGTCGATCCGTGCCTCCGCCAGTTCCAGCCAGCGCCGCCGCTCGGCAAGAAGCTGCATTTCGGCCCATAACGTCTGGGTGAGGCTGACGAGGCGCACGCCGAACGCCGCGTCGCCTTCCGGACCGAAGGCCCAGGCGAGCGCGGTACGAAGGTTCTCCACGTCCGGCTCGTAGGTCGCACTCCATGCCTCCGACGGCGTCGTGTACCAGAGCCGATCGCCGAGCTCGTATACCCGGATCAGGTGCCCGGCGAGACCGCGCAGGCATTCGACCTTCTCCACGGCCGCGAGCTTCTCCAGGCCATATGCCCGGGTCGATTCCAGCAACCGGAACCGGCGCTCCCCGGCCGTGATCGGCAGCGGGACCACGAGGGACTTTCCCACCAGCACCAGCATGAGATGGATCGCCTCCATCTCCGCCCCCGCCTCGCCCAGGGCGACGGCCGCGGCGGCCGGGATCGTGAAACTGCCCGCAAAGACCGACAGGCGCCGCAGCAGGGCGCGCTCGGGCTCGCTCAGCAGATCGTAGCTCCAGTCGATCGTCGCCCGCAGCGTCTGCTGACGCGGCTGGGCCGTGCGGCGACCGACGGTCAGAAGCCGGAACCGGGCGTCGAGATGGGCCAGCAAGGCCACCGGCGTCAGCAGCTCGAGCCCGACGACCGCAAGCTCGATCGCGAGCGCCAGACCGTCGAGGCGCCGGCAGATTTCGGCCACGACGGGAGCCGACGCCGCCGTCAGGACGAAGCTGCCGGCCGCGGCACCCGCGCGCTCCACGAACAGGCGAACGGCACTGAAGCGCAGCGCCTCGTCGACCGAGATCGGATACCCGCTGTCCGGCGTCGTGAGCGGAGGGACCCGATAGACATGCTCGCCCGCGATCGACAGCCGTTCCCGGCTCGTCGCCAGGATCGTCACGGTCGGACAGCTCGTCAGCACCGCTTCCGCCAGCCGGGCGATCTCCTCGACGAGATGCTCGCAATTGTCCAGGACGAGCAGCAACCGCTTGCGGCGCAGGAAGGTGGTCATCATCCCGTAGGCCGGAGGGCCGCCCGGACCGGCCAGCCCGAACATGGCGCCGATCGCCTCTGCCACGAAACGCGGATCGCTCAGCGGCGCCAGTTCCAGAAACCAGATGCCGTCCGGATAATGCTCGATCGCCTCTCTGGCCAACTCGATGGCCAGGCGGGTCTTGCCGATCCCGCCAGCACCCCAGAGCGTGACGAGACGGGCCTCCGGCAAGCGGGAGAGCAGCGTCGCGATATCGTTCTCGCGACCGAGAAGCCGATCGCCCGGCATGGGAAGATTGTTCGGCGAATGGGTTTCGGGCGGCGGCTCGTCGTCCGAGGCAGGCTCATCGACCAGGTCCTCGGTCCACACCGGCGTCAGAAACCGATAGCCGCGCCCCGGGATCGTGCCGATCACCCGCGCCTTGCCGAGTTCCGGCCCGAGCGCCTTGCGCACCGAGGCCAGCGTCACCACCAGCGTGTGGTCCTC
>DASZBX010000035.1:0-107806 GCA_035943635.1 Actinocrinis sp. | reverse complement strand
TGCTGGCCGACGGCCCCGGCCAGGTCTGGTCCTGGGACATCACCAAGCTGCGCGGACCGGTCAAGGGCGTGTGGTACCAGGCCTACGTCCTGATCGACATCTACTCCCGGTACGTCGTGGGCCACCTGGTCGCGGCCACCGAGTCGAGCGAACTGGCCCAGGCCCTGATCGCCGACGCCGTCGACCGGCACGGGCCGCCCCGGTCCGTGCACGCCGACCGCGGCACCTCGATGACCTCGGGCACCGTCGCCGACCTGCTGACCGGCCTGGGCATCGAGCGCTCGCACTCGCGCCCGCGGGTGTCCAACGACAACCCCTACTCCGAGGCGCAATTCAAAACACTCAAATACGTGTACGACTTCCCGGAACGGTTCGGCTCCCTCCAAGACGCCCGGACCTGGTGCGACGCCTTCTTCGCCGCCTACAACCACGAACACCGCCACTCCGGAATCGGCTACCACACCCCCGCCTCCGTCCACTACGGCACCGCCGAACTCGTCCGCGCCCAGCGCGCCCAGACCCTCGCCGCCGCCTACCGCGCCCACCCCGAACGCTTCAACCGCCCACCCACCCCGCCTGAGATCCCCACCCAAGCCTGGATCAACGAACCCGCCCCGATCCCACAGAGTCAATAACAACTACTTGTCCCACTTGGCTTGACAGGTTCCGGACCGGCGGATCCTTGCCAGCCGGGCGCCTAGAACCGGGAAGGGGCAAACGTTCCCGGCCACGGCATTAGCATCACTCGATCGAGCGATTTCCTTACCGTGACGGACCCGTTACTGTCCGGATGTGTCAGAACCCACATAGCCAACTCCACCCGATTCCAACTCCAAAGGGGCACACAGTGGTCGCCGACGGCACCTACCGGATCCGCTCGCAAGCCGGACTGCTCACCGACTTCGACGACCTCCTCGTAGTCCTCGGCGACGGCGGCGACGGCCAGCTGTGGACCGTCGCCAACCAGGAAGACGCCACCTTCACCATCAAATCCAACCTCGGCAACTATCTGTCCCTGGCCCACCCCCACGGCCCGTACTACACCCCCACCACCAGACCAGCCCTCTGGACAACCGACGACAGAGGCAGCCTGATCGAATCCACCACCGACGACATCCTCGCCATGTCCCTGATCCGGATCTTCCCATCCCCCCTCGTCAAAACAACCGACGGCCCGACCATGCCGCTCCTCTGGAGCTTCCAGTCGGTCCAAGTCGCTTCAGTCAGTAGTGCCGGATAGAAGTTCAGTCAGCGGACAAGTTCACCGCCTGGACACGCTTGATCGGTACCCTTCCAGCATGAACACGGCTGACCTGCTCGGCATCACGTCCGAAGACCTGGCCATCACCCGCCTCGGCGAGCGACACGTGGACACGCCGTTGCACGATCTGCTCGGCGGGCGGCAGGAATCAATGCACTACGTCACCGAGACCGACCGGGTCCTGCTCGACGACACGCTCGGGATGGCCAAGCGCCGCGACGTGACCGCGGCCGACCTGCCGGCCTTCAACCCGGGCGGGCCGCGGGAGAAGCTCTTCTTCACACCGTCCTGTGTGACCGCGGGCATCGTCACCTGCGGCGGCCTGTGCCCGGGCCTGAACAACGTGATCCGCGGCCTGGTCCTGCAACTGCGCAACGCCTACGGAGTACGCTCCGTGCTCGGCTTCCGCAACGGCTACCAGGGCCTGACCGACGAGGTCGAACCGCTGATCCTGACCGAACGCACCGTGCACGACATCCACACCCGCGGCGGCACGATCCTGGGCACCTCCCGCGGCAACCAGGACCCGGCCGCGATGATCGACACGCTGGTGGACCACGGCGTGGACATCCTGTTCGTGGTCGGCGGCGACGGCAGCCTGCGCGGCGCGCAGAAGCTCGCGGCCGAGGCCCTGAAGCGGGACCTGCCGATCGCCGTGGTCGGCATCCCGAAGACGATCGACAACGACATCCCGTGGATCGACCACAGCTTCGGCTTCCAGACCGCGTTCGCCCGCGCGGCCGAGTCGATCCGGGCCGCGCACACGGAGGCCAGTTCCACGTCCGGCGGCGTCGGCCTGGTCAAGCTGATGGGCCGGCACAGCGGGTTCATCGCGGCCTACGCCACCCTGGCCAACCACGACGTCGACTTCACCCTCATCCCCGAGGTCCCGTTCCGCCTCGAAGGCTTCCTGGACTGCCTGCGCGAACGCGTCGACCGGCAGGGGAACGCGGTCGTGGTCGTGGCCGAGGGCGCGGGGCAGGAGCTGATGCCCGCCTCGGACGTGACGGACCAGTCCGGCAACGCCCGGCTCGGCGACATCGGCGCGCTGCTGCGCGAGCAGATCGTCAAACACTTCGGCGACGCGCCGCTGTCCCTGCGCTATGTGGACCCGGGCTACGCGATCCGTTCCGTCCCGGCGAACGCGTTCGACGCGGTCTACTGCACGCGCCTGGCCCAGGCCGCCGTGCACGCGGGGATGGCCGGCTTCACCTCGATGGTCGTGGCCAGGTGGCACGGACGGTTCGTGCACCTGCCCATCGCGCTCGCCGTGGCCAGCCGCAACCAGGTCGACCCGCACGGCGACCTGTGGATGTCCGTCCTCGAGACCACCGGCCAGCCCAAGCACTTCTAGGAGTCCGCTGAAGATCTTGAAACGGCCTGGGCGGCCGGATCCGGCCGCGTGGACGATCCGGCCAAACCGCCCAAAGCCGACGAAGGATTAGGGCGGCTTGTCCGAATCGCCCACACAGCCGGCTGCGACCGCCCAGGCCATTCCAAGATCTTCAGCGGACTCCTAGACGAGTTGTTCCGGATTCTGGCGCCTAAGGTGAGTTGCTGGTTGGCGTGTCGACCTGGTGGGTGAGTGTGCACGGCGAAACGGCTGATCGGTGGTGGCTGGGCGTGCGGCCAGGCGCCGCCGATCAGCCGTTTCGCCGCGCCAGAATCCGGAACAACTCGTCTAGGCCCGCATTCCGCACGTCACCTGAACGAGTGAAGGACGATTCGGCAAATATCAGGCATTTTGCTCGTCTTAGTAAGACCGCTGTTCTGAAACGAGCCTTAATTGTCCCGGTTTGCATATCGCTCGATCGAGCTACGCGCGGAATGCGGGTCTAGGCTCCGGCGACAGCGACCCAGCCGGCTGCAAGCCACGAAGTGTCCCGCCGCGCCCACGCCGCCATCAGCGCGGCGACCTGGCCAGGCTCAGCGATCAGGACCCCGAAGTGCTGGTCCGATCCGGCGGCACGGTGCCCGACCGCGTAGACAGCGTCGTCTGCGCGCCGGGCCTGGATGAACACCCGGCTCTCGATCAGTCCGCGTTCCACGACCACATACCGGTCGCCCTCATCCCCGAGCCGCGCCAACAACGCCTCCAGCTCCGCCCCGGTCATCCCGGCCCGCACGCGCCCGTCCTCGGTGGTCACCAGGATGGCGAGCAGCGTCGCAGCCTCGGCTTCGGTCATCACGAACGGCACAAACGGCACAGACGACACGATCGGCTCAGACGGCGTATCCACGCGGTCATTGTGTCACGGTCGCCCAGTCGTTCTTCATGCTGATGACGGTCCAGTCGTGGCTTCGCGCGCGGTCGAGAGCATCCTCGGCGCCGGCGGTGTAGGCGAATTCGCGGTCGGCGTCGTCGTGCAGGACGAGCAGGCGCAGCCCGGTGCGTTCCCCGGTCCGCGCGAACCGCATCATCGGGACGTCGCCGTTGGCGTTGCCGCAGGCCAGCAACGGCCGGCGGCCGGTCCGGCTCCAGATCCGAATGGGCTTCTGCGGGCCGTCGTCGAGGAACTCGGTGGTGGACTTGTAGACCAATCGGGTGACGTCCGCCGCGTCGTCGTCGACCGCGTCCTGGTCGAAGTCCAGGCCGAGTGCGCTGCCGATGACCCGTTCGGGCGGGATCCCGTAGAGCCAGAGCGTGCCGTCGTTGTCGAAGACCGCGATCCGCTCGGCCGGCGGCACGAAGGCGGGGCCGTGCTCGTCGGCGACCGCCTCGACGAACGCGGTGATCGCCCGCCGGGTCGGGGTGTCGTTCCAGGACGGCAGGTGGTCAGGATACGGACTCACGGCGCAGCTCCCTCCGGCGAAGTTCCCACTGTCGGGATGTCTCATGCCACCTTCGGACCCTATCCCCGGGCAAACGAAGGCGCGCGCCGAACCGGCCCTCCCGGCAGGAAGCCGCACAACGCCGCGCAGCGCCGGACCGACCCCCGAGCCTCACCCGGATGCCCCGCCTCCCCTCACCACCACCCCGCCTCGCCGTGCGACCGGCCCCGCCACCGGTCAGGATCCGAAAAGACCGCCGGTGCGCCGGAGCGCCGGTTCCCCGGACCATCGAAAGGGCGACAGACCCATGGCCGTGCCGTTCAAGGGCAACATCAACGTGGACATCCGCGACTCCCAGCCCGACTGGGCCCCGTTCGAGCCGCCGCAGGCCCCGCCCGGGGCGCCGAACGTGTGCTACATCGTGCTCGACGACGTCGGTTTCTCCGCCCTGGCCTGCTACGGCGGGCCGGTCGAGACCCCGAACATCGAGCGGATCGCCGCGACCGGGGCCCGCTACACCCAGTGGCACACCACCTCGCTGTGCTCGCCGACCCGCTCGTGCCTGCTGACCGGGCGCAACCACACCCGCAACAGCATGGCCTGCATCACCGAGGCCGCGATCGGGTTCCCCAACGCCAGCGGCACCATTCCGGCGGAGAACGGGATGCTCTCGGAGATCCTCGGGCAGCGCGGCTGGAACACGTACATGGTCGGCAAGTGGCACCTGTGCCCGACCGACGAGATGAACCTGGCCTCGACCCGGCGCAACTGGCCCAGCGGCCGCGGGTTCGAGCGCTCGTACGGGTTCCTCGGCGCGGAGACCAACCAGTGGTATCCGGACCTGATCCACGACAACCACCCGGTCGAGCAGCCGCGCACCCCGGAAGAGGGCTACCACCTGACCGAGGACATCACGGACAAGGCGCTGGAGTTCATCAAGGACGGCAAGGCGATCGCGCCGGACAAGCCGTTCTTCCTCTACTACTCGCCCGGCGCCTGCCACGCCCCGCACCACGCGCCCAAGGAGTGGATCGAGAAGTTCAAGGGCCGCTTCGACCTGGGCTACGAGAAGATGCGCGAGCAGGTCCTGGCCCAACAGAAGCAGATGGGCATCGTCCCGAAGGGCACCGAGCTGCCGCCGGTCAACCCGATCGGCACCCCGGCCACCCGGACCGGGCCGGGCGACCTGCCGTTCCCCGAGCTGGACTTCACCCGTCCGTGGGACGGGCTGAGCGCGGACGAGAAGCGCCTGTTCGCCCGGATGGCCGAGGTCTACGCCGGGTTCCTGGCGCACGCCGACCACCAGATCGGCCGGCTGCTGGACTACCTGGAGGAGATCGACCAGTTGGACAACACCATCGTCGTGGTGGTCTCGGACAACGGCGCCAGCGGCGAGGGCGGGCCCAACGGGTCGGTCAACGAGATGAAGTTCGCCAACGGCGTCGCCGACGACATGGCCGAGAACCTGGCCAAGCTCGACGACCTCGGCGGCCCCAAGACGTACAACCACTACCCCAACGGGTGGGCGATGGCGTTCAACACGCCGTTCAAGATGTGGAAGCGCTACGAGTTCAACGGCGGGACCAGCGACCCGTGCATCATCTCCTGGCCCAAGGGCACCCCGGCCCGCGGGGAGATCCGGGAGCAGTACCACCACGCAGTGGACATCGTGCCGACCCTGCTGGACCTGATGGGCGTCGAGGCGCCGACGACCATCAAGGGGCACGTGCAGAGCCACTTCGACGGTGTGAGCATGGCCCCGACGCTGGCCGACCCTGCGGTCCCCTCGCCGCGCAAGACCCAGTTCTACTCCATGCTCGGCTCCCGCTCGATCTGGCACGAGGGCTGGAAGGCGGTCACCACGCACCCGGCCATCTCCGGCTGGGGGCACTTCAACGCCGACGAGTGGGAGCTCTACCACACCGACGTGGACCGCAGCGAGGTGCACGACCTGGCCGCCGAGCACCCGGAGAAGCTGCGCGAGCTGATCAACCTGTGGTTCAGCGAGGCCGGCGCGAACCAGGCGTTCCCGCTCGACGACCGTTCCCCGGTGGAGATCCTCAGTACCCCGCGCCCGCAGCTGTCCGAGGTGCGGGACAAGTACGTGTACTACCCGGGCGCGGCGCCGGTGTCCGAGTGGCAGGCGGTCAACACCCGCAACCGTTCCTTCACCATCGGCGCGCTGGTCGACATCGACTCGCCCGAGGCCGAGGGCGTGCTGTTCGCCATGGGTTCCCGTTTCGGCGGTCACGCCCTGTACGTCAAGGACCGACGGCTGCGGTACGTCAACAACTTCGTCGGCAGCGTCGAGCAGCTGGTCGTCGGCGACCAGGACATCCCGACCGGTCAGAACATCATCCTGTCCGCGTCCTTCGACAAGGAGGGGATGCGGCCGGACGCCGCCTACGGAACCCTGACCGTGTACCACGCGGAACACAAGGTCGGCTCGGCGCCGATCAGGACCCAGCTCGGTGCGTTCGCGATCGCCGGTTCCGGTGTCTACGTCGGCCGGCACGGCGGCGAACCGGTCACGGACGACTTCCCCGGGTCCGCGCCGTACACGTTCATTGGCGGCACCATACGCCAGGTCACCGTCAATGTCAGCGGCACACCGTACGTCGACCTCGAACGCGAAGCCGCCTTGATGCTGATGCGCGAGTAGGCAGGCTGATGCGGTGAAGTGATCCGAGCCGCGGCGGCCCGGTCCCGGGCAGTGCGGGACCGGGCCGTTCCGTCTTGTGCACTATCCGTCAGAGCCGGGGTTCCGTCCTCTAATCTCGGGAGGTAGGCGCCGGTGGGCGGCGCCGCGCTTCGGGGCCCGGCCCCGACCCAGGGGAGGAACAGATGCTGACAGCCGCCGACCTCGACCAGATCGCGAAACTGGTCGGGCAGGGCACGTTCGAGGGCTATCCCGCGCCGCAGGACCGCCTCTATCTCGACACCCCCGGCCTGGTCACCGACGGGCCGGCCCTGATCGTGCCGGACGGGCCGTGGCAGGTCGCCGACCATCCCAACCGGCGCGGGGTCGACCCGGACCTGGTGGACCCGCAGGTGCCGAGCGAGGAGCACCCGCGGATCGCGGCCGAGCTCTCCCAGCGCTGGCTCGACGACGGGTTCACCCTGGACCAGTACGGCCGGCCGGTCCACCCGGACTGGCGCCAGCTGCTCGCGGACCCGCGGATCGGGATGCCCACCGGGACCGGGTTCTTCTACCGCTACGGCCCGAACGCGACGGTCGACCCGGTCGTCTACCGCCGGCGCGGCACCGAGCCGCTGGAGCTGCTGCTGATCAAGCGGCGGCGCGGCGGGAAGTGGGCGCTGCCGGGCGGTTTCGCCGACCGGGTCGACCACTCGGCCGAGGACACCGCGCGCCGGGAGGCGGGCGAGGAGACCGGGCTGACCAAGATCGGCGGGCAGGCCGAGACGATCGTGTACCACCGGTCCACCGGGCAGCTGGTCACGCTGAACGCCTGGATGGAGAACACCGTCGTGCTCATCCACGGCGACCAGGAGTACCTGGCCGACACCGAGCCGGTCGCCGGGGACGACGCGGTCGACGTGGCGTGGCGGACCCGGGCGGGTATGGCAGAGCTCGACATGTTCGACGTGCACATCCGGCATATCGACAAGGCGCTGCAGCTGATCGCGCAGTGAGCCGGAACTCCTGAGCAGGCAACGTCAAAACCCTGCGCGGGCCGGGCTTCACGACCCGGCCCGCGCAGGGCACTGATTCCTACTGTCTACTGCTTGCCCCGGTTATCCGAAGATCTGGAATTCCGAGAGCTGGGCGCCGTTCTGCACGTTGTTCGCGGTGAACGACGGCTGCACGTACCGGTCGCTCGTGCCCGCGGGCAGGGTGATCGACACCGTGTTGCCCGTCGCCGGGTTGAAGGTGTAGGTCGCGGACCCGACCAGGGTCGAGTACGTGCTGCCGTTGGTGCTGCCCAGGACCGAGAACGTCTGGGTACGAGAACCCCACGACGAAGACGGCGGCAGATTCACCACCACGGAGGACACCGAGTCCGACGCGCCGAGCAGCTCGACCGCCTGGCAGCCGGTGGCCTCGGACTCGATGGTGCCGAAGTCGTAGTTCGGGGCGAGGACCGTGCCGTTGGTCGTGACGTTGGAGCTGGTGGCGGCGTTGTATTCGGTGAACGCCACCGGCGCTCCGGGGCTCGACGCCGCGTGGGCGGGTGCGGCCGCCAGGACGGTGAGCAGCGGAACCGCGAGCATCGCGGCCGTGGCTTTGGCCAGGAGACGCAACGGATTGCGTCTCCTGGCTCTGTTCGCTGACATTCGGCGATTGCCTTCTTCCGTGAACCGCGGGCCGGGCGTGGTGCGTTGCCGCGGTGGCGTTGGCGGACCTTTCTCTTGATGCGCAGGGCGCAGGCAGCCGGGACCGCCGTCCGCACCGGGGTCCGGTCACCGAGCACGCGTGCCGATCGGCGCGGCGCGCCCGGACCGGCCGTGGGCTGGGCCGTCCGGTTACGCCGCGATGACACGCACGTGACGCACACCAGAGACACGCCCCACCTGTTCCGCAATAGTCAGATTTTATTTTGCACATTTGCCATCATCTTGCGTAATTTGCTCATCGACTCGTCGCAGGCCGGGAACATGCACGGCGCAGCCGGGACGAGTCACCTCCCCCGCGCAGGTGGCTCAACGGCCCTCATTTCCACTCTTGCAGCAGCCGGGCCCGCAGACCGCCCTATGCTGAGTTCGAGCACGGCGACCGGCCGTGCCGTCCCGCCGTTCCCGAGGAGCAACCCGGTGTCCGTGGTCAAGATCAATGTCCTGTCGGTGACGGCCGAGTCCCGCGCCACCCTCGAACAGCGCTTCGCCGGCCGCGCCGGCGCGGTCGAGGCCAGCGACGGCTTCGAGTGGTTCGAACTGCTGCGCCCGGTCGAGGGCACGGACAAGTACCTCGTCTACACCCGCTGGCGCAGCGAGGAGGACTTCGAGAAGTGGCACGCCTCCCAGGACTTCGCCCGCGGCCACGCCGGCGGCAACACCGCCGAGGACGGCCAGCCCCCGCGCCCGGCCGCGCACGCGTCCCAGATCTGGTCCTTCGAGGTCGTCGAACAGTCCGGGCCCAAGGCGTAGGTGCAGGCGGAGGGCCGATCGGCGCGCCCACATACGCATGCGCATGGCGGACCCCCGGCGCCGTTCAAGCGCCGGGGGCCGGGGGGCGGTCCGTCGACCTGGATCAGGGCAGGATCACGTGAGTGGTCCAGTCCGCCGGGTTCGGGCCGTATGACGTGATCCGGTCCAAGATCTGCGCCGCGGTGCCCATCTTGCTCAGGGCGGCCGGACTGAGCCGATCAGTCGACCTGACGATGACGGTGAAAGTCAGCCCATTGATCACCCTGGTCGCGGTCAGATACGCCGGGTTCAGTGTCCGCGCGAGTCCGGCGGAAGGACCCGAGTCGCCAGCAGACGGTTGGCACCCTGGCATGTCAGCCGGGGAATCCACCTCGATGGATACAGTGAGGTCGCCTCGCTTCAGGGCCAGTTGGCCGCGAGCAGGGTCAATATCCTTATACATTCCCTGTGATGCACCTTCCACGAGCCAGGTACCCATACGGCTGATGCTGTACGGCCAGGGCACGGGCGTGTTCTCTTACTTGACCGTATCGGCCATGTGCAGCATGGTGGCCGCGTCGGGCGGGTTCTGGTTCACGTAGTGGTAGTAGATCTCGGTGCTGATCCCCGACGCGGTTTGCCAGACCAGTGCGACGCTTCCGTACGACGTGATTCCCTGGTCGGCGAGTACGCCGTCTGCAGCGCCCGCCCCGCACGTCCCCGGGTTGGCGATACCACCCGTGACGCCGTTCATCGTGAGACTCCATGTGGAGACGTACATCTGCACGGCATGGCCGTCGAGCGTGCCGACCTGCGCTTCGGTCGTGGCGCGGACCGCACGTCCAACCGCAGATCCGGATCGGGCCCGGGCGGCGGCGGATTCGGCTCGACCGGCTCCCCGCGGACCGCCACCCGCCGCCACCAGGTGGTCCGCTGCTCGGCGAGGAAGCAGTTGACCAGGGTGGCCCGCGCGTAGGCGTCGGGATGCCGCGCCCGGGCGACTTTGGGCCAGTTGACGTACAGCCTGGTCAGCGCGGTCTGCACGAGATCGTCCGCCCGATGCCAGTCCTGGCACAGGAGGAAGGCGACCCGGCGCAGCCAAGGAGTCTTAACGGCGATGTACTCGAGAAACTCGGCCTCGTATGTAGGCGTCGCCATGCACAACCCTCCGGTCGATTCGCGCGTGCGGTTGACACGCATTGACTGGATGCGCATGGGCCGTGCGCAGGTTGTATCAGAGGGCAAAGTGATGCGGCGGGATCGGCCTCGGAGTCAGGGCGTCAGACAGGGTTTGATGCCCCCGGACCTAGAAATCGGCGTGAGCAGCGTTGATGAAGGCCACTATGGCGTCGATGCCGGGGTCATAGCCGTTTGTCGTGTCGACGTGCAGCGTGGGCGCGGCCAGGGAGATCGGCGTGAACGAGCCCAGTGACGCTTCGCCGGTGCTCAGGCTGCGCAGCAGGTCTCGGTCGTCATGGGCCGACCGGCGAAGGTTCGCCTCGGCCCGGTGTGCGATCCGGGCGTGGGCGACGGCCGGGTCCGTCATGCACCGGATCACCCGGATCTCGGCGAGGCCGACGAGCGGCTCCAGGTTCGGGCGCCACAGCTTGTCCTGGAACGCCGCCTCCGCGACCACGGTCGTCCCAGCGCGCAGCAGCAGCGTCACGACGTCGAAGAACGCCGCGAACGTCCGCCGCGCGAGTTCGTCGCCCGGGCTCGGCCGGTAGCCGGGGGTGGCGTGCGCCATCCCCTCCTTGATCTCGTCCCGGCAGATCGCCGGGCAACCGACCGCCCGGGCGGCTTCGTGCGCCAGGGTGGTCTTGCCGGAGCCGGACTGGCCGCTGACGACGATGAGGGTCGGAGGCGTCATCCAGCCATTCTTCACGCGCCGTCACATGTGCGCCAAACGCGCGTACTCCGGCTCTTGCCTACGACGCCGCTCGGCTGATCAGCCGATGCTGATGTTCGATGACTTCTCGGCATCGGGCGTTTGACTCTTCCTCTTCCAGGCTTTCGGGTTCGGGGGTCTCGCGTTGCTGCGAGAACACGTAGCACGAAAAGAGGCTTCCCTCGAGAGTCTCCGCGCTCATCGGCTCCGGCTCACACCACGTGCCGATTGCCGTCAGAAGTTGGGAGACGCCGATCTCGTCGGCATCTTCGTCGACTTCCTCAAACTGGTCGATCAGTTCCTGCGGGGCCGACAGTCGACCGGCCCCCAGGAACACCGCAGCTCGGGCTTCAGCCATCATCGCTTCGATCCATGGTGCGGCCTGCTGGTCCCGGATCTGCGCGGGAGAGGTCCGCAGTGTCCATTCGACCGCTTCGACCGCGAAGGCCAGCCGTGTGACCGGGGAAAGATGTTCCAACGCATTGTGCCGGGGGAAGATCTCCCGCTCCCACAGATTCAATGTCAGTGCCTCTCAGTCATCTCAGCGTGGTGGCCGCGCCGCAGCACTGCGGCGAGCCCGTGTCTCGTGGCCCCCGCTTCCCTCGTTCCACCCATCGACCACCGTCCGCCCCACCCCACCCCGACGTTGACAACTCGCGACCGCCCGGCAATGCTAAGCGAGCGCTCAGTCAGCCATCCGGCCGGCTCTGCCCGCCCCACCCCGGGGCCGGGCCCGGACCGACCGGCGCGGCCGGCCGCGCGCCCATACTCTTATATCTGACGAAGTGGCGAACGGACGGCGGTTGCACGTGGACAGATACGAAGGCACCGTGGCGCTGGTGACCGGGGCCAGTCGCGGGATCGGGCTGAGCATCGCCCGGCGGCTGGTGGACGAGGGGGCCAGGGTCTGCGTCACCGCGCGCAAGGCCGAGGCGCTGGCGGCCGCGGTCGAGGCGCTGGGCGGGCCGCAGTACGCGATCGGCGTGCCCGGCAAGGCCGACGACCCCGAGCACCAGGCCGAGGCGGTGGCCGAGACGATCCGCGCCTTCGGGCGGCTGGACCTGCTGGTCAACAACGCCGGGATCAACCCGGCGGCCGGGCCGCTGCTCAGCGTGGACCTCGGCGCGGCGCGCAAGACCTTCGAGGTGAACGTGTTCGGCGCGCTCGGCTGGGTCCGGGCGGCGCACGCGGCCTGGCTCGGCGAGCACGGCGGCGCGGTGGTCAACGTGGCCTCGGCGGCCGGGCTGAGCGCCTCCCCCGGGATCGCGGCCTACGGCGCGAGCAAGGCGGCCCTGATCAACCTGACCCAGCAGCTCGCGTTCGAGCTCGCGCCCCGGATCCGGGTCAACGCGGTGGCTCCGGCCGTGGTCAAGACCGTGTTCGCCACCGCACTGTTCGAGGGGCACGAGGCGGAGATGGCCAAGGGCTACCCGCTCGGCCGGCTCGGCCTGCCCGAGGACATCGCCGGCGCGGTCGCCTACCTGGGCTCGGCGGACGCCGCCTGGACCACCGGGCAGACCATGGTGATCGACGGCGGCGTGAACCTGAACGCCGGGCTAGCCTAAGAGTGTGCGCGGGATGGGGTGCCTCGCTGGGCGGTTCAGGACCGAGCATGGCGGTGCCGTGGGCGACGGCGCATACTTTTTCGTCTGCAACGTCGCCCACGGCGCCGCCAGGCGATGTGTCATCAACCGCCCAGCGAGGCACCCCACTCCGCGCGCTCTGAGACCGGCGGTCGCGACCGAACCGCCGAGAACCACCCCCGGGAGGGCGCCGTGACCCACTACCGCAGCAATCTCAGAGACCTGCGCTTCAACCTGTTCGAGGTGTTCGGCACCGGGCGGTCCCTGGGTTCCGGGCCGGTCGCGGACCTGGATCCGGGCACCGCGCAGGACCTGCTCGGCGAGGTCGAGCGGCTGGCCGGCGGGCCGATCGCCGCCTCCTACGCCGAGGTGGACCGCACGCCGCCGGTCTACGAGAAGAAGATGGGCCTGAAGGTCTCGACCACCTGCGAGCTGACCTTCAGCCAGGACGAGCCGGCGATCGGCTGGCTGCTGGGCGAGGAGCACAACGGGATCGCGCAGATGTTCC
Organism: Actinocrinis sp.; assembly: GCA_035943635.1. Taxonomy (GTDB): domain Bacteria; phylum Actinomycetota; class Actinomycetes; order Streptomycetales; family Catenulisporaceae; genus DASZBX01. The sequence continues at coordinate 94,709 of DASZBX010000035.1, read as the reverse complement.
AGGTGATCGAGTGGGCCCGGATGCAGGTCGGGGTCAAGGCGATCGGGACCCTGTCCACCGGGTACCTCAACGCCCTGGACTGCGCGCGCACCCGCGTGCAGGGCGCCGACCCGACCCGCGCGGCCGACAAGACGGCGCCGCGGGTGACGATCGACCGGCACCCGGACGTGCGCCGGATGCTGATGCTGCAGAAGGCCTACGCGGAGGGTCTGCGCGCGACGTACATCTACACGGCCGACTGGCTGGACCGGGCCACGCTCGCCCGGCACGCCGGGGACACCGAGGCTGCGGCGCTGGCCGAAAACGTGAACGACCTGCTGCTGCCGATCGTCAAGGGCTTCGGGTCCGAGCGGTCGTACGAGCTGCTGGCGCTGTCCCTGCAGACCTTCGGCGGTTCCGGCTACCTGCAGGACTACCCGATCGAGCAGTACGTGCGGGACACGAAGATCGACACCCTGTACGAGGGCACGACCGGCATCCAGGGGCAGGATTTCCTCTTCCGCAAGATCGTCCGGGACAAGGAGGTCGCGCTGACCACCTTGTTCGGTGAGATCGAGCAGACCCTGGCCGCGGTCGCGGGCGAGCCGCGGCTGGCGGCCACCGCTGCCGCGCTGGCGCAGGCGCTGGCGGACGTGCGGGCGATGGTCGCCGCGATGCTCGGCTGGCAGGCCGAGGCGGCGGCCGAGCCGACGGAGGTCTACAAGGTCGGCCAGAACACGACCCGGCTGCTGATGAGCGTCGGGGATCTGGTGGTCGGGTGGCTGCTGACGAAGCAGGCGGCCGTGGCGGTACAGGCCCAGGACCGCGACGCAGGCAGCGGCGGCCAGGGCGAGGGCGGCGTCGACCGGAAGGGTGACGCGGACTTCTACGCCGGGAAGGTGGCCGTGGCCCGGTTCTTCTCCGCGGGCGCGCTGCCGGAGCTCGGCGCCCGGCGAGCGGCCCTGACCAGCACGGACAACACGCTGATGGAGCTCGCGGACGGTGCGTTCTGATGCCCGGCCGGAGCACCCCGGCCGCGGCCGGCGCGCCGCCGACGTCACCCGGGCGGGTGGCGGGCGCCACATCCGCGGGCGCGAAGTCCGCCGCGTCGGCTGCCGCGCTGGCCGAGGTCTCGGCCACGGCCGCCGCGGAGCTCGCCGAGGAGGAGCTGCACGAGCTCGAACAGGCCTGGGTGTCGGTCGAACCGGCCACGGCCCGCCGGGTGCTGGTCGCCGCGGTGGTCGCGTTCGCCGCGCGCGGGTACCACGCCACCTCCACCCGGGACATCGCGAACGAGGCGGGGCTGAGCCCGGCCGGGGTGTACGTGCACTTCCGGTCCAAGGAGGAGCTGCTGTTCCGGATCAGCCTGCTGGGCACGGAACGGGCCCACGGCGCGGTCCGCGCCGCCGCCGCCGCGCACGCCGACCCGATGGACCGGCTGCGCGCCGTGGTCGGCGAGCTGGCCGCCCGGTCGGCCCGGCACCACACCACCGGCCGGGTGATCGAGTACGAACTCGGCTCGCTGAGCGAGCCGCACCGCACGCAGATCTCCGCGCTGCGCCGGGAGATCGACGCGACCGTGCGGGAGATCCTGGCCGACGGGGTCGCGGCGGGCGTGTTCGACGTGCCGGACGTCCCGGCCACCGCCGTGGCGCTGCTCTCGCTCACGGTCGACATCGCCCGCTGGTACCGCAGCGGCGGGCGCCACACCGCGGAGGAGATCGCCGCCTTCTACGCCGACCTGGCCGCCCGGATGGTCCGGGCCGGGTAGCCGCGGCCGCTATCCGCGCTTGACCGCCGCGATGGCCTGGTCGACGGCGGCGGCCATGGCCAGTTCGCCGGTTGCGTTCGGGTGCATCGGGGCGGCGTCGGCGTCGGGGAGGAGGGGTTCGACCCAGCGGGTGGACTCGGGCGTGCAGGCGTCGTGGCCGACCGAGGGGGTGTAGGTGTCGACGTAGGTCGCGCCCTCGGCCTGGGCTTCTTGGTTCAGCATGGTGTTGAGCTGCTGTTCCTTGCCGTTGACGAACGTCACGTCGCTCTGGGTGAGCCCGACCGTGTGGGCGCAGGCGGTGCCGCCGGACGGCAGCATGTCGGGATATCCGACCACGTAGACGTGGGCGTGCGGGGCGATTTGGTGGATCTGGGCGAGGATGCCGGTCAGCTGGTCGCCCGCGGCCTGGATCTTCTGCTGGATCTGGTCGACGCCGCCGGAGGTGTAGTACGTGCGGCAGGGCGCGAGGTTCTTGTCGCCGTTGTCGATCAGCGCCGGCAGCACGTCCATCTCGACGCAGCGGGTCAGTATCGGCACGAAGCCGACGTCGTTGCCGCCGATGCCGAGGGTGACGATCGTGGTGGTGGCCGAGATCGCGGACAGTTGTGCGGGGTTCGTGCCGTCGCCGGTGGGTTGCGCGGCGGTCAGGTTGGCGGTCGTGGCTCCGTTGCAGCTGACGTCCTGCACGTGGCTCGCGGTCAGGTGCAGGTCCTGCGCGACGAGGGCCGGGTAGCTGTGATCGGAGCGCTCGCATCCGGCGGGCGTGCCGATCTGGTCGGGGATCCTGATGCCCGCGGTGTACGAGTCGCCGAGGGCGACGTAGGAGGTCGGCAGCGGCGGCGCGGTCGTCGGGACGGCGCTGTGCTTGCCGCCGCCCGCCGCGCCCGGGCCGGCCTGCGCGGCGGTGTGGCCGCCGGAGCAGGAGGTCAGCAGCAGCGCACCGGCCAAGCTCAGCGTTCCGAGGCGTATCGCGCGGCGGACCTTCGCGGTTCTGCCCGGTCGGTGGTCGGGGCCCGGTCGGTGGACCCGGCGCCCGGGGCGGGGTCCGGGCGGGGCGTGGTGTGCTGCAGGCATGGACTGGGCCTTTCGATGGTTCTTCGGGTCAGCTTCTGGCCGGTGCCGCGGTGGTTGGTCGACTCGACGAGTCCATCGTCTCAGCTGCCTGCACCCTCGGGCGCCCGCGACGCGGCACCGGGGCCGACCCCCGCGCGAATGCGCAGACCAGAGCGGCCGCCCGGCACCGGACTCGGTGCGGGACGGCCGCGGGAGGCAACGGCTGCTCGGCCGGGCACGCCGGCCCGGGGTTCAGGAGCCGACGGCCACGCGCGGCGCGGCGACGGCGTCCGGGCGGATCCGCGCGGCCTGGGCGGTCATCCCGATGGTGCGGGTGAGCAGCACCGCGACCGCCATGAAGATCAGGCCGTCGGTGATCGAGGCGGCCGGCGCCTGGTGCGCGGCCATCCAGTGGCCCAGCTGGGCCGGGAACCAGTTGGTGGCGCCGTAGGAGAACGCGGCCCGGGCGCCATGACGGAGTTCTTCGCCGCGGTCCGCAAGCTGGATCTGGGCGGGGACCTCGGCGGCGCACCGCGGGCGCTGGCGGCCCGGCTGGGCTGTGACAAGGGCCATACTGATCTCGTGCTGCGACTGGTCATGTGGGTCATCAGGGGTGCCGCGCTGGCCGTCGTGGCCACGGAGACCTTCGCCGGCTTCCGTCACGACGTGCAGGCCCGGCCGCTCCAGATCGGCGGGTTCGCGCTGGTGTGCGCCGCCGCGTGCGTGTGGATGCTGCTCGAACTGCGGCCGGAGGCGGTGCGCAACCCGGAGCTGTGGCTGACCGTGGCGCTCGGCCTGATCGCCGTGACGGCCGGGGTGATCAGCACCCCGGCCCACGCCGGACTGCTGATCGTGCCCACGGTCATGGCGGTGCTCTCGGCCGGCAGCGACCTGAGCGAGCTGGCCGGGTCGGCGGTGACCGGCCTGGGCATCCTCGGGGTCGTGGTCGGCTGCACGGTGTTCGACTCCGGTCCCGGAACGATGTTCGGCTACTCCCTGGCCGTGGTCGGCGCGTACATGTTCGGGCGCAACCGGCACGTGCTGCGGGTGCAGGCCGAGCAGGCGGCCGCGATGCTGATCCAGGCCCAGCAGCTCCAGGTGCAGCAGCGCCGGGCCGACGTGCTCGACGAGCGGGCCCGGATCGCCCGCGAGATCCACGACGTGCTCGCACACTCGCTCGGCGGGCTGAGCATCCAGATCCAGGCCGCGCGGGCGGTGCTGACCGACAGCCAGGACGTGGACCGGGCGATCGAGGTGCTGGCCACGGCCCAGCGGATGGCCTCGGACGGACTGGTCGAGACCCGCCGCGCGGTGCACGCCCTGCGCAGCGACACGCTGTCGCTGGAGCAGGAGCTCGACTCCCTGGCCGAGACGCACCGCGGCCGGTACCGGGCCGCCGTCGCGGTCACCGCCGCCGGCGAGCCCCGGGAGCTGCCGCCGGCCGCGACCGTCGCGCTGCTCCGGATCGCCCAGGAGGCCCTGATCAACGCCGCGAAGCACGCCCCGCACCAGCGCATCGAGGTCACCCTGGACTACCCGGCGGACACCGTGCGGCTGACCGTGACGAACACCCTGGGCAAGGACGGCGCGGACCCGGCCCGGCCGGACGGCCCGGACTTGAAGACCGTCGGCGGCGGCTACGGCCTGCCCGGGATGCGCGAGCGCCTGCTGCTGCTCGGCGGCACGCTGTCGGCCGGCCGGCAGGGCGGGCAGTGGACCGTGCTGGCCCAGGCCCCGCTGTTCCCGCCCGCGCCGTCGGCCGCGGCCCGGGACGCCGCGGCGGCGTCCGCGGCCGAGCCTGAGAGACTGGCCCCATGACACCCCGCACCGAAGCGCCCTTGCGCATCGTCATCGCCGACGACCAGGCCAGCGTCCGCGAAGGCCTGGTGATGCTGCTCGGCGGGCTGCCGGACATCGAGGTGCTGGGCGCTGCGGCCGACGGCCAGGAGGCGCTGGACCTCGTCGCCGAGCTGCACCCGGACGCCGTCCTGCTCGACCTGCGGATGCCGGTCCTGGACGGGATCGAGACCACCCGCCGGCTGGCCACGGACCACGCCGAGGTCGCGATCGTCGTGCTGACCACGTACGCCGACGACAGCTCGGTGCTCGAAGCCCTGCGCGCGGGGGCCCGCAGCTACCTGACGAAGGACGCCGACCGCGCCGACATAGCGCGAGCGCTGCACGCCGCAGCGAGGGGGTTGTCCGTGCTGGACCCGGGGGTGCAGGCGACATTGTTGGCCGCCGCGGCCGGGGCGTCCGCCGCGGACATCCGGACCGGGGCGCCCGGCACCGGTGTCGTCGCGGACGGCCGGCCCGGCGCGGGTTCCGGCTCCGGCGCCGGTTCCGAGTCGGACTCTGCGGCCGGGCCGGGCGCCGCGCTGGAGCTGCCGGACGGCCTGACCCAGCGCGAGGCGGAGATCCTCGGCCTGATCGCCCGCGGCCTGACCAACCCGGAGATCGCCGCCCAGCTGTTCCTGAGCAGCCACACGATCAAGACCCACATCAACCGGATCTTCACCAAGACCGGCTCGCGCGACCGGATCGCCGCCGCCCGGTACGCGCAGGAGCACGACCTCGGATAGCCGCGCAATCCCGGGCGGCCCGCTCCGGAACGGTTAGCATGGCTGCCTGCGGGCTTCCGGACGGCACCGAAGGAGCGAGTGGGATGGCGATCGCGACGGCACCGAAGATCACCGCGTTCTTGATGTTCGAGGGCGAGGCCGAAGCGGCGATGACGTTCTACCTCTCGCTCTTCGACGACGCCGAGATCCTCGCCATCACCCGTTACGGCGCGGACGGACCCGGGCCCGAGGGCAGCGTGCAGCATGCGACGTTCGCCTTGGCCGGGCAGCAGTTCATGTGCATCGACAGCCCGGCGAAGCACGGGTTCGGATTCACGCCCGCGATCTCGCTCTACGTGCAGTGCGAGACCGAAACCGAACTCGACCGGCTCTACGCCGCGCTGGCCGAGCAGGGCTCGGAGCTGATGCCGCTGGGCGCGTACGGCTTCAGCGCCAAGTTCGGCTGGGTCAACGACCGGTTCGGCGTCTCCTGGCAGCTGAACCTGGCCGCGTGACAGCGGGCACGTAGTCCTCGCCGCCGGGCGGCGGGGGCCGGAACGGGTCGCTGACCACCACCACGTCCAGGGCCACGCCCGCGGCCGCCAGAGCCGGGGCGATCTCGTCGAGTTCGCGCAGCGCGCCGCGCTCGGCCATGCCCTCGCCGTCGGCGAAGAAGCGCCGGTCCATGTGCACCAGCCCGAATCTCAGGCAGCAGCCGGTCTGCGCCACGAACTCCCGCTCGGCCCGGCGTTCGGCCTCGGTCAGCTCGTCCCACAGTCCGGCCTGGTCCAGTTCCCGGGCCAGGTCGCGGCGCACCGCCGGGTCCTTGGGGCCGACCGTGAAGGTGCGGTCCTGTTCCAGGTGCACCGGGCGGAACGGCTGCACCGGCGGGCCGTCGTCCGGGTCCTGCCGGCCGAGTGCGGCCAGCTCGCGGGCGGTCCGGGCCACGGTGGCCGGGTCGGTCAGGGTTCGCCAGTACGGGTGCTGCCTGATCTTGCGCGAGGCCCGGGCGATCCCGCCCTCGGGGTCGCCGCGGTGGCCGATCACCAGGCCGGCCCAGTCGGCCTCCCGGTTGAGCATCAGGTCCCGGTACGAAGCGACCAGGCCGGCCGGGGGCCGGTCAGCACGCCGGTGCCCGCGCCGTCGGCCGCGCCGGTGCGCGGGCCGGCCGCCGCGGCGCCGGCCGGATCGGCACACGGGTCGGTGGGATCGGCCTCGCCCTGATCGAACTCCGCGTTCATCCCACGAGGGTAGTCCCACCAGGCCACATGAGCCTCCGTCAGTTTCACCGGCCCGTCCGACGCTCCCCCGCCCCCGCGGGCCGACCCGCGGTAGCTTCTAAACTGATCGCCTAGGAGGCTACCGAAGATCTTGAAACGGCCTGGGCGGCCGGATCCGACCGCCGAGGCCATTCCAAGATCTTCAGTAGCCTCCCATGGGGCCCGAGCCGCGGGCCGGACATGCCTGAACCTGCGACCGATTGGTGAACCACGTGCCCATCTCCATCCTGCTCGTCTCCACCGCCGACACCGACCTGCTGGCCGCGCGGGCGTCCGGCGGGCCGGGCGGGTCGGCCTACCGGGTGGCCAACCCGGCCCGCCTGTCCGAGGACGCGCTGGCCGCGCTGCTGGCCGGGGTCGACGTGGCCGTGGTCCGGCTGCTCGGCGGGGCCCGGGTGTGGGAGGCCGGGCTGGCCGCGCTGGCCCGGGCGGGCGTGCCGACGGTCGCGCTCGGCGGCGAGGCCACCCCGGACGCCGACCTGATGGCCCTGTCCTCGGTCCCGGTGCCGGTGGTCGCGGCGGTGTCCCGGTACCTGATCGCGGGCGGGCCGGAGAACTTCGCCCGGCTGGCCGCCTACCTCGAGGGCGCGACGCTGACCGCGGGTCCGGCCGCGGCAGCCCCCGCGGCCGCCCCGGACCTGGCGCCGGTGCAGACGCCGGAGTTCGGCGTGCGCGCGGGACGGCAGGCGCCGGCGGACCGGCCGACCGTCGGCGTGGTCTACTACCGGGCGCACGAACTGTCCGGCAACACCGCGTTCGTCGACGTGCTCTGCGACCAGATCGAGGCGGCCGGGGCGAACGCGCTGCCGGTCTTCTGCGGGTCGCTGCGCAGCCTGAGCCGGTCCGATGACGCAGCCGCCACCGGCGCCGACGGCCTGACCGCCCTGCTGCGCGACTGCTCCGCCCTGATCGTGACGGTCCTGGCCGGCGGCGGCGCGGTCCCGGCGCAGGCCTCGGCCGGCGGGGACCAGGACGCCTGGGACGTCGGCGCGCTGCGGGACCTGGACGTCCCGGTGATCCAGGGCCTGAGCCTGACCTCCTCGCGCGCCGCCTGGGACGATTCCAGCGCCGCGCTGACCCCGATGGACGCCGCGATGCAGGTCGCCATCCCCGAGTTCGACGGCCGGCTGATCTCGGTGCCGTTCTCCTTCAAGGAGGTGGACGCGGACGGGATCGCCACCTACGTCGCCGACCCGGAGCGGGCCGAGCGGGTGGCCCGGATCGCGGTGCGGCACGCCGCGCTGGCCGGGAAACCCAACGCGGCCAAGAAGATCGGCATCCTGCTCTCCTCCTACCCGACCAAGCACGCCCGGATCGGCAACGCGGTCGGCCTGGACACCCCGGCGTCCGCGGTCCGGCTGCTGCTGGCCATGCGCGAGGCCGGGTACCAGGTCTCGGCGTTCCCCGAGGACGGCGACACCCTGATCCACTCGCTGATCGCGGCCGGCGGCCACGACGTGGAGTGGCTGACCGAGGAGCAGCTGCACGCGGCCACCGCGCGGGTGCCGCTGGCCGACTACCAGGCCTGGTTCGCCGCACTGCCCGGATCGTTGTCGGACGCGATCCGCCGGCACTGGGGCGAGCCGCCCGGCGGGCTGTACGTGGACGGCACCGACATCGTGCTGGCCACACTGACCTTCGGCAACGTGGTGTTGATGATCCAGCCGCCGCGCGGGTTCGGCGAGAACCCGATCGCGATCTACCACGACCCGGACCTGCCGCCGAGCCACCACTACCTGGCCGCGTACCGGTGGCTGGAGGGCACGTACGGCGCGGACGCCCTGATCCACCTGGGCAAGCACGGCACCCTGGAGTGGCTGCCGGGCAAGGGCCTGGGCCTGTCCGCGGCCTGCGCCCCGGACGCGGTGCTCGGCGCGGTGCCGCTGATCTACCCGTTCATCGTCAACGACCCGGGCGAGGGCACGCAGGCCAAGCGGCGCGCGCACGCGACCGTGGTCGACCACATGATCCCGCCGATGGCCCGGGCCGACTCCTACGGCGACCTGGCCAAGCTGGAGCAGCTGCTGGACGAGTACGCGACCGTCTCCGCGCTGGACCCGGCGAAGATCCCGGTGCTGCGCAACCAGATCTGGCAGGTGGTGACCGATGCCCAGCTGCACCGGGACATGCACCAGGAGGAGATGCCGGGCGAGGACGCCTTCGACGACTTCGTGCTGCACATCGACGGCTACCTGTGCGAGATCAAGGACGTGCAGATCCGCGACGGCCTGCACGTCCTCGGCCGCGCGCCGGAGGGCGGGGAGCTGGTCAACGACGTGCTCGCGATCGTGCGGGCCAAGCAGGTGTTCGGCGGGCAGGTCGGCGCGCTGCCGGGCCTGCGCCGGGCGCTGGCCGCGGCGGCCGGGCTGGCCGAGGAGGCCGAGACCGACCCGGCCTACGTGGACCGGTTCGAGGCCGAGGCCCGCGCGCTGATCGAGGCGCTGGCCGAGGCGGACTGGGACGCGGAGCAGGTCCGCGGCCGCGCGCCGAGCCCGGAGGTGGCCCGGGTGCTGGAGTTCGCGGCCACCGAGGTGGTGCCGCGGCTGCGCCGGACCACCGACGAGATCACCAACGTGCTGCGCGCCCTGGACGGCCGGCACGTGCCGGCCGGGCCGTCCGGCTCGCCGACCCGCGGCCTGGTCAGCGTGCTGCCGACCGGGCGCAACTTCTACTCGGTGGACCCGAAGGCGATCCCCTCGCGCAACGCCTGGGCGGTCGGCAGGTCGCTGGCCGAGACCCTGCTCGAACGGCACAGGGCCGACACCGGCGGCTACCCGCGCTCGGTCGGCCTGACCGTCTGGGGCACCAGCGCGATGCGCACCCAGGGCGACGACCTGGCCGAGATCCTGGCCCTGATCGGCACCGAACCGGTCTGGGACGACGCCTCGCGCCGGGTCACCGGGTTCCGGGTGGTCCCGGCCGAGGAGCTCGGCCGGCCCCGGATCGACGTCACGGTCCGCATCTCCGGGTTCTTCCGGGACGCGTTCCCGCACGTGATCGCCCTGCTGGACGAGGCGATCCGCACGGTCGCCGAGCTCGACGAGGACCCGGAGGCCAACTACGTCCGGGCGCACGCGGACGCCGACGCGGCCGGGCACGGGGACCGGCGCCGGGCCACCACCCGGATCTTCGGCTCCAAGCCGGGGGCGTACGGCGCGGGCCTGCTGCCGCTGATCGACGCGCGCACCTGGGAGTCGGACGCGGACCTGGCCGAGGTGTTCGCGGTCTGGGGCGGCTACGCCTACGGCCAGGGCCTGGACGGGCGCGAGGCCCGGTCGGACATGGACGCGGCGTTCCGCCGGATCGAGGCGGCGGCGAAGAACCAGGACACCCGCGAGCACGACATCGTCGACTCGGACGACTACTTCCAGTACCACGGCGGCATGGTCGCGTATGTGCGGGCCCTGACGGGGTCCTCGCCGGCCGCGTACGTCGGGGACTCGGCCGTGCCGGACTCGGTCAAGACCCGGACCCTGGCCGAGGAGACGCACCGGGTGTTCCGTTCCCGGGTGGTGAACCCGCGGTGGATCGCGGCGATGCAGCGGCACGGGTACAAGGGCGCGTTCGAACTGGCCGCGACCGTGGACTACCTGTTCGGGTACGACGCGACCGCGGGCGTGGTGGACGACTGGATGTACCAGACGCTGGCCGAGTCGTACGTGTTCGACGAGACGAACGCGCAGTTCATGCGGCAGTCGAACCCGTGGGCGCTGCGCGGGGTGGCCGAGCGGCTGCTGGAGGCGGCCGACCGCAAGCTGTGGGCCGAACCGGACGCGGCCACGCTGGACCGGTTGCGCGAGGTGTACCTGGAACTGGAAGGGGATCTCGAAGGCGAGTGAGCCTGGGAGCGTTCTGGAGCGCCGTGACCGCGAGCACGCTCGGCTTCAGCGGGATCCGGCTGCGCAACGCCAGGCCCGAGGTCGCCCGATCGCCGGCGCCGGCCCGCGTCTGACATTTGTCACCGCCCGCCGGTGGATCCTTCACCGGAACCGGTGAACGCCGACACTACTCCACTGACCTGCGGTTCCCGAGACTGATGGGTATGAGGACTACATATGCGGCCGCGGTCGAAGTGAGCGGGCTCGGCCGCCGCTACGGCGGCGCGGGCGGGTTCGAGGCGGTGCGGGACGTGTCGTTCCGGGTCGAGCGCGGGGAGCTGTTCGCCCTGCTCGGCACGAACGGCGCGGGCAAGACCTCCACGCTGGAGCTGGTGGAGGGACTCGATCGGCCGAGCGCCGGAAGTGTGCGGGTGCTGGGACTGGATCCGTACGCGCGGCGGGCGATGGTGCGGCCGCGGGTGGGCGTGATGTTGCAGGAGGGCGGGTTTCCGGCGGATCTGACCGTGGCCGAGACGGCCAGGATGTGGGCCGGGACGCTCAGCGCACACCGCCCGGTCGGCGAGGTGCTCGACCTGACCGGCCTGGGCGCCCGCTCGGGCGTGGCGGTCAAGCAGCTGTCCGGCGGGGAGCGGCGGCGGCTGGACCTGGCGCTGGCGATCCTGGGCCGGCCCGAGTTGCTCGTGCTGGACGAGCCGACCACCGGCCTGGACCCGCAGGGCCGGGCCGACACCTGGCAGCTGATCCGCAGCCTGCTGCTGGAGGGCGTCTCGGTGTTGCTGACCACGCATTACCTGGAGGAGGCGCAGGAGTTGGCCGACCGGCTCGCGATCATGCACGGCGGCCGGATCGTGACCAGCGGTTCGGTGGCCGAGGTGGTGGCCGCGTATCCGGCCCGGGTCGGGTTCATCCTGCCCCGCGGCGTGGACCCCGGGCACCTGCCGCCGCTGCCGGGCGCGCGGCCGCCGGATCCGGGGGCCGGAGTGGGTGCACCGACCGGACCAGGCGCCCAGGTCACGATCCACACCGACGCCCTCCAGCAGACGCTGACAGTGCTGCTGAACTGGGCCGACGACCAGGGCGTCACCCTGGCCGGCCTCGACGCGCGGGCCGCGTCGCTGGAAGAGGCGTTCATGTCGATCGCCGCGGGCCACACCCACCGAGAGGTCGTCGTGCGATGAGCGTCTCCACTGCCACCGACACCATCCCAGACCGCCCGCTCGCGCGCTGGTCGGCCGCGGCGGCGCTGCGCCGGACCCGGTCGATCGGGCGCGCCGAGGTGCTGCTGCTCTGGCGCAACCGGGCGGCACTGATGAACGCGGTGCTCACGCCGGTCGCGGTGGTCGCCCTGGCGGCGACCGCGCACGTCGGCCCGGACGGGAGCCTGTCCGAGCACGCGTTCCTGGTCACCAGCCTGCTCGGCTTCGTGATCCTGAGCACGGTCTACTACACGCTGGTCAGCACCTACGTCGCGCGGCGCGAGGGCCTGGTGCTCAAGCGCCTGCGGGTCGGGGAGATCACCGACGCCGAGATCCTGACCGGCGTGGCCAGCCCGGCGCTGGTGCTGGCGCTCGGCCAGATCGTGGTGTTCGGCGTGGGCGCGGCGCTCTTCCTCAAGCTGCCGGTGCCGGTCAACGCGCCGGTGCTGCTGCTGGGCGCCGCGGGCGGGATGCTGGTGTTCGCGCTGCTGGCCGCGGCCTCGGCGGTGTTCACCAAGACCGTGGAGATGGCGCAGGTCACGACACTGCCGGTGATCTTCGCGAGCCTGGTCGGGTCGGGCGCGGTGCTCCCGCTGGACGAACTGCCCAGGGCGGTCGCGGACGTGCTGGACATCCTGCCGTTGACACCCGTGCTGACCCTGATGCGTCTAGGCTGGCAGGGCACGAGCGGCAAGGCGGCGCCCGCGGACTTCGTCGGCGTGCTCGGCGACGCGCTGGTGCCGGCGGGGCTGCTGCTGGCCTGGACGGTCGTCGGCGTGCTGGTCGTGCGCCGGTGGTTCCGCTGGGAGTCCCGGCGATAGCCGGTCGGACGCGTGGGAGGGAGGCCCGGATGAACCCGGTCGCATGGTGGCACTCGCGCAGCCGGGCGGCGCGCTTCGACCTGACCATCCGCGGCTCCTTCTACGCCAACTACGTGCTCCTTCCGCTGCTGGTGATCCTGGGCCTGGCCCCGGAGGTCGGCGCGGCGCAGACCTGGGTGCTGACGCTGGCGGCGACGGCGTACGCGGCCCTGTGCGTGCGGCTGGTGCACGTCGGGGTGAGCAACTACGTGGGCCGGGCGCCGAGGCCGACCCGGCTGATCGTGATCACGGGCGCGGTGACCGTGGTGGCCGCGGCGGCGGCGTGCGTGGCCTATCCCCATCCGCAGCAGGGCCAGCCGGACGGGCCGGCGAACCTGATTCTGCTGCTGCTGGTGCTGGCGTTCGCGGCAGCGTTGTCGACCGCGGCGCCGACCATGTACGCGGGTGCGGCCGGGCTGGTCGGCTGCGTGGCGCTGTACGTGCTCGACAGCGCGCAGAAGTCGCCCGATCCGATGCCGCCTACGGTCGGCCTGGCCAGCCTGCTGGTCGTGGTCGTGTCCGGCTTCCGGGTCAGCTTGTGGATGCTGGGCGTGATGTGGGAGCTGGACCGCTCCCGGCACGTGCAGGCCAGCCTGGCCGTCGCCCAGGAGCGGCTGCGTTTCTCCCGGGACCTGCACGACGTGGTCGGCCGCGCCCTGTCGGTGGTCGCGCTCAAGTCGGAGCTGGCCGCGCAGCTGGCCCGGCGCGGGCGCGAGCAGGCGGTCGAGGAGATGCTGGAGGTGCACCGGATCGCCCAGGAGTCCCTCGCCGAGCTGCGGGCCGTGGTCGGCGGGTACCGGACGGCCGATCTGCACGTGGAGCTGAGCGGCGCGAGGTCGCTGCTGGCCTCGGCCGGGATCGAGTGCCGGGTGATCGGCGACGGTGGCCGGCTGCCCGCGCCGGTGCAGGGCGTGTTCGGCTGGGTGGTGCGGGAGGCGACGACGAACGTGCTGCGGCACAGCGAGGCGCGCAGCTGCACCATCACGCTGCGGGCGGACGCGGCCGGGGTCACCCTCACGATGGAGAACGACGGCGTCCTCGCGCCGCCGGGCGCCGAGGCGGCGCGGGCGCGCTCGGGCAACGGGCTGACCGGCCTGGCCGAGCGGATCGCCGACTGCGGCGGGAGCCTCGCCGCGGGGCCGGAGCCGGGCGGCCGGTTCTGCCTGACCGCGCGGCTGCCGCTCGGCGCCGAGGCCGAACCGGACTGGCCCGCCGAACCGTCGCCGGCTGGTGTTTCCGAGCCGGCCCGGTCCCCCGCGCCACTCCCCCTGGCCGCGATCGAGAAGAGCCTGTCGTGACCGATCACCCCGCCGACGGTCCGAGCGCTCCGGGCGGCCCGATCCGCATCCTGCTCGCCGACGACGAACGTCTCATCCTCGGCGCGATGGCGGCGTTGCTGGAGCTGGAGGACGATCTGACCGTCGTGGCCCAGGCGGCGAGCGGCACGCAGGCCCTGGATCTGGCCCGCGTGCTGCGGCCCGAGGTCGCGGTGATCGACTTGCAGATGCCGGACCTGGACGGGGTCGCGGTGGCCGAGCGGCTGCACGAGGAGCTGCCCGCCTGCCGGACCATGATCGTGACCAGTCACGGGCTGCCCGGGCATCTCAAGCGCGCCCTGACCGCGGGCGTGCGCGGCTTCCTGCCCAAGACGGTCTCGGCCGAGACGCTCGCCGCGGTGGTGCGGACCGTGCACGGCGGCGGCCGATACGTCGACCCGCAGCTGGCCGCGGAGGCGATCAGCGCCGGGGCGAACCCGTTGACCATGCGCGAGGCCCAGGTGCTGGAGCTGGCCGCCGGGGGCGCGCCGGTCGAGGAGATCGCGCGGCGCGCGGCGCTCTCCCCGGGCACGGTGCGCAACTACCTGTCCTCGGCGGTCGGCAAGACGGGCGCGGCCAACCGGCACGAGGCCGTGCGGATCGCGCTCGGCCGCGGCTGGATCTGAGCCGGTCAGGCCGCGGCGGGCGCGGGCCCGCTCTCCTGAGGTGGCCGCGCGGTCAGAGTGAATGATCCGGCCGCGGACATCCGGGGCCAGCCCGCTATGCTCTTACCGACGGTCACGGAGGAATCCGGTGAAACCCGCGCGCGGCGTTCCCGCGGGGCGGGCGTAGTCCGGAGCGGTCCCGCCACTGTGAGCACCGGCCGGAGCCTCGGCGCGGTTCGGTGCGAGTCAGGAACTCCGGGCTGTCTTCTCTTCACTCACAACCGATCGGGCGCGGAAACCCGAAGGGGAGTTGGCGACACGTGTATTACCCGTTCTCGGCCGTCGTCGGCCACGAGGACCTGCGCCTGGCGCTGATCCTCAACGCGGTCCATCCGGCGGTCGGCGGGGTGCTGGCCCGCGGCGAGAAGGGCACCGCGAAGTCCACCATGGTGCGTGCGCTCGCGGCGGTGCTGCCGGTGGTCGAGACCGTGCCGGGCTGCCGGTTCGCCTGCGACCCGGCCGCGCCGGACCCCGAGTGCCCGGACGGGCCGCACGCCGCCGGCGCCCAGGCCGGCGCCGCCGCGCCCGGCCCCGAGGCCGCCCCGCGGCACGTGACCCGCCCGGCCCGCCTGGTCGAACTCCCGGTCGGCGCCTCCGAGGACCGGCTGACCGGTTCGCTCGACCTCGAGCGCGCGCTCGGGCACGGCGAGGCCGTCTACCAGCCGGGCCTTTTGGCCGCCGCGCACCGCGGACTGCTGTACGTGGACGAGGTCAACCTGCTGCCGGACCATCTCGTGGACGTGCTGCTCGACGCCGCCGCGATGGGGGTGGCGCACGTGGAGCGGGACGGGGTCTCGGTCCGGCACGCGGCCCGGTTCATCCTGGTCGGCACGATGAACCCGGAGGAGGGCGAGCTGCGCCCGCAGCTGCTGGACCGGTTCGGGCTGACCGTGGAGATCGCGGCGAGCCGGGAGCCGAAGCAGCGGGCCGAGGTGGTGCGCCGCCGGCTGGCCTACGAGGCGGATCCGGCCGGGTTCGCCGCGGCCTGGGCCGACGCGGACAAGCTGGTCGGCGAGCAGATCGCCGCCGCGCGGGCCGCGCTGGCCGCGGTGGTGCTGCCGGACCGGGAGTTGGAGCGGATCGCCCGGATCTGCGCCGCGTTCGAGGTGGACGGGATGCGGGCGGACCTGGTCACCGCGCGGGCGGCCGTGGCCCTGGCGGCCTGGCGAGGGCATCCGGAGGTGACCTCGGACGACGTGCGGGACGCGGCCCGGCTGGCGTTGCCGCACCGGCGCCGGCGCAACCCGTTCGACGCGCCCGGCCTGGATCAGGACCAGCTGGACGAGGCCGCGGCCGACACCGAACCCGAGCCCGGGCAACAGGACCAGTCGACGCAGGACACTGACGGCCAGGATGACCCGCAGGGCCCGCCGCCGCCCGGTCAGCCCGGTGATGACGACGACGGCGGCCCCGACGGGGGTTCCGGCGGCGGGGCGCCCGATCCGGGCCAGGCCGACGCCGCACCCGAGACCGAACCCGCGCCCGCGCCGTCGGCTCAGGGCTCCGCCGATCCCGAACGTTCCGACTCGCCGACACCGGTCCCCGGCCAGGCTCCGGCCGCCGACCAGGCCGCGGTCCGCGCGCAGGAGCCGTACCGGACCAGGCTGTTCTCGGTGCCGGGGGTCGGCCAGGGCGTGCCCGGGCGCCGGTCGGCCGGGCGGGCCGAGGGCCGCGGCCGGACCGTCGGTTCCGAGGTCCCGCCCGCGCGGCGGCTGACGGCCGTCCACCTGCCCGCGACCGTGCGCGCCGCGGCCGCCCAGCAGGCCGACCGTGGACGCATCGCCGGGGGCCCGCTGCTGCTTCGCGCCGGGGACCTGCGTTCGCCGGTGCGCCGGGACCGCGAGGGCAATCTCGTGCTGTTCGTGGTCGACGCCTCCGGGTCGATGGCCGCCCGCGCGCGGATGACCGCGGTCAAGGGCGCCGTGCTGTCGCTGCTGTTCGACGCGTACCAGCGCCGGGACAAGGTCGGCATGGTCACGTTCCGCGGCACCGGTGCCGAACTCGCGCTGCCGCCGACCGGGTCGGTCGAGGCCGCGGCCGCCCGGCTCCAGGCCCTGCCCACCGGCGGGCGCACGCCGCTCGCGGCCGGGCTGCTGAGCGCGGCCGAGGTGCTGCGCCGGGAGCGGCTGCGCGATCCGCGGCGCCGCCCGCTGCTGGTCGTGGTCACCGACGGCCGGGCCACCGGCGCCCCGGGCGCGGTGGCGGACTCGCGCCGCGCGGCCGGGCTGCTGGCCGCGACCGGGGTCACTTCGCTGGTCGTGGACTGCGAGTCCGGTCCGGTCCGGCTCGGCCTGGCCGCCCGGCTGGCCGAGGCGCTCGGCGGCGAGCACGTGCCGATCACGCGGCTGGCCACCGGCGGCCTGACCGCCGACTCGCTGGCCGGGGCCGTGCGCGGGGCGACCGGGCACCCGGCCGGAAACGCCGCCGCGCCGTCTCCCGTCGCCGCGCCGCCCGCCACGGCGGGTTTCGCCCTCGCGTCCGCGGCTTCCGTCGCGACGGCTGCGCAGGGCGCGCCCGGATCCGTCTCCCCGTCGGCGGCCGTGTCGGCCCGTCCCCCGAGAAAGGCCGTCTGAGATGCCGCAAGGACAACCCACCCACGTGCCCGAGGACGGCCTGACCACCCGGCAGCGGCGCAACCGCGCGCTGGTGATCGTGCACACCGGGCACGGCAAGGGCAAGACCACCGCCGCGTTCGGGCTGGCCCTGCGGGCTTGGAACCAGGGCTGGCCGATCGGGGTGTTCCAGTTCGTGAAGTCGGCGAAGTGGCGGATCGGCGAGGAGAGCGCGTACCAGTCCCTGGCCGAGCTGCACGCGGCGACCGGGGTCGGCGCGCCGGTGGACTGGCACCGGATGGGCGAGGGCTGGTCCTGGATCCAGCACGACCTGCACACGGACCCGGAGCAGCAGGCGGAGAACGCGCGGGCCGGCTGGGAGCGGATCAAGGCCGACCTGGCCGCCGAGACCTACCGGTTCTACGTGCTCGACGAGTTCACCTACCCGCTCAAGTGGGGGTGGATCGACGTGGCCGAGGTGGTCGGGGTGCTGCGCGACCGGCCGGGCAGCCAGCACGTGGTGATCACCGGCCGGGACGCCGCGCCCGCCCTGCTCGACGCCGCCGACCTGGTCACCGAGATGACGAAGGTCAAGCACCCGATGGACACCGGACAGAAGGGCCAGAAAGGGATCGAGTGGTGAGCTCCGCCGACGCCAGCGCCAGCGCCGCCGCCCCGGCCCGGCCGGCCGGGATGCCGCGGCTGGTGATCGCCGCGCCCGCGTCCGGGCACGGGAAGACCACCATCGCCACCGGCCTGATCGCGGCGTTCGCGGCGCGCGGGCGGCGGGTCGCGCCGTTCAAGGTCGGCCCGGACTACATCGACCCCGGCTATCACGCGCTGGCCGCGGGCCGGCCGGGCCGCAACCTGGACCCGTTCCTGGTCGGCGAGGAGCGGGTGCGCGACCTGTTCGGGCACGGTTCGGCCGGGGCGGACCTGGCGATCGTGGAAGGCGTGATGGGCCTGTACGACGGGGCCGCCGGGCGCGGGCGGTTCGCGTCCACGGCGCACGTCGCGCAGCTGATCGACGCGCCGGTGCTGCTGGTCGTGGACGCCGCCGCGCAGGGCCGGTCGATCGCCGCGCTGGCGCACGGGTTCCGCTCCTTCGACCCGAGGGTGCGCCTGGCCGGGGTGATCTTGAACCGGATCGGCTCGGACCGGCACCGGCAGATCCTGGACGAGGCGCTGGAGGAGATCGGCCTGCCGGTGCTCGGCGCGCTGCGGCGCAGCGACGCGGCGGCGGTCCCGGCCCGGCACCTGGGCCTGGTCCCGGTGGCCGAGCGGGCCCCGGAGGCGGTCGCGGTGGTGCGGGCGCTGGCCGAGCTGACCGCGTCCGCGCTCGACCTGGACCGGATCGAGCGGATCGCGGCCGGCGCCCCGGCGCTGCCGGTGCGCGACTGGACTCCGCAGAGCGCGATGGACGAACTGGCAGCGTCGTCGCCCACGCCGCGGCGCGAGCTCGTGGTCGCCGTCGCCGCGGGCCCGGCCTTCACCTTCTCCTACGCCGAGCACGCCGAACTGCTCGCGGCCGGCGGCGCGCGGGTGGCCCCATTCGACCCCTTACATGATGAGAAGCTCCCGGACGGAACCGCCGCGCTGGTCATCGGCGGCGGGTTCCCCGAGGTCTACGCGCCCGCGCTGTCCGCGAACGAGCCGCTGCGCGAGCAGGTCCGCGCGCTGGCCGAACGCGGCGGCGTGATCGCGGCCGAGTGCGCCGGATTGCTTTACCTGGCTTCGTCTTTGGACGATGCGCCGATGTGCGGGGTCTTAGACGTGCACGCGCGGATGACCGACCGGCTGACCCTCGGCTACCGCGAGGCGGTGGCTCCGCACGACTCCGTGCTCTGCGAAGCCGGGGCCCGCGTGTCCGGGCACGAATTCCACCGGACCCGGGTCGAGCCCGGCTCCGGCGCGCAGCCCGCGTGGCTGTGGCAGGGCGCCCGGGACGGGTTCGTCCAGGGCGGTGTGCACGCCTCCTACCTGCACACGCACTGGGCCGGGCAGCCCGGGGTCGTCCGCCGACTGCTCGAGGCGGCCGCATGCGCAGCCTGATCGGGGTCGGGGTCGGCCCGGGCGATCCGGAGCTGCTGACGGTCAAGGCGGTCCGGATCCTGCGCGAGGCCGACGTCGTCTACGCCCCGAGCACCGCGGCGGACCAGCCGTCCCGGGCCGAGGAGATCGTGCTGGCGGCCACCGGCGTGCAGGCGCGGCGGCTCGTGTTCGCCCTCGAAGACACCCGCGGTGCGAGCGCCGAGCGCCAGGCCGCCTGGGACGCGGCCGGGCAGGCCGTGCTCGGCGCCTTCGAAGCCGGGGCGACCCGGATCGCCTTCGCCACGCTCGGGGATCCGAACGTGTACTCGACCTTCGGCTACCTCGCGCAGACCGTCGCAGGGCTCGATCCGTCAGTGTACATCCACACTGTTCCGGGCATCACGGCGCTGCAGGACCTGGCCGGGCGGGTGGCGCTGCCACTGGTCGAGGGCCGGGAACCGCTGACCCTGATCCCGGCCACCGCCGGGCTCGACCAGGTCGCCGACGCGCTCGCCCGGCCCGGGACCGTGGTCGTCTACAAGGGCGGGCGGCACCTGGACGAGCTGGCCGCCGTGGTCCGCGCCGCCGGGCGCGCGCCGGGCGCCGTGCTCGGCACCGACCTCGGCCTGCCGGACGAACGGATCGGCCCGCTCACCGAGGCCCCGGCCGGCCGGGCCCCGTATTTCACCACCCTGATCATTCCGCCGACGCGCGGAGAGCGCGGAGGCTCACTGTGACCGACCCGACCCAGGCTCCGGCCGCCCCCGACTCCCCGGCCGCCGGCAAGGTCGTCTTCATCGGGGCCGGGCCCGGCGCCGCCGACCTGATCACCCTGCGCGGGGCCCGG
This sequence comes from Actinocrinis sp., assembly GCA_035943635.1. Classification (GTDB taxonomy): domain Bacteria; phylum Actinomycetota; class Actinomycetes; order Streptomycetales; family Catenulisporaceae; genus DASZBX01. Next base: position 74,759 of record DASZBX010000035.1, on the reverse strand, counting down.
GCGATCGGCGCCGCGGACATCGTGATCTGGGCCTCCAGCCTGGTCCAGGCCGAGATCCTGGAGCACGCCCGCCCCGACGCCGAGATCGTCGACTCGGCCGCGCTGCCGATCGAGGGCGTGCTGCCGTACTACCAGCGGGCCGCCGCCGAGGGCCTGCTCGTCGCCCGCGTGCACTCCGGGGATCCGGCCATGTGGGGCGCCGTGCAGGAGCAGCTGGAGCGGGCCCGCGAACTCGGCCTGGAGACCGAGGTGGTCCCGGGCGTGTCGGCGGTGTTCGCGGTGGCCGCGATCGCCCAGCGCGAGCTGACCATCCCGGAGGTGGCCCAGTCGGTGATCCTGACCCGGCTGGAGGGCGGCAAGACCCCGATGCCGCCGGGCGAGTCGATCCGCGCCTTCGCCGCGCACGGCACCACGATGGCCGTGTTCCTGTCCGCCGCGCGCTCCGGCCAGCTGGCCGCCGAGCTGCTGGCCGGCGGGTACGCCGCGGACACGCCGGTGATCGTCGCGTCCCGGGCCACCTGGCCGGACGAGCAGATCGCCTACTGCACGATCGAGACGCTGGAGCGGACCGTGAAGGAGCGCAAGCTCTGGAAGCACACCCTGTTCCTGATCGGCCCCGCGCTCGGCTCCGCGGGCACCCGCTCGCACCTGTACCACCCGGGCCACTTCCACGGCCACCGCCGCGCCGACCCGGCCGCGCGGGCCGAGCTGCGCGCGGCGAAGTAGTATCCGGGGACCATGTCCGAGCACCACATTCCCGCCGAGCCGCGCGGTCCCGAGCTGCGCAGCCCCGACCTGCCGCGGACGATGAAGGAACGCGACGGCAAGGCGCTGCGCAGCGGCTGGACCACCGGGTCGTGCGCGAGCGCCGCCGCGAAGGCCGCCACGTTGGCCCTGGTCACCGGCGCCGCGCCGACCGAGGTCGAGATCGCGCTGCCCGGCAAGGACGGCCGCTGGACGCAGCGGGTCACGTTCGCGGTCGAGCGCTGCGAGCTGTCCGCGGCCGGCGACCGGGCGCAGGCGGTCGTGGTCAAGGACGCCGGGGACGACCCGGACGTGACCCACGGCGCCCGCCTGACCGCTACCGTCGGCTGGCGCGAGCGCCCGGGCCTGGACCTGGACGGCGGCGAGGGCGTGGGCGTGGTGACCAAACCGGGCCTGGGCCTGGAGGTCGGGGCCCCGGCGATCAACCCGGTGCCGCGCGCGATGATCGGCCGGGCGGTCGGCGAGGCGGCGGACCTGGAGGCCCTGGCCGCGGCCGGGCGCGGGCTGCGGGTGGTGATCTCGGTCCCGGGCGGCGAGGTGATGGCCCGCAAGACCACGAACCGGCGGCTGGGCATCCTCGGCGGCATCTCGATCCTGGGCACGACCGGGATCGTCCGGCCGTTCTCCACCGCGGCGTGGCGGGCGTCGGTGGAACAGGCGGTCAGCGTGCTCGCGGCGCAGTCGGCCGAGGAGGCTGTCGGCGCTGGTGCCGGGGTCGGGTCCGATTCTGCGGCGCCTGCCGGACCGATGGTGGTGCTGTGTACCGGTGGCCGGACCGAGAAGGGCGCGATGGCGTTGCTGCCCGGGCTGCCCGAGGTGAGCTTCGTGGAGGTCGGCGACTTCACCGGCGCCGCGTTGCAGCGGGCGGTGGAGCACGAGGTCCGGGACGTGGCGTTCGTCGGCATGGCCGGCAAGCTGGCCAAGCTCGCGGCCGGGGTACTGATGACGCATTACACGCGGTCCGCGGTCGACATGGATGTCTTGGCCGCGGTGACCGAGCGGATGGGCTGTCCGGCCGAGCTGATCGACCAAGTCCGGGCGGCGAACACTGCCCGGCACGTGTACCAGATCTGGGAGGCGGCCGGGGTGCTCGACGTGTGCGCCGACGCCGTGTGCGAGCAGGTGGCCGAGGTGCTCGAACGCTTCGCCCGCGAGCACGCCGGCGGCTCGGTGCGCGCGCGGGTGGCCATGGTCGACTTCACCGGCATGGCGGTCGTCGGCGCGAGCCGCCGCTGGCGGGAGGCCCGGTCGTGACGATATCCGGGCCGATTCCTTCGGCTGGAACCTCGGCCGTGCCGGTGGCTGGGCATTCGGCTGCTCCCGATGCCGTGCCTGGCGACGTCTCCCGCCGACGGATCACCGTCATCGGCTGGGACGGCTCTGCGTTCTCCCCGGCTGCGTTCGCCGCCCTCGCGAGCGCGACCCTTCTCGTCGGCGGCGCACGTCACCTGGACGCTGCCGCCGCTGCCTGCGCTTGCGCTGCGGCCGGGCCGACCGGCGTTCCCGACCCGGCCCGGATCGTGTTGGGCCGACTCGCCCCGGCGCTCGACGCCATCGCCGCGCACGAAGGCCACACGGTCGTCCTGGCCAGCGGCGATCCGGGCTACTTCGGCATCGTCCGAGCCCTGCGCGACCGCGGATTCGATCCGATCGTGCTGCCTGCGGTCTCCTCCATCGCGACGGCCTTCGCCCGGATCGGCGAGTCCTGGGACGACGCCCTGATCGCGTCCGCGCACGGCGACGGCGAGCGCGACCTGCGCCGGGTGGCGAACCTGTGCCGGGCCCACGGCAAGGTGGCCGTGCTCACCGCCCCGCACGCCGGGCCGCGCGAACTGGCCCGCGAGCTGTTGTCCGACCCGCGCTGCGCGCCGGACCGGGTCCTGGTCGTGGCCGAGCGGCTCGGCTCGCCGGACGAATCGGTCCGCCGGGCCGGCCTGGCCGAGGCCGCCGCGCGGGACGACTGGGCGGACCCGAACGTGGTCCTGTGCCTGGACCCGGGCCGCGCGACGTCCGCCAAGAGCTGGCTGGCCGGCCGCCCCCCGAACCCGGCCGGCTGGGCGCTGCCGGAATCCGGATTCGCCCACCGCGACTCGATGATCACCAAGGCCGAGGTGCGTGCGCTGGTCCTGCCCCGGCTGGCCCCCGGCCCGGGCGACCTGGTCTGGGACCTGGGCGCCGGGTCCGGATCGGTCGGGATCGAGTGCGCCCGCTTCGGCGCGGCCGTGATCGCCGTCGAGCAGGATCCCGAGTCCTGCCACCGGATCTCGGCCAACGCGGCCGCGCACGCCGTCGGCCCGGCGGTGGCCGTGGTGCCCGGCCGGATGCCCGGGGCGCTGGCCGGGCTGCCCCGCCCGGACGCGGTGTTCGTCGGCGGCGGCGGCCTGGACACGGTCCGCGCCGTGCTCGGGCTCCGGCCGAGGCGGGTGGTGGCGGCGCTGGCCGCGATGGAACGTGCGGGCGAGCTGGCGTCGCTGCTCGCCGCAGACGACAGGAAGGTGGACGGAGTGCTCACGCAGTCTTCCCGGTTGGCGGTGCTGCCCGACGGCGCGCACCGCTTCGCCGCGCAGAATCCGGTCTTCGTGATCTGGGGCGAGGCGCGGTGAACCGGGACGGCGAGGAGGTGGATCCGGGCGCGCGCCACGGCATCGGCCTGGTCTGGGCGACCGAGTCCGGCCTGGAGGCGGCCGCCTACCTGGGCCGCCGCTGGGGCGAGCAGGTGCGGGCGATCGAGGCCGGGTCGGTCGCCGACGCGCTGCGGACCGCGTACCGGGAGTGCGAGGCGGTGATCGCGTTCCTGGCCACCGGCGCGACCGTGCGCGTCCTGGCCCCGCTGCTCGGGCATAAGACCACTGATCCGCCGGTCGTGTGCGTGGACGAATCGCGCGAGTACGCGATCGCCTTGCTGGGCGGGCACTACGGCGCCAACGACCTGGCCCGCCGGGTGGCCGACGCCCTGTCCTGCCCGGCCGGGCGCTGCCGGCCGGTCATCTCCAACGCCCGCGACAGCACCGGTGTCAATCCTCTGCCGCCCGAGCCTTCGCTCGCGCCGGAGCCGGTGGTCCCGACGCTGGTCGTCGGCGTCGGCAGCTCGCGCGGCGCGTCCGCGGACGAGATCCTGAGCACCGTCGACGCCGCCCTCGCGGTCGGCGGGCTGAGCCCGGACGAGGTCGCCACCCTCGCCTCGGTCGACCTGAAGGCCGACGAGCCCGGCCTGCTGGCGGCGGCAGACCGGCGCGGCTGGCCGATCGCCTTCCACCCGGCCGCCGAGCTCGCGCCGGTCGACGTGCCCAACCCGTCCGCGGTGGTCCAGGCGGCCACCGGCACCGCGTCGGTCGCCGAGGCCGCGGCCCGGTACGCCGGACCCGGCCGCCCCTGGGCCGAGCTGCTCGTCCCGAAGGTCAAGTCGGCCATGGTCACCGCGGCCGTGGCCCGGCAGCGCCCGCGCGGCCGGCTCGCCGTGGTGGGCCTGGGACCCGGCGCCCGCGACCTGCTGGCCCCGCGCGCCGCCGGGGAGCTGCGCGCCGCGTCGGTGCTCGTCGGCCTGGACCAGTACGTCGACCAGATCAGGGACCTGCTGCCGGTCGACACCCAGGTGCACGCGACCGGCCTCGGTTCCGAGGAGGCCCGGGCCCGCTCCGCGGTGGACCTGGCCCGGGCCGGGGCGCAGGTGGTCCTGATCGGCTCCGGCGACGCCGGCGTGTACGCGATGGCCTCCCCGACGCTCGACTACGCGGACACCGAGGACGTCGACGTGGTCTGCGTCCCCGGGATCACCGCCGCGACCGCCGCCTCGAACGTGCTCGGCGCGCCGCTCGGCCACGACCACTGCTCGATCTCGCTGTCCGACCTGCACACGCCGTGGGCCGCGATCGAACGCCGGATCCGGGCCGCGGCCGAGGGCGACTTCGTGGTCTCCTTCTACAATCCGCGCTCGCGCAAACGCGACTGGCAGCTGCCCGCCGCGCTGGAGATCCTGGCCGCCCGCCGCCCGCCGCAGACCCCGATCGGCTGGGTCCGCAACGCCTCCCGGCCCGACCAGACGCATGGGATCAGCACCCTCAGTCAGTTCGACCCGGCCGTGGTGGACATGTACACGGTCGTGACGGTCGGCTGCTCGCAGTCCCGGATCGTCGCAGGACGCTTCGTCACCCCGCGGGGCTACACGTGGGCGGAGTGATGACCGCCGTGGTCGGCGCCTGCCAGGGCTGCGGCGCGTGCCTGCTGACCTGCCCGGAGCACGCGATCCGGCCCGAGTGGACCGCGGACGGCCCGGCGCGGCTGCTGGTCCGCGCGGACTTGTGCACGGGGTGCGGGGACTGCGTGGAAGTGTGTCCCGTGGACGCGATCGAGCTGAGGGGCCTTGGATGAACGCGACGAACAGCACCAGAACGATCCACGCCATCGAGCAGGAGTCCTACGCGATCCTGCGCAGGCAGCTGACCGAGCAGTATCCGCACACTGATTCGCTGCCGCCGCTGGCCCGCGCGGTGCTCGAACGCGTCGTGCACGCCAGCGCGGATCTCGACTACGCCACGGATCTGGTCGTCCCGGATGAGACGGTCCTGGCCGAGGCGGTCGCGGCCCTGGGCCGAGGCGTGCCGGTCGTGGCCGACGTCGCGATGGTCGCGGCCGGGATCACCAAGCGGGCGGCGGTATGCCGGATCACCGACCCGCGCGCCGCCGCCCTGGCCGCCGACGCCGGGATCACCCGCTCGGCCGCCGCGCTGCGCCTCGCGGCCGAGGCGGCCGGGCCCGGCGCGATCTACGTGATCGGCTGCGCGCCGACCGCGTTGTTCGAGCTGGTCGAGCGGGCCGGGGAATACCGTCCGCTGCTCGTGATCGGCCTGCCGGTCGGCTTCGTCGGCGCCCAGGAGTCCAAGCGGGCCCTGCGCGACGCGGCCGGATCCGTTCCCGTCCTGCGCGGGCGCGCCGTCTCGAACGTCTCCGGCAAGGGCGGCTCCGCGGTCGCCGCCGCCGCACTCAACGCCCTGCTGTACCACGACCCCGCCACTCCCCTGGAAGGACCACGCGTATGAGCGCCCTGCTGATCGTCGGCCACGGCACTCGGGACGAGGTCGGCGCCGAGGAGTTCCGCCGCTTCGTACGCCGGGTGGGCGTGCGCTGCGGCGCCGACGCCGTGTCCGGCGGCTTCATCGAACTGTCCGCGCCGCCGCTCAAGGACGCGGTCGAAGGCCTGGTCGCGGCCGGCCACCGCGACGTGGCCGCGGTCCCGCTGATCCTGCTCGCGGCCGGCCACGCCAAGGGCGACATCCCGGCCGCCCTGGCCCGCGAACGCGAACGCCACCCGGGCCTGCGCACCCGCTACGGCCGCCCGCTCGGCGTGCACCCGGTCCTGCTCGACCTGCTGCGCGAACGCCTCGCGGCCAGCAAACAGCCCGACCCCGACGCGATCCTGCTGGTCGGCCGCGGCACCACCGATCCGGATGCCAACGCCGACCTGTACCGGGCCGCGCGGCTGCTCTGGGAGACGTCGGTGGGCCGGGGAGTCGAGCAGGTCGAGGCGGCGTTCGTTTCGCTGGCCCATCCGTCCGTCCCGGAAGGCCTGGCCCGCCTGCGCACACTCGGCGCACGGCGTATCACCGTGCTGCCGTACTTCCTGTTCCCCGGCATCCTGCCGACCCGGATCGGCGAGCAGGTCCGCCAGTACGCGGCCGGGCAGCCGGACGTCGCAGTGGAGGTGGCCGACGTGATCGGAGACTGCGACGGCCTCGCCGACCTGGTGCTGGAGCGGTACCGGGAGGCGATCGGCGGCAGGGTGACAGTGAACTGTGACGCGTGCGTGTACCGGATCGCCATGCCCGGCTTCGAGAACCGAGTCGGCCAGCCCCAACACCCGCACGACCATCCCGACGACCCGGCCGGCCATCATCACGGGCATGCCCACCCTCACGATCACGAGGCCGCGCACTAGGTGATGTGACGGTTGAGGCTCTCGTTCGCCGCGTGCGCGTCCGGCCTGATCGGGCTCGTCCCGCTGCTGGCGCCGCAAGGGTTGCCGAGGTCGGACCGCGGACCGGCGACGCGGCGGGGGCTCAGGAATCTCGCGCTGATCGGACTGGGTTCCGTGCTGCTCGGCGCGTTCGGCATCCTCGTCGCCGGAAAGTGACCTCCGGCGCCGGGCCGCGTGGTTCGTGAAACCGGATCCGCAGGTCAGTGCCGTCGCGCGGAGGAGTAGGCGACGAGGGCGTTCGGCCTCGGGGTGAAGCGGATCTCCTCGGTCGGGCCGCGGCGGGGGTCGTCGGGGCCGGCTTCCCGGGTCTCGTACTCGATCGTGGCGGACGACGACGCGGATCGTTGCCGCGGTATCTGATGCCCGGAGCGCAAACTGGTGAATATCGCACTGTCAGGAACATCTATAGTTAATTCTTCCGCGAACGCCTCGGACGACTCGTCCAGGCATTCGACCCGGAAAGTACTGTCGCAGGTGCGGCAGAGTATGAACTCGCGCCACCGCGCCTCCGCGGGCACGAGGTTCGCCCACATCCGCCGGGAACGCCACTCGCGGCGCTCGTATTCGCGAGGCTCCTCGCACTGCAGGCAGAAGAAACCGCCGACGCCCCTGAGCCTGACCGCCACGCCGCGGCCAAGGCTGAAAACCACAGACACAGACAGGCTCCCCACGACGGCGGCAGTCAGAAGATCTGATCAACGATGCGCGGATGCTAGCAGCAGCCGCACCGACAGAACGGGTACGTCCACAGACAGAACATCCGCATTCCCCCGCCGCGCCCGCCCCGCTAGTGTCCGGTCACCCCGTCGATCCGCTCGCGCAGCAGGTCCGCGTGGCCGCTGTGCCGCGCGTACTCCGCGATCATGTCGACCAGGATTTTGCGCAACGAGATCGGCTCGCCGGTGCGCTTGCGGATCCCGGTCGCGTCGAGTGACGGCGCCGCGGCGACGATCGCGCGGGACTTGCGGCACTCGGCCCGCCAGACCTCCAGGTCCTCGGCGGGATCGGCGCCGGTCTCGGCGAAGTCGAAATCCAGGTCCGGCTGCTCATCGGTGTAGTACAGCAGCGGCACGTCCTCGCCCGCGAACTGCACCTGGAACCACCAGCGCTCGACTCCGGCCAGATGCCGGACCAGCCCGTGCAGCGACAGCGTCGACGGCGGCACGGAACGTTCGGCCAACCGCTCGCCCGGCACCCCGGCGCACTTGACCTCCAGGGTCTTGCGATGCCAGTCCAGCACCGAGGTCAGTACCTGCCGTTCGTCGCCGACGTCGCGCGGGGCGACCCGCCGATCGTCCGGCCAGCGCTCGGAGAAGTGCAGTGGAGTCGGCGTGCCGGCCATGGTCGGTCCTCATCCCGTCGATCGTGATCTCGATGCCGCCAGTCAGCCAGCCTGCCATCCCGCGCCGACAACGCCGCCCACGACGCGCAGTGGCGACCCGCGGCAACACCGCGAGATCCAGCCGCCGAGACCCCGGCCGTCCGCATCGTTGACGGGCGATGCAGCGTCCAGCAGGATCGACCCATGAGACCGTCGAGCCGTCCCGCAGGTCCCGGCGCCGGGCGGGCCGCGGCCTTCGGCCATCTGAACGCCTTGATCCGAACCAGCCACCTCGGTCCGTCGCTCGCCATCACCGGCATGATCTCGCTGCTGGTCGCCCGGGCCGCGCCGCACGGGATCGGGCCGGTCCTCGTCCCGTTCGCGGTGCTGGCCGGGGAGTTGTCCATCGGCTGGTCCAACGACGTCTTCGACGCCCCCGCCGACGCCGCCGCCGGGCGCGCCGACAAGCCCGTCGCGACCGGCCGGATCAGTGCCCGCGCGGTCTTCGCCGCGGCCTGCGTCGCACTGGCCGCGGCCGTCGTGCCGTGCTTCGCGATCGGCACGTCCACCGGGATCGTCAACGTGGTCATGCTGGCGGCGGGGTGGGCGTACAACGCCGGGCTCAAAGGCACGCTGGCCTCCGGGTTGCTCTACGCCATCGGCTTCGGCCTGATCCCCGAGTTCGCCGCGAGCACGCTGCCCGGGCACCCGCTCGCCCGGCCGTGGGCGCTGGCCGTCGCGGCGCTGCTCGGGCTCGGCGCGCACTTCGCCAACGTGCTGCCGGACCTGGCCGGGGACCGGGCCGCCGGGGTGCGCGGGCTGCCGCAGCGGGTGGCCGAGGCGGCCGGGGCCGGGGCGGTGCGGCTGGTCGCGCTGGTGCTGCTGCTCGGCGCGTCCGCGATGATCGCGCTGGCGCCCGGGGCCGGGCAGCACCGGATCGCCCAGGCCGGGTTCGCCGCGGCGGCCGTGCTCGCGGTGGTCGGCGCGCGGGCCGCCGGGCGCGGACCGTTCCTGGCCGCGATCGCGATCGCCGCCATCGACACCGCATTATTCGCGGTGGGCGGGGTAATCCTGACGTAAGTCGGTCGACCGGTCCACGCGCCGACGCCGCTCGTGACTGCCTTGAGGAGCCAGCCGTGTTCGACCAACGCAGCCACGTCGCCAGTGCCCCGGCGGACCGTTCCAAACCTCGGCGCGCCAACGCTCCCGCCGCGCCGCAACCGGGCGCCGAGCTGCTGGAACAGCTGAGATGACGCGGATCGCGGCCGTGTGCTGCGCCCTGCCGATCCACCGCCACCCGCAGTCCGCGCTCGCCCGGATGACCGCGGATCTGTGCGCGTCCGACTCCACCCAGCAAGCCCTGATCAATCGGCTGTACACGAACGCGTCCGTGGACACCCGGCACACCGCCCTGCCGCTGGCCGACTACGGGAAACTGCACGGACTCGGTCCGACGAACGACCTGTACATCGAGCACGCCACTCTTCTGGGTGAACAGGCGATCCGCGGCGCGCTGGATCAGGCCGAGGTCGCGGCCGAGGACGTGGACCTGCTGATGGTCACGTCGGTGACCGGCGTCGCGGTGCCGTCGCTGGACGTCGCACTGATCGCCCGGCTGGGCCTGAAGCCGACGGTCAAACGGGTGCCGATGTTCGGCCTCGGCTGCGTGGCCGGGGCGGCCGGGCTGGCCCGCGTGCACGACTACCTGCTCGGCTGGCCGGGCCAGGCCGCGGTGCTGCTCGCCGTCGAACTGTGCTCGCTGAGCCTGCCGCTGACCAGCCCGACCACGGCCGACCTGGTGGTCAGCAGCCTGTTCGGGGACGGCGCGGTGGCCGTGGTCGCGCGCGGTGAGGAAACGCGGCGGGGCGACGGAGACCGGTCGGCCGACGGCCCGCAGATCGTGGCCACCCGCAGCGAGGTGTGCCCCGACTCGCGCGAGGTGCTCGGCTGGCGGCTGGGCGCCGAGGGCTTCCGGATCGTGCTGACCACCGAACTGTCCGAGGTGGTCCAGCGGCACCTCGGCAACGCGGTCGATGCCTTCCTGGACGAGCACGGCCTGACCGCCGCCGACATCGGCAGCTGGATCTGCCACCCGGGCGGCCCGAACGTGATCGACGCGGTCGAACGCAGCCTCGGCCTCGCCGACGACGCGCTGGCCACGTCCCGCCGGTCGCTCGCGCTCGTCGGCAACCTGTCCTCCGCCTCGATCCTGCACGTGCTCCAGCAGACCGCGAGCACGCGCCGCCCGCCGCCGGGCACGTTCGGGCTGATGGTCGGGCTCGGTCCCGGGGTCAGCATCGAACTCGTCCTGCTGCGCTGGTAGCCGGGCCCACACCGACACTGGAAGACAGGATTCTGATGGTCGTCTACTTCGCCCTGCTGCTCGCGGTCGGCTTCGAGCGGATCGCGGAACTTCTGGTGGCCAAACGCAATGCGGCCTGGAGCACGGCGCGCGGCGGCGTCGAGACCGGGCGCGGCCACTATCCGGTGATGGTCGTCCTGCACACCGGGCTGCTGGCCGGCTGCCTGGTCGAGCCGCTGCTCGCGCACAGGTCGTTCGTGCCGGCGCTGGGCTGGACGATGATCGTGATCGAACTCGCCGCGCAGGGCCTGCGCTGGTGGTGCATCGCCACGCTCGGGCCGCGCTGGAACACCCGGGTCATCGTCGTGCCGGGCCTGCCGCTGGTCAGGTCCGGGCCGTATCGGTACTTGAACCACCCGAACTATGTCGCTGTGGTGGTGGAGGGCGTCGCGTTGCCGTTGGCGGGTTCGGCGTGGATCACCGCGGTGGCCTTCAGCTGTCTGAATGCGGCGCTGCTGACCGTGCGGCTGCGCTGCGAAACCCGTGCGCTGGCAACGGTTCTGGGCTCGTCGGACCTGGGCGGAGTCGGGGTGGGGACCGGCGTCGGGACCGGGCCCGAGGCGGCGTGAGCATGATCGACCTCTTGGTCGTCGGCGGCGGGCCGGCCGGGCTCGCGACCGCGATCCTGGGCGCGCAGGCGGGAATGGAGGTCGTCGTCGCCGAGCCGCGCAGCGCTCCCGTGGACAAGGCGTGCGGGGAAGGGTTGATGCCGGCCGCCGTGGGCCGCTTGCGCACGCTGGGAGTGGAGCCGTCCGGGCATGTCATCCGCGGCATCCGGTATCAGGACGCCAAGCACAGCGTCGACGCGCTCTTCCGCGGCGGCGCGACCGGCTTGGGCGTCCGCCGAACCGTGCTGCACGAGGCGATGGCGGCCAGGGCGGCGGAGCTCGGCGTGCGGACCGTGCCGACGCGCGTGACAGGGTTCGATCAGTCGCCTGATTGTGTTGAGGCGGAAGGGATTCGGGCCCGCTATCTGGTCGGTGCGGACGGGCTGCATTCGTCGATTCGGCGCGCGTGCGGACTGGTTCCTGATCCGACGCGGCGACCCAGGTTCGGGCTTCGGCGTCACTATCGGATGGCGCCGTGGACCGATCTCGTGGAGGTGCACTGGGCCGCCGGCTCGGAGGCGTATGTCACGCCGGTGTCCGACGACGTGATCGGCGTCGCGATCCTCGGCCGGGCCGATGCCGAGGCGCACGAGCACTTCGACGAGCGGCTCTCCGCGTTCCCGTTGCTGTACAAGCGCCTGACCGACGCCGAGCCGGCCACCGCGGTCCGCGGCGCGGGCCCGTTGCGCCAGGACGTCCGCCGCCGCGGCCGGTCGAACGTCCTCCTGGTCGGCGACGCATCAGGGTACATCGACGCCCTGACCGGCGAGGGGATCAGCGTCGCGCTCGCCCAGGCCGCCGTGCTGATCGAGTGCCTGCGCACCGACCGCGCGGGCGACTACGACCACGAATGGCGACGGGTCTCGCGCAAGTCGAGCCTGCTGACCAACGGGCTGCTCCGAGCCCGGCACACCTCGCTCGTCGGCCCGCTGATCGTCCCGGCCGCAGCCCGGCTCCCCCGCGTCTTCACCGCCATCGTCAACCAGGTCGCGCACGCCTGACCGGGAGTCCGAGTCCGGGTGCATTCGCGGATTGCGCCGGTTCCGGCAGCTTCGCGCGAACACCCGGCCTGGGAAGAAGATCCACGTTACGCTGAGAGCGGCGGCCCTGGCTCCCTCTACGGGCCAGGGCCGCCCAGTTACTCAGGTTCCTCAGTTACTCGGTGTTTCCACCACGGGTGTTGCAACCGCCCGGACGATCTCGCCGCCCGGACGCCCTCGGTACAGGATTGCCGTATTGCCTTACCGCGGAACGGCAAACGTCACGAGGTCACGGCCGTCACTTCGCCGAGGCCCCGCCGTTGAAGTCGCTGACGAAGGCGTTCTCGACGGTCGACTCGACGCCGGAGTCGTTCAGGATGATGCCGAGCTCGCGGTTGGAGCCGAGCGAGTTGCTGGTGTCGTTCATCGAGCCGACCTCGACCGAGGCGGTGGACAGGCCGTAGTCCGCGACCATCACCTTGGCGTGCATGTAGAAGCCGGTCGGCGAGTCGTAGCCGACCACGGTGCCGCCGGCGTTCTCGACCGAGGTGACCTCGGAGGAGTAGTCGGCCGGGTCCTCCAGCACGATCCGCACCTTCACGCCCGCCTTGGCCCGGGCCACGATCGCCTTGACGACCGCGGAGTCGCTGAACTCCTCCTCCTCGATGTCGAGGGTCTTGGTCGCGCCGTTGACGAAGCTGACCAGGCGGGACTGCGCGGTGGTCGGGGACCACAGCAGGTTGTCGCCGTCGCTCGGGGTCACGGTCGAGTGCTTGTAGTCGTCGTTGAACACGGTCGTGATCGCCGAGACGTCGGCCGCGTCGGTGTCGAAGACCCCGTAGTCGCGGGTGGTCGAGTAGTACTCGGAGGTCAGGTTGCCGGTCAGCACCAGCGACTCGTCGTTGTTGATCGTGATGGTCTTCTGGTGCGTGTAGGTGTACTTCGTGTACGACCAGACCACCCCGACGCCGCCGGCCTTGAGGTTGTTGTACGCGGTCTGGTTGGTCGACTTCTCGGCCTGGTCCAGGATGACCCGGACGGTCACGCCGGCCTTCTCCCGGGCGATCAGGTCGTTGACCGCGGTGGTGTCGTTGAGCTCGTACATGGTCATGTTGAGCGAGGAGGTGGCGGCGTTGATGAACGAGTAGATCGTCGGCTCGGAACTGCTGAGCGAGAACACGAACGCCGAGTAGGGGTCCGCGGCCTGGGCCGGACCGGCGGCCAGGGCGGCGGCCGCGGTGGTGCCGAGCAGGGCCGCGACCAGAGCGGTGCGTCGTATGCTGATCATGGGTTGGCGAGTCTCCGTTTGGTGTGTCGCTTCGGATGGAGGCGGTGCACACTCAGAACACTGCGCGGCCGTGACGATGGCAACGGGGTTGCGCAACCGGAGAATGATTTTTGCATAACGATTACGTGAATCAGGATGTAGAATATTTACTTGCTCGATATAGTTGAAGGTTCGGGCAGTATCAAAGATCAGATGTGCGGCGTCCGCGTATCAGGTTCCTGTCATTTTGCCGAGCCGCCCCGTCTTCGCCTGGCGTACTGACAGGCTGCGGCGTCATACCGGCGAACGGGCGAATCACCCGCCTACCGAGCTCCCGCTACCCGTTCGTGTCGGACCCCCAAGCCATGATGGTGCGGTGAGAGCATCTTTGCCGGCAGGGCGCCGGACTCGGGGCGAGGCGTTCGCGGCCGGGGCGAGGTACGGCCGGAGGCGGCCGACGGGATGAGGAGTGTGACATGACGAAGTATCTGATTTCGTTCGACGACGGCGCGATGGTCTTCCCCGAGGAGGACCTGCCGGCGGTGTCCGACGCGGCGCACGCGGTGATCCGGGAGGCTCAGGAGGCGGGCGTGTTCGTGTTCGGCGGCGGGCTGACCAGCTACCGGGAGGTGAGCGTGGTGGACACCGACGGGAAGGTCACCGACGGGCCGGCTCCGGAGGGCAAGGCGTTCATGGGCGGGCTGACCATCGTCGACGTGGCCACGCGGGAGCAGGCGCTGGCGTGGGCGGCCAAGATCGCCGTCGCCTGTCGCTGCGCCCAGGAGGTCCGCGAGATCATGGACGATCCGGCCCTCGACGAGTAGAACCGCGGCAGGGGCGTCAGTCGGCGAGCCTGCGCAGGACGAGTACGGCCGCGTCGTCGTGCACGGTTCCCTCGGTGTGCGCGATCAGGTGGACGCGGACGGCCTCGGCGATCGCGCTCGGCTGCGCGGCGGCGCAGGTGCCGGCGAGGACCTCGGCGAGCGGGAAGAACACGCCGGATCGGTTGCAGCGAGCGCTGCATCCTGAGCCGGCGGTGCGCGATCAGATAACTGGAACAGGCCACGGCGAGCACCGCCGGCGCGGTGCCGATCCGTTCGCCGAGGCCGGTCGGCGGTTCCTGCGGGATCGGGACCAGGGCGAACAGTGCGCACCCGCAGCCGAGGACCACACACTGCCTGCGGCCGGTGCCCGCGCAGGCTATCGCGGGCGCGGCAGCCAGCAGCGGCAGCAACTGGACCCGGTCGCCGTACCCGAGGGAGAGCGAGAGTACTATCAGAACCCAGATGCCCGGCGATATCAGAAGTGCTATTCGCCAGAACCTCTGGTACCCGGGCGAGCCGGCGACGGCCGGGCCCCTGCGGAAGCGGCCTGCGCCAGCGACGGCGGCCGAGCCGGCCGGCGGGGCGAACGACCCGGCCGTGGCCCACCCGCTGCGGTCCTGCTCGGCCCGCAGCGGAAGGCGGGAACGCCAGCCGGTGGCCGCGGACGGGCTGGACGGTGCGGGCGGTGCGGCTTCGAGGCGACCGGACCGCGTGCGGTTCTTGGACAGGGCCGTCGTCACAATGGCGCCATCATACGACACTTTCACCACTCAGGGTGACTAATCGAGCACTTTTCGCAATGAATTCACTCTCCCCGCGACGCCTCGCGACGGCCTGCGATACCTCGGCTCAGTGCAGCGCCACCGCGAACTCGGTGTCCGGTCCGGCCCCCTTGCCGGCGGGGTGGAAAACCAGCACGCTGCGAACGCCCCCGGACGGCTGGAGGTCCTGCTGCGTGGTCCAGGCGAACAGGGACTCGACGGCGACCTCGGCCTGGGTCCCGCCGCCCGCCCCGACGGCGCCGAGGCGGACGAACGCCTCCTGATGCGCGGGCTCGATGCGCAGCGTCAGGTCGGGGAACCGCGCGGCGATCTCCTGCGCCTGGTCGTCGGGGACGGGCCAGCACCACTCGACCGGGCCGTCGCTGTCGGCGCTCACCTCTCCGTGGAACATGGTGAACGGCGCCCCGGCGATCCCCTCGATCCGGGGGACGCCGCCGCGGGCGAGCCGGTGGATGAACAGCTCCCGGCCCATCGGGATCACTTCGTCCTCGTGCACCCTGCGGATGACGCTGAGCAGGCTGCGCGCGGGAATGTCGCGGATGGCGACCTCATACATGGCGGACTTCTTTCCGTGAAGACGGTCGACGAGGTAGCCGACGAGCACTCGCTGGGCCGCGTATTCAGCCTCGGCCCCGGCCCAGTAGGCGCGGATCTCCTCGGCCGCCGCGGCCGGGTCCAGGGCCAGCATGTCCCTGATCCGGGCCAGCGGCACGCGGATCCGGCGCAGCGAGGCCACCATGCGGGCCCGTTCCAGCTGCGTCTGCGCATACCGGCGGTAACCGGTCTCCGCGTCGACCTCGGCCGGGATCAGCAGTCCGAGTTCGTCGTAAAGACGCAGCGCCTTGGGCGACAGCCGCGACAGACGGGCGAACTCCCCGATACTGACCAGGTTCATGACGGCTCCGGCTCCTCGTTCCGGGCGGCTGCCCGGTCACGACCACTATGCGGCTTCCCCAAAGGTGAAGGTCAACAGCCCGCCGGAGGAGAAGCCGCGGCAGCCGGAGAAGACGCGGCCGCGGGCGGGAGCAGAGCGCTACCGGGCCTCGCCGAGCCGGAAACGTTCCGCGGCGAGGGCCGCGAGGTCGGGGATGCCGAGCGAACCGTCGATCGTCAGGACGCTGTCGGCCAGGCCGTGCGCCTCGGCCTGGCGGCGGACCTCGGCGACCCAGATGGTGGCTCCGGGCGGCAGGTCGCGCATCGCGGTGAAGTACGGGTGACGTTCCGGCGTGCAGCGCTCCAGCCAGCGGCGTTCGGCCCGGTCGCCGTCGAACACGGTCAGGTCGAACCGTTCGTGCAGCGCCCGGGTCAGGGTGCTCTTGCCCGCGCCGGTGCCGCCCGCGATCCAGCGCACGTGGGCCGGCCGACCGGCCGTGCCCTGCTGCGCGTCGGCGCCCATGCCCATGCCCGTCACCGTCCCGGCACCACCGACGCGATCGCGTCCAGAACACTCGGCCACGCGGCGGACAGCGGGTCGATCAGGTCGAAGTGGTCGCTGCCGGGCAGCTCGACATACGTCACCGTATCCCCGGCTTCACCAGCCATCTTCGCGTACTGACGGCTCATCTCGAGCCTCACCTGCTGGTCCTGCGTCCCGTGGACGAGCACCACCTCAGCCCCCGACGGCAGCAGCGCGGCGGGGTCGGCGGCGGCGTACCGTTCGGGGAAGCGTTCCGGCGATCCGCCGAGCAGGTTCGCCGCCGCGCCGCCGCCCTCACCCCACGCATGGCTCAGCGCCAGCGAGGTGCACCCGGCCAGCGAGACGACGCCCGCGGCGGCCGGACGGTCGGTGCGCCACGGCGAGCCGGCCGGGAGGCGGTGGCGGGCGGCGGCCCAGAGCGCGAGGTGGCCGCCGGCCGAGTGGCCGACCCACCCGGTCCGGGCCGGGTCCGCGCCGAACGGGGCGGCCAGGGCGCCGACCGCGTCCAGGACCGCCGCGATGTCGTCGAACGTGCCCGGCCAGCCGCCCCCGCCCGGCGACCCGGCCCGCCGGTACTCCGGCACGGCCACCGCGTAGCCCGCGTCGGCCAGGGCGTCGGCCATCGGACGGGAGTGGATCCGGTCGTATTCCGCGCGCCAGAAGCCGCCGTGGATCACGACCGCGAGCGGCGCTCCCGGACCAGTACCGCCCAGGTCAGTGGCACTGTGGCGCGGCCGCCAAATGTCGACGATCTGGTCCGGATCCGGTCCATACGTAGCCGTGTGGTCCGGCGGGGCGGCGGGTCTGGTCAGGACGTCGCGGCTCATCGGGTGGCTCCTTCCCCGGGCGCCGGGGCGACCTCGCGCCACAGCACCGGACTCGACAGGATCATCGTGCTCGACGGCTGACCGTACTCGGCCAGCCGGTCGATCAGGGCCTCGAAATCCGCCATCGCGGACACGGCCACCATCAGTACGCAGCACGCGCCGCCGGTGACCCGGTGCATCTGGAGCACCTCCGGCCAGTGCGCCACCGCCGGGTCGCGCAGTACGCAGCGCGGGCCGTAGCACTGCACCTGGACCAGCGCGGTGATCGGGCGCCCGGCCCGCAGCAGGTCGACGTGCGCGTGGTAGCCGAGGATCACGCCGTCGGCCTCCAGCCGGCGCACCCGCTCGGCCACCGCGGGCGGGGAGAGGTTCACCCGGCGGGACAGTTCGTTGAACGACAGCCGCGCGTCCTGCTGCAACTCGGCGAGCACATGTCGATCGACCGCGTCCACAGTGACCTCTCAATCCGAAAGCCGCATCCGGGTGATGCCTTGCGCATAATAAGTGAAAACCGCGAACCGATGCCCGATGCCCATTCAAAGAACCGCCGCGACGGCACAGAATGATCCTGCACCACGAGAAGCAGGAGGACCACTGATGCTGGACGAGAAGACGGTGACGCCGCCACGGCTGGAGTTCGGCGGGAGGAACCCGACCACGCCCTATGCCGCCTACGCCGGAATCGACACGCTGCACTCGCTGCTGCGCCCGCGCACCGACATCGCGGCCGAGCGGTCGTTCATCGTGGCCACGCAGGTCATGGAGCTGCTCTTCGGCCAGTTGCGGTTCGAGTGGACGCAGGCCCAGCACGCGCTGCGGACCGACGACCTGCCCGGCGCGATGGCCGCACTGCGCCGCGGCCTCGGGGTGCAGGACGTGCTGACCGGGTCGTGGGACATCCTGAGCACGCTCACACCGATGGAGTTCAGCTCCTTCCGCGCCGCGCTCGGCGAGGCCTCGGGATTCCAGTCGTTCATGTACCTGCACCTGGAGTTCCTGCTCGGCAACAAGTCGCCCGGGCTGGTGAAGCTGTACGCGGCCGTGCCGGACGTGCTCAAGGAGCTCACCGAGACGTTGAACTCGCCGAGCCTGTACGACGACGTGCTCGCGGTCCTGCGCCGGCGCGGCGTGCTCGCGGCGGAGGCGGGAGACCCGGCCGAGGCTGCTGCGTCGGCGGCGTACGTGGCACGGCCCGAGGTCGAGCAGGCCTGGCTGGCCGTCTACGAGGACGAAGACGAGCGATACCAGGACGTGAAGCAGCTGGCCGAACTGATGCTGGACGTGGCCGAGCGAGTCACCCGCTGGCGTCAGCGGCACCTGGCGGCGGTCAAGCGCAGCATGGGCACGAAGCCGGGCACGGGCGGCTCCAGCGGCCTGCACTGGCTGCGGAAGGCCGCCGAGCAGGACGTCTTCCCCGAACTGTGGACCGTACGGAACGAGCTGTAGCCGATGAGCGTGACCGTGAGCCCCTCGCCGACCAGCCGCGACGAGTGCGCCGCCCGCGACGCCGCGGACCCGCTGGCCAAGTTCCGCGACCTCTTCGCGCTGCCCGAGGGCGTGATCTATCTGGACGGCAACTCGCTTGGCGCGCTGCCGCGGCACACCTCCGCCCGCATGACGCAGGCGGTCGAGTGCGAATGGGGCCAAGGCCTGATCCGCAGCTGGAACGAGGCCGGCTGGTACGACCTGCCGCGCGGCCTCGGCGACCGGATCGCGCCGCTGGTCGGCGCCCGGCCCGGGGAGGTGGTGGTCTGCGACTCGACCTCGGTGAACCTGTTCAAGGTACTCAGCGCCGCGCTCCGGCTGCGCCCGGGCCGGCCGGTCGTGGTCAGCGAACTCGGCAGCTTCCCGACCGACCTCTACCTGACCGAAGGGGTCTGCGGGTCGGGCGCAGGGATCGAACGCCGCCTGGTCGGCCGGGACGGCGCAGCGCTCGACGATCTACTGGACGAACGCGTCGCCGTCGTGCTGCTCTCCCACGTCGACTACCGCACCGGCCGGCTGCACGACATGGCCGCGGTGACCGAACAGGTGCACCGGCACGGCTCGCTGATGGTCTGGGATCTGTGCCACTCGGCCGGCGCGATCCCGGTGCGGCTGGGCGAATGCGAGGTCGACTTCGCGGTCGGCTGCACCTACAAGTACCTCAACGGCGGCCCCGGCTCGCCCGCGTTCCTCTACGCCGCCGCGCGGCACCACGAGTCGGCCAGCCAACCGCTGACCGGCTGGTTCGGGCACGCGGACCCGTTCGCCTTCGAGCCCGACTACGCTCCGGCCGCGGGCGCCGGACGGTTCCTGACCGGCACTCCCCCGCTGCTCAGCTGCGTGGCCCTGCAGGCCAGCCTGGACGTGTGGGACGAGGTCGACCTCCGGGCGCTACGAGCCAAAAGCCTCGGCCTGACCGGATTGTTCATCGACCTCACCGACCGGCTCGGACTCGAGCCGGGAGACGGCTCCGGGCCGGCCCTGGTCACTCCCCGGGATCCGGCGCAGCGCGGCAGCCAGGTCTCGCTGCGCCACCCGCACGGGTACGAGGTCGTGCAGGCGCTGATCGAGCGCGGCGTGATCGGCGATTTCCGCACGCCCGACATCATGCGCTTCGGGTTCACGCCGCTCTACCTGTCCTACTGCGACATCTGGGACGCCGCCGAGATTCTCGCCGACGTGCTGGCCGGCCAGTCGTGGCGCGACGAGCGGTTCGCCGTGCGCGGCGCCGTGACCTGACCTGACGTGACCTGAAGGGGCCTGACCCGGCCTGGCGCGGCCAAGCCAGACCCGACCCGGGCCCGTCCGGCGATCAGCGCGGGCCTTCGCCGCCCAGGCCCGGGATCGGCCGGGGCGGCGGCGGGCCGACGTACCGCGCCGACGGGCGGATGATCTTCGTGTCCCGGGCCTGCTCCAGGATGTTCGCGCACCAGCCGATCACCCGGCTGCTGGCGAAGGTCGGGGTGAACATCTCCCGCGGCAGGCCGCACTGCTCCATCA
This sequence comes from Actinocrinis sp., assembly GCA_035943635.1. GTDB lineage: Bacteria > Actinomycetota > Actinomycetes > Streptomycetales > Catenulisporaceae > DASZBX01. The sequence continues at coordinate 54,650 of DASZBX010000035.1, read as the reverse complement.
CCACGCCCGCGTAGAACTCGACGTTCGTGTGCAGCTCGCGGCCGGGCTTGAGCTGCGCGAGCAGTTCCAGCACCCGGCGCTCGACCTGGATCGCGAACTCGACCTGCGCGCCGCCGAAGCCGCGGGCGATGCCCTTGAGCATGCGCGAGCGCGGGTCCTCGGTGCGGTAGATCGGGTGGCCGAAGCCCATGATCCGGTTGCCGGCGAGGACCTGCTCGGTGATCCACGGGTCGATCCGGTCCGGGGTGCCGATCGCGTCCAGGGTGTCCAGGGCCCGGCTGGGCGCGCCGCCGTGCAGCGGGCCGGAGAGCGAGCCGATCGCGCCGACCAGGCAGGCGGCCAGGTCGGCGCCGGTGGACGCGATCACCCGGGCGGTGAAGGTCGAGGCGTTGAAGCCGTGGTCGATGGTCGAGATCATGTACTGCTCGACCGCGCGGGCCACGTGCGGCTGCGGTTCCGTGCCGGTCAGCATGAAGAGATAGTTGGCCGAGTAGCTCAGGTCCTCGCGCGGCTCGATCGGTGCCATTCCCTTGCCCAGGCGGTGGATCGCGGTCAGCAGGGTGGGCGTGACCGCGGCGGCGTAGAGGGCGTCGGCGCGGCGCCGGTCGTGGGTCAGGTCCATCAGGGGTCGCATTCCGTAAGCCGACCCGGCCAGGGACAGCGCGGTGCGCAGGCCGTCCAGCGGGCTGCCGCTGGCCGCGGCGATGGCCGCGAGCGCCGGGCGCAGCGGCTCGGGCAGGGTGCGCAGTCCGTTGACCTGCTTGCGGAACTGCTCGCTCTCGGAGGCGTCCGGCAGGCGGCCGTCGAACATCAGGAACCAGACGTCCTCGATCCCGCGCTCCTGCGCGAGGTCGACGGCCGAGTACTCCCGGTAGTGGTAGAAGCCCTCGCGGCCGCGGACGTCGCCGAGCTCGGTGTCGGTCACCACCACGCCCTTGAGCCCGCGCGGGACGTCGATCAGGGTCTCGGTTTCTGCCATCGCTCTTCCTGCCTTTCTCGCCTCTTCGCTCTGCCTGGACCCTCCTCTCTGGATACAGTATTGTCAATGTTGACCAGTCAATATGAAAGGCGGCCCGGATGAGCAGATACGGCCAGGTCCCGACGGCGAAGCTGTCGACGCGGCAGGTCGCGGACCGTCTCGGGGTCAAACCCGAGACCGTGTACGCCTATGTCAGCCGTGGCCTACTTCACAGCGTGCGCGAGCAGGGCGGGCGCGGCAGCTGGTTCGACCAGGCGGAGGTGGACGCGCTGGCCGCCCGATCCAGGCTCGGCCGGCAGGAGCCGCCCGGGCAGGCGGACCCGCAGGGCCGGTCCGGCCTGGCCGCGGGCGGGCGCGGCGCGGCCGGGCAGCCGGTCATCGCGACCGGGTTGACCCAGATGAAGGACGGCAAGCTGTACTACCGCGGCCTGGAGGTCGCCCGGCTGGCCCGGACGGAGTCGTTCGAATCGGTGGTCGGGCTGTTGTGGACCGGGAGTCTGGGCCGGCCGCCGACCTTCGCCGCGCCGGCCGCGACCGTGCAGATCGTGCGCACCGTGCGCGCCGCGCTGCCCGCGTCGGCGCGGCTGACCGACCTGCTGCGGATCGTTCCCGCGGTCGGGTCGGCCACGGACCCGCTCCGGTTCGACACCCGGCCCGGCCCGGTGGTCGCGGCGGCCGCCACATTGATCGCCATGTTGATCGACGCGCTGCCGTACGCGGACGGAAGCGACGCGTGCGGCCGCACCGCCGAGCGCGCGCAGAGCGCCGAGTCGCCCTCGCTCGCGCGGCGCCTGTGGCCGAAGCTGACCGCCCGGACCGCCACCCCCGAGCGGATCAAGGCCCTGAACGCCGCGCTGATCGTGCTGGCCGACCACGACCTGGCCGTGTCCACCCTGGCCGGGCGGGTCGCGGCCTCGGCCCGGGCGCATCCGTACGCGGTCGTCTCGGCCGCGCTCGGCGCCTTCGACGGGCCCTTGCACGGCGCCGCCGGCAGCCACTCCTACCGGCTGCTCGCCGACGCCCTGGCCAGCGGCGACCCGGTCGGCGCCTACGCGGACCGGCTGCGCACCCAGGGCTGGGTGGAGGGCTTCGGCCATCCGGCGTACCCGGACGGCGACCCGCGCGCCACGGTGCTGCTGGACCTGCTCGACCAGTCCGCCACCCTGCGCCCGGAGCTGAGGGCGGTGGCCGAGAGCCTGATCGAGACGGCGCACCGGCACGGCCGGGACCTGCCGAACGTGGACTTCGCACTGCCGGTGCTGACGCACGTGTACGAGATGGTCCCGGACGCCGGAGAGGTGATCTTCATCGTGGCCCGCACGGCCGGCTGGATCGCCCACGCCCTGGAGGAGTACGAGGAACCGCCGCTGCGGTTCAGGTATCAGGGTACGTATCGCGGACCGGCCCCGACCGACTGACGCCGGCCCCCTGCCTTACTCAAGATATACCGCACCCGGGGGCTTGCGGCAAGGCCCCGATCATGGCGCACAATCACTGGTCGAGGGCACACACCACGGGAACGAGGGAATTATGACCACTGATACAGGTGCGTCCGCGCACACCGCCGACGTGATCATCGCGGGCGCCGGACCGACCGGTCTGATGCTCGCGGCCGAACTGCGGCTGGCCGGAATCCGGCCGCTGGTCCTGGAACTGCGGCCACAGCTGCGGGAGGTCCCCCGGGCCAACGGCTTCGGCGGGCAGATCCTGCGCCTGCTGCGCTACCGGGGCCTGCTGGACCGGTTCGAGGCGGCCGTCCCCGGGCCCCCGCCGGTACCGCGTTACCCGTTCGGCGGCGTGCACGTGGACCTGTCCGGCCTGGCCGATCCGCCGCTGCGGGGACTGCGGATCCGGCAGCCGAAGGTCGAACGCCTGCTCGCGGACCTGGCCGGGGAACTGGGCGCCGAGGTGCGCCGCGGGCATGAGATCGTCGAGGTGAGCCAGGCACCTGACAGCGGGGCGGTCACCGCGGACGTGCACGGCCCGGACGGCTCCTACCGGGTTGCCGCCCGCTACCTCGTGGGCTGCGACGGCAGCCGCAGTCTGGTCCGCGCACTGGCCGGCATCGCGTTCCCCGGCACCACCTACCCCGAGGTCAACCGGCTGGGCCAGGTCAGGGTGCCGGATTCGGTGATCCGGCTGGCGAACGGCGACCTCGAGGTCCCCGGGCTCGGCCGGATCCGGGCCGGCTTCACCCGGACCGACCGCGGCCTGTTCGCGTTCGGCGGCACCGAGATCCTGATGGTGCAGACCACCGAGGACGAGACGACCGCGGTCGGCGACGACGTGCCGATGACCCTGGCCGAGCTGCAGGCCAGCATCCGCCGCGTGCTCGGCGGGGACCTGCCGATGCGGGACCCGGTCCGGCTCTCCCGGTACACCTACCAGGCCCGGCAGGCCGAACGGTACCGCGCCGGGCGGATCCTGCTGGCCGGGGACGCGGCGCACCAGTACCCGGCGACCGGCGTGGGGATCAGCTCCGGCATGCTCGACGCGGTCAACCTGGCCTGGAAGCTGGCCGCCGACATCCACGGCTGGGCGCCGCAGGGCCTGCTGGACACGTACGACGCCGAACGCCGGTTCGCCGGAGCCCGGATGATGCTCCAGACCCAGGCCCAGGTCGCGCTGCGCCGCGGCCACGACCCGGCGGCCGACGCCCTGCGCGAGGTGGTCGAGGAACTGCTCGCCGACGAGCCGGCCGCCCGCCGGGTCGGGGCGATGATCGCGGGCGCGGACGTCCGCTACCCGCTGCCCGGCGCGGACCGGCACCCGCTGGTCGGCATGTTCGCGCCCGATCTGCCGCTGCACACCGAGGAGGGCACGACCAGCGTGGCCGAACTCATGCACGCCGCGCGGCCCGTCCTGCTCGACCTCGCCGACCGCGCGGAGCTGTGCGAAGTCGCCCGTGAGTGGCACGACCGGGTGGACGTGCAATCCGCGAAGACCGACCAGCGGACGGCCGATGCGCTCCTGATCCGCCCGGACGCTCACATCGCCTGGGCCGCGCCGGTCGACGAACCCGCCGGCACCGCTGTTCCCACGCTCCGCGAGGCGCTGGTCCGCTGGTTCGGCGCGCCGAGCCAGCCGTAGGAGAGCCCGGGTCAGTGCACTGCGTCACTGGCGCCGATGCTGATCCGGTGCGCCGGGAAGCCGGCCGGGAAATAGACGGACCTGCCCCGGCCGGCCGCCTCGCCGCCGCCATCGAGGCCGCCGCTTCCCGGCGCGCCTTCCGTCTCGGGCACGAACACCGTGTAGCTGCGGATCGCGGTGAAGCACTCGACCACCGGCCAGTCGAGCGCGGCCAGGGCCGCGGAGGCGGCGGCGTGGCGTTCCCCGTCGATCCGCACCTCGGCCTCCATGTCCTCGGGCGGGCCGCCGTAGAAGAAGGTCACCCCGGCGAACGAGCGGCCGCGCATGGCCTCGTCCAGCACGCCCGCGATCGCGTGCTGGGCCCGGTTGCGCACGAACCAGCGTTGCAGGCGGTGGCACTCGGGCACGCTGAACCCGTACCCGGTCACCCCCGACATGACCGCGAACCAGCCGGGCACGCCGAACGGGTCGCTGCCGCCGACGTGCTCGGCGAACCGGCCGCGCCGGTCGAACATCTCCAGCACGCACATCCCGGCCGTGCGCAACCACTGGTCCACCGCACGCTCGGCGGCCTGGTGCGCGGTCTTACCGGACCCCTGCGCGCAGTCGACGACCGCGATCGCGGGCTCGGCGGACGTGTCCGGCACGACCGCGAGGTCGTAGTGGTCCCGGCGGCCGGTGTGGTTCGGCCGGACCGTCACGCTCCAGCCCGGGCTGGCGGCCAGGACGCCGTCCTTGATCGCCGAGTCGGCGATCAGCTCGGGCGCGACCGTGCTCAGGGCCTCGCGCACCAGGGCGAGGAAGGCGTCGTCCGACAACCGCCCCTCGGGCCCCGAACCCGGCCTTCCAGCTGCGCGTTTACCGGGCGTACGGCGACTGATTCCCCATGCCATGGCGCCACCATACTCGCGTGCTGATGTACCGGCAACGAACCGGGACCGCGCGGCGCGGACCGGCCGCGCAGCCGGGCCGGGCGCCGGTCAGGCCCGGGGCCTGGCCGGCTTCACGGCCACGCGCAGCTGCTCCTCGAGCAGGTCCCGGGCCCGGGTCTCCTGGGAAAGCAGGGGACGGCACGCCTCGATCACCAGCAGCAGCATGACGCCGCAGCCCATGAGCGCGGCCGGCAGGAAGATCGGCGCCAGGGCCAGCCCCATGAGGAACTCGATCTTGGTGGCCGCGCCGACGACGAACAGCACCAGGAGGACCAGGCCGATGTACGGCATCACTCTGACCAGCCGCATGGTTTGAATGGTCCTCTTCAGGCGATAATGCCTGTTCGCGGCGGCCCGGCGCATGCTGATCGCGCTGTAGATCAGGAACACCAGGTTCGTCACCGCTTCGACCGCGATGGCTGTCCAGAACCTGCCGCTGGTATGCCCGTTGCTGACACCGTCCGCGATACCGACCGCCGCTACACCCGTGACCAGCAATGCGAGCACGTACAACAGGGCGATCAACAATCGGCGGATCCAGTACGCGGGGCCGCGTTCGTACCAGGTCGTCCCAAGGCCCGGCAGCTGTCTGATTTTGATGCTCTCGGGTAGCTGGTCGCGCGGCGGGAGGCGCCGTGGTTGCGCCGGATCGTAGGCTTCCGCCAAGCGGCTGACCTGCTCGTTGTACCGCGCGCCGATGGCAGGCTTGTGTCCGGCGGCATGCTCGGCGAGCTGGTCTTCCAGATCCGCCAAGGCCAGGCGTTCCGCCGCCGGACGCCCCCGCAGCTGGTCGATGAGCGCGGCCACCCACATGCCGGGCGTCGTCACGAGAAAGGCCACGAGCAGCAGCCCTTGCAGCAGAACTCCGACCCTGCGCACGAGTGCCTGCCGCGAACGGGTCCACCAGGTGAACGGGAACTCGTCCAGGACCAGGCCGGCCGCGAACCCCCAGCAGAAGCCCAGGGCGAGCAGCGCGGCGGTGAACCAGAACATGGGCGAGTATCCGCCGCGCCGGTGCTCGCCCCACAGGATCAGGTAATCCAATCCGGTGAACGCCGCCGCGGGCACGGCCAGGACCACGACCGCGAAGACCCGGCTGAACCAGTACCCGCCGCCGCGGGCCCGCCAGCTCGCGCCGACATAGGGCAGCACCAGGAGGGTCACCTCGGCCGGCAGGTCCGACCGGTGCATCCGCGACCAGGTCGGGGGTGGGCCGGGGAACCCATCGGAGTCGGTGAACTTTCGGCGCAGCGGGAATTGCATCCGGCTTCCTGACTGGTCAGCAGTGGGGTGGGGCGGTTAGAAAATACTCTTCACGGCGTTCCAGCCGGACTTGAAGCTGTTGCCCATCTCGTCGACGGTGTTGGAGACCGAGTGCCCGATGCCGTCCAGGGTGCCGGCCACCACGCCGCTCTTGTGCCAGTCCTGGCTCCAGTGCTCGCTGAACAGGTTCTCGATCTCGTCGGTGACGCCCATGCCCAGGACCGCGGCTCCGGCGACCGCGACGCCGACCACGGCGACCGTGGCCTCCTCCGGCAGCAGCGCGAGCACGCCGATCCCGGCGGCCAGGCCGGCCACGTTGGCCAGCAGGTCCTCGGGCACGGCCTCGTACCACGGTTTGCCGCCGCGGATGCTCTGGTCCGAGTCCAGCGCCGTGCCCGCGACCACGGCGAGCACGTCGATGACCGGCAGGCCCTTGCCGAAGTCGATGATCTTGTCCAGGGCGCTGGCCGTCGCCTCGTCCGAGGCCCCGGCCGCGCCGCCGGCGCCGCCGATGTGGAACACCTTGGCCAGGCTGTCCGAGGCGCTGCCGACGGTGGTGTTGAGCACCTTGCTGCCGGGGAACTTGGCCACCAGGGTCTCGGCGCCGTCCAGTTTCGTGGTGACCGCGCTCAGTTCGGTGCGCGCGGTGCCGATCTCGTTGCCGAGCGCCCTGAGCTTGGCCGCGTCGGCGGCGCTCTGGGTGCTGAAGTTCGCCATGTACAGCTTCTTGGCCGCCTTGTACGCGGCGACCGCGTCGCTCTCGGTGGTCTCGGCCGCCCTGACCTTCGCCTCGGCGGCCTCGGTGTAGAGCGCCGGGACGGACCAGAGCGAGCGGACCATCGCGGCCAGCGTGCTGGGGGTGGACTCGCTGACGTTCGCCTCCGGGCTGCTGGTCCGGTTGCCGTCCGGCGGGGCGATCTGGGCTTCGAGCCCTTGCAGGGACTCGCTGGCCAGGTTCCGGGCCCGCAGCGCCTCGCCCATGGCCAGGTTGTACGCGGCGGCGTACCCGTCGACGTAGGACTGCAGCTTCGCCGCGGGCGAGCCGACCGCGTACGGGCCGTCGGGCATCGTGGGCGGGACACCGTTCGGGCCTACCCGCACGCCCTGGGCGGCGACCTCGTCTGCGGCGCTCTCCAGGGCGCTTTCGATGTTGGCCAGGTTCACCGCGAGGGCGTCGACCGTGTCGCCGATCTGCTGGAACACCGCGACCACGGCGGTGACCGCGAGTGCGTCCTGCTGCCAGGCGTTGGAGAACGCGGTGGCCGCGGCGCCGGTCCAGCCCGCGTCGTTCTCGATCTGCGCCACGCTGGACTCGAGCACGGTGACCACGTCGGTCATGTCCGGCAGGTAGCCGTAGACGGTGCCCGCGAACGCGGACAGGCCGTGGATGTCCCCGCCGACCCAGTCCTGCGAGAAACTCGCCAGGGTGGACGGCTTCTGCGCCCCGGTCATCTGTTCTTCCTCCCCGAACTCGGATTCACTACGGCTTAGCGGCCTTGGTCAGGTCCGTGCACATCTGGCCGAGCGACTCCTCGGTCTTCTGGTACTGGTCGTGCGCGTTCTTCAGCTTGGTACCGTGGTCCGCGATGATCCCGGCGATCTGCAGGTGCAGCGCGGCCGCGACTTCGACCACTGCTTTGAGGCTCTCGTTCACCGCGGCGTCGCCGCCGTCCGGGCAGGGCGGGCCGTCCGCGGGCACGATCGCCTTGTAGGTGTCGGACTCGGTGGTGAACTTCGTGGCCGCCGCGGCCAGGTCGGCCAGCACGACCGTGTAGGTGGCGCTCATCGCACGCTCCCGACCAGCTGCGCGAGGTCCTGGGCGGTCCAGCGCGGCGCACCGTCGGCGACCTGCGGGTCGATCAGGACACTGTCGACCCCGGCGATGCCCAGCAGGGCCCGGGCGGCGCGCAGCGGCAGCAGTGCCCAGGGCTGGGCCGGGCCGAGCGCCGCGGCCAGCTGCTCGACCGTGCTGAAGGCGGGCAGGACCCGGGTGCCGTCGGCGAGGACCCGGATCTCGAAGCCCAGCACCGGATCCGGGTGGTCCGGGTCCCGGCGCGGATGGGCTGGGATGTAAACGCTCGTGGGAAGTTGCGCCGATATTCGGCTCGTGTCATCCACTGGTGACCCCCGTCGGTCGCTCACTGCGATAGTCCGCTCACATGGTACAGCTCATGCGTTGGCAGCGGCTCAGATCCCTTGATGGTCCTGCGGATGAGGTTCTCGGTCAACTGTTCTCTGGTGTCGACGTTGTGCGGGCCGACCAGTCGCGGGCGATGCGTTCGCCGAGGCGTTGCAGGAGCGGTCCGGCGTCGGCGATGGATTTTGCCGGGTCCGGTTCGAGGTCGGTCAGGGCGTAGGCGGCGGCGAATCCGGCCGCGGCCGTCTCCTGCGGGCTCAGGTCCAGTTGGCCGCACACGGCCAGGACCGGCAGGCCGCGGGCTCCGGCGGCCCGGGCGACTCCGGCCGGGGCCTTGCCTCGGAGGGTCTGCGCGTCCAGGCGGCCTTCGCCGGTGATCACCAGGTCGGCGTCGGCCAGGGCGCGGTCGAAGCCGATCGTGGTCAGGACCAGGTCGATCCCGGACCGGCGGGTTGCGCCGAGCACCGCGAGGGCCGCGTACCCGGCGCCGCCTGCCGCGCCCGCGCCCGGCAGGTCGGCGGCCGCGGCCGCAGTGGTGGCGTCGGCGCCGAGCACGTTGACCACGTTGCGCAGCCCGGCCTCCAGGAGGGCCACGTCCGCGGGGCTCGCGCCCTTCTGCGGTCCGTAGACGGCCGCGGCGCCGTTCGGGCCGAGCAGGGGATTGTCGACGTCGGAGGCGAGCAGGAACCTGGTCCGGCGCACCCGGGGGTCGAGCCCGGACAGGTCGGCGGCCGCGATCCGGTGCAGGTGGCCGCCGCCGTCGGCGACCGGTCGCCCTTCATTGTCGACAAATCGCACGCCGAGCGCGGTGAGCAGCCCGGTCCCGGCGTCGGTGGACGCGCTGCCGCCCACGCCCAGCACGATCGTCTTGGCTCCGGCGGCCAGGGCGGCGGCGATCAGCGCTCCGGTGCCGCGGGTGTGCGCGCCCAGCGGGTCCTCGCCCCGCGGCAGCCGGCGCAGTCCGCCGGCCTCGGCCAGTTCGACCACGGCCACCTCGTTGCGCAGGGCGAACGAGGCCGGTACCGGCTCCCCCACCGGCCCGGGCACGGTCGCGGTCCGGCGGTCGAACCCGGCCGACACGGCGGCGTCCACGGTGCCGTCGCCGCCGTCCGCGACCGGGAGGGTGCGCACCGGCCAGTCCGGCCGGGCCGCGCGCAGGCCGCGGGCCAGCCGTTCGGCCGCCTCGGCGGCGGTCAGCGAGCCCTTGAACTTGTCCGGGGCGACCAGCACCCTGCAACGCCCGGTCGGCATCGTGGCCCCCTCCTTGCGCGCGGCGATATCAGGCCTGTTCAGACACCCGATCAGCATAGTCCTGGGCCGGGTGGCCGAGCGCGGGACAGGAGATTGATCTCCTCAGGTTTGATTAATACTCAGGTTGAAATACATCAGATAACCTACGAGGAGTCACATGCCTACCACGTCTTCACCACTACGGGCTAAAGCCGTCCGCCGACGCGCGCTGGCCGCCGGCAGCGTCACCGCTCTGGCCCTGTCCGCGCTCCCGGCCCTGTCCGCGGCGGCCGCCCTGCCGGCTCCGGCCGCTTCACCCGTTTCAGCTACCCTCGCGGCCGCCGCGGCGCTCGACGCGGTCACCCCCGTCCCGGCCAGCGCGGGCCACATCCTGGTCGAGGGGATCAAGGGCGACCCGGTCTCGACCACCGCGTGTGAGACCACCTACACGCTGGCCTGCTACTCGCCGGTGCAGTACCGCCGCGCTTACGATCTCAACCCCCTGTACGCCCGGGGCGTGACCGGCGCGGGCCGGACGATCGTGATCGTCGACTCGTTCGGCTCCCCGACCATCCAGAACGACCTGGACACCTTCGACGCGCACTGGGGCCTGCCGAACACCCACGTGCAGGTGGTCAAGTCGGGCACCGTCCCGCCGTTCAGCTCGACCGACGCGTCCATGGACAGCTGGGCCTATGAGACCTCGCTCGACGTCGAGTACGCGCACTCGGTCGCCCCCGGCGCGACCATCGTGCTGCTGGAGACCGGGGTGGCCGAGACCGAGGGCACGACCGGCTTCGCGGAGATCATGGCCGGGGAGAAGCACCTGATCGACCAGGGCGTCGGCGACGTGATCTCGCAGAGCTTCGGCGCGACCGAGAACACCTTCCCCGGGTTCGCCCAGGGCGACTACTCCAGCCTGCTCGGCCTGCGCGGCGCCTTCGCCGACGCCGCCACCCGCGGGGTGAGCGTGCTGGCCGCGTCCGGGGACGCGGGCGCCACCGACGCGCAGCTGGACGGCCAGGACTTCGCCTACCGGGTGGCCGACTGGCCGCCGAGCGACCCGCTGGTCACCGCGGTCGGCGGCACCCGGCTGTCCCTGGACGACGCCGGGAACCGGGTGCAGCCGGACACGGTCTGGAACGACGGCTACGGCGCGGGCGGCGGCGGGGTGTCCGCGGTCTTCGCCCGGCCCGGCTTCCAGGCCGCGGTGTCCTCGGTGGTCGGCGCCCGCCGCGGCTACCCGGACATCTCCATGTCCGGCGCGGTCAACGGCAGTGCGTGGGTGTACACCAGCTACGACCCGACCGAGGCCGGCTGGAGCCTGGTCGGCGGCACCAGCGAGGCCACCCCGATCTTCGCCGGGATCGTCGCGCTGGCCGACCAGTACGCCGGGCACCGGCTCGGCGACATCAACGCCGCCCTGTACTCCCTCGGCCGGTGGAGCCGGACCGGGCTCGGTGCGCGGACCGGGATCGTGGACGTGACCACCGGGAACAACTCCTACCAGGGCGTGACCGGCTACCAGGCCGGGCCCGGCTACGACCTGGCCAGCGGCTGGGGCACCGTCGACGCGGCCCGGTTCGTGCCCGCGCTCGCGCAGTACTGACCCGCACCGGCCCACCCGACGGCCGTGGCCTGCCCGACCGGTGCGCCGGTGGCGCGGGCCACGGCCGTCGGGCCGCAGTACCCGCCGCCTTCGCCCCGGTCGCGGCCCGAACCGAGTCGCCGAGCACCCGATTGCGTGTTTTGCTGGAAACGGGCTGGTGAAACGACACGGCTGCCAGCTCCTGCGGCACTCCCCCAGGAAGGCGAGCATGCACACCAGCGACCTGACCCCGGCGGTACTGCGCGACCTGCGGCGTGAGCGCAGGTATCCGGCGCTCTCCCTGCTCATGCCGACCCACCGGCACCGGCCGGAGACCGCCCAGGACCCGATCCGGCTGCGCAACCTCCTGGTCGAGGCCAAGCGGCGGATCGTGGAGGACCCGAAGGTGGACCGCTCGCTCCGGCTGGACCTGGAAGGGCAGCTGGACCTGGCCGCGGCCCAGGTCGACTTCGAGCACGCCGGCGACGGGCTGCTGATCCTGGTCGCCCCGGGCGAGCACCACAACTGGCTGCTGACCTCGCCCTCGCCGGTGCCGGACCGGCTGGTGGTGGCCGACACCTTCCTGACCCGCAACCTGGTCGCGGCCCGGATCTACGCCCGGCCGTACTGGGTGCTGGTGATCTCCGAGGAGGCCGGCCACCTGTGGGAGGGCGCCGGCACCGAGCTGGTCCCGGCCGACGGCCTGGGCCTGGGCTTCCCGCTGGAACCGGAGATCCCCGACCCCGAGGACGCGCTGCCCGGCCCGAACTTCGGCCCCCGGCCCGGCCCGCAGCGCGAGGAGCGAGTCCGCCAGTACCTGCGCACCGTGGACGCGGCCCTGGGCCGGGCGATGGAGTACGAGCGGCGCCCGGTGTTCCTGGTCGGCACGAACAGCTTGCTGGCCGTGTTCGACGACCTGTCCGAGTACTTGATCGAGTTCGTCGGCCGGGTCGCCCAGGCCGGACTGGACAAGGCTCCGACGCACGAGCTGGCCGAACGGCTGCGCCCGGCCCTGGCCGCGCACTTGGACCGGCTGGACGCGGAGGCGCTGGACCGGCTCGGCCGCTCGCGCGGGCAGCGCCGCTTCGCCGGCGGCCTGGCCGAGGTGTGGGAGGCGGTCGGCCAGGGCCGCGGCTCGCTCCTGCTGGTCGAGGAGCACTACCGGGTCACCGCGCGGATCTCCGGGGACCACCTGAACGTGATCGAGGACGACGAGTCGGCCCTGGCCGCGACCGCCGGCGGCGAGATGGCCGGCACCGGCCCGATGGCGCTGCTCGGCCCGGCCGAGGAGGACGTGGTCGACCAGTTGGTCGAGATGGCCCTGGACATGGAGACCGAGGTGCGGTTCGTGCCGGACGGGTCGCTGACCGAGGACGGTTCGGTGGCCCTGGTGCTGCGCTACTGACCGGGCGCGCGACGGCCGCGGCCGGCCTGATCTCGGCCGCTCAGTCCTCGATCGCCGCGTAGGTCTGGGTCCAGAAGTCGCCGAACATCGCCGGGGCGCTCGGCGATTGGAGGAAGCGCTGCGTCATCAGGACGCCGACCAGGTCCTCGGCCGGGTCGGCGTAGCCGGTCGTGCCGGTGCCGCCGTTCCAGCCGAACCGGCCCGCGTTCGACCAGGCCTCGGTGCGGTGCGTGGTCACGGCCAGGCCCAGGCCCCAGCCCGTGTCCGCCTCCAGGAAGCAGTGCGGGCCGCGGTCGCTCTCGGCGAGGTGGTTCATGGTCATCAGCTCCACGGTCGGCCGGGACAGGATCCGGCCGCCCCCGTAGGCGCCGCGGGAGAGCAGCATCTGCAGGAACGACGCGTAGTCGCCGGCCGTGGAGACCAGTCCGGCGCCGCCCTGGTTCAGGCCGATCTTCTCGTGCCAGCCGCGCTCGGTCTCGCTGTGGAACGGTTCGACCTGCGCGGTTTCCTGGTCGCGGACGTAGCAGGTGGGCAGCGTCCCGGCTCCGTCGCGCAGCTGGAACCCGGTGCGGGTCATGCCGAGCGGGGTGAAGATGCGTTCGCGCATGACCTCGTCCAGGCTCTGCCCGGTGGCGCGCTCGATCAGCAGGCCGAGGATCTCGGCGGAGGTGTGGTACATCCAGGTCGTCCCGGGCTGCGCGGCCAGCGGCAGCTCGGCGAGCCGGGCCAGCCACTCGTCGCCGGACAGGGCCACCGGTTCGGGGCCGCGCTGGAGTTCGGCCTGCTCCATCGCCTTCTGCAACGGGAACGTCCCCGGCATCGCGAAGTACATGCCGATCCCGGCCCGGAAGGTCAGCAGGTCGCGCAGGGTGATCGGCCGCTCGGCCGGCCCGGTCTGGTCCAGCGCGGCGGCCGGGTCGGTCAGCACCCGGCGTCCGGCCAACTCCGGCAGCAGCGGGTCGACCGGGTCGTCCAGCCGCAGCACGCCGCCCTCGACCAGGATCATCGCCGCGACCGCGGTGACCGGCTTGGTCAGCGACGCGATCCGGAACGGGGTGTCCACGGTCATCGGCTCGGGGTCGTCGAAGGCCAGCGTGCCGATCGTGTGCGTGTACACGCGGCCGTGCCGGCGGATCACCGCGACCAGGCCGGGCAGTTCGCGGCGGGTCACGTACCCGGAGAGGACTTCGTGCATGTGCTCAAGCCGTTGCGGGGACAATCCTGTCGTCATCGGTCGGTCCTGTCGTCGGCGGGGCGGTCGGTCGGGCGCGTTCAGTCGGGCGCGGGCATGCTCGTGCGGCGCGCGGGCTCGGGGCCGGCGGGCTCATGCCACGTAAGCACGGCCTGCGCTCCGGTGCGCATACCCGCCGACGCGCGCCGACACGGACGGAGTACCGCCGTTAGGCCGAACGCGTGATCCACATGACTCTTCGGGGCTGCTCAGTGCGCCCGAACGAGGATGTCCACGAGCACGTTGTGCCAGTCCGGGTGGTCGTACACGTCCTGCGGCACGATGTAGCGGCTCCGGGTGACCTCCAGCGGCACGTCGCCCTCGACCGGCACGACGACGAGGTCCACCTGCACGTCCCCGATCGGGTGGCCGAGCTTGTCCGCCGCCGCGCGGGCCGCCGCGCCGTGCTCGCTCGGCCGGTCCGCGAGCGCGATCGTCGTGATCCGCTTGTACTCGGTGAACCAGTGGTCCGCCTCGTTCCACAGCACCCGGGTCAGGTTCTGCAGCCGCGGCCACTCGGCCAGCCCGTCGAAGTACGGCGCCCCGGCCCGGTCCCAGTACTTGGTCGCGCAGTCCCAGGCCGGGGCCGCCCGGGCCAGGTCCGACCACCAGGCCTGCCAGCCCGCGGCCAGCTCCGCGGCCCCGCCCCGGACCAGGTCCGAGTGCGACGGCGGCGGCTGGGTCAGGTGCCCGGGCACGAGCGGGCCGCGCTCGACCGCGATCTCCAGCGAGTCCCGGATCCACAGCGCGTAGTAGAAGTCGGCGTCGGTCTGGGTGATCCGCACGGACCAGGGATCCGCGTCGGGGCCGCCCATGGCAACCCTCCGTCCTGTCGTCCGGCACAGCAGTTCACGACCGCGAGGTCGAATCAGACCGGTAATTATGTCCCCTGATCAACCCGGACCACAACAGCCCAGCGGAGCGCCTCGCGGGGCCCGCGCACGATATCCGGTGGACGCCTTTCCGGGGCCCGGGGCATACTGATCCGATGCACGAGCCGGGGGATCAGTATGCAGAGAAAGTCGGCCTGCGGGCGGTCCTGTTCGACTCCGGCGGCGTGCTGATCCGGCCGATCGGCGGGCGCTGGAATCCCCGGGCCGACTTCGAGCAGACCGTACTGGCCGCCGATCCGTCCGTCACCCCGGAGCGGTTCGCGGCCGGAATCGAGGCCGGGGAACGGTTTTTCGCCCGGTGCGCGTCGACGCCGGACTTCGACGACTACCACCGCGCGGTCCTGGCCGGGCTGGGCGTCGCGGCGACGGCCGAGCTGCTGGCCGAGCTCGTCCGCCCGGTTCCGGCGAGCAGCGTGCTGGAGACGTTCGCCGAGGTGCCGGGCACCTTGGCCGAGCTTCGGCGGCGCGGGGTGCGGATGGCAGTGGTCTCCGACGCCTGGGCCGATCTGCCGGACCTGCATACGGAACTCGGTATCGGAGAGTACTTCGAAGCCTATGCGATCTCGCAGCTGTTGGGCTGCAACAAGCCCGACCCGCGGACTTACCGGCACGCGAGCACCGCGCTCGGCCTCGAGCCGGACCGGTGTCTGTTCATCGACGACGACCCGGCGCTCGTGGCCGCCGCGATCGAGCTCGGGTATGCCGGGCTCGCCATGCGCCGGGATCCGCTCGCCGAGGACGGCGAGGGCGGCCGGGTCGGCTTCATCAGGTCCCTCACAGAGATACTGGCGCTCTTTCCGCCCGGTTCGGCAGAGACCTGATTCACTGCTGAATTCGGTCGTCGGTCAGCTGGGCGAGGGCAGGTTCGTCGACTGGAGATACACCAACCGAGCGCCGCCCTCGGCCGGACCGGTCTCAGCAACCTGCCATACCGCTACGATCTGGCTGTGCAGCGAGCGCGGCGTGCCGTCGACCAGCGCCTCGGCCCGCATCCGGTGCAGGACCAGGACGGTCGAGCCCAGATTCACCGGCTGCACGTCGAGCGCCTCCACGGTCAGGTACCGCAGGGAGCCGTCGGCCAGTTTGGCCAGGTAGGAGTCCCGGTCGTCGCTGGCGCCGGTGGAGTGGACGTAGCGGCACTGCGGCGCGAGCAGTTCGGCCAGCGCGGAGGTGTCGGCGGCCGTCATCGCCGCCAGCCGGGCCGCCTCCGCAGCCAGCACCACAGTCTCGACGGATTCAGTCTCACGGGTCATCTCGGCCCACCTCGTTCCCGGTCTCGGTTACGCGGACTGGACCATATCATTCCGTCTCCGGTGGTTGTCGGGGCCGGTCAGGGGTTTTGGGCCGCTTGGTCGCCATCGCTCGCCATCGCTCGCCATGCCGACGGCCATCGGGTGACCGGTCTGCCAGTCGACGAGGATGCGATCGCCGGGCTGCTGCCGAACTGGACCGTCAGCGTGCGACCGTCGGCCGCGAGCCGGGTCCCGCCGGATGACGGCCGGTTCCACACCCGGCTGAAGTCGGCCCGGGTCGGGTCGGCGCCTTGGTCGAGTGTCTGGTTGGTCGCCTTCACCACGAAGGCGCCGGAAATCCCTGGGACCGGATGCCGTTCGAGGTCCGGATCGAGGACGACCGCCGGGCCGAGGGCCTCCTCGATGTCGACGTACCAGGCCGGGAGCACGCACGGACCGCGATCCGTGCCGAACTCGGCGAACCTGTTCCGCCCATATCAGAAGTATGCGTCAGGCCCAGGCTGGAAATGGGTTTGTCCGCGACGAGCACCTTTGGCTAGCCTTCGCCGGACGGCCCCGCACTCGACGGCTTGTGCCGGGCCTCGGCGGCACATCCACGTGTTGCGGTGAAGAAGGGTCGACAGTGGCGGAGCGTGGGCGCGAGGCGCGGGCCCGGCAAAAACCTCGGCGGCAAGACGGGCTGTTCCGGCAACGCGACTTCAGGCTGCTGTGGATCGGCGAGACGACCAGCCAGTTCGGCAGCGCAGTGACCACCGTCGCCTTGCCGCTCATCGCGGTGCAGGCTCTGCACGCGGGCCCGTTCGAGGTGGCGCTGCTCACGGCCGCGACCTGGCTGCCGTGGCTGGCCGTCGGGCTGGTCGCGGGTGCCTGGGTGGACCGCCTCCCGCGGCGGCCGGTGATGCTGCTCTGCGACGTGGTCTCGATTCTCCTGCTCGCCAGCGTGCCGGTGGCGGACTGGTGCGGCGTGCTGACGATCGGGCACCTGCTGGCCGTCGCGTTGCTGGCCGGAGTGTGTGCGGTCTTCTTCACCAGCGCCTACCTGGCCTACCTGCCCGCGCTGGTCGAGGGCGCGGATCTGACGGAGGCCAACGCGAAACTCCAGGGCAGCCAGGCGGCCGCGCAGATCGGCGGCCCCGGTCTGGCCGGCGGTCTCGCGGCCCTCGCCGGGGTCGCCACCGGCCCGCTCGCCGACGCGGTCAGCTTCGCGGTCTCGGCCCTGTGCCTTCGCTCGATCGGCGTATCGGAACCGGCCCCGCAGCCGCCGGCCGGGCGGCCCGACCTGCGGGCGGAGGTCATGGAAGGGCTGCGCTTCCTGCTCGGCGACGCCTATCTGCGGCCGGTCGCGCTGGCGGCGGCGGTCGGCAACCTCTGTCTGACCGGCATGGAGTCGCTGCTCGTCTACTTCCTGGTCAAGGTCGTCGGGCTCGGCTCGGGCGGCGCCGGGGCCCTGCTGGCCCTGGGCGGCGTGGGCGGCGTGCTCGGCGCGCTGGCCGCCAGGCGCCTTGCGGACAGGTTCGGCACGGCCCGGGCGTGTTCTGCTGCTACGTGTTCGGGCTCCCGTTCATGCTGCTCGTGCCGCTCACCCGGCCCGGCTTCGGGCTGATCCTGTTCGCCGGGTACGCCGTCGCGATGGCGGGGGCGGTCGCCGGAAACGTGGTCTACGACGGTTTCGTCCAGCAGTACACGCCGCCGCAGATGATGGGCCGGATCGCCGCCAGCAGCAGCACGATCGCCTACTGCTGCATGCCGGTGGGCGCGGTCCTGGCCGGTGCGCTCGGCTCGCTGGCCGGGGTTCGGGTCGCGCTGTGGGTCATGGCCGCGGCGCTCGTCGCGACGGGCGGCTTCCTGGTGTTCTCGCCGTACCGGCATCTGCGCGATCTGCCGACCGTTGCCGACGGCTCAGCAGAGCCCGGGCAGCCTGGGCAACAACTCGACCCGGCCGACAGCACACCGCTGCCGGGCTGAGGGACGTCAGGCACGCCGACGGCCAGCAGCCGACAGCCGACAGCGAGAGACAACCTCCGAGGACTCGCGCGCCGCCTTCTCACCGCCGAGCCCGCCGACTCACCCGCAGCCGTTCCTCCGCAGCGGCATGCCACCAGCGAGGCGGGCCCGGCCCTACCACCTCAGCGGTCGGCTGATCCGGATGCAGACCGAGCCGGCGCAGCGCATCGGCACGCAGACGAGCGGAGAACCAGCCGCGCCAATGCCCGTCCGCATCCCGGCCGCAGAGCAGGTCGTAGGACAGCTCGTCGTCCTCGAAGGGCATCCAGTCGATCCCCCGGTCACGCAGTCAAGCACACACGGCTTGCCCCGGCATCGGGCAGCCGGGCAGATTCTCGTAGCTCGCGAAGGGGATCCAGTCAGAGGTCGAAGACGTCATGGGCTCGATCATGCCAAGTGCCGCCACGCGGAGCCACGGCTTTTCTCCCTCAGCGCCGTCCGGCAACCCGTTAATTGAATCGTTTCACTCTGCCCGGCTCCCACTGGACGACGCCCGCACCACCAACTCGGCCGTGAACTGGATCGACCGGTGCCGGTGCGCCGTGCCCTCCTGGGTCTCCTTCAACAACAGCTCGGCGGCACACCGGCCGAGTTCCTTGCGCGGCTGGCGGACCGAGGTCAGCGGGACCGCGGCGGCGCTGGCGAACTCGATGTCGTCGTAGCCGACGATCGCCAGTTCGTCCGGCACCGCCACCCCCTGCCGGGTCATCTCCTGCAACAGCCCCAGCGCGAGCAGGTCGTTCGCGCAGAACACGGCGGTCGGGCGGCGCCGGGCCGGCATGCCCAGCAGCCGCTGTCCGGCCCGCTGGCCCTCGGCCACGTTGAGCGCGACCGTCTCCAGCACAGGCAGGATCTCCGGCGGCTGCCCGGCCCGTTCCAGCGCCCGGCGCGCGCCTTCGAGCCGGCTGCGGGCCTGCGGTATCGTGCTGGTGCCGACGAACGCGATTCCTCGGTCGCCGCGTTCGATCAGGTGGGTCACCGCCAGATCGCCGCCCTCGAGGTCGTCCACGCCGACGCTGCAGTGCTTCAACTCCTCGCCCGCGCCCGGGCTGTCCACCAGCACCACCGGAACGCCGAGCGAGGGCATCGTGGCGAGCCGCCCGCTGCTCTGGTCCACGGCCGTGATCAGCACCCCGCGCACGCGCTGTTCCAGCAGCAGGTCCAGATGGTCCTCCTCGCGGCGCGCGTCCTGGTCGCTGTTGCACAGGAAGACGGCCAGGCCGTGCTCGCGGGCCACGTCCTCCACGCCTTTGGCCACGTCCGTGAAGAAGGGGTTGCCCGCGTCCAGCAGCACGTACGCGATGGTCCGGCTCTGCCCGGCGCGCAGGTGCCGGGCGGCCTCGTTGCGCACGAAGCCGAGCGCGTCGATGGCGGCCTGGACCCGCAGCCGGGTGGATTCGCTGACCATTTCGGGCCGGTTGAGCACGTTGGACACGGTTCCCACCGACACGCCCGCGCGCTGGGCCACGTCCTTGATACCCGAAGGGGCCACTATTGCGCCAACCCTTCCACCCACAGCCAGCCCGATGCATTGAAACGTACTATGCCCTCTACCAGCAGGATACCCGGCGGCTCGGGCCGCGGACCCTAGCCGAGTGATTCCGAACTCTGGCGCCTAAGGTGAGTTGCTGGGTGGTGCGTTGACCTGACAGGTGAGTGCGCACGGCGAATCGGCTCAGCGGCGGTGGCTGGGCGTGCGGCCAGGCGCCGCCGATCAGCCGTTTCGCCGCGCCAGAATTCGGATTTACTAGTCTAGGAGTCCGCACTGCTCACGCCTCCGCGCGGACCACGAGGACGTGCAGGGTGCGCGGCCCGTGCACGCCCTCGACCCGGTCCAGTTCGATGTCGCTGGTCGCGGACGGGCCGCTGATCCAGGTCTGCGGTCGGGCCGGGTCGAGCCCGGCCAGGGCCTCGGGCACGGTCGCAACGATCTGGTCCGCGCGTACGACGCACAGGTGGTAGTCCGGCAGCAGGGTCAGGGCGCGCCGACCCTGGGCGGGCCCGGCGTCGAGCACGATGGTGCCGGTCAGCGCGATGCCCAGCGCCGCGCCGGTCAGCACGCCGTCGGCCGCGTCCAGGTCCTGGACGGACAGCGCTGGCTCGTCGGGCAGCTGGTCGACGTCCGGTGCGGCGCGAAGCCACTCCGGCGGCAGGTCGACCGGCACGACCAGCCTGCGCACGCCGCGGGCCGCGAGCGCGGCGGCGATCGCGGCCGGCAGGCTCTGTTCGGTGACGGATTCGACGGTCGCGCGGTAGTCGGCGACCCTTTCGGTGAACAGGTCGATGGTTTCGCTGTGGCTCGCGCTGCTGGACCGTTGGTACGTGCGCGCGGCGGCGGGCGGGGCGGGGCGGTCGGCGAGGGCCGCGCGGATCCGGGCCATGATCTCAGTGCGGGCGTCCGTCGACGCCGAGCCCGGCCTGCTCGGGTCCGTCAACGCCGGGCCTGTCCTCGCCACGTCTGCCATCGCCTGCTCAACCGCCTTCGGGTTCGTCGCCTGGGGATCGGTCATCGTCGCGCCCACCAGCGGCGGAAGGACTCGCGGGCGGGTGGCGCGAGGTCGCGGGCGCCGAACCAGGCACCGATCCAGCCGGGTCCGCGCAGGCGCAGCCGACGGCTCGGGTTCCGGCCGAACAGCGCGCCGCCGAGCCGCTGGGCGGCGGCGAGGCGGGCCGGTTTGGCGAACGTGGCACTCAACAGCGCCATCGCGGCCCGCTCGGCCCGATGGTGGTTGTGCCCATGGTCACCGCCGGGCGCGCCAGCGGAGCTGGAGCTGCCGAGTGCGGCAGGATGTTCGCCACCACGCGAACCGCGCCCGCGTGCGTGATCGATAACCTTGGCGCGCAGGTGCACGAGCACTTCCGGAATGTCGATCTTCACCGGGCACGCCTCATAACACGCGCCGCACAGGCTCGACGCGAACGGCAGGGACGCGGTCTGCTCGTCGACCGCGTGCTGGTTGAGTCCGCGCAGCTGCGGGGTCAGGATCGCGCCGATCGGGCCCGGGTACGCCGATCCGTACGCCTTACCGCCGGTCCGGGTATAGACAGGGCACACGTTCAGGCAGGCCGAACACCGGATGCAGCGCAACGCCTGCCGCCCGACCTCGTCGGCCAGAGTGTCGGTGCGTCCGTTGTCGAGCAGCACCAAATGGAACTCCTGCGGGCCGTCCCCGGGGGTGACCCCGGTCCACATCGACGTGTACGGATTCATCCGCTCGGCCGTGGACGAACGCGGCAGCAGTTGCAGGAAGACCTCCAGATCGGCGAAGGTCGGCACCAGCTTCTCGATCCCCAGCACGGTGACCAGCACGCGCGGCAGGGTCAGGCACATCCGGCCGTTGCCCTCGGATTCGAGCACGACGACGGTCCCGGTGTCCGCGACCGCGAAATTGCCGCCGGACACGGCCATCTCGGCGCGCAGGAACTTCTCCCGCAGGTGCAGCCGGGCGGCCTCGGCCAGGGCGGCCGGGGCGTCGGTCAGCCCGTCCGGGGCCGGGCGGCCGACCGCGCCCATCTCGCGCCGGAAGATGTCCCGGATCTCGGTCCGGTTGCGGTGGATCGCCGGGACCAGGATGTGGCTGGGCAGATCGTGGCCGAGCTGGACGATCAGCTCGGCCAGGTCGGTCTCCCACACGTCCACGCCCGCGGCCTCCAGCGCCGCGTTCAGCTCGATCTCCTGGGTGGCCATCGACTTGACCTTCACCACCTCCCGGACCCCGGCCTCGCGCGCGATCCGGGCGACGATCGCGTTCGCCTCGGCGGCGTCCCGGGCCCAGTGCACGGTGCCGCCGGCCGCGGTCACGGTGCCTTCCAGCTCGGCGAGCAGGTCGGGCAGGCGGGCCAAGACGTCGTCCTTGATCGCGGCGCCGGCCGCGCGCAGCTGCTCCCAGTCCGGCAGTTCGGCGATCGCCCGCAGCCGCTTGTCCCGGATGGTCGCGGTAGCCCGGCCGAGGTTGTCGCGCAGCTGGGTGTCGGCGAGGGCCGCGCGGGCCGCGACCGGGAACGGCGGCATGCCCAGGAACGTCGGGGTCGGGGTGCTCGTCGGCGCATCCACCTGCGTGTTCACCGGCCGGCCGCCGATTCCCTGGTCGACGCGAGGATCTCGGCCAGATGCATCGTGGTGACCGGCGAGCCCTGCCGGGAGAGCAGGCCGCCGATGTGCATCAGGCAGGAGGTGTCGGCGCTGACCAGGGTGCGGGCGCCGGTCGCGGTGACGTCGGCGACCTTGTCCAGGCCCATCGCGACCGACACGTCCGGGTTCTTCACGCTGAACGTCCCGCCGAACCCGCAGCACTCGGCCGGGTTCGCCAGCGGCGTCAGGACCAGACCGTCGACCGCCGCGAGCAGGCGTTGCGGCCGGTCGCCGATGCCGAGCAGGCGCTGCGAGTGGCAGGTCGGGTGGAAGGTGACCGGGCCGGGGAAGTACGCGCCGACGTCCGTGACCCCGAGCACGTCGACCAGGAACTCGGACAGCTCGTACACCTGCGGGACCGCGACGTCGGGCTGCACGACGCGGTGATGGTTGCGCACCATCGCGGCGCAGGACGCGGACGGGGTGACCACGGCCTCGTATCCGGCGAACGCGGCGGCGAAGTCGCGCACCAGCGGCTCGCATTCGCGCCGGTAGCCGGAGTTGAAGTGCATCTGGCCGCAGCAGGTCTGCGCGGCCGGGAAGTCGACCTGCACGCCGAGGCGTTCGAGGACGGCGACGGTGGCCCGGCCGACGCCGGGGAACATCGTGTCATTGAAGCAGGTGATGAACAGTGCGACGCGCACGGCCGCTCCCTTCCTATCCCCGGCCGACCCGGGCCGCGGCCGCCCAGGCGTGGGCGTCGGCTCGCCGTGGTTCGTAGCGGTGCACCGGCTGGGTGGCGGCGGCGAACGCCCGCAGCGCGGTGCGGTCGGCCAGCCGGGGATGGTCCCGGCGGGCCTGGACCAGGACGTTGCCCAGCGCGGTGGCCTCGACCGGTCCGGCCACGACCGGCAGGCCGCAGGCGTCCGCGGTCAGCTGGCACAGCAGCTCGTTGCGGGCCCCTCCTCCGACCAGGTGCACCACGTCGACGCCGCGTCCGGACAACCTCATGGCATCCATGATCGCCGATCGGTGGCCGATCGCGAGGCTTTCCAGGATGCAGCGGGTGAATCCGGCCCGGTCGGCGGGCGGTCGCTGGCCGGTGCGGCGGCAGTAGGCGGCGATCCGGGTGGGCATGTCGCCGGGGGCGACGAACGACGGGTCGTCCGGGTCGACCAGCGCCGCGAAGGGCGGCGCGGTCGCGGCGGCGGCCACCAGCGCGGCGGTGTCGGTCCGGCCGGGCGGCCCGGGCGACCCAATTGGGACGTCGCAGCAGGATCCGCTGGTCCGGGCCCAGCCGGTCGTAGACCAGGGCCAGGGACTCGGCCAGCCGGTCCTGCCGGTCGCGCAGGTCGTCCTGGCCGGGGTAGTCGGTGCCGTCGGCGAACCACAGCTTCAGGTCCCGCGACCCGGTCGCGTCCATGATGTCGACGCATTCGAGCAGGTGGTCCACGGCCTTGCGGCGCACCGCCGGGTCCGCATGGCAGACGCTGCCCAGGCGGTAGTCCTCGTCCTGGAAGGTGTTGGCGTTGATCACCCCGAGCCGCACGCCGAGGCCGCCGGCGTGCCGGGCCAGGGCGGCGTAGTCCGCGACCCGGTCCCAGGGGATGTGCAGGGACACTGTCGGCGCCGCCCCGGTGTAGCGGTGCACCTGCGCGGCGTCGGCGATCTTCTCGACCGGATCGCGCGGCACCCCCGGCTGGGCGAAGACCTTGAACCGGGTGCCCGAGTTGCCGAACGCCCACGAGGGCAGCTCGATGCTCCGGGCCGCGAGGATCGCCTTCACGCCCTTCTGATCGCCGGTCTGGTTCACGCCGTCCACGCCGTTCCCCTCGTTCGCGGTCATGAGTGCCTCTGTTCCCTGAGTCGGTCGGCCAGCCGCAGGACCACCAGCCGGTCGACCGCGATCGCGCCGAGGATCAGCACGCCGACCATCGCCTGCACCCAGTAGGGGCTGACCCCCAGGACGCCCAGGGAGCTGCCGATCGCGGTCAGCAGCGCCGCGCCGATCGCCGCGCCGAGCACGGACCCGCTGCCGCCGAAGATCGCCATCCCGCCGACCACCATGGCGGCGACCACGTTCAGTTCCATCCCGGTGCCGACCCCGGAGTCGACCGCGGCTTACCGGGCGGTGTAGATCGCCCCGGCCAGGCCGGCCAGGGCGCCGGAGGTGACGAAGGCGCCGAACAGCCGGCGCCGGACCGCCACCCCGATCCGCTGCGCCGCGGGCGGGTTGGACCCGATCGCGTACAGGTCCCGGCCGGAGCGCAGGTTGCGCAGGTAGAACCCGGCGGCCAGGACCACCGCGAGGGCGATGAAGACCGGGTAGGGCGCGCCGAGGAACCGGCCGGGAGGGTCGGGTGGTCGGCCATCAGCCGGCCCGCGACGTTCGCGGCCAGGCCCATGGTCGAACCGACGGACAGGTCGACGTTGCGCGTGATGATCACGATGGCCTCGCCCGCGGCGAGGATGGCCAGGCTGGACCAGTCAAGTTCCATGCCCTGGAGGTTCACCGCGCCGAGGAAGCGGTCGTTGCCGAGCGAGGTGGCCAGGACCAGCAGGACCAGGACCGAGAAGATGCCGATCTCGCGGTAGTGCAGCAGGGCGCGCAGTCCTTGGCCCAGGCGGGCGGCGGCGTTCGCGGCCGCGGGGGCGTTCGGGTTCGTTCCGGCGGCAGTCGATGTCGCGGCTCCGGCCGTCGCAGTGCCCTGATGCTGTGTCGCAGTGTTCTGGTTCTGCTCCGGGGGCATCGGCCGGCTCACCTCGGGATCGGTGCTGGACGTGGTCATCGGCGCGCTCCGAGCCCGGTCGTGCGGACCGGTTGAAACGTTACAATTCGTACACCTTGGCCATATGATGAAGAGCGGGCCTGGCCGCGTCAAGGGCGTGTGACGAAAAATGCACAACGCTTTGCAGCCGCCGGGCCCAGCCAGCACCCTGTTAAGCTGCGCCGCATGAATTCCGGATGGGGGAAGCCGGCGGGGACACCGGACCGGCCCGACAATCAGCCCGCGATCGCTCCCGAGACGGCCCAGGCGGTCGCCAGAAGGCTGGCCTATCTGCGCGAGCAACTGAAGACGGCGACCGCGAAGGCCGACTACGCAACGCAGGAAAGCACGCAACGGGAGATCGTGTCACTGGCCGCCGCGGTGTCCGGGGCCGATTCGCCCTCGACGTTCGTCCAGCGGGTCGGCCACGTCAATGTGCTCTTGAGCCTCGACCAGCCCGAGGCCCTGACCGAGGCCCGGTCGCTCGCCGACCGGTGCCTGGCCGTGCTCGGCCCCGGCCACGAGATGACGTTCCACGCCCGGGACTCGCTCCTGCAGGCGATGGCGGCGCGTGAATCACCCGTGTCCGTAGTCGATCCGGCCAAGGCCGCGTTCGACGACGCGTCGCGGACCTTCGGCCGGCGCAGCCTGATCACCCTGCGGTCTCAGTCCACGTACGCCAGATCCCTGACGATGGTCGGCCGCTTCGCCGAATCGCTGGACCTGTGCGGGGAACTGCGGGAGGCGATGTCGGCCTTCGTGACCCCGGACGCGACTGTGCGGGCCTCGATCGACATGACACACCGGCTCACCCTCGTCGCGGCCGGCCGGTTCACCGAGGCGCTGGAGAAGATCACCGCGGCCGCCGAACTCATGGCGAAGAAATACGGCACCAGCCATCCGAGCCTGCACCTCTTCCGGGTACAGCACGCCCAACTGCTGAACTTCCTCGGCGATCCCCACACGGCCGCCGCCGAGGCGAGACAGGCCGCGGACGTGTTCGCCGCGCACTTCGGCCCCGAGCACTCCAACACCCTGGTCGCCTATGTCATCGAGGGCAGATCACTGGTGGCGCTGGGCAAGACGGCCGAGGCCGTGGACGCCACGAGGTACGCGTACGAGCATCTGCTGTGGCGCTGGGGCCGGCCGCACTTTCACGCCCTCACGGCCGGTGTCGCCCTGTGCGAGGCGTTGACCGCCGACGGGCGCGCCGACGAGTCCCTCGGGCTGGCCAGGGTTCTGGCTGGTCAGAGCCTTCAGGAATTCGGGCCTGAGCATCATATTCCGCTGACTGCGCGGCGACGGGCGGCCGAGGCCCTGGTCGCGACCGGCGATGTGGAGCAGGGACGCAAGGAACTCGCCGTCTCGCTCGCCGACCATATCCGGGTCCTGGGAAACGACCACCCTTACACGGAACGGTGTCGACAGGCGCAGCCGGCCGCCTGACCTGGCCGCAGCCGGAATCCGGGTCCGGACAACACGCGGCAAATACGGTCCGACGCGTGTGCATTGGTACTACCATCGACTGGGGAGCACGGTGTGATCGAATCATCGGCGGGAAGTGAGGGCGGCATGTCGGACAGTGCGGCGGCGGACGGTACTGCGCCGGCCCGGCCTGAGGCCGTGCGGCTGTCCGTGGTCGCGGCGGACGACGACGGGCCCGAGCCCCGCCTGGCCGAACTCGAAGACCTGTGCGACTGGCTGCGCGCCGAATACGAACTGTCCGGACGGGTCGACCTGGTCAGGACGCCGACGGCCCCGGGCGGGAGCGGGACTATCCCGGGCCCGCGCGAGATGGGCGCGATCCCGGCCGCGCTGGAGATCGCGCTCGGCTCCGGCGGCGCGCTGACCGTGCTCGCGGCCTCGATCAAGTCATGGTTCGAACAACCCCGGCGGTCCACCTACCGGATCCGGGTGCCGGTCTCCGGCGGCCGGGTGGTGGAGATCGACGCCGACCGGGCCAAG
Source organism: Actinocrinis sp. (assembly GCA_035943635.1). Taxonomy (GTDB): domain Bacteria; phylum Actinomycetota; class Actinomycetes; order Streptomycetales; family Catenulisporaceae; genus DASZBX01. Next base: position 27,840 of record DASZBX010000035.1, on the reverse strand, counting down.
GCCGGCGAGGTGAAGTCACTGCTGGTCCAGGCCATGGAGATGACGCAGCAGGCGGCGCCGGGGCCGACGCGCGTGCCCGTTCCCGCGACTGCGCCCGCGTCTGCGACTGCGCCCGCCATCGAGGCCACGACGAACGGCCCCGCGGAGCTGACCGGTCCGGCCGAGTGAGCGGCGGATGAGTCTTCCGGACGGCCGGCGGTCCAGGGCGCTCTTGATCGGCACGAGCACTTACACAGACGAGACCCTGGGTCCGCTGGAGGCCGTGAAGGCGACGGTCGAGGACCTCTGCGCGGCGCTGACCGACCCGGAGTTCGGCGTGTTCCCGGCTGAGAACTGCGCGAAGCTGCTGGACGGGAACCTGGAACGCCTGGGCGCCGATCTGACGACCGCGGCCGGCGGGGCCGAGGAACTGCTGCTCGTGTACTACTCCGGCCACGGCGTGATCAGCAGCAAGCGCCACGAGCTGTACCTCGCGCTGCCCAACACCGCCTTCGCCGCCCCCGAGTTCGGCGCTCTCGCCTACGACACGCTGCGCCACTACGTGCACGACAGCCGGGCGAAGACGAAGGTGATCATCCTCGACTGCTGTTTCAGTGGACGCGCGGTGTCGGACACCATGTCGACGACGGACGATGTGATCTTCGAGCAGATCGAGGTCGATGGGACGTACGTCCTCGCGTCATCGCCTCCCGACCGGGTCTCCCTGATCCTGGAGGGCGAGCAGCACACCGCTTTCACCGGACGTCTGATCCGGTTGCTGGTTCAGGGGGTTCCGGACGCGCCGGAGTTCCTGACGATGGGTGAACTGTATCGGCGGCTGTACGGCATCATGCGTTCCGAAGGCCTGCCTCTACCGCAGCCGCGTGGGACTCGCAACGCCGATCAGCTGGTCCTCGCAGTGAACCGGGCGTATCCCGAGACGATGGCTCCTCGCCTACGGAAGCAGTGTGCTGAGGCGATGGAGAAGGCGGAGAGCGGCAGGGATTGGGCGACGGCCACGGCCACGTTGAAGCCGGTCTATGAGCAACAGGTGCGCTTGCTCGGCGATACGCACGAAGACGCGCTCCGGACGTCCCAGTACCTAGGGCTATGCACGAGCGCCGGAGGCGATCCGCAGCAGGGCGCGCAGCTGCTCGCGGATCTGCTTCCCCGACAGGTGCTGGCTCTAGGCCGCGACCATCCCGACTGCCTGAAGACGCGTCAGTTCCTAGCGGTCGCACTCGGCGAAGCAGGCCGACGGCAGGAAGCCCTCGCCATGCTCAGGATCCTGCTCCCAGACCGCCGCCGCGCCTTGGGCGGCGACGACGAGCACACCTTGCGCACCGCCCACATGCTGGCGCGCAACCTCCTCGGAGTCGGCGAGATCGAAGAAGCGAAAGCCGTGCTCAGTGAGGTCGCAGTGGCACGGGAGCGGACATTGGGGCCGGAGCATCCGCACACTGTCCGCGCACGTCAGGACTTGGACATGCTTCCCGACGATCCGGAGGTGTGACGGCCACTATGTACGAAGATTTCACTGCCGGGGCGATGAAGGTCCTCGACATAGCCGAGGCTGAGGCCAGGCACCATGGTCAAAGCAGCATCGATACAGAGCACCTGCTGCTCGGGCTGATCCTCGAGGGCGAGGGGGTCGCCGCGAAGGCGTTGGAGGCACTCAAAGTCTACCCACAGAGCGTGCGCGACCTCGCTGTCGTGAGGAAGGGCAGAGGGCGGGGCAACCAGCCTCGCCGCTGGTCATTCAGTTCACTGCGCAGGCCAAGGGCGTGGTCAGCTTGGCCGCCAAGAGCGAGGCACGCCGGCTGGCCCGCAAAATGGTCGACACCGAACACCTCTTGTTGGGGTTGGCGCGGGAGAACGACGGCACTGCGATCCAGATCCTGACCCGGCTCAACGTGGATCGGGAGATGATCCGCGACAAGGTGTCCCAGCTCCGGCCGACGTCGCCGCCGGAGAAGACGAATCCGCGCCGAGAGGAACCGGCGGGTGCCAAGCAGCCTGCTCCGCCCGAGTCCCGGACAGAGCCGCCCGCCTTGCCGTCGGGGTGGGCCCGCAGCAGAGTCGCGTCCGAATTCCAACTGACCCAATTCGGCCCCGACCTGGTTCGAGCAGCCCGCAACGGCTGGGTCGACCCGGTCGTCCCCCGGGAGAAGGAGATCCAGCAGATCATCCGGGTGCTGGCTCGCCGAAGTCATAACAGTCCACTGCTGGTCGGCGACAAGGGAGTCGGCAAGACCTCCACGATCATCGGCTTGGCCAAGGCCGTCGCCACGGATCTGGCTGGTCCGCTCTCCGACTGCGGACTTTATGAACTGGCCGCCGACCAGCTGTTTCACAACGTGCAGACTCAGGCTGATCTCGACAATCGGTTGAGGAGAATCCGCGAGGCGGCCAGGGAGTCCGGTGCCCTGCTCTTCATCGACGATCTTGACCGATTCCTGAGCCCGAATGCCCGTTGGGCGAATGTCGACCCTTGGCCGGCACTGACGAGCATGCTGTTCAGCCCCCGTGTCCGGACCATCGGGATCGTCACCGGGCAAGAGGCCGCAGACCGCGTCCGGTCGAATCCCGCTCTGGAGAGCGCGCTGTACGAGATCCAGATCGATGAGCCGTCCGTCGAAGAAGCTGTGGAGATCGTCGCGAGCCGACGGCAATACTTCGAAGCGCATCACAGCATCACCTTCACGCCCGAAGCGATCGCGGCTGCCGTAGTGATGGCGCCGCAGTACGACCCGGCCGGTTTCCTGCCCTCCTCTGCGCTCGACCTGATCGACGAAGTCGGCTCCCACGTCCAGGTGAGGCCCCGCGCCGAAGATGCCGACTCACCAACGATCGTGGACGCCGACACCATCGCCGAGGTCGTCGCCGAGAGAGTGGCACAAAGAAGCCGCCAACGCCCACCCACCGCAATCCCCATGAGCGGCGGCCACATCACCCCGGCACCCCACCCGGGCCTGATCGACGGCGACCCGGAGATCTGGTCCATGGTCTGACAGACCCCTGGCAAACCCCTGCCAGCAGTCTGATAATGATCCGGACCCCTCCGCTCCGCCGGATTCCCGGACTGTTCTCCGTCCCGCCCCTCCCGCGCCGCCCGCCGTTCCCGGACGGGTGATCAGACTGTCCCCGGCACCCACAGCTCCGCTAGCCGATACGGGAGACCCACGCCCATGCCCTCCGTCAACCGCCGCCGATTCATCCAGCTGTCCGGGGGCACCGTCGCCGCCGGGACCCTGTCCACCAGCATCGCCCGCGCCGCCGCGATCCCCGCGAACCGGACCACGGGCACCCTGAAGGACGTGGAACACGTCGTCGTCCTGATGCAGGAGAACCGTTCCTTCGACCACTACTTCGGCACCCTGCGCGGCGTGCGCGGGTTCGGCGACCCGCACCCGGTCACCCTGCCGAGCGGCAAATCGGTGTGGCACCAGTCCGACGGCACCTCCGACGTGCTGCCGTTCCGGCCGGACCGGGCCAACCTGGGGCTGACGTTCATCGAGGACCTCGCCCACGACTGGGTCACCACGCACCAGGCCTGGAACCAGGGGAACTACGACAAGTGGGTGCCGGCCAAGGGTTCGACCACGATGGCGTACCTCACCCGCGAGGACATCCCGTTCCACTACGCGCTCGCCGACGCGTTCACCGTGTGCGACGCGTACCACTGCTCGCTGCTGACCTGCACCGACCCGAACCGCTACTACATGTGGACCGGGTACACCGGCAACAACGGCGTCGGCGGCGGGCCGGTGCTGGACAACGCCGAGGCCGGGTACGGCTGGAGCACGTTCCCCGAGGTGCTGCAGAAGGCCGGGGTCAGCTGGAAGATCTACCAGGACGCCGGGGACGGCCTGGACGCAGACGGCTACTGGGGTTGGACCGAGGACGCGTACATCGGCAACTACGGCGACAACTCACTGCTCTACTTCGACCGGTACCGCAACGCCCAGCCCGGCGACCCGCTGTACGACAAGGCGCGCACCGGCACGAACGTGAGCGCCGGGGACGGGTACTTCGACATCCTCAAGTCCGACGTGCTCACCGGCAAGCTGCCGCAGGTCTCCTGGGTGGTGGCGCCGGAGGCGTTCACCGAGCACCCGAACTGGCCGGCCAACTACGGGGCCTGGTACGTCTCGCAGGTCCTGGACGCGCTGACCGCCGACCCGGCCGTGTGGAGCAGGACCGCGCTGATCATCTGCTTCGACGAGAACGACGGCTTCTTCGACCACGTCGTCCCGCCGACCCCGCCGGCCTCGGCCGCGAACGGCGCGTCGACCGTGGACGTGGCCGCCGACCTGTACGCCGGCGACGCGGAGAACCAGCCCGGGCCGTACGGGCTCGGCCCGCGGGTGCCGATGCTGGTCGTCTCGCCGTGGAGCACCGGCGGCTGGGTGTGCTCGGAGGTGCTCGACCACACCTCGATCATCCGGTTCGTCGAGCAGCGGTTCGGCGTGCACGAGCCGAACATCTCGGAGTGGCGCCGGACCATCTGCGGCGACCTGACCTCGGCGTTCGACTTCAGCCGGGAGGTGGACCGGGTCCCGCCGCTGCCGAGCACGGCCGCGTACGTACCGCCGAACGCCGACCGGTACCCCTCGTTCGTCCCGGTGCCCCCGGCGAGCCCGAAGCTGCCGGTGCAGGAGCGCGGGCTGCGTCCGGCCCGGCCGCTGCCGTACGACCTGGCCGCGGACGCCTCGGTCACCCCGGCCGGCCGGCTGCGGATCGCCTTCGCCAGCCACGGCGGGATCGGTGCGAACTTCTTCGTCACCTCCGCCACCCAGCCGGGCGGGCCGTGGACGTACACCGTCGGCGCCGGCCGCGACCTGGCCGGGACGTGGAACGTGTCCGGGCAGAAGCAGGGTGCTTACGACTTCTCGGTGCACGGGCCGAACGGCTTCGTGCGCCGGTTCACCGGCACCGCCGGCGCGGCCGGCCCGGAGGTGGGCGCGCGGCACTTCGCCGACAGCTGCCTGGTCGAGCTGACCCTGACCAACCACGGCGCGGAGCCGGCCAGGCTGACCGTCGCGGACTCCTACGGGAATCAGGAGCCGATCACGTACACGGTCCGCCCCGGCGCGACCGCGCTCCTGGCCGTGAACCCCAAGCGCAGCAACGGCTGGTACGACGTGTCGGTGACCAGCGCGCAGGACAAGACGTTCCTGCGCCGGCTGGCCGGCCACGTCGAGACCGGCCGTCCGAGCACCAGCGACCCGGCGATCATCACCGGCTGAACACAGAGCACGTACACAGCACTCAGATATCAGGGTTCGGCCACTTGGAGCGGGCAACCGCCTCGGGTGGCCGAAACCCTTGCCGGGCAACGAGTTCCGCGCCACCCGCCACCCGCGCCTAAGCCCAGGTGATATGAGCCCTCTGCCGCCAGATGTTCAGGACGGCGCTGTCGCCCTTCACCTCGATGCCGTCCAGGCCGCCGCGGTTCCACAGGGCCAGGTACAGATCGCTGGACGGCCCGGCCAACACGCAGTCGGCATGCTTCATCTCGGGCACGACCACCCGGCGGGTGGGCTCGATCCGGATCGTCCAGGCGCAGTCCGCGTCCGTGCCGCACACGCCGAGGCTGACCGCGGGATCGGCCACCAGCCGGCTGTGCTGGCGGTTGTGGAAGCCGCCGATCAGTTCGGCCACCCCGTCGGCGGCGAAGGCCGGGAGGTACCCGCCGCGGGCCCGGCCGGCCGCCGCGTCCGCGTCGGCCCGGTGCACGGCCAGTTCGTGCGCCTGCCGCCGGGCCCAGAAGGCGAGCGGGGAGGGCGCGGGCAGGAACTGGAAGCAGGCCACGTCCGGGTCGGCCACGGCCAGGGTCTCGACCAGGGTGGCGCAGCCGTCCCGGAACCAGACCAGCAGCGAGTCGTCCTGCGGGGCGGCGAAGAACTTCGCCTCCTCCTCGCTGCCGTAGGGCTGCACCCGGCCGAAGGCGATGTGCGAGATGGCCCAGCGCTGCACCCCGCCGAGGTGCCGGAGCAGGTCGCGCACCTGCCAGTGCGGGCAGGTGGGCACCGGGGCGGACAGTCCGGCCGCCTCGGCCGCCGACGCGAGCAGTTCGCCTTCCCGGCGGATGGTCTGGACGTACTCCATCACTTCCATGCCGTCCAGTCTTGCACCAGGAGCCGCTCAGCAGCAGCCCAAACGGCACAATTGCCGGCGTGAACCTGCCGGCCGGGATCAGAACCCGTATCGCGAGGCCCGCGGTCCGGTTCCGTCCACGCCGTCCGCTCCCTGCGCGCCGTCCGGGCACCGGTCCGAGCCGCCCGCGACCGCCTGCGGGCCCTGGTCGGGCGCGGTGTCCGGGGCCGGGTAGTCCGCGCATTCCAGCGACTCCAGGTCCACCATGTCCAGCAGCGTCATCGCGTCGTGGTCGGGGGTGCCGGGCTCGGCCAGGCAGACCGGCGGCGCGGTCGCGGTCGCGGCCTTCGGCACGCTCGTGTCGGCCGGGCACCCGTTCGTCACCGGGATGCGGATCAGCCTGCTGTCGGCATCGGTGCTGGTCCTGGCGACCGCGGCGGTGACCCCGGTCCTGCTCGGCCGCAAGGCGCGGTGACCTCTGGGCCCGGCCGGCAACCGCCGATTGCCGCCCGCCGACGGGCGCGGGCGGCAAAGCTCGGCATCCGCCGGGAACCGTGCGTACTATCGGTTGGTGATCGAATCCCGACTTGCCCATGACGTGCTCGGCACCGGCCCGACAGTCGTCCTGCTCCACTCGGGCGTGTCCGACCGCCGGATGTGGGAGCACCAGTTCGCCGCGATCGCGGACGCCGGATACCGCGTGGTGCGCTGCGACATCGCCGGCTACGGCGAGACACCCGCACCGGACGGCCCGAACAACGACGCAGACGACGTGATAGCCCTGCTCGACCAGCTCGACGGCGGCGCCGGGACGGTCACGTTCGTCGGCTCCTCGTTCGGCGGCGGGCTCGCCCTGGAGATCGCCGCGCGCCGGCCGGAGCGAGTCAGGGCCCTGGCCCTGCTGTGCGCCGGCCTGGCCGGGCGCGAGCCGTCCGAGGCCCTGGTCGAGTTCCGCGAGCGCGAGGAGCAGTACCTGGAGAGCGGCGACCTGGACAGTGCGGTCGAGTTCCAGGTGGAGAACTGGCTCGGCCCGGACGCCGACGAGGACGCGAAGGACCTGCTTTACCTGATGCTGGCGAACGCCTACGAGATCCAGCTGAACGCCGAGGAGTACGAGCAGACCAAGGCCGAGTTCGACCTCGCGGCGATCGGGGACACGCCGGTGCTGGCCGCGTGGGGCGGCTGGGACCTGCCGGACTACCGCGACGTCGCCGAGTACCTGGCCGCGACCCTGCCGAACGCGCGGGCGTTGGAGCTTTCCTGGGCCGGGCACTTCCCGTCCCTGGAACGGCCGCAGGAGACCCTGGAGATCGTGCTCGGCTTCCTGAAGTCAGTACACGAGGATGAGCAGGCGCAGTAGCCGCGACGAATCCGGCGCCGACACACGGCGGGAGCCCGCCTCAGCCGAGACGGGCTCCCTTTTTTTGTTGCTGCCGTTCCGTTGCCGCGGTTACGTGGTCGGCAGTGCCCACTGCTGGTTCGCGCCGCCGTTGCAGTCCCAGATGTCCAGCTGCGTGCCGTTGGTCACGTTGAGCCCGGGGTCGTCCAGGCACTTGCCCGACGCAGGGTTCTGCAGCTCGCCGTTCACCACGTTCCACACCTGATTGGTGCCGCTGTTGCAGCCCCACAGGTCGACCAGGGAGCCGTCGGCGGTCTGGCCGCCGACGACGTCCAGGCACAGACCGTTGATCTGCAGGGTGCCGCCGGTGTAGCTCCAGGCCTGCGCGGCGCTGCCGTTGCAGTCCCAGATGTCGGCCTTGGCGCCGTTGACGTTCGAGCCGGCGTTGTCGTCCAGGCACTTGCCGGCCAGCCCGGAGGCGACCGGGCCCAGTCCGGGCGGTCCCCACAGCTGGGCCGGGGTGCCGTTGCAGTCCCACAGTTCCAGCTGGGTGCCGACCGTGGTGCTGCCGCCGGTGTCGTCCAGGCACTTGCCGGAGGCCGGGTTCAGGTAGCCGCCGTTGTACGCCTGCCACACCTGGTTGCCGCCGCCGTTGCAGTCCCAGAGTTCTGCTTTGGTGCCGTCGGCCGTGCCGGCGCCGGTGGCGTCCAGGCACTTGCCCAGGACCCGCAGGCTGCCGTCGGAGTAGGCGGTCCAGGTCTGCGCGCTGGTGTGGTTGCAGGTGTAGAGCTGGACGGCGGTGCCGTTGGCCGTGCTGGACGCCTTCGCGTCCGCGCAGTCGCCGGTGATGCCGGAGACTGACTCACCGGTCGGACCGGCCGCGCTGGCCCCGGTGCCCAGGCCCACCGGCGCGGTGATCCAGCCGTTCGATGTGGCCGTCTGCACGCCGGTGTTCCACGCGTTGGCCATCAGCTGGTAGCCGGTGTCGTTCGGGTGGATGCCGTCCGGGGCCAGGTCGGACGCCGTCAGGGCACTCATGTTGACGAAGACCACGTGCTTGCCCGCGGTCTGCTTCGACTGCACGATGCCGGGGATGGTGGCGTTGTACGCCGGCTCGCCCGCGGCGATGTTGGAGTTCGTGCCGATGATCAGGTTGGCCACCAGGAGCGTGGCCGAGGGGTCGTCGGCCAGGATCTGGTCGATCAGGGAACTGAGCCGATTCGGCGCGGTGGACTCCTGGAAGTTCTGCACCATGTCGTTGGTCCCGGCCATCAGGGTGATGATGTTCGGCTTGTAGGTGGCCAGCGAGGAGTCGGTGAGCCCGGATATCTGGTCGATCCGCAGGCCCGGGTGGCCCTCGTTGTGGTCGTCGGCCATCGTGCCGGAGGAGACCGACCCGACGAAGTTCAGGGCGTAGCCCTCGCCGGTCAGCGCGTTCCACAGCGGCTGCCGGTAACCGTTGCCGGTGCTGCTCGCGGTGCCGAAGGTGATCGAGTCGCCCAGCGGCTCCAGGCGCAGCGGCACCGCCTGTTCGGCGAACGCGGGCGCGGCCGCCCGGGCGGCCCCGGCCGGGGCCGCGACCGGGCCCGCGGCCAGTGCCGGGGCTCCGGCGAACACCCCGGCCAGCGCGGTGGCCAGCGCCAGCGCGGGAACGACAGCAGTTTTCTTCATGACCCGTTCTTCACCTTTCTGTAGTGGGCCGGGCGGCCGCGCGCACGCACGCTCCGGCCCGCCCCGGCCGCACGCCGCGCCGGAACGGGACCGGGGCCGGGACCGGGGCGTACTGCGCAAGCGCCGCCGAGGCCCGCCCGATCATGCCGGGCGCGCCCCGAGGTGCGGCGCGCCCGACATCTGACAACGTTGTCAGAAGGTGTATAGCTCAGCTCTGGGCAGTGTGCAATAGTTTCGGATTTTTTTCGGTTCTGTTTAATCTTTGATAAGCCGGGCGGTAAGGCACGGGGGTTGGGCGCACTTGAGGCCTGGCGGTGGCGCAGCAGTGCCCCTTGGCCTCGCCAACCACGCACGTTCGCACATCGGCGGCCAGATCTCATGGCGGAGACCGTCAGTCCGCCATGACCCGGCCGCCGTCCAAATCCCGCCGAGCGCGGGCTGGTGCCATGACGAAAGACCCACCAGCCGCGTGATGGTATCGGCCGGCGACGGCAGCCCGGCCATCGCCGCAGCGAGGCTCGCGGCGGCCTGGCCGATCGCGGAGTCGGACAGGATCGCCTGCACGTGCCCGGCGATCGCCGCTCCGTCAAGACCCTGCGACGGGATCCGGACCGCGCACCCGAGCCGGGCGAGCTGCGCGGCGTTGACGTCCTGGTCCGCCCCCAACGGCACGATCAGCTGCGGTGTCGCATGGAGGCGAAGACGATGCGCATAACAGGGGCCTTCCAGAGTCCGAGCACACGAATACCGCCCGAAACTACCATGGAAGATCCGCACCGCGAACGTCGCAGGAACCTCACTCGATCGGGCCGCTAAACAGCCGCCCGCGCCCCGATCCCCTCCGCTACCGGCACCATCTCGGCCAGAAAACCAGCCGCCCGCAAGGTGAAATGCGGCGCAGGCTCGACCTCCCACCACGAACGCAGCGCACTGACAGTCTCCACGACGCCGGTCCGCTTGTGCGTGAACGTCACGTCCCGCTGCCCGCTGCGCTTGCGCACGATCCGACCACGCTTGGCTCCGGCCGGATACTCGTTCCAGTCGATCCCGGCCTCGGCAAACAGCATCCGCTGCTTCTGCTCGCCGTTCACGCCCTCCAGCCGGCTGTGCGAGAACACCGACTGCGCCGCCATCGTGATCGAGTTGCGCACCGCATCGCGTTGCCGCCACAGGAAATAGTCGCCGACCTCCGCCGGATCGGGCACCGGGAAGACGCGCGCGTCGAACATCGCCCCGCCGCCGGAACCGGCCGGGCGCCGGGTGTTCAACGCCAGGGTCGCGGTCGCCGCGGCGATCGAACTGACCTTCTGCACCACCCCGCCGAACCACGGCTCGGTACCGGGCCGGGCCGCGTCGCACATCAGGACCGAGATCTCGTCGGACTGCACGTAGGCGAAGACCGTGCCACTGATCTCGTGACACAGCGCGACCGCCGTCGCATCCAGGTCGGCCATGAACGCGTAGTCGTAAGGCTTGTCGGCGCCGCGCAGATAGCTGTGCGCCGCCCGGATGTCGACCCGGCAGATCGCGTATCCACGACGCGGCAACACCATCCGGGTCGCCTCTTCCAGCCGCTTCATGCGGTCGCCGAGAGTCGTGCCGTCGCCAGTCATGGCGCTCCTTCGCGCTCGGGCCTGCGCCCCGCCCCGGGGGAAACCCGTCAGAGGCGGCGCGCCGGTCCACCAGGCCCTCCGGGCGCACCGCCGGGATGTCTACGGTCTACCAGATATGGACTGGTGTTCGCATGTCATTTCGGCAAGCTGCCGACGAGTAGCGCCGGCCTCACTTCACGTCGACCACGGCACCCGGCTTGCGCAGACTGTGCCCCCTGGACGACTTGATCCGGACCCCGTCCTCCTCCTGGAACAACGTCAGCAGACCCCACGCCATGATCCCCAGCGCAGGCAGCAGCAGGATGCCGAGCAGCGGTATCACCACGATCTTCCACTCCTGGGTGGCGTGGCCCGCGGCCTGGCTGAAGAACAATCCGGCGAAACAACAGTAGGCGACCGCGATCCCCACCGAAACGCCGCTGTACGCCAAGAACCGCATCCGCCGCCGAGCCGTATGGGCCGCGCTGAACACCGTGCACTCGACCGGAGCCAGGCATTCCCCACACACGATCCGCATGGCCACCCGGCCCGTTGCCGGCCGCGGTATCCGGATCGGGAACAGTACGTACTCGCCCTGCCCCACTTCGCCCCCCAGCCGGAATCCGATCCGATGCGCCAGCTGGCGGGTCGGATACTCCGGCTCCGGCTGCGGCTCCGATTGCGGCTCCGGGCCCGGCTCTCCAGCATCGAGTGCCGTCGGGACCGCCTCCTCTCCTCGAACCACGATCACACGCACACTCACGACCATGCCCGCACCCACACCAGCCACAAGGTCGCGGATGGCATGTTAGCCCCGAAACATGACCGGCGACTACAACAGCAACCCACTCATCACTCCGCTCGTTGCGAATCGCTCACCAACAACCGCAAGCCGCCGATCACAAGACCAACATATTCCCCTCCCCAGTGGCCCGTTTCCCATCACCCAAACATTCCCCCGCCCAATTCTTCCACCCCAATACTCCGCCCCGCCGACTGCTCGCCATGTAACCCGCCCGACTCTCGGATTTACATATTCGACATCGAGCATACGCTCCGCCACTCACCCCTCACTTCCCCGCGCGCACCCCCACCAGATCACGGCCCGTATTCCCTTCCTCTCCTTCCACAACCCGAACCACCAGCGATTTCCCTCCCTCCGCACCTCCGCCCGCCGCGCCCACCCGAAACCCACCCAGCAGCGACTCTTGACATTCAAAGTCATAAATGCACTGGATGTTCGAGCATCATTCTTCTGCGGATTTTACTTATTTCTCCCTCTCTCGACTTTCGCGGTCTCGGCGGGCGGTGATCGCGATGGCTAGAGGTTGACGTATCTGGGTTCTGTTGTATGACGGCGTGGAAGTGGGCAGCATCGGCGGTCTCTATCACATTCCGCTGTTAGCGAAGGTGCCCGCTGATGCTGCCCGTGGTGAGGTTACCGGTCTCCTGGTCCCAAGTTCTAGCTTCGGTGCGCCCGGCGTTTCGGGCGCCGGGGTTCCGGATGTTTCAGATCCTGGCGACGGGTCTGGTGGCGCAGACCGGGCGCAAGAGCGTGGTGGGGATGCTCGCGGGCTCCGGGATGCAGGTGGCGGTGTCCTTCCATGCGGCCTGCAGGTTTTTCTCCGGGGGCACGTGGGAGGTGGACCGGGTGGGGCTGCGGGTGGCCCGGTTGATCATCGACAGGCTGGTGCCCGTGGGGGCGCCGGTACTGGTCGCGGTGGATGACACGCTGGTGCAACGCTGGGGCGGGAACGTGTTCGCGGCGCTGTGGACCCGTGACGGCTCCTCGAAGGTGAAGGGCGCGGTGGCGCGGGGTAATCGGTGGGTGGTGGCCGGGATCGTGGTTGACCTGCCGTTCTGTGCCCGCCCGGTGTGCCTGCCGGTACTGTTCCGGGTGTGGCTGGGTAAGGGCAGTGCCAGTCCGGTGCAGTTGGCGGGCCAGATGCTGGAGGTGCCGGCCGGGGAGTTCGCGGACCGGGAGGTTCACGGCGTGGGGGACGCGGCGTATCACGGACCGGAACTGTCGGGGCCGGCGGCCTCCTTCACCACCCGGCTGCCGCGCAACGCCGTGCTCTACGGCTACGCCCCGGGGCGTACCGGGCGCACAGGACGGCCCAAGACCAAGGGCGAGCGGCTGGGCACCGCCACCGACCTGGCCGGATCCGGCCGGTGGCGCACGGTCGTGGTCAGCCGCTACGGGCGGCGGGAGAAAGTCCGGGTGATGGAGGTTCCCGCGCTGTGGTACGGCAGTTTCGGTCCGGCCCGGGGCCGGGTGGTGCTGGTCCGGGACGAGGACTCGGACACGCCGTATGACCTGGCGTTGTTCACCACCGACCTGGCAGCTACGGTGGGCGCGGTCATCGAGCGCTACGCGCGGCGTTGGTCGATCGAGCCGGCGAACGCCACCGGGAAGCAGATCATGGGCATCGGCCAGGCCCGCAACCGCACCCCGCGCGCGGTGCGGCGTACCGTCCCGTTCACCTTCATGATCCAGCCTTTGGTCACCGTCTGGTACGCCGAGCACGGCCACCATCCAGACGACGCCGCGGCCCGCCGCCGGGAGCACCCGTGGTACCTGACCAAACAGGACCCGTCGTTCGAAGACATGATCGCCAAGCTGCGCAGAGTCCTGATCTACGCCAGATTTTCAGGCGTTGCCACAGGCCAGGACACCCCCTCGGAAATCCACACCTATCATCTGGCCAGCCAACTCACCGCCACCTAACCGCGGAAGTCGAGCTTGTAGGGGCTTCTCTGTATAGATTTCCGTATAGGTAGAGCGCAGTTCGTCCCGTGGCGGTCACTCAGAGCCCTGTGAGCGCCACGGGATGAGTCTGTTGTGACGGCCAGGTTTTCGGCTTGCGTCTACCGCTGTGCCTCCGGCGGGCCGGACTCCAAGGATCCATAGGTCCGTGGGTATTTGTGGGTGTCGTGGTGGGTTACTTCTGTGGTGTCCGAGGTGGATCCTCGGACGGGACCGGCCTGCGCGGGGGCCGCGCGGGCCCCTGAACTGCCGCAGTAGTCGGTTACGTGACTCGGTTGCTGTGGCGGGCGGCGGATTGGCTGCTATGTCTGGGCGAGCAGGTTGAGGTAGGCGTCGAGTTGGGCCGCGCCCGCGAGGAAGTTGCGGCTGCGTGTAGTCAGCCTGTGCTGCCAGGCGTCCAGGAACGCACTCAGTGCATGCGGCGCTCCGCCTGCCTCGCGTAGTGATTCGATGAATTGTGCGACCTGGTGTAGTTGGTAGCCGCCTCGGCGTAGTTGTCGTGCGATCTCGGCGTCGCGCACGCTGGCCGGTCCGTATTGGCGGTAGCCCGTCGCTCGGTCGCGCTCGGGGTGCAGGATGCCCTCGGCTTCCCAGGTGCGCAGCGTCGCCGGGTGCATACCGAGACGGCGCGCGAGCTCGCCCACTGTCAGCGGGCGGTTGGTGGTCGGGGATGCGGGTGTTGTGGTCGAGAGGCTGCCGAGGGCTGCTGCGACTTCGGTACGGGTGGCACGTTCGGCGAGCAGCGCGACGTGCGCGGCATCGATGAGCTGGAAGGCGGATTCAGTGTCGCCCCGGTTGGTTGCGCGCATGATCTCCGTCGCCTGCTGATGGCCGTGGCCTCGGCGTAGGGCCAGGAAGGCGCGTAGGGCCTGAGCGTGTACGAGCGTGTAGCGCCGATAACCGGACTCGGTGCGCTCGCTCGGCGGGAGGATGCCCTCGTCTTCATAGTTGCGGATCGCCTGAGCGGACAATCCGTGTTCTCGGGCCAGGTCGACGGGTCGCAGCTTACACCTCCGATTGAGGCTTCATCTTACCCAGCAAGCTATGAGGTCGCATAAGTCTCAATGGAATCTTCAACGATACTGTCGAGGGCAGTTCCTTCCGAAAGGAGTGGCAATGTCCACTGCCACATCACTGCGCGAGCTCGCCCGCCAACTCGACGACGCGGATAGCCTGGGCCGCGCCCTCGATGAAATGCTCGCCTCCCGAACCGAGCCGCCGACCCTGCTCGCCCTCGGCGAACCGACCCACGGGATCAAGGAATTCCCGTTGCTGCGAAACGAGATTCTGATCCATCTCGTCGAACGCGGACACCGGTCGATCGCGCTGGAGATCGACCTCTTCGCCGCGTCTATTGTCGACAATTACATCGCCGGCAGCGGCGGTGGCAGCATCAGCGATAGCCATACCGACACCACTACGGCAGCGGATATCGAGACCGTCCTCGCGACCGGGTTCAGCCACGGCTTCGGCAACATCCCAGGAAACCGCGAACTCGTCGAATGGCTCCGCACATACAACACCGACCGCCCGCCACAGGATCGGATCCACTTCCACGGCTTCGACGCACCGGTAGAGTTCCACGCCGCCCCCAGCCCGCGCCAAGCACTCACCGCGGCCATCAACTACCTGCCCGCAGCACTACGCCCCACGTCAGCACCCCAAGCCCCAGCCCAGGCCTCCGAGCTCGACACACTACTCGGTGACGACGCCGACTGGTCAAACCCGGCAGCCATGCACGACCCGACAACATCCATCGGCAACACCTCACGCGCCCGCGCCCTACGCATCATCGCCGACGACCTCGCGAGCGCACTGCATCGCGCCGCCCCCACCCTGCACCCCGCCGACCCGACCGCCTACACCCAAGCAGCAGCACACGCACGCACCGCCCAAGGCCTACTGCGCTACCACGCAGCCATGGCCAGCCCGGCCCCCGACCGCATCGCGACGTTACTCAGCCTACGCACCGAGATGATGGCCGAAAACCTGCTCGCCATAGCCGCCCAAGAGCAACAACGCGGCCCAACCCTGGTATTCGCGCACAACGCGCACCTACAACCAGCGCAGTCCCACATGCCCATCGGTCCGACCGATGTGAGCTGGTCAAGCGCAGGCGCACTGGTCGCTCACACCCTAGGCACCCGCTACGCGTTCATAGCAACCGACGCCAACCCCCACCCCGCGCCGAACACCCTCCAAGCAGCACTAGCCGAAGCAACCACCCGTCGCGCCCTGTTCCCAACCCAAGCCCTACGCACCGCACTCCCCCCAACCACCACCGCAGGAGACCCAATAGCCCCCGGCCACATCCCCCTAACCCCAGCAGACCTACCCGGCACCGACGCAGTAATCTTCATCGCCGACACAGACGGCATACGCCACCAGTACTGGTAACACACCATCACCAAGCACTAACCAACCAACAGACACCCGCCGTAGCACCCGCACGACTCACCCACTACTGCGGCAGTTAAAGGGGATCGCGCGACTCTCGCGCAAGGCTGGGGCTGTGTCGGATCGGGATCCTCGGTGGCCCAGGCGGAACGAAGACAGCCGCGCCGGACAGGTCCTGTCAACTCCCGAACCCGAGCTCAGCCGAGGCGAGCAGACCGCCCAAAACACCTGGCCCGGGAGTTGATAGGGCCTGTCCGGTGTGGCAGGCTCCGGGCCGACTGGGGCGCCGAGGATCCCGATCCGACACACCCAAAAAGCTAACCAACAACCCAACCGGTCCGGTCCATGGGGATCCTTGGGGGTTCCTGGCCCGCCGGAGGCACAGCAGTAGACGCAACACGAACAAGGCGGCGCCACCCACGCCCCCAACCAACGAACCTCACACCTCACACCTCACACCTCACACAGCATGACCAACAACAGAACCCACAAACTCCTCAACATCCCCCACCTCAACCCCCACCCCTTCCCGCCCCGCATACAGCAAATGCCCACCCCCAACAAGTGTGAGCGCAAGCATACGAACATCAACAAAAAACTCAACCCGCCCCAACTCCCGCTCCGCCTCCAAATACCCGGCAATCACCGCCCCAGCCTCAGTAAGCACCGGAACACCACTCCCCCGATTCCGCCGAAGCCGCCTCCGCAACTCGTCCCGCGAAATCACAAGACTGACAATCCCCAACCCGATCGACCCGAACACATCCCCCAAAACACCAGCAAGATTCCCCACAACACTCCCCACCCCAGCAGCATCCATCAGCGCCGCCCCCCGAGCCTCCATCCAAACAACCCGAGCCTCCACCAACTCCACAAGAAACGCATCAAAATCAGCGAAATGCCGATGCAGAACCCCCTTCGCACACCCCGCCTCGGCAGTCACCGCCCGACTGGTCAACGCACTCGGCCCCTCCCGCAGCAGAATGCGCTCCGCAGCGTCGAACAACTGCTCGCGCACGTCACGGATGGCCACACCGGTCGGCGTCATCGGTCGCTCCTCACCTCACCAAGCCCACCCAATAGACGAGTGGGCACGCGCCCACTAAGGTGGGCACATGCCCACTATACCGTCGCCACCACCACCACCCGAGTCACCGCCCCACACCAGAGGCGGATCACACCAGGCCAGACACATCGCCGAGTCATTCGGCACAGACGCCGAGCGCTACGACCGGACCCGACCCCGCTATCCCGACGCCCTGATCCAGCGAATCGCCGCCACACCCACCCCACCCACCAAGACCCCCGCCACCCGCATCCTCGACGTCGGCTGCGGCACAGGCATCGCCGCCCGCCAGCTCCAGGCGGCCGGCTGTCAAGTACTAGGCGTCGACCCAGACCCACGAATGGCCGACCTCGCCCGAAGCTTCGGCCTAGACGTCGAGGTATCAAAATTCGAAGACTGGAACCCAGCCAACCGCACCTTCGACGCAGTGACCGCAGCCCAGGCCTGGCACTGGATCGACCCGCTCGCCGGCGCAGCCCAAGCCGCCCGAGCCCTACGCCCCGGCGGCCGCCTCGCAATCTTCTGGAACACCTTCAACGCCACACCCGCCATAGCCGACCCCTTCACCGCGGTCTACCGCCAGGTCATCCCAGACTCACCGATCGCCCGGGCAGGAATGGCAAACGCCGACGCCTACGCGACGATGAGCGCCACAGCAGCCGACGGAATGCGCCAATCAGAGGCCTTCGACGAGTCCGAGCAATGGCTGTTCAACTGGAACCAGACCTACACCCGCGACGAATGGCTAGAGCAAGTACCGACGTTCGGCGGCCACAACCTGCTCCCACCAGACACCCTGACGTCACTACTCACCGCCCTCGGCGACGTCATCGACGCAATGGGCGGCAGTTTCACCATGCACTACGTCGCACTAGTCATCACAGCCACCCGGACCGACGCCGCTTAACTCAAGGTTTATCCAGCCCCCGGCACCGGAACAGCCCGAGCCGAACTGGGCGCCGGAATCGCCGCCGGAGCAGCCACATTCCGCGTAACCCCCGCCACCGGAATCACGGGCGGAACCACCCCAACTCCAGTCCCAGTCCCCGCCCCAGGAACCGTCCCACCCCCAGCCCCCGGAGCAACCCCGCCACCAGCACCGCCAGTACCACCAACACCACCGCCACCAACACCCCCAGTAGCCCCCGGCAACGGAATCCCCGGACTCGTAGCCCCACCCCCAAGCCCCGGAATCGCCGGAGTAGTCGGCGCCCCCGGAGCAGACGGCGTGACATCAGTCGGAAAACCATTCGGGGCAGTGAAATACTCCATCGGCTGATTCGCCAACGCCCCATTCATAGCAGCCTGCCAAATAGGCGCAGAAATGGTCGCACCAAAGATCTGTCCACCATAAAACGTCCCGCCAACCGACATATTGCTCATAACATCGCCCTTCGACGGCGCAACAAACCCAGTCCACACCGCAGTAGCCAACTGCGGCGTATACCCGTCAAACCACGTCGCGACCGAGTTGTCAGTCGTCCCGGTCTTGCCCGCGGCATCGCGACCGTCCAGATCCAACCCGGCCGCAGTCGCGCCGGGCTCGGTGAGAACGCCCTCCAACATCGACGTGATCTCGTTCGCAATATTGGCGTCGATCACAGGCTTACAAGACTGCGTCTGCCCCTTGTACTTCTTCCCAGCCGCATCAGTAACACCAGTGATCACATAAGGCGTGCAGTACACCCCCTGCGCAGCCAACGTCGCATACGCAGCCGCCATCTCGACCGGGGTAATCAAATTGGTCCCCAGCGTGAACGACGCATACTGATCCAACGGCTGCCCACTACCGGTGTCGTTATCCTTCGTCACACCCATACTCTGAGCAACAGTCGCCGGCGCACACAATCCGGTCTCCGACTCCAGCGTCAGAAAATACGTGTTGATCGAGTACCAATAAGCCTGATCCATCGGCACAACATGATCAGCGTAATCGTCATTGACCGGCTGATAGTCATAAGGCCACGAGATAGAAGACCCACCCGCAGTACACGTGGTCAACTGCGTCCCGCCAAGTCCCGTCAACGGTGAAATGGCATCGATCGTCTGACTAGGATCGAATCCCTGATTGAGCGCAGCCAACCCCACAAAAATCTTGAACGAAGACCCCGCCTGATACCCACCCGCACCGCCATGCGCCGGATCAGCAGCCAGGTTGATGAACGTCTGCCCGTTCCCATTCCCCATCGGCTTGGACTGCGCCATGGCCTTGATCTTGCCGGTACCCGGCTCAACCTCAGCCAGCGCAGAGGCAACCTTGTCGGTCGGATAAGTCCGCTCGCCCACCGCCGCATCAGCCGCCGACTGAGCGACCGGATCCATTGTTGTCTGCACGTTCAGACCACCCTGATCCCACATCGCCTGACGCGCAGCCTGGGTGGCCCCATAATCCTTATCGCCCAAAAACGACTGGTACACATAATTACAGAAGAAAGCAGCAGACTTGACCGCCGTAATACACCCACTGTTATCGGGGCTAATATTCAAACCAAGCGGCGCCTTCTCATCCTCCGCAGCCTCATCCGCCGTGAGGTAATCCAACGACGTATCCGCCCCGGCCATCTTCTGCAACACCACATTGCGCCGCTGCAACGCGGCCGCCGGATGCGCAACCGGATCATAAAGAGTCGGGCTGTTGATAATCGCAGCAAGCAACGCAGCCTGAGGCGCCGTCAACTTCTCGGCAGACGTCGAAAAATACCGCTGAGCCGCCGCCTGCACCCCATAAGCACCATTCCCGAAATACACCAGATTCACATAGTGCTCGAGAATCTGATCCTTCGTCATCGACTTCTCCACCGCAACGGCA
Source organism: Actinocrinis sp. (assembly GCA_035943635.1). GTDB lineage: Bacteria > Actinomycetota > Actinomycetes > Streptomycetales > Catenulisporaceae > DASZBX01. The sequence continues at coordinate 8,121 of DASZBX010000035.1, read as the reverse complement.
TACCGCAACTCGGTGATCTTCCGGGAAACGGTCTCAGCGGTAGCCGCCTCCTGCTTGGCCTTATCCGTACCCGCCTCCAACAACAGCACATTCTTCACATACTGCTGGGTAATAGTCGACCCGCCCTGAGTATCGCCACCCTGCGAGTCACGCAACAAGGCCCGGACAGTCCCAGTCACATCAATACCGCCATGCTGATAAAACCGCTGATCCTCAATCGCCACGAGCGCGTGCGGCATGTTCGGATTGATCTGCGACATCGGCACGACAACCCGATTGCCATACTCACCCCAGGTCTGCGCGACCAGCGATCCATCAGCAGCCAGGATATTGGTGCGCTGCGGCAACGCCGGAGACTGGAAGTCATCCGGCAGATCCTCGAAGTGGTCGGACGCGGCCTTGACGGTCAGTCCGAGCGAGCCGGTGAACGGCAGCGCGAGCCCGGCGAGCAGAACGCCCGCGAGTGCGCTGTAGCCGAGGAACGCCGCGAAGCCCCGGCTGGGCCGCTGCGCACCGCCATCCCCCGAGTGATCAGTGCGTGCCTTACCCATGCCAGGAAGTTTACGTTTCGACTTGACCGTATTCGGGCTATTTGCCGCCGATCGGCGTTTTGCGCGAGTCGTGTCAGAAGTCTTTCACCAGACCTCAGTCCGGCAGGTGAGTGGATGCCTCAGGCAGAGCGGCAGCCTCAGCCATGACCACCGCACTGACGGAGTCACTGGGATCACTGGATGCGCCGAGATCGCCAGAATCACCGGCATCATCACCACCAACCGCACCACCAACCGGCCGCACAATACCCGCCGCATACGCCGCCACCACACACAACCCAGCCGGCAGAAGCAGCGCAATACTCAAAGTCATGACATGAGTAAGCGGTCCAATGATCGACGGCCCGGCAAGCATGCCGACATACCCAAGCCCGGCCACCCGAGCGACATTGGCTCCAGACGCGCGCTGATCCACATTCCCCGCCGCTGTAAACAGCTGCGGCACGCCCCCAGCCAACCCCAACCCAGCCACAGCCCACCCGACGATCGCGACCCCGGTCTGATGAGACAGCGCCGTGGTCGTAAATCCAGCCGCAGCCAGCGCAGATCCCCAGCGCACGAGCGCGGCCGGCCCGATCCGGGCGGCAACCCGGTCCGCACACAACCGCCCCAGAGTCGCCGCAGTGGCAAACGCTCCATACGCCAGAGCAGCAGTCGCAGCAGCGGCATGCAGATCGTCCCGGAGTTGCACCGTGCTCCAGTCGTACGCCACCCCCTCCGCCAGCATGACCATGAACGCAACCGCCGCCAGCGCCCACACCCGCCGCACAACCTTCGGATCCCGAGCCCGGACTCCCGAACGCGGCTCAGCACCCGCCGTAGCCTCAACTGCGCCTACCTCAACCCCGCGCTCCTCCCGCTCCAACGGCAACAGGAACGGCGCCGTCACAACAGCCGTGAGCAGCCCCAACGCCGCAATCCCGAGGAAAGTCGGCACCAACGGCCACCCCCACGAGATCGTCCGCGCCCCGACGATCGACGCCATGACCCCGCCCAGCGACCACGTCGCATGAAACGCCGACATCACCGGCCGGTCGTACCTCCCTTCGACCTTCACCGCGTGCGTATTCATCGACACATCCAACGAGCCGTTCCCCACCCCCAACGCCACCAGCCCTCCCGCCAGCGGCCACACCCCATGCGCAAGGGCAGGCAGCACCAGCGACGCACTACACAACGCTGCGGCAACCGGCACGGTCCGGCGCGCGCCGAACCGGTCGGTCAGCGGCCCGAACAGCCGCAGGCCGACGAACGCGCTGGCCCCGAGGCCGAGCAGCAGCCACCCGAGCGTGGCCGGAACGATGCCCGCCTGGTGCGAAATCAGCGGGATGTGCACGACCCACGTGCCCATCACGAAGCCGTTGAGCACGAAGTACACGAAAGTGGCCGCCCGGGCGGCCCGGGCGGAGGGGGCGGGCGCCGCGGACCGGCGGAACAGCGCGGGCAGGCGGGATCGATTCATGCTGCGATCGTAATGAACAACTTCCTTGTGCGCTAGTTTGACTTTCACCCAAGATAGTTGTTCGATGAGTATCGTGGTACACACCGAGAGACTCCGACGGATCGCCGACGCGGTCCGCGAGGCCGAACAGATCAGCGTGGCCGACCTGGCCGAGGCCACCAACTGCTCCGAGATGACCATCCGGCGCGACCTGGAGGTGCTGGCCGGGCAGGGCGTGCTGGAGCGGTTCCGCGGCGGGGCCCGCAGCCTGCTGCTGCGCGGCGAGGGCCCGCCGTTCGCGCTGCGCGCGCAGGACCAGGCCCCGGCCAAGGAACGGATCGCCGCCGAGGTCGCGCGGCTGATCGCGGACGGCGAGTCGGTGGTCATCGACAGCGGCACCACCTGCCTGGAGGTCGCCAAGGCGCTGCGCAACCACCGGATCACCGCGATGCCGCTGTCCATGCACGCCGCGAACGCGCTGGCCGGCGGCCCGCGACTGACCCTGCTGATCCCGGGCGGCGAGGTGCGCACGAGCGAGTTGACCATGAGCGGCCTGCTCACCGAGGCCTCGCTGGCCGCCCTGCGCTTCGACACCGCGATCCTCGGCTGCTGCGGGCTGAGCGCCGAGCAGGGCCTGACCGCGTACGACCTGGCCGACGCCGCGATCAAGCGCGCGGCCATCGCCGCGGCCCGCCGCACCATCGTGGTCGCGGACGGTTCGAAGTTCGCCCGCACCGCGCTGGCCTTCGTCGCGCCGGTCTCGGCCCTGGACGCGGTGGTCACGGACGACTCCGCCCCGGCTTCCGACCTCGAGGCGATGGGCGCGGCCGGGACGACCGTGTGGCAGGTATGACAATGACGAAGGCGACGGAGCAGATGACGAGCGAAAGCACAGGTGGGACGATCGTGGTCGACAGTCAGAATCAAGACCCGGGTCAGGGATCACCAGTGCAGGCCGTGCTCTTCGACCTGTTCGGGGTCATCGCGGACACCCAGTCGCCGGCCGGTCAGGCCCGGATCCTGAGCGTGGCCGACTACCGCGACGCGGAAACCTTCTGGCCCGCGTACTGGGGCCTGCGCAAGTCGTACGACGCCAGCGAACTCTCCGGCCCCGACTACTGGCGCGCCGTCGCCGCCGAACTCGGCACCACATTCACCGCGGCCCAGATCGCCGAGTTGATCGACGCCGACTGCGCGAGCTGGCGGGACGTGAACCCGGCCATGGTCGCCCTGCTCGAGAACCTGGCCGCCTCCGGCCTGACCATCGCGCTGCTGTCCAACCTGCCGAGCGAACTGGCCGACACGTTCGAGCCGCGCAACGCCTCCTGGTTGCGGCTGATGGCCAGCGTCGGCTTCTCCTGCCGGATCGGCCACGCCAAACCGGACGCGGCCGCGTTCGCCTGGTCCGCCCGGGCGCTGGGCCTGGACCCGGCCGGGATCCTGTTCGTCGACGACCGGGCCGACAACATCGAGGGCGCGCGGGCGGTCGGCATGCAGGGGCACGTGTTCACCGACGTGAGCACCCTCGCGGGCGTGATCGACGGCGCCAGGCGGTAGCGCGCAGGCCATAAGATGCCTCTGTGCGCCGTACCAGTGTTTTCGCGATAACCGCCGTGCTGCTGCCGGCGTCGTTCACGCTCGGCGCGTGCTCGTCGTCGTCCTCCGCGGGAGCGACGGCGGCGGCCTCGGCCTCAAGTTCAAGCACGGCATCACCCGCGGCCGCGTCCCCGACACCGACCGCGCCCGCACAGTCCGCGTCCGCCGGCCCGCCGCTCACCGGCACCCAGCTCAAGAGCTACCTGGCCCCGGCCGGCGACTTCCCGGACGGCTACACGAGTACTCCGCAGGAAACCCAGGACACCGGCGACGCCTACGAGCCGCAGTCGATCAGCCCGCCGCCCACGCCCACCTGCGCACTGTTCGACACCAACGGAATCATCACCGTCACCGGCTACAACCCGGTCTCCTTCGCCCAGGGCGACTACCGGTCCGCATCCGACGGCGGCGAGTACGCGCAGGAGATCGACGTGTTCCAGGGCACCGCGGCCCAGGACCTGATGACCGCCCTGGCCGCCGCCGCGCGCGCCTGCTCGACCTACCCGGACAGCGAGACGAGCACCACGGCAACCGTCACGCAGACCACCACCTTCATCGGCGGCTATACGGCCCTGGTGTTCACCACCTCGGATCCCCAGTGGAAGGCCGGCCTGACGATCGAGGCCGTACGGATCGGGAACACCGTCGTCACCGTGATGGTCTCGAACGGCGAAAGCGACGACGGCGGCCCCGAGGCGACGAACCTGGCCGCGACCATCGTGGCCAACCTGACCGCGAAGAGCTGACCGTGCGGCGGGCGGAGCCGCGCCGAGTGCCGACCCCTACTCCCGGAACTCGCTCAACGGATCCGTGACCGCCTCGCGCCAGCGTTCCTTGTGCCCCTGCGCGTGCAGCCGGTAGTAGAGGGTCTCGCGCGGGCCGACCTCGGCCGGGCCGTCGTGGCCGCCGATGTTGTGAGCCAGCAGGTAGTGCGCGAACAGCACGCTTCCGGCCGGGCCCTGTGCCTGAACCGGTTCGCCGAGCTCGATCTCCGGGTACGGGCCCGGGCCCAGCAGCTCCTGCGGCCGGGTCAGCACGTCGGCTCCGTGCTCGGCCAGGTACCGGCCGAACGCCAGGTGCGTGCCCGGCCAGACCCACAGGTTCCCCTGGTTCAGGCCGGTCTGGCCGGTCAGCCACACCCCGGCGAGCAGCGTGAACGTCCCCGGCCGGCCGTCGTCCGAGAGCGGCAGCAGCCCGTCCACGTGCGGCCCGCCCGGCCGGTGCGGCCACGGCGGGATCGTCGTCGCGACCTGCGCGAAGTCCGGTTCCAGCAGTCCGAGGCCCGGGCGCAGCAGCTCCTCGGCGAGTTGCGCGACGCCCGCCGACCGGTAGAAGTCGAGCAGCCGGTGCCCTGCCGGACCGAACCGCGGCCAGAGGAAGTGGATGCCGACGTGGCCCGGCTCCGGCGGCTGCTCGGCCACCAGCTCCGCGACCATCGCCCGGCCCTGCGCGACGACCGCTTCTTCTAGGAAATCCGGGACGACCACGTACCCGTTCTCCCGGAACGCCGCCCTGGCCTCCTGCGTGATCCTGCTCATGGCGGCCATGACATCAAGCGGCCGGTGCCTCTGGCAACTGTTTTTCCGGCCGGTTCGGCAGGGCGCGTCAGGATGCTTAGTCGACGGGCGGATCCAGCTCGCTCAGCAGCCTCGCGACTTCGAGCCCTGTCGCGAGGTACTGCACGAAGAACTCGTTGTTCAGGGCCCAGATCGAGCGGTTCTTCCGGATCAGGTCGATCGCGGCGCCGGTCTCGTGGCCGAGTTCGACCAGGATCTGGGCGACGACCAGGCCGGAGCGGTTGTAGCCCTGTCGGCAGCGGACCAGGACCTTGCGGCCCTCGCGCATGGCCTGGGCGCCCGAGGTGGCCAGATTCTGCACGGCGAGGATCTGGCCGGCGGTCAGCGCGTCGTCCGGGATCGCGGCGACCAGGTGTTCCACGCCGGGGTCCGGGCCGTGCCCGGCAAGGTCGATCAGGCTGATGACCAGGTCGAATTCGGCGGCGACGGCGGCCGGGTGGCTCTGCGAGACGTCGTCGACCCAGAAGTGGCCACCCATCCACAACCGGGGGGCGACCTCGCTCCACGGTCCCAGCGGCTCGGGACCGTTCGGGTCCCTGCGGCGACTTTTCACCGCGCTCCTCTCCCGGGCGGTCGGTTGTGCCGTTCGGCAGTATCCAGCGTCCCAGGTCGGGCGGGGAAAAGGCGGGTTCGCGGAGGTCGGCGGCCCCGGCCGAGGCGCCCCGGCCAAGACCACGCGCGGTTACGGCCAGCGGGCGATCCACACGGTTCGCTCGGCGTGCACAATCAGGTCATCGCGGCGCAGCAGGCTCTCGGGCGCATCGCCGTCGACGAGCAGCCGCAGGGCGGCCACGTCGTCCTCGGCCAGCCGGCTGCCGAGGCCGATCAGCAGGCGCTGCATGGACAACTGCGCGTATCGCCCGACCGCGGCGGGCAGCGGCGGCGCCAGATCGACCGTGATGCGGCGCTCGGCCTCGATCGTGAAGCCGGCCCGGGTCAGCGGCGGGCCCCAGTCGGCGCCGAGGTGCGGTACCGCGTCGGCGAGGTCGGCGGTCCGGGTGGCGTGCAGGCGGTCCTCCAGCCCGGGGCGGCCGACGCCCGCGTCCTCGGGCAGGAAGCGCGGGAACGCGTCCATCTCGACCAGGGCGAACAGCGCGCCCGGGGGCAGCGCGGCGTGGATGTCGGCGAGCACGCGGCCGGGGTCGGCCATGTGGTGCAGGGACGCCGAGGCCCAGACCAGGTCGACGGCGCCGACGGGCGGCCACCCGGCGTCCAGGTCGGCCTGCAGCGGGTGGATCCGGTCGGCCAGGCCCTCGGCCTGGGCCTTGTCCCGGAGCCGGTCGAGGAACTGGTTCGACAGGTCGACCGCGGTCACCTCGGCCTGGGTGAACCGCCGGGCCAGAGCGAGGGCGCCGGTGCCGGTCCCGGCGCCGAGATCGAGGATCCGGCGCACGGGCTGGTCCCCGGCGTGCCCGGCGGCCAGGTCGTGTACCCAGTCGACCAGGTCGGCCAGGTGGTCGCGCAGTACTTCGGCGTCGAGATCGAGCAGTTCCATCATCGCGGCCGCGGCGGCCTCGTCGATCTCGGCGGCCGGGTGCTGGTGGTGCGCGTGCTGGTGTCCGAGGCTGTCGCCGTGCTGGTGACGTCCGTGGTCAGCGGGCGTGTGGTCGTTGTCCATTCTCCGACCCTACGACAGTCTTGCGCTGATGGCATACCATCTTGCGTATGACGCAAGACGGCGACCTCGACTCCCTGGTCCGGATGCGGATCCGGGGGCTGCGCGCGGCGAAGGGCTGGTCGCTGGACGACCTGGCCGCCCGCTGTTACCTCAGCGCGTCCACGCTGAGCCGGATCGAGACCGGCCACCGGCGGATCGCGCTGGACCAGCTGGCCCCGATCGCCCGAGCCCTGGGCACCACGCTGGACCAGTTGGTGGAGTCCGCGGACGACGGCGACGTGGTGATCCGGCCGCTGCACGACGAGGCGCGCGGGGTGACCACCTGGATCCTGTCGCGCGAGTCCGGGCCGCACGGAGTGACCGTGGCCAAGCTGCGGATCACCCGGCCGGAACCGCCGCGCGGCGAGGCGGACCTGCGGATCCACCCGGGCCGGGACTGGTTCACGGTGCTGTCCGGGTCGATCGTGCTGCTCCTGGGCGAGCGGCGGATCCTGGTGGAGGCCGGGCAGGCCGCGGAGTTCTCCACGATGATCCCGCACGCGTTCGGCGCCCGGGGCGGCCCGGCGGAGGTGCTGTGCATCCTGGACCACGACGGGAAGCGAACGCACCTTTCGGATTGACGCAGCGCACTGTTACGCCTGCCATATCAGAACACAGAGCCACGCTGTATCCCACCCTGGGCAGAGGGGTACAGCGCGGCGGTCTGGGGTTTCCGTTCAGCTCTCAGTCAGGCCGCTGAAAGCTGATCGGTTTACTGGTAGCCGGTCAGGTAGGAGACGGAGTTGCCGGAGTTCACCGTGCCGCCCTGGCCGTTGATGATGTGCGAGATGGTGCCGACGCCGCCGAGCGACACGGACACCATGTCGTGCCAGTTCACTCCGGACGAGCTCGGCGAGGTGAGCGCGTTGGCGCTGACCACGGACGAGTTCGTGCTGAAGTAGCAGTACACACCGAGGCCGTAGGCGTTGAAGCTGGTCACGGAGCTGGCGACGTTGATCGAGGGGTAGCCGTCAGACGAGCCGTCCATCCACGAGGACTGGTTCGGCGGGTCGTAGGGCATCTCGCTCTGGTAGAAGTAGTCGCTTCCGCCGTTGCCGTTCCACTGCACCTGGACCTGCTGGTAGTGCTCGACCGCCAGGCCGTACATGGTGACGTTCGCGCCGTTGACCACCATGCCGTTGGCGGCGGTGTTGGTCGTCCAGCCGACGGTGCCGCCGTTGCCGTGGTCCGCGCGCCACAACCACAGGTCGTCGCCGATCACGTTGCCGCTGTTGATCTGCAGCGTCTGCGTGGCCTTACCCACCGTCGCACCGCCGATCCGCGCGAACACGTCCGAGA
>DASZBX010000034.1:0-8573 GCA_035943635.1 Actinocrinis sp. | reverse complement strand
AAGCTCACCACCCTGAGCTCAATACCTATAGTATACCAGGATGTCCAGGTTTGGGGCGAGGAATTACATAACAACTCTATATCAGGCTATTGGTGTGATTAGATGCCATGCTGGGGCTGGTGGCCGCGCACCCGTCCCAGGGCTCTAGGTGAGCTCCTCGGGAGGTGGCCCGGGGGAGAAAACCGTGGTGATTTTCTCGCGTCTCGAACTCACCCATCGCCTGACCCTGCGCGGAAAATTGCCACGGGCCGCCTTTGACTTAAACTCATTCACCGACACGCAACCACCAACCCACAGCTCCCCGAAATCACACCCGAACGGCAGCCAACTCACGCTCCATATACTCACGCAAAGTAGTCGGCGGACGCCCAAGCAACCAACTCAGCACATTGGAATTCCCCGTAATCCCATACCGACTGTAATGCCCAAGCAACCGATACATGATGTCATAAGGAAACTCAGCCTCCTCAACCCGCTGCCGCTCAGGACTCACCAAATCCGTCAGCATCTGAAACTCCGCAACAACCGACCGCCCGGACACCTCCGCCAGCACCTCGGCAATCTCATGCCCGATGACGAACCTATTACCCGACAACTCATACGTCGCATAATGATGCTTCGAATCTCCAACTACCCGAGCTGCAACCTCGGTGACATCCTCGAGATCGACATGCAAAAACCGAGACTCAGCCGAGTGCGGCTTCCCATAAACCCCAGACGCAACACACCCCGCTACATCAATATTCTGCAGATAATGCATAGGCTGCAGAATGGTGAACGGAATCGGCGAAGCGATCACAATCCGTTCGACGGCAAGCTTGGCCTGGTGATTGAGCAACTACTCGATCTGCGGATGAACTACAGAGAACTGCACGAAATCGGCCGCCACCGCCACCGCCACCGCCACCGCCACCGCCACCGCGACTGCGACCGGACCGGCCGCCGCCGTGCCGTCGCCCCGGGACGCGGTCGGCGGCTGGCTGCTCGGGCCGCAGACGGAGACGGCCCAGGACGAGTGGTCCTACCGGGGCGAGCGGCTCGGGCTGCCGGAGTCGGGGCCGGGCGCCCTGGCCGGGCAGGGCCGGCGGCTGGGCGCGCTGTGCGCGGACTGGGGGCTGTCGCTGCTGGCGATCGGAGTCTTCGGCTGGCATCCGACCACGCCGCAGGGCCAGTGGGGTGTGTACGCGCTCTTCGCGGCGCAGATGCTGGTGCTCGAGTCGCTGCTCGGGTACACGATCGGGAAGCGGATCTTCGGGATCCAGGTCGGCCGGCTCGGCGGGCCGTTGACCCCGCCGTACGTGATCGCGCGGACGCTGCTGTTGCTGCTGATGGTCCCGGCCGTGATCTGGGACCGGGACGGACGCGGACTGCATGACCGGCTGGCGGGAACAGTCGTGATCAACCGATAGAAAGCATGAAAGCACGAAGGCCGCCCGACGAGGAGATCGTCGGGCGGCCTTCTGCGTAGAACCAGGTGGTGTGAGCAGAGCCGGCGGATCGGAATGCGGGTGGCCCTGCCTCCGCCGATCTGCGGACCGGGCCGGGCGCCCGAAGCCCCTCACGGGAAGGCGGCGGGCGACCGGGCTCAGCGGTACCTCGGCGCGATCAGCGGAAGTTGCCGCGCGGCATGCGGTTGCCGCGGGGCATCGGGCCCTTGGGCATCATGTCCATCGGGGTCTTCGCGATCGCCTGCAGGCGCTTGCCGTACTCGCTGATCTGGGACGGGGTCAGCAGGGTCTTGCCGCGCAGGCCGCGCTTGGTCAGGTACGGGCCGAGCTTGTTGATCGGCACCTGGCCGGCGCCGGTGTCGTCGCCGACGTAGACCTCGTCCACCGGGACGTCCGGGCCGAGGTAGCGGGCGATCGCCTTGCGCTCGTTGGCCAGCAGCTTCGCGGCGCGCACGGGGTCGCCCTCGGCGACCAGCATGATGCCGGCCCGGCCGATCAGGCGGTGCACCATGTCCTGCTGCTGGTTGAACTGCACGGCCGGGGTCTTGCTCCAGCCCCGCTTCACGCTCTGCTCGATCACGGCCCAGCCGCCGCCGGTCTGGCCGTCCAGCTGCTTGTAGGCCGAGCGCTGCACCCGGCGGGACAGGGTGGACATCACGGCCAGCAGCGCCGCCAACAGCGTGGCCACGATGGCGAAGATCAGGCCGAAGAGGTTGCTGCCGACCAGCAGGTAGAACAGCGCGAAGACCACCACCGCGACGCCCAGGCCCCAGCCCAGCAGGGCGACCGGCAGCTTGGGGTCAAGCTTCTTGGTCACCTGGTAGGCGTAGACGAACTGCTTGAGCCGGCCGGTGGGCGGCTCGGCCGGGGCGGGGTCCACCGCGGCGTCGGAAGGTTGGTTGCGGGCCATGAGAGCAAGGATAAGGCGCGCCGGCCTCGGGAGCCGAATGGGGCGGGGTAGTTGTGATCTTTTCGGTACGACTCGCCCGATTGATCAGGCCGCGGCCCGTCCCGGCTGCACGTGTTGTCGAAGAAAAGCGGAGGGCGGGAAGAGCGGCGCGAGAAAAGAAACTGCGGGAAGTCATCCGGTCAGTCGCGGCCGTCCGGGCGCGCTGTACTGCGAACGGTGTGCGTGGCCCCCGGGCCCCCGAACCGCCCCCGTGCCCGATCTCCTCCCCGAGACCCCGTCCCCGCCCCGCAAACCCGGCCGCCTGCCCCGAAACCCCGTGCAGCGCGGCCCGTCTTGCCCTCATCCCGACAGCGCGCGGCTGCGAGTCCGCGCGAAACACCTGGGCTGGTCAGCGCAGCGTCGCGCCGTCCTGGGCGGGACCGGCGAACGCGGCGCCGGCCTCGGCTCGCTCGCGCGCCCGGGCCTTGTCCTCCTGCACGGCGGACCAGGCGTTCGCCCGGGCCACGGCGAGCGCGTCGCCGCGGAACAGGACCCGCTCCATCGTGCTCAGCATGGTGCGTACGGCGGTGTGTCGACCGGGCGCGGGCAGCTGCCGGCCAACCGGGCGGTCCAGCAATGCGGTCATGGCACTCTTTCCATCCCTCGTCGGGTGATCACGCGGTGTGACCAGCGTCAGTCTATCGTGTTAACCGGCCGTGACGGCCTGGTCAAATCGGCATGAAACCTGGGTTCGGGCCGCTTCTCAGCTGATCCGGGCGTCAACGGCTTGCTGGTAGAGCCGGCCGGCCCGGTACGAGGAGCGCACCAGCGGGCCGGACATGACCCCGGCGAAACCGATCTCCTCGGCCTCCTCGCGCAGCTCGACGAACTCCTCCGGCTTGACCCAGCGGGCCACCGGGTGGTGCCGCGGGGACGGGCGCAGGTACTGGGTGATCGTGATCAGCTCGCAGCCCGCCTCGTGCAGGTCCATCAGGGCCTGGGAGATCTCCTCGCGCTCCTCGCCCATCCCCAGGATCAGGTTGGACTTGGTCACCAGGCCGGCCGCGCGGGCCTGGCGGATCACGTCCAGCGAGCGGTCGTAGCGGAAGGCCGGCCGGATCCGCTTGAAGATCCGGGGCACCGTCTCCAGATTGTGCGCGAGGACCTCCGGGCTGGCGGAGAAGACCTCGGCCAGCTGCTCGGGCACTGCGTTGAAGTCGGGGATCAGCAGCTCCACGCCGCAGCCGGGGACCTGGGCGTGGATCTGGCGGACCGTCTCGGCGTACAGCCAGGCGCCGCCGTCGGGCTGGTCGTCCCGGGCCACGCCGGTGATGGTCGCGTAGCGCAGGCCCATCGCCACCACCGACTCGGCCACCCGGCGCGGCTCGTCCCGGTCGAGCGCGGCCGGCTTGCCGGTGTCGATCTGGCAGAAGTCGCACCGCCGGGTGCACTGCTCGCCGCCGATCAGGAAGGTGGCCTCGCGGTCTTCCCAGCACTCGAAGATGTTCGGGCAGCCGGCCTCCTGGCAGACCGTGTGCAGGCCCTCGCTCTTGACCAGGTTGCGCAGGTGCGTGTACTCCGGGCCCATGGTCGCCCGGGTCTTGATCCAGGCCGGCTTCTTCTCGATCGGGGTGGCGGAGTTGCGCACCTCCAGGCGCAGCAGCTTCCGGCCGTCCGGGCCGACGGTGACCGGAGAGGCGGCGACGGGCGCGGTCGAGGGCGCAGGCGCGACGGCCGCGGCGGCGAGGGGTGCGTTCTCTTCGACGGTCGTCACGTCACAGCTCCTTGGAGTACGAAGTAGTACGAATTCGCGCTGACACCAGATTACGCCGCGGCCCGCACCCGGTCGGTGCTCACGCCCTTGGGCTCCGTCAACAGGTGCAGGTGCCGTTCGACGATCGGCAGCACCTCGGCCACGGTGACCGGCCGGCCGAGTTCCTCGGACAGGGTGGTCACCTCGGCGTCCCGGATCCCGCAGGGCACGATCCGGTTGTACCAGTCCAGGTCGTTGTCGCAGTTGAGCGCGAACCCGTGCATGGTCACGCCCTGGGCGAACCGCAGCCCGATCGCGGCCACCTTGCGGTCCGGCTCGTCCCCGGGAGTCAGTACCCAGACGCCGGAGCGGCCCTTGACCCGGTCGGTGGCCAGGCCGAGTTCGGCGCAGACGTCGATGATCACCGTCTCGAGCCGGCGGACGAAGTCGACCACGTACACGCCCTCGGGCAGCCGCACGATCGGGTAGCCGACCAGCTGTCCCGGACCGTGCCAGGTGATCTTGCCGCCGCGGTCGACGTCGATCACGGGCGTGCCGTCGAACGGGCGGTCGAGCGGCTCGGTGCGCTTGCCCGCGGTGTACACGGGCAGGTGTTCGAGCAGGACGACGGTGTCCGGGGCCTCGTCGGCCACCCGGGCCGCGTGCCGCACGCGCTGGTCTTCCCAGGCAGCCTGGTACTCGACTGCCGCACCGCCGAATCCGGCGTGGATGAATTTCAGTTCCTGCACTGTTCCAATCTACGACGCATTGCGCCCGGCCCCCGCGTCCGCGATACATCACGCCCCGAGTCGGTCCGACATCCGGGATTCTGCGAGTTACCTTCGTCACACTCGGGCCAAAAGGCCTGGAAACAGTGGTATGGGTCACACAGGCGGACCGCGTGCTCGCGGGCAGTGTCCGCTCAGCGGGACACCAGTCAGCGGGATACCGATCAGCGGGGGCTGCGCGCCAGATCGGCCAGCACCGCGTCCGCGCAGCGCCGGGCCGAGTTGAGCGCGCCTTCGAGGTTCGGCAGGTCGCGATGGTCGCCGCAGACATACAAGCCGCTGATCAGTCGTACAGACCGGGTGAAGTTGTAGGGCGCATTCATGGCGACCACGGCGTTCTCCACGTGCCGCACGTCGACCGTCGTCCAGTCGCGGGTGTTCACCCGGTACAGCACGCCCAGCCGGGCCAGGGTCTCCCGGTCGAGCTGCTCCAGGTGCTTGCCGTCGTGGCCGACGACCGTGCTGGCTATCAGCGCCCGGCCGGGCGGGGCCAGCCGCGGGGCGACGTGGCTGATCACCATGCTGCGCACCACCGGCGAGCCCGGGTCGGCGTCCAGCACCACCGGCTCGCCCCGGCGCGCCTCGACCGCCAGGTTCTCGGCCGGGGCCGAGTGCCACAGCGTGGTCACCGACCGCTGGGCGGCCTGGTGCAGCCCGGGGAACAGCTCGACCGCGGTGACCGGGTCGGTGGCCACCACCACGGCCCGGGCCCGGATGTCGCCGCCGTCCGCGCTGGCCCGGTTGGCGTGCACCGCGTGCACCCGCGCGCCGAGCCGGACCGAGCCGGCCGGCAGCAGCGCCGCGAGCTCGCGGGCCAGCTGCCCGCTGCCGTGCTCGGACACCGCGAACCGGCCGCGCACCAGCAGCCGCAGCAGCCAGTCCGCGCCGCGGATCGAGGTGGCCAGGTCCTCGTCCGCGGCGAACGCGGCGAGCATCGGCGCGAGCAGCTGGTCGACCAGCTCGGGGGAGTAGCCGCGGACGTGGAACGAGTCCGAGCAGGGGTGTTCCGGGCCGGCCAGGGCGCGCTCCGGGGTGGTCGCGCCGAGCCGGTACATCAGGGTGGTCAGCCGCATCCGGTCCACCGGGTTGCCGACCGGGACCCGCAGCGTGGTGACCGACTGCTGCGGCCGGGCGGCCCCGGCCCCCACCCGCATCCGCTGGCCGCCGCTGTGGATCTGCACCCCGGGGGCGAAACCGCGCAGGCCGAGCCGGCCGGGCGCGGCCGCGGTGCGCAGCAGCGGCCAGGAGGTGTGCACCAGGTGCGCGCCGTCGCCGATCGTGTAGCCGTCCACGCGCTCGTCCGCGGCCCGGCCGCCGAGCCGGTCGGCCGCCTCCAGGACCAGGACCTCGAGTCCGGCCTGGGAGAGCCGGGCGGCGGTGCTCAGCCCCGCCACCCCGGCGCCGACCACGACTACGTCTGCGCGCATGCTAACGCCCCTAGATGAGGTCTCTGATATCTCGTTCGGTGGCCGGTTCCTACCCAGGGCGGGTAGGCGCTAACTGCCGCCGGACAAAGACCTCGATCTGTCGGGGTCGCGTCCCGTGAGGGTGCCCCCAGTGCTTCCGGAGCTACCGGGGACGCCGCTAGACGAGTTGTTCCGGATTCCGGCGCCTGAGCCGAGTTTGCTGATCGGTGCGCTGACCTGCCGGGTGAGTGTGCACGGCGAAACGGCTCAGCGGCGGCGTGCGGCCAGGCGCCGTCGATCAGCCGTTTCGCCGCGCCAGAATCCGGAACAACTCGTCTACAGGCCTTGAGCGAAGGTGTAGGCCTTGGGGGCGACGTCCTGGCCGACGTCGAGCTGGATCACGGTGTGCGCGTTGAGCGCGATGTCGGTCGGGTCCCCGGTGTACTTCGTGCCGTTCACGTAGGTGGTCACGGCGCCCTTGCTCGGTCCGACCTGGGAGGCGGACAGCGGCTGGTTCCACTCGGAGAAGAACTGGCCGAGCTTGTACGTGGTCTGCGTCGGCGACTCGATGTGGATGATGCCGTCGGTGGTGTGGGTGTGCAGGTAGTAGAAGTGGCTGCCGCCGTCGATCCACAGGCTGCCGTCCGGCTCGGTCTGGGTCTGCCAGGGCGTGGTGATCCCGATCCCGGCCGGGACGGCCATCGACTTGCCGTCGACGTAGATCGCCAGGTGGGCGTGGATGTGGTACGCCAGCTGCTCTATGGCGTTGGCCGCGACGCCGTTCACGGTCTGCCCGGTCAGCCCGGACCACACCGGCGCCAGGGTGCCGGCCGGCGCGGAGGCGGAGGTGGACGACTTCTTGCTGCTGTTGCTGTGCACGGCCCAGGTGATCCCGCCGGCCAGCGCGAGCACGAGCACACCGACCCCGGTGTACAGCATGACCTTCCGGTTGCGCTCGGCCCGCTTCTGCTGGGCGCGGGCCTTGGCAAGCTGCTCGCGCCGCGCCGAACTGCCGTTCTTCTGGTTTTGCGGTGCCATGATGCCTGGTTCCCGTCTGTCTTCTCTTCGATGAGACGCCGATGCCCGGATACTGTGAATCGCTCTAAGGTACCGATCTTTCCTGAGAAGCGTCACAGCTTCGGAACGGTTTGCGGGTAGTACGGATATCTATTGATCCGCGCGGGGGTTACAGCGCGAAGGCCCGCGCACCGGGAGGTGCGCGGGCCTTCGCGGGCGTCCGGTCGGCGGGCGGCTACTGCAGGCCGAGGTCCGACTCGAACCGGCCCTCTTCCAGCCGGGCCTTCATCGTGGTCAGGAACCGGGCCGCGTCCGCGCCGTCCACCAGCCGGTGGTCGTAGGACAGGGCCAGGTAGACCATCGAGCGCACGGCGATGACCTCGCCGTACTCCGAGTCGTTGACCACCGCGGGCCGCTTGACGACCGTGCCGGTGCCCAGGATGGCGACCTGCGGCTGGTTGATGATCGGGGTGTCGAACAGGGCGCCGCGCGAGCCGGTGTTGGTCAGCGTGAAGGTGCCGCCGCCGAGCTCGTCCGGGGAGATCTTGTTCGACCGGGTCCGGGCGGCCAGGTCCGAGATGGCCCGGGCGATCCCGCCCAGGTTCAGGTCCCCGGCGTTCTTGATCACCGGGACCATCAGGCCCTTCTCCGAGTCCACCGCGATGCCCAGGTTCTCCGAGCCGTGGTAGGTCACCGTGCCGGCCGCCTCGTCGATCGAGGCGTTCAGCTGCGGGTACTGCTTGAGCGCCTCGATCGCCGCCACCGCGAAGAACGGCAGGAAGGAGAGCTTGGCGCCCTCGCGGGCCTCGAAGTCCCGCTTGGCCCGGTCGCGCAGCCGGGCCACCGCGGTCAGGTCGACCTCGACCACCGTGGTCAGCTGGGCCGAGGTCTGCAGCGACTCGACCATCCGGCGGGCGATCAGGGCGCGCATCCGGGAGAGCTTCTCGGTCCGCCCGCGCAGCGGGGAGACCGCCACCGGCGCGCTCGGGGCGGCGGCCGGGGTCGGGGTCGGGTCGGCCACCACCGGGGCGAGCACCTTGGCCGCGTCGATCACGTCCTGCTTGCGGATCCGGCCGCCGATGCCGGTGCCGGTGACGCCGGACAGGTCCACGTTCCGCTCGGCGGCGAGCTTGCGCACCAGCGGCGTGACGTACGCGCCGTTGGGGCCCTCGTCGCCGGCCGGGGCGGCGGCCGCAGCCGCAGCCGGGGCCGCGGCGACCGGCGCGGGCGCCGGGGCGGGAGCAGGCGCCGGAGCGGGCGCGGGGGCCGGAG
>DASZBX010000033.1:0-141799 GCA_035943635.1 Actinocrinis sp. | reverse complement strand
GTGTCGGATCGGGATCCTCGGTGGCCCAGGCGGATCGTAGTCTGCCGCGCCGGGCAGGTCCTGTCAACTCCCGAACATAACCCACCAGCCACAGCAAGTAGATCAACCAGGGTATGCAGCCCGGGAGTTGATAGGGCCTGTCCGGTGTGGCAGGCTCCGGGCCGACTGGGGCGCCGAGGATCCCGATCCGACACACCCAAAAAGTAACCCACCACCCAAATAGACTTGTCCATGGGGATCCTTGGGGGTTCCTGGCCCGCCGGAGGCACAGTAGTAGACGTGAGCTAACACGGCGGCGCAACCCGACAACCCCACAAAACCCAACCTCACAAGCTTAACCCCACCCAAAACAACCCAACCCCCAACCCTAACCCGCGTCACCAACCTCAGTCAGCTCCCCATCAATCTCCCGATGCAAAGCCCCAGTCCTCGGGCACCGGAAAACCCCATCACCCTCATCCCCCAAAGGCACCCCAGCGCGCCCAACCCACCCGATCCGCTTCGCCGGAACCCCGGCGACCAGCGCGAAATCCGGCACATCCCGCGTAACCACAGCACCCGCGGCAACCAACGCCCAACGCCCAATCACCACCGGAGCAACACACACGGCCCGCGCACCAACCGAAGCGCCCTCCCGCACAGTCACGCCAACCGCATGCCAGTCATCCGCAGTCTTCAGCCGACCCTCGGGAGTAACGGCGCGCGGATGAGTGTCGTTCGTAAACACCACCGCGGGCCCGACAAAAGCCCCATCCTCCAGCACAGCGGGCTCATAAATCAGCGCAAGGTTCTGAACCTTCACATTGTTCCCAAGCCGCACCCCAGGCCCCAGGTAAGCACCACGACCGATCACGCAGTTCTCACCGATCGTGACATTCTCACGCACAGTAGCCGTCTGCCACACGCTAGTGCCCGATCCCAGGCGCGCGCTCGCCGCCACATCGGCTTCGGGAGCTATCCGCGCGCCGGGTGCGCCCGTCGGGCCCTCGGCGCTACCGCTGTGTGTCTGTGCACTCATTCATACTCCTCATTGACAGTGAATTCCTTGCGCAACGAACAATCGTCTGCGCCCGCCCCAAAACAATGACAAACCTCACACGTGCAGGCCGAAACAATGCAACACTCGGCCGCCTACGACAACTCGGGCACGCCCGGGCCGACTCCCGTCCCCGCGCTCCCGCCGCCACCGGCACGCCCATCGCGCCCGCCACGCCGCAGCCGAACCCCCAGCCCAGACCGCCCGCCCGACTGCGCCGACCGCACCCACCGCCCCAACCGCCTGTCCAACCACAACGGCAAAGCAATCGCGAACCCGATCCCGAGCAACCCCATCCCGAGCAGCCCCCGGGTCTTGACCCCCCGCAGTTCGGCGACCGACGTCTGCGCCAGCACCCCCGCGGTGATCTCGTCACGCGGCGTGACGCCGACCCGTGCCTGCATTGATTGCAGGTTGGTCTCGAAAGCGGAAATCAGCTCCGCGATTTCTCGTGTTGCGGTATTCGGGTCCGATCCGGTCACTGTCAGTTGTTCGGACGGGATCGTATACGCGGGCGTCTCATTCGTCCCACTGTTGCGCGGCGCGATGGTGAAAGAATCCGTCACCCCCGCCTCCCGCAGCGCCTGCGTCTGGGCCGGGCTCTGCAGCACGTCGTCCACCGCCAGACCGGCCGCGGCGATCGACGGCGTGGTCGCTGCCAGCGAGTTCGGCGCCGCCGGCACCTTCGGTGGAGTGAGCACCAGGACGGCCAGGGCTTGATATTCGGGCTTGGGGTGGTCGATCGGCCAGCTCAGGCCCGCGACCACGAGGAGCACCGCGACTGCCGCATACCAACGTCTGCGCAATATCATTACTACGGTGCGGAACGACACCTCGGCCTCCATTCCGGCCCAGCGCACTGTCGCGCCGGGCGGCGCGCACAGTGAACACCCTAAGGGCTCGATGTGAATAGTCTGCACTAATTCTGCATATCGCTGCGAAACAGTGGATACGCGCGACGGCGCACCACTATCCTCATCCTACGTACCGGCAAGTCGTGGTGTGCGCGGCCGAGGGAGGGCCCGCCGCGACTGGATGCCGGCCATTCCCAGGAGGATTCATGAATCTCGCCGAGATATGGCGGATCATACTCAAGCGCTGGTACATAGCAGTGCCGATGCTATTGCTCGCCGTGGGTCTGACCGCCGCCGTCGACCAGGCGATCGCCGTGCAGTACCAGTCGACGAGCATGATCAGCCTGCTGGCCTCGCAACAGGCGACGAAGGGCACCAACACGCTCCCGGGCACGGAGAACCCGTTCTCGAACTTCGACTCCTCGCTCAACGACACCGCCGACTTCCTGACCCGGCGGGTCAACTCCCCCACCGACGCCCAGCAGTTGGCTACGCTGGGTGTCACCGGCAAGTACAGCGAGGTCCTGGCCGCCAGCCAGGGACCCTTCATCATGCTGACCGTCCAGGGGCCGAGCGCCGCGAGCACCGAGGCCCAGATGACCACGTTGATCAACTACACCACCCAGGCCCTGCAGACCCTGCAGGACCAGGAGAACGTCCCGACGGTCGACATGATCCGTTCGGACGTGATCGTGCCGGGTGACACCGCGGTCGCGCAGACCAAGACCCGGCTGCAGGACACCCTGGGCGCGGCGGCCGGCGGGTTCGCGCTCGCGATCCTGGTCACCATCGCCGTGCACTCGATCCTGGAGTCGCGCCGCAAGGGACGCAAGGGCGGACGCAGCGGCAACTCGGGCTCTGGCTCCGGCTCCGGGTCGGCCGCCGGATCGGGAACGGACTCCGGCTCCCGGCGCACCCGCGGCGGCATGGACACCGACACGGTCTCGGCCCGGTTCAACGCCCTGACCGACCCGCGCGACCTGCTCGACTCCGACCGCTCGGCTCTGATCAGCCCTCTGCCGGACGCGCGCGACTGAGACCGTGGCCGAGAATCCAGCCCGGAGCAACCGCGTCGTCGCGGTGCTGGCCGGTTACCTACTGCTGGTCGAGATCGTCCCGTCGGGATGGGTGGTGTCCCCGCTCGGCGGCGCCGGCGCCCCGGCGGACATCTACGCCCTGCTCGCGTTCCTCTGGTACGGCGGCTCCTGGCTGGCCGGCCGCGTCTCGCCCGCACCGAACACCCACGCGCCACGGGTGGCGGTGTTCCTGTTCTCGGCCGCGGTGCTGGCCGGGTACGTGTCCCTGGCCGACGTCACCCGGCAGGCGGGCGGCCTGGAGATCCAGGCCGCCGACCGCGGGCTGATCGCGCTGGCCGCGTGGATCGGCGTCGTCGTGATGGCCTCGGCCGGCATCCGCAGCTACGAAGAACTGCAACACGTCCTGCGCCGCGCGGTGCAGTACGGCTCGGTGATCGGCGTCATCGCCGTCTTCGAGTCCTTCACGGCCTCGAACATCCTGGCCGGCGTGCACTTCCCGGGCCTGCGGCCGGCCACCACGGTCACCGACCAGCTGGTCCGCGGCAGCCTCACCCGGCCGATCTCCCTGGCCTCGGACCCGCTGGAGCTGGCCGGGGTGCTGGCCATGCTGCTGCCGTTCGCGATCCAGCAGGCGCTGGACCCGGACCGGGCCGACCGCAGCTTCGTGCGCCGCTGGTTCCCGGTGGCCGCGATCGGCGGCGCGCTGCCGTTCACGGTGTCCAAGACCTCGATCGTCGGCCTGGTGGTCGTGCTGCTGATGCTGATCCCGAGCTGGCCGGCCAAACGCCGCCGGCCGGCCCTGGCCGTGCTGCTGGTCAGCGTGGCCGCGATGAAGGTCGCCGTGCCGGGCCTGGTGTCCACCACGGTCAACTCCTTCTCCACCTTCTTCAGCAACTCCGACAACAGCACCCAGGCCCGCACCCAGGACTACGCGGGCGTGGCGCAGTACGTCCAGCAGCGACCATGGTTCGGCCGCGGCTTCGGCACGTTCATCCCGAGCCTGTATCGATACACCGACAACATGTACCTGTTGGGGTTGGTCGAGATCGGCATCGTCGGCGTGCTCGCGATCCTGGCGATGTACCTGATCGGCTACCGGTGCGGGCGAGTGGGCCGACGGCTGGCCGTGGACGATTCCCGGCGCGAGCTCGGCCAGTGCTTCGCCGCCGCGATGGCGGCCGCACTGGTGCTCAGCGGCACCTTCGACTCACTCGGCTTCCCGATGTTCGCCGAACTGTTCTTCCTGCTGCTCGGCTGTTCCGGCGCGTATCTGGGCATCATGCGGCGCGAGGCGACCGACCGGAACGCGGAGACCATGATCATACCCGGCACGGCGGTCGCGGTGCTGGCCGCGGCGGCGAGCCCGGGCCGGATGCCCTCGATGCGCACCCGGCCGCGCGAGGTGGTCGGCCCGCGGGCGTACCCGCTCTTCGGCCAGATCGGCTGGAGCAGCCTGAACCAGCTGCTCCAACCCGACCGGCGCAGCCTCACCGAGACGACCCTCTCGATCCCGAAGATCAGGGACACGGCCGAGGAACGGGCCCGCTATACAAGCGCCGCGGACGTCACCGAAACCGTGGCCATCCCGAACAGTCCGGGAAGCTTCAGAGCGATCAAGGGCGACGACCTCGAGGGTTCCGAGGCTTCGGCCGGGGACGGCGACGATCCCGGTCAGTCGGCCGAGAGCGACCAGGAGCTCACCGCCCGGGTGCACAAGGGCGTGCGGTGGAGCTTCATCAACACCGTCGTGATGCGGCTGGGCAACTTCCTGACCGGCGTGTTCCTGGCCCGCGGAGTCCTCGGGCCGGCCGAGTGGGGACTGTACGCGATCGGCCTGGCGGTGCTCGCGGTCATGTTGGCGGCCAACGAGATGGGCGTCAGCCTGGCGATCATCCGCTGGGAGGGCGACATCCGCCGGTTCGCACCGACCGTGCTGACCATGTCCACCCTGTCCAGCACGATCCTGTACGTCCTGCTCTACTTCGCGGCCCCGGAGGCCTCCCGGCTGCTCGGCTCCCCCGACGCCGTCTCGATGCTGCGGGTCCTGGGCATCGCGGTGATCATCGACGGGATCTCGTGCGTGCCCGGCGGGGTGCTCACCCGGACCTTCGCGCAGCGCCAGCGGATGTGGATCGACGGCGCGAACTTCCTGATCAGCACCGTCCTGACGGTCGTGCTCGCGCTGGACCACTTCGGCGCGATGAGCTTCGCCTGGGGTTCGGTCACCGGCAACGTGGTCGGCCTGATCGGCTGCGCGGTCTGCGCGCCGGGGATGCTGCGGCCGGGCTGGAACCGGGCCCAGGCCCGGGAACTGCTCCGGTTCGGCCTGCCGCTGGCCGGGGCCAGCCTGCTGGTGCTGATGATGCTGAACGTGGACTCCGCGGTGGTCGGCGTCACGCTCGGCCCGGTCTCGCTCGGGCTTTACCAGATCGCGTTCAACATGTCGAGCTGGCCGGTGCGCAGCGTCTCCGAGATCGCCCGACGAGTGTCCTTCGCCGGGTTCTCCCGGATCGCCGAGTCCGGCCGGCTGGCCGAGGGCTTCGGCAGCAGTCTGAGCCTGCTGATGGCCGCCTCGGTACCGCCGTGCGTGCTGCTGGCCACCCTGTCCAAACCGCTGATCCTGTTCGTCTACGGCGACAAGTGGACCCTGGCCTCGGGCGCGCTGAGCTTCCTGGCCATGCTCGGCCTGCTGCGGGTCGCCTTCGAGCTGGCCTACGACTGCCTGGTCGCGGCCGGGCGCAAGCGCGCGCTGATCCTGACCCAGGGCTGGTGGCTGGTCGCGCTGATCCCGACCCTGATCTTCGCCGCCCGCGACCGCGGGATCGCCGGGGTCGGCGCCGGGCACATCCTGGTGGCCGGCCCGCTGGTCACCCCGCTGTTCCTCTGGGCATTGTCCCAGGCCGGGATCAGCCCGACGGTGGTGGCCAAGGCCTGCGCTCGGCCGTTCGCCGGCGGGCTGCTGATGGGCGCGATCGCGTTCGGGGTGGAGAAGGTCGGCACCGAGCAGCTGCACCTGGGCCAGATCGCGGCGATGTTCGCCGCGGCGGTCCCGGCCACCGTGGCCTACTTCGCGGTGGTCTGGCCGATGCGCCGGATGCTGCGGCCCGCGCCGGCCGAGGCGGTGCTGGCCGAGCCGGTCGCCGCGCCGCCGGAGGCCGAGTACGGCGACGCGTCGGCCTCGACCGACGCCCTGACCGAAGTCACCCCCGGATGAGACGGCCGAGACCCATGGACCAGAACCCCGACCCCGACCCCGACTCCGACTCCGGCGCCGGCTCCGGCTCCGGCGCCGCGCCCGCCCGTCCGCCCGCGGGCGGGCTGCGCGGACGGGTGAAGCGGGCCGCCCGGCGCCACATCGGCTGGATCCCGCCCTACGAGCTGCGCAACAAGATCCGGCTGGGCCACACCGCGCCCGCGCTGCGCCGGTTCGAGAACGCCGAGGTCAGCCGGCTCCGGCCGACGCTGCCGGGCGACCGCTCCGCCCTGGTCACCACGGTCATCCCGACCTACCGGCGGCCCGAGCACCTGCTCGCCGCGGTCCGATCCGCGCTGGCCCAGACCGTCGACGGCCAGCCGGCCGACCAGTTCGTGCTCGTGGTCGACGACGGCGGCGGGTTGCCCGAGCTGCCCGCCGACCCGCGGCTGGCCGCGGTCTCGCTGCACCGCAACGCCGGCGTGGCCGGGGTGGTGCGCAACGTCGGGATCCGGCTGGCCCGGTCCGAGTTCGTGGCCTTCCTGGACGACGACAACCGCTGGGAGCCGAACCACCTGGAGACCGCACTGGCCGCGCTGCGCGGACGCAGCGACGACCCGCACGACCGCTCCGCACGCCCCTACGGCGTGTACACCGCCCTGCTGCGGGTGCTGCCGGACGGCACCGAGGCCGGCCTGCTGTCCGAGCCGTTCGACCGGCGAAAGGCGCGGGTGCGTTCCTTCTTGGACACCAACACCTTCGTGGTCCGGCGCGGGCGCGCGGTGCGTTTCAGTCGGCTGCGCCGGTCCCGGGAGGTCATGCCGCGGGAGGACTGGGAGCTGATCTACCGGCTCAGCCGGCGCCGCAGGATCGCGCACGTGCCGCGGCAGACCGTGCGGTACCTGGTGAACCCGGACACGTACTTCACCAACTGGGACACGACGTTCGACAACCACGCCGAGGAGTGGGGGCTGCCGACCTGACCGGTGGCGCAAGCCACCGAAGCAGGACCCCCGGGATCCGGCCGCCGATGTCGGCGGCCGTATCCATTCCGCGATCTCTTCAGTATCGTCGTCGCTGGTGAGTGTCCGGTGAGCAAGGGGGCGCAGTGGCGAGAGACCGGTCCGGGGACGAACCCTCCCCCGGCTTCGACATCGAGCTCGACGGCGAGGTCGACGATGAGTGTGCGTCGGCGGCGACCGAGACGTTGGCCGACGATCCGTGGAGCGCGGACCGCCCGTCCCGGCCGGCCTTCCTGGACGCCTGGCAGCTCAAGGCCGAACAGGCCCTGGCCGCCTGGTGGTCCAGGACCCGGAGCCTGCTGACCTGGCGCACGGCCGCCTGGGTGGCCGGGGCCGCGCTGCTCGGGATCGGCCTCGGGGCGGCGGGCGAACCGACCGCCGAGACTCTGGTCGCGGCCCGGTTGAGCACCGACTACGCCCTGCACCTGGGCAGCCAGCCGATCACCGCGCCGGGCCAGGCCCAGCTGGCCAAGCTCGCCGGGGCCGCATGGTCGGTCTCGCCGGTCACGCCGCTGATCGTGCACGTGGTCAACGACGGCTCGACGACGCTGCACCTGCACGCCGGCGCCCTGTCCGGCCAGCACATCTCGCGCGGCGCGCTCATCCCGGACGGTTCCGGCGTGCTCGCCCCGGGCCAGGCCGGGACGTTGACCGCGCAGGTCGCCCTGGATTGCAGCAGCAGGCCGACGGACATCGGCGAGAACACCGCCAGCACGTCCGTGCCGCTGGTCGCGAGCATCCCGGTCAACTCCGACAGCGGCCCGACCGCGGACGTGCAGCTGACCGCCGGCACTCGGCAGGACGCCCTCTACATCGCCTTGCAGTTGTGCACCGGCCTGCCCGCGCCGCTGACCGTCTCGGTCCAGGACCTGCCCGGGACCGCGCCACTGTTCAACAAATCGATCCGGATCGTCCTGCACAACATCACCAGTCAGGCGATGCTCTACTCCACGCAGTTCGGCCCGCGCAATCCCGGCACGGTCGCCAAGACCCAGACGATCGCGGCCGGCGCGACCATCACGGTCGACGAGCCGCTGACCCAGATCTGCTTCGCCCCGACGCAATCGCCGACCGCTCCGAGCGTGGAGGTGTCCACGTCCACGCTGGACGGTTCGTACCAGACCACCTTAGAGCAGGCCATCGAAGCGGCCCCCGAAGCATCGGCATGTCATTGAGCGGCCAGGCGGAGACGGAGACGGACATGCAGGACCCCGAGGAGCCGGGCGCCGGTGACGCCGCCGCTGCCGCGCCCGGCCGCCGACGCGGATCCCGGGCGCTGCGCTGGGGCGTGCTCGTGCTGGTCGTGCTGCTCGGCTGTTGGGCCGGCGGCTGGCTGCGGGCCTGGTCCGGCGCCGGGCTGACCACGGCGCAGGCGGACCAGGTCACCCTGCGGCCCGCCCTGGACGGCTTCGCCCTCGGGCAGAGCAACGGCTGCGACGACCTGGGCAGATCCCAGGCCGTGCTCCAGATCCCGCTGCACAACTACAGTCCCGGCCCGGTGCAGGTCGACTCGATCGCGGTGGACCCGCCCGGCCAGGCGCCCGAGGCCGCCCAGAAGACCCGGGTGACCATCGCGGCCGGCAGCTCGGCCGTGGTCGAGGTTCTCATCCCGATCCAGCTGTGCACCGAGCAGAAGGCCCAGTGGTGCCCGAGCACCGATGTGGAACTGGACGCGACCGCCTCGGTGATCCCGAAGTCCGGCCGCGTGCACCAGATCCGGCTGCCGATCGCCGAATGGCTGCCGACCACGTCCCTGCAGCTGTACGAGGACGCGCCCTTCTCCGGCTGGGGTATCTCGGCTAACTGCTAGCGGCGACCTGTTAGATCCCGGTGCGGCGCCAGGTGCGCCACCACATGCGCTCGCGGCCCTTGTGGGCGACCGCCGACAGGACCAGCGGCTGAAGGTACGGCATCGCGGCCGTGCCGACGCGCCGGCGCATGGCCAGCCCGCGGTACTCCGGCAGCTGCTGGTAGGCCGGCCAGACCTCCTTGGCGAACGCGACGAGCTCGTCCACCGGGACCTGCTGGGTGCGGCCGCGGTCGTAGGCGCGGGCGGCCCGCCACAGCGCCTGCCGGGCCAGCTTGCGGTGCACCGCGTCGGCGAGCCTGTCCCGATCGGCCAGCTTGTCCCCGCACTTGGCCAGGACCGCGTCGTAGGCGATCCGGCGCTGGCTGAGGTCGTCGAGCTGCCCGGAGAAGTCCGTGCGGGACATGTTCGACCCGTGCAGCCGGTAGTAGGCCTGGTCCACGTGCCGCACGTAGCCGACGTCCGCGTGCGCGGCGAAGCGCATCCACATCTCGATGTCGCCGGCGTGCGGCAGCTCGGGGTCGTAGCCGCCGACCTCGCGCTGGAGCGAGGTGCGGACCATCACCTCCGGCGAGGTGATGCAGCCGGTGCCGGCCCGGAACCGGCGCTCCAGCCACCACTGGCCCGGCCAGACCGACCAGCCCTGGGACTTGGTCCTGGCCTCGGGCAGCGGCTTGCCGTGTTCGAAGTGGATCGGGTGTCCGTAGACGAAGCCGACGTTCGGGTTCGCGTCCAGCAGCGCGGCGGCGCGCACCAGCGAGCCGGGGGTGAGCTTGTCGTCCGCGGACAGCAGCACGGTGTAGTCGCCGTCGGCCCACTCGGTCAGGCCCTCGTTGTACGTGGCTATGTGGCCGCGGTTCTTCTCGTGCACCCGCACCTGCACCCGCGGGTCCGCGTCCGCGATCTTCCGGGCCTGCTCGGCCGAGTCGTCCGGGGACGCGTCGTCGATGATGAGGACCCGGACGTCGACGCCGTCCTGCCCTTGGAGTGCGCTGCCGACCGACTCGGCCAGGAAGTGGCCGTAGCGGTAGCAGGGGATGATTACGCTCACCGAACTCATCAGGGAAGCGCCTTTCGGGGTCTTGTCGTGGCTGAGCGCGACCGGGCCGCGGAGCAAGACTATCGCTCCGCGGCCCGGTCATCAGGACAATCGAACTGTTCAGTCAGTTCTCTCGGCTACGTTCACTTCCGCGCCGTCACACGTCGGCCGGAAGCGGGTCGGTCCGCTGCGGCCACTCGCTGTCGGCCGCCAGCGCGATCACCGGCGGCAGGCTGCCGTCGTTGAGCGGATGGCCGGCCGGCACGGAGGCCGGGTGCACCGCGGTCGCCTCGAAGGTCCAGGTGATCGGGGGCAGGGCCGTGCCGTTCGCGGTCTCGGCCGTGGCGACCGCCTTGTAGGTGGTCCCCGGCGCCAGCTGCCCGTCCGGGGTGAACGAGGCGGTCAGCGTGTTCGGGTTGTACTCGACCGAACCGACGATCTTGGTGTTCGCGGCCGTCTCCGAGCCCTCGACCGCCTGGGTCGTGGTCACGGTGATGTGCAGCGACTGCGGCTGGATCGCCTGGGCGAAGGTGACCGTGGCCGGGTGCATCTGGTTCTCCACGCTGCTGGTCGTCGCGGTCGTGGCGACCGGGTTCGCCGCGGTCACCATGGTGGCCGTGCCGGACTCGCCGTCGTACGCCGCGCCGGTCGACCCGCTGCCAATGCCGCTGCCGGAGACCTGGGTGTTGAAGATCGGATCCACCCAGTAGTTGGTCGCGTTGTAGGCGGTCGTCGGGAACGTGGAGGTGGTGCTGTACTTGTAAATGCCGTCACCGTTGTTCGTCCCGGTGGCCGACGCAACACCCGTGATCGGGTAGTTGGTGATCCCCGAGGTGAAGTAGTTCGCGTTGGACGCGTAGTACCCGGTGGGCGTGAAGTAGGAGACCACATACGAGGTGTTCGCCGTGATCGCCACCGGGGTGGCGAAGGTCAGCGTCTGCCAGCCGGAGGCGGACTCGCCGGTGAACGTGCCGGTCGCCAGGAGCGTGCCGGTGTTCGACCACAGGTTCCCGACGTGGGTACCGGTGTTCTTGGTGCCCTTGTAGAAGCTGGCCCCGGTGATGTAGCCCGGAATCGCGGACTGGAACCGGGTACCGACCTCGACCCCGCGCGCGTCGTTGGTGTTCGTGGTGGTCGGCGTCGCGTTGCCGTTCCACAGCGAGCACGGGCAGGTGACCGGCGGCTGGGAGCTGGACGTGGTGAACTTCCACGTGTACGGCGCCGGCATCACGTTGCCCCACAGGTCGGTGGCGCTGAGCGAGACGGTGTACGTGTCGCTGGTGCTCAGCTCACCGGTGGGCTGCCAGGTGACCGTGTGGCCGACCGGGTCGTAGCTCGAGCTGCCGGCCGCGGTCAGGCCCTTCTGGTCCACCACGGTGATCTTGAGCGTGCCGGCGTTGATCCCCTCGCTGAGCGAGGCGGTCACCGGCGCGTTCAGCGCGATGCCGGTCTGGCCCGAGGCGGGCGAGCTGGCGGTCACGGTCGGCGGGGTGGTGCTGGCGGTGCTGTTCTGGAAGACCGCGTCGACCCAGTAGTTCGAGTTCTGGTAGCTGGTCGTCGGGAACGAGGTGGTGGCCGCGTACTTGTAGACGTCGTTCGTGCCCGAACCGGCGGTCGAGGACAGGCCGGAGATCGGCGCCTGGCCCGCGCCCTGGGTGGCGAAGTAGTTCGGGTCGACCGAGTAGTGTCCGCTCGGCGCGAGATAGGAGACGATGTAGGTCGTGTTCGCGTTGACCGGGATCGGCTGCGAGAAGTTCGCCTCCTGCCAGCCCGAGGCGGTCTCGTTGGTGAAGGTGACGCTGCCGAGCAGGGTGCCGGTCGACGTCCACAGGCTGCCCACGTGCGTACCGGTGTTGGTGGCCGCCTTGTAGAACTGCACGCCGTCGATCACGCCGGGCGTGGTGACCTGGAACTTCATGCCGACGTTGATCGCGTTGGCGTCGGCGCTGTCCGCCTTGGCCGGGACCTGGGTGGCGGTGAACACCGAGCAGGGGCAGGCGGCCGAGCCGACGGTCACCGGGATGGTGACGGTCGAGCCGATGTTGTCGCTGTCGTCCTCGGCGCGGACCAGGATCTGCACCGAGCCGGTGGCCAGCGGGGTCCAGCTGTAGCTCCAGGAGCCCAGGCCGTTGGCCGCGTTCCAGGTGGCGCCGTTGTTGGTCGAGATCTCGACCCGGGCGACCACTGCGCCGGACGCGGCGGTGGCGGTGCCGCTGATGGTCAGCGGGTTCATCACCGGGGTGGTGATGTTGGCCGCCGGCGTGCTCACGCTCACGGTCGGGCCGGTGGTGATCGCGGTCGGGGTGGCCAGGACCAGGCCGGACTGCAGGGTGAGCGGCTGGACGTTGCCCATGTCGGCGAACAGGTTCACCGTGGCCTGCTCCATCACCGGGTCCTCGGTGGTGGCGAGGTCGGCGTGCACGGGGCTCAGGCCCCAGGCCCACTGGACCGTGCCGGAGCCGAAGACCAGCGCTCCGGACTTCGGATCGCGGTACTCGACCAGGTTGTGCGTCTCGGTGCCGTTGCCGTAGGTGTTGCCGTAGTCCTCGAGCAGGGTGCCGTTGTTGACCGCCACCGTCGTGGACGACATGTCGATCTCACCCGATGGCCGCACGGCGTTGTTGACGTCGGCGTCCCACTCGTAGCCGAGTGTGCCGGTCTGCATCGTGTACGTCTGGCCCGATGTCAGTGCGGCCACGGATGTGTTGCGCCACAAGCGATCCTGGCTGTATGGATAGCTGACCGTGATCGCGTCGCTGCGGTATCCGTCCACTTCGAACAAGGTGCCGGTCAATTGGTTGGGTGGAGTATTACCTCCGGTCCCGGCCCCGTTGGGGTCCATCCAGGTGCCGGTCCACTGCCCGCTCGGGTCGGCCACGCCGTCCGGTTGCGCCAGTTCCATCTTGGTCATCTTGTACGAGGTCAGGGTGCGCTGGGCGGTGCCGTCGGCGATGCTCGGCTGCAGTTCGGTGCGCCAGAAGACCTCGTTGGCGCTGAAGAAGGCGAGGTTGACCCCGGCGTCCTTGGCTGTGCTGACCGCGTTGTAGTTCGCCTGGTCCCAATACTCGTCATGCCCTGAGG
The DNA here is from genome assembly GCA_035943635.1 of Actinocrinis sp. Lineage (GTDB taxonomy): Bacteria > Actinomycetota > Actinomycetes > Streptomycetales > Catenulisporaceae > DASZBX01. The sequence continues at coordinate 128,730 of DASZBX010000033.1, read as the reverse complement.
ACATGTAGATCTTGTGGTTCTCCAGCAGCGTCGGATTGTTCGCGATGTCGATGCTGGACAGATAGCTCACGTCGTATCCGTTGCGTTCCAGGAACTGGATCATCGGGTACTCGGAGCCGAAGACGCCGTTGTCGCCCTCGATGTTCATCGGGCGGTTGTAGCTGACCGCGTAGTCGCGGCCGTCCGGAGCCGGGCCGTTGCCCTGGTACAGGTCGGCGCCGCCGAACATGTTGTAGGCCTGCCAGGTCTGGTCGTCCGTCTTGACCACGATGTTCGAGGTGCTGGAGTAGTTGGCCACCACGAACGGGTAGGGCATCAGGCCCTTGCCGTCGGTCTGGTCGAAGTCGGCCAGGTAGACGCCGGAGACGGCGTCGCTCGGCACGGTCCAGGTCGCCGTGACGGACCAGTTGCCGCAGTCGGTCTCACCGGTCGACGCCGCGGTGTCGCAGGCGGGCTGGGTGATCGCCGGGAACACCGCGGTCGGGGTGGTCGGCATCTCCCGGGCCCCGTCGCCGCCGTACCAGCCGAGCCGGAAGATCTCGACCTTGTAGGTGACCGGCGAGGAGACCTTGAAGCTGATCGTCTGCCCGGCCTGCAGGCTGGTCAAGGTCGGGAAGCCCTGGATGTCGCCCCAGGATCCGGGCGCGTACCAGTCGTTCATCGGCGTACCCGGGAGCGAGTTCTCGCACACGATCGGATTGGAGCCGGCCCCGCACGGGCCGGTGTCTGCTGTGGCGACGCTGGGCGCCGCCAGCACGGCGATCACTGCCAGGACCGCGAGATAGAGCACTCTGGTGACCCAGCTGCCCTTGCGGTTCGTATTGCGGCCGGACTTCTTGTCCACGGGTAAGCCCCCAGGCTCGGTAATGCCGTCATGTCGTTGTCACCGGGGTCGAAGGCCACGGCGAGGGTACCGGGGGCGGGCACTACCGCGAGTGGGATGAAATCGCGGGTCGAGCCATAGGCGTGCCTCCCCAAACACCGAGGTAAAGATAGCGTCAAGTAAGGACCGTGTGAGTAGTCAGGTGGCATTGTTGCGATATCTTCATCTGCGGTTCAGTGCCGGGGGCTTGCTTCGTCCTCGGGGATGTACATCCAGTTCGGCTTATCGGCACGTTAGGTTACGGCGCCGCTGTGGGGCGCGGCCGGAACGACCAACCCTTGCCGTCACCACGGGCATCCCAAAACATTGCGAAGGCCCGAAAACGTCGGCGGTTCCAATACCGAGTTGAGCACACAATTGTGGTCGCACCCATATTCGGGCCGGGGGCCGGGTCCGCGCGGGCGGACCGCCGCAATGCCGGCCATACGGTTGTGCAGGGGCTTCTCCGGCCCGGCCGGCCCCGGGGCGCGCGCCCGCGCGGACGCCGTCCGTGCCCCCTGCTTGATATCAGCCGAATTCAGGGTTCTGCTCCAGCGCTCCGGCGCACCGGCCTGGTGATCTAGGTCGGGGAACGCCTCACCCGACCACCAATACGCCTGCGGTCCGCCCTTGACTCGAATGAGTACACATATATCCCGCGCGCAAAGGTGACCGTTTTTCACGAATCGCCCGGCCGCCCGGACCGGCCCGGGATTTCCGTCGTCCCGCGCTGTTCCCGAATAGTTGTCGGAAACCAAGGCCTGGATCTCTCCGGCCGGACCGGCCGGAACCCGCACATGCGAGAGTCCCGGCCCGCCTGACGTGATCAAACGTCGGCGGACCGGGACTCTTCGTGACAGGTGGTTACCGCAGCGCGGCGGTCAGTGCCTCGGCGACCCGCTCCTGGTCGGCCGCGGTCAGGTGCGGGTGCATCGGCAGCGACAGGATCCGGGCGGCCGCGTCCTCGGCCGCCGGGAAGGAGCCCGGGCCGTGCCCGGCCGCGGCGAAGGCCGCGGTGCGGTGCACTGCGTGCGGGTAGTGCACGCCCGCGCCGATGCCCTCGGCGTTGAGCTTGCCGACCACCTCGTCGCGCCGCACGCCGTCGTCCCCGGGCTCGCCGATCTTCACCACGTACTGGTGCCACACGTGCACGTTGCCGTCCAGGGTGGCCGGGCACACGATCGCGTCGTTCCCGGCGAACAGCTCGTCGTAGCGGGCCGCCGCGGCCCGCCGGGCCTCGTTCCACCCGGCCAGCCGGGCCAGCTTGGCCCGCAGCACCACGGCCTGCAGGGCGTCGAGCCGGCTGTTGAAGCCCATCACGTCGTGCGCGTACTTGCTGCGGCCGCCGTGGTTGGCCATGGTCCGGACCGCGTCCTCGAGCTCCGGGTCGTCGGTCACCACGCCGCCGGCGTCGCCGTACGCGCCGAGGTTCTTGCCCGGGTAGAAGCTGGTCCCGGCCACGGCGCCGGCGCCGGACCCGGCGGTGCGCCCGTTGCGGGAGGCGCCCTGGCTCTGCGCCGCGTCCTCCACGACCCGGACCTTACTGCCGGTCAGGGCCGCGGTCAGCTCCTCGGCCGGGGCCATCTGGCCGTACAGGTGCACCGGGATGACGGCCTTGGTCCGGTTGCTGACCGCGGCCAGCGCGGCCGGCCCGTCCAGCAGGTAGGTCCGCGGGTCGCAGTCGGCGAACACCGTGGTCGCCCCGGCCCGGGCCACCGCCTCGGCGGTGGCGAAGAAGGTGTTGGCCGGGACGATCACCTCGTCACCCGGGCCCACGCCGACCGCGCGCAGGGCCAGTTCGAGCGCGTCGGTGCCGTTGGCCACGCCGACGCAGTGCCGCACGCCGCTGAACGCCGCGTACTCGCGCTCGAACGAGGACACCTCCTGGCCGCCGATGAACGCGGTGTTGGCCAGGATCCGCTCGAAGCCGTCCCGGACCTCGTCGGCGACCTCGGCGTGCGCGGCCTTGAGGTCGATCAGGGGGATGGAGTTCACGCTTCGGTCCTTTCGGTGGCCGGGGGGCGGAAAGCGGGCACGGCCCGATGGCGCGGGCCGGCCGACGGCGCAGCGGGCGCTGCGGCGGCGGGAGTCGGGTCCGGCAGGTCCTCGGCCGCGGCCGCAGCGGGCTGCGCGGCGAGATCCGCGGGAACGTCGGTGGCGCGCAGCCGGCCGGCCGGGCTGCCGACCCAGACTTCGCCGGTCGGCACGTCGCGCAGCACCACGGAGCCCATCCCGACCAGCGACCAGGCGCCGACCGTGACGTATTCGCGGATCAGCGCTCCGGCGCCGAGATAGGCGCCGCGCTCGAGCCGGGTACCGCCGCCGAGCCGGACCCCGGAGGCGATGGTGACGAAGTCCTCGACCAGCACGTCGTGGGTGAGCACGACCTGCGGCATCACCGCGACGTGCGCGCCGACCCGGACCGAGGCGGTCAGGACCGTCTGCGCGAACAGCACGCTGCCGGGGCCGACGGTCGAGCTCGGCGACACGTCCACCGAGGGGTGGACGATCGTCGCGTACCGCTCCTCGGGCAGGTCGAGCCGCTGCACCAGCCGGGCCCGGTTGAACAGCCCGCGCGGGCCGGCCACGCAGACCACGACGGCGGCCTGGGTGTGCGTGTGCACGAGTTCGCTGCCGCCGAGGACTTCCACGCCGTCGACGAACGAGCCCTTGAGCGCGGGGTCGTCGTCCAGGAAGCCGAGCAGCCGCCAGGTCGGGCCGGCGGCCGCGTTGATCGCGGCGACGGCCTGCGCGGTCTCCCGGGCCAGGCCGCCGGCGCCGACGATGAGAAGATCGCGCGGCTGCTGGGCCGCGCGATCGTCGCCGTACGTCATCCGGCCACCGGTTCGACCAGCAGGTCCACGATCCGCTCCTGCTGCTGCGCGGTGAGCGTGTGGAACAGCGGCAGGATCAGCGAGTCGCGGGTCAGCCGCTCGGTCACCGGCAGGTCCACGTGCTTGGCCTCCTGGTAGGCCGGCTCCAGGTGCGCAGCCATGATCCCGCGGCGGGCCGAGACCCCGCCCGCGGCCAGCCGCTCCAGCGCGCCGTCGCGGCCGCCGGGGAAGTCCTGGTCGAGCAGTACCCAGAAGGACTGGTAGTTCCCGGTGCCGTACGCGGGGTCGCGCACGGCGCGCAGCTGCGGGTACCCGGCGAGCAGCTCGTGGTAGTGCCCGGCCAGCTCGCGCCGCCGGTCGACCATCGCGGTGAGTTTCCCGAGCTGGACCAGGCCGATCGCGGCCTGGACGTCGGTCATCCGGTAGTTGAAGCCGGTCTCCAGGTAGCTTTCGAACACCGGGCCCTTGCTCGCGTGCCGGTCGGCGGCCGAGACGTTCATGCCGTGCTCGCGCAGGCGGCGCAGCCGGACCGCCCAGTCCTCGCGGTCGAGGGTGAGCATGCCGCCCTCGCCGGTGGTGAGCAGTTTGCGCGGGTGGAAGGACCAGGCGGAGACGGCCGCGCCGGTGCCGACCGGCCGGCCGTGCACGGTCGAGCCGACCGCGCAGGCCGCGTCCTCGACCACGGTGATCTCCCGGGCCGCGCAGAACTCGCGGACCGCGCGCACGTCGGCGGGGACGCCGCCCTGGTGCACGAGGATCACCGCGCGGGTCTGCGGGCCGACCACCTCGGCGATGGTCTCGGCGGTGAGGTTGCCGGTGTCCGGGTCCACGTCGGCGAAGACCGGTTCGGCCCCGACGTAGCGGACCGCGTTCGCGGTGGCGATGAACGAGAACGAGGGCACGACGACCTCGTCGCCCGCCCCGATCCCGGCGACCACCAGGGCCAGGTGCAGCCCGGCGGTGCAGGAGGAGACGGCCACGCCGTGGGCGGAGCCGACCCGGGCCGCGTAGGCCCGTTCGAACTCGGCCACCCGCGGGCCCTGGGCGACCCAGCCGGAGAGCACCGCGTCCGCGGCGGCCTTGGCCTCGTCCTCGCCGATGGTGGGGATCATCACCGGGATCCGGTCGGGCCCGGGCCCGGCCGCCGGGGTCGGGGCGCTCATCGGGCCTGCGCCGGGGTCGGCGCGGCGGTCGAGACGGCCTCGTCCGCGGGCTTGGCCTCGGCCTCGCGCTCGGCCCGCCACCACTGGACCAGGTCGGTCAGGCCCTGCTCCAGGCCGATCTCGGCCCGGAAGCCGAGCCGCTCGGCGGCCGAGGAGGTGTCGGCCAGCCGGCGGGTGACCGCGTTGACCGCGCGCTCCGGGCCGTGCTCCACGCTCAGCCCGTCGGCGCCCATCGCGCGGATCAGCGCGTCGGCCAGCCCGCGCAGGCTGGTCTCCTCGCCGCTGGCCACGTTGAACACCTCGTCGGTCAGCGGCGAGGCGGCGGCCAGCAGGTTGGCCCGGGCGATGTCGCGCACGTGCACGAAGTCCATCGTCTGCTTGCCGTCGCCGAAGATCAGCGGGGCGATGCCCTGGTCGATCCGTTCCATCCAGCGGATCAGCACCTCGGTGTAGAGGCCGAAGATGTCCATCCGGGGGCCGTACACGTTGAAGTAGCGCAGCGCGACGTAGTCGAGCCCGTACATCGCGTGGAAGCTGCGCAGGGTGGCCTCGTTGAAGGCCTTGGCCGCGCCGTAGAAGGTGTCGTTGTTGTACGGGTGGTGCCGCTCGGTGGTCGGGAACTGCTCGGCCAGGCCGTACACGGAGGCCGAGGACGAGGCGATCACCTTGCGCACGCCGGCGTCGACGGCGGCTTCGAGCACGTTGAACGTGCCGTTGACCAGCACGTCGTTGGCCAGCCGGGGTTCCTGCGCGCACTGGGTGATCCGCAGAGCGGCCAGGTGGAACACCAGGTCGGCGCCCTCGGTGGCGCTGCGGACGGTGTCCCGGTCGCAGATGTCGCCCTCCACGATCCGGACCACGTCCGGACCCAGCGCGATCGCCTCGGCGAGGTTCTGCATCCGGCCCCGGACGAAGTTGTCCAGCACCACGACCTGCCCGGCGCCTTCCCGCACCAGCAGGTCGACCAGGTTGGACCCGATGGTGCCGGCGCCGCCGGTGACCAGGATCCGGGCGCCGCGCACGCCGTCCGGCTCGGGCCGGTCCGCGGCGTGGTCGGATGCGGACACGGACTCGGTGGTGCTCACTTCGTTCCCTTCAGGTCGACGACTGCCCCGTGCAGGGCGAGGCTGCGCGAGGCGGCCTCCAGGATCTCCAGCACCCGCAGGCCGGCCCGGCCGTCGGTCAGGGCGGGCTTGCCGGTGCGGATCGCGGTGGCGAACTCCTCCACCATCGCGGACAGGGCCTCGCGCTCGCCCAGGGCGGGCGCGACCATGTCGCCGGAGCGGTAGTTGACCTGCATCGCGCGCCGGGTCTCGTCGCCGACCTCGGCCGGGGTGGTCAGGTCCACGCCGCGGTCGAACACGGTGATCCGCTGGGCCGGGTTCAGGTCGTCCCACACGATGGTCCGCTTCGAGCCGCCCACCATGGTGGTGCGCACCTTGGTCGGCGAGAGCCAGTTGACGTGGATGTGCGCGATCGCGCCGCTGCTGAGCTTCAGGGTCAGGTAGGCCACGCACGCGCGGTCCGCGCCGATCGGGTCGGCGCCGTGCGCGGCGACCGCGACCGCGACCACGCCCTCGGGCAGGACCGAGTCGAGGATGGACAGGTCGTGCGGCGCGAGGTCCCACAACACGTCCACGTCCGGCTGCACCAGGCCCAGGTTTATCCGGACCGAGTCGAAGTAGTGCAGGTCGCCGAGCGCGCCGGTGCGGACCAGGTCGCGGATGTAGGAGACGGCCGGGGTGTAGCAGTAGGTGTGGTCGCACATCAGGGTCAGGCCGCGGCGTTCGGCCTCCTCGACCACGGCCAGGCCGTCCTCGCGGCTGGCCGCCAGGGGCTTCTCGACCAGGACGTGCTTGCCCGCGGCGAGCGCGGCCAGGGCCAGGTCCCGGTGGGTGGCGGCCGGGGTGGCGATCGCCACCGCCTGCACCTCGGGGTCGGCCAGCACCTGGGCGAAGTCGGGGGTGGCCTCGACGGTCGAGTACCGGCCCAGGACCCGCCGGGCCCGGCTGACGTCCAGGTCGCACAGGTAGCGCAGCCGGAACGAGGGCGAGGCCTGGAAGTTGCGGGACAGGTTCGGGCCCCAGTAGCCGGCGCCGACGACGGCCACGCCCAGGGCGGCCGGTTCCGGAGCGGCCGGGGATATGCCCGGCGCCGGGGCGGAATCGGTGGTCACAGTGCTTTCACTCCTCTTCGGTCCACCCGGTGCGGGCGGTCGGTCGGCCATCAGAAGGCACCGGTGCCGCGGACGACGGCCGTGGTGGTGCGCAGCAAGATCGTGGCGTCGAGCGCCGGGGACCAGTTCTCGACGTAGTTCAGGTCCAGCCGGACCGATTCGGCCCAGGACAGCGAGGAGCGGCCGCTGACTTGCCAGAGCCCGGTTAGTCCGGGCTTGACATACAGCCTACGCCAAACCTCCTCGTTGTAGCGGGCCACTTCGGCCGGCAGCGGCGGGCGCGGGCCGACCAGGGACATGGACCCGCCCAGCACGTTGAGCAGCTGGGGCAGTTCGTCCAGGGAGTAGCGCCGCAGCACGGCGCCGACCTTGGTCAGCCTCGGATCGTCGCGGATCTTGAACAGCAGGCCGTCGCGGTTCTCGTTGAGGTGTTCCAGCTGCGCCTTGAGCTGCTCGGCGTTGACCACCATGGTGCGGAATTTGAAACAGGTGAACTGGGTGCCGTTCAGGCCCACCCGTTTCTGCCGGAACAGGGCCGGGCCCGGGCTCGTGGCCCGGACGACCGCGGCCAGGACCAGCAGCAGCGGGGACAGCAGCAACAGCAGGACCAGAGCCAACGCCCGATCGGTCAGGTCCTTGAGCACCCGGCCCGGCCCGGACAGGGCCGGCGGGCGGATGTGCAGCAGCGGCAGGCCGCCGGCGACGCTGACGTCGATCCGTTCGGCCGCCACGGTGGTCAGGATCGGGGCGAGCGCGAGGTCCACCCCGATCTCGCGCAGCCGCCAGGACATCCGGCGCAGCGCGGCGCCGTCCAGCTCCGGGCCGGTCAGCGCGATCACCAGGTCGCAGTCGGCCCGGCGGACCATCTCCGGGGTGCTGTCCAGCGCGGTCCAGGACGGGCCGGCGGTCAGCGCGCGCTCCTCGGCCTCGGCCGAGTCGACCGCGAACGAGGCGGCCACGCTCAGCGGCCCGAGGTCGCCCGGGCGGTGCTGGGCGATGAAGTCGTTGATGGCGGCGCCGGGGCCGACCAGCAGGGCGCGCCGCGGGGCCCGGGCGGCGGCCTGGATCCGGCCCGGCAGCCGCAGGCTCAGCCGGCGCAGCAGCGGCGTGAGCGCGGCGGCCAGCAGCACGGCCACCACCTCGCGCCGGTAGAGCAGGGTGCTGTCGACCAGCAGGCCCGAGGCGGACGCGGCGGCGGCCAGCAGGCCCGCCGCGGAGAGCAGCCTGCGCTGCCGGCCGACGCCCAGCGTGACGGTGTGCCTCCCATAAGCACCGCACAGCCAGAGTGCGGCCAGCCACAACGGGACGACGGCGCAGACGGCCACCCGTACTCCGGTGAGCGACAGGCCGGACGCGTCACTACCCCCGACGCGCCAGAACGAGGCTCCGGCGGCGGCCGCGGCAGCAGCGACTCCGTCGGTGTAGATCATGGAACGTATGTGAAGGTTCCACCTCTTGTGATGGTTGGCGACGGCGGTCGCCGGATGGTTGTGAAGTTCGGCGGACAACAGATTGACGACGTTCATTGTTCACCCCCAAAAAACGACGGGCCGATCCGCAGGCGGCGAAGTACCCGGCCACCCACGAGTCGACACGAATCGATTTCCCTCCTTGTAGCCCTTATGGGCAAAGGGGGTAGAACTATTCCAACGAGCCCCCAACATAGCCGCACCAGAGCTCTGAATAGCCACCTTGTAGAAGAATTCACCTATAGTTTCCTGAAGCTATCAGAGTTTCGGCCCCTCCGGGGCGCACGCTGGTAGCGCATCGTGGTGAATGACTACACCCAGAATGGTAAAATACGCAACGCGGCTCCTCAAGCAGGCAGTTCCAACGAGCGGTAAAGATCAGTACCCGCAAATCGTGCAGAAACCAGACAAGCCGCCATCCGGGACGCCGAGCCCCATAGTAGACATTCGAGCTATATGACCCCGATACTTCCTTCCGTGATGAGCATCGTCGTACCCGCCCACAACGAGGCCCGGGTGATCGGCCGGCTACTGGCCGGGCTCACCGGGCCGGACGCCCCGGCCGGACTCGACATCCTGGTCGTGGCCAACGGCTGCTCCGACGAGACCGCCGCGGTGGCCGCGGCCTACGGGCCGTCGGTCCGGGTGCTGGAGACCCCGAAACCCAGCAAGTACAACGCGATGCGGCTGGCCGACGCCGCGACGGACGTGTTCCCGCGGATCTACGTGGACGCCGACGTGGAGTTCACCGCCGCCGACGCCCGCGCCCTGGCCGCGCACCTGTCCGAGGACGGCCCGATCCTGGCCGCGGCCCCGGAGCGGCGGATGCCGACCGCGGGCCTGTCCTGGACGATCCGCTGGTACTACGACGTGTGGCCCAAGCTGCCGGCCGTCCGCGCCGGCCTGTTCGGCCGCGGCGTGATCGGCGTGTCCGCCAAGGGTTTCGCCCGGTTGTCCGCGCTGCCGGAGCTGATGGGCGACGACCTGGCCGCGTCCCTGTCCTTCAGCGCGGACGAGCGGCTGATCGCGGCGGACTCCTTCGCCACCGTGCACCCGCCGCGCACCTGCGGCGACCTGGTCCGGCGGCGGGTTCGGGCGGTCACCGTGACCGTGCAGGCCGGCCGGCGCGAGGAGCTGGCCCAGGCCGGCGCCGAGTCGCGCACCACCAAGGCCGACCTGCTCGCGGTGCTGCGCAGCTCACCGGTGGCCCTGGCCCCCAAGGTGGCCTGGTTCCTGGCGGTCACCCTCTACGCCCGGCGCCGGGCGGACAAGGCGGTCAAGGCCGGAGACTTCACCACCTGGCTGCGGGACGAGAGCAGCCGGGCGGCGGCCGAACCGGCCGGGCCTCCCGGGGCCTGAACCGGCCGCCGCGACTGTTATTGATCTGCAACCCCCTGACCTCCAGTCAGGGGCGCCGGCTCGCCCGCGCCCGCGCGGGTCGCCGCTCCCCCAGCTCGCCCCGCATTGCGGCGGTCCGGCCGCCGCGGCCTGTCCGTCAGGTCGCGGCGGCCGAGTGCCTTTCCGCCGTCCGACTGCGGCCGCGGCGCTCGTCCGATAGTCTTCCGTTGCCGTCGCGCCCCTGGTCAGAGGCGTGTCCCATCCGCCGACCGAGACCCCCACGGAGTAAGCCATGCCCGAGACCCGCGTCGCGGTCGTCGTCGTCACCTGGAACAGTGCGGCGGTCGTCGGCGAGCTGCTGAACTCGCTGCCGGAGGGTTTGGCCGGCGTCCCCTGGTACCTCGTGGTTGCCGACAACGCGTCGGCCGATGACACCGTGCACACTGTCGAGAACTGGCTCGCCGACCACGGCGGCAGCGCCCAGGGCTGCGTCGTTCAGACCGGAAGCAACGCCGGATACTCCGCCGCGATCAACCGGGCGTTCGCGCATTCGGCCACGCTGGACGGAAAGCCCTTTTCGGCCGCCTTCATCCTGAATCCGGACATCCGCCTGCAGCCGGACTGCGCCGCAACCCTGGTCGCCGCGCTGCACACCGATACCGACGCGTCGGTCGGGATAACCGTGCCCCGGATGCTCGACGAGTCCGGCCGGCTGACCCCCTCGCTGCGCCGCGAGCCCACCCTGCTGCGCGCGCTCGGCGAGGCGGTGCTCGGCGGCCGGGCCGGCCGCTTCCCCCGGCTCGGCGAGGTGGTGCTGGACGAATCCGCTTACCGGGCACCGACCGTGGCGGACTGGGCCACCGGCGCGATCATGATGATCTCGGCCGACTGCATGACCGCGTGCGGACCGTGGGACGAGTCGTTCTTCCTCTACTCGGAGGAGACCGAGTTCGCCCTGCGGGCCCGCGACCTGGGCTTTCTCACCCGGCTGATCCCGGAGGCGACCGCGGTGCACCTCGGCGGGGAGTCCGGGGTGTCGGCGAAACTGTGGACCCTGCTCACGATCAACAAAGTGCGGCTCTACCACCGCCGGCACCACCTGCCCGCGTCGGCGGCCTACTGGGCGGTCGCGCTGCTGCGCGAGGCGCCGCGGGCCGTGCTCGGCAAGCAGCGCAGCCGGGCCGCCGCGGCCGGCCTGCTGAGCCCGGCCCGGCTGCGCCGGCCGGACGCCGGCATGCACTGACCGCGCGATTCCGCGGACCCGGGCCGGTCCGAGGCGATACGCTCCGGGACGGGGCGGGGATCCGCGCTGGTCTGTCTTCCTTCCGTCGCGGGCGTCCGCGACCGACCGAGCTCAGGAGTGGTTCACGTGCGGCACACCGTGGTCATCGGCGGAGGGATCGTCGGCCTGGCCGTCGCCCGCGAACTGGCCCTGCACCGGGGCCACCAGGTCACCGTGCTGGAGAAGGAAGACCACTGGGCCGCCCACCAGACCGGGCACAACAGCGGCGTGATCCACGCGGGCCTGTACTACAAGCCGGGCAGCCTCAAGGCCGCGATGGCGGTGGCCGGCAGCCGGTCCATGGTCGAGTTCGCGCAGGAGAACGGCGTCCCGGTGCAGGTCTGCGGCAAGCTCGTGGTGGCCACCGAGCCGGCCGAGCTGCCCCGGCTGGCCGCCCTGGCCGAGCGGGCCGGGGCCAACGGCGTCCCGGCCGAGCTGATCTCCCCGGACCAGGCCCGCGAGCTGGAGCCCGAGGTCCGGTGCCTGGGCGCCCTGCACGTGAAGAGCACCGGGATCACGGACTACACCGCCGTCTGCCTGGCCATGGCCGCGCACCTGGACAAGGCGGGCGCCGATCTGCGCACCGGCGCGGAGGTGCTGGGCATCCGCACCGGCGCGGGCCGGGTCAGCGTGGCCACCCCGCGCGGGATCGTGCACGCCGACACCCTGGTGAACTGCGCCGGACTGCACAGCGACCGGATAGCCCGCCTGGCCGGACTGCACCCGGACGCACGGATCGTGCCGTTCCGGGGTGAGTACTACGAGCTGAAGCCGGACCGGCGCGACCTGGTCCGCGGCCTGATCTACCCGGTCCCGGACCCGCGGTTCCCGTTCCTCGGCGTGCACCTGACCCGGATGGTCGACGGCAGCATCCACGCGGGCCCGAACGCGGTCCTGGCCCTGCGCCGGGAGGGGTACCGCTGGCGGGACGTCTCCGCCCGCGACCTGGCCGACTCCCTGCGCTTCCCCGGCACCTGGCGGCTGGGCAAGGACAACTGGCGCCCCGGGCTGCAGGAGGTGGCCCGCTCGCTCTCCCGCAAGCGCTTCGCCCAGAGCCTGGCCCGGCTGGTCCCGGCGATCACCGAGGAGGACCTGGTCCCGGCCGGCTCGGGCGTGCGCGCACAGGCCCTGACCAGGTCGGGCGGCCTGGTCGACGACTTCCTGATCGAGAGCGCGCCGCGCCAGGTGCACGTCCTGAACGCCCCGTCCCCGGCGGCCACCTCGTCGCTGGAGATCGCCCGCGCGGTGGCCGACCGGATCGTCGCGGTTTAGCGCGCTTCATTGATCAGTCTGCTGCAGGTAAAGTCGGCTGCCGACCAAAGCGATCATCAAAGCGCATCAATACAGAGCTTTAATACGGTGTCAGCATTCTTTTGTCGTTGCACAATGCTCGTTCTGTACCATCCGTGCACCAATATGCCGGGGCGGCTTGCGCGAAGACGACTCAGCGGATCCCGGGTTGCCGGAATCCGCTGAGGGGGGCGCCGAATCCGGCGCCGGAAACGATCTACGTCTGCGCTACAGGGTCGGCCGGCCCAGGGCGCGGTAGGTCCAGCCGGCCTGGCGCCAGGCGGCGGCGTCCAGGGCGTTGCGCCCGTCGACCACGTGCCGGGCCTTGACCCGGTCGGCCACCAGGGCCGGGTCGATCCGGCGGAACTCCTCCCACTCGGTCAGGTGCAGCAGCACGTCCGCGCCGGCGACCGCGTCCAGGGCGCTGTCGGCGAACACCAGGGTCGGCTCGATCTTGCGCGCGGTGTCGTTGGCCTGCGGGTCGTACACCGTCACCTGCGCCCCCTGCAGCTGGATCGCGGCCGCGACGTTCAACGCCGGGGAGTCGCGCACGTCGTCGGTGTCCGGCTTGAACGCCGCACCCCACACCGCCACCCGCCGGCCCAGGAACGACCCGCCGCACTGCTCCCGGGCCAGATCCACCGTCCGGATCCGCCGGCGCATGTTGATCGCGTCCACCTCCCGCAAGAACGCCAGCGCCTGATCCACCCCCAACTCCCCGGCCCGCGCCATGAACGCCCGGATGTCCTTCGGCAGACACCCACCCCCGAAACCGAGGCCCGGGGTCAGGAACCGGCCGCCGATCCGCGGGTCGTACGACAGCGCCTCCGACAGCGCCATCACGTCCCCGCCCGCGGCCTCGCACACCTCCGCCATCGCGTTGATGAAGGAGATCTTGGTGGACAGGAACGCGTTCGCCGCGTTCTTCACCAGCTCCGCGGTCGCCAGGTCGGTGACCACCAGGGGCACCCCGGCCGAGGTCAGCGGCTCGTACACCGCACGCAGCACCGCCTCGCCCTCCGGTGACGTCGCCCCGACGACCAGACGGTCCGGGTGCAGCGTGTCGGCCACCGCGTGGCCCTCGCGCAGGAACTCGGGGTTGGACACGAGCTCCACCCGCACGCCGTCGCCGACCAGTGCCTCGAACCGGTCCGAGAGCCGCACCGCGGTGCCCGCGGGCGAGGTCGACTTGTTGACCACGACCACGTCGCCGGCCAGGTGCGGGCCCAGCCCGTCGACCACGGCCTCCAGGTAGCTCACATCCGCGGCGTACTCGCCCTTGCGCTGCGGGGTGTTGACGCACACGAAGTGCACCACGGTCCCCTCCTCGCCCGCGCCGAACGCCGCGACTTCCGCGTACGAGGTGGTGAACCGCAGCCGTCCCGACGCGACGTGCTTGCTCAGCAGCTCCGGCAGTCCCGGCTCGTGGAACGTGATCCGCCCCTCGGACAGCGCCGCGACCTTCTCGGCGTCCACATCCATGCCCAGAACCTCGAACCCCAGTTCCGCCATGCACGCCGCATGCGTCGCACCGAGATAACCGGTACCGATGACAGTCACTCGCCTCACAACAGCATCCATGATGTGTCCTATCAGGGGTCGACATTCTTGGTGGATATGGCCAGATCGAAGCCTAGCCGCCCACAATCGCTCGGGGTGAACAAACGGGTACATCCGCATGATCTGCGGATCAATGATCCGGCACGCCCGTGTGCAGCCTTTCCCGGACATCTGGCTCAAGGCCGCCGCGCTGCTGCACTCGCTCGCCAAGGGCCATCCGCTGATCGACGGGAACAAGCGGCTGAGCTGGCTGAGCGCGCGGGTCCTGCTCGACCTGAACGGCGTGCCCGGCCGCCCGGTCCCGGTCGACGACACGGAGGGCCTCGTGGTGTCCGTCGCGGCCGGCCGCCTCACCGAGGTGGCCGACATCGCGGCGGCGCTGCGCACTCTCTACCAGGCGGCCGGCGGCTGAGCGCGCAGGGCCGCCCGATGGTCCGGCGGCCTGAGACCGGCGACTACGGCAGGCTGTCCATCAGCTCGGCCGGCGACCGGCGGCGCCCGGTGAAGAACGGCACCTCTTCCCGCACGTGCCGCCGGGTCTCCGAGCCGCGCAGGTGCCGCATCAGGTCCACGATCCGGTGCAGTTCGTCGGCCTCGAAGGCGAGCAGCCACTCGTAGTCGCCGAGCGCGAACGACGGCACGGTGTTGGCCCGCACGTCCGGGTAGTCGCGCGACATCTTGCCGTGTTCGGCCAGCAGGGCGCGGCGCTCCTCGTCCGGCAGCAGGTACCACTCGTAGGAGCGGACGAACGGGTAGACCGCGGCCCAGTTCTTGGCCGGCTCTCCGGCCAGGTAGGCCGGGATGTGGCTCTTGTTGAACTCGGCCGGCCGGTGCAGGGCCATGTTCGACCAGACCGGTTCGCTGGCCCGGCCGAGCGTGGTCTTCCGGAAGCGCGAGTAGGCGTCCTGCAGGTCCTCGGCGGCCGGGGCGTGCCACCAGATCATCAGGTCGGCGTCCGAGCGCAGCCCGGCCAGGTCGTAGGTGCCGCGCACCACGACGTCCTTGGCGGCCAGGTCCGCGTACAGGTCCTCGACCTCGGCGGCGCAGTCGGCCCGGTCCTCGTCCGGGATCGACTGGACCACCTGGAACACCGACCAGCAGGTGTAGCGGATGGTCTCGTTCAGTTCCCGGGCCTTGCGGCTGACCGGGCGGGCGCCCGGGGCGGCCTCGGCGGCGGGGGCGGTCTCGCCGGGAGTGCCGGCGGCGGGGGTCTGCTCGGTCATGGGCGGTCGGGCCTTTCGTTCCAGGTGGTCGTCAGGGAGTGCACCGCGGCGTGCGCGGAGGCGATGCAGGCGGGGATGCCGACGCCGTCGTACGCCGCGCCGGCCACCGCGGTGCCGGCCGGCAGGGCGGCCCGGATCCGGGCGACCCGGTCGAGGTGTCCGACGGTGTACTGCGGCAGGGAGTCGGTCCAGCGTTGGACGTGGGTGTCGACCGGAGTCGCGGACAGTCCGGTCGCGGCGGCGAGGTCGGTGCGGACCATGGTGACCAGGTCGGCGTCGTCGCGGTCGAGTTCGGCGGTCTCGCCGGCCCGGCCGATCGAGGCGCGCAGCACGGCCAGGTCCTGCTCGCCCGCGCTGTCGGCCAGCCACGGCCATTTGGCGGTGGAGAAGGTGGCCGCCTTGATCGAGCGGCCTTCGACCGCGGGGACCAGGAATCCGGAGCCGGGCAGTTCGGCGTCGCCGAGGCCGGCCCGCGGGACGGCCAGGGTGACGATCGCGACCGAGCCGTACTCGATCTCGGTCAGGGCGTTCGCGGCCGGTCCGGCCAGGTCGGCGAGCAGTCGGGCGGCGGCGTGGGCCGGGACGGCGAGGACCACCGCGTCGGCGGTCAGGGAGGTCCCGTCGCTCAGGGTCAGCCGCCAGCCGGTCCCGGCGGCCGATCCGGCTGCTGTTCCCGTGCCGGTTTCCTGCTTCAGCGAGGTGACCGCGGTGCCGAACCGGGTGTCGATCCCGTCGGCCTCGTTCGCGGCGGCCAGTTCCACCGCCAGCCGGCCGACTCCGCCGCGCAGTCCGGCGAACACGGGCGGCGGCGGCCCGGCCGGCCGCGCGGCCGCGGCGGCGTCGAGCAGGGCGCGCACGCCCTCGCCGAGCGGGGTGCCCGCGGCGGCCAGCGGGGCCAGCTGCGGGATGGTCGCCCGCAGCGAGAGCCGTTCGGCGTGCCCGGCGTAGACCCCGCCGAGCAGTGGCTCGACCAGTCGGTCGCTGACCTCGCGGCCCATCCGGGCGGCCACGAACGCGCCGACCGAGACGTCGCCGTCGACCGGGGTCGGGGGCAGGGTCTGGTCGGCCTGGGCGCGGGCCACGCCCTGCTCGCTCAGGATCCCGGAGTCGGCCAGCGCGCGCAGGTCGCCGGGCACGCCCATCAGGTGTCCGGCCGGCAGGGTGCGCAGCCGGCCCCGGCTCCAGATCCCGGCGCTGATCGTGGCCGGGTGGACCAGGTCGCCGGTCAGCCCGATCTGGGCGGCCAGGTCGGTGCCCTCGGGCCGGCGGGCCAGGATGGACTCGGCGCCGAGGTCGATCTGCACGCCGGCGACCTCGCCCAGGGCGAGCTTCCCGCCGGGACACGGCCCGGCCTCCAGCACCGTCACCCGCAGCCCCTGCTGCCGGGCGGCCCGGGCGGCGGCCAGTCCGGTGATCCCGGCGCCGATCACGACCAGGTGCCGTCCGGCGCCGCGCCCGTGCTCGGCCGGCCGGCCGGAGGGCGGGATCACGGTCGCCGACCGGGGCCCCGGCGCCAGGGTCCGGCCTGCCCCGCCGCCGAGCGGCGCGCCCGATGCCTGCTCGGACATCAGCGGGCGGTGGTCTCGTGCACGAGGTCGACGATCTTCTTGAGCACGCCCGGGTCGGTGCTCGGGCCGACGCCGTGGCCGAGGTTGAACACGTGTCCTTCCAGCCCCTTGGCGTCGTCGAGCACCTGGAGGGTCGCGGCCGTGTACGCGTGCTCCGGCGCGAACAGGATCGCCGGGTCCAGGTTGCCCTGCAGCGCCTTGCCCGGGCCGACCCGCTTGGCCGCCTCGTCCAGCGGCACCCGCCAGTCCACCCCGACCACGTCCGCGCCGGCCTCGCCCATGTCGTGCAGCAGTTCCCCGGTGCCGACGCCGAAGTGGATCTTCGGCACGCCGTACCCGCTGACCGCGTCGAACACCTTCGCTGAGGCGGGCTGCACGTGCCGGCGGTAGTCCGCCGGGGCGAGCGCGCCGACCCAGGAGTCGAACAGCTGGACCGCGCCGGCCCCGGCCTCGATCTGCACCCGCAGGAAGGCGGCGGTGATCTCGGCCAGCCGGTCCAGCAGCGCGGCGAACAGCTCCGGCTCGCCGTACATCATGGCCTTGGTCAGTTCGTGCCCGCGGGACGGCCCGCCCTCGATCAGGTAGCTGGCCAGGGTGAACGGCGCCCCGGCGAACCCGATCAGCGGGGTCGGGCCGAGCTCGGCGGTCAGCAGCCGGACCGCGGCGCCGATCGGCGCGAGGTCGTCCGGCTCGGGCGCGCGCAGCTGGGCCAGCCCGGCCCGGTCGCGGATCGGGTGCTCGACCACCGGCCCGATCCCCGGCTTGATGTCCAGGTCGACCCCGATGGCCTTGAGCGGCACCACGATGTCGCTGAACAGGATGGCCGCGTCCACGCCGTAGCGGCGGACCGGCTGCATGGTGATCTCGGTCACCAGCTCCGGCATCATGCAGGACTCGAGCATGGCCACCTCGGACCGGATCGCCCGGTATTCCGGCAGCGACCGGCCGGCCTGGCGCATGAACCACACCGGGGTGTGTGCGCCCGGCTGCCGGTGGCAGGCCCGGAGGAAGGCGGAATCAGCCAGGCCGGAATGGGCCGGCGGGCGCGATGGCGACTGCGGGGATCCGTCCTGGTGCGCTACCGGGGACGGGACGGCCGACGTGGACCGGTCTGCTGCTGCGGCGCCGTGCGCCGGATCTGTACCACTCACCCCCCGATCCTCGCATGCCGCCACGATGGCGACAGCGCTGACCGGAAAAGTACGCCGCACACGGTCCACGGGCCCGTCGCGAAACCTCATATACGGGTGTGTCCCGAAGCGGTCGTCTGCGTGGTCCCGAGACCAATGTCGACTCTGCTGCGTGTACGGGGCGCGCACGCAGAGGAACGTCCGCCGCCCGCCGCACCCGCCCAATCCTCCGGTTTCGTCCGCTTACCTCACCTTCCGACCCGGCCCGCGGCGCCATTTTGTGAGGACTACGAGCACTCATCTCGAATTCGCTCCGCGCGCCTGCGCGCCCCGCCCGCGGCGCCGCAATACTCTGCGGCTATGCCTGAGCCGCACCGCGGACACCGTCCTTTGCGCAACCTGGGGCCGCTCGACCCGGATTCGGCCCCGACCACGCTGGTCCCGGCCGTGTTCGAACGCGCGCTGGCCGGACTGGCCGCGCTCGAGCTGCGCCCGGAGCTCGACCGCGAGCAGCTGCCGGCCCCGCGCCGGCTGGCCAGCCACAGCTACGCCGGCTCGGTCGCCGTGCTCGGCCCGACCGACCCGAACGGCGAGGCCGAGGAGCTCGGCTCCGGCCGGTTCGTGCTGCTGTACGAGCCGGACGGGCACCCGGAGTGGAAGGGCGTCTTCCGCTGCGTCACCCTGATCCAGGTCGACCTCGAGACCGAGATCGCCGAGGACCGGCTGCTGCCCGAGGTGGCCTGGTCCTGGCTGACCGAGGCCTTCGAACGGCGCCAGGCCCGGTACGCGGCGCTCGGCGGCACGGTCTCCCAGTGCGCCTCCACCCGGTTCGGCGAGCTGGCCCGGACCGGACCGGCCGCCGGGGACCCGGCCGGCTCCGGCCCGGGCGGGGCGGCGGTGAGCGCCGCCGCGACGGCCGGAACCGGTTTCGGCGCGGGCTCGGCGTCCTCGGGCCGGCCCGGTTCCGGCGGCGGCCAGGGCCCGGCCGCGGGCGGGCCGCGGACAGGCGGACTGCAGCCCGGCTCCGGCGCGCACCTGTCCGACGACGAGTTCGGCCCGGGCGCGGGCGACCTGACCGGCGTGGTGGAGCCGATCGAGCACTCGCTAGAGCTGCGCGCCTCCTGGACCCCGCTGTTCCACCTCGGCCCCGGCGGGTCCGGCGGGCGCGTGCCCTCGCCCGAGGACGCGTACGCGGCAGTCCAGGCCCACTTCCAGGCCTGGTCCGACCTGCTGTCCTCGGCCGCCGGCCTGCCGCCGGTGCTGGCCGCCGGAGTCTCCTCATTCCCCGGCGCCCCGCGCCGCTGAAGCCCCGCACCCGGTCACGGCCGCCCCGCAGCCGACCGGTGCCCGCCCACGCCCACGCCCACTCATAGCCGCCCGCAGCCGCCCGCAGCCGCCCCGGCCGCTCGGCCGCTCGGCCTGGGGGAGCCCGTCCCGGCCCTGCGCGGACCCGGCCCGGACCCGCCCCGGACTCAGTGGACGACCGACATCCACTGAGCCAAGCAGGTGAACATTCCCCGCTGTTTACTTTTCCACCATTCGGGTAAGCATCAAGTCCAGCTCCTTCCCAGTCACCCGGCCGGCGCTCTGACGCTTAGTGATCAGAGCAGTTCAACGCTGGTATCACCGCGCCGGACAGAAGTCCACAGCCGCGAAAAAGCAAGTCGGTCAGGCGCCGTACTACGCCGTTCGGGTGGGCAATGGGCCAAATGCCCCTGCTGCTTAACCCATCCGGAGGGCACCCGGTAAGGGTCATCACGCTAAAGGTCCGCACCTGGATTGCCGATTCCTCTCCTCGTAGCACCCCCGTCCGGACGCAACCCTCCACACCTGCGGACCGGATCCACCCTCCGACAGCCCCTAGGAGGCGAAGGTGTCGGTACTCGTCGATCACACCGCGAGCCTGTTGGCATATCGACCTGCGAAACTCACCGCGATGGTCGTCGTCCACGACCCGCGCGTCCGAACTTCGGTCACCCGCCATCTGTGGGCGCTGGGTGTCCGCGACGTGGTGGAAGCATCCACCATCGCCGAGGCCCGCACCCGGATGGCCACTGCCCGCGATATCGCCATTGTCGACGTCCACCTGCCCGACGGCCCCGGACTCGCGCTCCTCGCGGAGATGCGAAGCCTCGGCTGGAACAGCGCGGTGGCCATCTCCACCGCGGACGACACGAACGCGGTCCGCGCGGCCCTGGCCTCCGGCGTGCGCGGCTACGTGGTCACCGGCGCGCGGATGCTCCCGCCGAGCCGGCCGGGCATGCTGCCCGGACACCAGCAGGGCGGCCTCGGCGCGCTCCCGCCGCACCTGCGCGAACGCCGGCTGGCCGGCGTCGGCCCGGCCGGCACCGCCGGCGCGCTGGCCGCGGGCGCGATGCCCGCCCCGATGAACGCCGGCTGCCGCGAGCTGTCCGCGCGCGAGATCGAGGTGCTGCGCCTGGTCGCGGACGGCCGGTCGAACAAGGCCATCGGCCAGACCATGGGCCTGTCCGCGCTCACCGTGAAGAGCCACCTGGCCCGGATCGCGCGCAAGCTGGGCACCGGCGACCGGGCCGGCATGGTCGCGGTCGGCATGCGCGGCGGCATCCTCAGCTGAACGCTCGGACGCAGCGTCGTCCGGCCGGGCAGGTGCGCGTGCACTCGCGCGTGCACCTGCCCGGCCGGACGACGCCCCCGATCGCGCGGTCCCGACCGGTCGCCGCGCTCACCCCGGTGCCGGTCGAAAATCCCGCCTGGACACCCCCTGGCCATCCGCAGGACACATTTCGGCCATCTCCTGGACAGGTGGCGGCCTCCGTGCGTCCACCGGCCGACCACCTCGCCGCCACCCCCCGGCGACCTCGGCCGGAGCCGCGGCCGGCGCGCCCAAGCCCGCCCAAAACGTCCGCAACAGGCGCGCAACGGCGCCGGGGCGCACCCCGCGCTCCGTACGGAATTCCACACAAGTAGTCCAGCACCCACTGAGAATGGGACCAGGCAGGTTACCGTTAGCAGGTGACTATTGACGCCGAGCCGGTGCCGACTGAAGGCGCCGCCGTCCCGCTGCTGACCCCGCGGGACGGTGTCCCCGATGTGATCGCCGACGAGCGCACGCTGGCCGAGGCCGTCGCCGCCTTCGCGGCCGGCACCGGCCCGGTGGCCGTCGACGCCGAGCGGGCCTCCGGTTACCGCTACACCCAGCGCGCGTACCTGATCCAGCTGCGCCGCGAGGGCGCGGGCACGGCCATGATCGACCCGATCGCCTGCCCGGACCTGACCGGCCTGAGCGCCGTGCTGGCCGACCAGGAGTGGGTGCTGCACGCGGCCAGCCAGGACCTGGCCTGCCTGCGCGAAGTCGGCCTGGCCCCCGGCCGGTTGTTCGACACCGAGCTCGGCGGCCGGCTGGCCGGATACCCCCGGGTCGGCCTGGGCTACATGGTCGAGGACCTGCTCGGCTTCACCCTGGAGAAGCGGCACTCGGCCGACGACTGGTCCACCCGCCCGCTGCCCGAACCCTGGCTGCGGTACGCCGCCCTGGACGTCGAACTGCTGGTCGAACTGCGCGACAAGGTCAGCGCGGACCTGCAGGCGCAGGGCAAGCTGGAGTGGGCGATGCAGGAGTTCGCCGCGGTCCTGGCCGCCCCGCCGCCGCCCCCGCGGTCCGAGCCGTGGCGGCGCACCTCCGGCATCCACAAGATCCGCCGCCCGCGTCAGCTGGCCGTGGTCCGGGCCCTGTGGGAACGGCGCGACCTGCTGGCCGACCGCCGCGACATGCCGCCCGGCCGGGTGCTGCCGGACACCGCGATCATCGAGGCGGCCACCCGGCTGCCGCAGAACGTGGCCGAGCTGCGCGCCATCCCCGGGTGCAGCGGCCGGACCCGCTCGACCGACGCGGTCGGCTACCACGCGGCCCTGCTCGCCGCGCTGGACCTGCCCGAGGCCGAGCTGCCCAACGCCCAGGCCGCGCACGACGGCCCGCCCCCGGCCAAGTCCTGGGAGCGCACCGACCCGGCCGCCGCGGCGCGGCTGACCGTGGCCCGCCGGGCCGCGCTGGCCCTGGCCGAGGAGTACCGGCTGCCGGTGGAGAACCTGCTGTCCCCCGACCTGCTGCGCCGGCTGTGCTGGTCCCCGCCGGCCGACCCGGGCCCGGACACCGTGGCCGAGGTGCTGCGGTCCGGCGGCGCCCGCCCCTGGCAGGTCGGGCTGACGGCCGGCCCGCTCAGCGCCGCCCTGTCCGCCTCCCCCGCCGCGACCGCCGCCGCCGCGGCCGCCCTGAACGCGGCGGCAGCCGCCGCAGCGGCCACGTCCGCGGGCACGGCCTCGGGTGCGACCGCGCCCAGGACCGGGAACGGTTCCGGCCCCGGCACCCCGCGCCGCTCCCGGCACGACGAACCCGCGGCCGCCGACACCGCCGACACCGCCTCCGACGCACATGCCGACGCCGAGTAGCCGCGTACAACCGAGAACGAGCCCCCCGACCGACTAGCGGCTGCCTTCCCCGGTGGCCTGGCCCGGATCGAGACCTGGCGATTCCACCGGCCGAGTAGCGGCTGCGGCAACGGCGGCGCAAGATCCAGCCCGCCGTTCCCGCCCCGTTAGTCCCAGCGGCCATTCCCGGCGCCCGTCCCACCCGCCGCCGCGCACCGGCACCACCTGCCTCACCACGCCTATCCGGCGCAGCTCATCGGCGTGCCCCGCCCCGCCCACCCCCGGCGTCAACCCGCCCGCGCCACGCCGTCGGACCCGGCTACCGCTTTTTATTACCGGCGAGTAGCATTCGGAGCAGACGTAGAACGACTGTCCCTGATTTCACGCTCGGAGGAGAGCCATCGTGCCTCGTACCGCTCGTGACGTCGTCTTCGTAGACGGCGTCCGCACCCCCTTCGGCAAGGCGGGCCCGAAGGGCATGTACGCCGAGACCCGCGCCGACGACCTGATCATCAAGTGCCTGCGCGAGCTGGTCCGGCGCAACCCCGGCCTGCCGGCCGAGCGGATCGGGGAGTGCGCGATCGCGGCCACCACCCAGATCGGCGACCAGGGCCTGACCCTCGGCCGGACCGCCGCGCTGCTGGCCGGGCTGCCCAAGTCGGTGCCCGGATACTCGGTGGACCGGATGTGCGCCGGCGCGATGACCGCGGTCACCAACACCGCCGCCGGGATCGCCTTCGGCGCCTTCGACGTGGCGCTGGCCGGCGGGGTCGAGCACATGGGCCGGCACCCGATGGGCGAGGGCGTGGACCCGAACCCGCGGTTCCTGAGCGAGCGCCTGGTGGACGACTCGGCCCTGGTCATGGGCGCCACCGCGGAGAACCTGCACGACCGCTTCCCGCAGATCACCAAGGAGCGCGCCGACGCGTACGCGGTGCGTTCGCAGGAGAAGACCGCCAAGGCCTACGCCGACGGCCGGATCCAGCCGGACCTGGTCGCGGTGGCCACCCGCAACTCGGTGGACTCGCAGCTCGGCGGCGGCTGGGGCCTGGCCGTGGCCGACGAGCCGCCCCGCCCGGGCACCACGATGGCCGACCTGGCCGCGCTCAAGACCCCGTTCCGGGTCCGCGGCAAGGTCACCGCGGGCAACGCGGCCGGCCTGAACGACGGGGCCACCGCCGCGCTGATCGCGGCCGAGGACGTGGCCGACGAGCTCGGCCTGCCGGTCCGGATGCGGATGGTCTCCTACGCCTTCGCCGGCGTGGAGCCCGAGGTGATGGGCATCGGCCCGGTCCCGGCCACCGAGAAGGCGCTGGCCTCGGCCGGGCTGGGCATCGGGGACATCGGCCTGTTCGAGATCAACGAGGCCTTCGCCGTGCAGGTGCTGGCCTTCCTGGACCACTACGGCATCGCCGAGGACGACGAGCGGGTCAACCCGTGGGGCGGCGCGATCGCGGTCGGCCACCCGCTGGCCTCCTCCGGGGTCCGGCTGATGCTCCAGCTGGCGCACCACTTCGAGGCCCACCCCGAGGTGCGCTACGGCCTGACCACGATGTGCATCGGCATCGGCATGGGCGGCACGGTGATCTGGGAGAACCCGCACCACGCCGACTACCTGCCCGCCGCGAGCGTGACCGGAGGCTCCAAGTGACCGAGCAGACCCCCACCCCCGCCTCCGCGGACGAGGAGCGCGCCGCGGCGGCGTTCCCGGACGAGGTCGTCACCAGCTTCCCGGTCCGCGTGCTCGACCTGCCCGGCGGCGGCGGCAAGCTGGCCCTGATCACCATGGACAACGGCTTCGACCACACCAAGCCGACCACCTTCGGCCCGCGCGGCCTGGGCAACCTGAGCCGGGCCATGGACGAGGTCGAGCGGCTGGCGGCGGCCGGCCAGGTGGTGGCCGCGGGCGTGACCGGCAAGCCGTTCATCTTCGCGGTCGGCGCGGACCTCAAGGCGGTCGAGGTGGCCCGCGGCACCGAGGACGCGCTGGCCACCGGCCGGGCCGGGCACGCCGCGATGCGCCGGCTGGGCGAACTGCCGTTGCCCAGCTTCGCCTTCGTCAACGGCGCGGCGATGGGCGGCGGCACCGAGATCGCGCTGCACTGCACCTACCGGACCATCTCGTCCGGGGTGCCCGCGCTGTCCCTGCCCGAGGTCTTCCTCGGCCTGGTCCCGGGCTGGGGCGGCACCCAGCTGCTGCCCCGGCTGATCGGGCCGGACAACGCGGTCACGGTCGTGATCGAGAACTCGCTGTCCCAGAACCGGCAGCTGAACGGGCCCAAGGCCTTCAAGCTCGGCATCGCGGACGCCATGTTCGAACCGGCCGACTTCCTGGAGGAGTCGCTCGCCTGGGCCGGCAAGGTGGTCCGGGGCGAGATCACGGTCGAGCGGGCGCAGTACTCCGAGCAGGAGTGGGCCGCCGCGATCGAGCGCGGCCGCCAGGTCGCCGACTCCCGCGTGCACGGCGCGGCCCGCGCGCCCTACGCGGCGCTGGACCTGATCGCCCTGGCCCGGACCGCGAGCCGGGACGAGGGCTTCGCCGCCGAGGACGAGGCCCTGGCCGAGCGGATCATGTCGCAGGAGCTGCGCAGCAGCATCTACGCCTTCAACCTGGTGCAGAAGCGGGCCAAGCGCCCGGTCGGCGTGCCGGACAAGTCCCTGGCCAAGCCGGTGACCAAGGTCGGCGTCGTGGGCGCGGGCCTGATGGCCGGCCAGCTGGCCACCCTGTTCGTGCAACGGCTGGCCGTGCCGGTGGTGCTCACGGACATCGACCAGGAGCGGGTGGACAAGGGCGTCGCGTACGTGCACGAGCAGCTGGACTTCCAGGCCCTGAAGGGCAAGCTCGGCCCGGACAAGCTGGCCCGGCTCAAGGCCCTGGTCACCGGCTCGCTGACCAAGGACGCGTTCGCCGACGCCGACTTCGTGATCGAAGCGGTGTTCGAGCAGCTGTCGGTCAAGCAGCAGGTCTTCGCCGAGGTCGAGGCCGTGGTCCGGCCGGACTGCATCCTGGCCACGAACACCTCCTCGCTGTCGATCACCGAGATGGCGTCGAAGCTGGAGCACCCGGAGCGCGTGGTCGGCTTCCACTTCTTCAACCCGGTCGCGATGATGCCGCTGCTGGAGGTGGTCCGGGCCGAGCGCACCGACGACGCGACCCTGGCCACCGCGTTCGTCGTGGGCAAGCAGCTGAAGAAGTCCTGCGTGCTGGTCAAGGACGCCCCCGCGTTCGTGGTCAACCGCCTGCTCACCCGCTTCCTCGGCGTGGTCAACGAGGTCCTGGACGAGGGCACCCCGATCGAGGTGGCCGACTCCGCGCTGACCCCGCTGGGCCTGCCGATGTCCCCGTTCGAACTGATGGAGCTGGTCGGCCCGGCCGTCGCGCTGCACGTGTCCGAGACCCTGCACGAGGCCTTCCCGGACCGGTTCTCCGTCTCCGAGAACGTCAAGCGCCTGGTCGGGGCGAACAAGCGCGCCTTCTACCAGTGGGTCGACGGCAAGCGGATCGTCGACCCCGAGGTCGAGGAACTGCTGGTCCTGGGCGACCGGCCGTCCACCGCCGAACAGGTCTACGACCGGGCCCTGGCCGCGATCGCCCAGGAGATCCAGCTGATGCTGGACGACGACGTGGTGGCCGAGGTCCAGGACATCGACCTGTGCCTCATCCTCGGCGCCGGCTGGCCGTTCCACCTCGGCGGGATCAGCCCGTACCTGGACCGGACCGGCGTCACGGAGAAGATCACCGGGCAGCGGTTCCTGGCCGAGGGCGTCGCGTCCCTGCCCGCCTAGTCTGCGGCTGCTTCCGCCTGAACGGATCCAGCCGACCCGCACCTCCGGGCCACCTGAGCCGCGCGAACCGCGGCGGGGAAGCCCGGGAGCGGTAAAACGAGCGCCCGCAGAGGCTGTCGCACCCGTCATCACGGGAGAAAGCCCCGGCGGGCGCTCGTTTTCCATCACGCAGCTCCGCGCACCTTCACGATCCACATATCCGCACGTCAGTGGCACTGTGTCTGACCCGGGTGGTAGCCTCGAAGCATGAACCCCCAGGATCTGGCCAACCTCGCGCACCTGCGCCGGGCCCGGGATCTGATCGACCGGGAGTACGCCCGGCCGCTCGACGTGCCGACGATGGCCCGGGCCGCGCTGATGTCGGCGGGGCACTTCTCCCGGCAGTTCCGGGCGGTCTACGGCGAGACGCCGTACAGCTACCTGATGACCCGCCGGATCGAGCGCGCGATGGCGCTGCTGCGCGCCGGGACCAGTGTGACGGACGCGTGCATGGAGGTCGGCTGTACCTCGCTCGGCTCGTTCAGCTCGCGGTTCACCGAGATCCTGGGCGAGACCCCGAGCGCGTACCGGGCCCGGGAGCACTCGGCCGTGACCGCCATGCCCACCTGCGTGGCGAAGATCCACACCCGGCCGGCCCGGGACGCGTCGAGCAGAGTTCGAGAAGCGGACCGCGAAGTCGCCGTCTAACCTGGGGCGCATGACGATTTCACTCCAGTACTGCATGATCACCGTCAACGACCCGGACGAGTCGCTCGGCTTCTACCGGGACGCGCTCGGCCTCGAAGTGCGCCAGGACGTCGCCTCGGACGGGTTCCGCTGGGTCACCCTCGGCACCCCGGGCCAGACGGGCCTGGAGATCGTGCTCTCCCAGCCGCACGCGGGCCGCTCCCAGGCCGACGGCGACACCCTCCAGGAACTGCTGACCAAGGGCGTTCTGTCGCAGTACGTCTTCAGCACCGACAACGTCGACGCGGCCTTCGAGAAGGTGCTGGCCTCCGGCGCCGAGGTGCTGCAGGAACCGATCGACCAGCCCTGGGGCCCGCGCGACTGCGCATTCCGCGACCCGTCCGGGAACACGGTGCGGATCGCGCAGGCCCCGAAGAAGTAGCTCAGCCTCAGCCGGCCGAAAGCCCCGCCAGCACGGCCCGCACCGCGCCGGCGATCCCCTCGCCGGTCAGCCCGATCCGCTCCAGGATCAGGTTGCGCTTGGCGTGGTCCAGGAACTCCTGCGGGATGCCGAGCACCCGCACCGGCCGGTCCACCCCGGCGTCCTGCATCGCCTGGGCCAGCGCCATGCCGACGCCGCCGACCCGGCCGTTGTCCTCGACCGTCACCACCGCGCGGTACCGGCGCGCCATCTCGACCAGGGCCGGGTTCACCGGCTTGACCCAGCGCGGGTCGACCACGGTCACCGGCACGCCCTCGGCCTCCAGCAGCGCCGCGGCCTCCAGGCCCTGCACTGCCATCGGGCCGGCCGTGACCAGCAGCACCTCGGCGCCCGGGCCGCGGCGCAGGATGTCCAGGCCGTCCACGTGCTCGACCGCCTCGACCTCCGGCCCGGCCACGCCCTTGGAGAAGCGGACCACGGTCGGCGCGTCGGCCACGTCCATCGCCTCGCGCAGCTGCGAGCGCACCTGGGAGGGGTCTCGCGGGGCGGCGATGCGCAGGCCCGGGACCACTTGCAGGATCGACATGTCCCACATCCCGTTGTGGCTCGCGCCGTCGTCGCCGGTGATCCCGGCCCGGTCCAGCACGAAGGTCACCCCGGCTTTGTGCAGGGCCACGTCCATCAGGACCTGGTCGAAGCAGCGGTTCAGGAAGGTCGCGTACAGCGCGACCACCGGGTGCAGGCCGCCGAAGGCCAGGCCGGCCGCGGAGGTGGCCGCGTGCTGCTCGGCGATGCCCACGTCGTAGATCCGGTCCGGGTACGCCTCGGCGAACTTCTTCAGGCCCACCGGCTGGAGCATCGCCGCGGTGATCGCGACCACGTCCTCGCGCTCGTTGCCGATCTTGACCATCTCGTCCGCGAAGATGTCGGTCCAGCTGGTGCCCTGGATCTGGAACGGCAGGCCGGTCTCCGGGTTGATCACCCCGATGCCGTGGAAGTGGTCCGCCTCGTCGTCCAGGGCGGGCTGGTAGCCCTCACCCTTCCGGGTGATGCAGTGCACGATCACCGGACCGCCGAAGCCCTTGGCCCGGCGCAGCGCCGACTCCACCTCGGCGATGTCGTGGCCGTCGATCGGACCGATGTACTTCAGGCCCAGGTCCTCGAACATCCCCTGCGGGGTGACGATGTCCTTCAGGCCCTTCTTCACCCCGTGCAGGGCCTCGTAGATCGTGTTGCCGACCACCGGGGTGCGGGCCAGGGTGCCCTTGCCCCAGTCCAGGAACCGCTCGTAGCCCTGGGTGGTGCGCAGGGTGGCCAGGTGGTCGGCCAGACCGCCGATCGTGGGCGAGTAGGAGCGCTCGTTGTCGTTCACCACGATCACCACCGGGCGGTCCTTCGCACAGGCGATGTTGTTCAGCGCCTCCCAGGCCATCCCGCCGGTCAGCGCGCCGTCCCCGATCACGCCGACCACCCGGCGGTCGGTCTGCCCGCGCACCTGGTAGGCCTTGGCGATGCCGTCGGCGTAGGACAGCGCGGTGGAGGCGTGCGAGTTCTCGCACACGTCGTGCTCGGACTCGGCCCGCGAGGGGTAGCCGGAGACGCCGCCGTCCTGTTTGAGCTTGGTGAAGTCCTGCCGGCCGGTCAGCAGCTTGTGCACGTACGACTGGTGGCCGGTGTCCCACAGGATCGTGTCCCGGGGCGAGTCGAAGACCCGGTGCAGGCCGATCGTGAGCTCCACCACGCCGAGGTTGGGGCCGAGGTGGCCCCCGGTGCGCGAGACGCTCTCGATCAGGAACTCCCGGATCTCCCCGGCGAGCTGCCGCAGCTGCTCGACGCTGAGCTGATCCAGATCACGTGGCCTGTACACGGTCTCCAAGAGCGTCACCGGTGCCTCCTGATCACTGCCGTCTGGTCGCCTGCCGGGCGGGGTGGGCGCAGACCGGGAGGCACCCGCCGTTCATCGGTGGGACTGTCGAGTCTATTGCGCGGTGCCGGCCGGCGCGTGCCCCGACCCGGCCCCTCTTACATGATCTTCACAGGTGCCGGGCGGCTCAGGTCGGCCAGCGGGTCGCCCAGCAGGGCGCCGAAGGCCAGCTCGGCCGCTCCGACCAGGGTCGAGTCCGGGCCCAGGCCCGGTGCGGTCAGCCGCACCTGCTCGCGCGGGGCGACCGGTCCGGATGTGCGCAACATCTCCCGCAGCTGGCCGTCCACGGCCGGCAGGATGTCGCGCAGCAGGCCGCCGAAGATGACCACCTCCGGGTTGAAGATGTTCACCAGGTTGCCCACGCCCAGGGCCAGCCACTCGCCCACGTGCCGGATCGCGGCGGCGGCCCGGGGGTCCCCGCCGGCCGCGGCGGCGACCACCGCGGGCACCGTGGACCGGGGGCCGTCCGGGTGGCCGGCCGCGTCCAGGATCGCCTTCTCGCCGATCTCGGTCTCCCAGCAGCCGCGCGCGCCGCAGCGGCACAGCCGGCCGGCCGGGTTGACCACGGTGTGGCCCAGCTCACCGGCATAGCCGCTGTGGCCGCGCAGGGGCTGGTCGCCGACTATGATGCCGGCGCCGACGCCGACCTCGCCGGTCAGGTAGACCGCGTCGGTGGACCCGGCCGCCGCGCCGCGCACGTGCTCGGCCAGCGCGCCCAGGTCCGCGTCGTTGCCCACGGCCACCGGGGCGTCGATCCCGTAGTCGGCCAGGGCGGTGGACAGCGCCTCGCCGAGGGGCTCGTCCACCCAGTCCAGGTTCGGCGCGAACCGGACCAGTCCGTCCCGCTCGCGCACCACGCCGGCCACCGCCGCGCCGATCCCGACGCAGGTCGAGCCGAGCGCGGTCCGAGCCAGCATCTCGCCGCTGAACCGGGACAGGTGGGCCACGATGTCGTCCAGCGCGTAGTCCCCGCGGGGCCGGTACAGCTCCCGCCGGTCCAGCACCGCGCCGCCCAGGCCCACCCGGGCGGCGATCAGGTAGTCCACCCCGATGTCGAAGGCGAACACGTAGACCCGCTCCGAGCGGGGCACCACCACCAGGGACGG
Organism: Actinocrinis sp.; assembly: GCA_035943635.1. GTDB lineage: Bacteria > Actinomycetota > Actinomycetes > Streptomycetales > Catenulisporaceae > DASZBX01. Next base: position 98,504 of record DASZBX010000033.1, on the reverse strand, counting down.
CCGGCCGGCGCCGCCGCCGGCCTGGCGGGCGGGAAGCTCCTCCCGCACCAGGCCGGCGTTGACCAGTTCCGCGGTCAGCGCGCCGATGGTGGACCGGTTCAGCTGCATCGCCCCGGTCAGTTCGGCCCGCGAGGTGGGCCCGTGCACGTGGACGTAGCGCAGCACGGTGGACAGATTGCGCCGCCGGACCTCGTCCTGGGTCGCACCGGCATGTTCCGCCGTCATGGCTGTTCGGCTGTCATGGCTGCTCGTCATGCCTCCGCGATCGATCATTCGGGTGGCCGCTGGCGGCCCGCTGGTTCCCTGCTGTTACTGCGACGTCCCGACGGCTCGCCCTAGTTCTTCGGCTCGCGCCGGAGCAGGGCGGTCAGCAGCTTGGAGAAGCTGCCGGAGCTGCTCGTGCCGCGGCGGGAGACCGCGTCGAAGCCGGCCGCCAGCAGCAGCACCAGCCCGGTGATGATCTCCTCCCAGGCGGCGGAGTTGGAGCCCTGGATCAGGTTGCTGATGCCGTAGCTGATCACCTCGACCACCAGGCCGCCGACGATCGCGTCGACGATCCGGCCGCGGCCGCCGAACAGCGAGGTGCCGCCGATCACGGCCGCGCCCACCGCCAGCAGCAGCACGTTGCCGGTGCCGGACAGGGCGCTGGAACCGCTCTGCGAGTCGGCCACCAGGCCGGACAGGGCGGCCAGGAAGGAGCCGATGACGAAGACCGAGGTGCGGATCCAGTCGACCCGGATACCGGCCCGGCGGGCGGCCTCGGCGTTGCCGCCGACCGCGTACAGGTGCCGGCCGTAGCGGGTGCGGCTGAGCACGAAGGTCAGCACCAGGAACAGCACCAGCACGATGCCGACCACCCAGGGCAGGCCCTCGGCCGAGCTCGCGCTGCACAGCGCGGTGCGGCAGTGGAACCGGTTCAGGCTCATGAAGTAGACGAACACGCCGCCGCAGACGGCCATCGCGGCGATTTTCACGAAGATCACCGAGATCGGCTCGGCCGGCAGGCTGTGCTTGCGTCGGCGGGCCGCGGTCTGGATCTTCAGCGCCGCGTAGCCGACCGTCATGACGACCAGGATGGTCCAGCCCAGCCACACCGGCATGAAGGAGGAGTCGATGTCGTTGATGATGTTTGCGCCGGGGGCGCCGTTGGTGAAGGTCAGGCCCTGGCTGCCGACGAGGAACAGCTGCACGCCCTGGAAGCCGAGGAAATAGGCCAGGGTGATGACGAAGGACGGGATGCCGACCTTGGAGCGCAGCAGGCCGATGGTCAGACCGATCACCGCGCCGGCCAGCAGGCCGCCGAGCACGGCGAACCACCAGGCGTGGTGGTGGATGATCAACAGCGAGCCGGTGATGCCGCCGCACACGCCGGAGATGGTGCCGGCCGACAGGTCGATCTCGCCGAGCAGCAGGACGAAGACCAGGCCCATCGCCATGATGATGGTCGGCGAGGCGAAGACCACCATCGACTCGACGCTGTTGATGGTCAGGAAGCCGGAGGAGATCACCGTGAACAGGATCACCAGGATGGCCAGGCCGAGCAGGGCCGGCAGCGAGCCGGTGTCCCCGGCGCGCAGGCGCTCGATGTAATCCTGGGTGTAGCCGCCGAGGCCCTGTTGGGCGCTCTGCCGGTCGGAGTCGGATCGGTGCGAGGCCGGGGGCACGCTGGGCAGGGTGGGCGCGCTCATGCGACGACTCCGTTCGTGGCGCCGGGGGTGAGGCCGATGTTGCCCGAGTGCCCCGCGGTGATCAGTTCGACAATCTGGGTGTGGGTCAGCTCGGACCGCTTGACCTCGGCGGCCATCCGGCCGAGGTAGAGCGCGGCGACCCGGTCGGCGACCTGCAGCACGTCGTTCATGTTGTGCGAGATCAGGATGACCGCCAGGCCCTGGTCGGCCAGGCTGCGGACCAGGCGGAGCACTTCCGCGGTCTGCGCCACGCCGAGGGCGGCGGTCGGCTCGTCCAGGATGACGAGCTTGGAGTTCCACAGCACCGACTTGGCGATGGCCACGGTCTGCCGCTGGCCGCCGGAGAGGCTGGCCACCTTCTGCCGGACCGAGCGGACGGTGCGGACGGACAGGGAGGCGAGGGTCTTGTTGGCCAGGACCTCCATCTCGTCCTCGTCCAGGGTGTCCAGGCCGGTGATCTTCTCCCGGCCGAGGAACATGTTCTGCACGATGTCCAGGTTGTCGCACAGGGCGAGGTCCTGGTACACGATCTCGATGCCGTGGGTGGAGGCGTCGCGGGGGCTCTTGACGTGGATCGGCTGACCCTCGAAGAGGTACTCGCCCGCCTCGAACTGATACGTTCCGCCGACGCACTTGACGAGGGTGGATTTACCGGCACCGTTGTCGCCGACCAGCGCGGTCACCTCGCCCGCGTAAGCCTCGAAGTCCACACCCCGCAGGACCTGGACCGGACCAAAGGATTTCTCGATCCCGCGCAACTGCAGGACCGGGGTAGTCATGTCGGTACTCACCTGTTCGCCTTCTCCTTAAGCGCGTCGCGTCCGGCGACGGCCGGTTCGTGAGTCTCCCCGGTCACCGCACACCCAGGCGGGAGTGCCCGGTGACCGGGGAAGTCTGTACTTCTTCCTTCTGGTGCCGCTGGTCCGCCGGGACCGGGACGTTCACCCGGCCCCGGCGGGACTGTGGCGGCTGTGTCAGCCGGCGGCTGTCAGATCAGCTGGCGGTGTAGGTGTACGTGATGCCGTTCGAGTTGCACAGGGTCGCGATCGCCTGGGAGACGCCGCACACTGCGGCGGCGGTCTCGTAGCCCTGGGTCACCGGGAGGGCGACGTTGGCCTTGGTGATGGCGATCGGGGCGGCCAGGTACGACGGGACCTCACGGCCGGTGGTCGGGTCCTTGACCGTGGTCGCGGCCTCGCCGCCGATGGTGGAGGCCGGGGTCTTGCCCGAGAGCACCTGGTCGGCGATCTGGATCGCGATGTCGGCCTCGCCGGCGACCGGCTTGTAGACGGTCAGGCACTGGGCGCCGGACATGATCGCGTCCAGGCCGGCCGGGGAGGCGTCCTGACCGGTGACCGCGATCTTGCCGGTCAGACCCGCGCCGGCGATGGCCTGCTCGACCGGGCCGGCCATACCGTCGTTGGCGACCATGACGGCGTTGATCTGCGAGCCGTACTGGTTGAGCATGGTCTGGAAGGTGGTGCCGGCGGTGGCCGGGGTCCAGTTGGCGATGGCCTGGTCAGCCAGCGGGGCACCCCACTTGGCGGTCAGGATCGGGGCGTAGCCCTGCTTGAACAGGGTGGCGTTGTTGTCGGTCGGGGCGCCGTCCAGCTCGACCCACTTGACCGAGCTCAGGCTGGCGACCTGCGAGCACTGCTGCAGCGCGGTGGCCTGGGCCTTGCCGACCGCCACGTTGTCGAACGAGACGTAGTACTGGGCGGTGCCGCCGGTGTCCAGGCGGTCGTAGTCGATGACCGTCACGCCCGCGGCCTTGGCCTGCTGCTCGATCTTGTCGCCGGAGGTGGCGTCGAGGTCGGCGATGATCAGGACGCCGACGCCGGCGTTGATCATCTGGGTGGCCTGGGCCTCCATCTCCGAGTCCGAGCCGTTGGCGTTGTCGATCGTGCAGTTCAGCTTGTACTTCAGACACTGGCTGTTGAGCTCGTCCGGGTCGGCCGAGGTCCAGCGGATTGCCGAGACGGTGTCCGGGAGCAGGACGCCGACCTTGGTGTTCGACGGGGCGGCGGAGGCGCCGCTTGTCTTGGTGCTGGAAGAGGAGGAGCAACCGGCTAGGCCGAGGGCGATGACGGCCGCGCCGGCGGTCGCGGTGAGGACGGTCTTACGCAACATTGCGTGGTGGTCCCTTCAGACGATGCCGGCCCGGGGAATGGCTCCTGAGGGAAGCCCGTCCCGCCCGGCGATTCGGAGGTTATGTTGTGACCGGCAACGTATTCTTTGCCCGCCGGGTTGGGAAGACCCCGGCAGAAATAATTTGTTCGCACCGGTAACGATTCAGACACACGTATGACCACCGTCTGACACTCCCGGTAGTTCGCGAATCGGGCAAAACGACCATGGTCTAGACCATGTTGGACAGTGGTCCAGTCGTGGACATGCTCTGGTACCGGATTTCATTGATGCCCGAAACAACAATTGCAAGCCTGGAGATCACCGCCGGAGCAGGCCCGGCAGGCCCGCCGCGCCGTTACGGAACGGAGATATGACGTTCATTCAGTGGGCACACCCGTTACCTGCCTGAAACACATCAGCCCACCGCACCGTTACCTCGTACCGCAACTTTCTCGGCCGGTGTGGCCTGCGGGTCGGTTGTGGCGCGGTCCTGCGTTACGCCGGCCGGGCGGGGCGGACGGACGAGGCGGACGAGACGGATGGGGCCGGGCGGGTGAGCGGGGTCCGCCGAACGGGTGAGCGGGCCGCCGGGCCGGCCGGGGCCGGCGGTCCGGGTTCCGGCTCGCCCGGGGCCGGCGCCGGGCGGCCGGCCGGGTCACGCCGCGGCGGACCCGAAGAGCGGCAGCGCCGGGAAACTCCCGCCGAGCACCCGGGCCGGGTCGGCCCCGAGCACCCGGCCGAGCACGGTGGCGTAGACCGACCTGAAGTCGGTACCGTATTTCAGGTCCCCGGCATCGAGGTCGGTCAGCGAGGGCTGTTCGCCGACGAAACCGCCGGTGACCGCCTCGCCGACCACGAAGACCGGGCCGGCCGTGCCGTGGTCGGTGCCCTCGTTCGCGTTCGCGGCGACCCGGCGGCCGAACTCGGTGTAGGCGACCAGGGCCACGTCCGCGGCCCGGGGCGAGGCGGCGATCCGGGCCTGGAAGGCGGCGATCGCGTCGGAGACCTCGCCCAGCACCTGGCTCTGCGTGCCCTTCTCGGCCGAGTGGGTGTCGAAGCCGCCCAGGCTCACCGCGTAGACCCGGGTCGGCACCGAGGATTCGATGCAGGCGGCAACAATATCCAGCTGGCGGGCCAAAGGGCTGGCCGCAGCCCCGGCGCCGGTTCCGGCGGCGGCCGTCTGTCCCGCTTTGGGCAGCGATGGGCCGAACGCGGAGGCCACCGTGAACAAATCCGCGGTGTCCCGGGCCGCGTACGCCGCGTTCGGGCAGTCCTGGCCGGAGGTTGCGCCCAGCGCCCGCAGCCCCGTGCCGGCCGCGCCGGCCGGCAGCCCGAACTGTCCCAGCGGCAGGGTCGACCCGGCGCTCGCCGTCCCGGCCAGCAGCGGCGGCAGCACCCCGCCCACCGAGACCGCGCGCAAGGCTCTGAGCTGGTCGTCCGGCTGCTGGTCGAGCCAGCGGCCGAGCCAGCCGGACGTGCTCGGATCGGTCGGCGAGGCGGTCTGCCAGATGTCCATGGACACGAAGTGACTGTGCTGCGGCTGCGGGTAGCCCACCCCGCGCACGATCGCCACCTTGCCCTGGTTCCACAGGCCGTGCAGCCCGGTCATCGAGGGGTTCAGGCCCAGGCCCTGGCCGTGGCCGAGGTCGAGCACCTCGGACTCGGCGTAGGCCAGGCCCGGCCGGGAGCCCTGGTACACCGGGTCGGCGGCCGGGACGACCGTGTTCAGCCCGTCGTTGCCGCCGTACATGGTGAGCAGGACCAGGATCCCCTGCCCCGGCGGCAGCGGGTCGTGCGCGGCCGTGCGGTGCAGCAGATCCCAGGTCACGGCGGTCCCGCCGGCCGCGAGCACCCCCGCGCCGGCCACTCCGGAGGCGAACAGGAACTTGCGCCGGGTCACCGTGTCCACTGCTGCCGCCTTCTCGTTCGTCGGGGTCGTACGCGGGGATCCGCGGGTGGTTCCCGCGGGGTCGCGCGGGCCGGGTCAGGCCGACTACGGGCCCTGACTCCGCCTGCGCTGGTCAGTTCACTTGGTACTCAGGACTCAGTAACGCCAGCGTGACAAGCTGCCGCGGGTCGGCCGCCACGTCGCTCAGGGCGCTGCGGGTGCGGTCGCTGAACGCGTCCACCCCGAGCAGGTGCGCGGCCGCGTCGATCCGGGCCGAGGCCGCCGCGTCGGACACGGCCGAGATGTCGCCGTTCTGCACCGCCCAGTCCGCGAAGGTGATCCGGCTCTGGATCGCGGCCGTGGTCAGCCAGAACTGCCCGCTGGGCCACCCGCCGACGTTCGGCGGGTCGAACGGCATCTGGCCCAGGCCGTTGAGCGCGCTGCGCAGGATCGCCGACTTCTTGTCCGCGCCGCTGGCCGGCGGCGTGATCCGCAGCGCCCGCAAGGTTCCCACGACGTACTCAGTGGGCTGTTTCACCAGTGCGTACCGGGTGTCGGTGGTGCTGCCGGAGGTGAACCGGGGATCGGTGAACACGGCCCGGGCCAGCGCGGCCAGGTCCCACTGCGGGCCGTAGGCGGAGACCAGCCGGCCGAGCGTGTCGGCCGGGATCGGGGCCGAGGACCCGAGCCGGAACCACATCCGCGCGGCGACGAACCTCGCGTTGGCCGGCTGCGCGAGCAGCAGGTCGGTGAACGAGTCGACGTCGTAGTCCGCGCTCTTGCCCAGGATCGTCTCGGGCCCGGGCGCGTGTGCCCGCGGCTCGAACACCGCGGTGGCGCCGAGCCGGTCCAGTTTCCAGCCGGTCAGCGCCAGCGCGGCCGCCCGGACGTCGTTCTCGGTGTAGTTGCCGACCCCGAGGGCGAACAGTTCCATCGACTCCCGGGCCAGGTTCTCGTTCGGCGCCTTGGCCGTGTTCCCCTCGGCGTCCAGCCAGACCATCATGGCCGGGTCGGTGAACATGGCCCGCATCAGCGTGTGGAAGTCCCCGCCGCCGAGTTGGCGCATGGTCTGGTTCTGCGCCAGCATCATCGGCGCGCTGCGCACCTTCGAGATCGCGGTCGCGAAGTGCCCGTGCCAGAAGAAGGTCCGCTTCTCCGCCCAGGGCCGGCGCGCCGCCGTCATCCGCGCGATCCACCAGGCCAGCAGGTCGTACCCCTGCGCCGTCCGCTGCTGGTTCGCCGCTTTCTTGGCGGCCGCGGACGTCCCGGTGGGGGTCGGGTCCACCAGCCCGGTCGGCGCTGGTGTCGCGTCCGCCCCGGGATCCGTGACCGGCGCGAACAATCCGTCGACCGTGGCCTGATACCCGTCCGCCACCGCCGCGTCGATCTCCGCCCCGCTCGCCCCGAACCCGGACCGCCGCAGAAGCTGCCCGATCAGCGCACGCTCGCCGTCTGTCCCATTCACCGCCACGCCACCAGTGTCGCGCGGGATGAGTAAGGAGGGGTTAAGGGCGGCGCGCGCCCCGGTGGATTCAGCCCGCTGTCGGCTTGGACTTCTTCTCCGCGAGGGCGGGCAGGTCGACGTCGATCGTGAACGGGGCCGAGATCTTGAGCCGGTCGTGGTAAATCCCGGTCGACACATAGGCGCCGGTGGCGTCTTCCAACTCGAAGACGTGCGCGGAAACGGTGGGACGCTGCTCGATCCGCCAGTAGTGCCGGATGCCGCACCGGGCGTCTCCGCGTGCTTGTACTCACGGTCGACTTTCTCAGAGCCCAGCGACACGATCTCGACTACGAGCAGCACGTGCTCCGGCCGGATCACTTCGCCATCCGCCAGCGAGGCCGCGTAAACCATCAGATCGGGCTTGCGGTAATAGAGCGGAACATCGGCGAACCTGAGGTCTTCCTCGGCCGTCACAGTCCACTCCGCTGGCAGCACGGCATCGATCGCGGCTCCCAACCTGACCATGATTCGCCCATGCGGATGAACGGCACTCGGGCTCACGACGGCCCGCCCCTCGACGACTTCGATCAATGCGCAGACGTTCTCGGGGAGTTCCTCGTAGTCCGCGAGCGTGACCTCCAGCTCGTCGAACACCGCATGCGTCGTCATGACCCATTCTGTGAGCGTGCTCAACCTCGACCTCCCGATGTCGACCATCCGGCGACTCCGATCATCCGCCATGTTTTCGAGGGCTTCCACGCGATTGTGATCAATTCACTCGATCGAGTAATCGCCACCCAGTTTGCCCGAAAAACACAGCACGCGCCTGGTAGAAGCTCCACCAGACGCGCGCCATGCCCACCTCGTACCGCCGCCGCTACAACGGCTACGCCTTCAGCAGGTTACGCAGCACGTACTGCATGATGCCGCCGTTGCGGTAGTAGTCGGCCTCTCCGGGGGTGTCGATCCGGACCACCGCGTCGAAGGAGACGTCGCCGGCCGTCACGTGCACGGTCTTCGGGGTCGAGCCCTCGTTCAGGGCGCTGATGCCGGTGACGGTGAACGTCTCCTCGCCGGTCAGGCCGAGCGAGGCGGCGTTCTGGCCGGCCGGGTACTGCAGCGGCAGCACGCCCATGCCGATCAGGTTCGAGCGGTGGATCCGCTCGTAGGACTCGGCGATGACCACCTTGACGCCGAGCAGCGCGGTGCCCTTGGCGGCCCAGTCGCGCGAGGAGCCGGAGCCGTACTCCTTGCCGGCCAGGACGACCAGCGGGATGCCGGCCTCCTGGTACGCAGCGGAGGCGTCGAAGATCGTCTCCTGCGCGCCGGTCAGCAGGTTCTTGGTGAAGCCGCCCTCGACCCCGTCCAGCAGCTGGTTGCGCAGCCGGATGTTGGCGAAGGTGCCGCGGATCATCACCTCGTGGTTGCCCCGGCGCGAGCCGTAGGAGTTGAAGTCGAGCCGGTCCACGCCGTGCTCGGCCAGGTAGCGGCCGGCCGGGGAGTCGGCCTTGATCGAGCCGGCCGGGGAGATGTGGTCGGTGGTCACCGAGTCGCCCAGCTTGGCCAGCACCCGGGCGCCGTCCAGGTCGGTCACCGGGGCCGGGTTCTCCGGCATGCCCTCGAAGTACGGGGGCCTGCGCACGTAGGTCGAGTCGGCGTCCCACTCGAACACGTTGCCGCTCGGGGTGGGCAGGCTCTTCCAGCGCTCGTCGCCGGCGAACACGTCCGCGTAGCCCTTGGCGAACATCTCGGCGTTGATCGAGGTGCTGATCACCTCCTGGATCTCGGCCGGGGTGGGCCAGATGTCCTTGAGGTACACCGGTTCGCCGTCGGCGTCGGCGCCCAGGGCGTCGGCCTCGAAGTCGAAGTCCATCGTGCCGGCGATGGCGTAGGCGATCACCAGCGGCGGGGAGGCGAGGTAGTTCATCTTCACGTCCGGGTTGATCCGGCCCTCGAAGTTGCGGTTGCCCGAGAGCACCGCGACGGCGGCGAGGTCGGCCTCGTTCACCGCGGCGGACACGTGGTCCGGCAGCGGGCCGGAGTTGCCGATGCAGGTGGTGCAGCCGTAGCCGACCAGGTTGAAGCCGAGCTTGTCCAGGTACGGGGTCAGCCCGGCCCGCTCGTAGTAGTCGGTGACGACCTGCGACCCGGGGGCCAGGGTGGTCTTGACCCAGGGCTTGGAGTGCAGGCCCTTCTCCACGGCCTTCTTGGCCAGCAGGGCCGCGCCGAGCATCACCGAGGGGTTCGAGGTGTTGGTGCAGGAGGTGATCGAGGCGATCACCACGGCGCCGTGGTCGATCTCGAAGGAGGTGCCGTCGGGGGCGGTGACCGGGGTCGGCTTGGACCGGCCGTTGAGCCCGGCCGGGGCGTCGGAGGCCGGGAAGGACTCCAGGCCGGACTCGTCCGGGTCGGTGACGTAGTCGCTCAGCGCGGTGCGGAACCTCGTCTTGGCCTCGGTCAGGATCACCCGGTCCTGCGGGCGCTTGGGCCCGGCGATGGACGGGACCACCGTGGACAGGTCCAGCTCGACGTACTCGGAGTAGGCCGGCTCGTGGGCCGGGTCGTGCCACAGGCCCTGCTCCTTGGCGTAGGCCTCGACCAGGGCGAGCTGCGCCTCGGTGCGGCCGGTGAGCTTGAGGTAGTTCAGCGTCTCCTGGTCGACCGGGAAGATCGCGCAGGTGGAGCCGAACTCCGGCGACATGTTGCCGATGGTGGCCCGGTTGGCCAGCGCGACCGAGGTGACGCCCTCGCCGTAGAACTCGACGAACTTGCCGACCACGCCGTGCTTGCGCAGCATCTCGGTGATGGTCAGGACCAGGTCGGTGGCGGTGGTGCCGGGGGTCAACTCGCCGGTCAGCCTGAAGCCGACCACCCGCGGGATGAGCATGGAGACCGGCTGGCCGAGCAGGGCCGCCTCGGCCTCGATCCCGCCGACGCCCCAGCCGAGCACGCCGAGGCCGTTGACCATGGTGGTGTGCGAGTCGGTGCCCACGACGGTGTCCGGGTACGCCTGGCGTACGCCGTCGACCTCGCGCGGCATGACCACGCGGGCCAGGTGCTCGATGTTGACCTGGTGCACGATGCCGGTGCCGGGCGGGACGACCTTGAACTCGTCGAAAGCGGTCTGGCCCCAGCGCAGGAAGCGGTAGCGCTCGGCGTTGCGGGTGTACTCGATGTCGACGTTCTTGGTGAACGAGTCGGTCCCGCCGAAGAAGTCGGCGATCACGGAGTGGTCGATCACCAGTTCCGCCGGTGCGAGCGGGTTGACCTTGGCCGCGTCGCCGCCGAGGGCCACGACCGCCTCGCGCATGGTGGCCAGGTCGACCACGCAGGGCACGCCGGTGAAGTCCTGCATGATCACCCGGGCGGGGGTGAACTGGATCTCGGTGTCCGGCTCGGCCGCCGGGTCCCAGGCGGCGAGGGCGCGGATGTGGTCCGCGGTGATGTTCGCGCCGTCCTCGGTTCGCAGCAGGTTCTCCAGGAGGACCTTGAGCGAGTACGGCAGGCGCTCGGCGCCGGCCACCGCGTCGAGGCGGAAGATCTGGTAGCTCTCCTCGCCGACGCTGAGGTCGGCGCGGGCGCCAAAGCTGTTGGGTGACACGGGTCGGTCTCCTTACCTGCTGCTCCACCGCGCCCGGCATCGGCGGCGGCTGGGGTGCTCGGTCGTGTGGGGGTGGTCGCGGAACGGTCGGATCAGGGGTGGCGCGATAATTATCTCGACATCAAGATACCTCATCGCACGCCGCCCTCGCATCCCGGGCACGCCCATCTTCGCAGCGGCCGCGAGCCGCCGAGCATCAGGGCGCACCTGGTCCGGCGCCGGCGGCAAGAAGAGGGGACGAGGGGTGACGCCGCGAGGTCCCCTCACGTGCCGATCGTCGGGATCGGGCAGGCGCACCACGTCGACAAACGATTCGTAACCCGTCACGCGTACGTCGGCGATCGCGGCACTCATCTTCCGGCGTAGCAGTGCGAGTTTTCCCGGATCGATATCGACCCTGTTCTTGGCGATGTTGTCGAACACCTCGTCGAGGATGCGATCAGTCCACTTGGCCTGGACGATTCCAGACTGCGCCAGCCTGATGAGCAAATCCCTCAACGTGTTCGGATAGAGAACGTTGGAGTCATAGACCACGATGAAGGGCATGATCAATCGAGGCCCAGGTCTTGGGCGAGGTCCGCCAAGTCGTCTGCGGCCGACCGCCGCTCAAGATCGTCGTGCCGCTTGTACTCCGCCAAATCCTCGAACGTGATTCTCCGATGGCGCCCGACCGTCCGGAAAGGGATCTTACCCGTCTCCAACAGCCCGATCAGGTAGGGGCGGGAAACGTTGAGCATGTCGGCAGCCTGTTGTGTACTGAGCTCGGCTTGGGAAGGGATGACCGAGACGCCGCGTCCCTGTGCCAACTGGCCGAGCATGTGCGCGACCAATTCGACCACGGCCCGCGGGACGACCAGCGCATCGTTACCTCCGCCCTCGACCAGGATCTCTATGTCGCTCGAATCCTGAGAGTGGGCCTGGAGATAGTCCTTGATCCGGCGGTGCGCACGCTCCGCACGCTCGGCGTCGACTTCCCCGGGCTTCACCGAACGTCCTGCTGCTATGGGCGCCATAGTCCTCGTCCTCTCGTCTCGACTACATTATTCGAAACAAACGCAACAAGCGCAATATTTCACGACTGGGCGAGTCGGCCGCCTAGCTATTGCGGCGGATCCGGCCGGACTCGGGTTTCGGGCAGTTGCAGATGCCAGTCGAATCGCAGCGCCAGCAACCGCAACCCCGCGGTCACGGCGGCCGCGGCGTACGCGACCGGGGTCAGGTCGCGGGAGATCTCGGCGGCGGCGACGATGATCAGGGCGCCGATCAGGGCCGGCAGCGCGTAGAGCTCGCGGCGCAACACGGTCGGGACCTCGTTCACCAGGATGTCGCGGATCACGCCGCCGCCGACCGCCGTGGTCACGCCCATCAGCGCGGCCGGGACCGGATCGATGTGGAACTGGAGGGCTTTCGCGGTGCCGGAGACGGCGAAACAGCCCAGCGTGGCAGCATCAGCAAGCAGATATGCAGGGCCGAGTCTCATCCGGTCGCGCAGCCGGAACCCTGATGCGGCAACGGATCCCGGGCCGGTGCGCCAGGCCGGACCCGACATCGGATCCGAGGCCGGTACCGAGGCCGACACCGAACCCGAATCCGGGTCCGGTTCCGACGCAGCCCCCGGCGGACCGTTGCGCGCCCGCCGTCCCCACCGTCCGGCAGCGCGCACCGTGGCCGGGGCGGTGCCGTGTTCCAGAGCCAGGACCGCGATTCCGGCCACTGTCGCAGTGCTCAGATATCGCCAGTCGGTCAGCAGCGCGGGCGGGCTGGCGCCGATCATCAGGTCTCGGATCACCCCTCCGCCGAGACCGGTCACGGCGGCCAGGACCAACACGCCCACCAGGTCAAGACCCTTGCGGATGCCGGTCAGCGCACCGGCGCACGAAGCGGTGAAAATGCCCAGCAGGTCTAGGGCAACGGGCCAATGCAGTTCATTCGCGTACATAGTCCCGTCATCATCTCAAGTCCATCAACCATGTGACGTGACGACATGTCATGCATTGAAGGATTTGTCATGCAGATCGGTAGCCTATTAACTAAGCTGCGTAGAGGGCCCGTTGTCCAACATAATTGCCACACATGACTTTTTCCGCACAAGTCGCGTTGAAACTCCGCTCCACCTGCGCACGCTGATACGGTGGTTTGCAGTCGGCAACCGACGCCGACAGGTTTCCCGGACCGGTAGGGGGGATAAGAGAAAGTGACCGCACCATTGGCGATCCCCCGTTCGGGTCGGCGCGATGTCGCGGAGTTGCGCCAAACGGGCGTGGCATCTTCCCCTTCACCGCAATCGCGCGGCACACTTGTATCCAGCGTACCGGCGTCGATTCTGGCCGATATCGAAGTACCGCCTGCCGACCACGGCAGCGCCACCCAGGAGGTCCGATGACCGAACTGCGCGTGATGGCGGTCACCGGCGACGGTGACCGTTTGGTGCTGCGTTCCCCGGACGGCCAGGAGTTCTACCTCACCATCGACGACCGGCTGCGGGCCGCCGTGCGCGGGGACCGGGCCCGGCTGGGCCAGATCGAGATAGAACTCGACGCCCAGCTGCGCCCGCGCGACATCCAGGCCCGGATCCGGGCCGGCCAGACCGCCGAGCAGGTCGCGGATCTGGCCGGGATCCCGCTGGAGCGGGTGCGCCGGTTCGAGGGCCCGGTGCTGGCCGAGCGCGCGTTCATGGCCGAGCGGGCCCAGAACACCCAGGTGCGCCGGGCCGGCGAGACGCACGGCCCGAAGCTGAGCGAGGTGGTCCGCGAGCGGCTCTCCCAGCGCGAGCCGGACCGCGACTCGGTGCAGTGGGACTCCTGGCGCAAGGACGACGGTCTGTGGACGGTCCGGATGCACTTCCGGATCGGCGGCCTGCCGTACGAGGCCACCTGGTCCTTCGACCCGCCCCGCCGGCTGGTCAGCCCGCTCGACGACGAGGCCCGGCTGCTGTCGAGCGACGTGGTCGCGGACAACGCCTTCCCGTTCACTCCGCGGGCCCAGCAGCAGCCGTCTGGGCCCCGGCTGGTGGCCGGCGCGGAGACCGGCATGCGCCAGCAGCCGGCCGTCTCGGCCCTGCCGACCTGGCACGGCCAGCGCCCCGCGCGCGAGCCCGGCTCCCGGGACGGCGTGGTCACCCCGCTGCGCCCGGCCGCCGTGGCCAGCGCGGTCGCCACCCCGGCGCCGCCGCCGGTGCACGAGGACGAGGAGGAGCCGGCCGCCGCGGCGTCCGGCCGCCGCCAGGTGGGCGCGGGCAGCGCCTACACCGACGCCCTGTTCGGCCCGGTCGGCCCGCACAAGGACCGGCTGACCGGCCAGACCGACCAGCAGGCGGTGAACGACGGGGTGAGCCCGGGCAAGCGGGCCACCGTGCCGAGCTGGGACGAGATCGTGTTCGGCACCCGCCGCCGCAAGGCCGCGGACTGAGCGCCGGTCCGGGAAAAGCCAGACTGTCAAGCACTGCAGGACGAAGGATTGCGCGGCCGCCGCTGGGAAAAACGGCGGCCGTGCTCCGTCTCCGCCACGTGGAACGGGATATTCGCATTCTTCATCGATGCGACGAAAAGGGATAAATCAATATCGTTGTCCGCCCGGGGCGGCGGCACCGGACGCACGGCACCCGGCGGTATCAGGGGAGATATTCGCCGTATTGCCGATATAGATCAAGGTAATCGGCATTTGCCGGAATTGTCGCATTCCACTCGCGCACCTTTTCCGCTTCGCCCGCCGCGGAATCCGGCGCACACAGTGTGGCACTCCACATCCGACCTCTCCCCGACGTCGGACCGTCCACTCACCCAGACCTCCACCGGCCGGCTCACCCGCGCCTGACCTGCGATGCGGCCGGAATCCCGCCCCCGGCAAAGATTTTTTGAAAAAATCTCCGCCGGGACGTATCAGATCCGCCGCCGCCGACTCTTATAGGTGACTGCGGCAGGAGGAAGGGGAGAGAATCCCGCCGCAGTCGGTGTTGGGATGGAGGGGGACTGGGGCGGGCCCGGTGGCTGTGGGGATACGGAGACGGCCACCGGGCACAACAACCACTCGCCTTTCCGGGGTCGACACGGGGGAACGTGTCTTCGCCCGCCACGACCGCCGCCCGCCGGGTCCCGGACCCGGCCGGATTTCCACGAAACCGAGTGTCAAGGAGAGCACGCCATGCGCCTGGACCACGCCGCCCGGCTGGAAGACCTACTCACCCGCCGGCCCGAGTTCGTGCTCGGACAGGGCCCGCAGGGCCAGACCGCGCTGCACCGGCGGGACGAGGTCCTGGTCTCCGTCCGGCACGCCGACGACGCCGCCGACCACGCCGCCCGCTGGGTGGCCGGCCGGGAGGACCACCCCGAGCTCGGGGTCAGCCGACTCTCCCTGCGCCCCAAGGCCCGGGTCGACGTGGCCGAACTGGTCGCGCAGCTGCGCGGCGTGGCCACCGACCGTTCCAACGGGCCGCTGGCCGTCGGCGCCAACCACGTGCTGCGCGGCGAGGGCCCGAGCTACGAGGGCGGCCCGTTCGACTCCCCGGTCCCGCACGGCCCGCTGGCCCCGCCGGCCGCCGCCGCGGCCCCGGGCCAGAACCCGGTCACCGTGGCCGTGCTGGACACCGGGATCATCGCACACCCCTGGTTCACCGACACCGACTGGTACGGCCGGGTGCAGGAGGCCGACTTCGACGCCGTGCCGGACGAGCCGGACTTCGAGCTGCGGCACCAGTCCGGGCACGGCACCTTCGTGGCCGGGGCGATCCTGCGCCGCGCGCCGCACGCCCAGCTGCTGATCGAGCGGGTGCTGAGCGACGACGGGTTCTGCGACGAGCTGTCCCTGCTGCACGGCCTGGCCAACGTGCACCGCAAGTCGGCCGGCACCGGCGTGGACGTGATCAACCTGTCCCTGGGCTGCTACACCCTGGACGATCAGCCGTCCCCGCTGCTGGCCGAGGCCCTGGCCCGGTACGGCAACCGCACGGTGATCATCGCCTGCGCCGGCAACCACGACAGCTCCCGCCCGTTCTGGCCGGCCGCGCTCAAGGACGTGCACGCGGTCGGGTCGCTGGACGCCGGCGGCCGGCGCCGGGCCCAGTTCTCCAACTACGGCTGGTGGGTCGACGCCTGCGCGGTCGGCGAGAACGTCGCAGGGCCCTTCCTCACCTGCCGGACCGGCGAGGGACAGTCCTTCACCGGCTACGCGTCCTGGTCCGGCACCTCCTTCGCCGCCCCGCAACTGGCCGGCGCGGTGGCCGAGATCGCGTTCAGCAAGCAGCTGAGCGTGCGCGACGCGGCCGAGCTGCTGCTGGACCCGGCCACCACCCAGCGCCGGTCCGACCTCGGCGTGGTGATCGAGTGAGCCGGACAACAGTGCTCTGTCGGGGTAGCCGCCGTGCTCTGCCGACCGTTACTGTGGTGTCTCCAGACCAGCAGCGGACATCGACGAAGGGGCCGGCGTGGACACCACTCCCACCGCGCAACTGGTCGCCGAGGCGATCTGCGGGGACACGGCGGCGTGGGACGCCCTGGTGCAGCGCTACTCCCGCCTGGTCTGGGCCGTCGCGCGCAGCTTCCGGCTCTCGACCGCCGACGCGGCCGACGTCAGCCAGACCACCTGGCTGCGCCTGGTCGAGAAGCTGGACACGATCAAGGATCCGGACCACCTGGCCGGATGGCTGGCCACCACGGCCAAGCGCGAGGCCCTGCGCACCCTGCGGCTGGCCGGCCGGGAGGCCCCGGCCTTCGACGAGGGCGCGCAGCTGCCGGGCCCCGAGGAGTGGCTGGCGCAGGACCCGGAGACCCTCGCCCTGCTCGACGACGAATACCGGCGGCTGTGGCGGGCATATGCCGGACTGTCAGAATCCTGCCGGACACTGCTATGGCTTGTGACCGTGGTCCCGCTGGGCAGCTACGCCGAGGTGTCGGCCGCGCTGGGCATGCCGGTCGGCTCGATCGGCCCGACCCGGAACCGGTGCCTGGACCGGCTGCGTTCACAGCTGAGCTGAACCGGTGCTTCTCACCCGGTAGTGCGTTTTCCAAAGGGGGACATCCACCATGGCGGAGAGATCACCGCTGAGCATGAACGCCGCCGACGGCAGTCTGCTGCACCGGTTGGGCGGGCTGCTGGAGCAGGCCGAGCCGGTCCCGGCCGACGTGGTCCTGGCGGCCAGGTCCGCGTTCGCCTGGCGGGACCTGGACGCGCAGCTGGCCCTGCTCAAGGCGGACGAGGGCATGCTGGTGCGCGGCCACGGCGACCAGCGGCTGCTCACCTTCGAGGCCCCGGACCTGACCATCGTGGTCGAGGTCACCGAGATCGGCGAGGGCCGCCGGCTGGTCGGCCAGCTGGTCCCGGCCGGACCGGCCGAGGTCAGCCTCGAGGCCGCGCGTTCCCCGGACGGCGAGCTGAGCGCCCCGGTGGACTCGCTCGGCCGCTTCGCGCTGCCCGAGATCCCGTCCGGGCACATCCGCTTCCGGTGTGTCCTGAGCAACGGTCAGAAAGTGGTGACGCAATGGTTGGACAACTGAGAAACTAGTGCTGTGGCTGGAAATGTTCGCCCCTTCCCGGTCCTACGCATCCCGCCTGGCTGCGGAGCAGGACGCGCCCGAGTACGGGCAAGTACGAGGGCGGTCCTGCTCCTTGCCAGCCGGGCGCGCAGAACCGGGAAGGGGCAAACATTTCCAGCCACAGCACTAGCGGAATGACCCCGGCCGAGCTATCACGGCAGCGCCTGACCACGGCACTGGACCTGGTCGACGGCGCCCACCGGGACGCCCAGGCCACCATCGTCGGCGCGACCGGGCTGCTGGCGGCCGACCGGACCGACGAGGCGGCCAGCGTGGCGCTGCGCGCGCTCGGCCTGGCCCAGCGCCAGCGCGGCGGGCTGCCCGCGGCCCGCTCCTCGCTGGACCGGGCCGCCCGGCTCGGCGACCGGATCGGCCGCCCGCTGCGGGCCGCCCAGGCCCGGACCTCGCTGGTGACCATCCTGGCCGACCTCGGCCGCACCGACGCCGCCTTCGCCCAGGCCGCGCACGCCGAGGCCGAGCTGACCCGGCTGGCCGAGGACGGCGCGCAGGACCTGGCCCGGCTGCGGGTGAACCTGGGCATCCTGCTCCAGCGCACCGGCCGCACCAGCGAGGCGCTGACCCACTTCGCCGCCGCGGAACCGGTCCTGGTCCGGCACGGGGACACCCGCTGGGAGATCATCCTGCGCAACATCCGCGGCCCGCTGCTGGCCTACCGGGGCGACTACCCGGCCGGCGCGCGCGACCTGACCCGGGCCCGGGACCTGGCCGAGGAGCACGGCTACAAGCTGCTGGTGCACGCGGTCAGCCACTCGCTCGGCTTCATCGCGGCCGAGGCCGGGGACGTGCCGCTGGCCCTGCGCGAGCTGGACCTGGCCTTCCGGCTGGCCGGGGAGCTGGGCAAGCCCGGGGACGCGGTGCTGGCCGCCCGGGCCGACGCGCTGCTGGCGGTGGGCCTGGCCCAGGAGGCCGGCAGCTACGCGGCCCGGGCCGCGGCCGGGCACCTGGAGTCCGGGTTCAACTACAACGCGGCCGAGGCCCGGCTGACCGAGGCCCGGGCCGCGCTGCAGTCCGACGACGCCAAGGCCGCGGCGGCCAGCGCGGCCCTCGCCCGGGACGCGTTCCGCAAGCAGCGCCGGCCGGGCTGGGCCGCGTGGGCCCAGCAGGTGGCCCTGGCCGCCCGCTTCGCCCAGGGCGAGCGGACCGTGCGCCTGCTCAACGCCCTGCTGGTGAACGCGGACGGCCTGGCCGACGCGGGCTGGCTGGCCGAGCCGCAGCAGGCCACCCTGCTGGCCGCCCGGACCGCCGCGGCCCTGGGCCGGCGGGAGCTGGCCGCCGAGCTCTACACCAAGGTCGCCGCGCACCGCACCTCGGGCCCGGCGCACCTGCGGATGCTCGGCTGGGAGGCGAAGGCGGAGCTGGCCGAGTACCAGCGCCAGCCCGGCCCGGCCGCCCGCAGCGTGGCGCACGGGCTGGCCGTGGCCGCCGAGTACGCCAGTACCCTGGGCGCCACCGACCTGCGCGCCGCCGCGGCGGGCCTGGGCGGCGGGCTGGCCCGGATCGGGGTCCGCCTGGCCCTGGTCCCGGGCGCGAGCAGCAACCCGGCCAAGGAGGCGGCGACCCTGCTGGTCCGGGCCGAACAGTGGCGGGCCACCACGCTGCGCCGGCGCCCGGTCCGCCCGCCGGACGACGAGCGGTTCAGCGCCCAGCTGGCCGCGCTGCGGGCCGTCAACGCCCGGATCTCGGCCGAGGGTCCGGAGGGCAGGGACGTGCGCTCGCTGCAGACCGAGCGGGTCCGCCTGGAGCGGGAGATAACCAGCCTGGCCCGGCACGCGCCCGGCACGGTGCTGGACCCGGCGGCCGCGCACGAACGCCCGCTGGACCTGCGCCTGCTGCGGACCGCGCTGGGCGGCCAGGCCCTGGTCGAGTATCTGCACTTCCAGGGCGAGCTGTTCGCGGTCAGCTATGTCGGCGGCCGGGCGCGGCGGCACGATCTGGGCCCGTACGCGGCGGTGCTCACGGAGTTGGAGTCGCTGCGCTTCTCGATGAACAAGCTGGCCCGCGGGTACGGTTCGGCCGCGGTGCAGTCCGCCACCCGCGCCGCGTACGACCATGCGCGCGGGGAGTTGGACCGGCTGTTGCTGCGCCCGCTGGTCGGGGACATCGGCGACCGTACCGTGGTCCTGGTGCCGACCGGCACGCTGCACGCCCTCGCCTGGCCGGTGCTGCCGAGCCTGGCCGGCCGGGCCTGCACGATCGCGCCGTCGGCCAGGTCGTGGCTGGCCGGGGGCGGGTCGTCGGCCGAGGAGGACCTGGTCGGACGGCCGGCCGGCACCCGGATCGCGGACGGCCTGACCCGCGGCTCCCGCGAGGTGCTGCTGGCCCACGGTCCGGGCCTGCCGGACGCGGACGCCGAGATCCGGGCCCTGTCCGGCCTGTACCCGCACGCCAAGCCGCTGGCCGGCCCGGACGCGACCGCCGGCGCGGTGGCCCAGGCGCTGGACGGCGCCTACCTGGCCCACCTGGCCACGCACGGCCGGTTCCGGGCCGACAACCCGCTGTTCTCCTGCCTGGAGCTGGCCGACGGCCCGCTGACCGTGTACGACCTCGAGCAGCTGGGCCAGTGCCCGGAGATCCTGGTGCTGTCCGCGTGCGACACCGCGCTGTCCGGGATCCGGCCGGGTGACGAGCTGATGGGCGTGGCCAGCGCCGTGTTCGCGCTGGGCACCCGGACCCTGATCGCCTCGGTCGCGCCGGTGGCCGACAACGCGGCGCCGGAGCTGATGATCGCCCTGCACCGCGCCCTGGCCGGCGGGCTGGAGCCGGCCCAGGCGCTGGCCCTGGCCGGGTCGGCGGTCCCGCACGCGCCCGGCTTCATCTGCCTCGGCACCCGCTGAGCAGGCCCGGTCTACGCTCCGGGCAGCGGGTCCTGGCGGGCGGCCGGGCGGCGCGGGGCGGGTTCGGGCTGTTCCTCGTCGCAGCCGCCGAGGCCGGCCGGGTCGTCGGACTCGGCGTCCGCATCGGCGTCCGGGTCGGCCGGGTGCGGGCCGGAGCGGTGCGCGGCGGCCACTCCTTCGAGGTACCCGCGGGCCCGCTCGGTGCGCGGGAAGGATTCGAGCAGCGCCCAGAAGCCCGGGCCGTGGTTCGGCTCGATCAGGTGGGCCAGTTCGTGCAGCAGCACGTAGTCGATCACGTACTCCGGCATGCCGCGCAAACGGTCGGAGATCCGGATGGTGCCGTCCACCGGCGTACACGAGCCCCAGCGCGCGCCCTGGTTGGACACCCAGCGCACCGAGGCGGGCACGGCCCGGCCGTCCAGGTAGCGTTTGCCCAGCTCGCGGGCGCGGCGGGCCAGCTCGGACTCGGCCAGGTCGGTCCGCTTCTCCCGGCGTTCGAGCCGCTCGAGCATGGCCTGGACCCAGCGGCGCTCCTCTTTCGCGCTCATCTGGGCCGGCAGCAGCACGATGGTCCGCCCGTTCTCGCGGTACGCGGACACGGTGCGGCGCCGGCGGGTGGACCGGCGTACCTCGACCACCGGGCCCTCGGCCGCGGAGCCGGCAGCGGCTGCGGCGGGCTGGCCGTCAGCTGGCTGGTTGTTCGTGGGGTGGGCTGCCACGGACCCAAACGTAGCGGTTTGGCGCCTTCTCGTCTGCCCCTACGGAGACGACACTTTGGATAGTGGGTCTTTCCTAGCTAACCGGACGCAATGCGACGAACGCCGGTGCTCCGGCGCGTGCAGGCCGCGTCCCGGGGGCCCGGCGACACGCCGGATCAGGACTGGTTCAGCAGAGGTCTGATTAATAGACTTTTGTCACAGCAGAAAACTTTTCCACCGGTTGGTCATCGCTGGTCAGCGCCTGGGCGCCGAGTTGTCCCCAGCTTTATCCACAGGCGCGATCCGGTTATACACAAGGGCGCGCCAGCTTTTCCCCACGTTATCCACAGGGTTATCCACAGCCGTCCGAGGCATCCGATTGACGGCGCGGCCGGGGAGACCGTACCGTCACCGGTAAAGCGGGGCCCTACGGAAAACAGCTCGGCCGCGGGTGCGGCCGAGTGTGCGGCTGAGGGCCCCGCCATACTTTTCCGGCCCGGCTGTCGTCCTGGGTTTCATCTACCCTGACCTGGGCCGATCCGTTGTCGACGGCCTCCGCGGAGGTGATCGGCGGCGCTGTCGCCGAGGCCGCGGTCAGCGCGGTCGCCGCCCGCGCCACCGATGCACACCTCTGCCCATCTCGCCGCGGATCGCCCTCGGATCTGGCCGGCCGCCCGCCGCGCGCCCGCCATATCCCCAGACTTTTCCACAGCCTGCCGAGCCGCGCCCGCGACCAGCGCGCCGTCCGTCCACAGCCCGCTCGATGCCCGGCCCCGACCCGGGCCGTGCGCACGCCTGGGCGGCCCGGGTCGCCACGCTGCGGTCATACGAATAGTCCGTTCGAGCAGATACCGGGACAGCGGCAACCACTCAGGGTGATGGCATGTTTGACGGAGCGTCAACTCACCGTAGGGTGGCTGTTCGACCGGCCCCATCACACGCCAATCCGGCGGTCCGGGGACGCAGCGGCGCGAACCGTGCGCCGCTGCGGCGGCGCACCCATCCCGGGACGCGGCCGCGTGAACAACAGACAGGAGGGCCACCATGGCCGAGACGTACACCGGTGAGGCTTACTGCGTGAAGTGCAAGGAGAAGCGGCACTTCACCGGCGAGATCAAGATCAGCGATTCGGGCCGCCGGATGGCTCAGGGCACCTGCCCGACCTGCGGCACCAAGGTCAACCGGATCCTCGGCAAGGCCTGATCCGCCCGGGCCGGCGCCCGTCGCGGCGCGCCGCCGGACCCCGGCGGCGCGCACCGGCGCCCGCGCGCCCGGCCGCCCGCCGGACCCCGCCGCCTCCCCCGCCTCGCGAAACCGCCGAATGCGCCCCGTCCTGAAGGCCGCGCTGGCCCCGCTCTGGCTCGACCCGCACACCCTGCGTCTGGGCAGCCACCCGGCCCAGAGCCTGACCTACCGGCTCGGTCCCGGGCACCGGGCGCTGATCGACGCCCTGGACGGCGCCCGCGACCTCGACGGCCTGCTCGACCACGCCGACCGGCTCGGCCCGGGCCGGGCCGAGGCCCTGGCCACCCTGGAGCGGTTCGCCCGGGACGGCGCGCTGGACGACGCCGACCGCCCGCGCAGCACGATCCGCCCGCCGGCCCCGGCCGAACTGGCCCGGATCGCCTCGGACCTGGCCGCGCTCGGCCTGCGCCACCGGCTGCCCGGCGGCGGCCAGCGCGCCTGGGAGCGGCGCGGGCAGCGCTGCGTCCAGGTGCTCGGACTAGGCCGGGTGGGCACAGTCGTGGCCCGGTCCCTGGCCGCCTGCGGGATCGGCACGGTGGTCCCGGTGGACCCGCTCCCGGTCGGCCACGGCGACCTCGGCCCGGGCGGCTACCGGCCCCGGGACCTCGGCCGGCGGCGGCAGGACGCCACCTGCGAGGCGATCCGCGACCTGACCCCGGACGTGCGCACGGCCGGCTCGTACCGCCCCTGGTGGGATCTGGCGGTCGTCGCCCCGGCGGACCGGCATCCGGTGGACCTGCTGCTCAACCTGACCCGCGACGGCACCGCGCACCTGCTGGTGGAGACCTGGCCGGACCGGGCCGGGCTCGGGCCGCTGGTCATCCCGGACCGCAGCCCGTGCACGCACTGCCGCGACCTGGCCCGCAGCGAGCAGGACCCGGGCTGGCCGCTGGTGCTGGCCCAGCTCGGCCGGACCGACCGGCCGGGCCTGCGCAACGGCGACACCATGCTCAGCGCCCTGGTCGCGGCGCAGGCCGTGCTGCACGCGCTGGCCTACCTCGACGGCGCGGCGCCGCCGAGCGTCAACGGTTGCCTGGAGTACCCGCTGCCGTTCGGCGAGCCGGTCCGGTTCGATCTGGCGTTCCATCCGGCCTGCGGGTGCGCCGCGCTGCCGCTGGTCTTCGCCGACTGATCCGGCGCCCGGCGGCCGGGCCCCGGCGCCCGTCTGCGCCGGGTCGCCCGCGTCCGCCCGCACCCGCCGGTCCGCGCGCCCGGCTCCGGCCGCCCGGGGTCCGTCCGCCCGCAGCCGGACCGGGACTGGCACAATGGTCCAAGTGAGCGACCTGCCCCGCAATGCCGTGAGCCGTACCGCGAAACTGGCGACCCTCCCGATCGGGATCGCCGGGCGAGCCACCCTGGGCCTGGGCAGGCGGATCGGGGGCGCCCCGGCCGCCGCCGTGGCCACCGAACTGCAGCAGCGCACCGCCGAACAACTGTTCCGGGTGCTCGGGCAGCTGAAGGGCGGGGCGATGAAGTTCGGCCAGGCCCTGTCGGTGTTCGAGGCCGCGCTGCCGGAGGAGTTGGTCGCCCCCTACCGGGCCGCGCTGACCGGCTTGCAGGAGAACGCCCCGGCGATGCCCGCGGCGAGTGTGCACAAGGCCCTGGCCGCGGCGCTCGGCCCGCAGTGGCGTGAGCTGTTCGAGTCGTTCAGCGAGAAGCCGGCCGCGGCCGCCTCGATCGGCCAGGTGCACCGCGCGGTGTGGGCGGACGGGCGCACCGTCGCGGTCAAGGTCCAGTACCCGGGCGCGGGCAAGGCCCTGCTGGGCGACCTGAACCAGCTGGCCCGGGTCTCCCGGCTGTTCTCGATGCTGGCGCCCGGGATCGACGTCAAGCCGTTGCTGGCCGAGCTCAAGGAGCGGGTGGCCGAGGAGCTGGACTACGCCGCCGAGGCCGCCAACCAGGCCGCCTATCACGCCGCCTACCTCGGCGACCCGGACATCCTGATCCCCGAGGTGCTGCAAATCCCGGGCCTGGCCGAGCCGAGCAAGACCGTGCTGGTGACCGAGTGGATCGACGGCGTCCCGCTGGCCCAGATCATCAAGTCCGGCACCCGGGCCCAGCGCGACCGGGCCGGGCTGCTCCTGCTGCGCTTCCTGTTCTCCGGCCCGGCCCGGGCCGGGCTGCTGCACGCAGACCCGCACCCGGGCAACTTCCGCCTGCTGCCGAGCGACCCGGAGCTGGCCGTCGCGGACGCCGACCCGGACGACCCGGCCGCGTGGCGGCTGGGCGTGCTGGACTTCGGCGCGGTCAACCACCTGCCGGACGGCTTCCCCGAGCCGATCGGCCGGGCCGCCCGGTACGCGATGGCCGGGGACGCCGAGACCGTGGCCGAGATCCTGCGCGCCGAGGGCTTCCTCGGGCCCAAAGCCAAGCTCGACCCGCAGGACGTGCTCGACTACCTCAGCCCGCTGCTCGACCCGCTCGCGGTCGAGCTGTTCACCTACGACCGGGCCTGGCTGCGGGAGAAGACGCTCCACCTGGCCAACAACGGCAATCCGGCCGCCGCGCTGGGCCGCCGGTTCAACCTGCCGCCGTCGTACCTGCTGATCCACCGGGTCACGATGGGCACGCTCGGCGTGCTGTCCCAGCTCGGCGCGACGGTGGCCGCCCGCGCGGAGATGACGGTCTGGCTGCCCGGCCTGGTCGAACCCGAGGACGAGGACCTGGTCCAAGACCAGGCCGAGGACCTGGCCGAGCCGGACGAGTCCGAGTAGCCGCTCATCCGTTGGGGGGCAACAGAAAAACCGACCGGCGCCCAGGCCGGTCGGTTCGTCCGCGCCCGCCGGCTGCGGGCGCGGAGCGGTGGGGCCGCCGACCGGTCCGGCGACCGGTCGGCGAGTGGTGCCCGGCTCGGGCCGGGCGGTGGATCAGCGGGTCAGTTGGCCGGCCACGGCCCGGCGGGCCCGCAGAGCGAGCCGCCGGAGCCGGTGGTCCTCGGCTTGTCGTAACCGTTCACGCTGGAGTTCTTGGGCGTGGAAATACTGCAGGTTCACGGTGTTCTTCCTCACGGATTCGGCATTCAGGTGCAGGTCTCTGGTGGTGCTGGGCAGGCCGGGGCGGCCGTCGGCGGCCCGGGCGACAAGGTTCAGGGACATCGGTCTTTTCGCTTTCGTCGAAGGAACGGGAACGGGATCACTCGGTGACCGGAACGGAGTCCGATCGGGTGTCGCAGCAGGCCGGAACCTAGGCCGCGACGGCGACGTCCACCTTGCGCGGACGGCCGCGGGGACGCTTGCGGGCCACGACCACGCCCTGCACGAACAGCTCCCCGCCCCACACTCCCCAGGGCTCCTTGCGCTCGAGGGCGCCGGAGAGGCACGCGGACTGGATGGGGCAGGCGGTGCACAGCGCCTTGGCGAACTCGACGTCGGCGGGGGCCTCGGCGAAGAACAGCTCGGGGTCGGCGGAGCGGCAGGGCAGGTCGTCGACGACGGCCACCGGCTCGACCACGGTCAGCTGCATGGTGGTTACCTCCTCAGGGTTGGCGGACATGGTGCGGGTGGTGCTGGTCGGGTGGATCGGGAGCTGGTGCACTCTCGGTCTTCCTGGCTGGTGTTCGGTCTTGAGGACTTGGAGACCCACACCCCATCCGCCCCGCCGGCGTGCGCCGGAGAACGAACAAGGCCGCGGATCCCGAGATCGGGTTCCGCGGCCTGGAGGCTGCTATCACACTGACGGGTGGTCAGTGCGGTGGCCTCCAGGTACGGTGGTCCCGACGCGACATCGTGTAAAACGGGCGGTGGAGCAGATCGACGGCGCCATTGGCGGCCTGCGCGGCAGCACGCTCGGCGTAGCCGGGAGCCTCGGCGGATCCGGCCGGACCGGACACGCTGATTCCCCTGCCGCCGCCACTGGCCAGGCCTTGGCCGACCGCCGGCTTCAGCCCGGACTCCTGCTTCAGCACCGGCTGCCACATGCCCTCAGGCAGGATCGACGGCGGCGGGCAGGCGGCAGCGACCGCAGTGGATGCCAGCGCGAATTCGGTCGTCTCGATGATCGTCAGCATTTGATGGGTCTCGCCTCCTGTCTTGCCTCGGCCCGGATCTTGCGGATCCCGGCACTGCCGTCTAGTGAATTTTTCGTCCGGGGGACTGTTGGAGAGGCTATGGGCTAGCTCGGAACTCGCGCAAACTATTTTTGACCTGCGCGTTTACCGCTCGCCCGGACTTGCCCCCGAAGGAAGGAAAGCCCCCGCTTCTCGTGCGTACATTGTTCCATGGCCGGTCGGCCATGTCACGACCGGCCAGCCACTTCGTTACCTACTAGTGTCCGACGGCGAAGATTGCGGTGGAAACCGGGCGCCAGGGCCGCCCCGGGGTGAGCGGCCGGACGGTTTTGTGCCACCCTTGGTGACCGTGCCGCCTACCCAGACTTCGACGCCGCCGCCGACCAAGCCGCCCGCGCAGCTTCCGCCGCCGCCACCGCTGAGCCCCCGGGCCTGGCACCTGGTCAAGAAGGTGGCCGACTACGCCCTGCTGATCTTCGTGGTCGGCGCCGTCGGCTGGTCGGCGACCACCGCGGTGTCCACGGTCCGGCAGACCACCGCGAACCGGGCCGTCGTGCAGGTGCACCTGAGCACGAACCCGGTGCAGCTGCCGGATCTGAACGCGACCTTCTTCCCGGCCGGCACCGGCGTGCGCACCGAGCTGGTGCGGATCATCATCGCGAACGACAGCCCGGACGGGGTGTTCGTGAAGTCGGCCGCGCTGACCGGCCCGTACCTGGCCGCGCCGACCCCGCTGAGCCTGCCGAACAACGGCTACATCCCGCCGGGGATGTCCACCGCGGGCGTCGGCGAGGTCACGGTCGACTGCGGCCAGACCGCCGGGCTGCTCGGCCAGATCAGGGCCGGGACCCTGGACCCGAACCTGGCGCCGACGAACGTCACCGTGAAGCTCACCGACGCGAACCGGCAGAACCGCACGTTCACGCTCACCGTCGACACGACGGCCGCGGCGATCCAGGGGCAGGTGTGCACGGCATGAAGTTCACCGAGAAGCGGTTCCGCTGGTTCGTGCTGATCCCGGTGGTGGCCGTGGCCGGCGGGGTCTGGGGCGGGTACTACAACGCGACCGAGCCGGCCCGGGCGGCCCAGGACTCGGCCGTGATCCGGGCGGCGGCGGACGTCTCCGTGGCGGTCCCGGCGGCCGACACCTCCGACAGCAGGGCGGTGACCATGCCGTTCCGCAACGACAGCCCGGACCCGGTCACCCTGACCAGCCTGATCCTGCCGTTCGCGGACCAGATGACCTGGACGCCGGTGCAGATGACGCTCCAGCCCGGGCAGACCGGCTACCCGCTGGTCATGGTCCCGGCCCAGTGCCTGTCCGGCCTGCCCGCGGCCGGCTCCGGCCCGCTGCGCACCGCGCCGGTGAAGCACTCGGCGACCGAGCAGCAGGTGACGACCGTGTACATGAAGGTGAACACGATCGACGGCAACACGCACGGGATCACCCTCGGCGCGACCGGCGCCCTGGCCGTGGCGGCCTACAACTGCGGCAAGGTGACCGTCCAGTAAGTCGAGTAGCCGGCGGCCACGCTCCGGCTGCTTGACAATGGTTTGATGGACGGCTCCCGGCGACCGGTGCGAAGATCGATGCAGCGGGGCGGCACACGGGAAGCAGGCCGCCGACCGACAGCGGAGGGATCGCGATGACCGTCGCCCTTGTCACCGGCGCGAACCAGGGACTCGGCCTGGCCGTGGCCGGACAGCTCGCCGAGGAACTGCCCGAAGGATCCACGGTCTACCTGACCGGGCGCGACCCGGACCGGGTCCGGCAGGCCGCGGCCCAGACGCCGGGCACGACCGGGGCGGTGCTGGACGTCGGCGATCCGGAGAGCGTCGACCGGTTCGCCGAGCTCGTGCGCGCGGAGCACGGCGGCCTGGACGTGCTGGTCTCCAACGCCTTCGCCCGGCGCAGCGCCGACCGCAGCCCGGCCGAGCAGATCCGCGGCTTCGTCGCCACCAACAACCTCGGCACCACCCGGATGATCCGCGCCTTCCGCCCGCTGGTACGTCCGAACGGCCGATTCCTGGTCGTGGCCAGCTCCTTCGGCTCGCTGCGCAACCTGGCCGAGCCGCTGCACCCGCTGTTCGACACCGACCGGCTGACCCTCGACGAACTGGACCGGGTGATGCTCGGCTACGCCGACCTGGTCGAATCCGGCCAGAGCGCCGCGGCGGGCTGGCCGGACTCGATCAACACCGTGTCGAAGATCGGGCAGGTGGCCGCCACCCGGATCTACGCGCGGGAGGAGGACCACCGCGACGGCCGGTTCGTCGGCGCGGCCTGTCCCGGCCTGGTCGACACCGAGGCCTCCCGCCCCTGGTTCGCCGACATGTCCTCGGCGCTGAGCCCGCAGGACGCCGCCCGGCATCTGGTGCGCCTGGTCACCGGCGAGGTCGAACCGGAGTTCTACGGCAATCTGGTGCAGTACGGCAAGGTGCTGCCCTGGACCTGATCCGGGGCGATGTTCTCAAGAGTGTGCGCGCTCTAACTCACTAGTCCAGCCGTTTCGCGGTGAGCCAGTCCTCCGGCGGCCGGCTCATCCCCCGGTCGAGCAGCCACTCGGCGGCCCGGACCAGATCGCGCGCCGCGAGCACGGGCGTCTCGGCGGAGGTCTCCACTTCGGCGACGGTGTGACTGGGGAATCCCGCCCAGTCCTCCCCTTCGTGGTGCGAGTCCGCGCAGGACGCCAGGATGAACCCGTGAATCCCCCACGGCGGCCCGAGGTTCGGACCCCACAAGCAGGCCCGCGGCATGGCGAGTTCGACGTGGAACGCGATGCCCGCAGCCGTGGCGCTGCCGTACAACGCGGGAATCTGGACAATGTGCTCGCGCCGGTACTCCAGCCCGGCGCCGGTCCGGCCGGCCGGCACGCCGAAGTGGTCGGCCAGCCGCCGCACGGTCCCGGCCGCCCGCTCCAGGATCCCGCGCACTCCCTCAGCTCCCTGATCATCCAGATCCGGGAACACCCAGTGCAGATCCCCCTGGTCCATGGCGGTGTACACCTCGGTCGGCTCCTCGGCCGGCACAGCGGCTCCTCCCTAAGAATCGGGCTGCTCGAAGATCGCCAGGACCTCGGCGGCATACCGGTCGAGCTTGCGGCTGCCGACGCCCGGGATCGCGGCCAGGGCGGCCCGGTCGGCGGGCTTGGATTCGGCGATCGCGGTGAGCGTGGCATCGGTGAAGATGACGAACGCGGGCACCGACTGCTCCTTGGCCTGGGCCGAACGCCACTCCCGGAGCCGCTCGAACAGGGCCTCGTCCAGGTCGGACGGGCAGTCCTCGCACCGGCCGAGCTTGCGCTCCACCGGTTCGATCAGCGAGCGGCCGCAGACCCGGCAGCGGATCGGGCCGGACCGGGCCGCGCTGCGGGCCCCGGGCGCCTTGCCGCTGCCCCGGCGCAGCACCGCGCCGACCGTGTCGACCACCCGGTTGGACTGCTCGTCCCGGGCCACGTCCAGGAACCGGGACGGCTGCCGGCCGGCCCGGCCGCCGGGTTCGCGGGCCAGCGCCCAGGACAGGTTCAGCCGGGTGCGCGCCCGGGTCACCCCGACGTACAGCAGCCGCCGCTCCTCCTCGACCTGGTCCGGGGTCTCGGCGTAGCTGATCGGCATCAGGCCCTCGGTCAGGCCGACCAGGAAGACGGTGTCCCACTCCAGGCCCTTGGCCGAGTGCAGCGAGGCGAGGGTGACCCCCTCGACGGTCGGGGCGTGCTGCAGGCTGGCCCGTTCCTCCAGTTCGCGGACGAACTCGACCAGCCGGGCGGACGGGTGGCCCTCGGCGTACTCGTCGGACAGCGAGACCAGGGCCGAGAGCGACTCCCACTGTTCCCGGGCCCGGCCGGTGGCCTGCGGCGGGGCCGGCTGCCAGCCGTTGCCGGCCAGCACCGCGCGGACCAGCTCGGGCATGGCGACCAGGTCCAGGCCGGCCGCGGCCGGGTGCTCGCCGTCGTCGGCGCGGGCCGCGCCGCGCAGCAGCAGCAGCGCCTGGCGCACCTCGGGCCGGTCGAAGTAGCGCTCGACCCCGCGCACCACGTACGGCACGCCCTGGTCGGCGAAGGCCTGCTCGAACAGTTCGGACTGCGCGTTGATCCGGAACAGCACCGCGATCCCGGACGGCTTCGTCCCGCCGGCGATCATCGCCTTGACCTGCTTGGTCACCGCCTCGGCCTCGGCCGGGCCGTCCGGGTGGGCGCTGAAGCCGACCGGGGCGCCGGCCGGGCGCTGGGCGATCAGCTCCACCCGGGCCCGGGCCGAGCGCTTCTGCGCCGGGGTCTCCTGCGGCGCGGCCTCCAGCAGCGCGTTGGCCAGGGCCACCACCTGCGGGGTGGACCGGTAGTCGCGGACCAGCCGGACCAGGGTGGAGTCCGGGTACCGGTCCGGGAAGCCGAGCAGGTACTCCGGGGTGGCGCCGGTGAACGAGTAGATGGTCTGGCTCGCGTCGCCGACCACGCAGAGCGAGTCGCGGGCGCCGAGCCAGCAGTCGAGCAGCCTCTGTTGCAGCGGGTTGACGTCCTGGTACTCGTCGACCACGAAGTACCGGTATTGGTCGCGCACCCGGTCGGCGATGTCCGGGCGGCTGTCGAGCACCCCGATGGTCAGCAGCAGCACGTCTTCGAAGTCGATCACGCCGCGCTCGCGTTTGTGCTCCTCGTAGGAGGCGTAGACCCGGGCCAGCTCGGCCGGGTCGCGCGGCGGGACCCGCTCGGCCTTGACCACCGCGGCGGCGTAGTCGTCCGGGCCGGCCCCGGTGGACTTGGCCCACTCGATCTCGCCGGCCAGGTCGCGCAGCTCGGCCCGGTCGGTGCGCATCCGGCAGGCGGACGCGGCGGCGGCCACGATCGGCAGCTTCGAGTCGGCCAGCCGTGGGTTCGGGCCGCCGACCGCGCTGGGCCAGAAGAACTGCAGCTGCCGCAGCGCGGCCGAGTGGAACGTGCGGGCCTGTACGCCGCCGGCGCCCAGGCCGCGCAGCCGGCCGCGCAGCTCGCCGGCCGCCCGGGCGGTGAAGGTGACCGCGAGCAGCTGGCCCGGCTGGTATATCCCGGCGGCCACACCGTAGGCGATCCGGTGGGTGATCGCCCGGGTCTTGCCGGTGCCGGCCCCCGCGAGCACGCAGACCGGGCCGTGCAGGGCGGTGGCGACCGCCTGCTGCTCGGGGTCCAGGCCGGCGAGGAGTTGCTCCGGGTCTGTCATCCGTCCATCTTCTCAGCCCGGACCGACAGCCGCGGGGTTTTCCCGGCCGACCGGCCGGGTTGTCCTGGCCCCGGCCCGAACCGGGCGCGGGCGGGGCCCGGGCCGGGGGCCCGGAGACTTGTGCCGGACGGATGATTCGGCCCGGCGCCGGTGTTGTACCGTACGCACGAAACCGGCCCGGGCGAGGACCCGTCCGGCCGCGAGGACCGACACTTCTGGAGCAGCTGACATGTCCGCGCAGATCACCATGTACTCGACCCCGTGGTGTGGCTACTGCCACCGGCTCAAGGGGCAGCTCGACCGCGCGGGGATCGCGTTCACCGAGGTGGACATCGAGAAGGACCCCTCGTCGGCCGACTACGTGATGTCGGTGAACGGCGGCAACGCGGTCGTGCCGACCGTGCTCTTCTCGGACGGCTCGGCCCTGACGAACCCGTCGCTGGCGCAGGTGAAGGCGAAACTCGCTTCTTGAGCACACCGTTGCGTGTTTCTTACTGTTACACACACATCCGCGTAACACTCTGGTCAAAAGACTGTCCGGGAGAGTAAGTTCTCGCCTGCCAGGCCACACGATGGACTGCTGAACAACAAATCTGATCCACATCGGATCTGCTTGCACCACCGCAAGAACAGCAACGTTCGTCCGAAGCTCTAAGGGCGCTGTCAAGATAGAGGCAGCGGCCCGTGGGGGTGTTCTGTCATGGCAACAGTCGAGTTCGCCGGCGCGTCGCACACATATGCCGGTACACGGGCCCCGGCGGTGAACAGGCTGGACTTGCGGTTGGAGTCCGGCGAGTTCATGGTGCTGCTCGGGGCCAGCGGGTGCGGGAAGACCACCGCGCTGCGGATGCTGGCCGGTCTGGAGCCGGTGGACGAGGGCGCGGTGCTGATCGACGGCGTCGACGTCACCGACCTGCAGCCGGGCGACCGCGACATCGCGATGGTGTTCCAGAACTACGCGCTGTACCCGCAGATGACGGTGGCTCAGAACCTAGGGTTCCGGATGACGCTGTCCGGCGCGCCGCACTCGGCCGTGGCCCGGCGGGTGCGCCGGATGGCGGCCCAGCTGGAGCTGACCCCGACCCTGGACCGGCTGCCCAAGACCCTGTCCGGCGGCGAGCAGCAGCGGGTCGCGATGGGCCGGGCGATGATGCGCGAGCCGAAGGTCTTCCTGATGGACGAGCCGCTGGGCGCGCTGGACGCGAAGTTGCGCACCGATGTGCGGTCGCAGATCGTCACGTTGCAGCGGCGGACTCAGACCACGACGCTGTACGTGACGCACGATCAGGTCGAGGCCATGACGATGGGCGACCGGATCGCGGTGATGCAGAACGGCATCCTGCTGCAGTGCGACACTCCGCGCGAGCTGTATTCGAACCCGCTGAACGCGTATGTCGCGGCGTTCGTCGGCTCCCCGCCGATGAACCTGGTCTCGGCCCGGGTCGAGTACGACTGGGCGGTGCTCGGCGACGTGGACGTGGTCGAGCTGCCGATCGGGCGCAAGACCTCCGCGCAGCTGTCCTCGCCGGAGATCACGGTCGGGTTCCGGCCGGACACGGTCAGCTTCGCGCCGCCCGGGACCGGGTTGTACGCGCACGTCGAAGCGGTCGAGAACCTCGGATACGTGTCGTACGCGCACTGTGCCACGGGCGTCGGGGACCGGCGCAAGACCATCGTCGTGCGCTGCCCTCCCGACGCGGTGCCGCGGCCGGGGTCCGCGGTGGGTCTGCAGCTGGACCAGTCGGCCGTGCACTTCTTCGAACCGACGACCGGCCGGCGGCTGGAAGCGGTGCGCTGAACGCTCCTGCCTTCCGCGCGGGCCTGCTCTTCGTCCTACCCGGCCTTTCGGCCGCCGCTGCGGCTGGGCTGCGGGCCGCCGAGTCGGGATCGCCCGGACGGCCCGCGCCGGCTCAGTCCTCGACCGTGCCGCCGTACCAGTGCTCGATCAGCGCCCGGGCGATCGAGATCCGGGCCGAGATGCCGACCTCGCCGCCGGCCACGGCCTCGCGCAGCTCCTCGCGGGTAAACCAGCGGGCCTGCTTGATCTCCACTCCGTCCACCCGCATCCGGTCCGGGTCGGCCACCCGGGCGTGGAAGCCGAGCATCAGGCTGGTCGGGAACGGCCAGGGCTGGCTGCCCAGGTACTCGACCGAGGTCACCCGCAGGCCGACCTCCTCGGCCACCTCGCGGGCCACCGCCTGCTCCAGGGTCTCCCCGGGTTCGACGAACCCGGCCAGCACCGAGTAGCGGTTGCTGCCCCAGGCCGCGCCGTTGCCCAGCAGGATCCGGCCGTCGTCGTCCGACACCGCCATGATCACGGCCGCGTCGGTGCGCGGGTAGTGCTCGGTCCCGCACTGCGAGCAGCGGCGCAGGTGGCCGGCCGAGGCGACCTCGGTCGGGTGGCCGCAGCGCGGGCAGAACTTCAGGTTGCGGTGCCAGTACTCCAGAGCCACCGCGTGGGTGAGCAGGCCCGCGTCCCGGTCGTCGAGCAGGGTGCCGACCTCGCGCAGCGAGGCGGGCCGGGCGTCGCCGTCCAGCCGTCCGGGCAGGGTCTCGGCCGGGACCGCGAAGAAGGCGTGCCCGTGCTCGTCCCCGCCGAGGAAGTAGCGCTCGCCCTCGGGCGCGTCGTAGGCCGGCACGGTGACCAGCCGGGTCCGGATCCGGTCCGGGGCGGCCGGGTCCGGCTCGTCCAGCACGAAGGCCTTGCCCTCGCTGAGCACCAGCACCCGGGTGTCCGGGTTGGACCAGGCCGCGGCCAGGCCCGGCTCGTCCACCCGCAGTTCGGCGAAGCGCTCGACCCCGGAGCGGCCCAGCGGCAGCACGCCGAGCGGTCCGGCTATCGCGGAGCGGTCGTCCGCCATGCGTCTGTCCCCCATCTGAAGGTTCCGTCTTCGGTGCTCCGGCAGGAACACCGGTCCGGGTTGCTTTGTTCCGGGCCGCGGGCCCGCGGGCGGGCCGGGCCGGGCCGGGCGCGTCGTGTCCGGCCCGGCCCGCCCGGTCTCAGTCGTCCGCGCCGGCCGGGCCGGTCGCCGCGAGGTCCTCCCAGAGGAAGGCCGCCGCCTTCGCGCCCTTGAGCAGCAGGTCCAGGTCGACCTTCTCGTTCGGCGCGTGCCAGCCGTCGTCCGGCAGCGAGACGCCGAGGAAGACCACCGGGGCGCCGAGGATGTCCTGCAGGTCCGCCTCCGGCCCCGATCCGCCCTCGCGGGTGTACAGGATCTCCCGCGGTTCGGCGCCGGGCTCGGCCGCGAAGGCCCGGCCCATCGCCCGGGACACCGACTGCAGGGCCGGGTGCTCCAGCGGGGTCAGGCAGGGGCGCACGCCCTCGCCCTCGAACGAGACCCGGTACTCGATCCCGGCCGGGATCCGTTCGGCCAGCCAGGCCTCGAAGGACTTGCGCACCGCGACCGGCTCCTGCCCGGCGACCAGCCGGAAGGAGAGCTTGGCGTGCGCCTCGGACGGCACGATGGTCTTCGAGCCGGGGCCGGTGTGCCCGCCCCAGATCCCGTTGATCTCGGCGGTCGGCCGGGCCCAGACCCGTTCCAGGGTGGAGAACCCGGCCTCGCCGGCGGTGGCCGTGGACCGGGCGTTGGCCAGCCATTCGGCCTCGTCGAAGGGCAGCTTGGCGAACAGCTCGCGGTCGGTGTCGGTCAGTTCCACCACGTCGTCGTAGAAGCCGGGCAGGGTGATCCGCCGGTCCTGGTCGTGCAGGCCGGCCAGGATCCGGACCAGTTCGGTGGCCGGGTTCGGGATCGCGCCGCCGAAGGAGCCGGAGTGGATGTCCCCGGCCGGGCCGGTCAGGTCCACCTGGGCGGCGATCAGGCCGCGCATGCCGGTGCACGAGGTCGGGGTGTCCTTGGCCCACATGCCGGTGTCCGAGACCACCACCGCGTCGCAGGCCAGCCGGTCCGCCTCGGCCCGCAGCAGGGCCGGGAAGTGCGGCGAACCGGACTCCTCCTCGCCTTCGACCAGCAGTTTCAGGGTGACCGCGGGGGCGGCGGCGCCGGTCGCGGCCAGGTGCGCGCGCAGGCCGAGCAGGTGGAAGAAGACCTGGCCCTTGTCGTCGGCGGCGCCGCGGGCGTAGAGCCGCCCGTCGCGCACGGTCGGCTCGAACGGGCCGGTCTGCCACAGCTCCAGCGGGGTGACCGGCTGCACGTCGTGGTGGCCGTAGACCAGGACGGTCGGCGCGTCCGGCTCCCCGGCCCGCCACTCGGCGAACACCGACGGCAGCCCGGCGCCGTCGGCCGTCTCCCAGATCTCCACGGTCGGGAAGCCGGTGGCGCGCAGCTTGGCGGCCAGCCATTCGGCCGAGGCCCGCACGTCGGCGACCCGGTCCGGGTCGCCGGAGACGGACGGGATGCGCAGCCACTCGCTCAGGTCCTGGAGGAACTCGGCGGCGTGCGCCTCGACGAAGTCACGGACGGCGGCGTCCGTGCCGGGTGCGGGGGAAGCGGAGTTGACCATGCGTCATAGCCTACTGTCGATACCCGTCCAGGAAGCGGCCGATGGCTGTGATGGCGGTCTCCAGGTCGGTGGCCCGGGGCAGCGTGACGATCCGGAAGTGGTCCGGGTCCGGCCAGTTGAAGGCGGTGCCCTGGACGATCAGGATCTTCTCGGCCAGCAAGAGGTCGAGCACGAACCGCTGGTCGTCCTGGATGTTGAACTTGCGCTGGTCGAGCTTGGGGAACGCGTAGAGCGCGCCCTTCGGCTTGACGCAGGAGACGCCCTCGATCTCGTTGAGCAGCTTGTAGGTGACGTCGCGCTGTTCCAGCAGGCGGCCGTTGGGCAGGACCAGGTCGTCGATCGACTGGTAGCCGCCGAGCGCGGCCTGCACCGCGTGCTGGACCGGGACGTTCGGTCCCAGGCGCATGTTCGCCAGGATGTCCAGGCCCTCGATGTAGCTGCGGGCGTGCTCCTTGGGGCCGCTCACCACCATCCAGCCCATCCGGTAGCCGGCCGCGCGGTAGGCCTTGGACAGGCCGTTGAAGGTCAGGCAGAGCAGGTCCGGGCAGGAGAGCGCGGTGGGCTGGTGGGTGACGCCGTCATAGAGGATCTTGTCGTAGATCTCGTCGGACAGGACCAGCAGCTGGTGCCGCCGGGCGATCTCGACCAGGGCCTCGACCACCTCCAGCGGGTAGACCGCGCCGGTCGGGTTGTTCGGGTTGATGATCACGACGGCCTTGGTCCGCGCGGTGATCTTCGCCTCGAGGTCGGCCAGGTCCGGGGTCCAGCCGGCGGACTCGTCGCACAGGTAGTGCACCGGCTTGCCGCCGGCCAGTGCGGTCGCGGCCGTCCACAACGGGTAGTCCGGGGCCGGGATCAGGACCTCGTCGCCCTGGTTGAGCAGGGCGTTCATCGACATGGTGATCAGCTCGGAGACGCCGTTGCCGAGGTAGACGTCCTCCACGTCCAGGTCGTTCAGGCCCTTGGTCTGGTAGGCCTGCACCACGGCGCGGCGCGCGGACGGCAGCCCCTTGGAGTCGCCGTAGCCGTGCGACTGGGACAGGTTGCGGATCACGTCCTGGACCAGTTCGGCCGGGGCCTCGAACCCGAACGGCGCCGGATTGCCGATGTTCAGCTTGAGGATGGAGTGCCCCTCGGCCTCCAGCTGCTTGGCCCGGTCCAGCACCGGTCCGCGGATGTCATAACAGACGTCGGCCAGCTTGTCGGACTGTTTGAACTCCATGTGTGGACACCCCTGATCGCTCCGCTGCGTGCCGCTATGCGGCCGGATGACTGTTTCTACCAGCTTTCGCCCCGGTCACGCGCGGGGATTTCAGGATGGTTGGAAATCACCCGATCGGGTGAGAGATCGAAAAACGACCGCGCATGGCGACTCAGGTACATACGGTTGGTGATGGCGCGATCACGGGGATTGTGCGGCGGTACGCTAAGGAGGAGTTCCCGAGATGTCGGTAGTCCACCAGACCAGGGAGGCCACAGTGTCCGCAGAGCCGATCGAGTACCAGGAAGACGGCAACCTGCTCGGTCCTTGGGCCAGGTTCCGTCCGCCGGAGGGCGGCTGGACCACAGAGCTCGTCGATCGCATCCCCGATCTGCCGCCGCACACGGAGCTGATCGACGGGAGCCTGGTATTCGTGAGTCCGCAGAAGGCATTCCACAATCTCGTGCTGTTCGTCATGGCGACGCAGCTGCGGCACCAGACACCGGCGGAACTGCGGGTACGCCAAGAAGCCGCAATCAGGCTCGACAAACACAACCGGCCCGAGCCCGACCTCTTCGTCATCCACAAAAACGGAATCACCGGTTTGGCGCAGACGACTTTTCTGCCGGACCACATCAAGCTGGTGGTAGAGGTCGAGTCTCCCGAATCGAAGATGCGAGACCGCAGGGTCAAACCGTCTTACTACGCCGAGGCGGGCATCGCGCACTTCTGGCGGGTCGAAGACCATTCAGACGAAGCAGTCGTCTTTGCATACGAGCTTATTGAAGAGGCCGGCGAATACAAGCTGACCGGTGAGCACCGGGGCCGGTTCGTGGTGGACTCGCCGTTCCCGGTGGAGATCGACCTCACGGAGATCCGCCGGCTCTAGCCCGCTCGGCGATCAGGCGTTCGAGCGCTTCGCGGCCGGGCAGGTCGGTGTGTCGGCGGACGGCGCCGGTGCGGACGTACACGAACGCGGCGCCGACCTGCTCGATCGGCACTCCCGCGTACTCGGCCCAGGCCAGGCGGTAGACCGCGAGCTGCAACGGGTCGGCGGTCTCGGCGCGGTTGGTCTTCCAGTCGACCACCTCGAAGCCGCCGTCATCCGTCCGGTACACCGCGTCGATGCGGCCGCGCACGATCTGCCCGGCCAGCAGCAGCTGGAACGGCGCCTCGATCCGGTACGGCTCGCGTTCGGCGAACTCGCCGGCCAGGAACGCCTCCTTGAGCTCGTCGAGCTCGTCCGGGCCGGTCAGCTCCTCGTCGGCGGACAGGCCGAGGTCCATCTCGTCGAACAGGGGCAGCTGGCCGAAGCGCTGCTCGACCCACGCGTGGAACTCCGTGCCGCGGCGGGCGGTCGCGGCCGGGCGGCGCGGCATCGGCCGGAACAGCTCCTCGGCGAAACCGGACGGGTCGGCCACCAGCGCCATCAGCCGCGTGGTGGACAGCGCGCGCGGAAGCCGGACCTCCTGCCGGACCTCCCGGGCCCGGCGCAGCTCGCCGAGCAGCGCCTCGATGTCCCGGTCCCAGCCCTCGACCAGGCGGCGGGTCTCCAGGCCGAGGTCCTCGAAGGCCAGCCGGTCGTCCGGTGACGCCTGGGCGGCGAGCAGGTCGTCGGGCAGGACGTCCGGCGACGCATCCGGGGCGTGGTCGGCCGCGGGCTCGCGGGCGGCGCGGGCGAAGGGGTCGGCCGAGCGTTGTCCGCGTCCGGGCAGCTCGGGCTCTCCCGGCTCACGGTCCGCCAGCTCACGCTCGGGCAACTCGGGCTCCGGCAGCTCGGGCTCCGGCGGCTCGTCGTAGCCGAACCCGTCATCGTCGAACTCATCGGGCTCCGGACCGGCGAACTCCTCGTCGGGCGGTTCCTCCCCGGCGAACTCGGCGTCGACAAGCGGACGTTGCGCCGTACCGGCAACCGCCCGCGCCGCCTCCGCAGACGGCACGACCGCCACCACCACAGGCACCGCGCCCCCAGCCTCACCCCCGGCCGCGACCGCCGCCCGCCGCATCCGCTCGACCACCGCATCGGCCGCGGCGCGTCGCCGTTCCTGCGCCAACGGATCCGCCGGACCGGGCGGCCAGCTGATCTCCAGCTTGTCCACCAGCGCCGGATTGGTCTCCTCGACCGGCGGCGGACACCACGTCGCGACCTCGCCGTGCAGCTCGCTCTGCTCGCAGTACTCCCGCAGCTGTACCAGCAGCTCGCTCGGCGGCAGCGGCCGCTTCTGCGTCCGGCCCCACCAGTGGCTCGACATCACCAGGCGGTTCTTCGCCCGGGTCAGCGTCACGTACTGCAGCCGCGCGTCCTCCAGTTCCGCCCGCTCCTTCATCTCGGCCGCGAACTCGGCGAAGGCCGGCTTGTCCTGGTGCTCGTCGAGCAGCGGCACCCGGTCCCCGCGCAGCTCGTGCGGGACCTTGAACCGCTTGGTGGTCCAGGCCTCCGCCTTCAGCGGCTGGCGGTACTGGTGCGGGACGACGACGCACTCCCACTCCAGGCCCTTCGCCTTGTGCATGGTCAGTATCTTGACGGTCTCGTTCTCGCTCGGCGGCAGGTCGATCTCCAGGCCGCGTTCGTGCTCCGCGCAGGCCCGCAGGTACGCGCGGAACGCGGTGCTGCTCTGCTCGCCCTCCGGGTCGGCGAAGTTCCCGGCCACCCGCAGGAACGCGCCGACCGTGTCCGCGCAGCGCTGCCGGAACGCGGCCGGGGAGGCGGCGATCTCCATGTCCAGGCCGGTGGTCTGCATGATCCGGTGCAGCACGTCCAGCACCGGTTCGCTCAGGCTCCGGCGCAGGGTCCGGATCTCGGCCGCGAACCGGGCGAACCGGGCCCGGGCCTCGGCCGAGAACGCCAGCTCCTCGCCCGGGTCGGCCAGCGCGTCGGACAGCGAGACGATGTCGGACGGGTCGCTGTGCGCCGCGGCCCGGTCCAGCGCGGCCACCGGGCCGGCCGGGTCCGGCGGGCGGACCAGTTCGCGGGCCCGGCGGCCGAGCAGGGCCAGGTCGCGCGGGCCGATCCGCCAGCGCGGGCCGGTCAGCAGCCGGACCAGCGGCGCGTTCGCGATCGGGTCGTCGAGCACCTGGAGCATCGCGACCAGGTCGGCCACCTCGGGCAGGTCCAGCAGCCCGGACAGGCCGACCACCTCCACCGGGACGCCGATCCGGTGCAGCTCGGCGTACAGATCCGGGATCTGGTTGCCCTTGCGCACCAGGACGGCGATCTGCGACCACGGCACGTGCCGCCCGGCGGCCTGCACCTGCTGCCCGATCCACCGGATCTCCTCGGCGTGGGTGAGCAGCTGGGCGACGATCGCGCGGCCCTGGCCGAGCCGTTCGTCGCACGGTTCGAGCATCTGCACGTTCTTGTGCGCCTCGCGCAGCCGGACCGACTGACGGTTGGCGAAGGCCAGCAGCCGTTCGCCGCTGCGGCGGTTCTCCGACAGCGAGTACACCTTGGCCGGGGCGCCGTTGGCCCGGGCGAAGTGGTCCGGGAAGTCGTCGATGTTCTCGGCCGAGGCGCCGCGCCAGCCGTAGATGGACTGGCACGGGTCGCCGACCGCGGTGACCGCGTGGCCCAGTCCCGCGGCCGGGGCCGGCCCGCTGAACAGCCCGGCCAGCATCCGGCGCTGGGCCACCGAGGTGTCCTGGTACTCGTCCAACAGCACCACCCGGTACCGTTCCCGCTCGATCCGGCCGACCTCGGGGACCGCCTCGGCCAGCCGGGTGCCCAGCGCCATCTGGTCGCCGAAGTCGATGAAGTCGCGGTCCCGCTTGAGTTTCCGGTACGCCTCGACCAGGGTGAGCAGCTCGCCGCGGGCCCCGGCCACCGCGGCCGCGTTCAGGTACTCCTGGTAGAGGTAGGTCTCGGTGCGGCGGGCGGTGCGGGCGCCGGCGGCGCCGGTCCGGGCCACCCCGCGCACGGACCGGCCGGTGCGCGGGTCGCGCCGCTGCCCGGCCGGCCGGGCGAACGCGCGGTCGGCGGCCAGCAGCCGGTCCGGGTCGACCACGTGCTCGGACAGTTCGCCGTCGAGTTCCAGCAGGTCGGCGGTGATGGCCGCGATCGAGCCGCGCAGGTGCTCGAACGGGCCCCGGGCGGTGCGCACCGCGCGGGCGGCCAGGGTGTACCGGTTGGCGTCGGCGAGCAGCCGGGCGGAGGGTTCCAGGCCCAGGCGCAGGCCGTGTTCCTTGATCAGCCGGTCCGAGTAGGCGTGGTAGGTGGAGATGACCGGTTCGACGCCGACGGCCAGGTCGTCGAGCCCGGCCGCGGCGTCGGCGCCCGGTCGCCCCCACGAGTCCTCGTCGCCGTACAGTCCGGCCTTGCGCAGCGCGGTGTCGACGCGTTCGCGCAGTTCCGCGGCGGCCTTGTTGGTGAAGGTCAGGCCGAGCACCTCGCCCGGCGCGACCTGGCCGCTGCCGACCAGCCAGACCACCCGGGCGGCCATCACCGTGGTCTTGCCCGAGCCGGCGCCGGCCACGATCACGCCGGGTTCCAGCCCGGCGCCGATCGCCTCCAGCTGCTGGTCGGTGTAGGGCACGCCGAGCAGCCGCCGCAGGTCCCGGACCGATTCGATGACCTGCCGCGGACCGGGCTGGTGGGGGGTCACCGGGGTCATTGCGGGAGTTCGCGCCCTTCGGCCTGCTTCGGGCAGGCCTT
Organism: Actinocrinis sp.; assembly: GCA_035943635.1. GTDB lineage: Bacteria > Actinomycetota > Actinomycetes > Streptomycetales > Catenulisporaceae > DASZBX01. The sequence goes on along the minus strand of DASZBX010000033.1, from coordinate 56,919 downwards.
GCTGAAGCTACAGAATCTACAGGCCGACTCGTCGCCGTACGCATTGAACCGTTCGTCCAGCACCCGGCGGGCCACGTCGGCCACCATCGTGGCCGCCCAGGCCGGATCCTGCTGCCGGGCCAGGCCGGGCTGGATCCGCACGGTCGGTTCGGTCTGCCCGGCCGGGCCGGCCTCCTCACGCGGGTAGACCAGTTCGGCCTGGACCACCTCGATCCGGGCCGGCTCCTCGCCGGGCAGGTCGAACAGGGTCAGCTCCGCAGGCCCGGCCGAGGGTCCGGCCGGGCCGAGTTCGACCCGGCCGGACTCGACCACCAGCTGGTAGACGCCCAGCTGCGGGTCGGCGGCCACCTCCGGCCCGCTCTTGGCCGCGGCGCCGGTCTTGAAGTCGACCAGGTAGACCCCGCCGTCCGCGTCCACCTCGATCCGGTCGATCGAGCCGCGCAGCCGGACCAGTTCGCCGCCGACCGACAGGGTGGCGTCGAAGCCGGCCTCGGCGGCCGCGACCGTGCGCCCGTCCTGGCGGCCGGCGTGCCAGGACAGGAAGCGTTCCAGGGCCCGGCGGGCGGCCCGGCGCTCCTGCTCGGACTTCCACGGCGCGTCGAACGGCAGCGCGTCCCAGACCCGGTCCAGCCGGTCCATCAGCACCTCGATGTCGGCGGCGGTCTCGCCCTTGGCCACCTCCTCGGCCAGGGCGTGGAAGACCAGGCCGAAGCCCTGCTTGTCGCTGGACTGCTCCTGCGCGGCGGCCTGCTTCTCCAGGAACCAGCGCAGCCCGCAGCCGTCGAGCAGGCCGACCGCGCTGGCCGACAGGGGCACCGGCGCGCCCTGGTCGGCCACCGGGGTGCCGTTGTCGGTGAAGTCGTACCGGCCCCACCAGGTGCGCGGGTCGGCCTGCGGGACCAGCGGGCGGCCGTCCGCGGCGCTCTGCCCGGCCAGTCCGGCCAGCCGGTCGAGCGCGAGCTCGCGCAGCGCGGCCGGGGCCTGCGGGTCGGTCGCGGCCCGGCGCAGCTCGGCGATCAGCGCGGACATGCTCAGCGGGCGGCGGCGGACCGCGGTGGACTGCTTGACCTCGACGCCCAGTTCGCGCAGGAACCGGGACGGGGACTCGTCCTCCTCCGCCTCGCCGTCCACGGCGGTGACCACCAGCCGGCTGCGGGCCCGGGTGACCGCGACGTAGAACAGCCGGCGTTCCTCGGCCAGCAGCGCCGCGGTGGACAGCGGCGCGGTCAGCCCGGCCGGGCCGATCCGGTCCGCCTCGATCAGCGATCCGCGCCGGCGCAGGTCCGGCCACAGGCCCTCCTGCACCCCGGCGACCACGACCACCTGCCATTGCAGGCCCTTGGACTTGTGTGCGGTGAGCACCTGGACCGCGCCGCCGCGATGGGCCTTGTCCGCGAGGGTGTCGGCCGCTATCGCCTCGGCCTGCAGTTCGCCGATGAAGTCGGACACGCCGACCTGCCCGGTCCGTTCCCGGGCCCGCTGGGCCACCGCGAACAGGGCGATCACCGAGTCAAGGTCCTGGTCGGCCCGCCGCCCGGCCGCCCCGCCGCGCTCGGCCGACCGGCGCAGCCGCTCCGGCCAGGGCGACCCGGACCACAGCGTCCACAGCGCGGACTCCAGGGCGCCTTCGCCGGCCGCGGCCAGCACGGTCCGGGCCTGGTCGATCAGGCGGGCGACGGCCAGGGCGCGGGCGCCGATCCCGGGTTCGACGGCGACCAGGACCCGCGGGTCCGCGACGGCCTCGCAGATCAGCTGCTCGGCCGGGCGCGGCAGGACGCGGTGGCGCAGGGAGGTCTGGGCGGGGATCTTGGGCGCGGTGGTGACGGCGCCGGCTGCGGCTGCGGTTGCGGTTGCGGCCGCGGAATCGTCGGCGCCTGCCTCGCTGTCCGCGGCTCGCGGGTCGGCCAGATCCGCCACGTCGGCCGAGTCGGCTGCATCGGCCGGGCCTGCCGCGTCGGCCAGATCTGCCACGTCGGCTGAGTCGGCCGGGCCGGCCGGGTCGGCGGCCAGCGCGGCGGTCTCCTGGGCCCGCAGGGTCCGGCCGAGCCGGCGCAGGTCACCGCCGTCCAGGCCGCCGAGCGGGCCGGTCAGCAGGGACCGGGCGGTCTCCGGGGTCAGCGCGGCCGGGTCGGCGGCGCAGCGCAGGGCGAGCAGCAGCGCCGCGACCGCCGGTTCCTGGGCCAGCGGCAGGTCGTCGCCGAGCACCTCGACCGGGACGTTCGCGGTCAGCAGGGCCCGGCGCACCTCGGACAGCTGGAGGCCGGCCCGGACCAGCACCGCCATCTCCTCCCACGGCACCGCGTCCTCCAGGTGCGCGCGGCGCAGCAGGTCGGCGACGGCGGCGAACTCGGCGACCTGGTCGGTGAAGGTCAGCACCTGCACATGGTCCTGCGGCCCGGACCGCGGCGCCGCGCCGCGCGAGCCGTGGGCGGACAGTGCCCGGTGTTCCCGGACCTGCTCGGCCGGGAGCCCGGACAGCGGCATCCGGACCGCGAGCTTGCGCGAGGCCGCCAGCAGCCGGGGTCCGGCCCGGCGGCTGTTGCGCAGCACCACGATCGGCGCGTCCCGCCCGTCCCGGCGACTGAACCGGCGGTGGAAGCCGAGGATGCCGCTGATGTCCGCGCCGCGGAACGCGTAGATGGACTGGTCCGGGTCGCCGACCACGACCAGGTCGCGTCCGTCCCCGGCCAGCGCGTGCAGCAGGCGTACCTGGGCCGGGTCGGTGTCCTGGTATTCGTCGACGAACACGGCCTTGTACTGGGCCCGGACCGCGCGTCGGACCTCGTCGGTCTCGATGTGCAGTATCGCCCGGTGGACCAGTTCCGCGTAGTCGAGCACACCGCGCGCGTCGGCCACGTCCAGGTACTCGGCCATGAACCGGGCGGCCGCGTGCCAGTCGGTCCGGTCCGCGTGCCGGGCGAACCGGGCCAGGTCGACCGGGTCGTGGCCCAGTTCGCGGGCCCTCAGGATGACGGCGCGCAGTTCCTCGGCGAAGCCGCGCGTGGTCAGGGCGGCGCGCAGGGCCTGCGGCCAGCCGGCCGGGTCCTCGGGCTCGGCGTCCGCACCCGCCAGCCGGGCGCCCGCCGGCCGGATGTCGGCGCCCGCGCCGACGTCGGCAGGGCCGGCGCCCCACTGTCCGGGTTGCACGGTGCCCTTGACCAGGTCGCGGATCATCACGTCCTGTTCCGGGCCGGAGAGCAGGCGCAGCGGCTCGGTGAACAGGTCCGGGTCCCGGTAGCGGCCGACCAGGGCGAAGCAGAACGAGTGGAAGGTGGTGACCGTGGGCGTGGCCGTGGCGGATCCGGCCGCGGCGCGACGGGCGGCCTCGGCCTGTGCGGCACGCTCGGCCGGCGTGCCGTGGCTTCCCGCCTCGGCGTCGGCTTCCGCTTCGGCGGCCATCCGCGCGCCGATCCGGTCGCGCAGCTCCCCGGCCGCGGCCCGGCTGAAGGTCAGCACCAGGATCTCGTCCGCGGTCAGCGCGCCGGGGCCGCGCATCCGGCCGAGCACGGACTCGACCAGCGTCGTGGTCTTCCCGGTGCCCGGTCCGGCCAGCACCAGCAGCGGTCCGCCGCGGTGGTCGGCCACGGCCTGCTGCTCCGGGTCCAGCCGGGGCCGGCCGGCCGGCGGCTCGGGCGGCAGCAGCCGGAACGGGCGGTCCCGGCGGGGCAGCCGCGGCCCGGGAACGGTCGTGCTCACCATCGCGGCCGACTCCCCTCCCTCCCGGCGGCCCGCCGTCCCGCGTGGGACGCACGCGCCGATGCCTCAGCACCAATGAGAACACACCGCACCGACAGGAATCCGCCGGTCATTCCGCCTTGCTGATCCCGTCCCAGCGGGCCGTGCGCAACCTGATCCGTTCGAGCGAGAAATCGTACGGCGTGCCCTCCTCGGCGTACTGCTTCGCCGCCTCGCCGCGCAGCCGCGGCGGGAGCAGCCCGGAGGCGTTGACCACCCGCCACCAGGGCACTCCGTCGCCGTGCCGGGACATCGCGGCCCCGATCTGGCGCGGGCCGCCCTGCTCGAGCAGCTCGGCGATGTCGCCGTAGGTCAACACCTTGCCCGGCGGGATCGCGCGGACCAGTTCGCGGACCCGGCGGGCCAGCGGGGGCAGGTCGCCCTCACCCTCTAGAGTGATTCCGATCGGCATTGTCCTCACCGGTGCAGAAGGTTGACGGGGTTCGGGTGAACACCGCCGCGACCACCCGTCGCGGCGCTGGGCCCGGTCCGGGCTGCGCGACCCGCGCGGCCTGGCCCAGGATAGAACCACCACCGCGTTCCTCGACAGCGCCGGCCGACCCGCCCCACAGTTCACCCAGCTCACCCAGCTCACCCAGCGACCACGGCGCGCACCGCGGCGGAGACGGAAAACAGGACCGACGTGACCCAACCGAGCGCCGAGAGATCGGACCCGCCCGACCTGGCGCCCCCCGCACCCGGGTCCGAGCCGGCCGGCCCGGCGGCCGGGTCCGAGTCCGCCGGGTCCGAGTCCGCCGCGCCCGCGCCGGCCGCGCCGCCCGCTCCGGCCCCGCGGGTCGTCGAGCCGCCGGAGCCGCACCGGATAAGGCGCCCGCCGGACCTGATGCGGCTATTGTTCGAGACCACGATGATCGCCGTGGTGCTCGCGCTGGCCGACTTCGGCCGCTCGGCCACCACCGGCCTGGAAAGCGACATCCACAAGAACACCTCGTTCGCCCCGGCCTTCTTCATCAGCGCGCTCACCATCGGGGCCAGCCTGGCCACCGCCGTGGTGCCGATCTTCCTGGGCGTCGAGCGGCTGCTGCGGCGCGAGGGCCGGCGGGTGGCCGACGGCGTGATCGCGGCCGCACTGGCCTACTCGGCCGCGTACGGGCTGAACATCTGGATCCTGTCCAGCTACTCGCCGCGGTGGCTGACCATCGTGCTCACCCAGAGCCTGGACAGCTCTCACATCTCGCCGCTGCACGTCTACCTGGCCTCGGTGATCGCCTACCTGACGATCATGGGGTTCGGCGACCGGCCCACCCTGCGCGCGTTCACCTGGTCCTGCGTGGCCGGGTACGCGGTGGCGAACCTGATCAACGGGGAGAGCTCCGTCACCGGCCTGATGGTGACCTACCTGTTCGGCCGGACCGTCGCCTTCGGCTGGCGGTACCTGCGCGGCGTGCCGAACGACCGGCCGACCGGGCAGCAGATCGTCACGGCCCTGACCGCGGCCGGCGCGGACCCCGCGGTCTGCCGCTGGCTGACCGAGGACGACGACACCCGCCGCTACGAGGTGGAGACCCGGGACGGGCGCCGGCTGGACATCACCGTGCTGGACCGGGACCGGCAGGCGGTCGGCCTGGTCTACCGGATCTACCGCCGGATCCGGCTGCGCGGCCCGGCCCAGCGGCGCAACCTGATCTCGCTGCGGCGCACCGTGGACCAGGAGGCGCTGATGTCCTACGCGCTGCTGAACGCGGGCATCCGCACCCCGCGCCTGGTCGCCGTGCGCGAACTGGACGCGGACGCGGCGATGATGGCCTACGAGCGGGTGCCCGGCCGTACCCTGGAGCACCTGGGCCTGGACGAGTTGTCCGACGACCTGCTGATCCGGGTCTGGCGGGTGCAGGAGCAGCTGAAGAACCACCAGGTCGCGCACCGCCGGCTGGCCCTGGACGCGCTGGTCGTGGACGACGACGGCGAGGTGTGGCTGACCGACCTGCGCAACGGCGAGATCGCCGCGAACGAGCTGCAGACCCGCCTGGACACCGCCGAGCTGATGACGGCGCTGGCGCTGCGGTTCGGCCCGGACCGGTCCGTGCGCACCGGCGTGGCGGTACTCGGCCCGGACACCATCGCGGCCGCGCTGCCGCTGCTCCAGCCGATCGCGCTGACCCGCAACACCCGCACCGCGGTGCGCAAGTCCAAGAACCTGCTGCAGCGGATCCGCGAGCAGATCCTGACCTTCCGCCCGGAGACCCCGGCCGAACCGGTCAAGATCGAGCGGCTGCGGCCGCGGACCCTGCTGACCGTGGTGGCCGGCGGGCTGGCCGCGTACCTGATCCTGTCCTGGTTCGCCAGCTCGAAGACCAACCCGCTGCGGGTGCTCGGCAGCGCCTCGCCGTGGTGGATCCTGGTGGTCGCGGCCGCCTCGGTCGGCACCTACGCCGCGGCCGGGCTGGCGCTGACCGGGTTCGTCCCGGAGCGGCTGCCGTTCAAGACCACGTTCCTGGCCCAGGTGGCGGCCGGCTTCGTGTCCATGGTCGCCCCGGCCGCGGTCGGCGGCGTCGCGCTCAACACCCGGTACCTGCAGCGCCAGGGCATCGCCACCGGCCCGGCGGTGGCTGCGGTCGGCGCGTCCCAGGCGGTCGGCTTCGTGCTGCACATCACCCTGATCGCCGTGTTCGGCTTCATCGCCGGCAGCTCGGGCAGCAGCCACAGCAACGCGCCGTCGACCGTGCTGATCGCGATCCTGCTGGGCCTGGCCCTGGTGATCATGATCGTGCTGTCCGTCCCGCCGCTGCGCAAGTTCGCGATCGCCCGGCTGCGCCCCTACTTCGCCGGCACCCTGCCGCGGCTGCTGGACGTGGCGCAGAACCCGGCCAAGCTGGCCGAGGGCCTCGGCGGCACGCTGACCCTGTCGGTCATGTACTCCTTCGCGCTGTGGGCCTCGGTCGAAGCCGTGGACCCGCACGCGAACATAAGCTTCGCCACCGCCGCCGTGGTCTTCCTGACCGCCCAGGCGATCGGCTCGATCGTGCCGACCCCCGGCGGCATCGGCGGCGTCGAGACGGCCATGTCGGTGGCGCTCGGGTCGCTGGGGCATCTGCCGACGGGGTTCGCGACGTCGGCGGTGATCGTGTTCCGGCTGCTGACGTGCTATCTGCCGGTGCTGCCGGGGTGGGTTGCGTTCACGTATCTGCAGCGTAAGGGCGATCTGTAGGTTGGGAGCAGGCGTGCGGCCAGTTCCAGCGCCTCGCGCACCAGCGGCTCGACCGCCTTGCCCCGCCAGCTGTGCCAGCGGCGCTGGACCAGCCGGTAGGCGGCCTCGGCTCGTCCGCGGCGCACCAGCTCTTCGGCTTGGCGCAGCGCGGCGAGGTAGAGACGCAGATTGCTGTCGGCGATCCGGTAGAGCGCGGGTTTGCCCAGTTGGGTGGAAAGCGGCTGGTCGACGGCGAGGACACGTTTGTCCTCGGCCAGGCGACGCAGCAGAGGCGAGAGGCTGCCCGAGGCCACCGGTCCTTCGCGGCCGCCGGCTGCGGCGGCGATGTTCGCGTGCGTGCGCTCCCCGGCGCCGACCGCCTCGATCACCCGGCGGGCTTGGTCCGGTTGCGGAAACTCGGCCAGCAGTGAGGCGCCGGGGACGCCGAAGAGCGCGGAGGCGGGGTCCTGGCACTCCTGCTCCAAAAAGGCGAGCGCCGGGGTGGCGTGCGGCCAGGCGCGCAGGATGCCGGGCAGGCCGCTGGAGACCAGGTGCGCGTCGACGGCGTCCGCCCCGGCCAGCCCCAGCATGGCGCCGGTCTCGGCCGGGTTGAGCGGCCCGAGCACCAGGTTGTCCGCCCGGCCGTAGAACGGCTGGGAGTAAGCGGTGAGCCGGGCCATCATGTGCAGGTCGCTGCCCAGCACCAGGAGCAGCACCGGGTGGGGGGAGAGAAGGCGGTCCCAGGCCGTCTGCAGCGCACCGTCCAGAAGCGAGTCCTGTTCCGCGAGCCAGGGCAGTTCGTCGACGACCACGATGCTCGGCGTCGCGGGCAGCGCGCCGGCCAGGACCCGCAACGCGTCCGGCCAGTTGCCGGTCGGGAGGTCGGGTACCAGGGCCGGATCGCGGGGCAGAGCCGAGTCGCGCAGCTCGGCGGCGAACGAAGCCACCGCCTCCACCGGCGAGGCCCCCTTGGTGGCGGTGAAGTAGAAGTACGGCAGGCCTGCGCGGTCGCAGAATTCCTGCACCAGTCTCGACTTGCCCACCTGTCGGCGGCCGCGGATCGCCAACGCCACCCCGGTGCCCGTTCCGCTGACCCGGTCGAGCCGCTTGGTGAGCAGCGCCAATTCCCGCGAACGCCCTACGAATCCACCTGCCACGGCGCACCCCTGTTTTAGGTAGATGCCATCTACATAGATCGATGCTACCTAAAACAGCCCGCTCTCGCGCTTCCACCGCGGCGGCCGGGAACGGAAAAGTCCGGCCGCGAACCCCCTGATCGGGAGCCCGCGGCCGGACCGCACCTCATCACACCGTTACACCGAACCGGCAGACCTAGTAGATCGGCTTGGCCGGCTCGATCTGGTTGACCCAGGCGACGATGCCGCCGCCGAGGTGCACCGCGTCGGAGAACCCGGCCGACTTCACGATGGCCAGGCACTCGGCCGAGCGCACGCCCGACTTGCAGTGCAGCACGATCCGCTTGTCCTGCGGCAGCTTCGCCAGCGCCTCGCCGAGCAGGAACTCGCCCTTGGGGATCAGGGTGGAGCCGTCGATGCTGACGATCTCGTACTCGGCCGGCTCGCGCACGTCGATCACGGCGATGTTCTCGCCGTTGTCGATCCACTCCTTGAGCGTGCGCGGGACGATGGTCGAGTCCTTGGCCGCCTCCAGCGCCTCCTCGGAGACCGCGCCGCAGAAGGCCTCGTAGTCGATCAGCTCGGTCACGGTCGGGTTCTTGCCGCAGACCGCGCACTCCGGGTCCTTGCGGACCTTGACCGAGCGGTACGACATCTCCAGGGCGTCGTAGATCATCAGCCGGCCGACCAGCGGCTCGCCGATGCCGGTGAGCAGCTTGATCGCCTCGGTGACCTGGATCGCGCCGATCGAGCCGCACAGCACGCCGAGCACGCCGCCCTCGGCGCAGGACGGGACCATGCCGGGGGGCGGGGGCTCCGGGTACAGGCAGCGGTAGCAGGGGCCGTACTCGGACCAGAAGACCGAGGCCTGGCCGTCGAACCGGTAGATCGAACCCCACACGTACGGCTTGTTCAGCAGCACGCAGGCGTCGTTGACCAGGTAGCGGGTGGCGAAGTTGTCCGTCCCGTCCACGATCAGGTCGTACTGGGAGAAGATCTCCATCACGTTGTCGGACTCGAGGCGCTCCTCGTGCAGCACCACGGTCACATACGGGTTGATCTCGCGCACCGAGTCGCGGGCCGACTCGGCCTTGGACCGGCCCACGTCGGACTGGCCGTGGATGATCTGGCGCTGGAGGTTGGACTCGTCGACCGTGTCGAACTCCACGATGCCCAGCGTGCCGACGCCGGCCGCGGCCAGGTACATCAGCGCGGGCGAGCCGAGGCCGCCGGCGCCCACGCACAGCACCTTGGCGTTCTTCAGCCGCTTCTGGCCGTCCATGGCCACATCGGGGATGATCAGGTGGCGCGAGTACCGGCGCACCTCGTCGACGGTCAACTGAGCGGCCGGCTCCACCAAAGGCGGGAGTTTCACAGGCGCTGCGGACACAGCGGACCCCTCACTCATCTCGTTGCTTGTGTTTGCTAGTGGATCCAACAGTCCCACGGCCCGGGTGATTCCCGAAACCGCTGCTCACGTAGTGGGAAAGCCGCCGGACCTGTCCGACCAGGTTACTCGCGCGTAGGATGGGTCGGACCAGACGTCGCCCGCCACCCCGGGCGAGCGCACCGCTGTCCTCGACCACCAGGGAAGTCACCGTGACCGCAGCCGAGACGCTCTACCCCGCTGAGAATCGGCAGCGCTCGGCCCGGCTGCCCCGGCTGGCCCGGCGCAACCAGCTGCTCGGCGCGGCCCAGGAGGTGTTCGTCGCCCAGGGCTACCACGCCGCCGCGATGGACGACATCGCCGAGCGCGCCGGGGTCTCCAAGCCGGTGCTCTACCAGCACTTCCCGGGCAAGCTCGACCTGTACCTGGCGCTGCTCGACCAGCACTGCGGCTACCTGGTGGACGCGGTGCGCGCGGCGCTGGAGTCGACCGCCGACAACAAGCAGCGGGTCGCGGCCACGGTGGCCGCCTACTTCACCTTCGTCGAACACGAGAGCGGCGCGTTCCGGCTGGTCTTCGAGTCGGACCTGACCAACGAGAACGCGGTCCGGGACCGGGTGGCCCAGGCCGAGCTGGACTGCGCCAGGCTGATCAGCGCGGTGATCGCCGAGGACACCGGCCTGAGCATCGACGAGTCGATGCTGCTGGCGGTCGGCCTGACCGGCACCGCCCAGGTGGCGGCGCGCTACTGGCTGGCCTCGGGCAGCCCGGTGCCGCGGGACCTCGCGGCCCAGCTGGTCGGCCAGCTGTCCTGGCGCGGCATCGGCTACTTCCCGCACCTGTAATCGGCGCCCGCCCGGGCCGGACGCGGGGCCGCGACGCCGGGCGGCCGGTGGCGATACGCCGGAATCGAACGGGCGGCAATAGGCTTGCCCCAGGAAAGCCGTCTGTTAAGGAGCGCGACAATGGTGGAGATCAAGATCGGTATCCAGTACTCGGCCCGTGAGCTGACCCTGGACACCGACCAGACTGCCGAGGAACTCGAGAAGGCGATTTCGGCCGCGCTGGCCGGCAAGACGAACGTCCTGGCGCTGGAGGACGACAAGGGCCGCAAGGTGATCGTCCCCTCGGACAAGCTGGCCTACGTCGAGATCGGCGAGCCGAGCTCCCGCCGGGTCGGCTTCGGCGCCTCGTAGCCGTCCCCGGCGGTCCCGCGCGGACCGCCCCGGGCCGCCGGCCGCTCCTCCCGGAGCCGCCGGCGCCTCTTTTCCGGCTCGCAGAGCAGGTGCGCGAGGTGTCCGAGCGGCGCACGGGAGCAGGCGGGGTAGCGGGCCGGCCGGGACGAGAGCCGTCCGCAGGCGGCCGCCGAGGGTCGTTGAGCAGGGCTCAGGTCACGAACGTCTAACGACCGGCGGGCTGCAGCTGCGCCGGCCCGAACAGCGGGACGAGCGCGGCCGCGTGCGCCTTGGCCACCTGGTCGGCCAGCGCGACGTAGGACGCGGCCCACTGCGCCCGGTCCGGCTGCCCGCCCTGGCCCGCTGGGGCCACCTGACCCTTCTGAACAGCGGAAACAGCGGTCCCGGGCTGCCCGGGAACCGCGTCGCGCGGTCCACTGACGCTCGGTTCCAGCTCGGCGAAGCCCGCCGCGAGCGCGATCGCCTCGCCGCCCAGCCGCCGGCCCCACAGCGCCAGCCGCGCGCCGAGGGCCGGGTCGGCCTCGACCGCGTCGCGAACCCGCCAGACGGCCCAACCGTCCCGTTTGGCCGCCGCCGAGTCCCCCGGCTCCGGCGCGGACGCGTCCGCGCCGGACGCCTCCGGCGGCGCCGCGGCGGCCAGCACCTGCACCAGCGGCACCCACACCACGGCCACCACCAGGGCCTCCCACCAGGTCGAAGGCGCCACCCGGGCCCGGGCACCGTCCACGAACCGCACGCTCGCGGCCATCGCCGCGGCCGGGTCCTGGTCGGCCGCGATCAGCCGGTCCAGCGCGGCCCGGTACCGGGCCAGCGCGCCGGCCGAGGCCTCGGCCACCGCGATCCGGTCGGCCAGGCCGGGAGCCAACCCGGCCAGCCGGCCGTAGTTCTCCCACTCCACCAGGGCCGCGTACGCACTCGCGCCGCCCCTGTCCGCCGAACCGCTCACCGGTCGTCCCTTCCCCACCGCGACCGAAGGTCGGCGCGAAACGTGCTCGATCGTCGATTGACTAGCTGGTAACATAGTGACATCGGCGGTGTAGCTGAATCAGTGCACCGCCTGAGATGCCCGGTCGGCCGAACGCAACCCGATCGGCTTCGACCGCACGGTTCGCCCATGTTACGCAACGGCATGCGACCGCGCGAGCGCGCTGGACAGAAGGTTCCAGCCGATCCCGGCACGTCTAGACACGAAGCCGGGTCCGCACCTGCCGTTGACGAATACGAAGAGGTAGAACCATCAACACCACATCCGAGATCCAGCCCGAGCCCGCCCCCGCCGCCGAGACCCCGACGCTGACGTTCGCCGCGCTCGGCGTGCTGCCGGAGACCGTGGAGGCGCTCGACTCGCTGGGGATCACCCGCCCCTTCCCGATCCAGTCCGCCACCATCCCGGTCGCGCTCAGCGGCTCGGACGTGATCGGCCAGGCCAAGACCGGCACCGGCAAGACCCTCGCCTTCGGCATCCCCGTGCTCCAGCGGGTGACCGGTCTGAGCGCGGACACCGCGCAGCCGGCCGAGGCCGCGGCCGACCCGGCCGACGAGGCCGCCCCCGCCGCCGGGCCCGCGCCGAAGGGCGGCCGCGGCCGGTCCCGGGGCCGGGGCCGCTCGTCCGGCCCGGCCAACGCCCTGGCCCCGGCGCACGGCGCGCCCGAGGCCCTGGTCGTGGTGCCCACCCGCGAGCTGGCCATACAGGTCGCCGGCGACCTCGCCGCCGCGGGCAAGGTCCGCGCCGTGCGGGTGCACGCGCTGTACGGCGGCCGCGCCTACGAGCCCCAGGTGGAGGCGCTGCGGGCCGGCATCGACGTCGCGGTCGGCACCCCCGGCCGGCTGCTGGACCTGTGCCAGCAGAAGCACCTGGACCTGAGCCGGGTCCGGATCCTGATCCTGGACGAGGCCGACGAGATGCTCGACCTCGGCTTCCTGCCGGACGTCGAGCGGATCATCGACCAGCTGCCCGCCCAGCGCCAGACCATGCTGTTCTCGGCCACCATGCCCGGCCAGGTGATCTCCCTGGCCCGCCGGTACATGACCAAGCCGACCCACATCCGCGCGGCCGACCCGGACGACCACGGCACGCAGGTGCGCAACATCTCCCAGTTCGTCTACCGGGCGCACTCGATGGACAAGATCGAGCTGCTCTCCCGGGTGCTGCAGGCCGACGGCCGCGGCCTGGCGATGGTGTTCGCCCGGACCAAGCGGACCGTGGCCAAGGTGGCCGAGGAGCTCGCCGCCCGGCACTTCGCGGTCGCCGCGGTGCACGGCGACCTGGGCCAGGGCGCCCGCGAGCAGGCCCTGCGCGCGTTCCGCAACGGCAAGGTGGACGTGCTGGTGGCCACCGACGTCGCGGCCCGCGGGATCGACGTGGAGGGCGTCACCCACGTGGTGAACTTCCAGTGCCCCGAGGACGAGAAGGTCTACACCCACCGGATCGGGCGCACCGGCCGGGCCGGGAACAAGGGCACCGCGGTGACCCTGGTGGACTGGGACGAGGTGCCCAAGTGGAACCTGATCAACAAGACCCTGGACCTGTCCTTCCCGGACCCGCCGGAGACCTACTCCACCTCCCCGCAGCTGTTCGCCGACCTCGGCATCGCGACCGGGAGCAAGGGCGTGCTGCCGAAGGTGGAGCGCACCCGGGCCGGCCTGGCCGCGGAGGAGCTCGAGGACCTCGGCGAGACCGGGCGCAGCCGTTCCGCGCGCTCGGCCGCCCCGCCCCGCGCCGACCGGCCGGGCGCGGCCCCGGCCGAGCGGCCGGCGGCGCGCGCCGAGCGTTCCGCGGCGGACGCCCCGCGGGCCGAGCGCACGCCGCGCCAGCGCACCCGCAACCGCACCCGCGGCGGCGTGAGCCTGCCGGCCGGCGCGGCCGTGCAGAGCCCGGACGAGCCGGTGGCCGTCGAAGTGCCGATCGGTGAGAACGAGTCGGTCGTGACCGTGGTCGCCGCCGCCGGGACCCCGGTCGAGCCGGCCGCGCCCGCCGAGCCGACCCGCTCGCGCCGGGCCCGGTCCCGGTCGGGCAAGCCGGCCGCCGGCGCCGCGACCGCCGCGACCTCGGGTTCGGCGTCGTCGGCCGGGCCGCGGTCGGCCGAGCCGTCCGGGTCCGACCCGTACAAGCTGGCCCCCGGCAGCCTGGCTCCGGGCAGCCTGTCCGACTCGCTGTTCGAGTCCGCGGCGCCCGCCAAGGCCCCGGCCGCGCGCACCCGTGCGGCCCAGCCCCGGGCGGCGCTGAACGACCCGTTCAAGCTCGCCCCGGGCAGCCTGAGCGACCCGCGGTTCACGCCCGCCGCGGAGCCGACCGCGCCCGCCGCGCCCGCAGAGCTGGCCGCTGCGGCGGCCGAGGCCCCGGCCGAGCGTAAGCGGAGCCGGTCCCGGAAGAAGGCGGAGCCCGCGGCCCCGCTCGCGGCCGACGAGACCGCCGTGACGGCCGCGGTCGACACCGTTCCGGAGCTCGAGCTCGACGCCGCCCCGGCCGCGCCCGCCCGCAAGCGGTCCCGCGCGCGCAAGACGACCGAGGCCGCCGTGGAGACGGCGACCGCGACCGTGGTCGCGGAGGTGGCCGAGCCGGTCGACGCGGCCGACGCCGACGCGACCGCGCCCGCCGCCCGCAAGCGCACCCGGGCCCGCAAGACGACCGAGGCCGAGCCGCCGGCCGCCGACCTGGTCATCCCGGCCCAGCCGACCGCCGAGCAGGTCGGCGGCGACCTGGTCGCCGCGGGCTCGGACGCGCCGGCCAAGGCCCCGCGCCGGCGCACCGCGAAGAAGGCGGTCGCGGCCGAGGAGAACCCGGCCCGGGTCAACGCCAACGTGTCCGGCGCCGAGCCGACCGGGGAGCCGGAGCAGTCCGGACCCGCGGACCACTCGGACGCCGAGGCCGAGGCGCACGGCGGCGGGGTGGCCAACCCCCGCCGCACCCGGGTCTGAGCCGCCGCAGGCTCAACGGCACGTCTGGCCTCGGCGCCGGGGCCGACCGCACAGTCGTTTCGTCTGTGCGGTCGACTCCGGCGCGCGGCCGGTCGGCGCCGACTAGGCGTTTCGCCGCGCCAGGTTCGGAAATTACACCTCTAGGCCGAGAAGGGCGCTCCCGTGTCGATCCCCGGTTCCCTGGTGAAACCGCGCAGTGTCCGCGAACTGAGGTTCAGTACGCTCGGCGGCCCGTTGGCCGGGCTGGAGAGCCGGCCGGACGGTTCGCCGTCCGGCACGGCCGTCCTGGTCCCGGGCTTCACCGGGTCCAAGGAGGATTTCCTGCCGCTGCTGGCCCCGCTGGCGATAGGCGGCATCCGGGTGGTCTGCTACGACCAGCGCGGGCAGTACGAGTCGCCCGGCCTGGCCGACCCGGCCGGCTACAGCCTGCCCGCGTTCGGCCGGGACCTGTGGCAGGTGCTGGCCGAGGTGGCCGAAACCGCCGACGGCGAACCGCTGCACGTGCTCGGTCACTCGTTCGGCGGCATGGTGCTGCGCGAGGCGCTGCTCCAAGCGGACGGCGGCGGCCGTCGCCCGCGCCCGCAACTGGCCTCGGTCGCCTTCCTCGGCTCCGGCCCGGACCGGATCGCCGGCATGTCCGGGGCCCGGGCCCGGCTGCTGTTCGGGGTCAGCCGCTTCCTCACTCTGGCCCAGATCCAGCGGATCATCCCGGCCGACGACCACCCGGACCCGGACGTCTCCCGCTTCCTGCTGGCCCGCTGGCTCGGCAACGACCGCGCCGGCGTCCGCGCGATGGCCCAGATCCTGCTGAACGAACCGGACCGCACCGAGCAGCTGGCCGACCGCCTGCGCGAGCTCGGCCTGCCGGTCCTGGTCTCCTGCGGCGAGGCCGAGACCACCTGGCCGACCGCCCAGCAGCGCGAGATGGCCCAGCGCCTCGGCGCCCCGTTCGTCGGCTTCCCCGGCATCGGCCACTCCCCCAACACCGACTGCCCCGACCTGCTCGCCGCCGCGCTGCTGGATTTCTGGCTGCCGTCATAGGTCGGGCGGCTCGCGCATACTTGGTGCCATGGCGCGATATGAGGGGCCGGCCCAGTTGGAGTGGTGGGCGAACGGCATGACCTGCCTGGTCAGCTACGACGTCAGGGTGCAGATCTCCTTCGACGACGACGGATGGAAGTCCACGGCCGAATTCACCGCCCGCCCGACCGATGCGGAAGAGGATTTCTGGGCCATGACCAAGGACGACCCGTATTTCGTCCTGAGGTTCGCCCACGGCAGGTACTCCACGATCACCGTCAAGGTGGACGAGACCGAGGACGGCAACACGCTGATCCTGTCGGAGCCGCCGAAGCGCTGAGCCGAGGGTGCCGGACGACGCCGCGAGCCCGGCCCGGCCTGATTCGGCGTGAATCCGAACCAGACCGGGCCGCGTCCCTCGGACGACTTAGAGCGCGCGCGCTCTTAGACCTCTTCCTTCCGGCGGCGCAGCAGGCCGAAGGCCAGCAATGCTGCGCCGAGGCCGCTGATCACGGCGTCGGCAGCCAGCGCCAGATGGAAGCCGCCGACCAGCGCGTCGGTCGCGGAACGGCCGGCCCGCAGCAGGCTGTTCTGCCGGGTGGAGGCGATCGCGCTCATGATCGGGATGCCGACGGTCAGCGCGACCTGCTGCGTGGTGGTGGCCAGGCCGGTCGCCAGACCCTGTTCCTCGTCCGGCAGGCCCGAGGTGGCGGTCACGTTGTACGAGACCACCGCGTGCATGTGCCCGAAGAACACGACGGTGCCGGCGATCAACAGCATCAGGACACTGTCGCCGCGGGTCGTGGTCGCGATCGCCACCGTGCCGACGCCCTGCACCAGCAGGCCGAGCACCAGGATCCGGCGGGAGCCGAAGCGGCCGATCGTGCGCGGGGCCAGGCTGCCGGAGGTCGCGGCGACCACGCCCAGCCAGCCGAAGACCAGCGCGGCCCGCAGCGGGCTCATCCCGTTGACCTGCTGCAGGAACAGCATCCCGATGAAGACCACCGCGCTGCCCGCGCCGAACGCGACCAGTCCGCCGAGGTTGCCGTACGCGACGGTCCGCCGGCGCAGCACCTTGAGCGAGACCAGCGGGTACGCGCTGCGGGACTCGATCGCGGCGAACGCGGCCAGCAGGACCACCCCGCCGATCAGCGGCACCAGCACGTCCGGCCGGGTCCAGCCCTGCTGCGCCGCCGTGGTCAGCGCGTAGATGACCGCCAGCAGGCCGCCGGTGACGGTGACCGCGCCGGGGACGTCGAGCTTCGAGTGCTGCTCGTTGCGGCTCTCCGTGATCAGCAACGGCGCACCGACCAGGACCACCAGGCCCAGGACGACCGGGATCACCATGGTGAAGCGCCAGCTCAGCAGGTCGGTCAGCACGCCGCCGAACAGCGTGCCGGCGGTGAAGCCGACCGCCATCAGCGAGCCGGCGATGCCCAGCGCCCGGTCCCGGGCCCGGCCCTCGGGGAAGGAGGTGGTCAGCAGCGCCATCCCGGTCGGCACCACGCCGGCCGCGCCCAGGCCCTGCAACGCCCGGCCGGCCAGCAGCGCGGCCGGGTTCCAGGCCAGCCCGGTCAGCAGCGAGGCCAGGGTGAACACGGCGATCCCGGCCAGGAACACCCGGCGCCGGCCGATCAGGTCGCCGGCCCGGCCGAACAGCAGCAGGAACCCGCCGGACGGCAGGGCGAACGCGGTGGCCACCCACTGCAGGTTCGCCTCGCTCAGGTGCAGCCCGGTGCCGATCGCGGGCAGCGCGATGTTGAGGATGGAGAAGTCGATGCCGACCAGGAAGTTGGCCGCGCACAGGATGATCAGGACCAGCTTGGCCCGGGTGTTCATCCGCGCGGCGGCGGGAACGGACGGGACGGCCCCGGCGGCCGGTGCGCCGCCGCCCGACGCGGAAGGTGTATTCGGCTGTGGTGTATTCGAATCTGGCCGATCGAGGATCTCTGTCATGCATCCATGATTCGGCCGGGGAAGAATCCGTCCCGAGAGTGTGGTTATGGTGGTGTCGGCGACACCAGGCGACGGCGGCGGGCCCGGGCCCGCCTCGCGACGCCTTTGCGCACGTGAGCGGGAGGATGCACGCGCTATGACGACCCCCATACCCCTACCTCTGCTGATGACCGACGAGGCCCGGCGGCGGGCGGAACTGCGGGAGTTCCTGACCAGCCGGCGGGCCCGGATCACCCCGGACCAGGTGGGGATGCCGGCCGGCGGCGGCCGGCGGCGCACGCCGGGACTGCGCCGCGAGGAGGTGGCCGTGCTCGCCGGAGTCGGCGTGTCCTGGTACCAGTGGCTCGAACAGGGCCGGGACATCACGGTCTCCGGCCAGGTGCTCGACTCGGTCGGCCGGGTGCTCAAGCTGTCCGAGCCGGAGTTGCAGCACCTGTACGCGCTGGCCGGACTGACCCCGCCGGCCCTGCGGCTGAGCCCGCCGCCGGGGGCCTGCGGCAGTCCCCTGATTCGGCTGATCGAGGCCTGGCAGCCGAATCCGGCGCACATCGTGGACCGCTACTGGAACATCAGGGCGATGAACTCGTCCGCGCACCTGGTCTTCGGCTACGACCAGATCGGGGTCAACTGCCTGGAGGACTTCTTCACCAACGCCGGCCACCGCTCGGCCTACCCGAACCTGGCCGAGATCACCCGGCGGGTGGTGGCCCAGTTCCGGGCCGAGATGACCAACCACCCGGGGGACGCCGGCTACGTCGGGATCCTGGAGCGGCTGCGCGCCCGCAGCCCGGAGTTCGGCGCGGTCTGGGACCTGCACGAGGTGCAGGCGCCGGGCACCAACCTCAAGGTGTTCCGGCACGCCGAGGCCGGCGAACTGCACTTCGAGTCGACCCAGCTGCGGGTGCCGGAGTGGCCGGACCTGATGCTGATCCTGCACACGCCACTGGTCGAGACGGACACCAGGGCGCGGTTGGAGAAGCTGGTGGCGACGCACGAACGCCGGCACTACTGCGAGGACGAGTGCTGCGAACTGATCGCCTGAGGCAGGGTCGATCAATATTAGGGCTAGTATATCTTCGCCATGGCCGGGAGGGGGAAACCCAGGCCCGGCAATGGAATCAGCGACTCAGGACTCTATCCAGCAAGCCGTCAGAGCCCTGATGCCTTGGCGAAGGCGATGACCGCGTTGGCGACCATCTGCACCGCGATCGCGGACAGCAGCAGTCCGGCGACCCGGGTGACCAGGGTGACGCCGGACTCCTTGATCACCCGCATCACGTTCACCGAGAACCGCATCGTCAGCCAGATCACCACGTGCATGGCCACGATCGCGGCGGCCACGGCCGTGAAGTCGCCGACCGAGTGGATCTGCTGCACGTACAGGATCACGGCCACGATCGCGCCCGGGCCGGCCAGCAGCGGCGTGCCGAGCGGAACCAGGGCCACGTTGACGTCGGCGTTCTCGGTCGGCTCGTCCGACTTGCCGGTCAGCAGGTCCAGCGCGATCAGCAGGAGCAGCAGCCCGCCGGAGCCCTCCAGGGCCGGGACCGTGATGCCCAGATAGTCCAGGATCTGCCGGCCGAACACGGCGAAACAGGTGATCACCGAGAAGGAGACGATCGCGGCCTGGGCGGCCAGCCGGCGCCGGTCCCGCTTGGACCGGCCGGAGGTCAGGGCGAGGAACAGCGGGACCGTGCCGGGCGGGTCCATGATGACGAACAGGGTGATGAAGGCCTCGCCGAACAGCTTCGTGTTCACGCGGCCCTCCGGCTCGGCCGCAGGCACCGGCCCCGGGCCGATCGCCCGCCGCACACCCCGGTCCCGCTACCGCGCGGCATCGTCGCCGCGCTCCCGCCGGGCGGCGGCGACCGGCTCCCCGCCGACCGTGGCCGGGTCCCGGCCGAACAGGGCCTCGAACACCTCCGGCGGCGTGGTGTTCGCGCCGATCGGCACGGTCTTGCGGGTGCCGTGGTAGTCGCTGGAACCGGTGGCCGGCAGGCCCAGTTCCCCGGCCAGGCCGTGGATCCGGCGGCGGGCGGCGGCGTCGTGGTCGACGTGGTCCGCCTCGATCCCGTCCAGGCCGGCCGCGGCCAGCGCGGCGATCTGCTCGTCGGCCACGATCCGGCCGCGCTTGTACGCCGCCGGGTGGGCGAACACGGTCAGGCCGCCGGAACGGTGCACCAGCTCCAGCGCCCGGTACGGGTCCAGGGCGTACTTCTCCACGTGCGCCCGGCCGCCGTCGGCCAGCCAGTCCGAGGAGAAGGCCTGGTCCACCGAGCCGACCACGCCGGACTCGACCAGGGCGCTGGCCACGTGCGGCCGGCCGATCGCGGCGTCCCCGGCGATCCGGGCCACCTGCGCCCAGGTGAGCGGCGCGCCCAGCTCCCGGCAGCGTTCGACGATCAGCTTGGCCCGGCGTTCGCGGTCGTCGCGCAGCAGCACCCGCTCGCGGGCGAACTCCGGCTCGTCCCGGTCGAATCCGTAGGCCAGCAGGTGGATCTGTATCCCCTCCAGCCGGCAGGACAGCTCGGCCCCGCAGACCACGCCGACGCCCAGCTCGGCCCCGGCCGCGCTCGCCTCGTCCCAGCCGGTGGTGGTGTCGTGGTCGGTCAGCGCGATCACGCCCAGGCCCGCCGCGCGGGCGGCCGCGACCAGGTCCGCCGGAGAGTCGGTGCCGTCCGATCGCGAGCTGTGCGTGTGCAGATCGATGCGCATCGATGAATCCCCAGCTGGATGAGAGGGCGTGTTTGTGGCTGACTGGACAGGTGCAGCCTAGCCAGGCTAAAGCACAGCCCTCTCCGGCCCCTAACCGGCCGGGGACGGTTCGCTCCGGGTACCGGACGTCAACCGAAGAACCGGGCCGACAGCAGGCCGACCGGCAGCTGTTCGAGCTCGGTTTTGGCGTCCCGCAGGTCGGTCAGGACCAGGTCCTGGTAGAGCAGGGTGCCGTCGATGGCCGGCCACAGCACGACCCACACCCACATGCCCAGCGCCTCGCCGACGAAGACCGCGCGGTCCCCGGTGTCCGGCACCGACCACATCGGGGTGGGCCGGCCGGCCGCATACACCTTGGCGTGCGCGACGGTGTCCTCGAAGATCGGCCCGGGGTCCGGCCCGGCGATGCCGGCGAACCGGGCGCCGAGGCCGATGCCCATCTCCTCGGCGATCAGCATCATGTCGCCCTGGCCGCCGAACACGGACGGGCCGGTGGCCGCGACCACCGTGGCCCGGGCCCCGGCGTGCGGGTCCCCGGCGTAGGCCACCCCGCCGAACCGCCAGCCGTTGGGCAGCGGCCAGGGCAGCCAGAGCGGGACCTGGCTGTGCGCGACCACCTCGGCCAGGGCGTTGGAGCTGGGGCTGAGCACCGGCTGCACCGGGTGCACCGCGCCGTGCAGATCACAGTGCCAAAGATTTGCCGCAGGACCACCCATTGGGGTGAACGGCAGGAAATCCAGGGGTAAGTCGGCCAGGTCCTCCGGGACCGTGTCCGGAATCGAGCCGGCCAGCGACTCCGGCACCATCGGCAACAGGGTGGACGGATCGCCGGGAGGCCGCACTCGACTCCCGCACCGTGGACAACTCGGCTCGCCTTTCATAGACCAAACAGTCCCGGTCCGCGTGCGCTTAGTCAAGCGGCGCACTCCCGGGCCGGGAGCGGCGCGGCGGGCACCCGCGGCGTGGTCGGGGAGCGCGCCGCCGGGACCGGCCGGCCGGGCTGTTCGCCGCCGCGCGCCTCGCCGCAGGAGCGCTTGGGGATCATCACTTTGCGGCGGAACACGCACACGACCGTGCCGTCCTGCTTGTAGCCCCGGGTCTCCACGGAGACGACGCCGCGGTCGTCCCTGGACTTGGACTCGGTCGTCCGTGAGACCGCTGCCGGGCGCGTCAGCCGGACGCGCGCGGCGGCGGCCGGACCGGTCAGTTCTCGGCCGACACGCTCCGGGTCGCATCGGCGGCCGGCCGCACGTCCGGGTCCGCGGCGGCCGGGGTCCGCGCGACGGGCGCGGCCGCCGCGGCAGGCGCGGGCGAAGCAGCCGGCGCGGGCGCGGCGGCGGGCGCCGGCGAAGCGGCGGGCGCGGGCGCGGCGGTCAGACCGGCGGCGCTGGCGGCCACGGTCGGGACCGGTGCGTCGTCCTCGTCCTCGTCCTCATCCTCGTCCACCGGCTCGACCGCGTCCGACTCGGACACCGTCACCAGGCCGTACTCCGGGCCGTCGCCGACGAGGCGCAGCTCGCCGATCTGCGGCTGCAGCCAGCGGGCCAGCGCCTCGGTGGCCGCCTCCTGCACCTGGTCGCCGACCGTCAGCACGTGCGCCAGGTCCCCGGCCAGGGACGCGGCGTGGCTCAGGGCCGAGTCCCGCTCCCAGGTGCCGTAGGTGGCCGCCCGGGCGTAGCCGCGGGCCAGCCGGGCCGCGCCGGTCCGGCCGGTCTGCGCGATCGCCCGGTCGGCCAGCGAGAGCACGTCGAACTTGACCCGGGCGAAGTTCAGCCCGGCCGCGTCGATCCGGTGCCCGATCTCGTCCAGCTCGGCCCGCTTGAGCGTGCTCAGGTCGAACAGCAGGCCGAGCACGTAGCGCCCGTGCGGCCCGTACGCCCACCAGGCCGGGACCTCGTCGACCACCAGGAACTCGCGGGTCACGATCGCCTTGGCGCCGACCTCGGAGGACGGGGTGAAGTGCTCGGGCGCGGGCACCGCCTGGAGCTGGAAGAGCCGGAACGAGCCGTCCACGCCCAGGGTCAGGGTCATGTCGTCGGCGATCCCCAGGCCGGCCTGGGCGGGCTCGGGATAGGCCAGCAGGCCGTAGGGCTCCGCGGTCTTCTCGTCGTCGTCGAGCTCCGGAACGTTGATGAAGTACGTGATGCCGCGCTGCATCACCTCGGCGAGGTCGATCGTCTGCCGATCCGGCCCGATCTGCCGAGTACCGTCCGTTCTCGCGATCACGTAATAAGTAGCCACAGTCCGCCTCGTCCACCCGGCAAGCAAAAAACCGATGTTGTTATCGCCCTATCCTGCCGCATCTGACCACGCCGCGTCTGCACTACCCCGAGAGTGTGACACCGGGCGGCCCGGCGCTCCGGCCGCCCGCGCGGGCGCCGTACCAGGCCGGGCGTGCTCGGACACGCGGGGACGGACGGCCGCGCGGGCCTCCGGGCGCCCGAGCGGAGGCGGCCGGAAGAAAAATATTTCGGACCGTCAGGACCGGTCGCGGCCGGGACCCGGGCCCGGTCCGGGATCAGCCCGGTGGTGTCCACGCCCTGGCAGCCCGTCTCGGGAAGTGCTGCGCGGCGGGGATCAGGCGGTCGGCGGCTCGAACTTCGAGGTGCGGGTCAGCCCGGCCGCACGGCCCTTGCCGGAGACGACCAGGGCCATCTTGCGCGAGGCCTCGTCGATCATCTCGTCGCCGAGCATCGCCGAGCCCTTCTTGCCGCCGGCCTCCGAGGTGCAGTAGGCGTACGCGTCCAGGATCAGCTCGGCGTGGTCGTAGTCCGCCTGGGTCGGCGCGAACAGCTCGTTGGCGGCGGCGATCTGGTCCGGGTGCAGCACCCACTTGCCGTCGAAGCCCAGCGCGGCGGTGCGGCCGGCCACGGTGCGGAAGCCCTCCGGGTTGCGCACCTGGAGGTACGGGCCGTCGATCGCCTGCAGGCCGTTGGCCCGGGCGGCCATCAGCAGGCGCATGAGAATGTAGTGGTACGCGTCGCCGACGTCGTACAGCGGCGGCTGCTCGCCCACGACCAGGGTCTTCATCGCGATCGAGGCCATGAAGTCGGCCGGGCCGAAGATGATCGTCTCGGTCCGCGGGCTGGCCGCGGCGATCTCGTCCACGTTGACCAGGCCCTTGGCGTTCTCGATCTGCGCCTCGATCCCGATCCGGCCGACCTCCAGACCCACGGTCTTCTCGATCTGGGTCAGCAGCAGGTCCAGCCACTGGATCTGGGCGGCGTCCTGGACCTTGGGCAGCATGACGCAGTCCAGGTTCGCCCCGGCCCCCTCGGCCACGGTGATCACGTCGCGGTAGGTCCAGTGCGTGGTGAGGTCGTTGACCCGGACGGTGCGGGTCTTGCCGGTCCAGTCGCCGGTGTTGAGCGCCTGGACGATCCTGTGCCGGGCGCCCTCCTTCTCCAGCGGCGCGCACGCGTCCTCGAGGTCCAGGAACACCTGGTCGGCCGGGAGCGACTGGGCCTTCTCCAGGAACCGCGGATTGGAGCCGGGCACGGCCAGGCAGGAACGACGGGGGCGGTTGAGCTCGGTCATCTGGGGTTCCCTCCCGAATCGGGTACGGACCGCCGGGTCTGCAGGCTACGTTACCGGCCGGTCATCTGTGCCGTCCCGCCCTCGCCGAGGTGATCTGGGCCACTGCCCCCGGTCCGCTGCGGCCCGATCTCGACCCGCCGGGACCGGCGGGTCCCGCCGCTGGTGGCGACCACCACGAGACCGCTCAGGATCACGACCGCGCCGGGGATGGTCAGCCAGGACGGGACCTGGTTCAGCCACAGCCAGGCGATCAACGCGGCGCTCGGCACCTCCAGCAGGATCACCACCGACACGACCGTCGCGCTGGTGGTCTTGAGCACCCGGTTGAACATCGTGTGGCCGAGCAGCTGCGCGCCCGCGGTCAGCGCGAGGATCTTCACCCAGTCGCCGGCCGGGAACCCGGTCAGGTGCTCCCGGAAGCACAGGGCCAGCAGGCCGAGCACGACCGCGGCGGTGCCGTAGCAGATGACCGCGTAGGGGACGAGCGACATCCGCTGGCGCGCCTTGGCCCCGATCGTCATGTACACCGCGGCGAGCGCGCCGGCCAGCAGCGCCAGCAGGTCCCCGGCGAAGGCCCGGCCGGACAGGTGCAGGTCGGCCGCCGACAGCCCGACCACCCCGAGCAGCGCCACCAGGATCCCGATCCAGGCCCGGCGGCCGACCCGTTCGCCCAGGCCCAGCGCGATCAGGGCGGCGAACACCGGCTGGGCGGCGACGAACGCGGTGGCCGAGGCGACCGAGGTCATCGACAGGCTCGGCGTCCAGGTGGCGAAGTGCGCGGCCAGCGCGACCCCGCCGGCCGTGGCGGCCAGCAGCTCGGCCCGGGCCAGCCCGCGCAGTTCGGCCCGGTGCCGCCAGACCGCGGCCGGGCTGAGCGCCGCCACGCCGAACACGTTGCGCCAGAAGGCGATCGCCAGCGCGGGCACGGCGGTCGCGGCGATCAGCGGGCCGGAGGTGCCGACCGCCGCGACGGCGATCGCCAGCAGGCCCATGTCGGCGGTCGGCGGACGGTGCACCGCGCCGCGGGAGAGGGTCGGCGGGGCCGGTGCCGGGCTCCTTGTGGCGTGCGTAGTCAGGGGTGCCCCCGGGGAGTGGGTATGACGGCGGTCGGTGACCAGCGTAGCGCGCGTGTTGCCAACTTCTACAGGCCGTCCCCGCTACCAGACGCCGGAAGGCACTGTGGGAAAGTTCTGCACCATGACCAGTCCGCGCTTGACGACCCCCGCCGTTGACCCCCGTTCGCCCCGGGACGCGCTGCTCGACACCGCCCTGATCGAAGAGGCGTGTAAGAAGTCGGGGCTGATCTGGGTGGCGGTGCCCGGCTCCCGCGACCGGGTGGTGTGGCACGTGTGGCACGAGCTCGCCGGGCAGGGCGCCGTCTACCTGGTGGTCGGCGGTGACGAGCAGAAGCTGCCCGGGCTGGGCCAGGCGCAGCTGGTGCGGGTCACCGTGCGCTCCAAGGACAAGGGCGGGCGCCTGGTGACCTGGCCGGGCCAGGTCGCGTCCGTGCCCGCCGACTCGGCCGAATGGCGCGAGGTGGTGCCGGCCCTGCACGCGAAGCGGCTGAACGCGCGCGACGGCGAAGCCCAGCCGGAGCGCTGGGCGGCCACCTCGATGGTGTACCGGATCCAGCCGGCCGGCACCCTGCTGGAACAGCCGGGGCGGTACCTGACCGACTCCGGCGCCGCGCCCGTGCCGCCGTCCGCGGCGACCACCCGCCGCTACAAGTAACCGCGACGCAGAGGGCTTCGACAGTGAGGCCCCCGCCCCGCGGCCGGGCGCCCGTCCCGCATAATTTCGAACACTGATGCGGTCGGCGCGAACCCGGCCCTCGGGCACCCGGCCGGGCGGCGCGAAAGCGGCTGACGAGCGGGTCCAGGCCGGCTCGGACGCGCTTTCAGATGGTCGAAAAGCGTTGATCACCCGGTCTGGTACGGTTCTGCCGCTCCTAATGGGTGAGCGGATTGTCCTATGACCGGCTCTTGCCACTAGCCTGAGGACCAGTGTCACTCGGCCACTGCCCCGGCGAGGAGGATCACGCGTGCCCGGAACCAAGACGCCGACCCGGATCTTCGTCTCCCATCTGGCCGGCAAGGCCGTGTTCGACCAGGACGGCGACCAGGTCGGCCGGATCCGCGACGTGGTCGTCATGCTCAACACCTCGGACGGCGAGAGCGCCGAGCGTCCGCGGGTGCTCGGACTGGTCGGCGAGGTCACCGGCAAGCGCCGGGTCTTCCTGCCGATCACCCGGATCACCGCGCTGGACACCGGCCAGGTCATCTCCACCGGCTCGATCAACATGCGCCGGTTCCAGCCGCGCGGCGGGGAGACCCTGATCCTGGCCGAGCTGATCGACCGGACCGTCACCCTGATCTCCGACGGCAGCCAGGTACACGTGGCCGACCTGGCCATGGAGCAGAGCAGCGCCCGGGACTGGGAGGTCACCAAGGTCTTCATCCGGCGGCCGGGCAAGGGCCTGCGCCGGCGCGGGGAGACCAGCACGGTGGACTGGTCCGCGGTCACCGGGTTCACCGCGGTGGAGACCGACCAGGCCACCAACACCCTGATCGCCGCGTTCGAGAAGCTGCGCCCGGCCGACCTGGCCCGGGCCGTGCACGAGCTGAGCCCCAAGCGCCGGGCCGAGGTGGTCGACGCGCTCGACGACCAGCGGCTGGCCGACGTGATCGAGGAACTCCCGGAGGAGGACCAGATCGCGCTGCTGGCCCGGCTGGACGTGGAGCGGGCCGCGGACGTGCTGGAGGAGATGGACCCGGACGACGCGGCCGACCTGCTCGGCGACCTGCCGCAGGACCAGGCCGAGGCGCTGCTGCTGATGATGGAGCCGGCCCAGGCCAACCCGGTCCGCCGGCTGCTGATCTACAGCGACGACACCGCGGGCGGCCTGATGACCAGCGACCCGCTGGTGCTCCCGCCGGACGCCACGATCGGCGAGGCCCTGGCCAAGATCCGGCAGCAGGACCTGTCCCCGGCGCTGGCCAGCCAGTGCTACGTGTGCCGGCCGCCGCTGGCCACCCCGACCGGGCGCTACCTGGGCACCGTGCACTTCCAGCGGCTGCTCCGAGAACCGCCTTCCAGCCTGGTCAGCGCCGCGGTGGACAACGGGATCGAGCCGCTGCGGGCCGACTACTCGATCGCGGACGTGACCTCCTTCATGGCCACCTACAACCTGGTCGCGGCGGCGGTGGTGGACGACTCCGGCCACCTGATCGGCGCGATCACCGTGGACGACGTGCTCGACCACGTGCTGCCCCCGGACTGGCGCAAGCGCGACCTCAGGACCAGCCATGGCGAATAACGAGCAGCGCAGAGACCACCAGGCCCCGGCGATCCGGCTGGACCAGCCCCGGGCGGCCCGGCCGTCCCGTGCCCTCAAGCCGCGCGACCGGGACCGGTTCGGCCAGCTGTCCGAGGACATCGCCCGGTTCTTCGGCACGGCGAAGTACCTGGGCATCCAGACCATGCTCGTGGTGATCTGGATCATTCTGAACATCCTGGTCTGGACCCGTTCGCTGCGCTGGGACCCGTACCCGTTCATCCTGCTGAACCTGGCCTTCTCCACCCAGGCCGCCTACGCCGCGCCGCTGATCCTGCTGGCCCAGAACCGGCAGGCCAACCGGGACAAGGTGCAGGTCGAGCAGGACCGCCGGCGCGAGGAGCGCTCGGTGGACACCGCCGAGTACCTGGTCCGCGAGGTCGCCTCGCTCCGGATGGCGATGAACGAGGTGGTCAGCCGGGACTACCTGCGGTCGGAACTGCAGGCCCTGGTCAAGGAGCTGGACGAGATGGACGGCTCCGGCCGCGCGGCCCGCTCGGGCAAGTCCCGGAAGAAGGGCAACAACGCCCCGCCGCCGGCCGAACCCGAGCCCTCGGCATAGGGCCCGAGCGCACCGCGGGTTCGGAGCACCGCCGTGATGCGCATAGCATTCAGAGTATGACCGCGACAGCTGCCCTCACCGACGACGCCGTCCGCAAAGCACTGGAACAGGTGCAGGACCCCGAGATCCACCGGCCGATCACCGAGCTCGGCATGGTGAAATCGGTGGCGGTCAACGCCGACGGCACCGTGGACGTGGCCATCTTCCTGACCGTGGCCGGCTGCCCGCTCAAGGACAAGCTGCGCTCGGACATCACCGCCGCGGTCACCGCGCTCGGCGCAGTGACCGCGGTCCGGGTCGAGCTGGACGTGATGTCGGCCGAGCAGCGCGGCGCGCTGCAGTCCAAGCTGCGCGGCGGCAAGGCCGAGCGGGAGATCCCGTTCGCCCAGCCCGGCTCGCTCACCCGCGTGTTCGCGGTGGCCTCGGGCAAGGGCGGGGTGGGCAAGTCCTCGGTGACGGTCAACCTGGCCGCCGCGATGGCCGCCCGCGGCCTGAAGGTCGGCGTGGTGGACGCGGACATCTACGGCCACTCGATCCCGCGGATGCTGGGCGTGACCGACCGGCCGACCCAGGTCCAGGACATGATCATGGCCCCCGAGGCGCACGGCGTCCGGGTGATCTCGATCGGCATGTTCACCCCCGGCAACGAGCCGGTGGTCTGGCGCGGCCCGATGCTGCACCGCGCGCTGCAGCAGTTCCTCGCCGACGTGTACTGGGGCGACCTGGACGTGCTGCTGCTGGACCTGCCGCCGGGCACCGGCGACGTGGCCATCTCGGTCGCCCAGCTGGTCCCGAACGCCGAGATCCTGGTGGTCACCACCCCGCAGCAGGCGGCCGCCGAGGTGGCCGAGCGCGCGGGCACGATCGCCCTGCAGACCCGGCAGCGGATCGCCGGGGTGGTGGAGAACATGTCCTGGCTGCCCTGCCCGCACTGCGGCGAGCAGGTGGACGTCTTCGGCAGCGGCGGCGGCGCGGCCGTGGCCGAGGCGCTGACCCGTGCGATCGGCGCCGAGGTGCCGCTGCTCGGCCAGGTGCCGATCGACGTGCGGCTGCGCGAGGGCGGGGACCAGGGCGTGCCGCTGGTGCTGACCGACCCGGACGCGCCGGCCGCCCAGGTGCTGATCGGGATCGCCGAGCGGCTCACGGTCCGTTCCCGCGGCCTGGTCGGCATGTCGCTCGGCCTGTCCCCGGCCGCCCGCGGCTGAGGCCGCCGCGTCGATCTGGACCAGCGCCGTGGCCGCGCGGGACACCTCGGGTAGACCGCGCGGGCACTTCGGTTCGACAGCCATGGCAACCCCGGCAGGATTCTCCCGCCGGGACCGCGCTCAGGACTGCTCAGCCCTGATAATCCGACAGTTCGGCCCGGGCCAGCACGAGCGGGTAAGCCGAGACGCCGTGCCCGAACGCGGCCAGAAAACAGCCGGTCCCGTCGCCGTCGTCGACCGGGCCCGGCGCGGCGAGCACCCAGCCGTAGTCGCTCTCCCGGTAGTGGAAGACCTGCGGCTTGCCGCCGAGCGGCAGGGTGAGCATCCGCCAGGTGTCGCCGCCGAGCTGCTCCGCGCTCAGGCAGGCCAGGTCGCGCTGCTGGTGCAGCCAGTCCTGGCGCAGGCCCGCCGCGAGCTTCCACGGCCACTGCTCGGCGACCAGGCCCAGGCCCGCCACCGCGGCCACCGCGGCGGCGTCGGTGGCCTCCAGGAAGCCGCCGGGGGCGCCGGTCGCCCGGAGTACCTCGCGGCGCGGCAGACGGGCCATGGTGACCACCGTGACGGCCTTGCGGTACGCGTCCAGGCCCGGGCGTCCCGCCGGCGGGTCGCCGTGCTCCAGCATCCCGTACTCGACCAACCCGTCGGCGCCCAGGGACAGCGCGCCCAGGCGCCGTTCCCGGGTCCAGCCCTCGTCCAGGCCGAACCAGGGCAGGCCCGCGGCGCGGAAGGCGGACCGGTCACCGGCCGGGCGGGCGGTGCGGATGCTGGCGGGGGCTGCGGCGCTGCGGCTCGGGGCCTGGCTGGTCACGTCTTACCACCATCGGTGTAGTTCTCAGGTCGCGACGGCGTCCGGGCGGGCCGTCGGTCAGGTTGCGTCGTCGTCGAACGGCGGGCGTTCGCCGGCCGGCAGGGCGGCCTGCGCGGTGGCGCGCTGCGCGGGCAGCTCGTTGCCGTTGGCCGGGCCGGAGCCGGTGGTCAGGCTGGACAGGCCGAGCGGGTCGCGCAGGTCCTGGGCCAGGCCGCGCAGGTCCTCGGACTCGCCCAGCAGGTTCTTGCGCACGAAGGTCTTCGGGTTCAGGTCCTCCAGGCCCAGGCCCTGGAACTCCGGGCCGAGCTCGTTGCGCAGGTCGTTGCGCGCGTTCTCGCTGAACGCGCGCACCTGGCGCAGGAACCGGGCCGCGCTGGCGGCGGCCGAGGGCAGTTTGTCCGGGCCGAACAGCACCACGCCGAGCCCGAGCAGCACGACTATTTCGGGGAGGGACAGATCGAAGAACATCGGTGAGCTCCGGCTGCGGGGGCGACGTGGGGACGGCGCGGTGCGGACGACGGGACAGCACGTCCCGCGTCATGGGTGTACTAGTCGTGCTTCTACCCTAAACGCCGGATTGCCCTAGAAGACAGAGGCTACACCGCTCAATTTCGATCCGCTCACCACACGCTGGGCGGTGTGCGGGTCCGACCGCTGCTCCGGCGGCGGGCCGAGCCGGTCGCCGAGCGGGCGCAGGCCCACCGCGAACTCGGGGAAGAAGGCGGCCGAACGGCTGCGCAGCACCCCGCCCAGGGTGGAGCCGGAGGAGGGGCCGGGCGGCAGGCAGTCGTCGTCCGGCGGCTGCGGGTGGCCGGCGCCGTGCGTCTGCGGCATCTGGAACAGCGCGGCCATCAGCCGGGCCGAGGGCTCGGGCATCGGCAGCGCGCCCAGCTGGGACTTCAGCCGCCGCTCGGCCTCCACCAGGGTGCGGCAGGGCGCGCAGTTGGCGAGGTGGGCCAGGGCCCGGTCCCGCTCGCCGTGCGCCATCTCGCCGTCGACCAGGGGGCCGAGCCGGGTACCGAGGTGATCATTGAAGCGGACCATCGCTATGCGCCCTTTCCGGCTTGTCCGGCCTGAGTGGAGTCGAGAGCGGAGCCCTGGCCCGCGGCGGGCCCGGGGGCGGCCGCGGCGGCCTGCTCGGTCGGGGCGCGGTGGGCCAGGGCGGCGCGCAGCTGGGTGCGGCCGCGGTGTATCCGGGAGCGGACCGTGCCGAGTTTCACCCCGAGCGTGGCGGCGATCTCCTCGTAGGACAGGCCCTCGATGTCGCACAGCACCACGGCGGCCCGGAACTCCGGCGGCAGCGCGGCCAGGGCGCCTTCGATGTCGGCGTCCAGATGGGTGTCGAAGTAGACCTGGGCCGGGGTCGGCTCGCGGCCGGGCAGCCGCTCCGCGGCGTCGTCGGCCAGGCCCTCGAACCGGATCTTGCTCTTGCGCCGGACCGAGTCCAGGAACAGGTTGGTGGTTATCCGGTGCAGCCAGCCCTCGAAGGTGCCCGGCGTGTAGGAGCTGAGCGAGCGGAAGACCCGGACGAACACCTCCTGGGTCAGGTCCTCGGCGTCGTGCCGGTCACCGGTCAGCCGGTAGGCCAGGCGGTAGACCCGCGCCGAGTGCGTCCGCACCACCTCGTCCCAGGAGGGCGGCGTCCACGGCAGCGCCGCGTAGTCCGCCTCGCCGCCGAACCCCTCGGTCCCGCCGGCCTGCTCCTGGCCTGAGAACTCGCCACCCCCGAGCGCCACGGCACTACCTCCTCGTCGTCCGAGTACCGTCATGCCCACAATAGCCTCCCGCTCCACCGAATTGGCTGAGAAGCGGCTGTGAAACTTGATACACCTCGACTCAAGGCTCCGCTTCCTCTCGTCTCGCACCGGCCTGTCGAGAGGATCAACGGTCGAGCGGCGGTCCGGGTTCCGCCGGGGCGGACGGGACCCGGACCGGCGGCCGCCGGTCGGCCCGTACCCGATCGGCGCCGCGGCCCGGTCCCGGGGTGGGACGTGGGGACTATGGGGACTAGCCCGCGAGCTTCCTGGCCGCCTCGCTGAGGGCGACCTTCTTGATCGCCTCGCCGAGGGCGACCGCCTCGTCCGGGGTCAGTTCGACCACCAGGCGCCCGCCGCCCTCGAGCGGCACCCGCATCACGATGCCGCGCCCCTCCTTGACCACTTCGAGCGGGCCATCGCCCGTCCGCGGCTTCATCGCCGCCATGCTCGTCCCCTTCCTGAGGTCGGTTCGGCCCACCGCCGCGAAGGGCCGTGAGCCGTTTTTCCTGCGAACGGGTGGTACCGCGGCACAGCTGTTCGCTTGCCGGCGGACCAACCGTCTTGTGTGGGCATTGGGAATGGTGCCCGCGACGGCAGCGAGAATGCTCGATTCGTCGCCTTGTTGACACCTGACCTGAACTCATTATCCCGCACAGAACCGACAAGGCGAAAAAAGTGCCCTTGACCAGGCACTCTACCGCAACGGCAGGCGTACCCACCAGAGCAACGGGGTGAAGTTCCGGGGTATGACGGCCCCAGCGGGCCCGCGGCGGCCGGCCGAGCCCCCGCACGGAAGCAGCCGGCCCGCCCGGATCGGGCGGACCGGCTGTCGTCTGCCGGGGTCTTCGGCGACCTTGCGGGGGCGCGCCGGGCTCAGTGGCCGGCCGCGGCCGGTTCCCCGGTCGGGGCCTGGTCGCCCGCGCCGCCGGCCGCGGCCTGGGCCCAGTCCGGGGCCGGGGAGCGCCGGACCAGGGCCAGCACCAGGCACCCGCCGACCAGCGCGGTGCACCCGGCGAACAGGTAGATCCGGTCCAGGCTGAGCGCCGCCGCGTGCCGCACGACCTGCTGCCCGGCCGCGCTGAGCGTCCCGTGCCCGCCGCCGGAGACCACCCCGGCCGCCTGCGCGCCGCCGACCGAGCGCAGCCGGTCGGCGAAGACCGTGCCGAGCACCGCGATGCCGAGCGCGTAGCCGAGCTGGCGGAACGTGTTGAGCGCGCCGCTGGCCATGCCCGCCCGCTGGTACGGCACGGAGCCGAGCACCGCGGAGGTCAGGACGGGGCTGACCATGCCGACGCCGACCCCGCACAGCAGCAGGCCGGGCACCAGGGCGGTCCAGGTGGAGCCGGTCGAGACCAGCATCAGCAACAGCGTCCCGCCGCCGACGCACAGCAGGCCGCCGCCGATCGCCAGCTGCGGGGCCAGCCGGTGCAGCGCCCGGCCGCCGGCCGCGGACACCACGAACGAGGCCAGGGCCAGCGGGGACACGGCCAGGCCGGCGTCGATCGGGCTCATCCCGAGGATCGACTGCAACCAGATCGAGGTGTACGTCAGATGGGCGAACGCGGCGGCCGGGAACAGCAGCGCGCAGACCATCAGGCCGACGAACGTGGGCCGGCGGAACAGCGACAGGTCCAGCAGCGCCGACTTGACCCGCAGCTCGATCACGATGAACACCAGCAACGCCACGCCGGACCCGATCAGCAGGCCGACCACCGTGGAGCTGCCCCAGCCCTTGTCCGCGCTCTCGATCAGGGCGTAGGTCGCGGCCGCGGCGAACACGGTGAAGGCCAGCGCCCCGGCGTAGTCCAGCCGCGCGGCGTCCGGGTTCTTGGACTCCTTGAGCACCCGCAGCGCCATGAACACGCCGAGCACCGCGACCGGCAGGTTCACCAGGAAGATGGAGCGCCAGCCGAACTGCTCGGTCAGCAGCCCGCCGAGGATCGGGCCGACCGCGGCGGCGCTGCCGTTGACCGCGCCCCAGATCCCGAACGCGGTGCCCCGGTCGCGGCCGTGGTAGGTCGCGTTGAGCAGGGAGGTGGTGGAGGTGAACATGGCCGCGGCGCCCAGGCCCTGCACCGCGCGGGCGGTGATCAGGGTCGCCACGCCGGGCGCCAGCCCGCAGGCGAGCGAGGCGAGCGCGAACAGCACCAGGCCGCCGACGTACATCCGCCGGTGGCCGAGCCGGTCGCCCATCGAGCCGACCGCCAGCAGCAGCGAGGCCAGCACCAGGGCGTACATGTCGACCACCCATTGCAGGGAGGTGAAGGAGGAGTGCAGATCGGCGGACATCTTCGGGAGGGCGACGTTCACGATGCTGACGTCGATCAGCAGCATGAAGGCACCCAGGCATATCGCCACCAGGGGCAGCCACTTGCGCATTGCGTTCTCCGGTTCGGTGGATGAGTCGGACGCCGAACTGTCATCCGGCGGATCGGGGCGGCCGGCCGAACACCGACTGAACAGATCTTCCCGCGCGGCCCGGCGGCGACTCCAGCCGGCTGCCGCGTTCTGGCGATATCCGACGTCGGCTAGCCTATGCTGGTGAAAACCCGCGCATACGACCACCTGGACCGGTGCCTGGTCCAGGCGCTCCAGCTCGACGGCCGGGTCCCGTTCAGCCGGATCGCCGAGGTCCTGGGCGTGTCCGACCAGACCGTGTCGCGCCGCTACACCCGGCTGCGCACCGAGGGCGTGATCCGGGTGCTCGGGCTGACCGACCCGGCGGTCCTGGGCGAGGTGACCTGGCTGGTCCGGGTGCAGTGCACCCCGGACGCGGCGGCGAAGGTCGCCCAGGCCCTGGCCCGGCGCGAGGACACCGCCTGGGTCTCGCTGGCCTCCGGCGGCACCGAGATCAACTGTATGACGCGCTCCCATGTCGACCAGGACACGGATGCTCTGCTGCTCCAACGCCTGCCGCGCACGCCGAGCGTGGTCGGGGTGACCGCGCAGTGCGTGATCCACACCTTCTTCGGCGGCCCGCAGGGACTGTCCAACAAATCGGACTCGCTGACCGAAGAGCAGGCCGAGGCCCTGCGCCCGGCGCTGCCGCCGCCGGGCGCGCACGGATCGGTGGTGCTGGACGAGGCGGACCGCCGGCTGCTCGCGGTGCTCGGCCAGGACGGCCGGGCCGACCTGGCCGATCTGGCCGAGGCGAGCGGCTGGTCGCAGAGCACCGTGCGCCGGCGGATGGCGCAGCTGCGGGAGAGCGGCGCGCTCTACCTGGACCTGGACTACGACCACCACATCTTCGGCCTGACCACCAGGTCGCTGCTCTGGCTCACGGTCGCGCCCGCGCAGCTCGCGGAGACCGGCCAGGCCCTGGCCGAACACCCCGAGGTGGCCTACGCCTGCGCCACGACCGGGGCGACGAACCTGCACGCGGTCGTGATGTGCAAGGACATCCAGTCGCTCTATCTGTACCTGACTTCGCGGATCGCGACCCTGTCGGCGGTCCGCCAGGTGGAGACCGCCCCGATCGTCGCCTCGGTCAAGCGCGCGGGCTCGCTGGCCTCCGGTCTGCCCCGGACCGGGCGGTGACGGACCGGTTCGCCCGGCCCCGCCTTGATCCGCCGAGCCCGATACCATGGGCTTCCCGCCCGGCCGTGAGACAGAGGATGCTGAGATGATCGACCAGTCCGGTGAGCTCGCGGAGCCCGGCGTCGTGCCCGCTGCGAGGCAGGGCGACGAGCCGCGGCCGCAGCGCCCCGGACCGGTCGGACGGATCGCGGCCCTCTCCCCGGCCCGGCTGCGCGCGGCCGCGCTGATCCTGATCGGCACGGCGACGCTCTTCTACCTCTATCTGAAGGTCGCAGAGACCGCCGCGATCAATTCGGACGGGTCGAACAACGCACTCCAGGCGTGGGATCTGTTGCACGGCCACCTGCTCCTGCACGGTTGGGTCATCGGTGACGCGACGTACTACACGTTCGAACTCCCGATCTTCGCCCTGTGCGAAGGCGTGTTCGGGTTGGGCAGCGAGGCCATACACGTAGGCGATGCGGTCATCTATCTGCTGGTCGTCGTGATGGCAGCGCTGCTGGCCTGTCGCAAGACCAGCGGCCGGACGGCTCTCGTCCGGTGCTGCATCGTCGCCGCGATGATGGCGGTGCCGATCACCGTCGCCACGATCCTGGTCATGCTCAACGCCCCGGACCATATCGGCACCTGCGCGATCCTGCTCGGCGCGGTCTACCTGGCCGACCTGGTCAAGGACAGCAAACGCAGTGCCGCCGAGAGCACGGCGGCCACTGGCAGACGCAGCTACCTGCCGGTGTGGCTGGGCGTCGTCCTGACGCTCGGCCAGCTCGGCGACCAGACCGTCCTCTACGTCGGCTCCTTCTCGATCGGCCTGATCGGCGCATACCGGATGGTGCGGGCGCGCGGGTACCGCAACGCCGACGGCGCGATCCTGCTCGCGAGCGTGCTGTCCTACCCGGCCGCGCTGCTGCTACGGCACCTGCTGCGCGCGCTGGGCGGGTACACCATGATCCCGCCGCTCACGCAGATCGCGCCGCCTCACCTGTGGTGGAGCAACTTCCAGTTCACCTACCACAACCTGGCGATCGTCTACGGGATCGACCCCGGGCACTTGGGGCGCAGCACGGTGGCCGGGTCCACGGTCCTCGGCTGGATCTCCGCGGCGGCGGCCCTCGCCGGATTCCTCCGGGTGATCGTCCGCTGGAACACGGTCGGCCGCGGAGCCCAGATCCTGTGCACGGCGATCGTGGTCAACCTGGCGTCCTACACGGTCTCGGCCATTGCCGACGCGTCGAACGCCCGCGAGATCGTCTTCACCCTGCCGGCCGGGTGCGTGCTGGCGGCGATGGCGTGGCGCGGCCCGCTGCTGGAGCGCCGCCGGGCGGTCTTCCCGGCCGCGCTCGCCCTCGCGGCGGCCGCCGTCGTGCCGTCCGCGGTCACCGCCGGCAATTCGACCGCCGACACCCGCGACATCGTCCTGAGCGCCTGGCTCCAGGCGCACCACCTGACCTACGGCATCGGCGGCTACTGGGACGCCTCCT
Organism: Actinocrinis sp.; assembly: GCA_035943635.1. Classification (GTDB taxonomy): domain Bacteria; phylum Actinomycetota; class Actinomycetes; order Streptomycetales; family Catenulisporaceae; genus DASZBX01. Next base: position 20,487 of record DASZBX010000033.1, on the reverse strand, counting down.
CGGTCTCGGTCCAGTCCGGCGGCGCGGTCCAGGTGCGGGCGGTGCTGCTCTACCAGGGCAGATTCCTCGGCTACAGCTGGGAGGCGCGAGCGAACTGGTACGACCCGGCCGAGAACGACGCCACGTTCTACATCACCAACCCGTTCGACTCCGACGGCCCCGTCACCCCGGCCGAAGTCGAGGCCGTGTACGGACCGCCGACGGCGATCTACACCGTGGACACCCGGATGATCCTGGTCTACGACCAGAACCTGCTGACGAAGGTCCGCCCGCTCGTGGCCGGAACCGGCTGAACGAGCACCGGACGTGTGCTGCGCAACACTTGGGGCAGAACCCTGGCCTAGGATGGTACCGGCGAGTAACTTACCGGATAGCGCAGCCTATGGAAGCCGAGCGCGAGACCAGACGAGGACCGTCCAGTGACCGAGCAGACCCCAGAACCGCCCGTCCTGTACACCGTGGACGGCGCCGTGGCGACCATCACCTTCAACCGGCCGGACCGGATGAACGCGCTCGACCTGGCCACCAAGGAAGGCCTGCTCGCCGCGCTGCTCAAGGCCGCCGAGGACGACGCGGTGCGCGCGGTCGTGCTGACCGGCACCGGCCGGGCCTTCTGCGTCGGCCAGGACCTGCGCGAGCACTCGGACAACCTGCTGTCCGGCGGGGACGTGTCGACCACGGTCCGGCGGCACTACAACCCGATCACGCTGGCCCTGACCGGGATGGCCAAGCCGGTGATCGCCGCGGTCAACGGCGTCGCGGCCGGGGCCGGGGCGGGCTTCGCGTTCGCCTGCGACCTGCGGATCGCCGCCGACACCGCCGCCTTCAACCTGGCCTTCGCCGGGGTGGCCCTGAACGCCGACTCGGGCGCCTCCTGGACCCTGCCGCAGCTGGTCGGCCGGGCCAAGGCGCTGGAACTGCTGCTGCTGCCGGAGACCATCCCGGTGGCCAGGGCGGCCGAGCTCGGCCTGGTCACCGAGGTGGTGCCGGCCGCGGAGCTGGCGCAGCGGGCCGCGGCCCTGGCCGCGAAACTCGCCGCCGGGCCGACCGTGTGCTACGCCTCACTCAAGGAGTCGGTGTCGTTCGCGGCCGCGCACACGCTGCCGGAGTCCCTGGAGTTCGAGGACGCGATGCAGCAGCGCTGCGGCCAGACCAAGGACCATCGGGAGGCCGTCCAGGCGTTCCTGGCCAAGCGCCCGCCGGAGTTCATCGGCGGATAGCCGCCGGACCGCGGGCACAGCGATCCCGGGCGGCGTGCACGGGACGCACGCCCGGACCGGGCCGTCCGGCCGGGTTCAGCGGCCGGCCCGCTGGGCCAGTTTGATCGTCTCGCGCAGGAAGAGGCGCTTGCCCTCGGCGTACGCCTCCGGGTCGCGCCGGTTCTCCCGGGCCAGCCGGGACTTGAGCTCGGCGTACTGCTCGCGCCGGGTTGGATCGGCGGACAGGTAGGACGCCAGCAGCAGCTGGTCGTGCTCCCAGACGCCGCCGGAGCGGCAGACGTAGACGGAGACGTCGTACGCCGAGCCGAGGCCGGCCAGGTCGCCGGCCCGGGCGTGGAAGACGCGCCGGTCCGGTTCCCGGATGGACAGGGCGAAGCCGAGTTCCTCCAGGACCCACCGGTAGTCCTCCTCCGCGTCCGGTTCGGCCACCGACACCAGCACGTCGAGCTGGGGCCGGCCGGGCAGACCGGGTACCGCGGTGGAGCCGATGTGCTCGATCCGGGCCGCACACCCGTCGAGCGCTCTTCGGACAAGATCCTTGGCTAGCGCGAAACGCTCCGGCCAAGCGGTTTCGTAGGGTCTGAACTGCACTGGACTCGAGTCGCCGACGGCGACGGCAAGTTGAATTGCCATTCCACACCTCCCGCCTGAGGTGTAGCCAGGAAACCGCGCCGCGGCCCCCGCGTCAAGACGCGCCCGGAGAAACGGCGCCGCCGCCGAGGGCGAACCGGGCGCAATGCGCGGCCCGCGGCGGCCCCGCGCGGGCCTGCGCGAACGGGGCGCAACGGCGCTACCAGGGCGTCTGTCCTTCGCCGGAGCTACGCCGGGGCGGGAGCGAAAGGGGGCGCACAACGGCTGCCCGGCCGCTGTTGTGCGCCCTCTCGGGCCTCGGTACTACGGCAGCGGCGGCAGGTCGGACCCGGAACCGGGTTCGGCGGGGGCCGTTTCGGGGGACGCTGCGGAAGCAGCCGCGGAGCGGGCCGGCGAGGTCTCGGCCGAGGTTTCGGCGGACGGTGCGAAGCCCGGTCCCTCGCCGTCGGCGGCGGAGTTCCCGGCGGCGTATTCGGCGGAGTAGTCATACGGCCCGGACCCGGCGTCGCCGTCGGCGTACTCATCCCCGTCCCCGGCGAGCGGCGAGGCCTCCGAGCGCCCCTCCAGCTCGGCGATCCGCCGGTCCCGGGCGTCGACCTCGCGGGCCAGCCGGTCCAGCACGTCGTCGACCTCTTCCATCCGGTAGCCGCGCAGGCCGACCGAGAACCGCACCTGGTCCAGGTCGCGCGCGGCGACCTGCCGGCCGCCCGGCAGGGCCAGGTCCGCGCGGTCGGGCACCGGCTCGGACATGTGCCCGCCGCCGCCGACGGCGAGCCATCCCACGGCGGCGAGCAGCAGCAGCACGACCACAAGCTGGAACCAGAACATCGGCGGGTGCTCTCCCTCAACGGCGGCGACGAGGCATCGGTCTCGGGTGAGCATATTGCACCGGGTTCGGTGGCCGCACCGACGGCCCGGACGGACGGCGCCGGGCGGCCGCGGGCCGGGGCGCCGTAGGCTGGCGGCGTGAACCGCGAACGACTGAGCACCCTGCTGGATCTGGACCGCGCGCACGTCTGGCACCCGTACGGCCCGATGCCCGGCGGAATCAGCCCGCTGCTGATCGAGGAGGCCGAGGGGGTCCGGTTGACCGCCGTGCTGCCGGACGGCGCGCGCACCAGCCTGATCGACGGCATGTCCTCGTGGTGGGCGGCGATCCACGGCTACCGGCACCCGGCCCTGGACGAGGCGGCCCGCGGCCAGCTGGGCCGGATGTCGCACGTGATGTTCGGCGGCCTGACCCACGAGCCGGCGATCGAGCTGGCCCGGCGGCTGGTCGCGATCACCCCGGCGCCGCTGGAACACGTGTTCCTGGCCGACTCCGGCTCGGTCTCGGTGGAGGTCGCGGTGAAGATGGCGCTGCAGTACTGGCGCTCGGCCGGCCGGCCGGAGAAGTGCCGGCTGCTGACCTGGCGCGGCGGGTACCACGGCGACACGTTCCACCCGATGTCGGTGTGCGACCCCGACGGCGGGATGCATGCGCTGTGGCGCGGCGTGCTGCCGGAACAGGTCTTCGCCGACGCGCCGCCGGACGGTTTCCACGCGCCGGAGGACGCCGCCTACGAGCAGCACCTGGCCGACCTGATCGGCCGGCACGCGCATGAGCTGGCCGCGGTGATCGTCGAACCGGTGGTGCAGGGCGCCGGCGGCATGCGGTTCCACTCCCCCGCCTACCTGCGCGTGCTGCGCGACCTGTGCGACGAGCACGACGTGCTGCTGGTCTTCGACGAGATCGCCACCGGCTTCGGCCGCACCGGCCGCCTGTTCGCCGCCGACCACGCCGCGGTGGCCCCGGACGTGATGTGCGTGGGCAAGGCTCTGACCGGCGGTTACCTGAGCATGGCGGCCACCCTGTGCACCGCCCGGGTGGCCGACGGGATCAGCCGCGGCGAGGTCCCGGTGCTCGCCCACGGCCCGACCTTCATGGGCAACCCGCTGGCCGCCGCGATCGCCAACGCCTCGATCGACCTGTTGCTGGACGACGCCACCTGGTCCGGCTGGGACGGCCTGGGCGACCTGCGCACCACCGTCGCCGGCATCGAGTCCGCGCTCACCAGGGGCCTGGCCCCGGCGCGCGACCTGCCGGGAGTGCGGGACGTGCGCGTGCTCGGCGCGATCGGCGTCGTGGAACTCGACCACGAGGTGGACGTCCCCGCCGCCACCGCAGCCGCCGTCCAGGCAGGCGCCTGGCTGCGCCCGTTCCGCAACCTGATCTACACGATGCCGCCCTACATCACCTCCGACCCCGATCTGGCCACCATAGCCACCGCGATCATCGCCGCCGCGAAGGCCGGATGAGGAGGGCGTCGGCGCAGGTCGTGCCCGGTCTACTGAACTGGCCAGCAAGCGCTGTTCACTGGAAAGTGTGAAGTTCGGAGAATCGGCTTGACGAGCCGTCCGACGCTCTAGAAAGCTGCCCTACATTGTTCCATTCCGTAGGGCAGGGGCTTCGTGTGTCACTCATGGTGGAAGACAAGTCGAAGCTGAATCGGGAACGCCCGCCGAATCGGCGAACTCGACCGGAGTCATCGGACGATCTCGAATCAATCACTATGCGCGAACTGGCCAAGATCACCGCTGAGCAGATGGCCCGCCTGGACCACCCGGTGCCGGTCACCAGCAACGGTCTACCGATCGCGTGGCTCGTTCCGATGACGCCGGGCGAGCGGCGGCGGGCGCAGATGGTCGCCTCCGGCGACATGGAGCCTGCGAAACGGTCGAGCCTGGCCGGTTGGAAACCGCTACTCCCGGTTGACGGCCAGCCGCCCCTGTCGGAGATCCTCCTCGAACAACGGGCACGGGAACGAACGTGATCTATCTCGACTCTTATGCCCTGGTGAAGCTTGTCATCGCGGAAAAGGAGTCCGAAGCCCTGACCGAGGCGGTGAACTCGGACGGTGCGACACCGGCCAGCTCACAACTGGCCTTGGCCGAGGTGATTCGCACCGTCCGCAGATCCTGCTTCGACAACCATCGTCAGCCGATCGTCGATCCCGTTGTGCAGAAGGAACGAATCGCCAAAGCATCGGACCTGCTCGACGGAATCAATCTGGTGGTGCTCAACAAAGCCGTGCTGCTTCAAGCGGCCGCATTCGAGGACGACCCGCATGTCGGCACTCTCGACGCGATCCACCTGGTGTCGGCGCAACGCATCGGCCCAGAGCTCACAGCTTTCATCACATACGACAAACAGCTGGCAAGAGCTGCCGTAGCGGCCGGGCTTCCGTTACTTCAGCCCTCATGAAGCCGTGTTCGCCTGGGGAAACAGGAAACTACACCGCCTTCAGCCCGCTGACCGCCGCCCGTTCGCGGTGTGGATGATCTCGACGGCCTCGGCCGGCGAGTCGGTGACGGACAGCAGGTTCAGGTCGGCCTCGCGCGCCTTGCCCTCGCCGACGACGCTCTTGCGCAGCCAGTCGACCAGGCCGGACCAGTAGGACGAGCCGAGCAGGACGATCGGGAAGGAGGTGACCTTCTTGGTCTGCACCAGGGTCAGCGCCTCGAAGAGCTCGTCCATGGTACCGAAGCCGCCGGGCAGCACGACGAAGCCCTGGGCGTACTTGACGAACATGGTCTTGCGGGCGAAGAAGTAGCGGAAGTTCAGGCCCAGGTCGACGAACTCGTTCAGGCCCTGCTCGAACGGCAGCTCGATGCCCAGGCCGACCGAGCGGCCGCCGCCGTTGACCGCGCCGCGGTTGGCCGCCTCCATCGCGCCGGGGCCGCCGCCGGTGATCACGGCGTAGCCCGACTCGGCCAGCAAGCGGCCGACGTCCACGCCCTGGCGGTACTCCTCGCTGTCCGGCTCGGTCCGGGCCGACCCGAACACGGCCACCGCCGGGCCGAGTTCGGCCAGCGCGCCGAAGCCCTCGACGAACTCGGCCTGGATCCGCAGCACCCGCCAGGCGTCAGTGCTCTGGTGCGAGAGGTTGAAGGCGGTCGGGTGGTACTCGTGCGGCGCGAGCAGTTCGCTGGAGGGACGCTGGCTGCCGCGCCGGTTTCGAATCGCTGCCATGCCACCACGCTACCGCGCGCACTGTTACCAAGGGGTGAATAACGGTCGAAGCGCGGGAAGCGGCGTCGCGCGTCTTCCTGCGCATTCGTAGGATTTTCGGCCCGCGGGTCGCTCGTCTGACGCAGCGATCGGCAGCACTCGCCGACCCGGCCCGGCCCGGCCCGGTCGCACTGCCCTGACCCGCCTGTCCCCACATCAGCTCAGTGCGCCACCGGCGCCAGCATCATCGGCGAGCTCGCCGGATCGGTCTCGATGCCGCCGAGGTTCTGCGACAGCCACTGGAATCCGTCCGGCTCGGCGGCCGTCCACACGCCCACGTTGTGCCCGCCCCGCGGCGCGATCAGCCGGCTGACCACGGTCGGGTTCTTCGCGGCCGTGCTCATCGCGTCCGCCTCGGCCGCCGTCGCGCCGTCCTGCATGGTGCCGGTCAGCAGCAGCGCCACCGGGACCGGCGGCCGGTTCTGCAGCAACCACAGCGGGCTGTTCTCCTCGTACGCCTTCGTCCCCGCCCGCAGCAGGTCGCCGTCCGGATGGTCGTCGCCGCTCATCGACACCGCCGCGGCGTACTCGCCGGAGTGCTGCAACGCCAGTTTCGACGCGCACAGGCCGCCCTCGGAGTAGCCCATCAGGCCCCAGCCGTGGGCGTCCGTGCGGGTCCGGAACGAGGACTCGACCAGCGCGTGCACGTCCTGGGTCAGCCAGGTGTCCACCTGCGGGCCGCCGGCGATGTCCGAGCAGTCCGGGTCGTGCGGCGGGTCCACGTTGATCGCGGCCGCGACCAGGATGAACGGGTGCACGCTGCCGGCCGTCACCTCCTGGTCCAGGATCCGCGGCGCCTGCATCCCCTGCAGCCAGGTGACCGGGGACCCGGGATACCCCGACAGCAACTGGACCACCGGGAACTGGCTGTGCGCATAGCGCGCCTCGGTGTACTGCGGCGGCAGCCAGACGTAGACCGAACCGGTGACCCGGGACAGCGGCCCGGTGATCGTCGTGGCCTGCACTCCGGCCACCGCGGCGAAGGCGTGGAACAGCCCGGCGTTGGGCAGCGCGCGCCCGGCCGGGAGCGAACCGGGCCGGGCGGCCGGCTGGACCACCGGCATCCGGGCCTGGATCCGGCCCGGGCCGCCGTCCTCGCCGAGCAGGTCCGACCAGGACAGGTACAGCTGGAACGAGTTGTTGATCAGCAGGGCGGCCAGCAGCACGGCGCTGCCCTGGCACAGGCCGATCAGGCTGAACCTGGCCGCCGCGCGCACCGCCCGCGGCCCGCGCAGCCGGTTCCACAGCAGCACGGTCGCCAGCGGCAGCGCGGCGACCGCCGTGATCGCTGCGGCCAAGAAGATCCCGCTGGTCAGACCCATGATGTCCCGTCCTAGAAGTGCCCGCCGCCCGGGGTGCGCGGCGGGCCCGCGGGGGACGTTCCCGGGGGACGGGTCCGGCCGCGGTTCGCCGCTGCGGCCGGACCCGCCGCCGGAGCCCGGCCAGGCCGTTCCCGGCCTCAGCCCAGCTTCAGCCAGCGCGCGACCGCCTCCTCGGCGTCGAGAATGGCCTGCGGCGATACATGTTCCTCGCGAGTGTGGGCCAGATTGGGGTCGCCGGGCCCGAAATTGACCGCAGGTACACCCAAACCGGCGAATCTGGCCACGTCGGTCCAGCCGTACTTGGCCCGCGGCGGCAGTCCGACCGCGGCCACGAAGTCGGCCGCCAGCGGAAGATCCAGCCCGGGCCGCGCGGCCGGGGAGGAGTCGGCCAGCTCGAACCCGACCCCCTCGCCGGCCAGCACCTCGGCGAACACCTCGCGCAGGTGCGCGACCGCCTGCTCCTCGGTGCGGTCCGGGGCGAACCGGAACGCGACTATGACCTCGCACTCGTCCGGGATCACGTTGCTCGCCACGCCGCCCTTGACCGCGACCGCGTTCAGGCCCTCGCGGTACGTCAGCCCGTCCACCTCGACCTGCCTGGCCTGGTAGTCGTTGAGCACGGCGAGCACCGCCCCGGCGCGGTGGATCGCGTTCTGGCCCAGCCAGGACCGGGCCGCGTGCGAGCGCCGGCCGGGCAGGGTCAGCCTGATCCGGATCGAGCCCTGGCAGCCGCCCTCGACCAGGCCGTCGGTGGGTTCGAAGAGCACGGCCAGGTCCCCGGCCAGCAGCTGCGGCTGTTCCCGGACGATCCGGCCGAGCCCGTTGCGGACCGCCTCGATCTCCTCGCAGTCGTAGAAGACGAAGGTCAGGTCGCGGTTGGGGGTGGGCCCGTCGGCCGCGCCGACCAGGCCGGCGATCCGCAGCTGGACCGCCACGCCGCTCTTCATGTCGCTGGTGCCGCAGCCGTAGAGCAGCCGGCCGTGTTCGGGGTCGTCGACGAAGTGGGACGGGACGTTGTCGGCGATCGGCACGGTGTCGATGTGCCCGGCCAGCACGGCCCGCTCGGCCTGGCCGAAGTCGGTGCGGGCGATCACCACCTCGCCGTCGCGGACCACCTCCAGCCGGGGCAGGGCGCGCAGCGCGGCCTCGATCGCGTCGGCCAGCGGCTTCTCCTCGCCGCTGACCGAGGGGAAGTCGACCAGGGCGACGGTGAGCGCGACCGCGTCGGCGGTCAGGTCCAGCGGCGGGAAGGCCGGGCCGAAACCGGAACCGGCCGGGGCGCCGGGAACGGCCGCGGCCGCCGGCGCCGGGTCCGGCTCGGACCGGGCGAATCCGAAGCCGGGCACTAGAGGCTCACCTCGTGCTCGCGCAGGATCTCGTTGAGCTTGAGTTTGTCGTGCCGCGCGCCCTCGTCCAGCCGCCGCAGCACCAGCAGGCAGGGCTGGGTGAACTCCCCGCCGGGGAAGGACTTGACCCGGGTCGAGGAGACGCAGACCGACCAGGCCGGGGCCTCGCCGCGGGGTAGTTCCGCGCCGGTCTCGGCGTCGAACACCCGCATGCTCTGGGTCAGGTTGGTGCCGGTGCCCAGCTTGGCGCCGGTACGCACCCGGGCGCCCTCGACGATCATCGAGCGGGAGCCGACGAAGGCGTCGTCCTCCACCACGACCGGGACCGCGTTCGGCGGCTCGAGCACGCCGCCGATGCCGACCCCGCCGGACAGGTGCACGTTCTTGCCGATCTGGGCGCAGGAGCCGACCGTGGCCCAGGTGTCGACCATGGTGCCGGCGTCGACGTAGCCGCCGATGTTGGTGAACGAGGGCATCAGGATGACCGAGGGGGCCAGGTAGCTGCCCCAGCGGGCGATCGCCCCGGCCACCACCCGGACCCCGTCGAAGGTGCTCTTCAGCGGCATCCGGTCGTGCTGGTAGAACTCCCCGACCATGGACTGCTTCATCTCAAGCACCTTGAAAGACAGCAGGATCGCGCGCTTGGCCCGTTCGTCCACCACCACCTCGTCGGTGGCCGGGTCCACGAAGGCGACCCGGGCGGCGCCGGTGTCCAGCAGGTCGACCGCCTCGATGACCAGTTTCCGGGCGTCCGCGTCCGCGGGGGTCAGGTCGGCACGGCGCTCCCACAGTTCGTCGACGACCGCGGGAAGAGGGCTGTTGTAGTTCGGCATGGCGGCAAGTTTAGTGCGGCTTCGTGACAGTACCTGTCTTCTCGCACGACGCGGATCGCGTACCGTGGCGACAGCATGCAGTCGACGGCGATGACGCGAGGGGGCAATGTGCCGGGCAGGACCGTGGCAGCCGGGGCCGGTCGGGGTGGTCGTGGCTGGTTGGTGGCACTCCTCGTCATGGTGGTCATCGCCGGGCTGCTGGTCGCCGCGGGCTTCTTCGTGCTCAGCAAGTTCACCCACCTGTCCCTGTTCAACCCGGCCGGCTGCACCCTGTCCGCCGACGGCGCGCAGGCCTCGCTGGCCCTGGACCAGACCCAGAACGCCGCGCTGATCGCGGCGGTCGGCCGGCGGCTGGGCGTGCCGGCCTTCGGCATCGAGGTCGCCGAGGCCACCGCGCAGCAGGAGTCGAAGCTGCGCAACGTCGACTACGGCGACCGGGACTCGGTCGGCCTGTTCCAGCAGCGCCCGTCGCAGGGCTGGGGCACGTCCGCGCAGATCCTGGACCCGGTCTACGCCTCGACGAAGTTCTTCCAGGCCCTGACCAAGATCCCGGGCTGGCAGAACCTGTCCCTGGCCGACGCGGCCCAGGCGGTGCAGCGCTCGGCCGACGGCTCCGCCTACGGCGACCACCAGCAGGAGGCGACCGTGCTGGCCGCGGTCTTCACCGGCGCGGCCGGATCCGGGCTGACCTGCACCCTGGACGGGCCGACCTTCGCGCCCCAGTCGGCCGGCTCCAACGGCCTGACCGCGCAGGCCACCGCGTTCTCGGCCGCGTTCGAGAACCAGATCGGCACGCTCAGCCCGCAGAACGTCTCCGCGGGCGGAAGCGCGTTCGACATCCCGGTGCCCGGCTCGACCACCACGACCGGCTGGAGCTACGCGAACTGGTCGGTGGCCCAGGCCGAGTCGCTCGGCGTGGTGACGGTGACCTACGACGGCAAGACCTGGTCCGCGGCGCAGGGCTCGGCCGGCTGGCAGACCGTGGCCGACGGCGCGGCGAACCCCGGCGAGGTCCAGATCGCGATGACCACCGCCGACTGACCGCGGCCGGCGCCGTTCCCCGGCGGGCCGGAATCACCGGATCGACTCAGGTGAGACGCGCCGGAACAATAGCGGAATTTATCGTTTCGTTATCATCCTGGACCGCAACTTTAGCGGCTCCCAAACCGATGTGCACGGCGAACGCGGAACCATTCCGCGCCATTCGCCGACCCTCCGAACCGAGGAGCACATCATGACTGCGAAACACGCCCGCCCGGGCCGGCCGAGCCTGGTCCGGGTCTCCGGCCAGACCACCGGACGGCGGCTGGCGGCCGGCGCGATCATCCTGGCCGCCGGAGCCGCCCCGCTGCTCACCGGGACCGGCGCCCAGGCGGACAGCGCGTCGACCGCGGCCATCCCCGCCGCGGCCGACGGCGCCGGCGCGCTCCCGGTGATCGGCAGTCTCCCGCTGGGCCTGGGCTCCCTGGACGATCCGACCGTGCCCTCCGCGCCCGCGACGCCCGCAGCGGCTGACGCCCAGACCAGCTGGTTCTCGGCCCCGGCCGCCGCATCTCCGCTGGGCCTGAGCGACCTGAGCGACCTGACCAGCCTCGACGGCCTGGACCCGCAGTCCCTGCCATTCGGCTCTCTCCTGCCCTCGGCCCAGGGCAGCCCGTCCGTGGACGGTTCGCTGCCGCTGGTCGGGCCCATGCCCGCGATCGGCGAGATCCGGCCGTTCGGATCGCTGACCGGCGCCTCGGCGCAGCAGGGCGGCCCCGGCCGGCCGCTGGCGCGCGAGGCCCCGGCGCCGCTGGGCGTCAGCCCGTTCGCCGCGATCGCCGCGCTGAACCCGCTCGTGCCGGCCTTCCCGGTCACCCCGGCCGGGGTCGGCGACCTGGCCCAGAGCTCGGCCGGCTCGCTCGCCGCCTCCACCTCGGCCACCCTCGGCTCGATCGGCCAGGAGGTGCCCCCAGGCGGCGTCGGCGCACTGACCTCGGGATTCACTCCGCAGGCGGACGCGCTGACCGGGGCCGTCCTGCAGCAGAGCACCCCGATGGTGGCCCAGTTGCAGGAGCGCGGCGTGCCGACCATCGGCGACCTGACCAACCAGGTCGGCGACACCGCGCTGCCGATGATCGGCCCGATCGGCCACCTGACCCAGGCCCTGCCGCTCAGCACGGTCCTGGGCACCGAGAACCCACTGGCCGACGCCCTGAGCACCGCCACCCAGCTGTAGCCGGACCCGACTGGTTGGCCACCGGCGGCGGCGCCGGTACGACTATTCACCGGATCGTGGAATCTCGTACTCACGGAATCACAGAATCAACCGATAAACCGCTGAGATCACCTTTTCCGGGAATTCCCCCACGATGGCCGAGTAATGCCGCGTCCATACCGAAGAAATGATTGTCGACTGCCGTCGGGTCGTCGGACATCCATTCCCCGGACCTTGCGTCTTTACCGAAACGTTACCTAGCGAGGCCGAAACCTCAGGGCCTGCCGACTCGTATTCCCCACGAGCAGGACGACGCAGTCGCTCCCCGCTCCGCACGCGAAACCCGGCCCGCGTCCCGAAGAGAACCGCGGACGACTCCCGGCCGAGGTCACCGAAGCAAAGGAAAAGAGAGACACCATGAGCAACGCCGCACGCCGGATTGCCCTCACCGCGGCCGCAGCAGCGGCGGTCGCCCTGCCCATCGCCGCCGCCGGCGCAGCCTCGGCCGACTCACTCCCCGTGGTCGGCGGTCTGCCCGTGGTCGGCAGCCTGACCGACGGCGGCGGCTCCCCGCTGTCCGGCCTGCCCGTGGTCGGCGGCCTGACCTCCGGCGACGGCGGCTCCGCGCTGGGCAGCCTGCCGGTCGTCGGCGGCCTGTCCTCCGGCGACGGCGGCTCCCCGCTGGCCAGCCTGCCGGTGCTCGGCGGCCTGAGCAACGGCGGCGGCTCGCCGCTCTCCGGGATTCCGGTGGTCGGCGGTCTGGCGAACGGCGGCAGCTCGCCGCTGTCCGGCCTGCCCGTGGTGGCCGGCGTGTCGTCCGGCGACGGCGGCTCCCCGCTGTCCAGCCTCCCGGTGCTCGGCGGCCTGAGCAACGGCGGCGGATCGCCGCTCTCCGGGCTCCCGCTGGTCAGCAGCCTCGGCCAGTCGACCGACGCGGCCGCCCCGGCCGAGGAGTCCTCGGACCTCGCCCAGGCCGCCCCGGCGATGGACTCGATGAGCCAGGACGCGCAGGCCCCGGCCGCCGCTCCCGCCGCCGCCCCGGCGCCGGCCACGCGGTCGGCCCAGGTCGAGTCGATGAGCATGACCGCGCACCACTACGTCGGCAAGCACGCCAAGTAGGGTCCCGCCCGCCCGCAGCGGTCGCCGGGCGCGCAGCTTGATCAGCGGGTAGAAGCACCGAAACCACGTTCAGGGAGCACTCCACGAGTGCTCCCTGAACGTTGTAGTACGAAGAGTGTGCGCGGAGTGGGGTGCCTCCCTGGGAGGTTGATGACACATCGCCTGGCAGCGCCGTGGGCGACGTTACAGACGAAAAAGTATGCGCCGACGCCCATGGCACCGCCATGCTCGGTCCTGAACCGCCCAGGGAGGCACCCCATTCCGCGCACACTCTAAATGCGGACTATTCCTCAGCCGCGCAGGCGTGCTGCGGCCGCGGCGATCCGTTCGTCGGTCGCGGTGAGCGCGAGCCGCACGTGGTGCTCGCCGCCCGGTCCGTAGAACTCGCCCGGCGCGCCGAGGATCCCCAGCCCGGCCAGGTAGTCCAGCGTGCTCCAGCACTCCTCGGCCGTCCCGCCGACCTGCCGCGAGGCCCAGAGGTACAGGCCCGCCTCGGAGTGGTCGATCCGGAACCCGGAGTCTTCCAGCGCCGACCGCAGAACGGTCCGCCGCCCCCGGTAGAGCTCCTTCTGCACCGCAGCGTGCTCGTCGTCGTCGAGCGCGGCAGCCATCGCGTCCTGGATCGGCCCCGGCATCATCATCCCGCTGTGCTTGCGCACCCCGAGCAGTTCGCTGATCAGCGCCGGATCCCCGGCCAGGAACGCGGCCCGGTACCCGGCCAGGTTCGACCGCTTCGACAAGGAGTACAGCGCCAGCACGCCTTCGTGCGAGTCCCCGCAGACCGAGGGGTGTAGGACCGAGACCGGTTCCTCCCCCTCCCAGCCGAGAGTGACGTAGCACTCGTCCGAGACCACGATCGCGCCGATCTCCCGAGCCCAGGCGACCAGTTCGCGCAGCGCGGCGGCGGACAGCACCCGGCCGTGCGGGTTGCCCGGCGAGTTCAGCCACACCAGCCTGACGCCGCTCGGGTCGATCAGGCCGGTCCGGCCGCCGTCGCTCCCGATTCCGGGCAGCATCGCATCACCGGCCGGCACAGGCTCGGCGCCGGACAGCAGCGCGCCGATCTCGTAGGTCGGGTAGGCCGGGCTGGGGTACACCACCCGGTCCCCGGCGCCGAGGCCGAGCAGCTGCGGCAGTCCGGCGACGAGCTCCTTGGAGCCGATCGCGGGCAGGATCGCCGCCGGGTCCACGCTGACGCCCAGGGTGCGCCGCAGCCAGCCGACCGCCGAGCCGCGCAGCCGCGCGGTCCCGTGCGTGGTCGGATAGCCGGGCCACTGCGCCGACGCGGCCAGCGCTCGGCTGACCGTTTCCGGAGTCGGGTCCACCGGCGTGCCCACCGACAGGTCCACCCGGCCGTCCGGGTGGGCGTCCGCCTTGCGGGCGTACGCGGTGAGCCGGTCCCAGGGGAACTCCGGCAGCCGGGCGGACGGGCCGGTGCGCACGGGCAGGGGCACCGGATCAGTGGCTTCCGTCTTGGACCTGGAGCGGCAGGGCCATGATCACCGGGTGGTCCTTCTGGATCAGGCCCATCTTGGCCGCACCGCCGGGCGAGCCGAGGTCCTCGAAGAATTCGACGTTCGCCTTGTAGAAGTCTTTCCACTGCTCAGGCGTGTCGTCCTCGTAGAAGATGGCCTCGACCGGGCAGACCGGCTCACAAGCACCACAGTCGACGCACTCGTCCGGGTGAATGTAGAGCGAACGCTCGCCTTCATAAATACAGTCGACCGGGCATTCCTCGATACAGGCCTTGTCCTTGACATCAACACAGGGCTGCGCGATGACGTACGTCACGTCCTGGTCCTCCTGGTGGGCATCCGTTGCTTTCATACCGGCGCGCGCGCTCGGCGGGCGTACAGACCTAGTATCGCTTATGTACGCACGATCCAGGAAAGGGACGCCCCTTGGAAAGTATCGCAACACCGGGTCCACTGCGCATCAGCGCACACGATGTGGGATCGCGGGTCGTGGTGCGCTACCGTCTGGCCCCCGCCGACCACGGATCGTACGGCGAATCCCTGAGCGATGTGCTCGGTGAGCTGCTCTCTTGTGACGAGGCGGCAGTTGTGGTGCGCCGCAAGGACGGCGAGTCGGTCGTGGTCGCGACGGATTCGGTGGTGGCCGCGAAGGTCGTCCCGCCCGCGCGCCCGCGCCGGTCGGTGCCTGCGGAAGAGTGACGGATCAGGCCGCGGCCAGCCGGATCGGCCGACTTCACAGGGCCGAACGGGCTCACCGGGGATCGGGCCGGTCCAGGTTCCAGTGCCGGCTGACGGTCAGCACCCAGCGCTCGTCCGCCTCGGCCGGATGCAGCGCGAACCGGGAGATCGTGCGCTGCCCGCCTTCGAGGTCGGTGTAGAGCAGGTCGATCCCGATCGGCTGGCGTTCCTTGACCGCGCTGCACAGAGGTTCGAAATCCGGGTCGTCGGTGTCGCGTATGGCGGCATGCCAGAAGCTCACATCTCCGGCCGGGATGTACAGGTCGCGGCTCTGCGAACGGAACTTCTCGGGATCGGCGTGCGGGTCGTGGGCCAGGCGCCGTTCCCAGAACGGGTCCCAGCCCTGCAGCACCCCGAGCCCGGCGTTGACGTTGCGCAGCGACATGGCCAGGTAGAGCGAGCCGTCCTCGATCACCGCGTACCCGCAGCCGCCCTGGACCACGGTCCGGTGCCCGTCCACCCAGATGATCTTCTCGGCGCGGTCGTCCATCCGGGACGGCACGATGACCGGCCGCAGCCCCGCCAGCACCGACCGCTCGGTGGCCTGCACGGTCTGCTCGGCCGCGCGGGCCGAGCGGTTCGCCAGCCGGATCGAGGAGAAGGTGGCCACCGCGAGGATCAGGGTGCCGCTTGCGGTGGCCAGGTTGGAGACGGTCTCCCAGGAGGTCATGACCGGGAAGTCTAGACGAGTTGTTCCGGATTCCGGCGCCTGAGCCGAGTTGCCGGTAGGTGCGCTGACCTGACGGTTGAGTGCGCACGGCGAAACGGCTCAGCGGTGGTGGCTGGGCGTGCGCCGCGGTCAACCGCATACCTTTGTCGTCTGCGGTCGGCCGCGGCGTGCGGCCAGGCGCCGCCGATCAGACGTTTCGCCGCGGCAGAATCCGGAACAACTCGTCTAGGTGCTGCGCCGGTGCTCCGGCGTAGAAGTCGTCTTTCGGGTGGCTGGGAGCGTCCAGGGGCTCCCGAGGTGTCCGGGGGGCGGTTGGAGTCATCTGCCGCCCGGACCTTACTACTCGAGTAGTCGGTAGTACTCGGTAGTTTTCGAGTACTCGATGCCCGAGCCTCAGGGTTTCAGTGCTCGGTCGGTACGTACCCGGCCGCCGTCAGTCGGCTCAGCACTTCCTTCGCGTGCACCGGGCCTCTCGTCTCGACCGTGACCGCCACCTCCACCTCGCCGATGCCGAGGCCGGCCAGCGTCCGCCCGTGCTCGACGTCGACCACGTTCGCGTCCACCGCGGCCAGTTCCCCGAGCAACTGGGCCAGGATGCCCGGCCGGTCCTTGAGCCTCAGCCGAAGCGACAGGAACCTTCCGGCCGCGGTCAGACCGTGCCGGATCAGGCGCAGCAACAGCAGCGGGTCCACGTTCCCGCCCGACAGCACCGCGACGACCGGCGTCTCGACCACTCTGGCCTGCTCGATCAGCGCCGCGACGCCGACCGCGCCGGCCGGCTCGACGACCAGCTTGTTGCGTTCCAGCAGCGTCAGCACCGCGCGGGAGATCGCCTCCTCGGACACCGTCACGACCGGGATGCCCAGCCGGTGCACGATCTCGAACGGCACGTCCCCCGGGCGGCCGACGGCGATCCCGTCGGCCATCGTGGAGTAGCCGCCCAGCTGGGTCGGCCGTCCGGCCGCGAGCGAGAGCGGGTAGGCCGCGGCGGACGCGGCCTGCACCCCGACCACCTCGACGTCCGGGCGCAGCTCGGCCACCACGGCCGCGATCCCGGCCAGCAGCCCGCCGCCGCCCGTGCCGACCAGGATCGTCTTGACCTGCGGACACTGTTCGAGGATCTCGAGCGCGACCGTGCCCTGGCCGGCCACCACGTCCGGATGGTCGAACGGGTGGATGAACGCGGCGCCGGTCTCCTGCGCGTACCGCTGCGCGGCCACGAGCGCGTCGTCCACGGTCGGGCCGCCGAACCGGACCTGCGCGCCGTAGGACTCGGTCGCGGCGATCTTCGGCAGCGGCGCGCCATCGGGCATGAACACGATGGACTCGGCGCCGTGCAGGCTCGCCGCGAGCGCGACGCCCTGCGCGTGGTTGCCGGCGCTCGCGGCGACGACTCCGCGCGAGCGCTCCTGCTCGGACAGATTGTGGATGCGCACGTAGGCGCCGCGCAGTTTGAAGGACCCGGCCCGCTGGAGGTTCTCGCACTTGAACCAGACCTCCCCTTCGAGCTGGTCGGACAGGGGACGGGACCAGGCCAGCGGCGTGGTGCGGCTGACGTCGGCGAGTATCTCCCGGGCGGCCCGCACGTCGGCCAGGGTCACTGGGCTGGGAGCGGCCGCGTTGATCGGCGTCGTTTGCGACATGGCCCAAGGCTAGGCCAGAACATACCGGACCGTTTCCCGCCCGCTTCCGAACCCGCCCGGGCGCGCCCCGTGCGCCGTCCGGGTGGCGGCTCAGGCGGTGGTCGAACGGGCGGCAAACCCACCAAGGCCACGACGAGATAACGATCTCACAGAAACCTCGAATCTATTTGCAGAGCGCAAGCAACTACCCATATAGTTGTAGAGCGCAAGCAACCAGTAAGTACTTTCCAGGTATCTGGCGGCCTACGCACCCGAAAACTTTCGACTCACACCCGAGGAGGTCGCAGTGATACCAGCCCATGAGCACCACGGACACGACAGCGACCACGCCGACATCTCCACACTCCTGCAGGCCGTCGGCGGCCTCGTGCAGGCGCTGCGGACGGTGAAGAGCCCCGGGGAGAGCGACAACGGCGCCCGCGCGATCCTGTCCACCCTCTACCGCTGCGGGCCGATCCGGCCGTCCGACCTGGCCGGCACCTGCATGCTCGACATCTCCACGGTCAGCCGGCACGCCCGGCAGCTGGAGTCCGAGGGACTGGTCGCCAAGATCGCCGACCCGGAGGACCGCCGGGCGCACCGGCTGGCCCTGACCGAGTCGGGCATCGACAAGATCGAATACATGTGGAACGAGCGGATGAGCGTGCTCGAGGAGCGCCTCTCCGCCTGGTCCGACCCCGACATAGCCGAACTCACCCGACTCAGCCGCCAGTTCAGTGCGGACCTCGGCGTCGCCGAGCAGATGGTCATCCCGAGTTCCGGCGAGGTGCGCGAGACCCATCTCGCCGCATTGAACACTTTGCACATTCACGAAAAAGGAGGATCACAGAAATGAGTGATTCCATAGCGGAAGCGCCGCCCGCGCTCTCTGACAACGGGATGACACACCGGCAGATCATGGTCGTCTTCAGCGGCCTGATGCTCGGTCTGATGCTTGCCGCGCTGGACCAGACCATCGTGTCGACCGCGCTGCTGACCATCGTGCGCGACCTGAACCCGGTCAACGGCACCTCGCAGATGCCATGGGTGGTCACCGCCTACCTGCTGTCGTCCACGGCGGTCACCCCGATCTACGGGAAGCTCGCGGACCTCTACGGGCCCAAGAAGATCTACATGTTCGCGATCGGGCTGTTCCTGCTCGGCTCGGCGCTGTGCGGCATGTCCCAGAACATGAGCGAGCTGATCGGCTTCCGTGCCCTGCAGGGCCTCGGCGGCGGCGGTCTGATGGCGCTGACCTTCACCATCATCGGTTCCGTGGTCTCCCCCCGCGAGCGGGGCAAGTACCAGGGCTACTTCGGCGGCGTGTTCATGCTGGCCATGGTGATCGGCCCGCTGATCGGCGGCTTCTTCACCGACCAGGCGAAGCTGTTCGGCGTGTCCGGCTGGCGCTTCATCTTCTACGTGAACCTGCCGATCGGCCTCGCGGCCCTCGTGGTCATCTCGATCGTGCTGCACGTGAAGGGCGACAACCGCAAGCACAAGATCGACTACACCGGCGCCGCCCTGGTCGTCGCGGGCGCCTGCGCCCTGCTGCTCGCCGCCCAGCTGGGCAGCAACGGGCAGTACGCCTGGGGTTCGTCCGTCATCATCAGCCTGTTCGTCGTCGGCGCGGTGCTGGTCCTGGCCTTCATCGGCTGGGAGTTCAAGCTCGCCAGCGAGCCGCTGCTGCCGATGCCGCTGTTCCGCAACCCGGTCTTCAGCGTCTCGAACGCGATGGCCTTCGTGGTCGGTCTGACCATGATGGGCTCGCTGATCTACCTGTCCTACTACCTCCAGCTGGTCGTCGGGTACAGCCCGACCAAGGCCGGCCTGGCGATCCTGCCGATGATGGCCGGCATCATGCCCGCCTCGATCATCGCCGGCAAGCTGATCACCAAGATGGGCAAGTACCGTCCGTTCCCGATCGCGGGCACCGCACTGTCGGTCGTCGGCATGTTCCTGCTCTCTCGGATCACCCTGCAGACCGGGGCGCTCGAGCGCAGCATCTACATGTTCATCCTGGGCGTCGGCCTCGGCCTGGTCATGCCGGTCCTCACCCTGGCAGTGCAGAACGCCCTGCCGTTCAAGGACATCGGCACCGGCACCTCGGCGAACCTGTTCTTCCGGAACATGGGCAGCTCCTTCGGCACCGCGATCTTCGGCGCCATCCTGACCAACCGGCTCACCCACTACATGGCCCAGGCCACCCAGGGCAAGCCGTCGGCCGGATCGTCCAGCGACCTGTCGAACCTGACCAAATCCCAGCTCGCCGCCCTGGACGTCAAGAACCCGGGTATCGAGTACGCCGTACTGCACTCGTTCGTCGAAGCGATGTCGGTCGTGTTCGCCACCGCCGCAGTCATCATGGCCGTCGCATTCGTGCTCAGCCTGTTCCTCAAGCAGGTGTCGCTCCGCTCTAACGGCCCTGCAGCAGGCAGCAGCCCGGCGCAGGGTGAAGACGATAGTGAGTTCGCCGACATCGCGGCCGCTCCGGCTATGCACTGAGGTTTCGGTAGAGCGGTAACGCATGCTGTGGGTCGCGCTCCGAGCGCGGCCCGCAGCATTTTCTTTTGGGATCGCATGGGAGGGGCTCGGATCGGATGGATCGGGGCGGGCGCCAGCCCAGCTGAACAAGAGACGCCACCGCAAAGACGCCATTGCAAGCCAGAGCCGGGCGGGACCGGGCGGAATCGGGCGAGCGGTTGGGCGAGCGGCTGAACGGTCAGCTGAGTAAAGTCGGACGGACGGCCGAGCAGTCGCCGCCGGGCAGCAGGGCGGGCGGGGCAATGACATAGCCAATCCGAGATGAGTTCATCGATCAGCGAACAGGCCGAACCGAATCCGGGCCCGGCCGCGCCAAGCCAGCTGGGTCAGGGTGGCCGGGCACGCCGGACGGAGTCGGGCGGGGCCAAGCGGGGCAGGCTGGGGCAAGCCGGATAGCCAGCTTTATCTATAGCGAACGAGCTGGGCTGGGTGCCGGAGGGTGATGGGACCAGCCGCCTTGTTTGTCTTGCGTTGACTACTGTGCCTCCGGCGGGCCGGACTCCAAGGATCCACCGGCCCGTAGGTCTCTTGCGCTGGGATGTGGGTTACCTTTTGTGGTGTGTCGAACCGGGCTCCTCGGCGCCCCAGTCGGCCCGGAGCCTGCCACACCGGACAGGCCCAATCAACCCGGGCCAGGTACTTTGGGCGGTCTGCTCGCCTCGGCTGAGCTCGGGTGCGGGAGTTGACAGGACCTGCCCGGCGCGGCAGTCTACGATCCGCCTGGGCCACCGAGGATCCCGATCCGACACAGCCCCAGCC
>DASZBX010000032.1:0-93082 GCA_035943635.1 Actinocrinis sp. | reverse complement strand
CGCCGCGATGCCGTAGGTGTGCTCCAGGTTCTTCACCGCCTGGATCGCCGACTGCGCCATCTCGCAGGTACTGCCGGAGACGACGCACACGCTGCTGGACGCGTTGCCGAAGTCCATCGTCATCAGGTTAATGACATACTTCTTCAGGCTGGAGCCGAGCACCGCGCGGACGACCTCGTTGCCGAGGGAGTTCACGCCGCCGTAGCTGCCGTCGGACGCGCCCAGCGTGGCCAGGGTGAAGGAGAACTGCAGATTCGGGTACTGCGACTGCGCACCCGCCGCGGCGTTGACCAGGTTGGTGATGTCCGACGCGCTCTGGCCGCCTTCGATGTCGAAGTCGATGCCGACCAGGTTCGGGCTGGCGTACCGGGCGATGAAGGACTCCATGCCGGACGTCGAGGCGCAGGTGAAGGTCCCGGCCGCGCCGCCGGTCGAGATGACGTAGTTCAGGTTCGCGGCGTGCAGCTGCGGCACGTTCTCCGTCGCCCAGTTGGCGCCCGAGACACCTCCCCAGTTCTCGCTACCGCAGGCGCCGGTGGCGAAGGCGACCGTGAGCGCGGGCAGCTTCGGGACGTACTTCGATACCAGGCTCCCGGAGCCCACCACCGGCAGGTCAGACCCTTCCACGGCCGACTGCATCTGGTAGGTGTTCCAGTTCATGTTGATGGTGACGTCTTTGTACGGGCTGAAGAGCAGGCCGCTCACCGACCCCGTTCCGGTGCCGGTCCCGCCGCCTCCACCTCCCCCGCCGCCGCCGCCGGACGATCCGCCGGTACACGCGCCGTTGGACGTCCAGGGCTGTCCGGAGCCGCTTCCGCCGTTGCTGGTGGCCGGGTCGTTGCCCTGGGTCCAGTAGTTCGCGGTGTAGTTGGTGCCGTTCTCGCTGGCTTGCTGGCCGGCGGTGTAGACCGTGCCGGAGCTCCACGCCGTGGCGCACGTGGTGGCCGCCAGCGCGGCCGGCGCCGCGGCCACCGCGAGAACCGTCCCGCCGGCGGCCAGGCCGAACGCCGAGCCGAGTATGAGTGTCGAGTGCAGAATCCGTCTTCCGACGCGCATGAGCCCTCCAAAGGGCGAGAGAAGCTGTGGGGTTGCGCACCGCGCCGGGCCGGTGGACCGACGCGGTGCCATTTTTGTACGTGCGGCGGGCAGATTGGTCAAGACCATTCAGCCGATTGGTACAGACCAATTTTTCGGCGCGGCGGACAGAAGGGGCTAAACCCGCCCGCCTTCCGGGCCCGAAAACCCTTGGACGGCCGGGCCGCCGTCAGGCGACACTGAAGGCTCTGTTGGCGGCCTACCGCTCAATCCTGCGACCCAGTGAGGAGGAGGCGTCATGGGCATTTCGCCTGCCGGCGAAGAGGAAACCGAGGAGAGACCGGACAAGGGTTCGGTGATGCTCGCGGTCGGCTACTACCGGCGCGAACTCACCCGGCTCTGGCGGATCACGATCCCGGCGATGCTGGGGCCGGCCCTGGGCAACATCGGCATCCTCTACGTCGCGCCGCTGCTCGTCGCCGGACTCGTCACCCGCATCTCCGCCAACGCGCACCTCGCGCTGGGCGCGGCGTTGCCCTACGTGCTCGGATTCACCGGTGTCATGATGTTCTCGGAAGTGCTCTGGCGCATCGGCATGCACTTCCTGAACCGTCTCGACGCCCTCGGCATCGAACACTTATACGTGGTGGGCCTGGACGAGCTGTTCGCCAAGGACTCGGCGTTCTTCCACGACAACTTCGCCGGGTCGCTGACGAAACGGGTGCTGAGCTTCGCCTCCCGGTTCGAACAGACCGCTGACACGCTGGTGTTCGAGGTCGTGGGCAACTTCGTGCCGCTGGCCTTCGGCTCGGTCGTGCTGTGGCACTACGATCCGTGGCTCGTGGTCGTGCTCCTGGGGATGATCGCGGTCACCGCCCTGGCCGTGGTGCCGATCATCCGCCGCCGCCAGGAGATCGTCAACCTGCGCGAAGCGGCCATCGCCCGGGTCGCGGGCCACGTCGCGGACAGCCTGACGAACATGGACACCGTCCGGGCCTTCGCCGCCGAACGCCGCGAGGCCGCCGAGCACCGCACCCGGGTCGCCCAGGCCAGGCGGCTGTCGCTGCGGTCCTGGGACTACAACAACCTGCGCGTCGACACGCTGATCGCGCCGATGTCGGTGCTGACCAACGGTCTCGGCCTGCTGCTGGCGGTCACGCTCGCCACCCGGGGCCAGGGCGCGGCGGCGATCGTGGTCGTCTTCTCCTACTACTCGAACGCGACGCGGATCATGTTCGAGTTCAGCCGGATCTACCGCAACCTGGAAAGCGGGATGACCGAGGCCGCGCAGTTCACCGCCCTCATGCGCATGCCCCCGATCGTGCTCGACCCGGTCGCGCCGCAGCCGCTGCTCCCCCGGGCCACCGCCGAGATCCGGTTCGAGCAGGTCACCTTCGGTTACGGCGGCCGCCCGCTCTTCGAGGACCTGGATCTGGCCGTGCCCGGCGGGGCCCGGATCGGGCTGGTGGGCCGGTCCGGCGGCGGCAAGAGCACGCTGACCCGGCTGCTGCTGCGGATGACCGACATCGACGCCGGGCGGATCCTGATCGGCGGCCAGGACATCCGCGACCTGCGCCAAGCCGACCTGCGCAGCCAGATCGCCTATGTGCCGCAGGACCCGGCGATGTTCCACCGCTCGCTGCGCGAGAACATCGCGTTCGCCCGCCCTGGCGCCACCGAGGCCGAGATCCGCCGCGCGGCCGAGGCCGCCCACGTGGCCGAGTTCGTCGACGCCCTGCCGGACGGGTACGACACGATGGTGGGCGAACGCGGCGTGAAACTCTCCGGCGGGCAGCGCCAACGGGTCGCCCTGGCCCGGGCCATCCTGCGCGACGCCCCGATCCTACTGCTCGACGAAGCGACCAGCGCCCTGGATTCGGAGAGCGAGATCCTCGTCCAGGAGGCGCTGTGGCGGCTGATGGAAGGACGCACCGCCCTCGTGGTCGCGCACCGGCTGAGCACCGTCGCCGGGATGGACCGGCTCATCGTGCTCGACCATGGCCGGATCATCGAGCAGGGCACCCATCACGAACTGCTCACCGCGAAGGGCGCCTACGCCAAACTCTGGCAGCATCAGTCCGGCGGCTTCCTCACCGACACGCCCGCGGCCGTGGGTGCCACCGCCTGATCGCGCCGACGGTTACGGTTGCTGCATGTCGGTGTGACGCCGCAACGCCGCCCGGCAATTTCGTTCGGCCGGAGTTGTCGGATCCGGGCCGCGCCGTTCGTAGTCAGGGGGAAGGGCGCCCGCGAAGGCGCAGCCGCGACCACAGGAGCTGACGACAGATGCCGCACCCACAGGCCAAGATCCACCGCATGTCCGAGCTGATCGAGCCGATCGGCGCCGTCACCTTCTCCGACATCCCGAACGAGGAGTTCCTGGCACTGGGCATGCGCAACTACTGGGACGGCTACTTCGCCGGCCGGGCCGCGCCGCTGGGGACGGCCCCGGCCGAGGTGGTGCACGCGGTGTTCTACAACTTCGCCCCCGGCGAGGTGGCCCGCCACATCCCGTGGGTCTGGGAGAAGACCACCCCGCAGGAGGCGATCGCCGTGCGCGAACGCGGCAGCGCCGCCGCGCTGCGCCAGATGGCCGGGCCGCTCGTCGACTCCCCCGACCTGGCCCGGATCGCCGACCTCACCACCCGGGCCGGAGTCAGCGCGCCGACCGAGGGCCGCGCGCTGTACGCCGGGCTCCGGGCGCTGGACGTGCCCGAGGAGCCGGTGGCCAGGCTCTGGCACTCGGCGACGCTGCTGCGCGAGCACCGCGGGGACGGGCACAATGCTGCTCTGCTCGCCCACGGTATTGGCGGGACTGAGGCTCATGTGCTGCTCGCGCTCACGCTTGGGATGAAGGCGGAGGAGTTCGGGCGGGTCCATCATCTGCCCAAGCCGCAGTTGGCCGCGGTCGTCGAGGGGTTGCGCGAGCGTGGCTTGGTCGATGCGGACGGCGGGTTCACCGAGATTGGTCGGCAGACCCGGGAGCGGATCGAGGCCCTCACCGACGAGCTGGCGGCGCCGGCGTATGACGTGCTCAGCGCGGATGAACTCGATGAACTGATCGCGGGGCTTGAACCGATCGCTGCTGCGGTTGAGATCGCGAACGTCTGAGGGATGCCGAGCGGCTAGTCGTCGCCATCGGTGCCGACGAGCCCGTCCCACGACCAGCGCGGGATGCGCAGGCCCTCCGGGACGTCGTCGGGGCTGTTCGGGTAGCGGGCCATGACATCCGTGGTGGCCCAGGCGAAGTAGTCGTGCAGGGCTTGGCGGAGCCGATCATCGTCCAGGCCGACGTCCCCCATCGCCTGGTCGAAACAGGCGATGGCGCGGCGGTCCATGTCCTCGTGCTCTCCGTTGCCGCTGTGATCCCGGACCACCGCGGTCTCGTCGCCGAACTTCTCAGAGTACGCCGTCGGCCCGCCCAACGCCTGTGCCCAATACGCGGCCAGCCGCTCGACGTGCGCGGGGTTGAAGCCGTGGCTGAACGCGTGGCTGACGACCTCGTCCGCCATCACCCTGGCATGCCACGCCTCGGCCAGCCGGGTCACGCCGTCGCCAGCGCCTACCGCTTCATACAGTGTCTGCATGCCCTCAGCTTGCCACGCCCGGACGAGCCGGAAGCCACTCTCACCCACCTCGATGCCGGCTTCTGACACACCCCTGGATCGATACTTAGCGTAACTAACCATAGAGTAGCCACGTGCGTACCGTCTCATCGCTACAGCAGCGCAACTACCGGCAGATGGTCCCGGCCGAGGAACTCGCGAACGCGGTGACGCTCAACTCGGTCGCGATGAACCTGGCGCGGGTGTTCGGCGCGGCGCTGGGCGGGGTTCTGGTCGCCGGGCTCGGGTTGGCGATGTGCTTCGCCTGCAACGCGTTATCGTTCGTCGCAGTGCTGATATCGCTGGCGGCCATGAACGCGGCGAAGCTGTACCCGGCCCGGCCGGTCAAGCAGCGCAAGCGGCAGATCAGGGCCGGGCTGGCCTACGTGCGCGAGACACCCGAGCTGCTCATCCCACTGCTGATGATCGCCCTGGTCGGCGCGCTCGCGTGGGAGTTCCCGGTGACGCTGCCGCTGATGGCGAGCAAGGTGTTCGGCGGCGGGGCCGAGACGTACGGGGTGATGACCTCGGTCATGGGCGCGGGCGCAGTCGTCGGCGGCCTCGTGTCGGCGGCGCGGGCGAAGCTGCGGGCGCGGTCGCTGTGCGTGGCGGCGATCGGCTGGGGCGTGTCGATCACCGTGGCGGCGGTCGCGCCGTCGCTGTGGGTCGAGTTGGTCGTGCTCCTGTTCGTCGGCTACGGCAGCATCACGTTCAACTCCTACGCCAAAACCACGCTCCAACTCGCCGCGCGGCCGGAGATGCGCGGGCGCGTGATGGCGTTGTGGGGACTGGCCTGGCAGGGGTCGACGCCGATCGGCGGGCCGCTCGTCGGCTGGATCGCGCAGTCGACGAACCCGCGGTGGGCGCTGATCGCGGGCGGGGTGCCGACGCTGTTGTGCGGGGTCCTGGCATTGCCGGCGTTGACGCGCATCGACCGCAAGGCAGCCGCTGCGGAGGCGGCGGAAGACGCGATGGCTGCCGACCGGGTAACCACCTGATATATGGACAAGCAGTAGCCCGAGCCAGTACAGTCCAGAAACGTCATACAACTGAACATTTTCGCCGTGTATGTCGAGCGGGAGAGCGTCGGTGCCGCACTGGTACCGGCCGCCGTAGGAGCAACTTCTCCCCAGAATCTCTCAGGCCCCGTGACCGTTCGGACAGGCGACTCTGGAAAGCCGGGGACCACCCCCGCGCCGAAGGTGAAAACCGCCGGGCTCCCGGCGGCGAAACTCTCAGGCACCGATGACAGAGCGGGGAGGCGAACCCAGACCCCGGGCCGCCCGGGGACGGAAGGAAGCCTCCCGCCATGACCCTGAGCGTCTTCGATCTCTACTCCGTCGGCATCGGACCGTCCAGCTCGCACACGGTCGGACCGATGCGCGCGGCGAAGACCTTCGCCGACGGCCTGGCCGGCGCTGAGCATGCCCAGGACGTGGCCCACGTGCACGTCGAGCTGTACGGCTCGCTCGCCGCGACCGGGCGCGGGCACGGCACGCCGGCGGCGGTCGTGCTCGGGCTCGAGGGCGAGGACCCGGCGACGGTCGAGACCGACCAGGTGGGGCCGCGGATGGCGGCGATCACCGAGCAGGGCAAGCTGACCCTGCCCGGCGGCCGGATCATCGACTTCGCGCCCGGCCGGGACGTGGTGCTCAACCGCAGGCGCTCGCTCCCGGCGCACCCGAACGGGATGACCTTCACCGCCGAGGCGGCGGACGGCGCCGTGGTCGCCCAGCGCACCTTCTACTCCATCGGCGGCGGCTTCGTGGTCAACGCGGCGCCGGACGGGACGATCACCCTCACGCCGGACGCCACCGTCGTGCGCTACCCGTTCACCACCGGCGCCCAGCTGCTCGGGCACTGCCGCGACACCGGCCGCCCGATCAGCGAGATCATGCTCGCCAACGAGCAGGCCTGGCGCGCACCGGAGCAGATCCGGGCCGAGCTGCTCGCGCTGTGGGCGGTGATGGCCGCGTGCGTCGAACGCGGGCTGCGCCGCGACGGGATCCTGCCGGGCGGGCTGAAGGTGCCGCGCCGCGCGGCCGCCCTGCACGCCACGCTGCTCACCCGAACGGGCGATCAGGACCCGCTGGACGTGATGGACTGGGTCAACCTCTACGCGCTGGCCGTCAACGAGGAGAACGCCTCGGGCGGCCGGGTGGTGACCGCGCCCACGAACGGAGCCGCGGGCATCATCCCGGCCGTGCTGCACTACTACGTGCGGTTCGTGCCCGGCGCCACGGACGAAGGCATCGTCCGGTTCCTGCTCACCGCCGCCGCCATCGGTATCCTGATCAAGGAGAACGCGTCGATCTCCGGCGCCGAGGTCGGCTGCCAGGGCGAGGTCGGCTCGGCCTGCGCGATGGCGGCCGGGGCGTTGTGCGAGGCGCTCGGCGGCTCCCCCGCGCAGGTGGAGAACGCGGCCGAGATCGGCATCGAGCACAACCTCGGCCTGACCTGCGACCCGATCGGCGGCCTGGTGCAGATCCCGTGCATCGAGCGCAACGCGATCGCCTCGGTCAAGGCGATCAACGCCGCGCGGCTCGCCCTGCACGGCACCGGCAGCCACGCGGTGAGCCTGGACAAGGCGATCAAGACGATGCGCGAGACCGGCCGCGACATGCACGCCAAGTACAAGGAGACCTCGCGCGGCGGGCTCGCGGTGAACATCATCGAGTGCTGAGCAGCCCGTAGCTTCACCATTATGTGTGACCGACCGACAGAGAGAGGCAAGACCGTGAGCTACCGACTCGGGGTCCGGGTCCACCGGGAGCAGGCGCCGGAGACCGTGATCGAGTACGTCCGCCTGATCGAGGAGCTGGGCTTCGACGACGCGTGGGTGGTCGAAGACCTCGCCTTCGCCGCCGGTCTGACCGCCGCGGCGGCCGCGCTGGCCAGCACCGGAAGGCTCCAGGTCGGCATCGGGATCCTGGCCGCGGTGGTGCGCAACCCGGCCTTCCTGGCGATGGAGCTGGCCACGGTGGACCGGATGTTCCCCGGCCGCCTGGTCGCCGGGGTCGGGCACGGCGTGCAGAGCTGGATGGGTGACGTCGGCGTCCGGGCGGCCTCCCCGCTGACCGCGCTGCGCGAGACGCTCGGCGCGCTCGAACACATCCTGGACGGCGAGCCGGCCACGGTCGACGGGCGCTATGTCCGGCTGGACGGGATCCGGCTGGTCTTCCCGCCGGACCGGCGCCCGCCCATCCTGGCCGGGGTGCGCGGCCCGAAGTCGCTGGCTCTGGCCGGGGCGCACTGCGACGGCGCCGTGCTCGCCGAACCGGTCGTCCCGGGCTACCTGCGCTGGGTCCGCGAACTGCTCGACCCCGCGGCGGCCGACGCCGGGCGGGCGCGGCCGCAGGTGGCCGCGTACACCTGGCTGAGCGTCGACGACGACACACGTGCGGCGCAGGAGCGGCTGCGCCCGGCGTTGGCGGCCAACCTGGCCGATCCCGACTCGCACGCCAACCTGCGCGGCCTGCCCTTCGCCGAGGAGCTGAGCGCTCGCCTGACGGCGGGCGGCGGAGCCGAGGCGATCGAACCGGAGTGGGTCAGCCGGCTCGGCATCGTCGGCACCCCGGCCGAGTGCGCCGCGTCGATCGCGCAGCTCGCCGCCGCGGGCGCGGACCGGATCATCCTGCTGCCGCCGCCCGGCGAGGAGGCCGCGCAGCTGCAGACGTTCGCCGCTCAGGTCAAGCCGCTGCGGTAACCGCCGCGGCGCGGGCGTGAGCCGCGCCGAACCGTCCGGGCGCCCGGACGGTTCTGTCCGCATGCGGCGGCCATACCTGGCGGTTAACCTGCGGATATGAGCAACAGCGAAGCGTTCGTCACGGTCGGCGGGCGGCAGATGCGGATCTCCTCGCCGGAGAAGGTCTGCTATCCGGCCGTGGGTGTCACCAAGATGGACGTCGCCGAGTACTACGTGGCCGTGGCCGACGGGCTGATGCGTTCGCTCGGCCAGCGGCCGATGGCACTGAACCGGTTCCCCGGCGGGCTCGACGGCGGCAGTTCGTTCTACACCAAGCACGCGCCGAAGGGGCTGCCGGACTGGGTGCAGACGGCGAAGGTGACCTTTCCGAGCGGGCGCACCGGGCGGGAGGTGTGCGTGACCGAGCCGGCCACGGCCGTGTGGGCGGTGCAGATGAACGCGCTGGAACTGCATCCGTGGCCGGTGCGCAGCGCGGACACCGACCACCCGGACGAGTTCCGGCTGGACCTCGATCCGCAGCCGGGCACCGGGTTCGCCGAGGCGGTCGACGCCGCCGGGCAGGCGCGCGCACTGCTCGACGAGCTGGGCATGGCTTCGTTCGTGAAGACCTCCGGCGGGCGCGGGCTGCACGTGTTCGTCCGGATCGAGCCGCGCTGGTCGTTCATCGAGACCCGGCGCGCGGTGATCGCGCTGGCCCGCGAGCTCGAACGCCGCCGGCCCGACCTGTTCACCACCTCCTGGTGGAAGGAGGAGCGCGGCGAGCGGATCTTCGTGGACTTCAACCAGATGGCCCGGGACCGGATGCAGGCCGCGGCCTATTCCACCCGGGCCGTGGCGGACGCCCGGGTCTCGATGCCGGTGCGATGGTCGGATCTGGCCGACGTCGTGCCGGAGGACTTCACGGTGCGCACGGTTCCGGCCTTGTTCGCGTCGCAGGGGGATGCGCACGCGGACGTCGACGAGGCTCCGGCGACCCTGGACGCATTGCTGGAGCTGGCCGAACGGGACGAACGCGACCGCGGCCTCGGCGACCTGCCCTATCCGCCCGAGTTCCCGAAGATGCCCGGCGAGCCCAAGCGCGTGCAGCCGTCCAAGGCCCGTCATCCGGCGGCCGACGCGCAGTAGCGGCGGCCGCCGCGGCTGGAGCGGCGAGGTCAGTCAGCCAGTCAGCCAGCCAGTCAGCCAGTCAGCCAGTCAGCCAGTGAGTCAGTCGGCCGGGCCGAGGACGTCGGCGAGGTCGTAGGCGGTCGGGACGTCCAGCTGCTCGTAGCCGCAGGATCCGGGTTCGCGGTCCGGGCGCCAGCGCACGAACCGGGCGTTGTGGCGGAACCGGTCCGTCTGCAACTGGTCGTAGCGCACCTCGCACACCCGTTCCGGGCGCAGCGGCACGAACGACCGGTCCTTGCCCGCGTTCCAGCGGTTGAGCGTGCCCGGGCGCCGGTGCTCGTCGTCTTCCTCGCCGCCGACCCAGGGGTGTTCCTGGCCGTCGGCCAGCTTCAACGGCGCGAGTTCGTCGATCAGGGCCGCCCGCCGGGCCATGGTGAAGGCGCTCGCGCCGCCGACGTAGTTGAGCACGCCGTCCTGGAGATACAGGCCCAGCATGAGCGAGCCGACGACCGGGCCGCTCTTGTGCAGCCGGTACCCGGCCACCACGAC
The DNA here is from genome assembly GCA_035943635.1 of Actinocrinis sp. Lineage (GTDB taxonomy): Bacteria > Actinomycetota > Actinomycetes > Streptomycetales > Catenulisporaceae > DASZBX01. Next base: position 83,080 of record DASZBX010000032.1, on the reverse strand, counting down.
GTCGGCCGTGCGCTCGTGCTTGACCTTCACCATGGCGCGCTCGCCGGGCCGGTACGCGCCGTCCAGCGGCTTGGCCACCACACCGTCGAGCCCGGCGCCCTCGAAGGTCTCGAACCAGGTCCGGGCCAGGTCGGCGTCCTCGGTGGCGCGGGACACCCGCACGTGCGGATGCGGGCGGAACAGTCCGGCCAGGGCCTCGTGCCGCCGGGAGAGCGGGCTGCCCATCAGGTCCTCGTCGCCGAGGGCGAGCAGGTCGAAGGCGACGAACGTGGCCGGGGTCCGGTCGGCCAGCAGCCGGATCCGGGACTCGGCCGGGTGGATGCGGTCGCTGAGCCGGTCGAAGTCCAGGCGGTCGTCCTGGACCAGCACGATCTCCCCGTCCAGGACGCAGCGCGGCGGCAGCGCCTGAGCCAGGGAGACGAGCAGTTCCGGGAAGTAGCGGGTGAGCGACTTGCCGCCGCGGCTGCCGAGTTCGATCTGGTCGCCGTCCTTGAAGACCAGGCAGCGGAATCCGTCCCATTTGGGCTCGTAGAGGTAGCCGCCGGTCGGCACGGCCGCGGCGGACTTGGCGAGCATCGGTTCGATCGGGGGCGTGACTGGCAGCACCTTCGCACATCCTCGCTGGTCGGCGTCGTAGTCAGCGGACCATGCGGGGCGTTGCGGGGCATCTGCTGGCGGCCGAACCGGTGACGTCGGGCGCGCGGCGATTCCTTTTCGGGCGGCCGGAGGTCTCCCTGGAGAACAGCGAGAAAGGACTGTCGGAGATGAACAGCACCAATATCAGCACAAGCAGCGGGACGATCGCGCCCACCGGGCATCTGGGCCGGGCGATGGCCAGTACGCGGGCCGTCTTGAGCATGGCCGGACCCGGGCACCTGGATGCGCCGACGCCGTGCGCGTCCTGGGATGTTCGCGCGTTGGTCGGGCACATCGTCAGTGCGGCGGATTGGGTGACGGCCGGCGTCAACGGCACCGCCCAGCCCGCGGTCGGCGACTACGCCGACGGGAACCTCCTCGCCCGCTACGACGAGAACGCCGCCCGCATCCTGGCCGCGTTCGAGACTGAGGGCGTGCTCGAGCGGACGATCACTCTGCCGTTCGGCGAGCGCTCCGGCGCGGCCCTGCTGAATCTGGTGGCCGGCGACCGGCCAACGGGCAGCCTGCCGCGGTGGACTACGTGCGAGATCAGGACGGGGTTTATCAGGCGTATGGCGTCGTCGTGATCACCGCGACCAGTGGGGGGGGATCAGTCGGATCGTGTCGTTCTACGAGCCCGGTCTGGTCGCCGCGTTCGGTTTTCCGGCCAACCCGTCAGGAGTCTGACAGGCGCCTGGCAGGAACCTGAGCTGGGTGGGGTCCTGGGGCGTTACCGGCCCGGGGCCGCGGAGGGCGCGGGGGCCGGGGTGCCGAGCATCTTGGTCAGCAGCCCGTGCAGTTCGGCCTCGTGGGCGTGGCCGCCGAGGGTCTGGACCACTTCGGCCTGGATCCGGTCGGCCGCCTCGGCCAGGAAGGCCAGCCGCTCCCGGCCCAGCGCGGTCAGCTCCAGTGCGTAGCGGCGCCGGTCGTCCGGGTCCTGGCCCCGGGTGACCAGGCCCTTCTCGACCAGCTCATCCATGATCATCGCGGTGGCCGGCTCGCTCAGGGCCAGGTACCGGGCCAGCTGCTGCTGCGGGCAGGGGCCGAGCTTGCCGACCGCGTAGGTCGAGCTGTAGTCGCGCACCCGCAGGCCGTGCTCGGACACCGCCGCGTCCCCGCGCCGGCGCAGCAGGTAGAACACCTGCCCGACCAGGTACTCGGTGCTGACCGTGTCCGAGGCCTTGGGCGGTTCGGCCAGCAGCAAGGACAGCAGCTCGTTGAGCCGGTCCCGCTCGGCCGGGGCCAGGTTCGCGGTCAGCAGCCGGTCGCGTTCGACCAGCGGGGAACGCATCCGGTCCAGTTCCCGGCGGCCCGCCTCGGTCAGGCCCAGGAGGTAGGAGCGCCGGTTCTCCGGGTTGCGCGTCCGGGTGACGTGGCCCTCGGCCGCGAGCCGGTCGATCAGCTTGACCATGATGGTCCGGTTGATCTCCAGCCGTTCGGCCAGCGCCTGCTGGGACGGCTCCGGCCCGTCGGCCAGCGCGGCCAGCACGGCGAAGTCCCGGGCCTGGGTGCTGCGGTCGGACTTCGAGCCGAGGTAGGCGAAGGCCCGGCGCATCAGGTACGGCAGGAACCGGGTCAGTTCCGGCGCCAGTTCGACGCCGGTGAGCTCGGCGGTCCCGCGCGCGTGTCCCTCGGGAACCACGTCTGGCGCCTCCTCGGATCTACGGTGAAGATTGTTCTCCGGCTCAATCGTAGAACCAGCGCCGTGAACTCACCCAGCCGCCGGCTCCCGGACCGTCTTGATGGTGAGGAAGGAGATCACCACGCAGGCCAGGTAGAGGCCGATGGCCACCTTGAAGCCGGCGATGTACCCGTTCGTCAGCGCGGTGGCCGAGGCCGTGCCGAGTGCCGCGTGGCTGGTCGTGGTCGCCGCGATCGTACCCAGCAGGGCCACGCCGAGCGCGCCGCCGACCTGGCCGCCGGCCGTCAGCATGGCCGAGCCGATGCCGGCTTCGGAGCTGTCGATCCCGCGCACCCCGACCGCGGTGCCGACCACCTGGATGATCCCGATGCCGATCCCGCCGAGGATCGAGGCCGGGATCAGCACGGAGAAGATGCCGGTGTGCGGGGTCAGGAAGCAGAACCACAGGGTTCCGCCGGCCGCGACCAGCAGTCCGGCCGAGAGTGCGGCCTGGTGCGGCGTGCGGTTGAGCAGCTGCGGGCCCAGTCCCCCGGCCGCCGCCCCGGCGCCGATCGCGAAGGGCAGGTACATCAGACCGGTCCGCAGCGGGGAGTATCCGAGGACCTGCTGCATGTACAGGGTGAGGAAGTAATAGGTGGTGAACATGCCGGCGGACATGATCAGGGTGACGATGTTCGCGCCGACCCGGCCGCTGTCGCTCAGGACCTCGCGCGGGATCATCGGCGAGTCGGTGCGCCACTCGGCCAGTGCGAACGCGACCAACAGGACCCCGGCCGCGATCATGCAGCCGACCACCGTGGGGTCGGACCAGCCGTGTTCGCCGACCCGGTTGATCCCGAAGACCAGCGAGCCGATGCCCAGGGTGGCGGCGAACGCGCCGGTCAGGTTGATCTTGCCGCGCTTGGTCTCGGCGTCCTGGAGCTTGCCGACCCCGAGCAGGATCACCGCGACGATCGGCAGGTTCACGAACAACACCCAGCGCCAGCCGGCGTAGGTGGCGAGCACGCCGCCGGCCAGCAGGCCCATCACCGCGCCCATCGCGGTGGCCGCGCCGTACAGGCCGAACGCCTTGGCCCGCGCCTTACCTTCGGGGAAGGTGCTGACCAGCAGCGACAGGGCGCCGGGGGTGGCCGCCGCCGCGCCGACCCCCTCCAGCGCGCGGAAGGCGATCAGGGTGGCGCCGTTGGGCGCCAGGCCCCCGCCGAGCGAGGCCAGGCCGAACAGGATCACCCCGATCCGGAACATCGGCTTGCGGCCGAACACGTCGCCGGCCCGTCCGGCCACCAGCATCAGGCCGCCGAAGGTGAGCGAGTAGGCCGAGATCACCCAGTCCAGGTTCGCCTCGGAGATGTGCAGGGAGCGCTGGATGGTCGGCAGGGCGACGGTCATGATCGTGCCGTCGAGCACGACGATGAACCGGGCCAGGGAGATCACCAGGGTGGCCAGGCCGGTCCCGGGCGCCGGGGCCGGGTCCTCGGCGGGCGCGGCCACGCCGGCGGCCGGTTGTTCGTACTGGGTCATGTCGGGGTTCCTCCCGGGAGTGGGCTGGTTCGATCAGCCGGCCGTGCCGGCCGTCGGCGTCCAGAGAGAGAGCTCACCGTAGGCCGCCTTCCATTCGCCCTCGTACTTGACCCGGCCGAACGGCGGGAGGCGGCCGAGCACGGTCTCGACCCAGTCGGCGGAGGCCTCGTCGAGCAGCCAGGGCATGTAGGTGCCCACGTCCTCGCCGACCTTCTTCAGGTGGACGGCCGCGAAGTGCGACCACTCCTCCTGGGTCAGCGTGGCGTCGACCAGGGGCAGGCCGTCGGCCTCCTCGTGCTCCAGGTGCGCCCGCAGGCTGGTGGACAGGTCCTCGACCAGGGCGCCGATCCGTTCGGCGCCGTGCTCCTGGTCGGCCAGGGCCGCGTCCACGGCGCCGAGCAGCGGGTCGATGGCCGCGTGCTCGGCCTCCATGGCCTGGAGCAGGGCGAGGTCCGGGGCGTCGGCCAGGCGCTTTTCCATCAGGCCCCAGACCGTGGCGTCCTCGGTGGTGTGGTGGATGCCCAGGTAGGTCTTGAACAGCTTCCAGCCGAGGGCGGCCCGCAGTACCGAGCGCGGGTCGTCGTCGACGTCGGCGGACACCTTGGCTATGCGGTCCAGCTCCCGCCGGAAGGCGTTGTGGATGGTCAGCATCATGGTCATGTCCAGCTTGTATTCGCTGCCAGTCATGGCGCGCTCCTCTCTCTGGTTGCCCACGCTACCGGACACAGCGATAACCATCAATACTCAAAACTAATTTCTCGGTGAACGATATTTAGGCTTAACCGTCAAGATGGCAAACGACTTGCGCGGGCTGCGGCTCACGGCGGTCGGGAGATGAGAAAAACACGATGACACCGCGCCGCGTTGACAACGGCCGATCCGCGCATTGCGCCGGAGGCTCCGGGCTCGGCAGGGGGTCGGTAGGGGTTGGACTCGGCGCCCGATTGCGTACATTCGAAGACAGAGGGATCCGCCTCACCGGTCACGGGTCCCGGTCCGAGCGACACCTCGTCACAGCGACTGACGCAGTCCCCCGCAACCACCTGGAGCGTGTATGGCCGAGTCCCTGGACACCCAACCCAACGTGATCCTCACCGGCGGCCCCGGCTGGAGCGGACCGGAGCAGCGGATCCGCTTCGCCGCGCCGACCGAGCAGAAGATCAAGGTCTGCCTGGGCAACCGGTACGAGCACTACGAGCCGACCCCGCAGACCCTGGACTACGAGGGCCGCAGCCTGCGGGTCTTCTCCTGGAGCGGGACCACCACCGTCGCCGAGTGAGCGCCCGGCGCCCGGCAATGTCCCGGCGGCGCACTGCATGACGCGGCGATGCCGCCGAGCTGCAGTGCAGCCCGGCGGCATCGACACAATCAGGTCACTGATCCAGCTCGGTCAGGTGCCCATCACCTGGAATTCCGAGGCCTGGGCGCCGTTCTGCACGTTGTTGGCGGTGAAGGACAGTTCGACGTACTGCTCGGTGGTACCGGCGGGCAGGGCGATGGTCACCGTGTTTCCGGTGGCCGGGTTGAAGGTGTAGGTCGCCGAGGCGACCAGGGTGATCCACGTACTGCCGTTGCCGCTGCCCAGGACCGACAGGGTCTGGGTACGGGTGTTCCACGCGCTGGACGGCGGCAGGTCGACCACCACGGAACTGAGCGAGTGGCCGGCGCCCAGGTTCACCGACAGGGTGGTCGGCCACACGCCGTTCGCGCCCTCCCAGTAGGTGTTCGCATTGCCGTCGACCGCGTTGGCGGCCACGTAGGTCTGGGTGCTGCTCGACGCGGTGGCGGTCTTGTTCAGCGCCAGGTTGGTCGGGGCCGCGGTCCCGGTGCCGGTGCCGGACAGCGGGACCGTCAGGGTGCTGTCAGTCGCGGTGGACGAGACCGTCAGGGCGCCGCTGTAGGATTGCGCGGCGGTCGGGGCGAAGGTGACCTGCACCGTGCAGGAGGTGCCCGCGGCCAGCGAGGTGCCGCAGGTGTTCGTCTGCGCGAACCCGGCGCCCGAGGCGGTCGACGTGATCGAGGAGATCGTGGCCGCGGCCGTGCCGGTGTTCGACACGGTGACCGGGTGCGCCGCGCTGGTCGTGTTCACGGTCTGGTTGCCGAACGCCAGCGACGAGGGCGACGCGGTCAAGGTCGCGGAAGCCGGCGGCGGGGTCGTCCCGCCGCCGCCCGACGCGAAGGACAGGTAGTGGATGTTCCAGCCGCCGCCGTCCTGGTCCAGGATCAGGGTCTGCTTGCCCGCGGCCAGGGTGACGGTGTCGGTCACCGTCGTCCAGGCCTGCGGTCCTCCGGTCGCCGGGACGCTCTCCTCGCCGGTCAGGGCGTTGCCGGAGCTGTCGGTGAGGTGGAAGGCGTTCGCCGCGGCGCCGGTCGCGGAGACCCGGAGGCCGACGGTGTAGGTTCCGGCCGCCGCGACGGTGACCGTGTACCGGGTCCACTGGCCCTGCGCGCTCCACCCGATGTCGTAGCCGCCGCCGGTGTCCGTGGTGGCCTCCAGGTCCACGCCGTCTGACCGGTAGCTGTTGGCGGTGCCGTTGACGGAGTTGACGTTGTAGCCGATCGCCTGGCCGCCGACGTCGTAGTTCGCGGCCTGCACGGTGCCCGGCACCGCGGCGGCGGTTGCGCCGTAGGGGGCTTCGGCGGTGCTGTTCTGCCAGCTGTTGTTGCTGACCGAGGTCGTGAAACCGCCGGAATCGTTGGCGTACGCGGTGAATCCGGAACTCAGGCCGCTGACGGAGTTCCCGGTGATCGTCGCGTTGCCGCTCGGCGCCGGGTAGAACGGCGGCGAGATCACGATCCCGTTGCGCCAGGGGTTGATCACCTGGTTGTCCGACAGGGTGGTGTTCGTCGAGGTGGAGAAGCCGATCCCGTCGTACATGGACTGGATCACCGTGTTGCCGGTCACCACGGAGTTGCTCACGACGCCGACGTTCTGGCCGTCGCCGCCGTTGCCGATCTGCAGGGCCGGCTGGCCCTGGACGTAGGCGTTGCCACCGGCCCGGACGATCACGTTGCCCGACACCGTGTCGCCGGTCAGGTCGCTGCCGTTGACCCCGAACCGGCCCACGCCGAGCCCGATGAAGCGGGAGGTGTCGGCGATGTAGTTGTCGTCGACGACCTGGCCGCTGCCGCCGTAGATCCCGATGCCCTTGCCACCCCACGCGGCGATCATCGTGTTGTGGGTCATGGTGATGTTCGTCATCGCGGTGTAGGTTGTGGACCCGTTGTAGGCCACTGAGTTGATCGCCATGCCGTCGTCACCCGTGCCGCGGATGTAGTTGTTGGTCGCTGTCAGGTTGCTGCCGGAGGTGCCGGTCAGCGAGACGTTGTTGAGGTTGCAGCCGTCGGCGAAGATGTCGGTGAAGAAGTTGTTTTCCACCAGGCCGCCGCTGCCCGAGGCCCACACGCTCGATTCCACGTGCTGGACCCACATGTTCTCGATCGTCCAGTTGGTGCCGGTGGTGTCCTCGGCCCCGCCGCCGCCGTCGGCCTCGGTCCGGCTCATCGCGTCGGAGTCGATGTGGAAGCTCTGCAGGTGGCACGAGTAGCACTGGAACGCGGCGCCCAACGGAGTGTTGTTGGGCAGCGGGACGTCCCGGTAGATCTCGCTGTACCAGTACCCTGCGCCTTCGACCGTGACGTTGTTCACCACGAGGCTGTTCGTGCCGACCAGGTAGAAGGTGCCCTGCGGGATCCAGAGGATCTTGTTCTGCGAGGCGGCCTGGTTGATGCAGTTCTGGATGTCCGCGGTGCTGTCGGTCGCGCCCGGGGCGGCGGCGCCGTTGGTCGGGGTGTTGTCGGCCACCGCGCCGCAGCTGGTGATCGAGATCGAATTCGCCGGCTGGGCCGCGGGCGCCGGGGCGTTCCACAGGTCGATCGAGTTGATCCAGTAGAACGACGCCGTGTTCGCGGAATCCTTCACCAGGCTGAAGGTCGCGCCGGCCAGGATCGGTGCGCCGGTGATCGTGGCGTGGAAGTCGTCCCAGAGGGCACGCGGGTCGCCGTCGGCGGCGTTCTCGTCACTTCCCTGATAGTTGTTGTTGCCCTCGTACTCCCAGCTCTGGATCGAGTTCATCGCCAGCGCCTGGCGGAAGACGCCGTTGACGTACAGGTCCAGCGTGGCGGTCGTCCCGCCGCCGGTCGAGGTGTCGGGGATCGACGCGCGCACGTTGACGAAGTTGATCGGCTGGCCGGTCTGATTCGTCCACTGCACGGACTGCCCGGTCCCGGTCAACTGCACATAGGCGTGCCCTGACGCCTCGCCCTGCGGACTGTCGTACTGGCTGGTCGGGGACGAGGTGAGCGAGACCACGCTCGCGCCGCCGCCCAAAGCGCCCTGCGGCGCCAGGTAGGTGGCGAACGGCGTGGTCGCCCCGGCCACGCTCGGCACCGGAGTACCCGGGGCCTGATACGCGGTGGCGGCCGGCGTCAGAGCGAGCACGTTGGGCGCCTGGGCGAGCACCAGCGTCATGCTCGCGAAGACGGTCACCGCCGCGGTGCATGCGGCGAGCCACGCGCGCGGGCGGCTCTTCGCGGCGGTGGGCGGCGCAGACGGAGGTGTCGAGGGAGGGGCGGTTCTGCGGGCGAACGGCATGGGCGTGTCCTGGCCTGTGGGTGACGGCATGAGTTCGAACATTCGGGCGGATCGTAGAGCGTTGGACACATGCCCGCAATAATCGCAAGAAACTTTCAAAATATCTGCAATAAACGATGCAAGAACTTGCAGACCAATTCGTCGGCGTGCCCGCATACGCCCACCTGAGCGCCGCCGCGCCGCGCCGCCCAATTCCTGTCGGCAGCCGGTGGCAGAATCCGCCTATGCAGAGACCAGAGATCGTATCCGCCGAGGAATGGCAGGCCGCCCGCGCCGAACTGCTCGCGGCCGAGAAGGAACTCACCCGCGCCCAGGACAAGCTGGCCGCCCGCCGCCGCCGGCTGCCGATGGTCGAGTTCGCCGACGACTACCGGTTCGACGCCCCGGACGGCGCCAAAAGCCTGCTCGACCTGTTCGAAGGGCTCGACCAGCTGGCCGTGTACCAGTTCATGGACAACGGCCCGGGCGCCTACTGTCCCGGCTGCACCCACTTCACCCACAACGTCCCGCCCAACGCCCCGGCCATGCTCGCCGACAACGGGGTCAGCTGGGCGACCGTCTCGAACATGCCGCTGGCCCAGATCCAGGAGTACAAGGCGCGGATGGGCTGGACGGTGCCGTTCTACTCGACCCACGGCACGTCCTTCGCCAAGGACTGCGGCAGCGACGGCGGCTTCATGCTCTCCCTGTTCATCCGCGACGGGCAGAACGTCTACCGGACCTACAACACCACTTCCCGCGGCGTGGACCGGCTGCTGTTCACCAACAACGTCCTCGACTTGGCCCCCTGGGGCCGGCAGGAGGAGTGGGAAGACTCCCCGGCCGGCTGGCCGCAGCACCCGACCTACGGATAACGCCATTCCAGGGGAAACCGGGAGAATGTTCCACAGAAGGAACCCGGCGTGGAACAATCGAGGCGGTGACTGCTCGCAGGTCTAGCCTCATGGGGGAACGTCGTGAGCGATCCGTCCATCGAATTCGCCGTCAACCTGCTCGGGAACGTGCTCGGCGAACTGGTCGCCCAAACCCTGGAGGAGATCGGCCGCCGCACCGGGCGGCGCCGGCGCACCCGGCGCGAGCTCGGCGCCGACTACTCCGCCGAGCTCATCAGGGGCCTGACCCTGGAGCTGGGCGCCCTGGACCGCCCCGGCGGCCCGCCCGAGCTCACGGTCGGCGCGGCCGCCTACCCGAGCCCGGCGAACTGGCAGGCGGCCGCCGAGGAGGTGCTCGCCTGCCTGGCCCGCGCCGCGCCGCTGGACGCCGACCTGGCCCTGGACTCCGACCTGCGCCCGGACACCCTCGAAGGGCGGATCCTGTCCCGCGGCGGGCCCGTCGCCCCGTTGCCCGAGGGCGTCGGGCTGGCCTTCGACCTCTTACTCACCGCGGCCTGCCGGCAGCTGATCCAGGCTCTGATGGCCCTGCCCGAGTTCGCCGAGGAGGTGCCGGCCGTGACCATCCAGCAGGTGATCCAGACCCGGGACGCGGTCGAGCAGCTCGGCCGGCGCGACGAGATCGTCCGGCGGGAGAGCGCCCGGACCTTCGAACAGCGCTACCTGGACCACGTCGCCCAGTCCCTCGGCCAGTTCGAGCTGTTCGGCGTCATCCGCGGGCGCGACCCGCGCCGGCAGTCGTTCAAGGACTCGTACGTGAACCTCGCGGTGGCCCGCACCGGCGGCTTCGACCAGACCCGGGACTCCGACGACGAGCTGACCGGCGCGGGCATCGACGTGGTGAACGCGTTCGCCGACAACCGCCGGCTGTTCCTGCGCGGCAACGCCGGGGCCGGGAAGACCACCGTGCTGCAGTGGCTGGCCGCGGGCGCGGCGGCCGACCGGCGCGACGGGCGCCCGGGGCCGCTCGGGCAGTGCGTGCCGTTCCTGGTGCACCTGCGCGACTACGCGGACCGCGGGCTGCCGCTGGTCGAGGAGCTGCCGGCCGGCGCGGCCCGGGTGATCGAGGGCGAACGGCCGGCCGGCTGGGCCACCGCGATGTTCCACGACGGCACCGCCCTGCTGCTGGTGGACGGCGTGGACGAGGTCGCGGCCGAGCACCGGCCGCAGATGCGCCGCTGGCTGGAGGACCTGACCCTGGCGTACCCGGCGGCCCGGTACGTGGTCACCGCGCGCCCGTTCGCCGTGCCCGAGGGCTGGCTCGGGGCCGGCGGCTTCGAACCCTTCGACCTGCTCCCGCTCAGCGCGCAGGGCATCCGCGACTTCCTGGCCTGCTGGCACGCCGCGGTCCGGCGCGAGCACGGTCAGGACGCGGAGAAGAACCAGTGGCTGGACAAGAGCGAGTCCGGCCTGGCCGAGCTGATGAGCACCCGGCCGGAGCTGCGCCGGCTGGCCGCGAGCCCGCTGCTGTGCGGGTTGCTGTGCGCGCTCTACCAGGACCGCAACCTGGTCCTGCCGCGGGACCGCAAGAGCCTGTTCGACGCGGCGCTGGACCTGCTGCTGGTCGGCTGGGACGAGCAGCGCAGCATCAAGATCGAGGACGGTACCGCGCTGAGCAAGGAGGAGCAGCTCGTCGTGCTCCAACGGCTCGCGTATTCGCTGGTCAAGAACCAGGACCTGGTCGTGTCCACGGACCAGGCGGTCAGCCGGATCGAGCACGCGATGCGCGGCCTGCGCCCGCACCACTCCGACCCGCGCACGGTCCTGCAGCACACGCTGGAACGCACCGGCCTGCTCCAGGAGCCCAGGGCGGACCAGATCCAGTTCGTGCACCGCACGTTCCGCGACTATCTCGCCGCGAAGGAGGTGGTCGACTCGGGCGACCTGAACTTCCTGGTCGAGCAGGCGCACCTGGACCAGTGGCACGACGTGGTGATCATGTCCGCCGCGCACGCCCGCCCGCGCGAGCGCGAGCAGCTGCTGCACGCCCTGCTGCGCGGCAACAACGAGGTGCGCCGCGACCCGGCCGCCGGCGCCCGGCTGCACCTGCTGGCCGCCGCGTGCCTGGAGCAGGCGCACGTGATCGGCTCCGGCGAGGTGCGCCGGATGGTCCAGCAGGCCGCGGCCCGGCTGATCCCGCCGGCCACGCTCGACGACGCCGATTTCCTGGCCCGGGCGGGGAGTTTCGTGCTGGGCCTGCTGCCCGGCCCGGAGAACCTGACGGACTACCAGAGCGCGTGCGTGGTGCGCACCATCGCCCGGATCGGCGGCGAGGCGTCGCGCGAGCACATCCGACGGTTCGCCGCGGTCAACCAGTCGATGGTGATCGACGAGCTGCTGCGGGCCTGGCGCGACTCGGACGACCCGGAGGACTATGCCCGGACCGTTCTCGGCGGGATCGAGTTCGGCGACCGGGAGGTGCAGGTGCGCGGCTGGCACCGCGTGCGTTACCTGCCCGCGCTGACCAGGCTGCGCAATCTGGTCTCGCCCGGCGATCTCACCCCGCTCGACCCGATCGCCGCCATGCCGTCGCTCAGACGGCTGGCGCTGATCCAGAACAGTGTCCTGCGTGATTTGTCACCGCTGGCCACCGCGCCGGCGTTGGAGCGGCTCGACCTGACCTGGTGCACCTCGCTGCGGGATGTGGGGCCGCTGTCGGGCAATCGCACTCTGCGGTCGCTGCATCTGGCCGGGTGCACTCTGCTGCGGGACCTGGCGCCGTTGGCCGACAGCTCGATCGACGAACTGAATCTGCATTTGATGAGCTGCGATCTGGAGTCCCTGGACGGCGCGCCCATCACCAGCCTGACCATTCGTGATCGGCGACTGGCCGCGGGGCTGCACGTGCTGCCCGGGAGTTTGCGGCTGCGTCGGTTGACGCTCGACAACCTGCCGGACGAACGCAATGTGCGCGGCGTCGATCGTTGGCCGGATCTGGAGGAGCTTGCCTGCGCTGGGATCCCCGGCTCTGAGGAGATCACCGAACTCGCCCGGCTGCCGAGATTGCGCACGATCACGCTGTCGCAGATTCTGCAGCCGGGTGCGCGTGACGAGATGCGTGCTCTGCGCGAGCGGTTGCCGAATGTCGAGATCGTCGCCCCCGAGGAGCGCGACGGGCGGAGTGTGGCGGTTTAGGCGGCTGATGGCGCTTCGCCGTCGCCCTCGGCCCGGCACGCTGTTCACCTCGAGTCGACCGGCACCCCGCGGTACCTGGCCCAGTCGCGCGAGGTTGTGACCACCCCGCGCAACCACGAGCCGACATGCCCAGTGCTCTGCGTCTCGATCTCATGCCCCAATCGCACGTTCACACGCGCGAAGACAGCCAGATGAGCCGGATCGGCCTTCGCGAACGCCGGCACCCGGGCGGCGAACCGTTCCGCGTCCTCGGGGCTGTGTCCTGAGGCCATGAGCCGGATGAGGAAGTAGGATCCATCCACGGCGCCCCGAGGGTCGGCCAGGCCCAGTCGATCAGGTAGGGCCGGTCCGGGGTGATCAGCACGTTGTGCGGGAGCCAGTCGGTGTGCTGGAGCGCTGTGCCGCGGAAGATCTCCACGTCCCGCGGGTCGTCGGCATAGTTCTTCCACCGGTCCTCGGCGAGGTTGAACGGGCCGGACCCCGGCGGCACCCCGATCTCGCCGAGCGCCCTGATCAGCGGCACAAGCGCATCAGGGTCGCCCGACCCGGGACGGTAGTCGGCGTGGCGCCCCTCGATGTGCTGGTAGCCGAGCACGATCCAGCCCGCCTCTTCGAAGTACCACAGCAGCTGCGGGGACAGATCGCGGACAAGCGGCGCCACGGCGATCTCCCGGGCCTGGCTCGACGAGCGGCCCACGCGCCGAAGCAGGCCCTTGACGAAGGTCTTGCCGTGCCCGGTGATAACCGTCGCGGCGATCGGGGAATTCTGCCCGGCCGTCGCGATGCGGGCATCGAGGATGCGACCGGTCCGCCCCTCGATTGCCGACTTGAGCTCGCCGGGCAGGTCTTCCCAGGATATTCGTTCCACCAAGTTCTCCGTTCTCCTTTGCGCGAATCAGACGGCCGATGCTGCTGCGCCCGTGCTGGGCACGATCGCGATATCGCTGCCGCACCACCGCGCACAGGCCGGTGACCCATGGCAATGCGGAATCCAAATCTGCGGAGCCCGAAGGTCATCCGCACCCCTCGCGAGCGTAAAGCCCACACCCGCCCCGGACCGCCTACACCCCGGACAACCTGCCCGTCTGCGCCCCACCGACGCGACTTTTTCGCCCCACCCGCCGTGTCAACGCGAAATATGTTAACCCGCCGCCCCTCCGGCAAGTCATTCACAGACCCCTGGCACCGCAGTAGTGTCCACCACGCTTCCAGCACGCGCCCGGCCGGGCGAAAACACCGCGCGGCGGCCGTGTGCTCGCGACCTCACCCACAAAGGAGCCCACACACATGCTCAGGCGATGGTCTATACCCATGGCAGCGCTCACCCTGGCGCTGGGTTCGCTGGCGCTGACCGCGCCCGCGATGGCGGCCGGCACCCCCGCCCCGCTGACGGCCGGCCCGGCCGCGCACGGCGGCACGTTCGTCCCCGGCGGCCTGTTCCATCCGGCCCCCGGCACCCACGCCCAGACCGTCGGCAACCGGGTACTCGACTACTCGACCAACTGGTCCGGGTACGCGGTCGCCGGCGGCACGTTCACCACCGCGACGGCCAGCTGGACCCAGAACGCGGTCACCTGCACCAGCGGCGACGGCGAGACGGACATGTCCCCCTGGGTCGGCATCGACGGCTTCAACTCCAGCACCGTGGAGCAGACCGGCAGCTCCGGCGACTGCGACGGGTCGAGCGTGGACTACTACGCGTGGTACGAGATGTACCCGGCGAACGTGATCATCATCAACAAGACGGTGAAGGCCGGCGACAAGTTCACCGGCACCGTCACCCACACCACCGGCACGAAGTACACCCTGGTCCTGAAGGATCTGACCCAGGGCTGGACGAACTCGGTCACCAAGTCGCTCAGCGCCGACGACAACTCGGCCGAGGCCGTGATGGAGATGGCCGCCGACCACCTGACCAAGTTCGGCACGGACCCGTTCACCGGTTTCACCGTGGACGGCCAGCCGGTCGGGTCGTACACCGGATCGCCGTACACCATCGAGCAGATGGAGATCCAGAACGGCGTGCTGTGCGACTCCACCTCGGCCCTGGCCAGCAGTGAGAACTTCTCGACGACGTGGCTCAACGCCTGCTGATCCGCTGATCCGCTGATCCGCTGATCGTGCGCGGCGGCGGCGCCGGCCCCCATCCCGGGCCGCCGCCGCAACCGTCCGACCGGCCCGCCGCCCGACAATCCGGTGGCGGGCCGCGGCGCGGATATGAAAAGCTGCCGCCATGATGACACTGCATCGGAGCGATGCCGCGTAAGCCCCCGGCGGCCGTACGTGCCGCACTGTCCCCTCACTCGCGGGAAAGATCCTCGACCTACTCGGTCGTCGACGGCGTCAGCGCGGCGGCCTCGCGCCAGATCCGCGACTGGGAACGTACCCACGGGTCGCCCGGGCAGGTGGCCCGCGACCTAGGCAGTGTTGGGGAATGTCTCAAGGCGCGAATCCGGTGATCGCCGTCGCCTGGCCGCACCGCACGCAACGGCACAGACGACCGAGTATGAGCCGTCCCGTGCGCGGCGCCCATGCTCGGCGCTGACCAGATTCGCCTCACCTACCAACACAAACCGGCGGTCATGCCGTGGCCTTGACACAATCCCAAACACTGCCCAGCCCACTGGAAGCGCCAGGCGGCCACGATGACAAGCCGCAACTGGCATGGTCAGAGCCCCGGCGGCTACTGCGATGACTTTTACCCCTGCTGTTATCCCTACCTGCCCCGCGGCCGCTCAGGGCTGGAAGGCGTCTTCCGGTCCCTCTCCCGCCCGGCCCGGCGCGATCTCGCAACGGTGATGAAGGCGATCGACTCACGAGTGTTCGCCGCAACGTACGGCGACGAGCCCGACGCACCCGGCTGGTGGGACCTCCGATGATGACGACCGCGCCGCACGTGCACTGCATGTGCGGCGCACAAGAACTCTGAATCACGAATTCGGGCGTTTCCCGAGCACAAGGCCTGTTACTGCTCCACCCGGCCGCCACCCAGCCCGTCGCCCACATCCGGGACCATTGACGATGGCGGACCAGGCCGCCGCGCAGGCGGCCAAACCGGGCGTGCCGGCCGTGATCGACGAAAGCAACTCCATGGTCTGCGAAGCAAGTGTCTGAGCGTCACCGGCGCGTCGACCGCCGACAGCGCCACCGCCGACATCTACACCTGCAACGCAAGCCCCAGCGAGAACTGGACCGAGGGGTAGCCGTCGGCGCGTAAAACAAAAGTGATGCCCGTATCAGCCTGGCTGATACGGGCATCGTCACTGGGCAACGCTGTGCAGCGGGACGTCTTACCGTCCTGATTCACCGGGAGGCGACTGCTTCTGGCCGCTGTGTCCCGAGGCGTCGGCGAGGGCTTCCCCTTCGGCGACCGCCGTGGCCAGGTCGTGTGCCGGCTGGCCGGGATCCTCGGAATGCGACTGCGCGGGAACGGTATCGGTCTTCTCCGACCCGGTCTGCTCGGATTTCGCGGACGGACCGACCGCCGAGGCCAGCAGGGTGCTGTTGGGGATGTTGAGCGGGCCGATCTCCGTCTGCAGAACCGTGTACAGCAGCCCCGCGGACACGACGACACCCTCGTGCGGGCCGTTGATCGCACCTGACAGAACCCGGACACGCTCTCCGGCGATGTACGGCCGCGCGAACAGCAGCACGAGTCCGGCGAAGAGATTGCCGAGCACCGGCTGGGCGGCCAGGCCGACCACGATCCCGGTGATCGCGCCGCCGATGAGCAGGTGGCCGACGTCCACGTCCATCAGATCGCAGAACGCTATCACCGCGATCGCGTACCCGGCCAGCAGGACCATGATGCGCAGCGGCGTGCCCGCCTTGTCGCCGGCCCGGTGCACGGCGACCCGCTGGATCTCCCCGGCCGCCGCCCGGCTGGCCGCCACCCCGAACACCACCACGGCCGCCGCACAGCCGTAGGAGGCGAACCGGTGGCTGGCCCGGACGGCGTGGATGCCGCCGAGTTCGTCGCCGGTGACCAGCGCCGCCAGGGCGATCAGGCCGTACCACATGGTCTTGCGGAAATCGGGTAGAAGGTGGAAGTCGAGTGACCGCAACTCGTTCAGGACGACGTTGGCGGTGTGTGGGCCATCGCGGCGCGCCTTGTTATGGAAACTCATGGGGCCAATGCTGCCTCATTTCGGATCACACAATCGCCACCGCGGCCACATTGGCCGCGAGTGAGTGCGCCGTCACATCGCGACGAAGTGGAACCCCCGCCCGAGCAGCTCCGGAATGAAAATCTTCATAGCCGCGACGGTCTGTGACCGGTCGCCTCCGCCGTCATGCTCCAGGATGATGTCGTGTTGGCGGGTGTGCTGCATCACATTGTTCACGATCGAGGTGACGCCCGGCCGCGACCAATCTTTGGGATCGACCGTCCAACCGACCGGCCGCAGGTTGTTGGCCGCGCACGCCTGGAACACGGCCGTCGACCAGTTGCCGTAGGGCGCGCGGAAGATCGTGGGATGTTGTCCGGCCGATGACAGTGCGTCGTTGCATCGCTCGATCTCGGAGCACACCTGCGCGTAGGTGTACTTGGTCAGGTCCGCGTGGTCCCAGGTGTGGTTGGTGATCGTGTGCCCGGCTGCCGAGACCTCGCGCACCAAGGAGAGGTTGTGCCCGACCTGCCGCCCGATCATGTTGAACGTCGCCTTGATCCCGTACTGCTGGAGCACCGCGAGCACCTGTGGGGTGTAGACCGGGTCGGGCCCGTCGTCCATGGTCAACGCGATCGACATCGGGCCGTCGTCGGCGTACCACTGCGGCGCCGTGGGGACTTTGGTGCCGGGCGGCAGCGTCGGGCCTCCGGTGGCCGCGCCGGTGGATGGTGTGGACGGCGAGCCCGTGCTGCTCGGCGAGCCCGTCGCCGACGGCGCGTCGGACACGGCCGCGGGCGCGCTGGCGCTCGATCCGGCCCCCGCGCCCTGCGTCTGGGTAGGGGACCCCGACGCCGACGCCCCCACGCTCGGCCCGGCGCCCGAAGCCGACCCGCCGGCACCGCCGGCCCGCGCCCGGGAGGAACCCGACATGCTCTGAACCTCCGCCGCCCACGCCACCCCCGCCCCCACGCCGGCCAAGACCGTCAACCCACCGGCCGCGAAGAGCGCCCGTCGACGCTGTACCTTCGGTATTCGGCCGGCGGGCGCAGGCGGCAAATCCAGCGCTTGCGTCTCTTCTTCCGCACGCCACAGGTCATCGTTGTTCATGCTGCCTCAGACGACGCAAGCCCCGGTCCGGTTGTAACAACTGCGCAATAGAGCGAGGAATTTCTGACCGCGCAGAGGCGGCCCGCCGCTTGTTCAACCTTTGGGCGATGACCGGCGTAGTAGAAGGTGGCGATCCAGCCGGAGTTCGACGGGAGACACACGATGACGGGTCTTGACGGCGTGAGTGCGGCGGTCAGGGTGGAACGCGCACCCACCAGCCACAAGTCCACCAGCGACGATGCCGACGGCGGCCATACCGACAGTGCCGCCGCCGAGGCCCCGATCGACGTCGGGATAACGCAGGCTGCTGTCACCCGCAGCGCCGAGGACGACTTCCGCGAGTTCGTGACCGCCCGCTGGAGCGCCCTGCTGCGCACCGCGTACCTGCTGACCGGCGACCGCGACCGGGCCGAGGACCTGGTCCAGGGCGCCCTGGTCCGAGCGCACGATCGGCGCGGCCTTGCTCCAGGACCGGACTTTCCAGCAACTCGACCAGATCCGGACCAGCGGCGGGCCGACTGGAATCCGCCGGTTGCTCGCTGACGGCCTGACCATGGTCAGCTTCGAACACACCTCGGACGTGGTCACCGAGGCCGCCCGCCGGCTGACCCGGCAAGCCGAGCACCTCGGCGACCTACCGCTTCCCACACTCCGCCTGCTGAACGTGTGCCCAAGCGGCAGCGGCCCAAGGTCCAGCGATCCCGCGCAGACGCCGGTAGAACAGATTCCCATGGCCGAACCGGTATGGCGATACCTGGTCAGGGTCGGCGCCGGAAATCGGATCATGGCCGCGACGCAGTGGCGCAAGCCCGGACTGGCCGCCGAGGTGTACCGAGACGATCCGCTCTACCCGGACCTTGAGCAGGCCGCCGTCGAAGAACTCGCGGGCGAGTTCAGGTGGGATCAAGTCACCCTGGGGGAGGCGCTCCTGCGGCAACCGCAGAGCGAAGAACCCTGGTTGGCCGCGCTGATCGATCGTTTGCTCCCCCGTTTCCGGCCGCGGCAAAACCAGCAGGGCTCCCCGCCGCTGGCAGAATCAGGCACACCGACAAGAACTCCATGACCCACCTGACAACCGCCTCACGAAACGGTGCGCCCGGACCATGCCCGATTCCCCCTCCCGCCCCGACCCACGTCACGCGCCCTACATCGCGGTGATCGGCCCGGGCGAGGCGTCTGACGACGAGTTGCGGATCGCCGAGCAGGTCGGGGCCCTGCTCGCCCAGCGCGGCGCGACCGTCGTGTGCGGCGGGCTCGGCGGCGTGATGCAGGCCGTGTGCAAGGGCGCCGCGCAACACGACGGACCGGCGATCGGCCTGCTGCCCGGGCGCGACCGGTCGGCTGCGAACCCGTACGTCTCGGTCGCCCTCGCCACCGGCCTCGGCGAGATGCGCAACGCGCTGGTCGTCGGCTCGTCCGACGGCGTGATCGCCGTCGGCGGGAGCTGGGGCACGCTCAGCGAGGTCGCGCTCGCGATGCGGACCGGCAAGCCGACCGTCGTCATCGGCGGCTGGTCAGTCCAGCAGCCCAGCCCGGACACATCACACAACCCCGCCAAAGCCGCCACTGCCCAGGATGCCGTAGACGCCGTACTCGCAGCGATCGACGGCCACGGACCACATCAGAACCCGACCACTCAGGACGATCCGCGCCCATAAGCCGCCATGAACACCGCAGCAGCCTGATCAGCGATGTGGTCGAGTTCCGCCGGATCGAGCCGGGCCTCGGTTCCGGCGAACATCGCCTGGTTCATCGGCTTGTACATGACCAACCCAGCGAACTGATACGCGGCGAGGGTCGGGTCGGACAGCTCACGCAGCAACCCGTCCCCGACCAGCCGCGTCATCGCCTCGCCCAGCACCACGAGCGACCGGTGGAATGAGACCTCGAACCAGGCCGCACTGATCTCCGGAAACCGGTCGGCCTCGGCCAGCACGAGCCGGCGCAGGCGCAGCACGTCCGGCTGGAGCAGGCCGTCCAGCAAGCGCCGGGCCAGGTCGCGCAGGGCCTCGCGGACGTCCGCGGCGTCGTCCACCGTCTCGGCGAAGGCGCTGGCCAGGCCGTCGACCACATGCGCCCTCGTCCCGAGGATGATCTCCGCGAACAGGTGCTCCTTGTCCGCGAACTGCTTGTACACGGTCTGCTTGGACACCGAGGCCTTCGCGGCGACCTCGTCCATGCTCGCGCCGAGATAGCCGTGCTGGAGGAACACCTCGGTGGCCGCGGTCAGGATCGCCCGCCGTTTGCGCGCGGTGCGGCCCTCGTCCGGGCCGTCGGCGTCCAGTGCGGCCGGTCGGACGGCGTCCAGTGGTCGGTCCACGGCACCTCCCCTTCTTCGCTTCGAAAGTGTACTAGACGGTTCCGTACCCGAACGAGTACTGTACCGTCTAGTTCCAGTTCGGGACCACGAGACGAGGAGACCGCCATGAGCACCGTCCGATCCAAGGACTCCACCACCATCGCCTTCGACGCCTGGGGCGACGGCCGGCCGCTGATCCTGATCGACGGCGCAACCAGCCACCGCGCCGTGAACCCCCTGAACGCGCAGGTCGGCGAGCTGCTGGGGAACGAGTTCCGGGTCTACGGCTACGACCGGCGCGGCCGCGGGGAGAGCTCGGACACCGCGCCGTACGCGATCGAGCGCGAGATCGAGGACATCGCCGTGCTGATCTCCGACGCCGGGGCGCCGGCCGTCGTGTGCGGCATGTCCTCCGGTGCGGTGCTCGCCCTGGACGCCGCGGCCGCGGGCCTGCCGATCACCCACCTGGCCGTGTTCGAGCCGCCGTTCGTCGTCGACGACACCCACCCGCCGCTGCCGGCCGACTACGTCCAGCGGCTCGACGCCTACACCGCCGACGGCCGCCCCGGCGACGCGGTGGAACTGTTCATGACGGCCGCGATCGGCATGCCCGCCGAGGCCGTGGCCGGCATGCGCCAGGCCCCGTTCTGGGCCGGTCTGGAGGCGGTCGCCTCGACCATCGCGTACGACGGGCGGATCATGGGCACGACCATGTCCGGCGCTCCCCTCCCGGCCGACCGCTGGGCTGCGATCACCGTGCCGGTCCTGGTCATGCACGGCCTGGGCACCGAACCGTGGCTGGCCACCGCGGCGGCCGCGCTGGCCGAGTTGCTGCCGACCGCCACGTTCCAGCCCGTGCCGGGCGAGCAGCACAGCGTCGAGGCGGACGTGCTCGCCGGCGCGCTGCGGCAGTTCGCGACCGGCAGCCAGGCCTGATCCGGCCGCTGCCACGGCCGCGCACAGCACCGCGGCCCGCTGCCGCGACGTCCGAAGACGCCGGGCCACGGGCCGCAAGGTTTTTACTATTGCTACCGGTCAGCGCTTCCAGAACGCCTTGCGCCCGGCCGGTGCCTCGGCTGCCGCAACGGCCGCCGCAGCGAGCGCGACAAGCTCTTCCAGCCCGGCCTGCGCGCGGGCCCACCGGTCTGCCAGCGCAACGGAGCCGTCCCGCAGCACCGTGACCAGCGCGCGCAGGCTCTCCACCGCCGACTGCCCCGCACCGCGCTGGACCAGGTCCTGCACGAGCGCGTCGAGCCGGCTGGCCAGATCGTCCAGCAGGTCCCGGCGCACGGACGCGGGCTCGGCGGCGGCGTCCTGGAGGCGGCGCAGCTCGATCGCGGCCTGCTCGGCCACCGCCGCCAACGCCGGGTCCGCCACGACCGGCTCCGACTCCTTGGCGGGCACCGGACCGTACCCGGCGCCGCCGCCGACGCTACCGGCGCCAGGACCAGCACCGTAAGCGCCGCCGCCTGCGCCGCCGCCACCGCCGACCTGGCCGTACGGCGTGGCCTGGGCAGACGGCGCACCGCCGGACGGCTTGCGCAACTTCTTGCCCATCGTCGGCGGCGCGGAGAGCGAGGCACTGTCGCTGTCCTCGTACTCCCCGACGGCGGCGTAGTCCGCGGAGAATCCGACCGGCGCGGCCGGCCCGGCCGGCTTGGGCGCGGGCGGCGCGGGTTCCGCGGCCGCCACCGGGCCCGAACCCCTCATAACGCTGGGCGAGATCACCGTCGGTGCAGCCATCATGGGCGGGGCCGGCGGTGCCCCGGCCAGCGACGGCATCGCGGCGCCGAACCGGGCCCGCGACACGCTCGGCGGACCGGCGATTCCGGACCGGCGCAGTTCGGGCTGCATGTCCGCCATGGGTTCCCAGCCCGCGGGCAACTCAACCAACTGCGTCACCTGGTGCGGGGCTGCGCCGTCGGTGACCACGCGCACGTCCACGGCCACGAACGCGGTGAACCGGCACAGCACGCCGTGCCGCAGCGAGGTCGCCACGATCTCGCGCTCCAGCGTCTCGGTCCCGCGCACGACGTACCGGTCCTCCAGGTCGCGCAGCCGCCCGCGGGCCCAGATCTTGGCCACCTCCGGCCGGTCCGCGACCGCGCCGGGCACCGACACGCTCCACGGCTCCTCGTCCGGGGTCAGGCCACTGACCTTCACCGCACCGCCCGCACCGCCCTTGTACCGGCCGGTGACGACCAGCGGCACGCCCGGGAACAGGTCCGGGACGCGGGCCGGGCTCGCGGTGTCCGGGACCAGGTCCAGCCCGTCGGCCTCGATGCTCACCCCGGACACCGTGGGCGCGGTGATCCGCCGGTGGATCCGGTCCATCGCGTCGTCCAGCCGGTCCTCGGACTCGACCAGTTCGCACCGCCCGCCGCCGAGCCCGGCCAGCCGGCCGAGGAAGCCCGCGTTGACCGCCTGGTCGATGCCGACCGTGTGCACCCGCACGCCGGCCAGCCCGGGGGCGACCTCGCGCAGGATCTGGTCCTCGTTGCCGACCTGGCCGTCCGTGACCAGCACCAGCACCCGGTCCCGGGCCTCGTCCCGGAGCAGCTTGAGCGCCTCGGCCAGCGGCTCGGCCAGTTCCGTGCCGCCCCGCGCGTCGACCCGGGCCAGGTGTTCGACGGCGCGGTACCGGTGCCGGTCGGTCCCGGCGATCAGCCCGGACGGCAGGCGGTCCGGCCAGCCGATCTCGTGGTCGAAGGTGAGCACCGCGAACCGGTCACCCGAGGTGAGCGTGTCCACGATCCGCGCCGCCGCCCGCCGGGCCGCGACCATCTTCCAGCCGTCCATGCTGCCGGACCGGTCGAGCAGCAGCACCAGGTCCCGGGCCCGCTTGGGCTTGGCGGACGCCGCGCCGATCGCCGGGGGCAGCACCGTCAGCTGGTACGTGCCTTCCGGGGCGTTGTCACTGTCAGCGCTGTCGGCTGCGTCCGGGACCAGGACCAGCGCGGTAGCGCCCTCCTCATAGGCCAGCCGCAGGATGAAGTCCCGATTCACCCTCTCTCCAGGGTGAATCCGGATGACGCCGTCCTCCTCGCTGACCGCGTGCAGGCTGGACGCGATGCCGTTCAGCGCGAGCCCGGCCGGGTCGATCCGGACCTCGATGGACAGGTCGACCGGGTTCGGGAACCCGGGCAGCAGCACCGGCGGGGTGATCCGCGAGGCGTCCGGCACGGCGTCGGTGTCCGGGCCGTGGCCGACGCCGACCTGCGGGCCCGCCAGCGCGGCGCCCGGGATGTAGCGCGGCGCGACGACCAGCGGGAACCGGAACTCGGCCTGCCCGTCGGCGAACGGCAGCGGCCCGGCCAGGGTCAGCGCGACGGTCACGTCCTCGCCGGGGAGTATGTTGCCGACCCGCATGGTGAAGACGTCCGGCCGCTCCTCCTCCGCGATGCTCGCCCGCTGCCCGGCCGCGATCGCCGTGTGGTAGGCCTGCCGCGCGGCGCCGCGCTCCTGCAGCTCGCCCTTGACCACGCGGCCCCCGGCGGTCATGGTCAGCGCGGTGACGGCGGCCCGGTCCGGCAGCGGGAAGATGTACGTCGCCTCCACCGGCGTGTCGGACGGATTGCGGAAGGTCTGGGTCAGCTCGATCCCCGCGGCCAGCCCGGTGATCGCGGCGCGCACGCCGAGCCGGTACAACGGCAGATTGCCCGCCTCGGTCAGCAGCGACCCGAAGCCCGCCTCGTCGAAGGACGGACCGGTCTGCTCGTCGAGGATCAGGTCAATCGGCATGGTGCTGGTTTTCATCGTGGACTCCTAGAGCAGTGGTGAGGCCGCGGGCGGCGAGGAGGTCGAGCAGTCCGGCGGCGGCCTCGCGGATGGCGGCGAGATCGTCGGCGGTCGGGTGGGACGGGACGGTCAGCGTGACAATGTCGGACAGGGCGATCTCGTAGCGGACGGAGAGCGGTCCGCTGTCGAGGGTCGGGGTGGGATCTGGTGCGCTTGCTACGGCCAAGGCTGCTTCTGCCCCTGCCGATCCTGATGCTGAAGCGGGTACAGCTTCCGGTGCTGCTGGCGATTCCGCGGTCGGCCCTTCGGTCGGCGCCCCGGTCGCCCGGGCGGGCCGGGTGGCCCAGAAACGGGCCGGTGGCGCGGTGTTTCCGCCGGTCGGCGCGGCCGGCTCAGCGGGTGCAGTGGGTATAGCACCAGGCCTGGCGCGCGTCACGGGTGCGGGCAGCGGCATGGGCAGACTCAGCTCGCCGTCCGGCGGAAGGTCGGCGATCCGCCGCAACTTCGCCTCGGCGGCCCCGGCCAGCTCGGCCTGGATCTCGGCGAGCGAGAACCCCTGCGCCTGGAGCCGTTTGACGGCGACCAGCTGCACCAGGTGCCGCGGCCCGTACAGCGCGGTCCGGCCGGGCCCGGCCACCGGCCGGTCGACCAAGCCGATCGTGGCGTACCAACGGATCGACCGACCGTCCGGCCGCTCGCGGACGCGGCCGTTCGGCGCGCGTACGGAATCGGCGGCGAGCGCCTGTCCGGCCCGCCGCGCCAGTTCGTCCAGCGTCCAAGTCTCGGTATCCACAGGGCAACCTTGACACTGTCACGTGACAGTGTCAAGTGGAATCTGCCCAAGTTCTGAAAACGCCTCGTGACAGTGTCAGCCGACCGCCGCCGCGCTCGCCCTTCCATCTGCGCGGCTGTGGAATGCGGACCGGTAGGCGTGCGGCGTAGTAGATGTAACCCGCTTGAACCGCTCGCGGAACGAAGTCGCCGACCCGAACCCCGCCTGCTCGGCGATCCGCTCGACCGTGTAGTCGGTGGTCTCCAGCAGGTACTGCGCCTGCCGGACCCGCGCGCACAGGAGCCACTGCAACGGCGTCGTTCCGGTCTGCTCGCGGAAACGCCGACTGAACGTCCGCTCGCCCATCCCGCTGCGCGCCGCCATCGCCTCGAGAGTCAGGTCCTGGCCGAGGTGGTCCTGCATCCACACCATCACCGGTTCCAGCGCCGACCCCTGCGGCGCCGGAGGCTGCCGGTGCACGATGAACTGCGCCTGCCCGCCTTCCCGTTCCAACGGCATGACCGACAACCGCGCAGCATCGGCGGCCACCGCGGACCCCAGGTCACAGCGGATCATGTGCAGGCACAGATCCAGCCCGGCGGCCGCTCCGGCC
The DNA here is from genome assembly GCA_035943635.1 of Actinocrinis sp. Lineage (GTDB taxonomy): Bacteria > Actinomycetota > Actinomycetes > Streptomycetales > Catenulisporaceae > DASZBX01. Next base: position 58,024 of record DASZBX010000032.1, on the reverse strand, counting down.
GAGGTCAGCAGGCGTCCGTTGTCGACGTACAGCACTTCGGGCCGCACGTCCACGAGCGGGTACCGCTTCGCGAACAGGTCGGTGGCGATCCAGTGCGTTGTGGCGGCCAATCCGTCCAGCAACCCGGTTGCCGCGAGCGTGAATGCGCCTGCGCAGATCGAGGCGATGCGGGTACCCCGGGCCGCTGCGGCGCGTAGTGCGTTGAGGACCTCGGCCGGCGGTTCTCCGGCCTTCTCCGAGCACCCGGGGATGATGATCGTGTCCGCGTCGGCCAGCGCATCCAACCCCCAGGGCGCCCGGACGACGAACGTCTCCGAGCGGACCTCGGCCGTCGGCGCGCAGACCCGCACGCGGTACGGATTGCGCCCGTCCGGCAGGCGCACACGCCCGAACACCTCGATCGGCGTCGACAGGTCGAACGCCACCACATGGTCCAACGCCAACACCACCACGGTATGCACAAACGCCACCATAACCCAGTTCCCGCCATCGCTACCGAACTGGTACATCACTCCGACTCGATATTTTGGACGCTCGTTTGCCGCTGGCGAGAATCCATTGCTCTTTGTCGATCCAGCCACTGGGCCGACCCGTCCGGATCTTCATAGCGTGGGTGGCGCCCAGATCGAATCGCAGAAGATCGTAGAAGAGAGTCCGCCGATGCTCGCCCAGTTCGTCCTGTTCGACGGGTTCGACCCGTTGGACGTCATCGCCCCGTTCGAAGCCCTCAGCGCGGCATCCGAGTACGTTGACGGGGTCGACGTGCAGCTCGTCAGCGCGGAGGGTGCGCGGGACGTACCCAGCGGGATTGTCGGCGTATCGCTGAGCGCGGCCGCGACGATAGACCCGTCCCGCGCCGACGTGATCGTGCTGCCAGGAGCCGTAGGCCTCATGCCCCGCGAGGACATGACCGACGAGGAAGAGCGACGGTCCATCCCGGCCATCCTCGGCCGGACGCTGGAGACCGACCTGCCCCGCCTGATGAGCGAGGCGCTCGCCCGGGACGGCCTGACCGTCGCCACGGTCTGCGGCGGCTCGCTGATCCTGGCCATGGCCGGCCTGATCGAGGGCCGCAACGCGACGACGCACCACGCGGGCATGGACGCCCTGGACGCCACCGGCGCCGTAGCGATCGACGCCCGCGTCGTGGACGACGGCGATCTGATCACCGCCGCGGGCGTGACCTCAGGGCTCGAACTGGGGTTGTACCTGCTGGAGCGCGAGGTCGGCCCGCGTATCGCCCACAGCGTCGAGCGCTTGTTCGCGCACGAACGCCGTGGCGTCGTGTGGCGCGACCACGGTCCGGTTCCGGCCGGAGTCGGGGCTGTCTCCAGCCCGTCATGACCCACCTGCCCGATGACGAATAAGACCACGAACAAGACACCGAAAGTGACTGACCCCCTCATGACCGCAGAAGGCACCTGGAACCTGATTGTCAGCACCCCGCTGGGAAAACAGCGCAGCGAGGTCACCCTCATGCGCGATCCCAGCGACCAGGACAGTCCTGACAACCCTCACGGCGCTGGTGGTTCCTGGACCGGCACCGCCCGCGACCTCGCCTCCGGCGAACAGGTCCCACTGACCGAGATCACCATGCAGGGCAACGAAATCACATGGCACCAGTCGATCACCAAGCCCATGCGGCTCAACCTGGTCGTCACCCTCACGATCACCGGCGACCAGGCCGCCGGGACCGCCAAGGCCGGGCGCCTGCCCAGCTCCAGGGTCAGCGGCGCGCGAGTGGTCGAGTCAGGCGTCACCCGATGACAAAGTTCCTGCTCGCCGTGCATGTCTTGACGGCCATCGTCGCCATCGGCCCGGTGACGGTCGCGGCCAGCATGTTCCCTGCCGCTGCTCGCCGTGCCGCCGACGCGCCCGAGGATCCGGGGGCGCTGGCGACCGTCAATGTTCTGCGTCGTATCTGCCGGGTCTATGCGGCGATCGGCATCGCGGTGCCGGTGTTCGGGTTCGCCACTGCCAGCAGTCTGCATGTACTCGGCAGTCCCTGGCTGATTACGGCCATCGCTCTGACTGCCGTGGCCGCCGTTGTCCTGGTGCTGTTCGTACTCCCGCGCCAAGACGACATCGTCGCCAACCTCACCGCCGCAGCACCTCTCACCATCGTCGCCCCCACGACCGCGACCCCGATCGCGGCCACGACCACGACGCCCATCCGCGACGTCGCAACCCGCCTGGCCATGTTCACCGGCATCTTCAACCTACTATGGGCCACCGTCACAGTCCTGATGATCGTGCGCCCGGGCTCTACCACCGGAGTGTGAACCATCAACCGCAACACCCGCCGCCCATTGCAGATATCTGCGACCGTCGAACTGGTCTCGCTCCTCGCGCTCCTGATCAACATGGCGACCGCGAACGCCCCCGGCATCGCCGCGATGATCGGCCCGATTCACGGCTGCGCCTGGCTTTTCAGCATCTACGCGGCCTCCCAAGACAGCCGTAGTTCTACCCGCAGCACGCTGATAGCGGCGATCCCCGGCATCGGCGGCATGCTCGCACTTCGCCGCCTGACCCACGCAGACGTAGCCCCCGCACAATGACAACGGTCGGGTGGTGGTTCCGCCCATACGGCACCAGAATTACCACCCGACCACCACCCGACCGCTACATCTACATCTGTTTCGACGTACCTATTCCCCCACGCGCCTACTCGACAACGAGCTCAACCGGCACGTTGCCCCGAGTGGCCTTCGAGTACGGGCAGACCTGGTGCGCGGCCTCGACGAGCGAACGCCCGGTCTCGTTGTCCAGCTCCTCCGGCAGCTCCACCCGCAGCACCACCGACAGCGCGAAGCTGGTGTCGTCCTTGTTGAGGCCCACCTCGGCCGTCACCGAGATCTCCCCGGTGTCCACCTTGGCCTCCCGCCCGACCAGGCCCAACGCACTGGCGAAGCACGCCGCGTACCCGGCCGCGAACAGCTGCTCCGGGTTCGTGCCGTTGCCGTCGCCGCCCAGCGCCGGCGGGAACGCCAGGTTCAGGTCCAGCTGCCCGTCCGAGCTGACCGCCCGACCATCGCGCCCGCTCGCCGTGGCCACTGCGGTGTAGATCGCGCTCATGGGATCCGTCCTTCACTCTCATCGGCGGCCGGCTTGCCGCGCTGAGATCAGCATTGCACACAATTAAGTTGTGCGCAATCAAAGTGTGCGCCATTGAGGTAGACTGAGGGCATGGCCCAGGCAGAACGCACCGTCAACCCCAACATGCGATTGGACGCGCAGCTGTGCTTCGCCCTGCACGCCGCCTCACGCGCTTTCGACGGCTTGTATCGGGTCACCCTGAGCGAGGCCGGGCTCACCTACCCGCAGTATTTGGTGATGCTTGTGCTGTGGGAGCACGGTGATCTGACCGTGAAGGAACTCGGCCGGAAGCTGCGGCTGGACTCTGGGACTTTGTCGCCGTTGCTCAAGCGATTGGAGTCGGCTGGGTGGTTGGAGCGGCAGCGCACGGCCGCTGATGAGCGGTCCGTGATGGTGTGCCTGACGGAGGCCGGGACGGAACTTCAGGAGCGTGCGTGTGATGTGCCGCTGCATTCGGCGGCGTCTAGTGGGCTGAATCTGGCGCAGGCTACGGAATTGCGCTCGCTGCTCGCACAGTTGACCGAGTCCCTGGACAGTGCGACTGGAGAGTTGGCCACTCAACTCGCCGCGCGGGTTGCTGCAGATGGGCATGCTGAGTAGTAGTCAGCGTCGAGCAGGTCGAAGTGTATGAGGCTCAGAGTATTGGCCGCCGCTATTGTGCCCTCGCGCTCAAGGTCATAGAGGTCTGTGATGTGCGAGTCCGCCCAGGATGAGACCTCGGATAGGCGCTCGCGCAGTGCCGCCGCTGGAGAGTGTTGTGCGCAAGCCGCCATGTCAGCGTGCGTTTACTACTGTGCCTCCGGCGGGCCAGGAACCCCCAAGGATCCCCACGGATCAGTTCATTTGGGTGGTGGGTTACCTTTTTGGGTGTGTCGGATCGGGCTCCTCGGCGCCCCAGTCGGCCCGGAGCCTGCCACACCGAACAGGCCCAATCAACTCCCGGGCCTGTTGCTTCGAGCCGTCCGCTCGCCTCGGCTGAGCTCGAGTACGGGAGTTGACAGGACCTGCCCGGCGCGGCATTCTACGAACCGCCTGGGCCACCGAGGATCCCGATCCGACACAGCCCCAGCCTTGCGCGAGAGTCGCGCAGACCCCTTCAACTACCGCAGCAACCAGGCAAACCATACAACTGACACGGCGAGTAGCCGTTGCGCCGAACAAGTACCCGCGCGAGTGCGCTGATTTGGCAACCTGGCACATGCGGCAGCCGAGAGCTGGCTGAAGCACCGCGGGCAATCCAACACCGCAGTAGCAGTAGCAGTAGCAGTAGCAGTAGCAGTAGCAGTAGCCCGGGATACTACATCGCCCTCAGTCCGCGCGCCACCAGCCGCATGTACCAAACCGCCGAAACAGCAGACTCGCGCGGGCACTTGTCCAGCGCGACAGCTGCTCGCCGTAGCAGCAGTATGGTTCGCACGACTATTGCGGTAGTTAGAGGGATTGCGCGGCTCGCCGCGCACAACTCTCCCGTCGGTTTCGGATCCTCGGTGGCCCTGGCGAAGCTTAGAACGACGTATCGGGCAGGACCTGTCAACTCCCGCACCCAAGTATCACGCGTCGCGAGCAGACCGCTCAAGAAGACCAGCCCGGGAGTTGATAGGGCCTGGTCGATACGTCATTCTGAGATTCGACAGGGCCACCGAGGATCCGAGACCGACACCACCCACGTAACCCACAACGCCAGCCGAACCCGGACCACGAACCATTGGATCCTTGGGGGTTCCGGGCCCGCCGGAGGCACAGCAGTAAACGAAAGACAAACAAGGCGAAGTACACCAATCGCCTTCCACGTCAGCCAAGACCTACCAAGGAACAGTCCCAGCACTATCAAAAAACGTACCAGTAGGCCCGTCCAACCCAACGCTCGCAGCCTGAACAATAGCCACAACCCCCTGCTCAACAGTCTGCATACCCCGATGCCCATTGAGATCGGTAGCAGTGGGCCCAGGGTCGACCACGTTGATCCGCAGCTCAGGAAAAGCCTTGGCATATTGAACCGTAAGCATGGACACAGCCGCCTTAGAAACGCTGTACGGCAGGTTCATCACCCGCGATTCCACCAAGGCCGGGTCCTGAACCCGAGCCAGCGACCCCAACCCGCTCCCCACATTCACCACCACCGGATTCTCACTACGGCGCAGCAACGGCAAGAAGGCATGGATAACGCGGACCATGCCAACAAGGTTGGTATCGAGCACCGCAGCAGTATCAGCTCCGGTAAAGGCATCCATCGGCTTGGGCGGAGCGGTGATTCCAGCATTGTTGATCAGCACATCCAACAATCCATGCGCCTCACCGATGTAATCCGCAGCGGCCTTCACGCTCACATCGTCCGTGACATCCAGCACCAGCGGAAGCGCACCCAATTCCTCGGCCGCGCGCAGGGCATTCGCCTCCGTGCGAGCAGCGGCGTACACAGTATGTCCAGCAGCCACAAGCTGCCGCGCAGTTTCATAGCCCAAGCCCTTATTGGCCCCGGTGATCAACGTGATGGTCATGCCGCACATCCTGCCGACGCAACCTACCCCGAGCCAGAGACGCACCTTCCTGGGACCGCCGATACCAGGAAGCCCCACTCCTGACCTGAGACGATAGACCGATGACGGCGGTGACGAGCGAGTTGGCCCTGATCCTGCGGACCTGGCGCGAGCGGCTTCCCCCACAGGCCGCAGGACTGCCCGCGAACGTGCCGCGGCGGACGAACGGGCTGCGGCGGGAGGAGTTGGCGGTGCTCGCGGGCGTGTCGGCGGACTACGTCGTGCGGCTGGAGCAGGGGCGGGCCTCGGCTCCGTCGGCGCCGGTGTGTGGTGCGCTGGCTCGGGCGTTGCACTTGAGCGACGTCGAGCAGGATCACCTCTTCCGGCTGGCCGGGCATGCTCCGGTGAGTGGGCGGATCAGCAGTATGGTTCCGGCGGGGCTGCGGCGGATGATCGACCGGCTGGATGATCGGCCGATCGCCGTGTTCGACGCCATGTGGACGATTGTGGTGTGGAACCGCCTATGGGCCGCGTTGCTGGGCGACCCTTCGGAGTTGCCTTCGGAGGATCGGAACCTTGTCTGGCGACTTTTCACCGGGTCGCCCGCCCGGATCTCGCCGGTGCGCGGGTACGCACAGTTCGAGGCGTCGTTGGTCGCCGATCTGCGTTGGAGCACGGGCCGCTACCCCGATGACCAGCGGTTACGTACGCTCGTGACACGGCTGCGGGAAGCCAGCGAGCCCTTCCGGCAGTGCTGGGAGAGCCGCGAGGTCGCGGAGCATCAGCCGGATAGCAAAGTGATCGACCATCCAGACGTCGGGCAGCTCGTATTGGACTGCGAAGTGCTCAGCACGCAGCGCAATGACCTGCGGCTGGTGATGTACACCGCGGAACCGGATAGCGAGTCTGATAGCAGGCTGCGACTGCTCGCCGCGATCGGGACTCAGCGGATGCAGCCATGAGGATATAGCAAAGAATAAGGATGTGGCCATGGGGAAGCGCGTGTTGGGCTGCGGCAAGCTGGCAAGACGGCTCTGATCTGGGGATATGACTGGCACCCGCGGGAGAGAACCAGCCGGAACCCCGCCCGTCCCAGATCTCCCGGTCGCAAGGCCGAACCGGGTAGGCTACCGCCCATACCTGCCGTAACGCCGAACCGATTGGGGCGTGCTGCACCTCATGGCTACTTTCCACAGTGATCAGGCCCGGCAGGCGGTGACGCACCCGGTGCAGTGGCTCGGCACCCACGATCGCGGGCTGCTTGCCCTGCGTCGGGCCGGGCGGGCGGCGATCGTCATGCCGGCCATGTTCGCGTTCGGGGCGAAGGTCCTGGACAACGGGCAGTTGGCGACGTTCGCCGCGTTCGGGGCGTTCGCGATGTTGTTGCTGGTCGACTTCAGCGGGACGCGCTGGGATCGGGCGCGGGCGTTGGGCTCGTTGACGGTCGTGGGCTCGGTGCTGGTGTCGCTGGGCACGTTGGCTTCGCGTGAGGCCTGGTCGGCGGCCGTGGCGATGTGCGTGGTCGGGTTCGCGGTGTTGTTCGTCGGGGTGGTCAGTTCGGTGACGGCCGGGGCGACGACCTCGCTGTTGTTGTCGTTCATCCTGCCGGTGTCGCTGCCGGGCTCCCCCTCCGCGATTGCCGACCGGGTCGAAGGGTGGGTGATGGCCGGGGTGGTGGCGATGGCGGCGGCCACGTTGCTGTGGCCTGCTCCGGCGGAGGACCGGCTGCGGGCCCGGGCGTGGGAGACGTGCCTGGCGTTGGCGGAGCGGCTGCGGGCGGAGGCGACGTTCGTGCTGTCGGGGCGGGATGGGGAAGGTGACGGGAGCAGCGTAAGCGGGATCGGCGACAGCGGCGGCAGCCTCAGCGCCGATACCGGCAGCAACAGCGATACCGCAGCGGCGAGCAGCGCAAGAGCCGCCTACGACGCGGCGGTGGCAAAGGCCGACTCGGCAGTGGCGGACCTGCACAAACTCTTCCTCGCAACGCCTTACCGCCCGACCGGATTGAGCATGTCCGCGCGCGCCACGGTCCGGCTGGTCGACGAGCTGAACTGGCTCAACGCGGTCCTGGTCGAGTCGCGGCCGATCGCGGGCGCGACGGTCGACCGGGTCGCCTGCGCGGTACGCTCCTCCGCCGCGACCGCCCTGGAATGCGGCGCCGACCTGCTCAAATCCCCGCTCTCAGACCCGGAACCGCTGCACACAGCCCTCACCCGGCTCCAATCCGCGCTGGTCGCCTTGGAAGGCGGGGCGACCAACGCGTTCCCGATCCGGCCGGCCCGCCCCGACGAGGACGGCGCGACGATGGTCGAGGAGCGGGTCGAGGAGTTCATCGACTCGCTCGATCCGGGGTTCCGCGCCCAGGAGTTGTGCTTCGTGGTCAATGCGATCGGCCGCAATATCGACCTGGCCGCGGGTGCGGAGCGGCGCACCTGGTTCGAGCGGTTGCTCGGACGTCGGCCCAGGAACGAGGGGGCCGGGCTGCCGGGCACGTTGTCCGCGGCGCAGGAGCGGGCGGCCGCGCACGTGGAGCGGCACTCGGTGTGGTTGCACAACAGCGTGCGCGGCGGGATCGGGCTGGGTGCCGCGGTCTTGGTCGCCAACCTGACCGGGGTGCAGCACTCGTTCTGGGTGGTGCTCGGCACGCTTTCGGTGCTGCGGTCGAACGCGCTCAACACCGGGCAGAACGCGCTGCGGGCAGTCGTGGGTACGGCCGTCGGGTTCGCCATCGGGGCCCTGCTGCTGATCCCGATCGGGACGAACACGACCCTGCTGTGGTTCCTCCTACCACCCGCGATCCTGCTGGCCGGGATCGCGCCGGCGGCGATCTCGTTCGCCGCCGGGCAGGCCGGGTTCACACTCGTGCTGGTGATCCTGTTCAACATCATTCAGCCTTCCGGGTGGCGGGTCGGGCTGGTCCGGGTCGAGGACATCGCGCTCGGCTGCGCGATCAGCCTGGTGGTCGGGCTGTTGCTGTGGCCGCGCGGTGCGGCGGCGGCGTTGAGCAAGGCCCTGTCCGAGGCGTACGCGGACAGCGCGCGGTACCTGGCCGCCGCGGTCGAGTTCGGGGTGCGGCGCTGTGACGGCGGCGGTGGGCCGGACCCGGTGGCGCCGACCCGGGAGGCGGTGCGCGCGGCGGCGGCCTCGCGGCGGATGGACGACACGTTCCGCGGCTTCCTGGCCGAGCGCGGCGCCAAGACCCTGCCGTTGGCCGAGGTCACCCGGCTGGTGACCGGCGTGGCCGGGCTGCGCTTGGCCGCGGACGCGGTGCTCGACCTGTGGGAGCGCGACGGCGACCGGGCGCCGGGCGACCGGACCGCGGCGCGGGCGGAGCTGATCCGCAACAGCGAGTCGATCACCGGCTGGTACGACGAACTGGCCGAGAGTCTGGACGGACTGCGGCCCGTCCCCGCGCCGCTGGACCGGGACCTGGAGGCGGACGACCGGTTGCTGTACGCGGTGCAGCACGACCTGCGCGCCGAGGACGGCCGGGCGTCGGCGGCCGCGGTGCGGATGATCTGGACCGGGGACCATCTGGACGCGGCCCGGCGGTTGCAGGCGAGCCTGATTCAGCCGGCGCTGGTGGCCGGACGGCGGGCGGCCGCGGCCCGGGCGTGAGGCGTAGCCCGGCAGGTGGATGTAGCTGAGATACAGAGAAAAAAGCGCCGGGGCGCGGCTGGTCCTCTGCAGAGAGGAGCAGCCTCGCCCCGGCGGTTTTCACACCGGCGGCGAATCTCAGCCGTCGGTGCCGCGGTCGGTGATGATGCTCAGGACCGCCGGCAGGCCGGTCCAGTCGCAGGACACGAACGAGGCGTGGTCGGCCGCGAGTTCGAGGACTCGGGCCTGCGCGTCGGCCTGGGTGGGGGCGGTGTCCGAGAGGGTCGGGGTGACGTTCTCAGCGTCAGTCATCACCAGCAGATAGTGGTTGGTGTCGTACCACGAGGTGTCGATGCCGCCGTCGACGAACGCGCTGGCGTCACCGTCGAAGACCACGAACCAGGGGCGGATCGTGACGTCCGGGTAGCGGGTGCGCGGGTCGCCGGCCTGGGCGTTGAGGACGGACGGGAAGATCTCGGCGTTGCCGATCTGGCCCGAGGCCGCCAGGCCCTTGAGGTAGTCCGCGTACACGGTGTCGGTCATCTTCGAGTTGCCGGGGTCGGCCTCCTCGACCGTTCCGGGGATGGCCTCGATGATGACCTTCCCGGCCAGCGCGGCGCGGGTGGGCCAGTTGTTCGCCTGGGCTGCGGCGTCCAGGGTGGCGTACGTGCCGCCGCCGGGCTTGGCCAGCAGGTCCGCCGGGCGGTAGACCATCGAGCCCAGGTGGGCCTTGATCAGCGCGTCCAGCTGGGCCGGGCCCAGGCCGGTGGTGGTGCTGAAGCCCATCTTCATCTCGATCTTGATCATGATCGGGGCGTGGTTCGGGTGGGCCTGGAACCAGACCCGGATGTCGTCCAGGCAGCTGCCGAGGTCCTTGTTGGCGCTGCCGGTGTACAGCTGGGCCGGGGTGCTGGCGTCCACGCAGTTGTTGCTGTTGCCGAACGGGCTGCTGTGGCTGACCTTCCACTCGTCGGTGAAGAAGTCGGTCCAGGTGTCCAGCTCGATCAGCGAGGACCCGGCGTCCAGGGCGTCGGCCAGGTAGGGGAAGCCGGCCTGGCCGTAGGTGTTGTGCACGCCGACCGCGGTGGTCTCGGCCAGCGAGAGGGTGGACGGATCGGCCGCGGCCTGGGCCAGGGACGGGGTGAGCAGGGCCGCCGTGGCGGCGGCGACCGTGGCGAGGATCAGGGCCGTGCGACGTCGGCGGGGGCGCGGGCGCCCGGTGGGGAAGACGGACATGGGGATTCTCCTCATCGCCGGCGGCGGGGTCCGCCGACTTCGAGGTCGATGTTATTCATCGCCGGCAGCAGGGCAATGACCGTGCGTCGAAGATCGAGTGTGCAGTGGTGATCCCCCGGCCGAATAGCAGGGGTCGCAGAGTGTTGAGCAGTTGAACGGGCAGGTGGGAGGGCTGCGACAGTGCGGCATCGCGGTGTGCTGAGACAGTGTTATTAGGTAAATTCCGTGCATGGTCGGGGCTGTTCGGCCGGGGCCGCGACCGGCGCCGTGGTCAGTACCAGATGGCGGCGGGCCAGCCGTCGTCCAGGGAGATCGCCTCGCGGACCGGGGTGTCGAAGACGGACGAGCCGCGCGGGCGGATGAACCGGCGGGCGAGCGCGTCGGCCTGCCGGGTGCCGTCGTCGGGCAGGCCGATCGGCATGTCGATCGCGACGACGGACAGCGGCGTCCGCTCGCGCGCGTTGTCGCAGAGCTCGGCCATCGTGCCGCCGAATTCGGCGCGGACCGAGCCGAGGCCGTCGCCGTCGCCGTCGCCGTCGCCGTCGCCGATGCTCCACACGATCCCGATCCCGATCCAGCCCTGCTCGCAGGCGTCCACGCCCATCACCGATGCGTTCACGCGGCTCAGCATCGCGCACCGCGGCATGATCAGGGGGCCGAATGCTCCGAAACGTAGCGCTTCGGGGTCAGGCTGCCGCGGACCACCGGCCGCCCGCAGTCGTGGCAGACGTAGTCCAGTTCCAGCGGGTGGCCGCAGTCGTGGCGGAAGGTGACGGCCGGTTGGTCGGTGGCCCACTTGTCGCCCCACTGCTTGAGTGAGAGCAGCACCGGCAGCAGTTCCCGGCCGGCTTCGGTCAGGTGGTACTCATAGCGGGGCGGGTGCTCGCTGTACTGGCGGCGCTCGACGATCCCGGCGGCTTCGAGCTTGCGCAGCCGGTCGGCCAGGATGTCGCGTGCGGCGCCGGTGAATCCGGCGATCTTGGCGAAGCGGTGCACGCCGTAGTCCAGTTCGCGGATCACCAGCAGGGACCAGCGTTCGCCGAGCAGGTCGAGCGCGGCGGCGATCGAGCAGGGGCGGGGGCCGGCGGGCAGGTCGGCCATCACCAGCATCGGGTTCTCGGTGTCGTCCATGTCTCCAGCTTAGTCGGTTGCGGTTTCCAACCTACTCCGCTACGGTCGAGAAGTCAGTAGGAAATCACAACACACTGGGGTCCCGATGACCGTGCAGGAATCCGCCCGGGCGCAGCCCGCGCCCGAACCGACGCAGCCGACGCCGGCGGCCACGCCTGCCGAGCGCGAGCAGGCCCGGGCGGCCACCCGCCGCGCCCGCCAGGTGCTCGCGCTCGGCAGCCTCGGGGCGTTCATGGTCTTCCTGGACACGACCATCGTGAACATCGCGTTCGAGACGATCAGCCACAGCTTCCACACCACCGCCGGGCACCTGGCCTGGGTGCTGAACGTCTACAGCCTGGTCTTCGCCGCGATGCTCATCCCGGCCGGGCGGATCGCCGACCGCTACGGCCGCAAGCGGATCTTCATGATCGGGCTGGCCGGGTTCGCCGGGATGAGCGCGCTGTGCGGGCTGGCCCCGGACACCGGGGTGCTGATCGCCGGGCGCGGACTGCAGGCGGTGTTCTCCGCCTTCGTCGTGCCGACCTCGCTCGCCCTGGTGCTGCCCGAGTTTCCGGCAAACCGGCGGCACGTGGCCGTCGGGACCTGGGGCGCGATGGGCGCGGCGGCCGCGGCGGTCGGGCCCACGCTCGGCGCGCTGCTGACCGAGTACGCCTCGTGGCGCTGGATCTTCCTGGTCAACGTGCCGATCGCCGCGCTGATCATCGGCTTCGGCAGCCGGCTGCTGCGCGAGTCCCGGGAACCGAAGGCGCAGGGCATCCCGGACCCGTTCGGCGCGCTGCTGATCGCGGCCGTCCCGGCGCTGCTGAGCCTGGCGGTGATCGAGGGGCCGAGCTGGGGCTGGTCCGACCCGAGGGTGATCGCCGCGTTCGCCGGGTCCGCGGCGCTGTTCCCGGTGTTCCTGTGGCGCTCGAGCACCGCGGCCCGGCCGGTGATGGACCTGGCGCTGTTCCAGGACCGGCAGTTCCGGCTCACCAACGCCGCAACCCTCCTGTTCGCCTCCGCCTTCTACGGCATGCTGCTGAGCAACGTGATCTTCCTGCAGACCGTGTGGCACTACTCCGTGCTGACCGCGGCCCTGGCCAGCGTCCCCGGACCATTGGTGGTCACCGCGATCGCGCGGTCGACGAGCCGGATCGCCGCCACGGTCGGCCACCGTCCGGTGCTGCTCGCAGGCGGGATCAGCTGGGCACTGGGGTCGGTCGGGTTCGCCGTGCTGACCACCGGTTCCGCGCAGTGGGCCACGCACTGGCTGCCGTGCACGCTGCTGATCGGCCTCGGCATCGGCCTGACCCTGCCGGTGCAGTCCGGCGCCGCGGTCGCCACCCTGCCGCCCGCGCGGTACGCCCTCGGCTCGGCGATCAACGCCAGCTTCCGGCAGCTCGGCGCGGTGATCGGGATCAGCCTGTTCGTGGCCGTGCTGGGCACGCCGTCCGCGGGCCGGGCGCTGGACGCGTTCCATCACGTCTGGTGGGTCTTCGCGGCGGTCGGCCTGGCGGGGGCCGCGGTGCTGTACCTGCCGCGGCTGGGTAGGCGCCCGGTCTCGCAGATCCCTGCGCCCGCGGCGACGTTCGAGCGCTGAGATTCGGCCGGCGCGCATCGGCGTGCATCGGCGGGAGCGGGGCCGGGATCACGGATCGCGACGAACAACCACGCCCACGGCAACGGCAACGGCCACATGGACGCCGTCAACCTGAGCACAGAATGCTGGTTCACCCCGTGCTCCGGCTCCGGCCCGTGGGTCCAGGCCGACATGGAGGACGGGCTGTTCGCCGGCGGCAACGGCTCGGACACGAACAACAAGGGCAACGGCAGCACGTATGTCACGGCCCTGCTGAAGAACAACGGTCAGAACACGTATGCCGTCAAGGGCGGCAACTCCCGATCCGGTGGCCTGACCACCTGGTACAGCGGCGCGGAACCGAATCTCGGCGGCTACGCACCCATGCACCAGGAAGGCGCCATCCTGCTCGGCATCGGCGGCGACAACAGCAAGTCGTCGGTCGGCTCGTTCTTCGAAGGCGTGATGAGCAGCGGTTACCCGACCGATGCGGCCGACAACGCGGTCCAGGCGAACATCGTCGCGGCCGGGTACGGCCAATCCGGTTCCGGCGCGTTCACCGGACCGGTCATCGGCGCCGGCTCGGGCAAGTGCCTGGACGTGCCCGACGGCAGCAATACCGAGGGCACCGTGGCCGACATCTGGCCGTGCGACGGCGGCGCCAATCAGCAGTGGACCGTCAACGCCAACGGCACCATCACCAGCACCCAATCCGGCCTCTGCTTCGACGTCACCGGCACCTGCACCGCCGACGGAGCCCTGGCCGAACTCTGGACCTGCAACGGCGGCAGCAACCAGAAATGGTCCCTAGGCTGACCCGAGCCGCCCGCGGGCGCGACTGGCGACGGCCGCGCCCGCGGGCGTTCAACGCGGCTGATCAGCCCGGCCGACCAAGAAGATCTGTACGACCGGCGGTTCATCTGAGACTTCGTAGAGGACGATAGTAGCCGAGCAGCAGTCGCCGGGTACCTGAGCCGCCCAACGGCGTCGACCCGGTCGGGCGGGGATCGGCGGCCAACTCGTAGATGGCTGGCACGACCGCCTGGGCTGCTTCCGGGTACTGCTTGACCAAGGCTGCGAGACGGTCGATGGCCTCGGGTTCCCAGACCAGTTCGTAACGGCCAGATGGGGCAGGGATGTCGGTCACAGGGGGCGGCCGTCCGGGGAGAGGCCGAACATCGCGGCCACCTCGGCGTGCGGGACAGTCATCCGGCCCTCGGCTTTGATCCGTTCGACCTCAGCCAGTTCGTGCGCATCCTCCAGGCCACGGTAGTACTCAAGCAACTCCGGGCTTATCACAACTGCGGCTGGCTCGCCGTGTTCGGTCAGCTCCACGATCTCCCGACCGTACCGGGCCTTGCGCACGACTTCGCCCAAATGCGCCCGAGCCTCGCTCAACGTGTACGTTGTCATGCTACGAAGTGTAGGGTTTATAGTTTTTGTAGGCCAGTAGCAGCCCGCCCGAATTTACCAGGCGGCTCGTGCCACCGGGCCGAGCACGGTGACCAGGCCGGGCACGTCGGTGCGGCCCTGGAAGGCGTTGACCTTCTGCGCGTTCTCCAGCGCGGTGGCCGGGGAGACGGCCCACTCCAGGTACTTCTTGGCCGCGGCGTGGTCCGGGTCCCCGCCCGCACGTGAGCCCGGAGGCACGCGAGCGGGTGCGCCAGGCGATCGCCCAGTTGGGCTACCGGCCGAACCGGGCCGCCCGCGCGCTGGTCACCCGCGAGTCGATGTCGCTGGGCGTGGTGACCGTGGACACCACGCACTACGGCCCGGCCAGCACCCTGTTCGGGATCGAGGGCGCGGCCCGGGCGGCCGGGTACTTCGTCACCCTGGCCACGCTGCGCACGGTCAACGCCACGACCATGCGCGAGGCACTGGACTACCTGATCAACGCGGCCGTCGACGGCATCGCCGTGATCGCCCCGGTGGACACCGCGGTGCACGCGGTACACGGCCTGACCTCGCACGTTCCGCTGGTGATGGTCGAGGTGTCCGGTCCGAAGGAGATCCCGAGCGTGATGGTCGACCAGGTGCTCGGCGCCCGGCTGGCCGTGCGGCACCTGATCGGGCTCGGCCATCGCACGATCCTGCACGTCAGCGGCCCGCCGCGGTGGAGCGAGGCCGAGGCCCGGGTGCGCGGCTGGCGCGAGGAGCTCGGCGCGGCCGGGCTGTCCGCGCCCCCGGTGATCGAGGGCGACTGGACCCCGCAGTCCGGGCACGACGCGGCCGCGAAGGTGCTGGCCCAGCCGGACGCCACGGCCGTGTTCGCCGGCAACGACCAGATGGCGCTGGGCCTGATCAAGGCCCTGCACGAGCAGGGCCGGACGGTCCCCGGGGACCTGAGCGTGGTCGGCTTCGACGACCTGCCCGAGGCTCCCTTCTTCATCCCGGCGCTGACCACGGTCCGCCAGGACTTCGAGGAGGTCGGCCAGCGCTGCATGGAGACCCTGCTGGCCCTGATGCGCGGGGAGGCCAAGCCCGCCCCGGCCCCGGTCGTGCCGGAGCTGATCGTGCGCGAGAGCGCCGCACCGCCCCGGTCCTGAGCCGCGGCCCGGCCCCCGGCGGCGCGCGGCGGACACCCACCGCGCGCCGCAAAGATCAGATGACTTTGGTCCGGCGGAGGTCGGCTGCCGTCACATCCCGGTGGCGTGCAGGTAGAGATGCCAGGTGCATACATGCTGGTATCCCATGCGGTGGTTGACCGCGAGCATGTACTCGTTGGTGTGGTTGTTGAACGTGTAGATCCAGCGCGTCTCCGGGTAGAGCTCGCGCAGCCAGCGGGTCGAGTCGGCCTTGATCCGCAGGCCGAGCCCGTGACCGCGGTGGCCGCGCAGCACCGAGGTGGTCGCGATGCCGACGTTGTCGGGTTCGTCCGGGTAGCGCGAGACCAGGCAGGTGCCCGCGATCTCGCCGGCCGGGGCCACCGCGGCCACCACGTGCATCTGCACCCCGCACTCCGTCCGGAACTTCTCGCCGGCCCGGATGCGCTCCACGGTCAGGCGGGCGTGGTCCAGTTCCAGGGCCTCCACCGGCGCGTCGTCCATCGCGGCGGTCGCGACCGCGAAGGACTCGACCAGATCATCCGGACAGCGGTCGATCCACCGCACCAGCCGGTAGGCGTCGTTGGCCGGGCCCGGCGCGGCCCAGGAGTCGAGCTGCCGCGGGTCGGCCGCGGCCAGGTCCAGGGTCATGAACAACGCCGTGAACACGGACGGCCCGAGGACCAGCGGCGCGTAGCCCGGCGCCGGATCGGCGGCCACGTTGACCGTCAGCTTCGCCCGTCCGGCGGCGGCCAGGCGTTCGCGCGCGACGGCCAGCAGGGCTGCGGCGGCCGCGGCGCCGGGGTCCTGCTCCTGGTCCGCGCGCAGCAGGACCAGCACGTCGCCGGAGTCCACGTTCTCCTTGGTGGCCATCGTGACATAGGCGAATCCGACCGGTTCGGTCTCGGCCGGGCCGGCGAAGGCGGCGAGCGTCAGCCCGAACCTGGTCGGGCCGCGCCCGGTGGACTCGCGCAGCTGGGTCGGGCCCCAGCGGAAGGCCCGGCCGAAGACGTTTCCGGTGAACTCGCGCCAGAGCGGCAGGACCGCGGCCAGGTCCGCCTCGACCCGCGACGGGTCCAACTCTCTGATGATCACAGTTTCGTCCAAGCCGTGCGGAGCGGATAGAGCGGTGGCCGCGGGTGGCGGCGGGCCGCCCGGTGGGCCGCTCACCCGCGGCGGCCCACGGCGGCGTAGAAGGAGTACCGGGCCACGTCGCCGCCGAGCGGGTCGGGGTCCGCGTGCGGGTCCGGCCGCCAGTTGATCATGTCGGTCAGGCCGGGCGGGATCAGCTCGTAGGCGCCCATCAGGCGGGCGACGTCCTCGCGGCTGCGCAGGGTGAGCGAGTTGGCCGCGTTGCTGTAGACGCCCGCGGCCCGGTTGGCCCGCTCGGGGCTGTAGTCGTTGGTGCCGTGGCTGACCACGAGGTAGGAACCGGGCACGGTCGCGTCGTGGAAGGCGTCGACCACGGCGCCCGGGTCGTCCTCGTCCCGGATGAAGGGCAGCACCGAGAGCAGCAGCACCGCGACCGGGCGGCTCAGGTCCAGGCAGCCGTTCAGCACCGGGTCGGCCAGGATCGCCTGCGGGTCGCGCAGGTCGGCGTGCACGACCGCGGTGCCCGGGACCCCGGTCAGCAGCGCGGCGCTGTGCGCGACGGCGACCAGGTCGGCGTCCACGTAGACGGTGCGGGCGGCCGGGTTCAGCGACCGCGCGACGTCGTGCACGTTGCCGTTGGTGGGGATCCCGGAGCCCAGGTCCAGGTACTGGTCCACGCCCAGCTCGCTCAGCACCGCGATCGACCGGTGCAGGAAGGCCCGGTTCGCCCGGGCCATGTAGGGCAGGTCCGGCCAGTGCCGGATGGCCTGTTCGGCCAGTGCCCGGTCGGCGGCGAAATTGTGTGAGCCGCCGAGGTAGTAGTCGTACATCCGCGCGGCGGACGGCAGTTCGATGTCGACCTCGTCGGGGGCCCAGGCGGGGCGGTGCTGCACCGTGGTCTCGCTTTCGTCGCCGGCCGCGGCGCCGCCCGGGGCGGGCGGTGGACACGGGGAGGATCGGGTCGCGCGCCTTGTACGCTCGCTGATTATCCGATCACGTGATCTTACCCCGGTCAAGCCTGCCGACTCAGCCTGCGGATTCACGCCGCGGCGCCGAACCGGGGATGCGAGCCGCGGATGCGAGCCCCCGCCACGGTTTCCGGGCCGCGCAGCCGGGGGTTCAGGCGCTCGGCCCGGCGGCGAGCAACGCGGCGATTACCTCCGGGATCAGCGGACGGTCTTCGTCCGTGTTGTCCACCGCGATGTGCGGGACCGGCGGCGGCACGTCGGGCGTCATCCGCGCGACGAAGGCCTCGAACGCGGCGAGTTTGCCCTCGTCCCGGTGGCTGCCCCGGCCGAGCAGCCTGCGGCGCAGCGTGTCGGGCGCGCAGCCGACCCAGACCAGGCGCACCGGGTCGCCGCCGAGCTGCGCGCAGAAGGCGGCCCAGCGTCCGGGGTCCCGGATCTGTCCGGTGAACGGCGCGACGAGCAGCACCGGGCATCCGTGGCCGCGGATCTGCCGGGTCGTCGCGGCCAAGCCGTCGTATTCGTGTACTTTGACGTGCTCGTCGTACCAGGGCCCTTCCCGTTCGCCCAAGCCTTTGCCCGCCGCCTCGAGGACCGCGTCGACGAAGGAGCTGTAGACCGTGTCCTTGTCCAGCAGCGCCGGGTGCGGTGTCAGCGCCCGCGCCAGGGCGGCCGCGACCGTGCTCTTGCCCGCGCCCGGCGCCCCGGCGACCACCCACACCGTTTCCACAGGGCAAGGGTAGCCGGGGCGCCGCGCTGCCACCGAAGTAGAGCGACATGTCCAGGTCGCCGAACGCGTCCCGGCGCGGCTGCGGCGCGGTCGGCCCCGGACCGGACGCGTCCCGGCACTCGGTCCACGGCCGGTGCGGCCGGGGTGCGGCGAACCGCTGCCCGCCGATCGGCGTGGCCGCGTGCGGCACGCCGTGGAAGACCGCGCCGTACGCGTGCCGCCGCCCCCGGACCGGCCCGGAGGTCGGGCCGACGACCGGGCTCTCCGCACTGGACGCCGCAACCGTGGCCGCAGACATGGCCGCGGCTCAGGCCGCGTAGCGCGGGAAGGACGCCCACTGCTTGATGGCGAACCCCTCCCCCTGCCGCTCGATCTCGAGGGCGCTGTGCCCGCTGAAGTGCGCGGGCAGCACCAGCGCGTTGTCGTCCGCGGCCCAGCACAGCAGTCGGCGCCGGGTGATCCGCGAGCCGGCCGGGTCCTCGCAGAAGCAGCTTTCCTGCTCCACGTGCGTGACTTGCAGCGGAGTGTGCATCAGATCGCCCGCGAACAGCGCCCGGTCGGTCCCGGAGGCCAGTTTGACCACGCTCGACCCGGGCGTGTGGCCCGGCGCCGCCTCCAGGGTCAGGTTCGCGTCGATCCGGTAGCTGCCCTCCCACAGTGTGACCTGGCCGTAGGCGTGCACGGGCGCGACACTGTCTTCGTACACGTTCTCGTTGACGCCGCCGAGGATGCCGGAGTTGTTGACCGGGTTCCAGAATTCGAAGTCCACCTTCGGCATCAGGTAGACGGCGTTCGGGAACGTCGGCACCCACTCGCCGTCGGCTAGGCGCGTGTTCCAGCCGACGTGGTCCACGTGCAGATGGGTGTTGACCACGAGGTCGACGTCCTGCGGCTGCACGCCCGCCCGGGCGAGGTTGCCGAGGTAGTCGAGCCGCAGGTGATCCCAGGCGCCGACCGCCGGGCGGGCCTTGCCGTTGCCGACTCCGGTGTCGATCAGGATGGTCCGGCCCTCGCTGCGCAACAGCCAGGTCTGCATCGCGACCTGGACGATGTTGTCGTCCGGGTTCAGGTGGTCCGGGACGAGCATGGAGCGGTTCTCGCGCCACGCCTGCTCCGACGTGCCGGGGAAGAACTGGTCCGGGGTCATGCCGATCGGGCCGTGCATCTCCTCGATCCGGGTGACGGTCACGTCGCCCAGCTTGATTTCGTGCACTGCGTTCTCCTGGTTGAGCTGAGTCACGGTCTTCTCCTTGAAGGGGTGGTGGTCCGGTCCGGCGGCGACGAGGCGCGCGGCATCGCGGTGCGGCGGCCGAGTGGGCGCGCGCGCTGGAATTCCTTGTGCCGCCTCGTGTTTTCAGGCGCGTCGAAGCGCCCACACCGAACTCGGGTGCTGATACTTACGATGAATACGAACTCGAACTGTGACCGCGGCCGCCCTGCGACTAGCCGCCGACCGCCCGATGCGCCGCGCTGTGTGCCAGCAGCGTCATCGCCGCCTGTGACGGCGAGCCCGCCTCGGTCGTCGCGACGATGATCCGCTCGCTGCGCCCGGTGTGCAGCGTCTGCTGGGTGACCAGCACGGTGCCCACGACCGGGTGCCGCATCTCGTAGACCGCCGCGTCGTTGTCCTTGACCCGGTGGTCGGCCCACAACGCGGCGAACTCGGTGCTCTTCACAGTCAACTCACCGATCAGGGCCTCAAGCCCCGGGTCGTCCGGATGCTGCCCGGACGCCAGGCGCAGGTTCGCCGCCACGGCCCTGGCCTTCGCGGGCCAGTCCGCGTACAACGCCCGGGTGTGCGCGTCCAGGAACACCAGGCGGGCCATGTTGGGACGGTCGCCCGGCCGGTTCGGGCCGGTCGGGTCCAGGTGCCCGGCGTAGAGCGCGTGGCCCGTGCGGTTCCAGGCCAGGACGTCGCTGCGCCGGCCGATCACCACCGCGGGCACGTCGCCGAGCGCCGCCATCAGCTGCCGGACGGCGGCCGTGACCCGCTCCGGCGCCGCCCGCCGCGGACTGCGCCGCCGCGGGCCGGTGGCCAGGTCGTGCAGGTAGCGGCGTTCGGTCTCGTCCAGGCGCAGCGCCTGGGCGATGGCGTCCAGCACCTCGGGCGAGGCGTTGGACGACTGCCCCTGCTCCAGCCGCGCGTAGTACGAGGAGCTGACCCCGGCCAGCAGGGCCAGTTCCTCCCGCCGCAGACCCGGCACCCGGCGCCGGTCGCCGTACACGACCAGCCCGACGCCCTCCGGCTGCAGGCGGGCCCGGCGGGTCTGCAGGAACTCGCCGAGCTGCTCTTTTCCGTCCATGCACCGAGTATCTGCCTGTGCACCCGGCCTAGCCACACCTTGTCGGTGGTACGCGGGGCGGTGCGCGGTAGGTCGGGCGGCCCGGAGAGGTCCCACCGCCTCAGGGCGAATCAGAGGCCTTGCCCTATAGCTCGCGCCGCGATATATATTGCCCTATGTCGAAATCACGAAGGACGGAACCCGTGTTCCTGATCCTGACCGCGCTGCTCGACCAGCCCCGGCACGGCTACGGCATCACCCAGGAGGTCCGCCGGATCACCGAAGGCGACGTCGACCTGCGAGTCGGCACGCTCTACGGGGCCCTGGACAGGCTGGCCGACGAGGGACTGGTGGTGCTCGACCGCGACGAGGTCGAGTCGGGACGGTTGCGCCGGTACTACCGGCTGACCGACGCGGGCGCGGCCGAGGTGGCCGAGCAGGCACAACGGATGGCGGCCGAGGCGGCCGTGGCCCTCCAGCGGCTCAAGGGATACCGGGCGGGCGCAGCAGGCGCGCCGAGCACGGCGCAGCGCACGGGACTGATCGGAGGGATCGCATGACCACGCTCGAACAGCGCTATCAGAAGCTGATCGGGTACTTGCCGAAGGACTACCGCGAGGCCAGGGCGGAGGAGATACTCACCACCCTGATGGACGACGCCGAGCCGGGGCGGCGTCGACCGAAGGCGGCGGACGTGCTCTCCGTCGGCTCCCTCGCGATCAGGCTCCGCTTCGGCGCGCCCGGGGCGAACGCCCGCGGCCGGCTGACCGGCGACATCGCCCGCAAGACGATCATCGCCAACCTGGTCCTGCAGTCCGCGATCTCCGCGTACGTGCCCGTCCTGCTCGTGACCGAATTCTCGCCGGTCCTGTCGAAAGTCGCGCTGCCGCTGTGGTTCAGCTCGGTGTCGTGCGTCTTGGAGGCCGCGCTCGCCGTGGCGCTGGTCCTCGGACGGCTGCGCACCGGTCGCGTCTTGAGCGTGGTCACTCTGCTGGCCGTGGCCACTGACATGGGATACGGCGCGTACCTGACGAATTTCATGGTCGCGCATCTCGGAATCTTCGCGACCTACGGCCTGACCGCCGTGGCCTGGATCCTGCAGTCGTTCACCGTGCTGGTCGTCTTTCCGGCCTTCCACCGCAACGCGCCCCGGCTCGAAGGCCGACACTGGTGGTTCCTGCTGTCAGCACCGCTGTTCGCCTACGGCCTGGCCCTCGGGCACTACTCCTACTATGTCTACGTCGCCGCGGGCGCCATCGCCGTGGCGGTCGCCGTCGCCCGGGCTGGGTCCTCGTCGGCGTGGCCGCTCGCTTTCCTGCTGAGCTCGTGGCCGCTGCTGCTGACCGGAATCGGACTGACCATCGACCAGGCCTACTACTACGGTCCGCAAAGCGGTCTCGGCGTGACGGTGTCCTTCTCGGTGCTCGGCGTGCTCCTCTGCCTGGCCCTCGCCTCCGTCACGGTCAGAAGGCGACGAGTCCTCGCCTGACCAAGACACGAAAGAGTGAACCCGACCTGGCCGGATCCCCTATCTGACGGCCAGGTCGGGCGTTCAAGCGGAGCCGCCGGCCACCCTCGCGGGCCGGCTCACAGGCTCCAGAGCTCCGGCAGGCCGGCCGCCGCGCCGTCCGCCGAGTAGTCGTGCGCGACGTCCAGCAGCTCGCCCATCCGCGCCTGCCACGCGACGTTCACCGGCAGGGCACTGAGATGGGCGAGCAGCGCCGGGTAGTCCGCGCAGTCGATCAGGTGGAACATTTCCGTCCCGCTGCGCCAGATGACCCAGCAGGTCGCGCCGCCGGCCCGGATCGCGGCGGTCAGCTCCGGCGGGATTTCGCGGTGCGCGGCTTCGTACTCTGCGATCCGGTCCGGACGGACCCGGGTGTGCCGTGCGACTCTCATGGCACCCTCCTGAGGGCATCTGGCTTCTGGCTCATGCGGGACCGTTCACCGGACCACCCGCGCGCCCGCGCCGCCGACCAGGCGGGCCACTTCGGCCTCGGTCGCCATCGAGGTGTCGCCGGGAGTGGTCATCGCCAGTGCCCCGTGCGCGGCACCGTACTCGACGCAGCGCCCGATCTCCCAGCCGTTGAGCAGGCCGTGGATCAGCCCGGAGGCGAAGCTGTCGCCGCCGCCGACCCGGTCCAGGATCTCCAGCCCGGGCCGGTGGGTGGCCTCGGCGAAACCGTGGGCCGCGGACCAGGCGATCGCGCCCCAGTCGTTGACCGTGGCCGAGCGCACCCCGCGCAGGCTGGTGGCGACCACCGAGAAGCCCGGGTACTGCGCGGTCAGGTTCTCGATCATGCGGGTGAACCCGGCGGTCGGGACGTCGCCGCGGTGGATGTCGGCGTCCGGGACCTGCATGCCGAGGCAGGCGGTGAAGTCCTCCTCGTTGCCGATCATCACGTCCACGTGCTGGGCGAGCCGCTGGTTGACCTCCTGCGCCCGGGCCTGGCCGCCGATCGCGGCCCAGATGCTCGGGCGGAAGTTCAGGTCGTAGGACACGACCGTGCCGTGCCGGTGCGCGGCGGCCATCGCGGCCTCGGCGGTCTGCGCGGACAGCTCCGACAGCCCGGCGTAGATGCCGCCGGTGTGCAGCCAGCGGACGCCGAGGTCGCCGAACAGGTGGTCCCAGTCCACGTCGTCCGGTACCAGCTGCGCGGCGGCGGTGTTGCCGCGGTCGGACACGCCGATCGCGCCGCGCACGCCGAAGCCGCGCTCGGTGAAGTTCAGGCCGTTGCGCACGGTCCGGCCGACGCCGTCGTACGTGGCCCACTTAATGAAGGACGGGTCCACTCCGCCCTGCAGGATCAGGTCCTCGACCAGTCGGCCGATCTCGTTGTCGGCCAGGGCGGTGACCACGGCCGTGCGCCGGCCGAAGCAGCGGCGCAGGCCCCGGGCGACGTTGTACTCGCCGCCGCCCTCCCAGGCCCGGAACTGCCGGGCGGTGCGGATCCGGCCCTCGCCGGGGTCGAGCCGGAGCATGACCTCGCCGAGCGCCACGAGGTCGTAGCGGCAGTCGGCGGCGGGTCGCAGTTCGTACACGGTCTGTTCCTATCGGTCGCGGTCGTGGTCGTGGTCGTCGGCCAGGGCTCGGGCCTGCGCGGCGAGCATAGCGACCGCGTCCCAGTCGCCCGCCTGCACTCGTCCCGGCGGCGCCATCCAGCTGCCGCCGACGGCCAGCACGGCCGGATGCCGCAGGTACGCCGGGGCGTTGTCCGCGCCGATCCCGCCGGTGGGGATGAAGGTCAGGCCGGGGAACGGCGCGGCCAGCGCCGAGACCAGCGGCAGCCCGCCGAGCGCCTCGGCCGGGAAGAGCTTGACCGTGTCCAGGCCGTGGCGCAGGGCGGGCTGGATGTCGGTGGCGGTGGCGACTCCGGGGAAGACCGGCAGGCCGCTGTTCTGGCAGTGTTCGATGACGTCGTTGTCGAGCCCGGGCGAGACGGCGAAGCGCGCGCCGGAGTCGATCGCGACGTCGACCTGCTCGGTGGAGATCACGGTGCCCGCGCCCACGGTCAGGTCCGGGTGCCCGGCCATCGCGGCCAGTGCCTGACCCGCGCGCGGGGTGCGGAAGGTGACCTCGGCGAAGCGCTGGCCGCCGGCGGCCAGCGCGGCGGCCAGGTCGGCGGCCGCGGCCGCGTCGTCGATCACCACCACCGGCAGGATCCGGTCCCGGCCCAGGGCCGCGGCGATCGCCTCGCTCATCGCCCCATCCATCCGCCGTCGACCGGCAGGACGACGCCGTGCACGTAGTCCGACGCGGCCGAGGCGGTCGAACAGCGGCAGCCAGCGGGTCAGCTCCTGGTCGGCGAGGGTGTAGCGGCAGTACGTCAGGACCGTGTCGATCTCGGCCCGCTCGGCGACATATCCGAGCGCGGGCAACGGATATCCGGTCACGCCGACGAACCGCACCTTGCCCGCGTCGCGCAGCGTGCGCAGGGTCGGCAGGGTCTCGTTCACGATCTGGTTTAGGTCGCCGAACTCGATGTCGTGGCACTGGATAAGGTCCACGTACTCCACGCCCAGCCGCGCCAGACTCTCGTCCACGCTGCGCACGACCTGCTGCGCCGAGAAGTCGAACTGTTCCTCGCCGTACCGGCCGACCTTGGTGGCCAACACGTACGAGGAGCGGTCGACCCCGTGCAGCGCGCGTCCGAGCACTGATTCGGCGACCGTCGCGCCGTAGTAGGGCGAGACGTCGATGATGTTGACGCCCAGGTCCAGCGCCGTGCGCACCGCGCGGATCCCGTCGTTCTCCTCGACGTTGCGGAACACTCCGCCCAGCGGGCTCGCGCCGTATCCGACCACGGAGACTTCCAGGCCGGTCGGGCCCAGTTTCCGGTACCGCATCAGGCCTGCGCCTTCACGTCGGCGCCGACGGCGGCGTGCGCGTCAGCGGCCGCGGCCGCAGCGGCCAGGGCCTCCGGCTGCCACTGCACGCCGTGCGGGTATTCGAACTCCGCGATCGACTCCGGGTGCAGCTGCGCGCCGCCGCCCGGGCCGCGCGGGGCCACGTACCGGCCGCCGGAGATGACCGCCGGCTCGACGAAGTGCTCGTGCAGGTGGTCGACGTACTCGATCACCCGGCCCTCCCAGGTGCCGCTGACCGCCAGGTAGTCGAACATCGCCAGGTGCTGGACCATCTCGCACAGCCCGACCCCGCCCGCGTGCGGGCACACCGGCACGCCGAACTTGGCCGCCAGCAACAGGATCGCCACGTTCTCGTTGGCCCCGCCGACCCGGCAGGCGTCGATCTGCACCACGTCCACCGCCTCGGCCTGCAGCAGCTGTTTGAACATGACCGCGTTGTGCGCGTGCTCGCCGGTCGCCACCCGGATCGGCGCGAGCGCGCGGCGGATCGCGGCGTGGCCGAGCACGTCGTCCGGGGAGGTCGGCTCCTCGATCCAGTACGGGTCGCTCGCCCGCAGCTCGTCCATCCACGCCACCGCCTCGGCCACGCCCCAGATCTGGTTCGCGTCCACCGCGATCGGCATGTCCGGCCCGACCGCCGCCCGGGCCACCGCCAGCCGCCGCACGTCGTCGGCCAGGTTCCCGCCGACCTTCAGCTTGATCAGGCTGAACCCCTCGGCCACCGCCTCGCTCGACAGCCGCGCGAGGGTTTCGTCGTCGTAGCCGAGCCACCCGGGCGTGGTCGTGTAGGCCGGGTAGCCGCGTTCCAGCAGTTCCTGCTCGCGCCGCTCGCGCCCGTCGCGGGCCGCGCGCAGGATCTCCAGCGCGTCCTGCTCGGTCAGCGCGTCGCGCAGGTAGCGGAAGTCGACCAGCTCGACCAGCTGCTCGGGGGTCAGGTCGGCCAGCAGCTGCCACAGCGGCTTGTGCGCCGACCGCGCGGCCAGGTCCCAGACGGCATTGACGACCGCGCCGGCCGCCATGTGGATCGCGCCCTTCTCCGGCCCGAGCCAGCGCAGCTGGCTGTCGCCGGTCAGGGTGCGGGAGAAGGCGCCCATGCCGGACAGCACCTCGTCCACATCGCGCCCCACG
This sequence comes from Actinocrinis sp., assembly GCA_035943635.1. Classification (GTDB taxonomy): domain Bacteria; phylum Actinomycetota; class Actinomycetes; order Streptomycetales; family Catenulisporaceae; genus DASZBX01. The sequence continues at coordinate 31,815 of DASZBX010000032.1, read as the reverse complement.
ACCAGCGGGCTCAGCGCCGAGATCGCGCCGGCCTGCACGTCGTTGCCCCGGCCTACGGTGAACGCCAGCCCGTAGCCCCGCCGCCCGGCGCTGGTGGTCAGTACGACGTACGCGGCGGAGTAGTCCGGAAAGGGGTTCATCGCGTCCGAGCCGTGCCGGTGGCGGGACGTCGGGAACCTGACGTCATAGGTCTCCAGCGAGGTGAAGTGCTCGCTCACGATGATCCTTTCGGCTCCGACCGGGCCCGGTGAATTCAGGGGTAGATGTTTGATGTCTCGGCCGAACCGACGTCGACAGCCCGCATGGAACGCTGAAACATATGATGTCTTTTCTATACTGTCCGCGACTGTCCTGTCCATAGCCGAGATCGGCGGAAGAATAGCACCGATAAATCAGATGTCTACCGGTAGATCAGCAGGCTGGACGCCGCCAAGGGCAGAAACGTACGATGACTCCAGGCGCCTTCCGAGGGTGAGTGAGGAATCCACGTGCCACTGACCGACGACGTGATCAACCGTCTGCGCAGCATGATCCAGTCCGGGGAACTGCCCCCGGGCTCCCGGCTGCCGCCCGAACACCAGCTGGCGCTGCAGATGGGCATCTCCCGCAGCGGCGTACGCGAGGCGGTGAAGACGCTGGCCTCCGCGCGCGTGCTGGATGTGCGACGGGGCGATGGGACGTATGTCACCAGCCTGGCGCCGCATCTGCTGCTGGAGGGGATCGGGTTCGCGTTCGAGCTGCTCCAGGGGGATACGCTGCTCGAGGTGATGGAGGTGCGAAGGCTGCTCGAACCGCCTGCGACGGCCATGGCCGCGGCGCGGATGTCACCTGAACAGCTCGATGAGGTGATCGGCGTGATGGAGCAGATGCGGGTGCACATGGGGGACGCTGAGGAGCTGCTGAAGCTGGATATTACTTTTCATCGGCTTGTGGTCAAGGCGGCTGGCAATGAGACGTTGACGACGTTGCTGGACGGGCTCTCCGGGCGGACTGCGCGGGCGCGGGTGTGGCGCGGGATCGTGCTGGGGGATGTCGCGCAGGCCACTATTGATGAGCATCAGGCGATACTGAACGCTCTGCAGTCTCGGGATCAGCTGCTCGCGCAGGCTACCGCGCTTGTGCATGTCAACACATCTGAGGCTTGGTTGCGGAAGATGTTGCCCTGCGCGGAGGCCGCGCAATCCCCTCAACTACCGCAGCAGTCGAGCGAACCATACAGTTGATACGGCGAGCAGCGGTCGCGCTGGACAAGTGCGCGCAGAGTGGGATGTGGGCCGGGCAGCATGGGAGCGGGTGGGGCAAGCGCGGCGGGGGGCGAGTACGGGTGCGAGTTCGAGTACGGCTGCGGGTGCAGCAAGTGCGGTGGGGGCGGGTGCGGCGGAGGGCGGGTACGGGTGCGGGTGCGAATGCACCGAATACGGTTGTGATCATCGGCGCCGGGCGTTTGGCGGCGGCTGACTGCTCGCCTTGGCTGGTACGTCGCGCCGTATGAGGTGGACTCGCGCAGAAGGTACGCGGCCAGGTAGGTAGAAGAATCCACTGCCGTTGTCGGTGAGCAACTCCTCATCGACATCGTCCACGGACCAGACATCAACCGGGGCCGCCCGTGTTGTTGATCATCAGGAAGAAGCTCACATCGTCCTCGCCCCGGCACACGAAGGCTCCCTCTGCCTCAGGACTGCGGCTGCCGGCGATACCCGGCGCGGCACTCATCCGAGCCCAGTCCAACCCGTGCTTCGCAATCGATTCGCGATTGAGCACAGATGAGACATGGAAGAACTTCGATCCATCAGACACACCAGCAGCATAGAGGCCGAGGCACCAGGTCGCCTTCAGCCCTCCCGACCTCCCGACCTCCCGACCTCCACCCGCCATAGCAGCTGTATGGTTCGCCTGGCTGCTGCGGTAGTTAAAGGGGCCTGCGCGACTCTCGCGCAAAAGAGGGGTGTGTCGGATCGGGATCCTCGGTGGCCCAGGCGGAACGCAGACTGCCGCGCCGGGCAGGACCTGTCAACTCCCGAACCCGAGCCGCACCCGAGGCGAGCAGACAGCGCAAAGGACCAGGCCCGGGAGTTTACAGGGCCTGTCCGGTGTGGCAGGCTACGGGCCGACTGGGGCGCCGAGGGTCCCGATCCGACGCACCCAAAAGGTGACCCACCACCCATCCAAGCAGGTCATGGGGATCCTTGGGGGTTCCTGGCCCGCCGGAGGCATGTAGTAGACGCAAAACAAACAAGGCGAGGTCCGCCAGCACCCCTAACCAACAACCCAACGCCAACCCGTTAGCCCCAACCCCACCCCCATCCCAAACTTCCATCCCCCGATCAACCACCCAACATCACCCCACCACCCCACCCCCACCCAACCGATAAATCCGCCGAGCAGTCCCAGCCATAACAGCCTCCTGATCAGTAGCGGAAAGCGCGGCAAGCGAAGCGGCAACAACATCAACCCACCGCTCATAAGTAGTGGCAAGCGTGGCAACAGGCCAATCCCCACCGAACATGCACCGATCAGCGCCGAAAACCATCAAAGCATCACGCAGATACGGCAACACCTCCCCCTCATGCCAGTTCTCATGATCAGCCTCAGTAGTCAACCCGGACAGCTTGCAAGCAACGTTGGGCTGCGCAGCAATCCGCTCCAGATCATCCCGCCACTGAGCACGCCGCCCAGTCGCAACAGGCGGCTTACCCAGATGATCCAATACAAAAGTAACCTGCGGAACCAAAGCAACCAGCCCAGCCACCTCGGGCAACTGCCAATGCCGCACACACAGATCAAAAACCAACCCGTACTCCGCCAGCGCCCGGACCCCCCGAACAAAATCCCCGGCCAGCGCGAACCCCGGCGCCTCATCCTGAATATTGCGACGCACACCCACAACCAGCGGCCGAGCACGAAGCGCGGCAAGCAGCTCCCCACGCTCCGCCGCATCCTCCACCGGTACATGCGCCACGATGCCGAGTAGGCCTGGCCGGGTCTTGGCGAGTGAATCCACCCACTCGACCTCGGCCAGGCTCTGCTCCGAACGTCGTCCTGCCTCCACAAAGACGACGCCAGAAATAAGATGTCTCCCGGAATCCGGCAGGTCCGGCCCGAAGGCCCGGTTCAGAGCCGGTTCGCTCTCCAGCCAGCCGTAGTCCAGCCGTTCGGGGTCCCAGAAGTGCATGTGGGAATCGATCCAGCTCATGCTGACCCCTTCCGTCGGATCCGGCGGCGGGTTCGGCTGCACGCGCCGAACCACCGAGAAACATCTGATGTCTATTGCAGATCTGCGGAACTGTCAACGTTTCGTTCCGTCAGCAACGGCCAGCCGCCCGGAGCTCGGCGATCCGTCGCCCAGATCCGCCGCCCGGATCACGGCGATCCCCCGCGTCTCACGGCGTCACGATCGCAAAATCGGGGTCCGGCGCCGTCAGGTACCCGACCAACTCAGCCAGCCTGCCCGGATCACCGGACACCTTCGCGCGGCCCTGGTGAGCCACATCCGCGAGGTCCACCCCGCCAAGGAGCAACGCACGCAGCGCCGCCTCATCATCGACAGTGATCTCCACATCCGCCTCCGCCGCAGCCGGCCCCAACCCGACCACATGCGTGAGCACTCCGTTGCGCAAACGCAGGGTGCTCGGGTCGCGTTCATCACCGATATGCAGCCGGACGGTGATGTCCGCACCCCAACAGCCCGGCCCGTCGACCCGGATCGCGAGGGAGTCGAAAAGCTGGTCCAGGGTCAGCGCGCCGAGCAGATCGGGTGCGTCCACGGTGGTCGGCGTGCCGGCAGACCCGTGCCGCAGTTCGAGCGCGCCGGTCAGGAAGAAGTTGCGCCACGTGCCGTTCTCGCTGCCGTAGCCGAGTTGCTCCAGCGCGTCGGCCTGCAGGCTGCGAGCAGCGGCATTGTCCGGGTCGGCGAAGACGACATGGTTGACGACCTGCGCGACCCACCGGAAATCGCCCTGCTGGTAAGACTCCCGCGCGTGGCGCAGTACCTCCTCGGCACCACCCATGAATTCAACATACCGCGCGGCGGCCTCGGTCGGCGGGTGCTCCCACAAGTGCGCCGGGTTCCCGTCGAACCAGCCCATGTACCGCTGGTAGACGGCCTTGGTGTTGTGACTGACGGAGCCGTAGTACCCGCGCGTGTGCCACGCCTTCTCCAGCGCCGGGGGAAGCTGCATCCGCTCGGCAATCTCCAGGCCGGTCAGGCTCGGGTTGACGGTGTCCGGGCATTCCTCGCCGAGGAAGGCGTACGCGCCCAGGTCCCACACCACCCGGCCGTCCGCGGCCCGGATCTCGCCCTCCGACGCGGTGCCGAGATAGCCGCGGCGCTCGTCGTCCAGGTCACGGGCATCGTCGAACGGCGAATCGTGCCGCACGGCCCGGTTGGCCTCGGCGATCCCGGGAACAGCGGGCGCGGACATCGATGCAGGCCCGGCCTTGGCCGCGGAGCGCGCCGACAGCAGTGACGCCGACGATGACGCGGCTGCCGATCGCGATGCGCTCATGATGGGGCCCTTTTCAGCGGGACGGGGACCGTCGTCAAGGTACGGCCCACACCAACCCTCCGCCCATGCAGGCATCCGCACCACTGCGCCTACGCTGCTCAGGTCACGGAAGCCGGCCAGGCAGCTGACCTCGTTCGAGAACGACTGGAAGGCGGTCTACCAGAAGATCCGCTCGACCAGCGACAACCAGCTGTGGTCCGTCAGCTGAGCAGGCCATAGACGAAGACGGGTCCGGCCTGCTGACGCCCTGAGCCGGCGGGCCGGACCACCTCGCCCCGGCCCTTCGCATCCGCACCGCGAAGGGCCGGGGTGCTAGCCGTCTCCGGGTGGCGTGACCGGCTCGGCCGCGCCCGCGCCGTCGGCCGAAATCTCCGCAAGCCGCCCGTGGAGGTACTCCCGTTCCGCATCCGTCGAGGCCAGCGCGGCCGCCTGCCGATACGCCTGCGCAGCCTCGGCCAACCGGCCCAGCCGGCGCAGCAGATCCGCCCGCACGGCCGGTAGCAGGTGGTAGTCGGCCAGGCTCCCACTCGCGGCCAGTTCGTCGGCCAGGGCGAGCCCGGCCGCCGGGCCCTCGGCCATGCCGAGCGCGACCGCCCGGTTCAGCGTGACCACCGCGGACGGCACCAGCTCGGCCAGCCGCCGGTACAGGTGCGCGATCGCGGCCCAGTCGGTCTCCTGCGCGCTGGCCGCGGTCGCGTGGTACGCCGCGATCATCGCCTGCACCTGGTACGGCCCGACCTCGCCGAAGTCCAGCGCCGCCTCCAGCGCGGCCACGCCCTGCGCGATCTGCTTGCCGTCCCAGCAGGACCGATCCTGATCTGCCAGGGTGACCAGCCGCCCGTCCTGGTCCACCCGGGCCTCGCGGCGGGCGTCGTGCAGCAGCATCAGCGCGTACAGGCCGAGCGTCTCGGGCTGGCGCGGCAGCAGCTCGGCGAGCAGCCGACCGAGCCGGATCGCCTCCGCGGACAGGTCCGGGCGCAGCAGATCCGCGCCGCCGGCCGCGGCGTATCCCTCGTTGAACAGCAAATACAGCACGGCCAGCACGCCCGGCAGGCGCTGGGGCAACAGGTCGGCCGGCGGGACCCGGTACGGGATCCCGGCGTGCCGGATCTTCGCCTTCGCCCGGACCAGGCGTTTGGCCATGGTCGCTTCGGAGACCAGGCAGGCCCGGGCGATCTGCGCGGTGGTCAGCCCGGCCAGGGTGCGCAGGGTCAGCGCCACCCGGGCCTCGAGCGCGAGGGCCGGGTGGCAGCAGGTGAAGATCAGCCGGAGCCGGTCGTCGGCGATGCCGCTGGCCTCGGCCGGGTCCGGTTCGGCGGCGGCCTCGACCACGTGCGCCGGATCGGCGGCCGGGTCGGCGGGCCCCCCGGTCGGCCCGCCGGCCCGGCCGCCCGCGCCGGCCAGGTCCGCAGCGAAGCGGCGCAACTTCGCCGCCTCTACGCTGCGCCGGCGCAGCCGGTCCACGGCCCGGTTGCGCGCCGTGGCCACGATCCACGCGCCCGGCCGGTCCGGCACCCCGGAGCCGGGCCAGGAGACCATGGCCTGGGCGAACGCGTCCTGCGCGCACTCCTCGGCCAGGTCCCAGTCGCCGCAGACCCGGATCAGGGTGGCCACCACCCGGCCCCATTCGGACCGGAAGGTGTCGGCCACCGCCTGCTCGACGCTCACCCCCGGTACGGCCGCACCTCGATCACGCCGAACTGGGACACCGGGTGCCTGGCCGCGATGGCCACCGCCTCGTCCAGGTCCGCACACTCGATGATGTCGTAGCCGGCGATGACTTCCTTGGTCTCGGCGAACGGCCCGTCGCCGAGCAGCACCTCACCGTCGCGTACCCGCACGGTCGTGGCGTCGTAGAACGGGCGCAGTTCGTCGCCGTCCAGGCGGATCCCGGCCGCATCCAGTTCGTCGACCCAGGGCATCGGTTCGCGCTTGTCCGGGTCGGTGCGCTCCTCGTCGGTCTCCCGGTCGTAGGAGTCTCGGTCCACGCAGACGAACAACATGAATTTCATCGGTCTGTTCCTCCGGTCATCGCGCGCAGGGTCTGGGTCATGTTGCGGTGCAGGGTGGCCAGCCGTTCGGCGATCACGTCGTCGGCGAGGTCGGGGTTGTCTTCGACCCCGGACCGGAGCCCGGAGTCGCCGGATCCGTGGGTGAAGGTGTGGTTCACCGCGGTCCCGGCGCCGTCTGCCCGCAGATCGTAGCGCCAGATCGAGCCGGGACGGTCGGGGTCGTTCGCGTCGTCGAGCACCACCCATTCGAAGAGGGCCGGCCTGTCCGCCTGGGTCACCAGGCAGTCGACCGTCGCGGTGAGTCCGTTGGGGAACCTGTTGTGCCCCTGGAAGCCGTCACCGGCCTGCGGGACCAGGCCGGCCCGGTGCACCCAGGCGCCGCCAGCGACCTCCGGACTCCACTCACCGATCCGGGTGACGTCGGTGACCAGGTCCCAGACCTGGTCCGGGGGTAGATCCACAGTCAGCTGCACGGCGGTCGTCACGCCGGTGACCAGGTCGTCCATGATCTTCTCCAATCTCGTGGGGGTCCACACTCTCCAACGACGAACGGGATCGGCCGGATGGACACCTTCGGCCGGACGGATCTCGATTATTTTTCCAGCCCGGGCCCGCGGCCGCGCGAGGGCGCGGCGGCCGCGCCGGATCACCGGGCGGATCACCGGGCCGGATCACGACCGGCGCCGCCGCCGGGGCGCTGTTATGGTCGAAAAATGAAGTCAAGGCCTGGACGCGCTTATCCCCTGGGTGCCACCTTCGACGGTTCCGGCACCAACTTCTCCCTCTTCTCCGAGGTCGCCCGGAAGGTCGAACTGGTCCTGGTGGCCGAGGACGGGTCGACCGAGCCGGTCGCGCTGACCGAGGTCGACGGGTTCGTGTGGCACGGCTACCTGCCGGACATCGGGCCGGGCCAGCGTTACGGGTTCCGCGTGCACGGCCCGTACGAGCCCGAGCAGGGGCACCGGTGCAATCCGGCCAAGCTGCTACTCGACCCGTACGCCAAGGCCATCGACGGCCAGATCGACGGCGACGAGTCCCTGTTCTCCTACCACTTCGACGACCCCGAGCAGTACAACACCACCGACAGCCTCGGGCACACCATGCTCTCGGTGGTCACGGACACCGCCTTCGACTGGGGCGAGGACAAGGCCCCGGACCTGGCCTACCACCACACCGTGATCTACGAGGCACATGTTAAAGGCCTGACGCAGACCCACCCGGGCCTGCCCGAGGAGATCCGCGGCACCTACGCCGGGATCGCGCACCCGGCCATCATCGAGCACCTGAGCTCGCTCGGGATCACCGCGATCGAACTGATGCCGGTGCACCAGTTCATCCAGGACCGCGACCTCTTGGAGCGCGGCCTGTCGAACTACTGGGGCTACAACACCATCGGGTTCTTCGCGCCGCACAACGCCTACAGCTCCTCCGGGAGCTGCGGGCAGCAGGTGATCGAGTTCAAGCAGATGGTCAAGGCGCTGCACGCCGCGAACATCGAGGTGATTCTCGACGTCGTCTACAACCACACCGCCGAGGGCAACGAACTCGGACCCACGCTGTCCTTCAAGGGAATCGACAACGCCTCCTACTACCGGCTCGTCGACAACAACGCAGAGTACTACTACGACACAACCGGCACCGGTAACAGCCTGCTGATGCGCCACCCGCACGTCCTGCAACTGATCATGGACTCGCTGCGCTACTGGGCCAAGGACATGCACGTGGACGGCTTCCGTTTCGACCTCGCCGCCACCCTCGCCCGCCAGTTCCACGAGGTCGACAAGCTGTCGGCGTTCTTCGACCTCGTGCAGCAGGATCCGGTGATCAGCCAGGTCAAACTGATCGCAGAGCCCTGGGACATCGGCGACGGCGGCTACCAGGTCGGCAACTTCCCGCCCTTGTGGACCGAGTGGAACGGGCGCTACCGCGACACCGTGCGCGACTTCTGGCGCGGCGCGGACGCGACCCTGCCCGAGTTCGCCACCCGCCTGGCCGGATCCGCCGACCTGTACCAGAGCGACCGGCGCCGGCCGCTGGCCAGCATCAACTTCATCACCGCGCACGACGGCTTCACTCTGCGCGACCTGGTCTCCTACGACGAGAAGCACAACGACGCGAACGGCGAGAACGGCAACGACGGCGCGAACGACAACCGTTCCTGGAACTGCGGCGCCGAGGGCCCCACGAAGGACCGCCAGATCAGGGCCCTGCGCAGCCGGCAGCAGCGCAACCTGCTGACCACGCTGCTGCTCTCCCAGGGCGTGCCGATGATCGCGCACGGCGACGAACTCGGCCGCACCCAGCAGGGCAACAACAACGTGTACTGCCAGGACAACGACCTGGCCTGGATCGACTGGGATCTCAAGCGGGAGCACAAGGAACTGCTGGACTTCACCCGGCGGCTCGTGCAGCTGCGCAACGACCACCCGGTGCTGCGCCGGCGCCGGTTCTTCCGCGGCGTGAACCTCCACGGCGGCCCGGCCGACCTGGCCTGGTTCCTGCCGGACGGCGACCGGATGCAGGACAGCGACTGGCAGTGGGAGGAGGCCCGGGCCGTGGGCGTCTTCCTCAACGGCGAGGCCATCACCGAACCGGACCACCGCGGCGAACGGGTCGTCGACGACTCGTTCCTGATCCTGCTCAACGGCCACTACGAGCCGCTGGACTTCCACCTGCCCGGCGCCGAGTACGCGAAGACCTGGAAGGTCGCCGTGGACACCGCACGCGGGGAGACCGAGCAGGACGAGGACCGGGAACTGGACGCGGACGGCACCGTCCGGCTGGAGGCGCGCAGCACGCTCGTCCTGATCCGGGCGTAGGAGTTCGCCCCTTGATCGGCCCGGGCCTTCTGTCGGAGGAAGGGGCTAGTGTCGGTCGGGTCGTCCGGCGCGCCGAGAGGGCTCGGCGCGCCACCACATGGATCATGGGGGCCCGTAGAGTTGACCGAGACAGCCGCTTTTCCGCTGCCCTTCGCCCAAAGCCACCGATTGCCGGCCGCAGAGATCAGGACGCTGCGAGAACTCGCGATGATGCGGATGAGCGCGCTCATCCGGGCCAAGCCCGAGTGGCGGGTCAAGGTGAACGACCCCGAGATCGTCGCCAGGTGGACGCGGGAGGCCGCCGATCAGGGCATGACGCAAGCTCAGATCCGTTACGTGCTGGCAGAACTGGCGTACTACGCCGGGCTGCGGGACGAGCGGACCGGCATCGAGGTCTCCGGCGTCGACGGGGTGTGGCAGTCGGACTCGCTGATCGACGACGAGCTCAGATCCAGGCTGCGCGAGGCGGTAAGGGTGCTGGAAGAGGTCCCCGAGGCTGAGCTCGACTGGCATCCGGGGTCCGACGGGCAGGTCCTGGATCTGGTCCATCCCTCACTGTTCTGCCTGGTGCGCGACGTGAGCTGCCCGGACACCGGCGGCTGGCTGATCCCGAACCGGCGAGACCCGCACTACGCATGGTCGAGCACCTTCCAATGGCTGCCCACCGATGTCGAGATCGGCGAAGACGGCGACACCGTGTTCCGTTCGTACGTCAACAACGTCCACCCCGAGGCCCATCGCGAGTTCGCGGCCGTCCTGCCGACCGTGTTCGGGCGCATGCGACCGCTGTTCGAGAATGTCCTCACAGATCTGCGCCATCCGCGCCCGCCGCGGATCGAGACCGACTATTCCTCCTGGTACGAAGGCGAACCGCCCGGGCCCTGGAACCCCGAGATCGACTACCCCGACGACGCGTTCCAAGTCTGGGAACAAGCCATGGAGGAATGGCGGTCCACCCGCACACCGATCGTCCCGGACGCTCCGGCCTTCACCCCGCCGGCGCCGCCGGACGACACCGCCCGGGTGGACCTGCGCGGGCGCCGGCTCCAGGTCATCGTCAAGCTCGCCACCATCCACCTCACCCCGGACGAGCCCGAGTACGCCGGCGGCACCTGGCACGTCGAGGGAATGCTGAACGAGCGCATCGTCTCGACCGGCATCTACTACTGGGACAGTGAGAACATCACCGAGAGCCGGCTGGGGTTCCGCGCTGCAGTCGAATCTCCGGGCTACGAACAGAACGACCCCGACGCCGTCCGCGACATCTACGGCCTGGTGGACGATGTCGCCCTCAACCAGGTGCTCGGCGCAGTCGAGACCCGGGCTGGGCGCGCCCTGGCGTTCCCGAACATCCTCCAGCACCGCGTCCACCCGTTCCGGCTCGCCGAACCCGCCCGGCCGGGCCATCGCAAGGTCCTGGTGTTCTTCCTGGTCGAGCCCTCGGTGACGATCACCTCGACCTCCGACGTGCCTCCGCAGCAGCCCTGGTCCCCGACGTCGACCATGACGCTGGAGCAGGCGAAGGAATACCGCGAGCAGCTGATGCGGGAACGCAAGTACGTCGTGGACGAGCAGAACGAAGACGTCTACGAGCGCGAGTTCTCCCTCTGCGAGCACTGACCGCAGCCGCCGGATGCCGCTCGGCCGGCATTCTTCGCAGAGCATGGACAGAGTGCGCCTCAGTGGACGTATGATCGACATGAGTGCACCCTGAGCCACCGCTTCGAAGAGGATTGCCATCACCGTGCAGCATCACCGCCCGACCTGGGCTCCGGACGAGATCGACATGGAGCGCCCCTCCGCCGCGCGCATGTACGACTACTACCTCGGCGGCTCCAACAACTTCGCCGCCGACCGCGAACTGGCCGAGGCGAGCCTGCGCAACTGGCCGGATCTGGGCCACATCGCCCGCGCCAACCGGGCGTACCTGCACCGCGTGGTGACCGAGCTGTGCCGGGCCGGGATCGACCAGTTCCTGGACCTGGGCTCCGGGATCCCGAGCGGCGGCTGCGTGCACGACGTCGCCCGCACCCACCGCCCGGGTTCCCGGACCGTGTACGTCGACTCCGACCTGGTCGCCGTCGCGCACAGCACCACCCTGCTGGCCGACGCCTCGGACGCCGTGGTGATCCACGCCGACCTGCGCGATCCGGCCGCCCTGCTGGAGAACTCGCTGGTGAACGGCTTCCTCGATCTCAGCCGCCCGGTGGCCGTGCTGATGATCTCGGTGTTGCACTTCGTCTCCGAGGAGGACTCCCCGGCCGAGATGATCGCCGCCTACCGGGACGCCACCGCCCCGGGCTCGTACCTGGCCGTCAGCCACGGCACCGGCGACTACAACCCGACCGAGAGCAGCAACGCCCGCGGCATCTACGCCAAGGCCGACTACGGGCTGACCCTGCGCAGCCGCGCGCAGCTGGCCGAGCTGATGGACGGCTACGACCTGATCGAACCCGGCCTGGTCGACATGATCCACTGGCGTCCGGACGCGCCCGACGAGACCCAGCCCGAGCCGCTGGGCGGCGACGTCACCCGCTACTCGATGCTGGCCGCCGTGGGCCGCACGCCGACCGACGCCGCGGCCTAGCCGATCGTCGCGCCGCTGGCGGCCGCCGCGCCGAACCCGGCGCCGGCCGACTCGGAGCGGGTGAAGTGGACGTTGACGTGCACGTGCACCTTCCGGCCGATCAGGCCGAACCGCCGCCGGCCCAGGCCCAGGTCGGCCCGGGCGAGCACGATGTCCGCGCGCAGCTGGGCGTCGGTGTCGTCGAGCATGATCACCTCGGCGTCCATCACCAGCGGCACGAGCAGGTCGGCCACGGTCAGCCCGGCGGTCAGCAGCAGCCGGCCGTTGCCGATCCGGTCCGCGCTGGTCACGGTCACCGTCAGGTCCGGGTTGCGCTCGGCGTCGAGCAGGCTGCGCGAACGCAGCCGGGCGTCCCAGGCCGTGTTCCCGGTGGCCACCGACGCGGTCCGGATCACGACCTTCCCGTTGATCAGGCCCTCGGCCGAGACCCGGCCGTCTCCGGTCACGCTGCGGAAGGTCCCGCCGGCGGACCGCAGCCCCCCGAACACCTTGGCCCGGAACCAGACCCCGGACCCGGCCGGGTCCAGGCGCCATTCGCCGGCCGCGCCCCCGCCGGTGAGCGCGCGGTCGATCGCCATCCGTAGCTCGATGTTCTTGACTATGGACATCACGTGCTCCATATCGGGTCGGCCGGGGGACGACTCCGCCTTCCGCGCCGGACCGGTCCTGGCGGTCCGGTCCGGCGCGGGGTGTGACAGTCGGCTTCCTGTGTTGGTGGGTTCGTACTTCGGGGCTCTTACCTGCTGCCTGATCCGACCGCCGGGGGCGCCTGGGTCAGGTCGTCTTCGTCCGGGTCGGGCAGCCCGACCGGGCTGATCGGCTCGGCGGCGCTGCCCGCGGCGCCCGGCTCGGCCGGGTCGTCGGCCGGGTCCACGGACAGGTGCGGCAGCACCCGGTCGAGCCAGCCCGGCAGCCACCAGTTGGCCCGTCCGAGCAGCTGCATCGAGGCCGGGACCAGGATCGTGCGGATCAGGAACGCGTCGATCGCGACCGCCGACGCCAACCCGATCCCGAACTCGGCGATGACCCGCTGCCCGCCGAACACGAAGGCCAGGAACACGCAGATCATGATGGTCGCCGCCGCGGTGATCACCCGGCCGGTCTCCGCCTGCCCGATCCGCACCGCGCGCTTGTTGTCACCGGTGTGCACCCACTCCTCGTGCATGCGGGAGACCAGGAACACCTGGTAGTCCATCGACAGCCCGAACAGGATGGAGAGCATCATCACCGGCAGGAACGCCTCGATCGGCGCGGAGGTCCCGAGTCCGAGCGCGTTCAGGCCCCAGCCCCACTGGAACACCGCGGTCAGCACGCCGAACGACGCGGCCGCGCCGAGCAGGTTCATCACCGCCGCCATCATGGGCACCCCGATGCTGCGGAAAGCCAGCAGCAGCAACAGGAATCCGAGGCCGATGATCACGCCGATGAACAGCGGCAGCTTGGCGTCGAGCACGTTGGCGAAGTCGTAGAAGATGGCCGTGGCGCCGGTGACGTACACGGTCTCCGAGGTTCCGGCGCGTGCCTGCGGGATCACGTTCGTGCGCAGGTCGGAGATCAGGTCCGTGGTCGCCACGGCGTCCGGGGCGGAGGACGGGTAGACCTCGATGATGCCGAGCGTCGCGCCCGCCTTGACCGGCGCGGACTGCACCGCGGCCACGTCCGGCGTGCTGCGCAACGCGCTGACCAGGGCCGGCAGGTGCGCGGCGTCGGTCGGGGCGCCGAACTGGACCACCAGTTCCAGCGGGCCGTTGAAGCCGGGGCCGAAGCCGTCGGCGAGCAGGTCGTAGGCCTTGCGGCTGGTCGAGGAGGTGGGCGCGTTGCCGTCGTCGGCGTGGCCCAGGCGCAGCGCCCCGACCGGGATGGCCAGGACGACCAGCACCGCGAGCGCCGCGACGGCCAGGATCTTCGGCCGGCGCTGGACGAACCCGGCCCAGCGGGCCCAGAAGCCGCCGATGTCGGCCGGTTCCGGCCCGCGTTCGGCCAGCTTGCGCCGCTGCCGCCGGGAGAGCACCCGCACGCCGAGCACGCCGAGCATCGCGGGCAGCAGGGTGATCGCGGACAGGACCGTGAACAGCACGGTCAGCGCGGCGGCGATGGCGACGCCGTTGAGGAAGGAGACGCCGAGCACGAGCATCCCGAGCAGGGCGATGCACACTGTGCCGCCCGCGAACAGGACCGCGCGGCCGGAGGTGTTGAGCGCGACGGCGACCGAGTCGATCGGTTCGAGTCCGCGTTGCAGGCCGCGCCGGTACCGGGTGACGATGAACAGTGCGTAGTCGATCCCGACGCCCAGGCCGATCAGGGCGGACAAGGTCGGGGCGAGCTGCGCGATGGAGAACGTGTGGGTGAGCAGGTCGACCGCGAGGATGCCGGCGCCGAGCCCGAAGACGGCGGTGAGGATCGGCAGCAACATCGCGAACAGTGCGCCGAACGCGATGAACAGGACTACGCCGGCGGCCAGGATGCCCAGGCCCTCGCTCGCGGACGGCTTGGCCTGGGCGACCTGGTCGATCGCGTTGCCGGTCAGTTCGACCTCGAGGTTCGAGGTGCCCGCGGCCTGCGCGGTGGTGATCACCTTGGTGACGTCCGAGGCGTCCAGCAGGTTGCCCTGCATGGTGAAGTTGACCTGCGCGTAGGCGGTGGAGCCGTCCTTGCTGATCTGGATCGCGCCCTGGGCGTCGTACGGGCTGCGCACGGCCGCGACCTCGGGCAGTTTGGCGATCGCGGCGAGGGTCGAGGTCATCGAGTCCTGGACCTGCGGGTCGCGCACGCTGCCCTGATTGACGTGCCAGACGACCGTGTCCTGGTCGCCGGACTGCGAGGCGAACTGCGACTGCAGCAGCGTCAGCGCCTTCGTCGACTCGGTGCCGGGAAGAGAGAAGCTGTTGGAGTAGTTGGTACCAAGGGCGTTGCCCGCAGCACCGAGGCCCACCAGCCCGACCACCCACATGAGCATCACGAGGTATCGGCGCTGGAAGCACCATCGTGCAATGGCGGACATCGGGCCCCTTAGAATTAATCGACCGGTCGGTTGTTTACTGCGGCGAGAGTACCATGCGATTGTGACGCCGGTGCAGTGGGTACCCCGGCCCACGGGACCGGCGCCCGGCTGAATACCAGCTAGGCGCCGCACCCACGCACAGCACCACTGACCACATGTGACACACGGCACTAGTTGAGGAAGTCGAGAGACGTGGCGAGAACGGTCGGCAGCAACGCGCCGGAGACCCGGCGGCGCATCCTGGACTCGGCGGCGGACGCCTTCGCCGCGCACGGGTACTCGGGCGCGTCGATGCGCGACATCGCCGAGGGGCTCGGCATCACCAAGGCCGCGCTGTACTACCACTTCGCGTCCAAAGAGGACCTGCTCGACGGTCTGGTGCACCCGGTCATGCAGGCCATGGCGGATTTCGTCGAGACGGCCCAGACCGGGGACCTGACCGTGGAGCAGATCCTGAGCGGGTTCATCGACCTGACCGTCGACAGCGTTCCGGCACTGTTCCCGCTGATGGTGGATCCGGGCGCCCGCACCGCGATCAAGGCCCGCTACGACTTCCAGGGGCTGACCGGCCGGATCGAGGCGGCCCTCGCGGCGGGCGGAAGCCCGGAGTGCCGGCTGCGCGCGCAGTTCGTGCTGGGCGGGATCCGGTCGATCATCGTCACCCGGCTGCTCGGCGGAATGCACGGCGGCGGCAAGTGCGCCGGGGGCGGCCAGGGGCAGGCTACTGTGGCTTCCCAGAATGCCGGCGTCGATACGGACGCCAGTTACGTGGCCGGGCCCAGCAGCGAACCGACCCTGACCAAGGACGAATGCGCCGTGCTGCTGGAGGCCGCACTGTCCGGTCTGATATCGCCGCAGACCTCGTCGCTCTTCTAGTCCTGGCATACCGCATACCGCTACGCGCGTCCGTCATCTCACTGCGTGGCCAGGCCGAGCGCGTCGATGAAGGCTGCGGCATCCCGGGCCGTCTGCTCGATCGTCTCGGGGACCTCACCGCCGCTGGACGCGATACCGGTGTTGTCGAACAGGATGACCTCGCGGTCGGTGGCGAACGCGTCGCTCAGGGCCGGGTCGTGATCGTCCAGGTTGCCCATGAAGTGCTGGGAGAACACCAGGGGCGTGCGCTCGGGCTTCCCGAACCGGCGGTAGGCGAACCGGATGCCGCCGGCTTCGACGAACTCGGTCGGAGCGGTGTCGTGCGTGAACTCGGACATGGGGGTTCTTCCTTCTCTTCGTCTCTACGTCGGTTGTCGTCGGTTCTGGTCGGTAGCTGTGGGGCCGATCAGACTGCGGTGCGTCCGCCGTCCGCCGCCAGCACGGACCCGGTCACGTAGCCGGACTTCGGCGAGGCGAGGAACGCGATGACCTCCGCGATCTCCTCCGCCTGGGCGGCGCGGCCGAGCAGGGTGGTCTCGCCGAGGGCCGCGATCCGGTCGGTGGCGGCGCCCGAGGTGTAGGCCGGGCCGGGCGAGACGGTGTTCACCCGCACCCCCCGCGGGCTGAACTCGGCCGCCCAGGCCCGGGTCAGCGCGGCCAGCGCGGCCTTGGTGGCGCTGTACGCGGCCCCGCCGGCCAGGCCGACCTGCCCGGCCATGCTGCCGAGGTTGACGATGCTGCCGGTCCCGCGCGCGGCCATCTTCGGCGCGAGGGCGGCGGTCAGGTAGTACGCGGACCGGACGTTGGCGCTGAACAGCGCGTCGAACGTGTCCGCCGGCAGCTCGTCGGTCGGCCCGAACCAGGAGAACCCGGCGTTGTTCACCAGCACGTCCACCTCGCCGGCCTCGTCGGCCAGCCGGGCGATGGCGCCGAGGTCGGTCAGGTCGGCCGCGACGAAGCGGGCCTGCCCGCCGTCCGCGGTGATCTGCTTGACCACCGCGGCCCCGCGCTCGGCGTCGCGGCCGTGCACGAGGACGGTGAACCCGTCCGCGGCCAGCTTCACCGCCACCGCCTGCCCGATCCCGCTGGTGGCCCCGGTGACCAGCGCGACGGGGGCCGCCTGGGCCTCGGTCGTCTCGGTCGCCGCGCCGCCGAATTCAGAACGCTCCGTCATGACGAACTCCTTCAGATTTGCTAGGTAGACCTGTCTGTCTGCTAGCGATATCCAGATATTAGACAGACAGGTCTGTTCATGTCAAGCGCGCGGACCGGCCAATGTGTCGTCCCAGCTCAGAGGCGTTGGATGCGGCAGATGCGCCAACCTCACCGCGGTTCAAGGCGGTCCGCGAGGCCGGAAGACGACACCGGCGCCGTCCGCAGCCGAGCACGCAGCTCGGCACCGTCCGGCACCGGAACGTCCAGCAGCCCCCTCAGCCCGATCAGACTCCGGTGGTCAGCACCACCCGGAAGCGCGCCTTGTTCGACGCCATCCGCGCGTACCCCTCGGCCGCCTGCTCCAGCGGGACCTCTTCGACCAGGGCGCTGATCCCGGTGAGCTCGGCGAACGCCATGGTGTCCTCGATGTCCGCGGGTGAGCCGGCCGGGTGCCCGTGCACGCTGCGCCCCTGCAGGATCAACTGGAGCGGCGCCACCCGCAGCGGCTCCGGGTCGATGCCGATGACCACGAGCTCGCCGTTCGGCGCGAGCCCTTCGACCGTGCCGGAGATCGCGTCGGAGTTCGAGGCGGTGGCCAGCACGATCCGGGCACCGCCGAGCCGTTGCAGCTCAGCGGCCACGTCCTGCGAGGTGGCGTCGATGTAGTGCCGCGACCCGAGCGAGGCGGCGAACGAAGCCTTGTCCTGCCCGCGCGCAATCACCACGGTGTCGAAGCCCATCTTGGCCGCGAACTGCACGCCCAGATGCCCGAGCCCGCCCAGCCCGAGCACCGCGACCAGGTCCCCCGGCCGCGCGCCACTGTTGCGCAGCGCGCCGAAGCAGGTCACGCCGGCACACGCCATCGGCGCCGCCTGCACCGTGCTCATCCGGTCGGGCACCCGCGCCAGCGCGGTGGCCGGCACCACGACCGCGTCGGCGTAACCGCCGCGGTAGGACAGGCCGGGGATCTGGGCGTTCAGACAGTGCACGAACTGGCCGCGGCGGCACTGCGGGCAGGTGGTGCAGTACCCGCCGAACCACCCGACCGCGACCCGGTCGCCGACCGCCCACCCGCGCACGCCCTCGCCCAGCGCCTCGATGTGCCCGGCGATCTCGTGCCCCGGCGTCAACGGGAAGGTCAGGCCGGGCAGCGCGCCCGCGATGAACGCGTCGTCCGAGTGGCAGATCCCGCTGGCCTCCACGGCGATCCGCACCTGCCCGTACCCGGGGTCGGGAACCTCGCGGTCGACGACGCGCAACTCGCCTTCGGGCGCGTCCACCTGGACGGAGCGGACCTTGAGCATCAGAGTTCTCCAAACGGTTCCGGGGGCATGTCGGCCTGCTGACGGACAACTCAGGGTACTGGAACGGCGTCGAAAGGAGGCAGGGTGCTGCGAGGAAATTCGGTGAACGGACCGCGGATCGGGTGAGGGCGGGCCGAGGGCTGGAAGGGTGAACTCCGTCCGGGATCCTGGGGTCTCACCCGAATAGGTGATGTCGGGCAGCGCGGGCGGTAGCAGACTGCCTGGTATCGCTGGCCAGATCCTCTCGGCCCGTCTCACCAGGGAGTTCACCATGCCCATGATCGACGTCTACGCGCCGGCCGACATCTTCCCAGCCGGTGCCGACGAGAAGCTCGGCAACGAGCTGGCGCTCGCCGTGCTGCGGGCCGAAGGGGTCGCGAAGCCGGGTGCCTTGCACCTGGACAACACCGCGGCCTTCATCCACCGGCTGCCGACCACCGCGATCTCCACCGCGAACACGCTCTCCGCGCGCAACGTCCGGGTGCAGATCGTCACGCCGCCCGGGTCGCTGAACCGCGAGGGGCAGAAGCAGATCACCGCCGAGGCCACCCAGATCATCGCCCGGTTCGCCGGGGACGAGAGCCTGGCCGCGCGCACCTGGGTCACATCGCCGCGCAGTTGGGCGACCCGGCTGAGCACGAGCCGCGCCTCGGTGAGGAATCTGTACTCCCCCAGTTCGCGGCCGAGCCTCAGGACCGTCTGCGCATCGGCCGCCGCGTCATCAAGCCTGCCGACGCTGTAGGCCTGCCACATCGCGGCGAAAGCGACGACAATCTGCGGCGTGCCCGCGCCGCGTCCCTCGCCGGAGTCGACCCGCTGGGCTTCGGCGATCTTGGTTGCGCTCGCGTCCTATCGGTCCAGAAGTTGCAGGGTCAGGATCTCGTCTGCCGAGTACGCCGTTCCGGCCAGGTCGCGTAGGCGTTCGAAGTGGCCCAGGGCGATCTCGTTGCGGCCGTCGTTGCGTTCGATCTCACCCAGCGCCCACAGCGCGGCGCCTTCGGCGGACGCGTCGCCGAGTTGCCGGGCCGCTGCCAGGGCGTCCGCGCCAACCGTCCGGGCAGCGTCGAGATCGTCATCGCGCGAGGAGGCCAAGGCGAGCTGGGCGAGCAGACGGGCCCGACCGGGTCCCGGAAGGTCGGCGGCGGCGAGGCCCTTCTCGGCCCGTTCCCGCAGCTCACGCAGCAATCCCATGCTCCACAACGGCAGCGTGAGCAGCCCCTCGGCCCGGGCCACCACGTCCGCACTCGCGTCCGAGGTCACCGCGAGCAGTCGATCGGCGACCGTCATCGCCTCATGCGCGCGTCGGGCCTGCGCGAGCATGGCGACGGTCTCCAGCCCCACCTCCGCCCACAACCCATCACCCGGCGCGAGCAGCGCGAACGCCTCCCGGATCAGGTCCGCGGCCATCACCGGCGCCATTCCCGCCGCCCCACGCGCCGCCTCCCGCAGCACGTCCACGGCTTCGAGGTCACCGGGAGCGGCGCTGGCCAGCACGTGAGCCGCCGCATCAACGACTCTCGTCTTGCCGCCGACGCTCATCAAGTGCCGGGCCGCGGCCCGATGCATCGCTTTGCGGACCGTCGGCGGGATGTCGGCGTAGACGGCCTGCCGGAGCAGATCGTGCCGGAATGAGATCGTCGAACCGTCGTCGGCCAGGATCCCGGCGCGGACCAACGGTTCGAGGCCCGGCAGCGCGACAGCTCGATCCCGGAATCCGCCGACCAACCCCACGACATCATCAGCAGCGAAGGACTGGCCCAGGACTGCGCCGGCTCGGGCCAGGTCCAGCGATAGGGCGGGCAGCGGCGCGATCCGATCGACCAGCCACAACTCGCGATCGTGCACCGGCCCCGGTTCGCCGAACGCCTCCGCCGCCAACAACGGCGGCCGCCCCGAACGCAATGCGGCGAACAGGGCGGCCAAGGGTGCGACGCGAGCGGACGACTCGTCGGCCCGGCCCGCACCGACCGCGAACCCCAGTCGCGCCGCCTGCTCGGCCGCCACGCCCAGGAGAGCCGTCTTCCCGATCCCGGCCTCGCCGGTGACCAGGACGACGGCTCCCTGACCGCTGCGCCCGGCCCGGCGCAGTACGTCGAGGACGCGGCCCATCTGCTCGGACCGGCCGCGCAGAGGCGGGCGCGGCGGCGCGTGGTTCACGCGTTCGCGGCTTGCGCAACGGCCGCCGGCCCGGGCGCGAGCTGGGACGCAGCCGCCTCGGCCGCATCCAGGAGCGCGACCGCCGCAGCCCGCGAAGCGACAGCCGCAGCCGGGTCCCGGTCCATCCGCGCGGACAACCCCGCGCCGTCGTACAGCAGATGCAGCTGCTGCGCGAGGAACTCCGGCTGCGCGGCGCCGAGCTCCCGGGCCAGGTCGGTGAACATCCCGCGCACCCAGGTCCGGTAGTCGGCCGCGGCCTGGTTGGCCGGGTCGCCGGGGCGGGATTCGGCGCTGGCGCTGACGAACGCGCACCCGTTGAACCCCGGCTCGGCGAACAGCTCGCCCTGGGCCTCGAACACCGCGAGGATCCGCCCGCGCGGCGTGTCGTGCTTGGCCAGCGCCCGGGAGATCCGGCCGGCCGTGGTCGCGTGCCGGCCCTGGAGGTAGGCGCGGACCAGTTCGTCCTTGCTGCCGAAGGTGTTGTACAGGGACGCCTTCGCCACCCCGGCCTGCTCGATGATCCGGTCGATGCCGACCGTGTGCACACCCTCCTCGTAGAAGAGTTCGTTGGCGGCCGTCAACAGCCGCTCACGCGCTGACGGTCCGACCGCTGTCCTCGTCATGTCCCTCACCTCTCCTGCTTACTTCAGAGCCTAGTAGTAGCTGTTCGTGCTCAGGCGCGCTCGGCGACGCGCTGGGCGACGCGCGACCGGAGCAGGCCGACCAGGGCCAGCGCGGCCAGGACGATCAGGGCCGCGCCGTATTCGCGGGTCGCGCCGATCAGGCCCGCACCGTGCACGGTCAGGAAGCCGGCGATCACCGCGGGAACGCCCATCCCCAGGTAGGAGACGATGTACAGCAGGGACAGCACGCCCGAGCGCTCGTGCGGGGCGACCAGCGGGACGACGGTCCGGATGCCGCCCTGGAAGCCGCTGCCGAAGCCGATCCCGGAGATCCCGGTGCCGACGAAGAACAGGGCCGGGGACTTGGCGCTGAGCGCGACCAGGGTCACGACCACGCCCAAGACCAGCGCGAGGATCCCGGTCAGCATCACGAACTGCGGCTGGGCGTGGCGCAGCGCGATCACGGCCAGGACCGCGGCCCCGGCGAGCACGAATAGGCTCAGGCCGCCGAGCACGATCGAGGTGGAGCCGGTCAGGGTGGAGACCACGGCCGGGCCGAGCGCCCCGTAGAGGCCGGCCAGGGCCCACACGGCGAACAGCACGGGGGCGGCCACGGCGACCGGGCCGCGGACCTGGCGCGGCAGGGTGATCTCCGGCTTCAGGCTGGCCAGGGCGCCCGGCTTGGCGGTCACGGTCTCCCGCAGCAGCGCGACGCCGGCCAGTTGCAGGGCGAAGACGCCGAGGACGACGTAGTAGACCAGGTGCGTCGGCGCGGGCAGGTAGCGGACCAGCAGGGCCGAGAGCAGCGCACCGGTGGCGGTGCCGGTGCCGGGCGCGACCGCGTTGGCGAGGGTGCCGCGCTTCGGGTCGACCTCCAGCATGGCCGCGCCGATCGCGCCGAGGGCGGCGCCGGTGGCCAGGCCCTGGATCACCCGGGCGGTCATCAGCGCGGGGACCCCGGACGCGGTGGCGAACACGACCATCGCCGCGATCTGGGCGGCGAGTGCGCCGAGCAGGACCGGGCGGCGGCCGACGTAGTCGGAGAACTTGCCGAGGGTGAGCAGGCCGCCGAGGACGGACAGGGCGTAGATGCCGAACACGACGGTGGTGGTGATCGGCGAGAAACCCCATTCCTTCTGGTAGAAGGCGTAGAGCGGGGTCGGCGCGCTGGACGAGGCGAGCAGCGACACGATCAGCGACGCGAGGAGGTACAGGGCGGGGGTGCCGGTCAGGCCGCGGGTCGCGCGGGCGGCGACGGGGGCGGGGACGGCGGCCGGTGCGGTCGCGGCGGCGGGCGCGGCGGCCTGGGTCGGCACGATGGTGTGCACGACTCCCTCACCGGGCTTGGTGTCGATGCTCTGGATCACGGGTGGCTCCTCGAGACAGGAAGTGGGTAGACCGGTCTGTCTGCCGATGAGATGAATATAGACAGAACTGTCTAGGGTGTCAAGCGCGGGTCGACACCGGGGCGGGAAACCGGTCGCTGAGCAGCACCGGGGCCCGAGAGGATGATCCGGTGACCAGCCGCGCGAAGTGCGGCTCGCGGAAGCCGAGTGCACAGAGAGCTGTTGCGGGGCGTTCTACGTGACGATTCGGCGCGAGGCGGATCACGTGACCTGGGACCAGTGGCGCGCACCGGACGACCTGAGCACGGACCTGCCCGCGTTGTGTTTCGACGCAGCCGACTACGAATCCGAGCTCCGCCGGGCCGAGACCGACCACAGCTGGGAGTGGCCGGCCCGGACCGTCGCCCGCCTGCTGGCCGACGAGCTCACCCTCACCGATCCCCGCAAGCGGGCCGAAGCCTGCGGCGGCACTGCCGACGCCGCACGCCGATTCGGCTGCGCGTGGCCGTGAGCCGCCGAGCTAAGCCCCCGACGCCAGCGCCGCATCAAGCAGCGCGGCTGCGGCGCTGCGCGCCTCGGCGGCGATGCTCGGATCCCGGTCCAACCGCGCGGTCATGATCGCGCCGTCGTAGATCAGGTGCAGCTGACGGGCCAGCCGCGCCGGGTCCGGCGCCCCGGCGGCGCGGGCCAGGTCCGTGAACATGGCCCGGATCCAGGCTCGGAACTCGTCCGCGGCGGCCTGCACCAGACCGCCGGGCGCCGCCTCCGCGCTGGCGCTCATGAACGCGCAGCCGTTGAAACCAGGGTGCTGAAACAGCCTGCCCTGGGCCTCGAACACCGACAGCAGCCGGTCGCGCGGGTCTTCGTGTGCGTTGATCGCCGCTTCGAGCCGGCCGGTCGTGCCCGCGTGCCGGTGCTGAAGGTAAGCCTGGACGAGCTCTTCCTTACTGCCGAACTGGTTGTACAGCGAGGCTTTCGCGACACCGGCGTGCTCGATGATCCGGTCGATCCCGACGCTCTGCACGCCCTCGGCGTAGAACAGTTCGTTCGCCGAGGCCAGCAGCCGTTCCCGGGCCGACCTGCGCGGCCCGGGCGCGGACCGGTCAGCGGTCTTGGTCTCGATAGTCCTGGCCATCGCGGTCGCCCCACTCTCTCGGACAGAAGCACCCATCATAACGCCGCAGCGGCTCAGACCTCTTCGGCGCCGACCACGACCTCGACCCGGTCCGGGTAGAACGCGACGTGGTTCGCGATGGACGCGACCGCGTCGTACGGCTCGCGGTAGGTCCAGATCGCGTCCGTCAGCGCGCCGGCGTCCTGCGTGCCGGGCAGCACGATGCTGTAGTACGACGCGTCGCCCTTGTACGGGCAGTACGTCTGCGTCTGGCTCGACGCGAGCAGCGTCTGGTCGACGTCCTCCAGCGGGATGTACTGCACCGCCGGGTAGGACGCCTCCTGCAACGTCAGCGCCCGAGTGGTGTCGGCCACCACGTGCCCGCCGACCCGCGCCACGACCCGGGCCTCGGTCATCTCGACCGTGATCGGGTGGTCGGGTCCGGGAATCCTGGTCTCCCGAGTACTCATGCTCGTCCCTCTTCCTTCGGTCTCGCCTGCGCCTGTCCTTGCAGCGACTACTCGCAACAGCGCATTCGCACGTCGCGTTGTTCCCCGCCGGGAACGGCTGGACCGGGACGGATTGATGGATAGCATGGCCCAATGTCGACCCCTCGCGGCGTGGCGCTCGTGATCGCCGCCCTCATATCCGGTTCCGTCCTGTCGGGCTGCAGCACCTCCTCGGGATCCGGCTCCACCGCCGGAGCCCCAGCACCGACCGGCACGCCCGCCACGGCCCTGACCCTGCCGGCGCTCGTCCCTACAACCACGGCCCCGGCCACCGCGACGCCCACCCCGACACCCTCGGCCACCTCCGCGCCGACCACCGCGCCGCCGGCCGTGGCCTTCTCGGCCGGGAATCCGAACGGGCACGCGTCCATCCCGTCCGCCGCGCAGGCCGTCGACACCGCGCACCCGACCCGGAAGATCGGCACCGGCACCCCGGCCGGCTGCACCTCGGCGGCGGTCGTCGCGGCCGTGGCGGCCGGCGGGATCATCACCTTCAACTGCGGGCCGAACCCGATCGTGATCACGATGCAGGCCACCGCGAAGGTCGTCAACGCGCACCCGCAGATAGTGCTCGACGGCGGCGGCAAAGTGACGCTCAGCGGCGCCGGCTCGCGCCGGATCCTGTACATGAACACCTGCGACCAGGCCCAGGGCTGGACCAGCTCGCACTGCCAGGACCAGAGCACGCCCGAACTGACCGTGCAGAACCTGACCTTCGAGTACGGCAACTCCACCGGCCAGACCGCCTTCGGCGGGGGCGGCGGGGCGATCTTCGCCAGCGGCGGGCGGCTGAAGGTGGTCAACTCGAAGTTCGTCAGCAACCGCTGCGACTCGACCGGCCCGGACCTCGGCGGCGCGGCCATCCGCGCGTTCGAACAGTACGACAACCTGCCGGTGTACATCGTCGACAGCACTTTCGGCGGCGCGCCCGGGCAGGGCGGGATCTGCTCCAACGGCGGCGCGCTGAGCAGCATCGGCGTGTCGTGGGTGGTGATCAACAGCGTCATGACGTACAACTCGGCGATCGGCAACGGCGCGAACCCGGCCCGCAGCGGCACGCCCGGCGGCGGCAGCGGCGGGGCGATCTACACGGACGGCAACGCGTACACCGTGACGGTCGAGGATTCGATCATCGAGCACAACGTGGCGAACGAGGGCGGCGGCGCGCTGTTCTTCGTCAGCAACGACAAGACCGGCACGCTCGCGATCCAGGGCTCGACGCTGAGCGACAACGTGAGCAAGGGATTCTCGACGGCCGGGTATCCGGGGATCTTCTTCCTCGGCTCGGGCAGCCCGTCGGTCAAGGGCTCGTCGCTGCACTGAGGCCGGGCGGCGGCGGGAAGGCCGGAGGGTCCGCCGCGCGAACGCGGCGGAGGACGTGACTTCGGCGGGGTCGGGCAGGATTCGTTCGGGTTAGGCGTCGGCTTCGGACGGGGCCTGCGATCCCGCGCACTCCGGGTGGCCCCAGCCCTTCGGTCCGCGGGCGATCAAGGTCCCGGCCTCGTAGCGCTTGCCGCAGGAGCAGCTGCCCGGGTACTTGGCCTTGAGCGTCCCGGCGAAGTTACTGCTCCGGCCCGCGGCCGCCCGCTTCGCCGGGCCTGATCCGGCTCCGCCGCCCGCGCTCCCCCCGGCGTTGATCATCGCCTGGGCCCGCTCGGCGGTCAGCGTGCCGCTCGCCGCCTGCTGGCTGACCGCGCTCGCACTGGCCGCCTCGTCGGCGAGCGCGTTGAACGGGTCGCCGTTCACCTGGTGCGCGGCCACGTGCACGAGCTTGACGTCCCGGCCGGTCAGCAGCTCGTCGATGCTCATCACCAGCTCCTTGTTCGCCACCGGCGTGCCGGACGCGGTCTTCCACCCGCGCCGCTTCCACCCGGGCAGCCACTCGGTGACGGCCTTCTTCGCGTACTCCGAGTCCATCCGGACCTCGAGCGGAACATCCACGTCGACCTCGGTCAGCAGCTGCTCCAACGCGGTCAGCTCCGCGATGTTGTTCGTCGCGGTGCCCAGCGGCCCGGCCTTCCATCGGCCCGCGGACCCGTCCGCGGCCACCAGCACCCAGGCCCAGGCGGCCGGCCCCGGATTCTTCTTGCAGGCCCCGTCACAGGCCGCGATCATGCGATTGGTCATCCGTCCATGATGCCAGCTGCCGCCCACCCGCCACGAACGGTCGGGCGGATCGGCGGGATTCAGGACGTTTTCGAGCCCGGCGCGGATACGGGCACGCAGGCGGGAGCCGCCCCGGAACCGGTGCCCGCCTGCATCCCGGCCCGCACGACGGAGCGGGCGCGCCGGGCCGATTCGGGACGGCCGTCGAGATGGTCGAGCATCGTCGCGGTGCCCACGATGAGCGCGGTCAGCTCCGGGAACTGCAGGTCCGGCCGCACGGCGCCGCTGCGTTGGGCCGCGTCGAGCAGCTCCGTGAGCACCTCGCGCAGGCTCCGGCCGGCCTCCGAGGTCGCGGCCCGGACGTCGACCCCGGCATCGGCGAGCGCCGCGGCGTAGGCGTTCTTCGCGGACGACTGGTCCAGCACGAGGTCGAAGAATTCGAACAGCGCGTCCTGCGGCGCGGCCTCGGCCGCCAAGCGCCGCCCCTGCGCACCCAGCCGCTCCAGCCGTTGCACCAGAACGGCTTCCAACAGCGCCTCCTTGGTCGGGAAGTGCCGGAACACGGTGGCGATGCCCACCTGTGCCCGACGCGCTACCTCTTCGGTGGACGCCCCCGGCCCCTGGTCGGCGAACACCGCCTCGGCCGCCTCCAGCAACCGGGCGCGGTTGCGCCGGGCGTCGGCGCGCAGGGGTTTGCCGACCGGGACCTCGTCCTCGTGCCGCGTCGTCATCCGGTCCTCCTGACACCTGGACAAACGGAGTGGCCTATCCGTATCGTGATAACCGGAGTCACTTATCCGATTGTATCGGCCGACGACCACGGAGGATCCCCATGCCTGCACCGCACACGCCAGTCCCCGTCGCCAGCCCAGCTGATCCGGCCACTCCGAGCGAGGTCTTCGAACGGCTGATCGGCCTGATCTCGGCGGGCGAATGGAGCCGGATCCCGGAGCTCTACGCCCCGGACGCGGTAGCCGAGATCGTCTTCACCCCCAGCCCGCCGCGGTTCGTCCACGGCCGCGAGGAACTGCGCGAGCGCTTCAGCGCCCTCGAGACCCCCGGCGCGCTGCAACTGCGAGCCGAGAACATACGCGTGCACACGACCGGCGATCCGGAGGTCGTGATCGCAGAATTCGACTACGCGGGCCGATATCCGAGCACCGGCCGAACATTCCGCGCCGCGAACATCCAGGTGCTGCGGATCCGCAATGGTCTGATCATCGAGACCCGGGACTTCCACGACCATCTCGCCATGGCAGCGGCCGGCGGCAATATACGATCCCTGCTATCGCGCCTCGATCAGGGCGCTTCATCGGCCGAAGACCCCGAGATCCCGGCCGCATAAGGGTTCAGGCCGCCGGATGGCATTGTCAACCTGGCCACCTCCATCATTCTTCTTGTCAGCCTGTAACCCCCTACGCCGCCCCGAACTCTTGCTCCCCTATTCGACCGGGAGCTATTTTCATGCCACCCCGACAACCCGGCCGGCCGGCCTCTCCCAGGTGAGCGGGGCGCATCGGACCAGTGGCAACGCCATCCACAGCACCCGCGCGCTCCCCCACCGTCATCCCCGGCTCCGATCTCCACCCACGACCGCGCGCCGCCGTCCGGCGAGGCGCAGCGAGAGGACTGATATGGCTGATTCCGACACCGTGTCCGACCCGGCCCCGCCCCCGGCGCAGCCGGCCGACCCGGGCCCCGGACACCAACGACTGCGCGGCGGCTCCCTCGGGATGATCGACATAGCCGCGGCCACCATGGCCAACATCGGCCCGGCGATGAGCTTCTTCTTCGGCTTCGCCTTCCTGGCCACCACGGCCGGCGTCGCCTCGCCGCTGACCATCGTGGCGGCCGGCATCGCGGTGGCGCTGCTGGGCAACACCCTGGCCCAGTTCTCCCGGGCCCACCCCTCGGCCGGCGGATTCATCACCTTCGTCGGCAAAACCTTCGGCCCGACCAGCGCGGTCACCACCGCCCTGCTGGTCGGCGTCGGCTACATCATCGCGATGTCCTCGGTGATCGCGATCTCCGGCGGGTTCCTGCAGATCACCCTGCAGCACTATTTCCACAGCTTCAACGTGCCGTGGATCGTGTGGACGCTGGTCCTGACCGCCTTCGCGGTCGCGCTGATGATCCGCGGCGTCGCGCTCTCCACCAAGATCGCCGGGTTCTTCTTCGGCATCGAGATGCTGGTGCTGATCGTGGTCTCGGTGGCCACCCTGATCAAGCACGGCTCGCACCTGTCGCTCGCCCCGTTCGAGCCGAGCCACATCACCAACGGGTTCAGCGGCCTGGCGGCCGGGTTCCCGCTCGCGGTCTACCTGTTCATCGGCTGGGAGAACTCGGCCGCGCTGGCCGAGGAGACCCAGAACCCGCGGCGCAACGTGGGCCGGGCGGTGTTCCTGTCCGTGGGCATCATGTCGGTCAGCTACCTGCTGTTCTCCTACGCCACGGTCACCGGGTTCGGGTACGACGTCGGCGCGCTGGGCGCGTCGGAGATCCCGTTCATCACCGTCGCCCAGGGCACCATCGGCGCGCTGGCCTTCTTCGCCTACCTGGCCGGGCTGACCTCCACCCTCGGCGCGCTCATCGCCGGGACGAACTCGCAGGCCCGCCTGGTCTTCAACGCCGGCCGCGAGGGGCTGCTGCCCTCGTTCATCGGCGACGTGCACCCGGTGCGGCGCACCCCGACCAAGGCGATCATCACCTTCGTCGGCATCTCCACCCTGATCATCGGCGGCTGGGGCCTGGGGCACATCATCCACCACAACAGCGGCGCGATGGACCCGGTGGCCTTCTTCGCCGAGTCCTCCACCCTGGGCACGATCCTGATCCTGCTGGTATATCTGGCCTCGAACATCGCGCTTCCGTTGTACTACCGCAGGTACCGGCCGGACGAGTTCCGAATCGTCAGGCACCTGATTCTGCCGCTGCTGGGCGCGGTGGCCATCATCGTGCCGCTGTACTACCTGGCCAAGCCGGGCCAGGAAGCGCCATACAGCTGGTATCCGTACATTGCGCTGGTGGTCCTCGTCCTCGCGGCCGTCTACGCGGTCGTCCTGGTCCGGCGCGACCCGACGCTCGGCGACCGGGTGGGTTCGATCCTGGCCGACTCCGAGTAGGGATCGCAGAACACAGACTTCCGGTGAAAACCATCGGCGCTGTCCGCGCGGCCGGGCCCACCACGATCTGGTGCGCCCGGCCGCCGCCGTTCACGTCACCGCGTCGCGCCGACGACGATCCACCGCCCGCCGCGGGTGCGCCAGCCCATCGCCACGAACCGGATCAGGATGAACGTGGCCAACCCCGCCCACACCCCGCCGAGCCCCCAGTGCAGGAACAGCGCGGCCAGCGCCACCGGGACGTAGCCGAGCAGGGCGGCCAACAGCGTCACGGTCCGCATGAACGCGAAGTCCCCCGAGCCGAACAGCACGCCGTCGAGCGCGAACAGGACGCCGCCGAACGGGAGCATCAGCAGCAGCCAGGGCCACAGGACGTGCGTCTGGGCGATGATCGCGGGGTCCGAGGTGAAGACGGAAGGCACCGCGAACCACCCGGCCGCGGCGATCAGCATGAACGCGACCCCGGCGGCCAGGCCGTACCGCCCGACCCGCCACGCGGTGCGTTTGGCCGTCTCCACGTCCCCGCCGCCCAGCGCAGCGCCGATCAGGGACTGCGCGGCGATGGCGAAGGAATCCAGCAGCAGCGCGGCGAACTCCCACAGCTGGATCCCGATCTGGTGCGCGGCCAGCTGAGCGGCGCCCATCCGCCCGGCCACGGCCGCCGCGGTCAGATAAGCGGCCTGGAACGCGGCCGACCGCAGCACCAGGTCGCGGCCGACCACCAGTTGGGCGCCCATCACCCGCCAACTGAGCCGGGACGCTGCCTTCTCCCGGCGCAGCGCCCGCACGCACAGCGCGCCGCCGAGCCACTGCGCGGCGACGTTCGCGACGGCCGAGCCACGCAGGCCGAACCCGGCCGGGTACACCAGCAGCGGCGATGCGGCGGCGGAGACCGCGTTGGCCAGGACCACGATCCGCACCGGCGTGCGAGTGTCCTGGACGCCGCGCAGCCAGCCGTTGCCCGCCTGCACCAGGAGCATCCCGGGCAGGCCGAGCATCGCGATCCGCAGCCAGGCGGTGGCCGCAGCGGCGGTCGGGGTCGCGCCGCCGGCGACCAGCTGCGCCGCGGGCCCGGCCAGCAACTCCCCGGCCACGAGCGCAACGCCGCCGATCAGCAGCGCCAACCAGGAGGCCTGCACGCCCTCGTTGACCGCCTCGGGCCGCCGGTCGGCGCCGAAGAACCGGGCCGCCCGGCCGGTGGTGCCGTACTCCAGCGACGCTCCGATGACCGCCAGCAACGTCATGATCGTGCCGCCCGCACCCAACGCGGCCAGCGCCACCACGCCGAGATGGCCGACCACAGCCGTGTCAATCAGCACGAACAGCGGTTCAGCGGCGAGTACCACGAACGCCGAGGCGGACAGCGAGATGATCCTGCGGGCTGACACGTCCGTGTCGGTCATCGTGCGCTCCTGTTAGGTGCTCGTCCGGCCGGTGTGGCGGCAGGGCGCTAGCGTAATGGTTCAAAGTGGCGTTTGTCAGTTACATTCCGGTGGGTGGGATCTTGACCGCCCAGATGGCCGGCTGGTTCGCCGCCACGCGGATCTGCCTGGCGCTGGCCCGCCGAATGCGCTGGCGGGCCATGGCCTTCATGGAAGACGCTCATCGCCGCGGCGTCCTGCGCCAAGCGGGCGCGACCTATCAGTTCCGCCACGCCAGGCTGCGCGAGCAACTGGTTGCCGAGGCTGCCAGGAAAGCCGAGAGCAGCTAAGAGAGCTGATAGTCGCGGCTCAGGAGCATCCAGCTGACGAAGCCAGTCCCGAAGGCGGTCGACCATGCCAGTCAGAGCACTAACTGTCGGCCGAGGCATCGCCGGTCGCGTCGACCGCGGCCCGGAGCCGGGCGAACTCCTCGGCCAGGGCCGCGGGAGTCCAGTGCGCATTGAGCCCGCTCAATGAGCTGGAAACTATACCCATAGTGATATAATAAGGGTATAGATATATGAAAGCGGACATTACCCCCATACGTGTTGCCCCGTACGCCCGTATCTCAGATACGGACGAGGAGCGTGCTCCCGGTCTTGACCGGCAGCTTCGTACTATCATGCCGCTCATCTTGAACCGCGATGGCGTCGCCACGCATGAGTACATCGATAACGACAAGTCAGCCTATAAGCCAGAGGTCATCCGTGACGAGGGCTTTGAACCGTGGCTCGCTGACTTCATCGCCGGTAAGAACGATGGTATTGCCGGTTGGGATCTGGATCGCATCTTTCGGCAGCTGACAGACCTTGAGAGAGTCATCGCTGCCTATAAGCGCGCCTACTTCGTGGAACGACGCCCTAAGCCTGTTTTGTGGCTTCCGTCGGCCTCGATCGATCTCACGGACGAAGACGGTCAGTTTATGGCCCGCGTCCTAGTGAGCGCCGCCAACCAGTCGAGCGGCAAGACGGTAAAGCGCGTGACCAACTTCTACCGGGACGAGGCGCTGAAGGGAAAGGGTGTAGCTCTCGTTGAGTGACCTTTCGGGTGGTTTATGGCTGCTTGGTATGGCCTGGTGGGGTCTGGGTTTCTATGGTGTCGGTGAAGGGCCGGCGGGGCGGCCGGGATCGTGACCGGGTAAGGAGTCTGATGGGTTCG
>DASZBX010000031.1:0-87909 GCA_035943635.1 Actinocrinis sp. | reverse complement strand
TGCCGCTGCCGCTGCCGCTGCCGCTGCCGCTGCCGCTGCCGCTGCCGCTGCCGCTGCCGCTGCCGCTGCCGCTGCCGCTGCCGCTGCCGCTTCAATGGTAGTGAGTGGCCCGCGGCGCATCAGTCAACTGTCGCCTGCCGCATGTGCCAAGCCGCCGAAGCAACATGCTCGTGCGAGCACTTGCCTAGCGCAACGACATCCGCCGTATCAGCTGTATGGTTCGCCTGGCTGCTGCGGTAGTTAAAAGGGGTCTGCGCGGCTCTCGCGCACAGGAGGGGCTGTGTCGGATCGGGATCCTCGGTGGCCCAGGCGGTTCGTAGGCTGCCGCGCCGGGCAGGTCCTGTCAACTCCCGTACTCGAGCTCAGCCGAGGCGAGCAGAAAGCCCAAAGCATGCAGCCCGGGAGTTGATTGGGCCTGTCCGATGTGGCAGGCTCCGGGCCGACTGGGGCGCCGAGGAGCCCGATCCGACACACCCAAAAGGTAACCCACCACCCAAAAAGACCGGTCCATGGGGATCCTTGGGGGTTCCTGGCCCGCCGGAGGCACAGCAGTAGCCGCAAGACAAGCCAGGCGGCGCAACCAGCCATCCCCTCCGCGCCGCCAGCCCGGCCTCCAACCCAGAGCATTGCCCCCAGCTCGCTCACAACCCACCCCGGCCCCCGCAACCAACCGAATCCAGGCGCACCCCGCCCATTAATATCGCGACCAGCCCGCCCGCACCCCTTGTTGTGATCACATATAACATTTAAGGTGGCGCCAGGTGCGCCGCTCGCAGTGAGGTCCGTCGTGCCGACCAATCAACGACGCCTGAAGGAGCAGAAGATGACGGAGCAACGAGGCAGCGTCGCGTTTCAGGCCGGCGGGTGTGCTGTCGCCGGGATGACTGCGGGTCCTTCCACCGCCGCCGCCGGAAAGCCGCTGATCGTAGCGTTGCACGGCGGCACGTACACCGGACGGTACTTCGACGTGGACGGGTCGGGCGCAGGGTCGTTCATGGACGTGGCGGCGGCCCAGGGCTACTCGGTGGTCAGCTTCGACCGGCCGGGGTACGGCGCGAGCTCTGCCCTGGCTCCGGCGGAGAACACCTTTGACCGGCACGCGCAGATCCTATCCGATGTGATAGCACAGGTGGCGAAGCAGTATGAGGCCGAAAGCGTGTTCATGGTCGGGCACTCGATCGGCGGGATGATCGTGCTCATGGTGGCCGCGGGAGAGAAGGACTTCCGGCTTGCGGGCGTGTCCGTGACCGGGATGGGCGCGGTCATCCGGGCGGACGGCGCGGCTCACGCGTTGGCGACTCTTCCGCCCGATGCGACCGTCGATCTGCCTTACGACCAGCGGGATCAGGTCATGTTCGGCCCGGCTTTCACGCACAGCGCTGCCGGGGTCGACTCGGCGCACGAGTCGTACGCGCCGGTTCCGGTGCGTGAGTTGATCCAGGCCCCGCAGTGGCCCGACCAGCACCTTTCGGGTTTGGCCGATAAGATCACAGTGCCGGTGCACAACGCGCTCGCGGAGTTCGACGCGTTGTGGGACAGCGACCCGGCGAACGTGGCGCAGTTCGCGAAGATGCTGACCTCGACGCCGTTCGTGGACGCGAGCGTGGCCCGCTGGACCGGGCACAGCATCGACCACCACACGCTCGGCCACGCGCTGCACCTGCGGCAGTTGGCGTTCGTGGAGGAATGCGCAGTGTGGCAGCGCCAGGACTCGGCCAAGTAGCGATGCGGTTCGGTAGCGATGGCGGTCAGGTAGTGGTGCGTGTGGCCCGGTTGTGGGGAAAGTGATGGCATCTAGTGCGAAGAGTGCGGCCGTGAACGCGTCCGTGAATACGCCTGTGGACGCGCCTGCGAACGCGCCTGTGACGGTACGCAGCGCGGTACGGGCAACCGATCTGCCTGCGAAGACGCAGGTATTCATCGCAGGCGGCGGCCCGGTCGGGCTGGCTACGGCGGTCGAGTTGGGGCGGCGTGGGATCCGGTGCGTGGTGGCCGAGCCGCGGGTTGTGGTGTCGCATGCGCGGCCACGCTGCAAGACGATCAACGTCCGGTCGATGCACCACATGCGGCGCTGGCAGCTGGCCGACCGGCTCCGGGCGTTGGCGCCGCTGCCGACCGACTGGACCCAGGACGTGGTGTTCTGCACGTCGCTGGCCGGGCGCGAGCTGTCCCGTTTCACCGGCGTGCTCGGGCTGGTGCACGAAGGTGACCGGTTCCCGGAACTCGGGCAGCAGGTGCCGCAATACGTGCTGGAGGAACTGCTGCGCGACGCGGTCGACGAGCTCGGCACGTGCACGTTCGCTCCCGGCGTGACGGTCACCGGGCTGGAGCAGGACGACGACGGCGCCCGGGTGACGGTGACCGACGCGGCCGGTGCCACGTCGACGATCGCGGCCGAGTACGTGATCGGGTGCGACGGGCCGCGTAGTACGGTCCGCGAGCTGATCGGGTCGTCGTACAGCGGCGACCATGCGTTGCGGCCGAACTTCGGCATGGTGTTCCGGGCGCCTGGCCTGTGGGAACACGTCGGGCACGGTCCGGCGGTGCACTATTGGATCATCAACTCGGTCGCGCCCGCGCTGGCCGGGCCGCTGGATCAGACGGACATGTGGTGGATCATCGCGTTCGGCGTGGACCGGGAGACCGGCGAGCGGGAAGGGCAGCGGCTGATCGACGCGGCGGCGGGTGTCGCGGCCGGGGCGACGGTGGAGTCCACGGACTCGTGGACGGCGCGGATGCAGATCGTGGACCGGATGCACCGCGGCCGGGTGTTCCTGGCCGGCGATGCGGCGCACCTGAACCCGCCGTTCGGCGGGCACGGGCTGAACACCGGGCTCGGCGACGCGGTCGACCTGGGCTGGAAGCTGGCCGCGGTACTCGACGGCTGGGGTGGGTCGTCGTTGCTGGACAGCTACGAGGTCGAGCGGCGGCCGATCCAGGAGCAGGTGATCGCGGAGGCGGCGGCGAATCTGGCGGTGACGTCGGCCGAGTTGCTGGCCGACAACCTGGACGAGGACGACGAGGCGGGCGAGCAGGCCCGTCATGCGGCGGGAGTGCGGATCCAGGAGGTCAAACGGCAGGAGTTCCACTCGCTGGAGCTGGTGTTGGGGATCGAGATCTCGAATTCGCCGGTGATCGTCCCGGGGGAGGGGGCGGAAGCTTGTGGCGCGGCTGCGGAACGTGGGAGTGGGAGTGGGAATGCGAGCGAGATCCGGGTGGGCGCGTTGTTGCCGCATCGGTGGCTCGCTGATGGGCGGTCGTTGTATGACGCTTTGGGTGAGGGGATGACGCTCTTGGTCCTGAGCGGCGGAGCCAGCGCATCGGCAGCAGGACTGCGGGCGGAGATCTCCGCGTGGAAGGCGGCGGCTGATGCTCGGTCCGTGCCGTTGACGGTGGCTGAGCTGGAAGAAAACCGTGCGGAGCGGGAGTTGGCTGGGCCGACGCTCGTCCTCGTGCGGCCCGATCAGTACGTCGCGTGGGCGGGGGAGGCGGCGTCTGCGGACGTTGCCGATCTGCTCGATCGCATTCGCGGCGCCAGCGGGGACCATAGCGGCCCGGCCTCAGCCCCGGTCCCGGCTGTGGCGATCGGCGGGTAGCCGGATAGTCGGGCGGCTGGACAGCTCGGCGGAAGAGCCAGAAGGACGAAAAGCGGCGGTCAGGCTTGGTCAGCCGGCCGCCGCTGACGTGTCGGTGGCGTCCAGCGCGAGCAGCGCCGTCTCCTCGTTCCGCGACAGGTGCTGGTAAACCGCCCCGGCCGCGATCTCCGGGTCGCGCTGCCGGAACGCGGCGAGCAGCTCCATGTGGTGCTTCTCGCGGCGGTGGTGCTCGTGCGGGTCGGGGTCCAGCTTGCCCCAGCCGATCCGGATGTACCGCTCCGACGCCCGCCACAGCGTGGACAGGATGCGGATGTCCCAGGACGTCGCCGCGGGGGCGAGCAGGGCGAGGTGGAACTCGTGGTGCGAGTCGTAGATCTCGTTCATGGTCAGCTGCTCGGCGCCGAAGCCCAGGGCCTGCATCTCCAGGTGGTCCAGCGCGGCGTCGGAGAGCAGGCGGCAGGAACGTTGCGCCAGCTCCGGTTCGAGCCGGCGGCGCAGGCGGTAGATGCTCTGCAGTTCGTCCAGGTCCAGCGGGGCGACGAAGGCGCTGCGGCCCGGGCGCATCTGGACCAGGCCCTGGTTCTCCAGGCTGCGCAGCGCCTCCCGGACGGGGATTATGCTGACCTGGAGCATCTCGGCCAGTTCGCGCAGCGAGAACTCGCGGCCCGGGGCGAGGTCACCGGACAGGATGGACCGGCGCAGTTCGGTCATCACCTGGTCGGAGACGGACCGGGACTCGATCGGGCGGACCACCGCGGGAGCCGACGACTTCACCAATGCCTCGCTTTCCATCCGGCCACCTGACTGTCATCAATTATACCGGGGCCGAGGGGTCAAGTGTGTGACAGGGGCGTGCCACCAGTCGAGAGGATGAGGCGGCCGATCTTGCGATGGAGGGCGTGTGGCCGGGTTTTGCGGATCTTCATGAGGCTCCGCGGGTCGGTCGAAGGGGGATCGGCGGCCGTTGCTAAAAGCGTCGGCGGTGATATGTGATAAAGAATAGCGGGTAATGGGGAGTCAGGGTCTGCGGCGCCGTTGCAGGCTGGGAGTGTGGGTGCTGCGGCGCTAGGGGTATATTCTCTGTTCAGGGCTAGGTGATGGAGGGGTTTGGGGGTTGGTAGGGCCGAGTCAGGTTCGCCCACCTGAAACCATTGCCGTGATCACATATCTCAAGTAGTCTCGCGGCAGGCCACAACGCGGCGGAAACCGCGCGGAAACCCGGCCGACGCTCGCCCCCGCTCGCCCGGCGTCCGCCCGCTCCGTGCCCGTGAGCCGCAAAGCATATTCGTGATCACATATATCAGGTAGCCTCGGCGCAGGCTACGACAAGGAGGAGATCCCGTGACCACCCCAGCCGAACTGACCCGGGAAGAGATCATCGCCCGCAACCTCGAGTCGGTGGAGGTGCATTTCCACAACGAGACCGCCGAGACCATCGACCTGGCCGTGTCGGTCTACACCGAGGACATCGTCTGGGAGGTGCCGGCCCGCGGGCTGGTGCACCGCAACGTGGCCGACGTGAAGGCCGAGTACCTGAAGATCTTCGGCTCGATGAACATCCACAAGATCACCAACCTCTACCGGTTCGCCACCGAGGAGTGGGTCTTCGACGACAGCATCTTCGAGTGGACGATCACCGGCGACGGTTTCACCAACTGCCCGTACCCGCCCGGGACCACGGTCAGCGTCCGCCTGCTGCACACCTTCCAGTGCCGCGACGGCAAGATCTGCCGGGAGAACGGCTACGAGATCTGGCGCGACATCAACGACAAGCTGCGGGTGAACGACGACATCCCGGCCGGGGCCCACGTAGAGGTCTTCGCCTGAGACTGCTCGGGCCCGAAGCGCGCCGAAGCACCTCCGAAACAGCCCCGAGAAACCCCCGCGGTCCCCGCGGCAGCCGTCGCGACCGCAGGTGCACCCCGCCGGCGGCGCGCGGCCACCGCGGCCGAACGCCGATCCCCGCCCGCCCGGCCCATCCCGCCCAGCCCGGCCGACCTACCCGCCGCCCGGGAGACCCGAGGAGCTGACCAGTGTCCGACCAGAAGACGGCCGACGACTGCCTGCTGTGCACCATGGAGCAGGTCGACGAGAGCGCCGTGGCGTTCCGAGACGAGTTGTGGGCGGCCGAGATCGTCCCCGGCTACCACGTGCCGGGCTGGTTCATCCTGCGCGCCCGCCGGCACGCCGAGCGGATGACCGGTCTGAGCGACGACGAGCTGGCCAGCTTCGGCCGTCGCGCCCGTGACCTGGTCGGCGCGGTCGGCGACGCCACCGGCGCGCCGGCGACCTACCTGATGGTCTTCGGCGAGAACTACACCCACTTCCACGCCCTGATCGCGGCCCGCGGCGAGGACGTGCCGCCGCACCTGCGGTCCGGCAACATCCTCAAGTTGCGCACCGACCACGCCAACCTCGAGGTGGCCGCCAAGCTCGTGCCGCACGTGCGCGCCGCGTACCTGCGCCGCGCCCAGACCGCCGACGTCAGCTGACCCTGGACAAGGGAGACCGCACCATGAACGGCTCACAGTGCACCGTGATCGAGAACGTGCGGATCTTCGACGGCGCGTCGGTCACCAGCGAAACCCGCACCGTCGTTCTGAGCGACGGCCTGATCAGCGACGAAGGTGCCGACGAAGCAGCCGGCACTGACGTCGCGGACCGCGTGGACGGCGCGGGAGGCGTGCTCCTGCCCGGCCTCATCGACGCACACGTGCACATCGACACCCGCACCGACCTGGAGAAGTGCGTCCGGGCCGGGATCACGACCGTGGTCGACATGGCCACCCGCGACCTGCAGTCCCTGGACAAGCTGCGCAACCTGCCGGGGCTGCCCGGGCTGGTCCGGGCCGGGCTCCCGGCGAGCGCGCCCGGCGGCGTGCACACGAAGAAGATGGGCTTCGACCGGTCCACGGCCGTCGACGGGCCCGAGGACGCGGACCGGTTCGTCGCCGACCGGGTGCAGGACGGCTGCGACTTCATCAAGCTGATCGTCGAGGACCCGAAGATGCCCGGGACCGCCGCGCTTACCCCGGAGAGCATCGCGGCCCTGGTCGCGGCCGGGCACCGGGCCGGGCTGAAGGTGGTCGCGCACGTGGTCACCACCGCCGCGGCCAAGCTCGCCGCGGACGGCGGAGTGGACGCGCTCACCCACGCCCCGGTCAACCGGGCGCTGACCGCCGAGGAGACGGCCGACCTGGCCGCCCGCGGCGTGGTCCTGATCCCCACGCTCACGATGATGCGGGACACGACCGCCGCGATCGCGGGCAAGATCCCGTTCCGGGTGCTGCGCGGGCTGCGGATCGCGCCGCCGGTCGAGTTCTCGCACAGCCGGCAGAGCGTGGTGGAGGCGTACGCCGCCGGGATGACGATCCTGGCCGGGACCGACGCCAACAACGAGGGCGGCGCCCCGGCCCACCCGCAGCACGGTGTGTCGTTGCACTACGAGCTGGCGTTCCTGGTCAACGCCGGGCTGACCCCGGCCGAGGCGATCACTGCGGCGACGGCCGGGCCGGCGGCGTTCTTCGGCCTGCACGACCGCGGCGCGGTGGCCCCGGGCAAGCGCGCCGACCTGGTGCTGCTGGCCGAGGACCCGACCGAGGACATCCACGCGGTCCGGCACATCGGCGCCGTATGGGTCGGCGGGATGCGGGTCGACCTGGAGGAGTGAGGGGCGGGGCGGCAAGCTCTGGCCGGATTTTCACGCGCCAGGCTGGTCCGGGCCGATGTCGGACGCCTTCCAGCCTGGCGGCAGCTTGGGCAAGCTGATCAGCACATCCATATCGAGGTACTGGCGCAGCAGTGCCTTGAGGTGCCGGCCGTCGATCAGGGCCAGGCGGCCGACCTCGGCCGCGTAGGCGTGGCTGGCCGGGCCGAAGGACGAGGTGGTCACGACCATGCCGAAAGCCTTCTTCTCCATCATCGTGCCGCCCATCGCCCGGACCGCCTCGACCGGGACCGTGTCCTTGTAGCGCTTGGCCTGGATCACGCACAGGCCGCCGAGCGCGATGTCCTCGCGGTAGGCGATGGCGTCGATTCCGCCGTCCTTGCTGTTCTGGGTCCGCCAGGACTTGTATCCCATGGCAACGAAGAGGTGCTTGATCAGCTGCTCGAACTCGTACGGCGAGAGCGACAACAGGTCGATCCGGCTGTCCAGGCCGGTCAGCGCGGCGGCATCCTCGACCAGTTTGAACCGTTGCAGGTCGAAGTCGACGATCGGGGTGACCGCCTCCAGATCGAACGGGTTCGGAGACACCCGTGCCCTGAGATGGTGCAGGCATCTGACCGGGTCCAGTCGCGGTTCGTCGAGCAGCAACTGCGCGAACATCTCGCGGGTGGCGAGGAAGGTGACCAGGCAGGGGTTGGCCGGCTGGCCGGTGGCCGGGTCCTTCGTGCGCACATGGCCGTTGATCGCGATGCTCTCGACCAGCTCTGGGGAGGTGACCGCGGCCGCGTAGTCGGCGACGCAGAGGGTGAAGCGGGCGATGGCGTCCTGGTAGATCTTCTGGATCTCGGCCGGTTTGCGTTGCTCGGCCACGATTTCCCGGCGCGCGGGCACGTACCGGAACTCGCGGTCCACCGGGACCATCTCCTTGCGCGGCAGGTCGATCCGCAGAGTCAGCTGGCGGTTGTCCGGCGTGTAGGCCACCTGCACGGGTACCCGGGCGCGGTGGAGATTCTCCAACCGGGCCAACACTTCCGCGACGCTCGCGCCGAACGCCTCGGCATCTCCGTGCTCGAATGCCGCGTCGGTGTGCTCGCGCAGGTACTCCAGATCGCGGTCTCGGTCCGACAGGATCCGGCCCAGGGCGTCGATTTTCTTGTTGCTGACATCGGTACGGTCGGCGGCCTCCTGGCGGAGTTCGTCGACCGCCTGGAGTTTGGCCTGGCGTGCGTCGGCGAGGGCTTGGCGTTCCTTCTCGCGCGCCTCCCGGGCGGCGTCCTGGGCCTCTTTTGCCTCGCGCAGCTGGTCGCGCCTGTTCATGTCGCGGATGACCTGGGCCACGGCGCGTGCGTCGGCGGACTGCTTGCGCTTGGCCAGTTCTTCGGCCGCGCGCTGGGCCTGCCTGGCCTGGGCGGCGGCCTCCTTGGCGGCGGCGGCATCGGCCTTCTCGGCCGCCTCACGGTCCGCCTTCTCCCGCGCGGCCTTCTCCTTGGCCCTGCGCTGCTGCGCTTCGAGGAGTTGCTGCGCGATCGACTTGCGTTGTGCCACGGGTCGTCCCCATTCGCCGCAGTTACGGTGTGCTCCGTCCAGACACCTTCCCTTATCAGTGCTCGTCGCAACCAGCCGGTCACGGGCCGCTCACCGTGTGCTCGGACCCGCCCGTAGCGGCCGACGGCCGGTACCGTGGCCACACCATGCGGCGCGGCGGCGTCCCGGCCGGCCCGGCGTGACACTTCTTCCGGCCCGGAAAAAGTGTTACGCCGGGGCCGGCCGGGACGCCTTCAGGACGAGTGGCGCCGAACGGGCGCCGGTGGAGCGGAGCGGACGGTGCAGCGGACGTGAGGGTGGTTGGACTTCCCGGACCCCAGGTGGTCGCGGCGGCGGCGCGGGGCGACCGGACGGCCCTGGACGAGGTCGCGGCGGCCTGCGTGCCGCTGGTGTACACGGTCGTCGGGCGCGCGGCGGAACGCGATCTGGACGTCGACGACATCGTGCAGGAGACGATGCTGCGGGTGACCAGCGGGCTCGGCGCCGTGCGGCAGCCGGAGAACCTGCGCGCGTGGGTGGTGGCCGTGGCGCTGCGCCAGGTCGCCGAGGCGCGGCGGGCGGCCGGGACGCGAAGGGTCCGGGTCGCGGCCGGACCGTCGGACCTCGGCGGCAGCGGCGGCGAGGGGTACGGCGGCCCTGGCGCGCCCGGGTCCGCGCTGACCGAGCCGGATTTCGTCGAGCTGTGGATGCTGCGCGAGGCCCTGGCGAGCGAACGGGCCGAGATCGCCCGCGCGGCCCGCTGGCTGGACCCGGCGGTCCGGGACGTGCTGGCCCTGTGGACGCTGGAGGTCGGCGGCGAGCTGGACCGGGCGCAGCTGGCCGAGACGCTCGACGTGTCGCTGGCCCACGCGGGCGTGCGCGTGCAGCGGATGAAGCAGCAGCTGGACACCGCCCGCGGACTGGAACGGGCGCTGGCCGCGCGCCCGCGCTGCGCCGCACTGGCCGACGCGGTCGCCGACTGGGACGGCGAGTCCAATCCCCTGTGGCGCAAACGGATCGACCGGCACCTGCGCGAGTGCGCGCAGTGCTCGGCGCTCGGCCGGCGGCTGGTCCCGGTCGAACGGGTCCTCGCGGGCCTGCCGCTCGCCCTGGTGCCGCCGAAGCTGCTGGGCAGTGTCGGCAGTCTCATGCGTGCGGAGTCGGCGCTGCACGGGGGCCACGCGGCCGAGGGTTTTCCTTCGGTGACAACGCCATCCCGGGT
Source organism: Actinocrinis sp. (assembly GCA_035943635.1). GTDB lineage: Bacteria > Actinomycetota > Actinomycetes > Streptomycetales > Catenulisporaceae > DASZBX01. The sequence continues at coordinate 77,900 of DASZBX010000031.1, read as the reverse complement.
GGCGACCTCGTCGAAGAGGTCTGCGAGAGGGAGCCGGGCGAAGCCGGCCGGCCGGTCGGCACGGTTCAGCACGCCGCACATCCTGACCGCGGCGGTCGCGGGCGTGGGCGTCGTCGCTCTCGCCGCGGTCGGCCTGACCCTCGGGCCCGGCTCCTCGTCGCAGAGCCCTGTGGCAAGCGGAAAGCCTTCCCCGGCAACGGTTTCCGCGACCGGGCTGCCGTCCGGCCCGAGCGCCTCGGCGACCGCGGGCGCGACGCCGTCCGGGACGGGCACCGCGCAGCCGTCCGCCTCCGCGGCGCCGACCGGGACCGCCGCCGCGACCACGCCCGCCGCCGCGGCCGGGCCGTCGATCCCGCAGGGCACCTTCTCCACCTCGCTGCCCGCCCTGCCGACCCTGCAGTCCGCGACCGAAGCCGGCCAGATCCTGCAGGACGGCCGCGTGGCCGGCCGCGACGACGGGCAGAGCACGCTCTACAACGGCCGCTCGGTCTGGGTCTTCGACGACACGACCCTGCAGAACCCGTGGGGATTCCTGTCCAACAGCGCCGCCGCGACCAGCGACCTGAACGCCTCCGACGGCATCTCGCTGCAATCCTCCAGCGCCTTCACCACGGCGACCGGCACACCCGTGAACCTGATCCCGCTCACGCCGACCGAGCAGGCCTTCGAGAAGGCGCACGCCACGTCCACCGGCTGCACCAGCGCGACCGACCAGTACTGCGGCATGCAGTTCGCGTTCTGGCCCGGTCCGGTGATCGCGGACCCGGCCCGGCACCGGCTACTCGTCTTCTACGGCACGCTCTGCCGCGGCGGCGGGACCGGCACGCCCTGCTCCGGCTCGCTCGGCAAGGGGCTCGGCGGCGGGATCGCGGCGCTGGACCTGGACTCGGACACCGTCACCCGGCTGACCACCACCGGCACGCCGCTCGGCAGTGTCGAAGGCCCCGACCCGACCCTGCTCTTCCCGCCGAGCGAGGGTTTCAGCGACGCCGCACTCGTCGTCGGCCAGGATGCGTACATCTACGGCGCGTGCACCTACATGGGCTGCGAACTGGCCCGGGTCGCGCTCGCCCAGATCAACGACCCCTCCGCCTGGCGCTACCACAGCTCCTCCGGCGCCTGGGTGACCAGCCCGACCGGCGGCGACCGGCTGATCGCCCCGGGCGGCGCGGGGCAGACGGTGTTCTACGACCCGGCGCTGAGCGCGTACGTCAACGTCTACATGCCCTACGGCACGGACGACGTGGACTACCAGGTCGGCGGCTCGCCCTACGGCCCCTGGTCCAAGAGCGTGACCGCCGCGCACACCCCGGGCGGGAAACAGGACGACTACGCGCTGTTCGCCCATCCGGAGTACGCGCAGGACAACGGTCTCGTGGAGTACCTGTCCTACTTCCACCCGGCCACCGGCGCCCAAAGCCTGCTGAAGTTGCAGTTCAAGGCGCCGTAGCCGGACAGTCGCCGCGTTACTTGTCGACGCAGGGCTTCCCGCTGTGGTCGGTCGGCTGGGTCACGGTGATCGACACGGTCGAGCCCTTCTCCACGGTCGCCCCGGCCGCGGGTGACTGGGCGATCACCGTGCCGGGGTCGATGCAGCCGAAGCTCTCGTCGACGTCCGCGTCCAGGCCCAGCGCCGACAGCTTCTGCTCGGCCTTGGACTGGGTCAGCCCCATCACCGACGGCATGGTGACCGGCACCGGCGGCGGGACCACCGGCGGGGTCCCGACCGTCGAGGCCGGCAGCGGGACCATCACGTCCGGGCGCAGCACGCCGCCGAACAAGGTCCAGGGCGTCCAGCTGGTCGCGTTGACCGCGGTCTGCTCGGTGCGCCAGACCTGGCCGGTGTTGTCCACGCCGAACAGTTCGATGATCCCGCTGGTGTTCGTCGCGGCGGTGATCTGGGTCATCCGGGCGGCTCCGTTGTTGCCGGGGCCGATCAGCCCGGCCCACTGCGAGAACTGGGACGTGCTGGGCCCCATCTCCCAGGACTGGTGGACCTGCCAGTCGTGGTCGATGCCGAAGAACACGACCAGTCCGCTCAGCGTCGTGGTCGCGGCCACCGCGGTCATCCGGATGTTGACGCCCACGAAGGACCAGGTGCTGAACACGTTCAGGCTGGTCTCCACCCGGTGCCACGGCACGCCGAACGGGTCGATCCCGAAGACCTCCACGTGCCCGGTGGAGTTGGCGGCGGCGGCGACCTTGGTCATGGTGCCGTCCATCAGCACCCAGCCGGTGCTGGTCCAGCTGAAGTCGGACGCCTGGACCCGCTTCCACACCTGGTGGGCGGCGTTGGTCGCGAACAGCTCCATCACCTCGTGGGTGTGGTACGCGGCCGCGAGCGAGACGACCCGGCCGTCGAACGCGGACCAGGCCGTGTTCGCCCAGATGTTCGCGCCGGGCTGGAGGCGGTGGTACGGGACCAGGTTGCCGTCGGCGGCGTAGATCTCGACCTGCGAGTCCGGGTAGGCGGCCGCGGCCACCACGGTCACCCCGGGGATCTCGGCGTCGAACTCGGTCCAGGCCGAACCGGTCCAGCTGCCCGGCGCGGTCTGCACCGCGTGGTAGACCTGCCCGGCCGGGTTGGCGCCGAACAGCTCCATCAGCCCGTTCGGTTTGGCCGCCAGCGCGATCGACGAACCCCAGTCCGTCGGCATCGCGGCCAGCGGCTTGGCCCCGCTCTGGGTGAACGGGTCCGGGATCGGCAGGGTCAGGTGGGTGTTGCGGTCGGCCAGGCCGCCGCTGCGGGTCTTGGGCCGCTCGGTCGGGTCGTTCGCGGTCAGCTCCCGGGCCAGGGAGGCGAGTGAGACCGGGTTGTCGGTCTTGCCGTCGAAGGCGGACGGGGAGGCGGTGTCCACGATCGTGGTGATGATCGACAGGGTCAGCGCGCCCGCGGCGATCTCGATGATCCGGCTCTGCGAGGGGAAGTCGATGTGCGAGGCCGTGTTCACCTCCCAGAAGCCGCCGACCCCGGGCACGTTGTTGCCCAGCGCGGTGGTCGAGGCCCGGGCGTGCGGAGTGATGCTGTTGGCGTGCTTGTGGCCGTTGACCGCCAGGATCACGTTCGGGTAGCGCAGCAGCAGCCACTCGATCATCGGACCGTACCGGTAGTTGCTGCCGAACGGGTCGATGTCGCCGGTGGTGTTGGAGATCGACTCGATCGTGTGGTGGCTGAAGATCACGAACAGCTTGTCCACGGCGCCCGCGTTGGTGAAGCCGGCCAGCGGCCAGCTGGTGATCGGCGGCAGGACGCCGCCCGCGCCGACGTTCGGCTCGACCGGCACGTAGTAGAAGGAGCTGTTGGCCTGGAGCAGGCCCTCCAGCCAGTTGTACTGGTCCTCGTGGATCCGGCCGTCGGCGTCCCCGTCGTAGTTGACCGTGTCCAGCGAGATGTACTGGACCAGGTCGTTCGGGCCGGCGGGGACCGAGTAGTAGGTGGTGCCGTCGGGCGGGAAGCCGTGGCCGACCGGCAGGCCCAGGGTGGTGTAGTGCTCCGCGGCGAAATCGGCCGAGGTGAGGTTGAACCGGCTCTCGTCCGCGACCACGGTCTGGAAGATGAAGTCGTTGATCAGGTCATTGATGTCGTCGGGGCCCGGGTTCGGCGGGAAGCTGGTCAGGTTGACCGCGTCGTCGGGTTTGCGCGAACCGGTGGTCAGGCCGGAGATGTCGTCGACCTCGCAGGCCACCAGTCCGGAGGGGTGCACCGGGTAGCTGCCCTGGAGCTCGCCGTCGTGGTTGCCCATCACGGCGTACCAGGGCATGCCCAGGCCGGTGGAGGTGTACGGCTGGCGGGCGGCCTCCAGCAGCCCGGACACGCTCGGGAAGCCCTTGAGCTTCTGGTAGTCGTCGATCCCGGACAGGACGGAGAACTCCTCGGCGTCCGGGTACCAGTAGTGCGGGTCGTGCGAGGCGCCGAGCAGGGTCGGGCCGCCGATCGTGGCCGACACGCTCTGCTCCAGGCCGATCTGGCCGGAGTCGGGCCGGATCTGCTGCCCGCCGTCGAGCAGGTCGATGTACCAGCGGACCTCGTTGAGCTGCACGTTGTCGGTCATGTCGCCGGTCACCACGGTGAACCCGAGCGGCAGGCCGGTGATCGGGCCGACCTTGACCGCGCGGATCGCCCGGACCATGGACTCGACGATGTGGGTGGAGAGGAACTCGTTCGGCCGGTACGCGCCGTCGGTCGGGTAGGCCGGGTTCGCGTCGGCCAGCCGGTCGGTGAACTCGACCCGGCCGGGGGACTGGTCGTCCACGATGTGCAGGTCGGTCATCTGCGCGAACGCGGCCAGGGCGTAGCGCGGGTGGGTGTAGCCGATCCCGTTGGACGGCAGCTCGGTGGCGCGCAGCGCGTGCGACTCGCCGGGGGTGTCGAGCAGGTGGACGTAGCCGCCGGCGTTGCCCTGGGCCGGGGCCGGCCGGAAGATCGTCGTGTCCAGGGTGGTGACCCCGCCGAACAGGCCGCGGCCGGGAGCGGCGGTCAGGTCGGCGGGTCTGGCCGCGCCCGGCCCGCCGGCGGCGAACGCGGGGCTCAGCATCGCCGGGCTGAGCAGGCCGCCGGCGTCGACCGCCGCGGCCACCACGCCCGCGCCGGTGTAGGTCAGGAATTTCCGTCGTGAGACAGACACAGCTACTCCCCCAGGGGATTCGAGTCCGGAACAGACGTCGAATACCGCGTTCCAGACCGTTCCACCGCCCAGCCGGACCGCGAAGTTGCTGGTGAGAACGGGACGGGGCGGGCTGACGGCGTGCCGGGGCGGCGCCGGGCGCGATCCCGTTCGGCGGAACGCGGCCGGTCTGTCGGTGCCGGGACGTAGGATGACCTTCATGACTGATCGGCCACTGACCTTCATGGCAGTCCACGCCCACCCGGACGACGAGGCGACGGGCACGGGCGGCGTCCTGGCCCGCTACGCCGCCGAGGGCATCCGCACCGTCCTCGTCACCTGTACCGACGGCAGCTGCGGGGACGGCCCCGGCGGGGTCAAACCGGGCGAGCCGGGCCACGACCCGGCCGCGGTCGCCGCGGTCCGCCGGCTCGAGCTGGAGCAGGCCTGCCAGGTGCTCGGGGTCACCCGCCTGGAGCTGCTCGGCTACCCCGACTCGGGGATGATGGGCTGGCCGCAGAACGACGCGCCCGGCTCCTTCTGGACCACGCCGGTGGACGCCGCCGCGGCCCGCCTGGCCGAGCTGATCCAGCAGTACCAGCCGGACGTCGTGGTCACCTACGACGAGAACGGTTTCTACGGCCACCCCGACCACATCCAGGCGCACCGGATCACGATGGCGGCCGTGGAGCTGACCGGGATCCCGGCGAAGGTCTACTGGACCACGGCGCCGCGCTCGGCGATGGCCGAGTTCGGCCGGATCATGCGGGAGCTCGGCGCGGACTGGGACGAGCCGGAGGGCGAGGCCGCGGTGGAGTCGGCCGAGGCCCCGGCGCAGGCCCCGGCCGAGAACGCGATGCCGGAGATCGGCCTGCCGGACGAGGAGATCTCCACCTGGGTGGACGTCAGCGAGTTCGGCCAGCACAAGTTCGACGCGCTCGCGGCGCACCGGAGCCAGAGCGAGAACATCTTCTTCCTGAGCCTGGGCGTGGAGCGGTTCACCAAGCTGATGGGCGTGGAGACCTTCGTCCGGGTCCGGGACACCACCGAGGCCCCGCTGCCCGAGGACGACCTGTTCGCCGGGTTGCGCTGAAAGTGACCCCCGCCTGCACCGGGTCCTCGGAATTGTGCAGGTTGACGGTCAGCCAGGCGCAGACCGGCAGGATGAGCGCGGCGGTCAGGCCGTAGGCGGGCAGGATCGGGCCGGGCGGGAACGCGTACAGGATGGCCAGGGTGCCCAGGTACGCGACCAGCGGCGGCAGGAAACGCTGGGATTGGGCGTAGTCCGACAGGGCGTAGCGGGCGATGGCGATCACGGGCGGTCGCTTTCGGCCGGGTCGGCGGCAGTGCCGGTCGCGGTCGAGGCATTCGCGGCGCCGGGGGCGTCCGGAGCGTCGCCGGGCCGGGGCGTGGGGGCGTCGACGAGGCGGACTTCGCGTACTGAGTAACCGTCGCCCAGGGCCGTGGCGAGGACGGCGTCGGAGTGGTCGCAGTCCAGCTCCAGATAGACGCGGGAATCCGTCCAGCGGATCGTGCGCACGTCCGGCAGGTCCTCGAGCGCTTTCGCAGCCTTCTGCGAGTCGGGTCCGGCCTCCGGGCCGGGCCGCAGGACGACCGCGACGAACGCGGATTGTGCTGCGGCCACAGCGGAATCGCCCCGGCTCTCGGTCAGCCGGCCGCGCACGAGCCGGTGCACCGAGTCCGCGCTCGCGGCGACCGCGGCCGCCCGGTGCTGCTGCGGCGGAGAAAGCGGCCGGGCGCGGTGAACCGGGCAGCGGGCGAACGCTCCGGTCACGGCAGAAACCGCGCCGTCCACCACGGAATCGGGCGCTGGAAACCGCCGAAACAAAGATTTCAGCGCCGTTCCAGCGCCGATTGCCACGATGTGGCCATGACACCGACCACCCAGAGCCCCAGCCATCCGCGGGCCGGCACCCGGCACCTGCGCATCGTGGCCGCGACCCCCGCAGCCGCCGCCCACCTGCCCGCGCGCGCCGAGGACACCGCCCGCGTCCGCGCGCCCAAAACCGACCTGCGCGCGCTCAAGCCCGATCCAGGGGCGGTAAGCGTCTCCGGTGCGCCACCCTCCGAAGACCTCGCCACGGTCCTGGCCGACGGGCACCGCGCCCTGGTCGACGAGGGCGACCTGAACGCCGGGCGCCGCCACTTCGACCGGGCCTACCGGATCGCCCGGCGCGAGGGCGACGCCGGCGCCGCGGCCGCCGCCGCACTCGGCCTGACCGGACTGTGGGTGCACGAGCAGCGCGACAGCGTCCGCCCGGCCCTGGCCCAGGCCCGGCTCAAACACGCCCTGTCGCTCACTGAACCCGGCTCGCCGCTAGCCCTGCGGCTGCGGGCCCGGCTGGCCGGGGAGGCCGACTACCGCTCCGGCCGGCACGCGGCGATCCTGGCCGTGCTCGACCAGGCCCGCGCAAGCGGCGACCCGGTGGCGCTGGCCGAGACGCTGAGCATCGCGCACCACTGCGTCCTGGGCCCGGAGCACGGCGAACTGCGCCGGGCCCTGGCCGAGGAACTGGTCGCCGAGAGCTTCCACACCGGGCGGCGCAGCGACCTGCTGATGGGCCTGCTCTGGCAGACGGTCGACCTGCTCCTGGCCGGGGACCCGCACGCCCTGCGGTCCCTGAACGACCTGCGCGGCCTGCTCGCCCGGGAAGGCCACCTGGCGGTCGGGTTCGTGGTCAGCGCGATCGACGTGATGCTGGCCCTGCGCGCGGGCGACCTGGCCCGGGCCGAGACGCTCGCCCAGGCCTGCGCCGCGGCCGGGGAGGCGGCCGGGGACATCGACGCGGAGGTCTGGTACCTCGGGCAGCTGGTCGCGATCCGCTGGTACCAGGGCCGGCTGCCGGAACTGCTGCCGCTGCTCGACGACCTGGTCGACTGCAGCACCCTGAGCATCCTGGACTACTCCTGCCTGGCGGCGCGGGCGGTGGCCGCGGCGGTCTGCGGCGACCGGCGCAAGGCGGCCGCCAGCCTGGCGATCCTGCGCGGGCGCGGCCTGGCCGAGCTGCCCCGGTCGAGCAGCTGGCTGGTCACCATGCACGGCGTCGTGGAGGCCGCGCACCTGCTCAACGACACCGACACCGCGCAGCAGGCGTACGACCTGCTCGCCGGGTACGCCGACCTGCCGATGGTCGGCGGGCTCGGCGTGGCGTGCTTCGGCTCGGTCCAGCACGCGCTCGGCGTCGCCGCGCTGACCGTCGGGGACCACGCCCGCGCGGCCATGCACCTGGCCGAGGCGGTCCGGCGCAACACCGCGCTCGGGCACTGGCCGGCCGTGATCGCCTCCCGCCTCGCCCTGGCCCGGGCGCTGACCGGCCGGGCCGGGGCCGGGGACGCGGCCGCGGCCCGGCTGGCGTGGACCGCGGCGGTCGGCGAGGCCGCGGCCCTGGGCCTGGCCACGCCCGCTGCCGACGCCCCGCAGGCCCGACCGGCGCTGCCGGCACTGGTGCGTGAGGGCCGGCACTGGCGGCTGAGCCTGGGCCCGCGCACCGCCTCGGTCGAGCACAACGTGGGCATGCTGCACCTGGCGGTGCTGATCGCCAACCCGGGCCAGGAGATCCCGGCCCTGGACCTGGCCGCCGGACTGGCCGCGGTCAGCCGGGCCGGCGGCGGCCGGGGGTCGAGCAACCAGCAGGTGCTGGACGCCGCCGCGGTGCGCGAGTACCGGCTGCGGGTCACCCGGCTGCGGATCGAGATCGAGCAGCTGCAGGCCCGCAACCAGCCCGAACGGGCCGCCCGGGCCACCGTGGAACGGGACTGGCTGCTGGCCGAACTTGCCCGGGCGGCCGGAATCGCCGGCCGCCAGCGCCGGTTCCCGGACGACATGGAACGGGCCCGGATCGCGGTGGGCAAGGCGATCCGGCGCGCACTGGACCGCATCGCCGAGGCCGACCCGCTGATCGGCGCGCAACTGCGCGGCTCGGTGCACACTGGCCTGCGTTGTTCCTACCGGCCGTTGTGACGGCCGGTCGGTAAGAGCATCCTGGGGAGGGATCGTCCGGGGCCCTGATCGTGTATGTCGATGGGTCTCGATGTCGTGGCCGTGGGGAATGGTCCGGGCTGCGGCCGGAGTTGCGGCCGGTGCGCCGAAGCGGGCGAGGTAGTGCCAGACGCGTTTGAGTGCCTGCGGGTCATGGCGGCCGGTGCGCGCGGCGTCCCCGATGATGCGGGGGTCGAGGATGCCGTCGACGGCGATCTCGATGCCCAGGTCTACGAACTGTCGGCCGCGGCAGTCCGGGTGCCGGCGTGGTTCGTCGATCGTCAGCCGGAATCCGGCGTGCCACTGCACCGGGCATGGCAGCCGGGTGGGGTCTGGATTGGCGGGCGCTGGCCGAACTGCACGATCACTTCGCCTTCGCGGGATGGAGGGTCGAATCGGGCGATGAACGCGTCGAGTTCGGCTTCGGTGACGGCGAGTGCGTCGGCATTGGTAGCCATGGCGGGCGATGAGTTCTTCGTCGACCGACGAGCGCACGACACCTGCGGCTTCCAGGCCCTCGGCGAAGGTGGTCTTGCCCGAGCCGGTCAGTCCTGACAGCAGATACACCACGGGCATGGGCCGCTCGTGTCGGCGGTGCCACGGTGCGAAGCGTTCATGCAGCGATCATCTCAGGGCGTTCGGCCACAATGTGGCATCCGCTGCGTCGGGCTGTCAGTTCACCGTCGCCGCACGGATTTTCAGCCGCTCTTCAGGTTCCGACCCGTGCCGGCAGTGCCCAGGTCGCGCCCGCGTCCCTTCGGTTCGCCCGTGTCGCACGGGTTTAATCGGCTCGGAACGGGCCTTCGGACAGTGATACGGTGATGCCACCGGGAACGTCACGCGGCTGCCGGTCACTTCCGCCGGTCCGGGCTGCGACCCGCCGTGGTAAGGCTGACCTGCCGGGTCGCCCCGGGGAGGCGACCCGGCCGCGCGACCCCTCAGGCGCGCAGAAACGAGTTCGGGCATGGCGGGCGTGGACAGCAGGACAGTGCGGATCAGGCTTCTGGGTCCGGTCGACGTGACGGTGGACGGCGCCGCCCGCCCGCTGTCCGGACTGCGGCGCAAGGCGGTGCTGGCGGTGATCGCGCTGCACCCGGGCGAGCCGGTGAGCACCGACCGGCTGATCGACCTGGTCTGGGGGCAGAGCCCGCCGGCCACCGCGGCCAACACTCTGCAGAGCCACGTGTCCCACCTGCGCCGCGTGCTGGAGGGGCCCGGCACGATCCTGACCCGCCCGCCGGGCTACCAGCTGGGCCTGCCGGCCGAAGCCACCGACGCCGCGCAGGCCGAGGCCCTGATCCGCGGAGCCCGGCTGGCCCGGGACCCGGCCGCCACGGCCGAGCGGCTGACCCGGGCGCTTCAGCTGTGGCGCGGCCGCTCGCTGGCCGACGCGACCGAGGTGGCCTGGCTGGCCGAGCAGGCCGACCGGCTCGACCAGCTGCGCCTGGACGCGGTGCAGTCCCTGGTCGAGGCCCGGCTCGCGCTCGGCGAGCACGCGCACGTGCTGCCGGAGCTCGAACAGCTGGCCGAGCAGCACCCGTACCGCGAGCAGATCCACGGCCAGCTGATGCTCGCCCTCTACCGGTCCGGCCGGCAGGCCGACGCGCTGGCCGCGTACAAGCGGGTCCGGCAGACCGTGCAGCGGGACCTGGGCATCGACCCGGGCCCGGCGCTGCGCGAACTGGAGGCGGCGATCCTGCGCCAGGACTCTTCGCTCGACGCCCCGCGCCAAGCCCTGACCGCGACGACCGGCGCCGGTCCGGGAGCCGCGGCCGCGGCGGCCCCGCGGATGGTCCCGGCCCAGCTGCCGCTGGCCGCGGCGACCTTCGTCGGGCGGGAGGCCGAGCTGGCCCACCTGCGGGACGTGCTGGCCGCGGCCGAGAAGGAGGCCGCGGCCGGGACCGGTTCGGTCACCGTCGCCGCGGTGTCCGGCACCGCGGGCGTGGGCAAGACCGCGCTGGCCGTGTACTGGGCGCACCAGGTCGCCGGGCGGTTCCCGGACGGCCAGCTGTACGTGAACATGCGCGGGTTCAGTTCCGGCGGGCAGGCGGCCGGGGCGCCGGAGGTGATCCGCGGCTTCCTGGACGCGCTCGGGGTGCCGTTCGGCCGGGTCCCGGTGGCCCCGGACGCGCAGGCCGGGCTGTACCGCAGCATGCTGGCCGGGCGCCGGATCCTGATCGTGATCGACAACGCCCGGGACGAGGAGCAGGTCCGCCCGCTGCTGCCCGGCGCGCCGGGCTGCTTCGTCGTGGTCACCAGCCGCAACCGGCTGGACGGCCTGGTCGCGGCCGAGGGCGCGCACCCGCTGGGCCTGGAGCTGCCCTCGGTGGCCGAGGCCCGGGAGCTGCTCGGCCGCCGGCTCGGCCGGCCCCGGGTGGACCTGGAGCCGGCCGCGGTGGACGAGATCATCGCCCGCTGCGCCCGGCTGCCGCTGGCCCTGGCGGTGGCCGCGGCCCGGGCGGCGGCCCGGACCGGGTTCCCGCTGGCCGCCCTGGCCGCGCAGCTGCGCGAGGCCGGCGCGCTGGACCCGTTCCACGGCACCGATGCGGCCACCGACGTGCGGGCGGTGTTCTCCTGGTCCTACAACGAGCTCAGCGCCCGGGCCGCCCGGCTGTTCCGGCAGCTCGGGCTGTACCTGGGCCCGGACCTGTCCGCGGACGCCGCGGCCAGCCTGGCCGGACTGCCGGCCGGCGAGACCGAGGTTCTGCTCGACGAGCTGACCCAGGCGCACCTGCTGGCGGAGACCGAGCCGCGCCGGTACGCGTTCCACGACCTGCTGCGCGCGTACGCGATCGAGCAGGGCCGGGTGTACGACCACGGCTACGACCGCCAGTCCGCGCTGCGCCGTCTGCTGGACCACTACCTGCACACGTCTGTGCGCGCGGCCCTGCTGCTGAGCCCGGCCCGGATCCCGCTCGCGCTCGCGCCGGTCCAGCCGGGGGTGCTGCTGACCGAGCTGGCCGACGCCGACCAGGCGGTGGCCTGGTTCGCGGCCGAACGCCCGGTGATCTTCGCCGCGGTCGCGCTGCCTGCGGACGAGATCGGCTGGCAGGGCTGGCAGCTGGCCTGGACCCTGACCACGTTCCTGGACCGGCACGGCTACTGGCACGACAACGCCAGCCTGCAGGAGGCCGTGCTCAAGGCCGCGACCCGGGCCGGGGACGAGGTCGGCCAGGCCCAGTCGAACCTGATCCTGGGCGCGGCGAGCGTGAAGCTGGGCCGGTTCGACGAGGCCGTGCGGCACACCAAGCAGGCGCTGCGGCTGTACCAGGCGATCGGCGACCGGATCTCGGAGGTGATCGCCGACCTGAACCTGAGCTGGATCTCGGAGCTGCGCGGGGACTCGGACGCCGGCCTGGCCTACGGCCGGGTGGCGCTGCGGCTGGCCGAGTCGGCCGGGTACGAGCGCGGCCGCGCCCTGGCCCTGAACTCGGTCGGCTGGAGCCTGTCCCAGCTCGGGTCCTTCGCCTCGGCCCGGCCGTACGTGGAGCAGGCGATCGCGCTGCTCGGCGAGCTCGGCGACCAGTCGGCCCAGGCGAACGCCTGGGACAGCCTGGGCCGGATCCACTTCGGGCTCGGCGAGCCGGAGCAGGGCGCCGAGTGCTACCGGCGGGCGATCGCCGGGTTCCAGGAGATCGGCGACCGCAACAGCGAGGCCGACTCGTACTCGAGCCTGGGCGACCGGCTGGAGGAGGCGGGCGACCTGCCCGCGGCCCGGCGGGCCTGGCAGCGGGCCGCGACGCTGTTCGACCACCTCCAGCACCCGGCGTCCGGGTCGGTGCGGGCGAAACTGGAGACGGCGGCGGTCGCGGCGGCCTCGGCCGCGGCGGCGCCCGGTGCGGCGCAGCAGTCCGGGGCCGACTGGGCGACCGGCGGCGGGCCGGGCGGGACGTCGCGGGCGGACGTGGCGTGAGCGTCGTCGCGGGCAGAGCCGGGCGCCGAAGGCATCGGGCTCGGGGGAGTGCCTGATCGGCATGTCCGGCCAGGAACTCGACCCGCCGCCGCGCGGGTAGCGCGGTTCACGCTCCGACGCTCGCGGCCTGGCCGATCCCGGCTGCGCGATCGAGCACCGCCACGGGATTGCCGGCCACGGTCGACTCGGTGAACGCGGCCAGTGCGCGCACGCCCTCGGGGACGGTCGCGATCCGATTGTTGTTCAGGTGCAGCGCGCGCAGACCGGCCAGGCGGCCGAGGCTCGCCGGGATCTCCGTGAGCTGATTGCTCGTCAGATTCAGGGCGGCGAGCTTGGTGAGCTCGCCGAGGCTGTCCGGGATCGCGGTGAGCCGGTTGGCGCTGACGGCCAGCTCGGTCAGGTTCGCGAGCCCGCCGAAGCCCGCCGGAAGATCAGTGATCTGATTGAAGTGCAGGTGCAGCCCGCGCAGCTCGGTGAGCCGCCCGATGCCGCCCGGGACGGCCGCGATCCGGTTGGTGCGCAGGTACAGCCAGCGCAGCGCGGCCAGGTCGCCGATGCTCTCGGGAAGCGCGGTCAGCTGGTTGTGGTCGGCGTCCAGCCGGCGCAGCGAGACGAGCCCGCCGATGCCGTCCGGCAGCGCCGCCAGCCGGTTGTTGCTCAGGTCCAGCCGCCTGAGCAGGGCCAGGTTTCCCAGCCCGGCCGGAAGGTGTTCGAGCCGGTTGTTGCGCAGGCTCAACCAGTTCAGCCCCTTGAGATCGGTGACGCTGTCCGGGACCGTGGTCAGCTGGTTGTAGCTCAGGTGCAGCCAGTGCAGGCCGGTCAGCTCGCCGAGCCAGTCCGGGGCCTGGGCGAGCAGGTTCCCGGCCAGATTCAGCTTCCTGAGATGATGCAGTTCGCGCACCTGCGGCGGGACGGCGCCCAGCAGGAGCCTGCTCAGGTCCAGGGTGTGGCCGTCCGTGGCGTGGGCGTGCTGGATCCGTTGCTGTGCCTCGCGTTCGTTCGAGCTGGTGGGCATGCGAGTTCGGACTCTCTTCTCGTCGTCGGCGGCGTTTCGGGGTGCACCGGGTCACGGTTGAGCGGCGTCCGGCGTGTGCAGGTCCTCGAGCGTGATCCGGTTACCCTCGGCGTCGGTCAGGACGACCTTGCGCAGCAGCGCCGCCAGTGCTTTTGCCCGGCGGATGTCGGTCCGGACGCTGTCCGTCGCGCCGTTGTGCGCCAGCATCCGGGCGTAGTCCCGGGACGCGACGCTCGCCCGCTGCGCCTGCACATCGAGGGTCTGCGCGATCTCGTCCTCGCTGACCTGGATGTTCTCCTCGTCGGCGACGGCGTCCAGGACGAGCTGGCTGCGGATGCGTTCGGCGGTGGCCCGGCGCAGCTGCGCGTCGATGGCCGCCTCGGTGGTGTGCGCGGCGTCGAGATAGTCGGCCAGGGTCATGCTGTGCTGGGCGAGTTCGCTGACCATCCACTGCTTGCGGTGCTCGACCTCGTCCTCGACCATGCTGTGCGGCGTGGACACGTCCGCGGCGGCGGCGAGCTGCGCGAGGACCTCGGTGCGTACGGCCGTGAACCGCTCGACCTGCCGGCCCCGGACCGACTGGTCCCCGGTGTCGGCGCCGATCGGCCCGGCGGCCACGGTGATCGAGCCCAGCGGCGGCAGGGTGACCGGGGTCCGGGTGTCGATGTCCGCGGTGAACCGCAGCGGCCGGTCCGGGCCGGACTCGACGATCTCGACCTCGGGCCGGCCCAACGGCAGCACGTCCTGCTCCCAGGTCGCGGCGAGCACGAGATCGAGCACTGCTTCCTGCACGGCCTGCGGGAGCACCGTGGCCCCGGCCCGCCGGTCGATCGCCCGGAACGGAAGCCGGCCCCGGAACCCGGCGAGCGGGGCGGCCCGGCCCGGGCCGTCGCCGCCCTCGTCCTGCCCGCAGGCCTCCCGCAGCGCCAGCACCAGGTCCCCGAACGGGACCTCGATCCGCAGGCGCACCCGCCCGGGGCCGGTGGTTTCCACGGTGCACCGCACCAGGCCGTCGGTCTGCGAAACTGACACGTCAACTCCCAAGTGCCGGGTCGGGCGGGTGTGCCCTGGTCGGCAGTGACGGCGTTCCATGCCGTTCCACCGCGCCCGCGGTCCGTGCCTTTGCCAGGGTGCGGACCGCGGGCGGCGGGTTTCAGCAGGCTGCGAAGGAGGTCGCCGCGGAGAGCGCCGACTGGAAGTCCGCGAGGTACGAGGGCGGCAGAGGGGCGGCCGACTGGTTCAGCGGCAGGTCGTCTTCGAGCGGGATCAGCAGCTGCTCCAACCGCGTCGCGTCCACGGCGCCCGGAGCCGTCGGCGATCCGCCCGTGGCCGTGTCGTACTGGGCGGCGTCGTTCGCGTCCGAGGCCAGGAGGCTGGTGGCGCTGGCTCGCGCGTCGACCGTGGCGCTGGACTTCGTCATCGTGGTGCGCCAGACCCGGTACTCGGTGGCCAGGACGCCGTCCTCCTGGCTGCAGGAGGTGATCTGTTCGGCCGCCGGCGGCGGAGTGGTCGGCGCGTCGAGCACGGCGACAGCCGTCGTCGCGGGCGGTTCCGGGACGGCCGCGGACGCCGTCCCGGCTGCCGCGGGCGCGGCGGGCGCGGCCGTGGACGCGGTCCGGGTGCTGCGGGTCGCCAGGAAGGTGACCACGGCCGCGACGACGACCACGAGCGCGAGCGCGATGATCCAGCGCGGCGATCCGCGGCGTTCGCGGCCGATCATCTCCTCGAAGACGTCGGCGCTCTGGAAACCGCCTTCGCGGTCCTTCTTGTCCGGCACTGGCCCGCCCCTGTCTGCTAGTGAATACGTATGCTGAGGTAGTCTCGACTGCGCGCCGGCCGGAGAAACCGGCGAGATCCCCGTGGTGTCCGCCGGGCGGCGTCCCCGATCGGCTTGCTAAAATAGCAGCCGGGGGTGCCATGGTGCGACGTGATCAGGACCCGGGGAAAGCCCGGCTGGCCGGCTATGCCGCGGCGTCCACCGGGCTCGCCCTGCTCAGCGACCGCCGGCTCGGGGAGCTGCTGGCCGCCGCGGAGCCGCTCGGCTCGGGGATCGGCGGCGCCCTGGCCCGGCTGCGGATCGGGGCAGTACCGGTCTTCGTCAAGAAGGTCCCGGTCACCGAGCTGGAACTGCGCCCGGACAACGTCATGTCGACGGCGAACCTGTTCGGCCTGCCCGGCTTCTACCAGTACGGCATCGGTTCGGCGGGCTTCGGGGCCTGGCGCGAACTGGCCGCGCACGTGATGACGACGAACTGGGTGCTGGCCGACGAACACCAGAACTTCCCGCCGATGTACCACTGGCGAGTGCTGCCGCAACCGCCGGCCGACACGGACTCGGACTCGGACACGGCCGCGGCCGAGCAACTGGAGGCCGGCGTCGAGTACTGGGAAGGCGATCCGGCCGTACGCGGGCGGCTGAAGGCGATCCGCGACGCCCGCGCGAGCCTGGTTTTCCCGCGGGTCAGGACCAGAGGTCGGACCTGAACGAGCGCAGCTCCCGGGGGAAGAACGCGGACGCGCCCAGCAGGTTGACCTTGCCGCCCGTTTCGGCCGTCTTGACCAGCTTGGCGCGCAGGGAGTCGCCCAGCACGGCCGCGAACTCGTCGAGGTCCACGCCGCCGTGCACGATCGTGTTGTCGCAGAGGTCTACCACCAACCACACCCGCTTGTCCGGGTACAGGGACACGGAGTCGGCCAGCCCCTGCACCGACCCGCCGAGCTGCCCGGCCGCGGTGCCCAGCAGGGCGCAGGAGTCCGGACCGGCCTGGAGTGTGTGCGCCTCGGCCGAGAGCCGGGCCGGTCTCCGTCGCCCGTTTGCAGTCCGTGATCGTTAATGTGAGGAGAAAGATTGTTGACCCACCAGAAATAGTGTTTGATTGGCGGGTGCCAGTACTGTCCCGTGCGGAGTGGGCAGGCGGAAGCGGGCGGCTGTGCTGCCGTTTTCCGGCTGCGCGGGTCTGAACAATGAGGGAGTCGTCGTGGCAGTGCGGATAGTGGTCACCGGTGCCGCCGGACGCCTGGGCCAGGTCGTGGTCGAGCTGCTCGAGTCCGAGGGGATGGACGTGCTCGCGGTCGACCGCCAGTTCGCCGAGGGCCCCAGCGAGCACCGGCTGGTCGCCGACCTGCAGAACCTCGGCCAGGTCTACGGCGCACTGGCCGGAGCCGACGCGGTGGTCCATCTGGCCGCCGTGCCCTCGCCCGGCGGGTACCCGGCCGAGCACGTCTTCGGGAACAACACGATGGCCCAGTTCCACGTGTTCGAGGCGGCCGCGCGGCTCGGGGTGCGCCGGGTGGTGAGCGCGTCGAGCTTCTCCGCGTACGGATTCCCGTTCCAGCGCGAGCCGATCGTGCCGGACTATCTGCCGCTGGACGAGGACCACCCGCTCATCCCGCAGGACCCCTACGGCCTGTCGAAGGTGGTCGGCGAGCAGATCGCCGCCTCCTTCGCCCGGCGCAACAGCGGCACGGCGGTCTCCCTCCGGTTCAGCCGGGTGTTGCGCGAGGACATGGTGCTGCCGCTGGTGCAGTACGCCGAGCAGAAGCCGGGCCCGTTCGTCCGCGAGCTGTGGTCCTACATCCACGTGCGCGACGCGGCCCGCGCCTGCCTGGCCGGGCTGACCGCGCAGATCGACGGACACGTGATCGTGCACGCCTCGGCCGCCGACACGCTCTCGGCCACGCCCAGCGAGGAGCTGGCCCGGCGCTGGCTGCCGCAGGTCCCGGTCCGCGGGCACGCCGGCGGCGAGCGCTGGCCGCTGGTCACGGTCGACCGGGCCGAGAAACTGCTCGGCTTCGTACCCGAATACAGCTGGACGACGGCAGGAGAACACTGATGTCACCGGTCACCATCCGCGCGGTGCGCCCGATCCTGACCATGCCCGACGGTGTCAACCGGCTGGTCGTGGTGAAGATCGAGACGACCGAGCCCGGCCTGTACGGCGTCGGCTGCGCCACCTTCACCCAGCGCCCGTTCGCAGTGCGCACGATCGTGGCCGACTACCTGGAGCCGTTCCTGCTCGGCAAGGACGTGCAGCGGATCGAAGACCTCTGGCAGACCATGATGGTCACCGGGTACTGGCGCAACGGCCCGGAGTTCAACAACGCCATCTCCGGCGTGGACATGGCCCTGTGGGACATCAAGGGCAAACTGGCCAACCTGCCCCTGTACCAGCTGCTCGGCGGCAAGGTGCGCGAGGCGGCCGCGATCTACCGGCACGCCGACGGGCGCGACCCGGCCGAGGTGGCCGACAACGTGCGCGCCTGGATGGCCGAGGGCGTGCGGCACGTGCGCTGCCAGATGGGCGGCTACGGCGGCCACGGCCCGCTGCCGGCCGCCCCCGAGGGCGCGCAGCCGGGCGCGTACTTCGACCCGGCCCGGTACGCCCGCTCCGTCCCGGAGATGTTCGCGCACCTGCGCTCCGAGCTCGGCTACGAGGTGGAGTTCATCCACGACGTGCACGAACGGCTCGCCCCCGGCGACGTGGTGAACCTGGCCCGGCGGTTGCAGGAGTTCGGCCTGTTCTACCTGGAGGACCCGCTGCCGCCGGAGCAGTCCGGCTGGCTCGAGCGCCTGCGCGCCCAGTCCAGCACGCCGATCGCGATGGGGGAGTTGTTCAACAACCCGCACGAGTGGGTGCCGCTGGTCTCGGCCCGGCTGATCGACTTCATCCGGGTGCACCTGAGCCAGATCGGCGGCCTGACCCCGGCCCGCAAGCTCGCCGTGCTGGCCGAGACCTTCGGCGTGCGCACGGCCTGGCACGGCCCGCGCGACACCTCCCCGGTCGGGCACGCGGCCGGCCTGCACCTGGAACTGGCCAGCCACAACTTCGGCATCCACGAGTGGTCCGGCTTCACCGAACCGGTCTACGAGGTCTTCGACGGCTGCCCGCGGGAGAACCAGGGCTACCTGTACCCGGGCGACCGGCCCGGGATCGGCGTGGACATCGACGAGGAACTGGCCGCGAAGTACCCCTGCGACGACACGTTCCACTCCTGGACCGTCGCCCGCACCCCGGACGGCTCGCCCGCGCGTCCCTGAGCGGGATTCCCTTGCCCGGGTTGGGAATCCGACCCGGGTTACCGGGGCATCCGCCGCCAGACGCTCTGCGGCAGCAGCCGCATGGCGAAGGCCACGGGTCCCAGGATCCGCGGCACCCAGATCGTCCGGGCGCGCGACCGCAATCCCTTGGCGACGGCGTCGGCCACCTGGCCGGGCGTGCTGGAGAAGGGCGCGGGCGCCATGCCCTCGGTCATCCGGCCGATGACGAAGCCGGGCCGCACGAGTAGCAGGTGCACACCGGTGCCGTGCAGCGCGTCGGCCAGGCCGTTGGCGAAGCCGTCCAGCCCGGCCTTGGCCGAGCCGTAGACGTAGTTGGCCCGGCGCACCCGGTTGCCCGCGATCGAGCTGAACACGACGATCTGGCCGCTGCCCTGAGCCCTGAGCGCGTTCGCCAGGGTGGTCAGGACGCTGATCTGCGCGACGTAGTCGGTGTGCACGACCTCGACCGCGTGGGCGGGATCCTGCTCGGCCCGGGCCTGGTCGCCCAGCATGCCGAAGGCCAGCACGGCCACCCCGATCGGCCCGTGCTCGGCGATCAGCTTGTCGACCATCGGCTGGTGCGCGGCGGTGTCGGCGGCGTCGAACTCGACCGGGTGCACGGCCCGGGCCCCGGCGGCCGTGAGCCTGGCCGCCTCCCCGGCCAGGTCGCCGCTGCGCCGGGCGGCCAGGACCACGGCCCGGCCGGCCGCGAGCCGCTGCGCGACCTCCAGGCCGATCTCGCTGCGGCCGCCGAGCAGCAGGACGGCTCCGTCTGAAATTCCTCGCGTCGTCAATGCCATCCGCTCATCTTGCCATCAACCGCCGCGTTCCTCGGCCCACTGCTCACGCGCCGTTCCCGGCAGCCCGGGTCGCGAGGCTCTCGACCGCGGCGGCCACGGCGGCCGGGCTGCTGACCATGGTCAGGTGCCGGGCGCCGGGGATCAGGGTCGGGGCGGGCGCGCCGATCCGGGCGGCGGTCTGCTGCGCCGAACCGGGCTCGTACTCGGGGTCCTGCGCGCCGTACACCACGGATTTCGGCATCGGCAGCCTGGCGATGTCCACTAGCGAACTGACCGGCAGGGACGGGATCCCGGCGGTCAGCACCTGGAGCGCGGCGGCCTCGGCGCCGGGGACCTGGAACGGCCGGCGCCACTGCTCGATCCCGGCCGCGGACAGGGTCGGGCACTGCGGGCCGCAGGCCTCGGCGTAGACCAGCCGGAACACCGTGTCCGAGCGCACCACCAGACGCAGCAGGGTCGTGCGATAAGGCTGCGGGATGGGCAGGTCGAAGGTGCTGGAGTCCCGGCCGCCGTTCGCGGTGCCGCTCAGCGGCAGGCCGTCGCCGTCCAGGAACAGCACCCCGCCGATCTCGTCCGGCGCGGCCAGCGCCACCGCCCCGGCGACCGCCGCCCCGCTGGAGTGGCCGACCACGACCGGGCGCACGAGGTGCATGGCGTTGATGAAGTCCAGGACCTGCGTGGTCACATGCGCGGTGGTGTACGGCGCGACCCGCTGCGAGTAGCCGTAGCCGTCCAGGTCGACCGCGTAGACCCGGTGGTCGCGGGCGAGCAGTTCGGCGGTCGGCTCCCAGGAGTCGGCGGACTCGATGAAGCCGTGCAGCAGCAGGATCGGGGACCCGATGGTTCCCCATTCGCGGTAGCGGGTTCTGATGTCGCCGGTCTGGACGTAGGTCAGGCCGGGCGGCGGCGGGACCGTGCCCTGGGTGGTGAGGTTGTAGACGAAGCTGAACGCGGTGACCGCGACGATCATGAACCCGAACGCCACCGCGCACTGCTTGAGCAGCCGTCGGCCGCGGCGCCGGGGCTTGGCCTTGCCCGGGTCCCCGGCCGTGGGCTCGGATTCGGGGTCGGATGCGGGTGCGGGTGGGAGTTCGGGGTCGGATTCTGGTCCGGTCCCAGGCGCCGTGACCGGCTCGATCGGTGGCATCGGCGACGTCCCATGCTTGAGTGGCTGCTGCGGGACCGATCCTATCGATCAGCTTTTCCGGTCCGGCCCGCGGGCTGTCACTCGCGCCCGATCGCCCGTTCCAGGTACTCCACGCTCTGCCGGATCGACTTGAGCGCGCCCATCGGCCCGGGCAGCGACTCGTCGTTGTCCCGGTGCACCAGCATGTCCACGGCGTTGCGGGCCATCTGGTCGGCGATCGACTCGGCCGACAGGTCGCCGCCGGGGTGGTACCACCAGGCCACCCAGTTGCACATGCCGATCACGGACAGGGCCGCGACGCGTTCGTCGCAGGGTTTGAAGTCCCCGGCCGCCATCCCCGCGGCGATCGTCGCGCGCATGTCGGCCAGGACGGCGCGCTTGGCCTGCTGGTGCGCCTGCGCGGTCGGTTCGGGCAGCGAGGACTCCTCGCGTTCGAGCACCCGGAAGCGTTCCGGGGCCGCGGCGCGCTGGCGGACGAACAGCTGCACCATCGCGTACAGCTTCTCCCGCGGGCCGATGTCGCGGCGCAGGTTCAGGGTGTGCAGGGTCTGCGCGTCGTTCTCGCTCACGTCCGCGACCAGGGCCGCGAGCAGGTCTTCCTTGCTGTTGACGTAGTTGTACAGGCTCGGCCGGGTCAGCCCGACCGCTTCGGCCACGTCCTGGAGCGAGGTGCCGTCGTATCCGCGCTCGGCGAACAGGCGGGTCGCGTTCTGCAGGATCTCGCCGGTCACCAGCTCCCGCCGGGCCTTGCCGCCGCGCCGGGCCCGGGCCTCGGTCGCGGCGGGGGCCGCCGGACCCGGATCGGGGGACGTCGACTCGGCGGGAGACGGCGGATTCATGGTCGCAATCCTACGTCAGCATCCCTGCTGGGAGAGCCATTCGAGCACGTGGTCGGCCGCGGCGGCGATGCCGGGGCGCCCGCCCGGGGCCAGCGGCGCGCCGAAGTGCAGCCCGGGCAGGGTCGCGCGTTGTTTGTCCGCGGCGCCGAGCAGGCCGTAGAGGTGGTCGGCGCCGGCCGGCAGCAGGGTCTGGTCACCGGAGAACTGCAGGTAGAGCGTCGGGATCGTCACGTGCGGGGCCGCCTTGGCGAACGACGCGTTCGTGGCCGGGCCCGACCAGGTCGACAGCCACGCGTCCGGGGTGCAGATCCGGCCGAAGCCGACGAGCCCGTAGTTGATCAGGTTCGGGCGGGCGCCGTGCAGCGAGCCGTACGGGCGCTCGTTCGGGTCCAGGGACAGGTCGACGTAGCGCGGGTCGGCCTCGGTGCGGTACACGGTCAGCAGGTCCGGCGCGATCGACGCGCGCCGGTCGGCGAGGTCGCCGGAGGCCGCGAACCGTTCCCGGGCCTGCTCGCGCCGTTGGACCAGCTCCCGGGCCCGGGCGTCGATCCGTTCGATCCGCTCACGCTGGGCCTGGCGGTAGCGGGCGAGGAAGTCCTCGGTGTACGCCGTGACGCCGGGCGGTTCGCAAAAGCCGTTCTCGGGGTCGTACATGTCGAGCTCGGGATCGGCGGCCAGCGGGTCGCCCTCGTCGGTGACGCTCGGGTCGATGCCGTGGAGCATCACCTCGCCCTGGCCGGGGTGCGCGGCGAGGAAGGCGACCGCGTCGGGCACCGGCAGGACGGCCTCGGCCAGGCGGGTCGGGCGCCCGGCCGGGGTGCGGGCGATCCGGTCGGCCGGGGCGGCGGTGGCCTGCCAGAGGTAGAAGGCGTTGAGCGTGCCGCCGCCGGAGTGGCCGAGGGCGACCAACCGTTCGTAGCGTTCGCGCGCGATCGCGTATCCGGCGGCCAGGTCGAGCAGGGCTTGTTCGTGCACGAGGGTCAGGTCGGTGCCCACGGCCCGCATGCCCTGGCTCCATACCGCGACCCCGGCGCGCAGCAGCAGCCCGATGATCGGGTGGTGGCTCATGTCCAGTCGCGGGTGCACGATGGTCACGCAGGTCGTGGCGCCGGGCGGATGGAACAGGGTGCCCTTGACCGAGGCGCCGTCCAGAGTCTGCGCGGCGTGCAGGCTGATCCGGGTGTCCGCGGGGATCGGCGCGGCCTCGGGGTGGCGGTGGCCGCCGAGGCGCTCGGTCGGCGCTGGGCCGATGGGCGCCGTGGGGCTGGTCAGGGTCGCAGCGCTCGTGGAAGTCGTCGTGCTCATCGGGTCACGTCCGCGGCCCCGGCGGCTGTTGCGCCCGCGGTCGGGTCGGCGGAACCGGCCGCGCCCACCGGCTCGACCCGCAGGGCGTCCTTGTCGAACTGGGTCACCCGGCCGCCGCTGAGCCCGGCCAGCGAGCTGTACCAGACCGCCTGGCGCACCCCGGCGGTCCGCCGGTCGACCACCACCGGCCCGTCCGCGCTGACCACGAGGTACCCGCCGACCTGTTCGGCCCGCACGCCCGGCTGGGCGGCGGCCACGGCGGCGACGCCGGCGAACTCCGCGACGTCGAGGAAATAGAGCTTGGGCATCGTCTCGGGCCTTTCCGTCAGAGCGCTTCGGTCGTGGTCGCGGCAGGCCCGGAGGCGGCGGTCGTGGTCGCGGCGGGTGTGAGCGCAGCGCCCGCAGCCGGATCGCCCGCCGGAGCGAACCGTGCGTCGATGAGCTGCGCCTTCCTGGCCCAGAGCGCGGCCAGGCTCGGTTCGCCGTGGGCGCCGGGCCCGTCTTCGTCGCCGAGCACGTCGAGCAGCGCCTGCACGGTGATCTCGGCGTCCACCGCGTCGGTCTCGGTCAGCTCGCGCAGCGGGCGGGCGATCTCGATCAGCAGGTGGTTCGGGTCGCGCACGTACACCGACTCGACGGTCTCGTGCATGACCTTCATCTCGATCTCGACCCCGCCCTGCTTCAGCCGGCGCTCGTACTCGGCCAGGTCTTCGAGCGTGTCGACGTGCAGCGCGACGTGCCGGCCGAGGTCGAGCAGCGGGGGCAGCCGGTCGTCGCGGTACTCCGGCTGGCCGAAGTAGTAGAAGAACGCCAGCCGGTCCTCGTTGCCGATGTCGAAGAAGAAGTGCACGAAGTCGGTCTGGTACTCCGGCCCCCAGCCCTTGACCTGCATGGTCTCCACCAGCGGGCAGCCGAGCACGTCCCGGTAGAAGCGGATCGTGCCGACCGGGTCGAAGGTCGGGAATGCCATGTGGTCGATCCCGCGGATCCTGTTGTCGTTCACCATCGGGTCCCTCCTGCCGAGTCTGGTCCGTCGAACGTACTGCGGCCGGCCCGAGTTTGGCAACTAGTGCGTCGAAAAGCTGACAGTGGCGTCGAGTCTGTGTCATGCTGCGGGAGTGGAACTGCGAAACATCGAGGTGGTCGGCGGCGGCCCGGCCGGGCTGTTCGCCGCCCGGCTGATCAAGGACCGGCTGCCCCGGGCACACGTCCGGGTCAGCGAACGCACCGTGCCGGACGAGACCTTCGGCTTCGGCGTCGCGTTCACCGCCCGCACCCTGCGCGCGGTGGCCGAGGCCGACCGGCGCACCTTCGACCGGCTGCTCGCCGCCGGGGTGGACATGCCGGCTCAGGAGTTCCGGGTCGGCCCGGCCTCGGCCCGGGCGGCCGGGACCGGCGGCGCGATCGGCGTGGCCCGCTCCCGGCTGCTGGCCGTCCTGCTGGACGAGGCCCTGGCCGCCGGGGTGCAGGTGGAGGTCGGCCGGGAACGCGAGCTGGCCGACGTGGCCGGGGCGGACCTGGTGGTCGCCGCGGACGGCGCCGGCAGCCGGATCCGGACCGCGCTGCGCGAGGAGTTCGGCGGCACCATCGAGCCCGGCCGCGGCGTGTTCCTGTGGCTCGGCTGCGACGTGCGGATCAGCTCGAACCTGTTCGCGCCGGTGTTCACCGAGCACGGCATGTTCACCATCCACGGCTACCCCTACGCCCAGGACCGCAGCACCCTCGGCGTCGAGGCCGATGTCGAGACCTGGCGCCGGGCCGGCATGGAGGTGTCCACCATCGCCACCCCGGCCGCCGAATCCGACGAGTACAGCCTCGGCTACCTGCAAAAAGCCTTCGACCCGGTCCTCGGCGGCGCGAAACTGCTGGCCAACCGGTCCCGCTGGATGCACTTCCGGGTCGTGTCGATCCCGCGCTGGCACCACGGCAACGTCGTGCTCATCGGCGACAGCGCCCACACCGCGCACTACTCGGTCGGCTCGGGCACCAAGATGGCCATGGAGGACGCGATCGCCCTGGCCAACGCCCTGGCCGACCCGGCCGCCGAGGACCTGTCCACCGCCCTGGCCGCCTACGAAGCGGCCCGGCGCCCGCCGGTGGAGGCCCTGCAGGACACGGCGATCCGCAGTCAGCGCTGGTGGGACTCGCTGCGTCACCGGGTCGCCCTGCCGCCCGCGCAGCTGCTGCTCGGCTACCTCAGCCGCGGCGGCGTCGTCTCCGCCCGGCGCCTGGCCGAGGACGATCCGCACCTGCTGGCCGAGGGACTGGCCGCGTTCGCCGGGGAGCAGCCGCCCGCGGCCGCGCTCAAGGACCCAGTCGGCTGGACGCTCGCCCGCCCCTACCGCACCACCGCGGTGCGCAGCCGGAACCGGCTCGTGGACCACGCCTTCGCCGGCATCGCGCCCGGCCTGGTCCGCGAGGCCCAGGCGGACCGGGCCGGCGGCGCCGAAGGCTACCTGGCCCTGTCCGACAACGTGCACGAAATCGCCACGGCCCGCACGCTGCGCCCGAACTCCCTGCTCATCGCCACGATGGCCGTGCAGATCGACGACCCGTGGGGTGCACGGGCCGACGCCCTGGTCGAGTGCTGCCGGCTGCTGGCCGAGGCGGGTGCGGACGGCGTGCGGTTCGACAGCGCCCTCGGCACGACCTCGCCCAGGCCGGCCGACCCCGGCGCGATCCGCCGCGACCTGCTCGACCGGCTCGCCCTGGCCGAGCGGCTGACCCGGCACGCGGTCCTGGCCACCGTGGTCGGCGGCCCGGCCGCGCACGCCGACGACCTGGCCGACGCGATCCTGGCCGGACGCGTCGACCTGGTCGCGATCATCCCCGACAGCGCCGACTGAGCCGGCGCGGACCAAGGAAGGACTACCTCATGGACGACGGCAAAGACGCCGGCCTCGTGCCCTACCCGGCCGGGGAGGTCGAACGGTACCTCGCGGCCGGATACTGGCGTGAGCGTTCCATCCCGACCGCGTTCCGCGACAGCGTCGCACTGCACGGCGAGCGGACCGCGCTGATCACGGCCGAAGGACGGCTCAGCTACCGCGAACTGGACCAGGTCACCGACGCGGTGGCCGCCGGCCTGCTCGGCGCCGGGCTCGAACCGGGCGAGCGGGTGCTGCTCCAGCTGACCAACTCCGACCAGGCGATCCAGGCCTGGTACGGCGTGCTCAAGGCCGGGCTGATCCCGGTCTGCGCGCTCGCGATCCACCGCCGGCACGAGATCGAGCAGATCGCCCGGCACACCAACGCCGCCGCGCACCTGATCCAGGCCGACTTCCGCGGCTTCGACCTGCTCGCCCTGGCCGGGCAGATCCAGACCCTGGTGCCGAGCGTACGGCTGACCCTCACGGTCGGCGCCGCGCCGGACACCCCGGGCATCCGGATCGAGGACCTCGCCCGGACCCAGGTCGACGCCGCCCGCGCCGCGAGGCTTGTGGAGGTCGCGCACGCCCTGAAGGCGCACGACCCGGCCGTGTTCCAACTCTCCGGCGGTACGACCGGCACCCCGAAGGTCATCCCGCGCCTGCACGCCGAGTACTGGTACAACGCCCAGGCCACCAGCACCTGGTGGGGCCACGACCACACCAGCGTGCTCGCGGTCGGCCTGCCGTTCGTGCACAACGCGGGCTTGTCCAACGCCGTGCACGCCGCCCACGCGGTCGGCGCCGCGCTGCTGCTGATCCCCGGCGCGGCGGCCGACACGGTCCTGCCGCTGATGGCCGAGCACGGCGCGACCTGGACCGTCACCCCGCCCGGGCTCGTGCGCGAATACGCCGAGCACCCCGGCTTCCCGGCCGCGGTCGCGTCGCTGACATCCTGGATGCTGTCCGCGGCCAAGGTCCCGCCGGCCGTGTTCGACCTGCTGACCGGGCACGGGATCCACGTGACCCAGGCCTTCGGGATGAGCGAGGGCATGTTCATGTTCACCCCGTCCGACGCCCCGGCCGCGCTGCGGGCGGGCACGATCGGGGTGCCGATCTCCCCGCTGGACGAGATCCGGATCCTGGTGCCCGGCACGGAGACCGAGGTCGCCCCGGGCGAGGTGGGCGAACTGGCCGCCCGCGGCCCGTACACGATCCGCGGCTACTTCGACGCGGCCGACCGGGACCTGGAGGCGTTCACCAGCGACGGCTTCTACCGCTCCGGCGACCTGATGCGCGCGCAGTGGTTCGAGGGACAGCTCGGCTACTCCCTGGAGGGCCGGGTCAAGGACCTGATCGACCGCGGCGGCGAGAAGATCAACGCCGAGGAGGTCGAAGGGCTGCTGCTGCGCCACCCGCGGGTCCGGGAGGTCGCCCTGGTCGCCATGCCCGACCCGCGGCTGGGCGAACGGGCCTGCGCGTTCGTCGTCGCGGCCGAGGACGGGCCGCCGCCGACGCTGGAACAGTTCTGCGCCCACCTGCATGATCTGGGTGTGGCGAAGTACAAGTGGCCCGAACGGGTCGAGTACCTGGATGACCTGCCGCGCACCGAGATCGGGAAGGTCTCCAAGGTCACGCTGCGGGAGATGGTCGCCGGGATGCTGCGGGCCGCCGAGGCGCAGGCGCAAGCGTAGCAGCGGAGCCACGACGGGAGCGCCGCGCTGCGTGCTCCGCGCTGCGTGCTCCGCGCTGCGTGCTCCGAGCCCTGTGCCCCGGACCGGCCGTTGCCTGGCCGGCCCGGATCCGGCTCAGCTGTTGAGGTACCTGCTCGACGCGTCCTGCCGGGCCGGGGCCGGCTTGTCCGCGCGCCGGCGCCAGACCAGCAGCGAGGTGCCCACGGCGCCGGCCGCGAGCGCGATCCAGAGCAGGGTGCCCTGGTGTGCGGCGGCGTCCGCGCAGACCAGGCCGACCCAGCACAGCAGCGCGACCGCGATCTTCCACCGGCGCCGGACCAGGCCCGGCCGGCGGGCGTCGCCCAGGCGGGCGAACCGTGCCACCAGGGCGCGGTCCTGCTCCGCGAACTCCTCTTCGACAGCCTTCAGTATCCGCCAATCCCGCCCAGAAAGGGTCATATCACACCTCTTCGTCACCACGCCCGAGAACCGGTGCCCGGATACCCGGTCGGCGCCGCGCCACACCTGCCGGCGCCGGGACAATCCGCCGGGCGGGCGCCACTGCGCGGCGGCCGGGCGCGATCCACAGCAGGGAGGAGTTCCGGCACATCGGCGGGCGCACCCGCGCGCCTGCCGGGCGGCAGGGCGGCCGCGTGGGTCCGGCGCGGTCAGACCGGCTGCTCGGCCTCGGCGGTAGGGCGGTGCTGGAACTGCCAGGACCCGGCCAGGATCAGCGACCCGGACCACTCGCACCGGCCGCCGGACCCGGGCGGGCGGCTGCCGGCCGGAACGCACCGGACGTACAGGGCCGGCTTGCCGCCGCGCTTGCGCCGGGCGCTGTGCACGACCACCTTGGCCGACTCCCCGCCGACCTCGACCGACTCGAACACGGCCCGGCGGGCGTCCGGCAGCGGCACCGAGGCGAACGCGCCGCCCGCCCCGATCACGATCCGGCCGCGCAGCTTCTTGTGCGTGCTCAGGAACCACAGCCACCCGCAGGCCGCGAACGCCGCGATGACCACGATCCACAGGGCCCAGGAGACCAGGTCGATCGGGCTGCGGACCGTGCCGCTGAGCGTGGCCGACGAGCCGGTCACAGACCCCGGGAGGTAGGACTGGTCGAACGAGGACACGATCGTCGCGGCCCACGGCGAACTGACGGTCCCGGCCACCGTAAGGTTCGCCGAGATCGGCTTCGTGCCGCCACCCATCGAGCCGGCGTCCGGCTGCGGCCAGGTCAGGGTGACCGGGAAGGTGACCGGGTGGCCGGGCGTCACGGCGAACGAGGCCGGCAGCCCGGACGCGGACACCGTCAGGCCGCCGCTCGCCGACAGCCTCGCGTCCGAGACCTGGAGCGGCACGTTCTTGCTGTTCGCGGTGAACGTCACCGTCGCCGACGCGGTGCCGCTGCCGATCGGGTAGTCCTGCCACGAGGCGCCGCCGGGCGCGGTGATCTGGGCGGTGACCCCGGCGCCGCTGTCCGCCGCGAGCACGCTCGCGGCCTGCTTGGTCTGCGCGGCGGTCTGCGCCTGCTGGACGAACGAGTGCACGGTCGGCACCTGCGGCTGGTCGTCCACGAGCGGATCGGCGAAGACGAAGCCGACCACCGGGGACAGGTCCAGGCCGCTCTGCAGCGCGAGCCCGCAGCCGAGCACGGTCATCTGCGGGGACAGCTTGGCGAAGTCGGTGCGCAGGCCCTGCCACGGGCCGCTGTCCCTGATCGCGGCGGACAGCGCCGCGGAGTCACTCAGGGAATTGATCCCCTGAAGGTAGAAGGAGCTGCTCGCCGGGGGATCGGGCTTCCCGTCGGTCAGCAGCAGCACGACGCCGACCTTCGTGGGGTCGGCCGTGGGACCGGACAGCTGGTTGTACGCCAGCTGGAGCGCGCCGCCGGTGTCGGTGGCGGCGTTCGGGTCGATCCGGACGTCGTCGAGCGCGTGCGCGGGATTCGCGCCCTGATCGACCGGGCCCAGGGCCCGCAGGGTCTCCGGCTCGTCGCCGAAGGTGTCCACGGCGACGTCGTCGTTCGGGCCGAACTGGCTGATCAGGTCGGGGAAATCGCTGCGGACCTTGCTGAACAGGCCGTCGGCCAGCATCGACCCGGAGACGTCGACCAGGATCACGTAGGAGGTCGGCGCGGCCTGCAGATTCAGGGAGTCGAGAATATCGGCTGGCGAGACGGCGTCCGCCGACGATCCGGCCGCGCGCAGGTCCGGTGAGGCGAGCGGCGAGGCGCCGGGCCCGGCGGCCGCGGCGAGGAACACCGCGGCGGCGAACGCCGTGCCCACGGCGCCGAGGGCCCGGCGGCGGGCGCCGACGCGCCGGCCGGCCGCGCTCGGGCGGGCGGCGCTGGTCCTCGCGCCGCGGCGTCGGGTCGCCATGAGGTTCTCGTCTCCTTCAGTCTGGTGGAGTTGACCTGAGCGAACTGACCGGTAAAGCCGGCCAGCCGGGCGAGGGCGTACGCGCCGGAACGGGTGCGGGTGCGGACTTCGGGCGGTCACGGAGTCGGCCCACCCTCCCCGGGGGACGACCGGGCCTGCGCCGGATCCGCATCCTGGCCGTCGCCGCCCTCCGCGCCGCCCCGGCGGCGGCCGAAGCGGCCGAAGATCCCGCCGGACCTGGACTCGGGCGGGAAGGTCTGCATCTGCATGGTCGGCATCTGCGCCGGGTACTCCCGCGGCTCGGCGTCAGGCCTCTGCTTCGTCTGGCCGGCCGGTTTCGCCTGCCGGCCGGCGCCGACCTGCCACCGGATCCGGGTGATCTCGGCCGCGATGGCCGCCCGGTCCGCCTCGGCCTGGGCGTTGAGGCCGGCCGCGGCCTTGCGGGCCCGGTCGCGCTGCCGGCCCGGTTCGACCGCGGCCTGCTGGTACTCCTTCTCCTTGGCCACCAGGACCCGCCGGCGCTGGGCCGTGATCCGGCCCTCCTGGGTCTGGTACTCCTGGAGGTACACCTGCCGTTCGGCCATGCCGCGGCGCCGGATCTCCAGGATCTGCTTCTCCTCGGCGGCCAGGGACGCCTCCTCCCGGGTGCGGTACCGGCCCCGGGCCAGGTCCAGCTCCTCCTCGGCCCGGCCGCCGATCACCTCCTGGTCCGCACTCCAGCCCTGATTCAGGTCCTCCAGGACCTGGCGGGCCTCCCACTCCTGCGCCTGGAACGCGGCCAGCTGCTCGCGGATCCGGTCGTCGATGTGCGATTCGCGCTCGGTCAGCTCACTGATCATCCGCTCGGCGAACCGCCGCGCGGCCGGCTCGCCCCAGCCGCCGCCGAGGGCGAACTCCTGCGCCCGCGCGGTGATCGGGGCCGGGCCCTGCGCGGCGCCGTCGGACGCCTCCGGCACCCGGGCCAGCAGAGCCCTGACCCGGTCGACGTCGGCGCACCAGGACAGGGCGGCCAGGCCGGCGAACACCTCCTCTTCCAGGCAGCCGCCGCGCAGGGCGTCGGTGCAGGCCTGGGCGACGGGCTCGCCGTGCCCGGCCCGCACGGCCTCGGCCAGGTCGGCCAGCAGGCCGGTGCGCAGGAACCGCTGCTGCGCGGGACCGCCGTGCTGGGCCAGCAGAACCGTGAACTCGCGGTCGAACCGGGCCAGCAGCTTCGACAGGTGCTGGTCCTTCGGCGCGGCCTTGGCCACGGCCCCGGCCACCTGCTGCGCCGCCTCGCCGCCGGCCCGCAGCAGCGCGGACAGGACCGGTTCGGTCCACCCGGGCAGCTCCTTGGCCTTGTCGAACGCCCGGGTGGCCAGGAAGGCGGCGAACTGCGGGCGCAGCCGGTGCGCCGCGCGGTCGTGCTCGGTCAGGTCCAGCAGCGCGTCGACGTACGCCGCAGCGTCCTGCCATTCTTGCAGTGCGGTGATACAGGACCCGGTGAACGCCAGGCCCAGGATCCAGCGGATCAGGTCGGTCAGGGCCATGATGTAGGGCCCCGCGGTGTCCCGGACCGGTTCCTGGACCACCAGTTCGAGCGGGGATTTGCGCTCGCCGCGCTGGCGCAGCACCAGGGCCGCGGTGATCAGGCCGTCGCCCGCCCGCTCGGCGACCGGTTCGAGCCGGTTGGTGATCGCGGCCAGCCGCAGCAGCAGGACCGGGTGGTCCGGATCGGCTTCGCAGAACCGGGCGATCTGCGCCGGATCGGCCTCGGAGTCCTCGTCCCGGTAGGCGGTCCGCAGCGGGGTGTACCAGACCTCTGACGGAGCGCACGAGTCCAGCAGCGCCAGCAGCCCGAGCGCGCCGGACGGCGAGGTCTCGCACTCGCGCAGCAGCACTCTGCGGGCCAGGGCCTCACGTTCGGCCAGCAGCTTCGCGGTGCGCGGCAGCGGGTCGGCGGTCCGCGACGGCCACGCCGTCCACAGCCGGGTGAAGCCCTCGGCCGGGAGCGGCTCGTCGGTCACGTAGTGCAGCAGCGTGGACCACAGAACGTCGGCCTTCTCGCCGGTCTCGCGGATCGCGTTGACCCGGGAGAGCTCGACCGCGTTCACGAACCAGGCCACCGACGAGGGCCCCTCGGCGCGCCACTCGTCGCGCTCGCGCAGCCGCCACCGGCGCAGGCGCGCAGCGAACTCGACCGCCGCCGTCCACCAGCCGACCGGGACGGTGGCCAGCGCGGACGGATCGGGGCACCAGGCCAGGTACTCGGCCAGCGCCTCGGCCCGGTCCGGCGGGACCTGGCCGGCGTCGAGCCGGTGCAGCACGGCCGTGACGTTGGCCAGCACCGCCGGAGTGGTGATCCGGCTGCTCAGACGCCCGTCCTGGCCGCGCCGGACCCGGCCCTCGCGGTCCACGATCGCCCGGTGGGTCAGCAGCGGCAGGTCCAGCTGCTCGACCACCGACAGCGCCCACGGAGCGCAGCCGTTCAACCCGTGCGGCGCGTCGGCCGCCGCGAGCCCCTGCACGATCGGCAGCGGGTTGCTCTGGTACTCGTGGTAGAGCGCGGTCAGGTGGCCCAGGTACTGCCGGGCGTCCTCGCTCAGCAGCGCGGGCGAGATCGGCTCCGGCGCGCCCCAGGCGATCTTCCAGCAGCTGTCCGGCGGGCAGCCGAGCGTCGCGCTGGCGAAGGCCAGGTCGGTGACCACGGCGTTGTTCTTGGTCCAGGTCCCGGCCCGGAACTCCTGGTGCAGGCCGCGCGGCAGCAGGCTGACCACCGCGTCGATCACGCCGAGCGCCTGCGACGGGTCCTGGCCCGGGTAGTCGGTGATCAGCACCCGGCGGTCCAGCAGCGCGGCGGCCACCGCGGCGGCCCACTCGAACGTGGTGCCCGCGCGCAGGAACAGCTCGCGGTCCGGCTCCACCCCGGCCGGCAGGTCGACCGTGATCGGACCGTTCGCCTCCTCCCCGAGGTCCCACTCGCGCAGCGCCTCCCACATCGCCCGGTAGCCCGGGTACGGCGCCGGGCCGGT
Organism: Actinocrinis sp.; assembly: GCA_035943635.1. Taxonomy (GTDB): domain Bacteria; phylum Actinomycetota; class Actinomycetes; order Streptomycetales; family Catenulisporaceae; genus DASZBX01. The sequence continues at coordinate 45,310 of DASZBX010000031.1, read as the reverse complement.
CGGGGCGGGCAGGGCGAAGATCCGGGTGCGGGTGATCGGCCGGTTGCCCGAGTCCACCCCCACGCCCCACCCGGTCGCGCACACCCCGACCTGCGGTGCGGTGCTGTCGCGGGTGGAGAAGTTGACCACGGTCACCCAGGGCAGCGCGGCCCGGGCGTCGGCGGCCTGGTCCGGGGTGCCCGGGTGCACCGCCTCCAGCAGCCCGCCGAGCGGGCCGGCGATCTCCGGCGCGCTGGCCCGCACGATCTTCCGGTCGAAGCCGCCGGGCGGTTTGGAGCTGACCGCCCAGTGCACCGAGGCCCGGTGGCCGGCGGTCACCGATGCCCGCCGGAGCGGTACAGGCGCTCGAGCTCGACCAGGGGCTCCAGGACGTTGATCGGCCGGATCTGGTCCATGATCCGCTGTACCCCGCCCACGGCCGGGTTGATCTGGGAGGGCTGGGCCATGTCGAAACCGGTCCCGTCCGGCCCGCGCCGGAACCCGACCGCCGAGGTGACGAAGTACATCGTGCGCTTGGGATGGAAGGCGGCCTTCAGGGCGTTGGCCACGTTCTGCCCGGACGGCCCGAGCGTGCGGCACAACAGGTCGAAGAACACCTCCGCGTTCTCCTGCGGGACGGCCGGCTGCCCGTGCTGGTCCTGCTTGACCAATCGCGCCTCCAACGCCCGGTCCAGCACCCACTTGGTGTCGAACTTCGTGACGCAGATCGCGACGTAGTGCGGCAGCCGGTTGTCCCGGATCCGGCCCTCCTGCTCGATCTGCATCTGCAGCCGGCTGAGCAGGTCGTGCAGGTACTGGAAGGAGTTGGCCGCGGCCAACTCGGCCGTCGGGTCGAACAGGTACACGATCCCGTGCGACCTGGCCAGCTCCCGGGTCAGGGTCTCCTTCTGGGCCTTGAACACGCCCTCCCGGCGCATCTTCATGTCGTCGATCGAGTCCCCGCCGCCGAACCACTCGCCGGGCACGTCCGGCACGTTCAGCGTGAACGTGTCCTCCTCCTGCCGCCCGCGGGCCTGGCGCACCCCGCGGCGCAGCCCGGCCAGGCCGCCCTCGTGCACCCGCCCGCGCAGCCGCCAGCTGAGCCCGGACTCCAGGACGCTGGTCGGCGGCGGGAAGGTGCGCGCGGTGTCCAGGGTGGTGGTGGTCTCGGCCTGGAACTCGTGCGTGCCGTCGTTCAGCGGGGTCAGCATCCACGACCCGTACCGCGGGTTGGTCCGGGCCTGCTGGATCGCGAACGGCAGCGCCCCGAGATAGGTGGTCTTGCCGCTGGAGGACCCGCCCCACAGGGTGATCCGCACGCCCTCCTCGCCGGCCGGGTCCGGGACCGGCGGCGGCGCGGCCTGCGCGGGCGGCCGGGCCTCGGTGACCGTCTCGAACGGGGTCGCGGCCGGCAGGGTCGGCGGCGGGGCGGTGCCCCGGCCGCCGCCCAGCAGCAGGTCCCCGCCCAGCGGGATCGGCGGCTTGACCTGCGGGTCCTGGGCGGTGTCGCCGTTCGCCCGGAACGCCGAGGTCTCGAACGGCGGGAACTCGAAGCTCTCGGTCACTGCGCGCCTCCTGTCGGGAATACTTCGGTGTGTCCGCCCGGTCCGCTCGGTCCGCCCGGCCGGGCGGGACGGGCCAGCGGCAGGGTGGCCGGCTTGCGCGGCGCCCGCGTTCCGGGCAGCACCCCGGCCGTGGCCAGCACCGCCGAGGGGTCGGCCCAGGGCAGGTCGACGTAGCGCCCGCCCACGACGTCCTTCCAGCCCTTGAGCACCTGCCGGTCGATCTGCGGCTTGGGGTTGTCCCCGGGCAGGTGCGCGTCCCAGGGCTCGATCACGCCGACGCAGATCAGGTTGTACTGGTTGACCAGGACGTTCAACGTGGCCTGCCAGTCCACGTTGTTGGTGCACTGCAGGGCCTCGTTGAAGATCTCCGAGCGCCACTGCGGCTGGTGCGGCGGCCGGCCGCCGACGATCACCAGCACGTGCTGCGCCCCGGGGTTCCACCCGGCCGTGACCAGGTGCGCGAGCGCCTCCTCGACCGGCGCGGCGTAGTCGTGCTCGATCGGCTTCGCGGTCAGCGCGAGCACGACGTCGGTCGAGCGCCGGGCCGGGCCGAACCCGCTCCAGCACACCTCCGGGTCGTGCCGGCGCCGCTCGGCCGGGGCCAGGCGCTCGAACTCCCGGGAGACGAACAGGTGGTCGCCGTAGTCCAGCACCGCGGTGCGCAGCGCCCCGGGCTCCGGGCGCAGCTGCGCGGCGCGGTCGAGCAGGCTGACGGCGAACCGCCGGCGCATCTCGATGTCGCCGTCGAAACTGCCCCGCTCCACCGCGACGACCAGGTCCAGCGGGCCGTCGGCGGCGCCCTCCGGCGGCAGCAGGCTGTGCGGCACCATGGCCCGGATCTCGGTCCAGCCGACCGGGTCCGCGGGCAGGCCGTGCGGCGCGGCCGGGGTGGCCAGGGCCGCGTGCGCGGTGCCGAGCAGGCTGACCGTCAGCTCCACCCCGGCCGGGACCGAGACGCCGATCCGGCCGGTCCGGATCAGGTCCCAGCCGTAGGGGTGCTCGGTCCGGCGGGAGACCAGCGGCAGCAGGACGCCGTCGTCCGGGGCCTGCCGGGGCAGCTCCAGCGGCACGGTGCGGCGCGAGTCCGGGCCCCGGGGCGCGGTCCCGGCCGGGAACAGTTCGAGGAAGCGCAGGGTGACCGCGCCGGTCCGCTCGTCCACCTCGGCCGTGGCCAGCCCGACCGGGTACGGCAGCGGCTGCAGGTCGAGCAGCTGGGAGAACACTTTGGGCAGTTTCTGCGGGCCGGTCAGGTGCGGGCGGCCGGGGCCGGGGGCCAGGTTGTCGCCGACCAGTTCCAGCAGCCGCCACCCGGGCCGGCGCACGACCACCGTCAGCAGCGGCGCCGCCGGCGGCAGCGGCGGGGTCTTGGGCCGCTCGCCGGCCTGCGCGGCCTGCTCGGCCGCCGATCTCGCCACGATCCGGTCGACCGCGGTGCGCACGGCCGTGGCGGCGCGCCGGGCCAGTTCGTGGTTGCCGAGCCAGGGGGTGAACCGGCGCAGTGCGCCGCGCGGCACGGCGTTCTTGCCGCCGAGCAGCAGCAGTTGGAGCAGGTCGCCGTGGGCCAGGTCCGGGGTGGTCGGGTGCTCGTCGGCCGGGTCCGGGGAGTCCGGATTGCCTTGGCCGGCCACGGATTGCGCGCCGGGGTGGTCGCCGGATTCGTCAGCGCTCTTACCTATCCTGACCTTGGCGTCCAGCAGGGTGGTCCACGGTATCCGGTGTTCGCGCGGGGGCGTCGGGCCGGCCGTGAACTCCCACACCGCGCAGTGCTCCGCGCACAGCTCGACCACGATCGCGCTGTCGAGCTGCTCCCGGGAGAACGCCGCGGCCAGCCGGCCGAGCGGCCCGGACAGGATCTGGTCGGCCGCGGTGGCCGGGGGCAGGGCCGCGCGGGCGGCCTCGTACTGCGCCCGGGCCTCGGCCTCGGTCAGCGCGGCCACCCCGGCCGCCCGGGCCAGCCGGACCGTCACGATCGCCCCGTCCCCGGTTCCGCCCGCGGCCCTGGCCTCGGCCGCGATCCGGGCGGCGTTGTGCAGCGCGCCCTCCCGGGTGCGCTCCATCACCGTGGTCAGGTCCCGCTGCGGGTCGGGCGTGTGCAGGGGGTAGGTGAACCCGCCGCGCCGCTTCAGGTCCAGTTCGAGCACCAGCTGGGCCTGGCGCACCGGGATCGGCACGGTCTCGGCGAAGCCGGTCTCCAGGTCGGACGGCAGCAGCCACATCAGCTCGGCCAGGGACGCGCGCCGGGTGTGGTCCAGTTCCAGGCCGCGGCGCAGGAACTCGCGCAGCCGGGACGGCAGCCCGTCCGGGTACGTCGGCCGGGCCGGGCCGTCGGGGCCGGAGGTGTGCGGGAAGCCGCCGGACAGCTGCTCCTGGAACGGGGCCCGGCCGGTGGCGGCGTGGTAGACCGTGGCGGCCAGGGACAGCACGTCGGCCGGCTTCTCCGCGTCCTTCAGGGCCTTGATCTGCTCGGGCGACATGTAGCCGGGGGTGCCGGCCGAGATCCAGACCGCGGTGACCCCGGGGTCCGAGCCGTCCACCGACCGGGTCAGGCCCAGGTCGATCACCACGAACCGGTCCCGGGCGATCATCACGTTGGACGGCTTCAGGTCCCGGTGCAGCGCCCCGGCCCGGTGGATGGTGTCCAGCGCGCTGCACAGCGCCCCGGCCAGCGACCAGGTGAACCCGGCCGGCAGCGGCCCGCGCCCGAGCGCCTCGAGCAGCGAGGGGCCGGGGATGTACGGGGTGGCCAGCCAGGGCGGGTCGCACAGCTCGTCGAAGTCGGCCAGCCGGGGGACCAGGGCGCTGTCGATCCGGCCCATCGTCCGGATCTCCCGCAGGAACCGCTCCCGGCTGGTCGCGTCGTTCAGGTCCCGCTTCACCAGGAGCTGTTTGACGGCCGCCGCGTTGCCGTGCGGATCCAGGCCGAGATAGACCTTCCCGGACCCGCCCCTGCCCACGACCGCCTTGATCTCGAAACCCCCGATCCGCTCCGGATCCTCGGGCCCGAGATTGCCGAGCGCCATGCACCCCTCCCTGCGTGGACGTTCCTTTTCCGGTGCTTCCCGCCGCGCATTCACCGGTGTCGGGCCCGCGCGGGCGGCAGTGCCGGCGCCGACCGGCCGGGGTCCGGGCTCTCGGCCAAGATTTGGTCAAGACAATCGCAGAACCCGTGCGGTGCGGATGGATCTCGGACATTCGAGATCTGATCGTGATGATACGGTAACCGAGCCCACTGAGCTGCCCCGGCGGCCGGGTCGCCCGACTGACGCGGGATCAGGCCGGTCTCGCCCCGATCCGGCAGGAGTGTCGGCGAAGATTGCGGCGCTGCGCATTGTGCAGACCTTTCCCGCGGCAATCGCCGGAACGCGGTCGGCCCCGCATTCCGGCGCCCCGGCGGTTCCCCGGGTGCCCGATTCACCGGAATAGGCCGAAGAGCATTCGACAAGACGTTCGGAAAGCCCCCGCGACTCGCCCGTTGTTGCCGAGATTCCATCCCCTGGGCACCCTACTGTGGAAGTACGTGGTCGCAGCGCCGCGACCGCACCAGGGAGGACAGACCGTGGACACCACACGACTGGGCACGATGGCGGACACCGCCTTGGACCGAACCCTCGCCGGATACGGCAGTATCGGCTTCCTGATCCGCCGCCGCTGGTGGCCGGCCGACCCGCGGCCGGACGCGCTGGCCGGGAAGACCGCCGTGGTCACCGGCGCCAAGGCCGGCCTGGGCAAGGCCACCGCCTGCGGGCTGGCCCGGCTCGGGGCCGAGGTCCGGCTGGTCGTGCGCGGCCGGGCCGGCGGCGAGGCGGCCTGCGCGGAGATCCGCCGCGCCGTGCCCGGGGCCCGGCTCACCGTGGACGAGTGCGACGTCAGCCTGCTGGCCGAGGTCCGCGACTACGCGGCCGCACTGACCGGCCCGGTGGACGTGCTGATCCACAACGCCGGAGTGATGCCGACCGAGCGCAAGGAGACCGCCGAGGGCAACGAGCTGATGTTCGCCACCCACGTCCTCGGCCCGCACCTGCTGACCGCGCTGCTGCGCCCGGCCATGACCGCGCAGGGGTCCGCGCGGGTGATCTGGGTCAGCTCCGGCGGCATGTACGGCCAGCCGCTGCGCGTGGACGACCTGCAGTACGACGAGCGCCCGTACCGCCCGACCACCGGCTATGCCCGCACCAAGCGGATGCAGGTCGTGCTGGCCAAGCTGTGGAACGACCACCTCGAGGGCTCGGGCGTCGTCGTGCACTCGGCCCATCCGGGCTGGGCCACCACCCCGGGGTTGGCCAAGTCGCTGACCAAGTTCGCCGTGCTGGCCCGGCCGATCCTGCGCAGCCCGGATCAGGGTGCGGACACGTTCGTCTGGCTGGCCGCGGCCGAGGAGCCCGGGCGCCGCGCCGGGCTGTTCTGGCACGACCGCGCCGTCCGGCCCGAGTACTACCTCAACTCCACCCGCGAGTCCGCCGCCGACCGGGGCGAGCTGTGGGACGCGTGCCAGGAGCTGGCCGGGCTGCCCGGCGTCGTGGAGGAGGCGGACGAGGCCGATCCGTCCGCGGAGGCCGGGGATCCGGGCGCCGCCCTTTAAGCCGGCCTGATGGGCGGCATAAGGTGTCGGTCACGGAGCGTATTCGTCCGCCACCTGAGTGGTACGGCTGGGCCGAAGGGGTGATCATGGATTGATGACATCCTGATGGGTCGAGCCCGCGTGTGCCCGCTGCGGCCGCGTGGCCGAGGAGGTGGGCGGAATGTACTGTTCGGCTTGTGGTGCGGCCGTCGACCAGGGGGCCGGTTTCTGCGCGTCGTGCGGCACACCCGCGCCGGGGTTCGCCCCGACCGGGCCGCCGCCGCCCAGACCGATCCCGGTCCCCAGCGCGTTCGCCCCGCGCCCGGCCGCGCCGCCGTCGGCCGCGGGCCGCGGCGCGCCGCCGGACCCGGTCACCACGATCGAGCTGCGCCGGCTCGGCACCGGCGACCTGATCGCGCTGGCCGGGACCGTGCTGCTCTTCGTCAGCCTGTACCTGCCGTGGTACTCGCTGTCCTTCTCCGACCCCACCCTCGGCACGGACACCACCTTCCTGAGCACCTCGGCGCTCGGCGCGGGAGCCGGCGGCTGGCGCTTCCTGATCTTCGTGGTCTGCCTGCTCGTGGCCGGATACCTGTTCGCCCGCACGATGATCAGGCGGCCCACCCGCCGCATGCCGCTGCCGCACTGGCAGCTGCTGGCGGTCATGTGCGGACTGAACATGCTGCTGACCCTGATGGCGTTCCTGATCAAGCCCGGCGACGGCGCCACGGTCGCGGGCGTGTCCTTCAGCTGGTCCTTCGGCGCGCCGCTGGGCCTGGCCGCCTCGGTGCTGGCGCTGGTCGGCGCGGTGGTCCGCCGGTCGGCTCCCGAACTGCTCGACCCGCTGCCGCGGTACTCCGGCGGCTCGCGCGCGGCGCAAGAGCCGCCGGCCGCGTACGCGGGCAGCACCGACCCCGGCACGATGCCCACGGCCCCGATTCCGCCCGGCGCACCCGGCGCTTCCCGCGCGCCGCGCCCGTCCCGGCGCAGCCTCACCCACCATCACCACCACCGGTAGACGTCCTGCGAAGGAGCCCGTCTCATGGCCCGACTGCGTTCCGCGTCCCCGCCCGCCGCCGCCTCCCGCGCCGCCCACGTGCCCTCCCGCTGGGGCCGGCTGGCCGTCCCGGCGGCCGGACTCGTCCTCGCCGCCGGCGTGCCCGGCGCCGCGCTGGCCCAGGACGACGCGCCCGGCGCCGCCCCGGCCGCGGTCCCGGCGGCGTCGCCCGCGCTCCCGTCCACCGACACCCTCCAGGCCGCGCTGCTCACCGCCACCGACCTCGGCCAGACCTTCAGCACCTCCACCGACGACACCGCGACCGACGGCCCGACCACCTATGGAGGCTGCAAAGCCCTGCAACCGCTGCTCAACGGCGCCTCCGGCACCGACCAGACCGAACAGGGCACCGAACTGCAGGTCGGGGACAACGGCCCGTTCCTCACCGAGGGCCTGCTCGCCGAAACCCCGGCCAAGCTCACCGCCGACTACGCCCGGGACAGCGCCGCCCTGAAGATCTGCAAGACGCTCAGCATCACCTCCGACGACACGACACTCGACTTCACGCTCAGCCCGATCACCTTCACCCCGGGCCCGTCGGCCGCGGTGCGCCTGGACGGCACCGTGAACGGCGTGCAGACCAACGGGTACCTGGCCGTCGGCAACCTCGGCGACGTGGAGGTGCAGTACTTCTACCTCCAGGTCGGCAGCGGTTCCTCGCAGCTGGCCTCCTCGTTCTTCACCAAGGCCGTCACCAAGGCCCAGAGCACCCTGGCCTCGCCCGCGGCCGGGTCCACCGGCCCGTCGCCGTCGGCGAACCCGGGTTCGGCTTCCGGCGGGGTCGGCGCGCTGCCGAGATACGTGCGCTGACTCGGCGGCGCCAGAGGCTGGACGGCTCATGTGGGGAACGCGGCTCCGGGCGATCTTTCGTATGCTTGCGCGCACCAACTACTAGGGCGCCGGCCCCCGGATTGCCTATGCTTTTCGGCATCGGTAACTTACCGGGGGCACGGACACCGTCACCCACGACCTGAGGAGACCCCAGGGATGATCGGCGCGGCGCTGGAAGACCTGCTCGGCCGGGCCCGCGGCCCGCTCGGACCGCCGATCGACCTGGACTTAGGCCTCGAATCCGGCCCGCTGGCCGAGCTGGGCGAGCTGTTGTCCCGGCTCAACGGCTTCGCCCTGTTCAACGCGGGCGTCCAGGTCTTCCAGGCCGGCGGCCAGGGCCCGGGCCCGGAACTGATGGCCTGGAACACCGACACGACCTGGAAGAACACTTATGGGACGCTCGCCGACGACGTGTTCTGCTTCGGCCAGGACCTGTTCGGCGTCCAGTTCGGCATCGTCGCCAACGCGCAGGTGGTCACCTTCAACCCGGAGACCGCCGAGCGGATCGCGCTCGGCCCGGGCCTGGCGGACTGGGCGGCCTGGCTGCTGGCCGACCCGGACGTCAACGGCGCGGCGACCTTCGCCAGGTCCTACCAGGACCAGCACGGCCCGCTCGCCCCCGGCCAGCGGCTGATCCCGCTGCGCTACTTCGTCGGCGGCGGCGAGTACGACTTCGACAACCTGGTCGTGCGCGACGCGGCCCAGGCCATGCGGATCCGCGGCCCGATCGCCCGGCAGGTGCACGATCTCCCGGACGGCGCGGTCATCCGCCTCAGCGCGAGCGAATAAGAACCCGGATTCTACTCAAGAGCCTTATTCGGCCTGCCCGGGCTGGATCCAGTCGAAGGTGCGTTCCACGGCGCGCTGCCAGTTCTCGTACTCGCTCGCCCGGCGCTCCGGTTCCATCGCGGGGATCCACTGGGCCGCGCGGTGCCAGTTGCGGCGCAGGCCCTCGAGATCCGGCCAGTACCCGACCGCCAGGCCGGCCGCGTACGCGGCGCCCAGCGACACGGTCTCGGCCACCATCGGCCGCACCACCGGCGCCGCGAGCACGTCCGCGATGAACTGCATCAGCAGGTTGTCGGCGGTCATCCCGCCGTCGACCTTGAGCGTGGTCAGGGCCAGGCCCGAGTCGGCGTTCATCGCGTCCACCACCTCGCGGGTCTGCCAGCCGGTCGCCTCCAGCACCGCCCGGGCCAGGTGCCCCTTGGTGATGTACGAGGTCAAGCCGACGATGATGCCGCGGGCCTCGCTGCGCCAGTGCGGGGCGTACAGGCCGGAGAAGGCCGGCACGATGTAGCACCCGCCGTTGTCCTGGACCGTCCGGGCCAGGGTCTCGATCTCCGGGGCGCTGGAGATCAGGCCGAGGCCGTCCCGGAACCACTGCACCAGCGAGCCGGTCACCGCGATCGAGCCCTCCAGCGCGTACACGGCCGGTTCGTCGCCGATCCGGTAGCCGACCGTGGTCAGCAGGCCGTGGGTCGAGCGCACCGGGGTTTCGCCGGTGTTGAGCAGCAGGAAGCTGCCGGTGCCGTACGTGCACTTGGCCTCGCCGCGGGCGAAGCAGGTCTGGCCGAACAGCGCGGCCTGCTGGTCGCCGAGCGCGGCCGCGATCCGCACGCCCGGCAGCGCGCGGGTGGCCCGGCCGTACACCTCGGCCGAGGAGCGGATCCGGGGCAGCATCGCGGCCGGGACGCCGAAGAAGTCCAGCAGCTGCGGATCCCACTGCAGCGTCCTGATGTCCATCAGCAGGGTGCGGCTGGCGTTGGTCACGTCCGTCACGTGCACGCCGCCGTCCGGGCCGCCGGTCAGCTTCCACACCAGCCAGCTCTCCATCGTGCCGAACAGCACCTCGCCGCGCTCGGCCCGCTCGCGCAGGCCCGGGGTGTGGTCCAGCAGCCAGCGGATCCGCGGCGCGGAGAAGTAGGTGGCCAGCGGCAGCCCGGAGCGCTCGGGCACCAGCGCCGCGTCCGGGCGCCGCTCGAAGTCGGCGACCAGGGCGTCCGTGCGGGTGTCCTGCCACACGATCGCCCGGCCGATCGGCAGCCCGGTTCTGCGGTCCCACAGCACGGTCGTCTCGCGCTGGTTGGCGATCCCGACCGCCGCGATCCGGTCGGCCGACACCCCGGCCCGGTCCAGGGACTCCGGGGCGATGTGCTCCAGGTTGCGCCAGATCTCCATCGCGTCGTGCTCGACCCAGCCCGGCCGCGGATAGTACTGCTTGTGCTCACGCTGAGTCATCGACACCAGCCGCGCGCCGTGGTCGAACAGGATGCACCTGGTCGACGTCGTCCCCTGGTCCACGGACATCACATAGCGCGCGACCATTGCAACTCCTTCTCTCGGCGATCCGGTCGAGCGGACCGGGCCTGGTCAGGCGGCCAGGGGTGGACGAAAACCAGTGGATTCAGCAGGTGCGGAGCCACTCCCTCCCTGACAACCACAACCGCGGGCCGCCCGGCGGTAGTCCCGTCCGGCGGGAAGACTTCGATCAAGGCGGCGCGGCGGCCGCGCAGCCCGGATGCCGCTGCGCTCCCGACTGCTCCGACGGCCGCCGGGCTCGCAGGCGCCGCGCCCACGCCCGCGCCGGCCGCCGCAACTCCGCCGGCCGCCGCTACCAGCGACCGGCGCCCAGGTCCCGCGAGATCGCCCGGGCGGCGTTCTGCACGAACACGACCAGGCCCGGATCCGGACGCTCCGGGCTCGGGCACAACCGGTCCGCGGCCCCGGCGATGCTGATCGCGCCGACCACCAGGCCGCCGTACCCGCGGATCGGCGCCGCGATCGAGGCCTGGCCGGACGTGTGCTCCTCCACCTCCGAGGCCCAGCCCCGCTCGCGCACCTTCGCTATCGCCCGGCCGACCGCCGCCGGGGTGGCCAGCGTCCGGCGGGTGAAGTGCTCCAGTTCCGCCTGCCCCAGGCTCGCGGCCGCGTCGCCGTCGTAGGCCAGCAGGATCTTGCCCAGCGCGGTGGCGTGCAGCGGCAGCAGCGCGCCGACGTCGAGCGTCTGCAGGGAGTCGTCCGGCCGGAAGACGTGGTGGACCACCAGCACCTTGCCGTCCAGCAGGGTCCCGATCCGCACGGCCTCGCCGCTGCGCGAGGCCAGCGCGTCGGCCCAGTTGATCGCCCGGGACCGCAGCTCGTTCACGTCCAGGTAGCTCGTGCCCAGGTGCAGCAGCGCCGCGCCGAGCTGGTATTTGCCGCTGGCCTTGTCCTGCTCGACGAAACCCACGCCCTGCAGGGTGCGCAGGATGCCGTGGGTGGTGCCCTTGGCCAGTTCGAGCGAGGTGGCGATCTCGCCCACGCCGAGCCGGCCGGAGCCGCGGGCGAGCAGCCGCAGGATCGCGGCGGCGCGTTCGATGGATTGCACGGGGCCGGGCATGGCAGCGATGATATCCCTTCGACCGGCATTCGACTATGTCGAACGTCGCCTCAGGGGTCCCAGCGGCTACTGTCGAGTCAGCTGGGCGAACGCGCGCGCCGAGTCCATCCGTCATGGGGCCCGACCGTACTTCACCGACACCGTCCTGACCAGAGTTCGACATTGTCGACCGGCGTACGTTGACCGGATATTTCACGGTGGTTACTTTTCCCTTGTGGCCGCACCGGTGTTCGCACCCGGTCCGCGGCCCCGCGAAGCGTCCCGGTCGGTCGGCGGCGGTCGCGCGTCTCAAGGAGGAGACATGGTAGCTCGTTTGCGAGCCCGCGGGCTCGCGGGGGAATTGGCGGCGGAGTTCGCCGGCACTCTGATCCTGATGCTGATAGGCCTGGGCGTGGTGGCCCAGGTGGTGGCCGGGGGGATCGGCGACCACGACAGCATCGCCTGGGCCTGGGGCCTGGGCGTGACCCTCGGCGTCTACGTGGCCGGCCGGATCAGCGGCGCCCACCTGAACCCGGCGGTCACCCTGGCCCTGGCCGTGTTCGCCGGCTTCGAATGGCGCAAGGTCGCGCCGTACGCCCTGGCCCAGACCGTCGGCGCGTTCGTCGCCGCGCTGCTGGTCCGGTGGAACTACACCGAGGTGCTCAACAAGGTCGACCCGCACCACACCACCACCGGTACGCAGGGAGTCTTCTCCACCCTGCCCGGCAACGGCACGCTGCCGGTGTCCGAGTGGGGCGCCCTGCGCGACCAGATCATCGGCACCGCGATCCTGTTGTTCCTGATCCTCGCGGTCACCGACGTGAAGAACTCCGCCCCGGCCGCGAACCTCGCGCCGTTCATCGTCGGCCTGATCGTGGTCGCGATCGGCTTCGCCTGGGGCACCGACGCCGGGTACGCGATCAACCCGGCCCGCGACTTCGGCCCGCGCCTGGCCGAGTATCTGACCGGCTACCACGACGCCTGGCGGGACCAGTACGGGCACCTGTACTTCTGGGTGCCCGTCATCGGCCCGCTGATCGGCGGCGTGATCGGCGCCGGGCTCTACCGCCTGCTGATCAGCCCGCACCTGCCGAACGACGACCTGGAGCCCGGCCTCGAGCCGATCGGCGCGGCCGAAACCGGGCGCCCGTCCGCATGACGTCCCCCGCGCAGGTCCGCGAGACCGCCCGGCCCGCGGACACCCGGCCCGTGATCACCCGTCAAACTTCCAGAAAGGCGACCAAGCCATGCCTGACTTCGTCGGCGCAGTAGACCAGGGCACCACCAGCACCCGCTTCATGATCTTCGACCACGGCGGCAACGAGATCGCCCGGCACCAGTTGGAGCACTCCCAGATCCTGCCGCAGGCCGGCTGGGTCGAGCACGACCCGACCGAGATCTGGGAGCGCACCCGCTCCGTGATCGAGACCACCCTCAACCACGCCCACCTGCACGCAGCCGACCTGGCCGCGCTCGGCATCACCAACCAGCGGGAGACCGCGGTGGTGTGGAACAAGCGCACCGGCCGGCCGTACCACAACGCGATCGTGTGGCAGGACACCCGCACCGACCGGATCGCGGCCGCCCTGGACAAGGACGAGCGCGGCCAGGTGATCCGGCGCAAGGCCGGCCTGCCCCCGGCCACCTACTTCTCCGGCGGCAAGATCCAGTGGCTGCTGGAGAACGTCGACGGCCTGCGCGAGGCCGCCGAGGCCGGGGACGCGGTGTTCGGCAACACCGACTCCTGGCTGCTGTGGAACCTGACCGGCGGCGTGGACGGCGGCGTGCACGTCACCGACGTCACCAACGCCAGCCGTACCATGCTGATGAACCTCGAAACCCTGGACTGGGACGAGGAGCTGCTCGGCTTCTTCAACGTCCCGCGCGCCATGCTCCCGCAGATCCGCCCGTCCTCGGACCCGGCCGGGTACGGCGTGACCCGCGCCGACGGCCCGCTGCACGGCGAGGTGCCGCTGACCGGCGACCTCGGCGACCAGCAGGCGGCCACGGTCGGCCAGGTCTGCTTCACCCCCGGCTCGGCCAAGAACACCTACGGCACCGGCAACTTCCTGCTGCTGAACACCGGCGAGGAACTGGTCCGCTCCAGCAACGGCCTGCTGACCACGGTCGCCTACCAGTTCGGCGACAGCAAGCCGGTGTACGCGCTGGAGGGCTCGATCGCGGTGACCGGGTCCGCGGTGCAGTGGCTGCGCGACCAGCTCGGCATCATCTCCGGCGCCTCCGAGAGCGAGTCGCTGGCCCGGCAGGTCGAGGACAACGGCGGGGTGTACTTCGTCCCGGCCTTCTCCGGCCTGTTCGCCCCCTACTGGCGTTCCGACGCCCGCGGCGCGATCGTCGGCCTGTCGCGCTACAACACCAACGCCCACCTGGCCCGGGCCACCCTGGAGTCGATCTGCTACCAGACCCGCGACGTGGTCGAGGCGATGGAGCAGGACTCGGGCGTGCACCTGGAGGTGCTGCGGGTGGACGGCGGCGTGACGGCGAACGAGCTGGCCATGCAGATCCAGGCCGACGTGCTGGGCGTGCCGGTGTCCAAGCCGGTCGTCGCCGAGACCACCGCGCTCGGCGCCGCGTACGCCGCGGGCCTGGCGGTCGGGTTCTGGCAGAACACCGACGAGCTGGTCAGCAACTGGAACGAGGACAAGCGCTGGCAGCCGGCCTGGGACGAGGCCAAGCGGGCCAAGGGCTACAAGGGCTGGAAGAAGGCCGTCGAGCGCACCCTGGACTGGATCGACCTCGACGAAGAGGACTGATCCGCACGCGGCCGGCGGCCGACCGCCGCCGGCCCTTTACCGCCCCAGCGGCGACGTGCCGACCGCACGCGCCGACCAGAAGACCAGCGCCGACGTGCCGCGAATCCCGCGCACGGAGGCGCAGACGTTCAGTCGTGATGAAGGAAAAGAGGACCACGGTGAAATCCACACCCCTAGGCGCACAGTACCGGCTGACCGCGCTCCAGCAGCTGGCCGAGGAAGAGTTCGACGTCCTGGTGGTCGGCGGCGGAGTCGTGGGCGCCGGCGCCGCACTGGACGCGGTCTCCCGCGGCCTGTCCGTGGCCCTGGTCGAGGCCCGGGACTGGGCCGCCGGCACCTCCAGCCGGTCCAGCAAGCTGATCCACGGCGGCCTGCGCTACCTGGAGCAGCGCGACTTCGGCCTGGTCCGGGAGGCTCTGACCGAACGCAGCATCCTGCTCGACAAGATCGCCCCGCACCTGGTGCGGCCCATCCCGTTCCTGCTGCCGCTGCGCCACCGCGTGTGGGAGCGCGCGTATATAGGTGTGGGCGTCCTGATGTACGACACCATGGGCGTCGGCGGCACCCGCGCGCTGCCCCGGCACCGGCACCTGTCCAAGTCCGCCGCGCTGCGCCGGGCCCCGGGCCTGCGCCCGGACTCGTTCGTCGGCGCGATCCAGTACTACGACGCGCAGGTGGACGACGCCCGGTACACGATGATGCTGGCCCGCACGGCCGCCCAGTACGGCGCCCAGGTCGTCACCCGCGCCCGGGTGACCGGTTTCCTGCACGAGGGCGAGCGGGTGACCGGCGCGGTCGTGCGCGACCTGGAGGGCGAGGGCGAGATCCGGGTCCGGGCCCGCCGGGTGATCTGCGCGACCGGCGTGTGGACGGACGACGTGCACGGCCTGGCCCAGACCCGCGGCAGCGTCTCGGTCCGCGCGGCCAAGGGCGTGCACCTGGTGGTCCCGCGCGACCGGATCAACCTGGACACCGGGCTGATCGCCCGGACCGAGAAGAGCGTGCTGTTCGTGATCCCGTGGGGCCGGCACTGGCTGATCGGCACGACCGACACGGACTGGCAACTGGACCGCAACCACCCGGCGGCCAGCAGCAGCGACATCGACTACCTGCTCGACCACGTCAACGCCGTGCTGGCCAAGCCGCTGACCCGCGAGGACATCCAGGGCGTGTACGCGGGCCTGCGCCCGCTGGTGTCCGGCGAGTCCGATCAGACCAGCCAGCTCTCCCGCGAGCACGTGGTCGACTCCCCGTCCCCGGGCCTGGTGATCGTGACCGGCGGCAAGTTCACCACCTACCGGGTGATGGCGAAGGACGCCGTCGACGCGGCGGTGGCGGACCTGGACGCGGCGGTCCCCGAGTCGGTGACGGAGAAGGTCCAGATCCTGGGCGCGGAGGGGTACGCCGCGGTGTGGAACGAGCGGCGCCGCCTGGCCCAGCGCTCCGGCGTGCACCCGGCCCGGGTCGAGCACCTGCTGCACCGGTACGGCTCGTGCGTCGACGAACTGTTCGAGCTGATCGCCGCCGACAAGTCGCTGGCCGAACCGCTGGCCGGCGCGGACGACTACCTGCGGGTGGAGGCGGTGTACGCGGCCTCGCACGAGGGCGCGCTGCACCTGGAGGACATCCTGACCCGCCGCACGCGGATCTCG
Organism: Actinocrinis sp.; assembly: GCA_035943635.1. Lineage (GTDB taxonomy): Bacteria > Actinomycetota > Actinomycetes > Streptomycetales > Catenulisporaceae > DASZBX01. The sequence continues at coordinate 29,533 of DASZBX010000031.1, read as the reverse complement.
ATCGAGGAGTGGGACCGCGGTGTGGCGGCCGCGACCGAGGTGGCGGGTCTGGTCGCCCCGATCCTGGGGTGGAGCGCGGAGGCCACCCGCACGGAGGTCGAGCGCTACCTCGGAAGGGTGGAAGCGGAGCGCGCCTCGCAGCTGCGGGCGGACGATTCGACCGCGGACCAGGCTCGGCGGGAGGCGCCGGATCTGTTCGATGTGGTCGCTCCGGATGCTTCCGGTTCGGCGGTTGCTCCGGACTCGACTGTCGCTTCGACTCCTGCGGTCTGAGGGCGGCGTCGCCCGGGTTCGGGCGTCAGCGTGGGCCTTGCGGCACGCTCTGGCGCCCGGACCCGCGTGTGGCCAGAAGGCGGCGTCAGAGCGGCGAGCCGAAGCGGATCACAATCCCGGCGCGATCGCCGCGACGAATCACCGCTCGCGCTACCGCTGCTCCTGGTCCAAGCGCTGAGCGAGCCCGGCCGCCATCCCGGCGACGGTCAGCAGGTCGAACCAGTCGCCGACCGTCTCGGCCAGCCGCTTGTGCCGGATCGGCGCCATCCGCAGCCGCAGGAACACCCGCGAGCGGGCAGGGCCGGGGCCGGTCGGGAGCGGCTCGATGGTGATCGACCAGGTGACCTCGGTCTGCCGCCGCCGGGAGCGGTACACGATCGAGTGCGGCGGATCGATGGCCGCGACCTCGAACGTCTCACGCCGGCCGCCGCAGTCCGGGATGATGTCGCCGACGTCCAGGTGCTGCCAGGCCGGCTGGACGGCCCACGTCGTCCGCCGGGAGCGCGGCAACGCCCGCTCGACCCGGCGAGGCAGGTACCACCCGGCCCGGGCCTTGCCCAGTTGCGCGATCCACGGCCAGACCTGCGCGGAATCGCCCGGAACGGTGAACGCCCGGTCCATCACCACGTCGGCCGGGCGCACCGACTCGTCGCCCGGCCGGGCCGCGGCCCGTTCGGCGGCGGTGGCCTGGACGTTCTCGAACACCATCAGGGTGACCTCCGGTGTTCAGTATCCACCGGCGCCCGCTCCTCGGCGCGGCGGTGCGCCGCGGCGCGTGGCGCGGGTCGCTCCCGGCGGCCGCGGTGTAGCCTCGCCGAAGGGCCCGGTATCGACGCAGCATGTCCGCAACACGGCAAATGGATCAATGCACGATGATACGGTGATGGAAGAGGCCGTCCGGGGTTGTGGGAACGGTGTGGGTTCGGGTCGTCGCGTCGGAGAGGGAACATCATGGCGTCATCCGCTGTCGTGTCGGAGTTGATCGACGGGTTCGCGGCGTTGAAGAATCAGCAGGGCGTGTACAAGACCACGGACTCCTCGGTCGGCGAGCTGCGGATGTGGCGGTTCGTCGGGCCGCTGGGGTTCGCGCTGGTGGTCGTGACGCCCGACTCCGCGTCGGCGGCCGCCTCGATCGAGATCGTCGGGGCCGGCGGGATCGGGCTCAAGCCGGCCGGGGAGCTGTTCCGGCTGATGGCCCTGCCGGAGGAGCGGTTCCGGTTCGCCTCGCCGTTCGCCAGCCGCCGCGGGGACGGGCTGGTGCTCACCGGCATGCAGTTGCAGCTGCCGCTGAGCCTGGTCGGGCCGGAGAGCCCCGAGATGCTCGAGTACGTGACCGCGATGATCGGCAACCTCGGGCAGGTGGCCCGGCAGACCGCGGTGAGCCTGCTGGGCACTTACGGCGGCCGGCTGATCGAGGGCGAGAGCGAGGAGGACGTCGAGGAACTGTTCTCCGCGGCGACCGGGCACTGAGCGGCCGAACGGTGCCGGGCCCGGCACCCGCGAGTGCGGCTCGTCGTCCGGGCACCTGAGGAACTGTCTCCGTGGACGCATGTGCGGCGCGGCGGATCGTCCGGCTACGCGGGCTCGATCCGGACTTGCAGGTTCATCAGGTAGCCCACGGTCTGCTCCTGGAGGGCGGCGTGCATCTCGGCGACGTGGGCTTCGGCGGCGCGTTCGTACTCGGTCAGCGGGTCGGCGTTGCGCAGGGCGGCCAGGGGAGCGGATCGGCGCAGGTCGGCCAGGGCGGCCAGATGCTCGGGCCAGGACTGGTCCAGCAGCGATAGCAGTACTCTGCGCTGCAGTTCGGTCCAGGTCCCGGTGCCCAGGTGCTGTTCGCGGGCGGACCACGCGCGGTCGCCGATGGCCGTCACCATGGTCAGCACCGCATCGGGATCCCAGTCCTGGGCCGAGGATTGTTCCGTGCCGGCGAGTGGTGGCTGCGATTCATCGGCCGGCAGTGCGAATTCCCCGGCTGGCAGGGCGAATTGGTCGACCCGCGGTCCGCACAGGCGGCTCAGTGCGGCGTCGAGTGTGGTCCAGTCCGAGTGCTCGCGGACCATGCGCTCGAGCGTGTCGAGCAGATAGCCGTAGGTGAGGGTGCTGATGTCCCGTCCGGTCAGGGCGCGTTCGCGCAGGGCGCAGAAGGCCCGGCGGTGGCGTTCCTCCACCGCGTCGAACGCCAGCTGCTGCTTGAGCTGCTCCAGGTGCAGGGCGGCGAGTTGTCGTTGCCGGGACTCGATTCCCCAGGTCAGCATCATGCTCGACAGCTGCTGGTCGCCGACGAAGCCGGGGGTCCACGTGCCCTGCGTCACCGGGTCGGTCATCGCGAGCAGGAACCGGCTCTCGCCGCGGCGCCCGTCCCGGCCGGCCGCCTCGCGCAGGCGGTCGTCGCGCCAGCGTTCGACGTGCCGCTGCGCGCCGACGACCAGCAGTCCGCCGACGGCCGCGACCGCGTCCTGGTCGGCCGGGCTCGGGTCGGGGCCGCCGAGCGGGATGTGCACGAGGCTCAGGTGCGCGTTCACGGCGACCGTGACCCGGCCCGCGCGGCCGGCGGCGCCCAGGATCCGGGACTCGTGCTCTCGATTGCGCGTGGTCAGGGTCGTGTGCGGGACGTCGAGCCGGTCGAGTGCGGCGCCGAGCTGCTCGGCCAGCGGGGTCGAGCCGACGTCGACGAGCACGGGCTGGCCGGTCGCGTGCCGGCCTCGGACGAGGTCGGCCAGGGCGGTCAGGCGGGCGTCGTCGGTGAGGAACACCCAGTCGTCCCCGTCGGTCCGCGAGACCGGCGCGTCGGGCGGGATGCGCACGGCGTTGACGCCGTAGCAGAGGTGGAACACCTCGTCGCTGAAACCGACGGCCGTGGCCAGGCCGCCGATCGCCGCGTACTCGCCGAGGTATCCGCGTGTGCCGATCCGCAGCCGGGTGACCGCTCTCGGGCTCGGCGCCAGGCCCTCCTTCGCCTCGATCGCCTGGTGCATCCCGTCGTCGAAGGTCGAGTTCACCCGGGCCCGGCCGGTGCTTTCGTCGAGGACGACGATCGCGCCGCCGCGCAGGTCGTAGTCGACGCCGCGCTGATGGAACTCCTTGGCCTGGAGCGCGAGATTCAGGTGGTCGGCCAAGGGGATGTCGTCCTCGGTGTAGAGACTGTCGATACCGAGGGTGTCCTGCACGAGCGCGATTCCCGCGTCGGTCGCGACCACGCGGCGCGCCGGCCGGTCGATCTCGTAGTGCCGGCCGGGCTGCATCCGCTTGGCGAGGGCCGCGAACGGCCCGAACCACGGCGAGGCCGCCTGCGCGGGACCGGGCAGGCGGAACGACTCGTCGAGCCGGTCCAGCAGCTGCAGGTCCGCGTGCGGGACGAGCGCGAGGCCCAGCTCGCCTTGAATCCGTTGCCCGGCCTCGAGAACTCGGCGGTCGCGCAGGTAGTCGAAGGCGAACTCGGCCAGGGTCCCGAACACGACCTCGTTGTCGTAGACCAGGCGGCGCGGCTCCTGGAGCATGTCGGCGGCCAGGGTTCCGGTGTCCAGGCCGAGGAAGCGCAGGACCGGGCCGAGCCGTTCCGCATCCCGGCGCGCGGCGGGTTCGTCCACTGAGAGGACGTGGACCGGGCGTCCGGCCAACGCGTTCAGGTACGCGGGCAGGGCGAGCGCGAGCAGCCGGCCGCGGCGGGCCCGGACCTGGGCGACCAGGCCGTGGTGCATCGCCGCCCCGGCCAGGATTTCCTCGTCGCCGCCATCGAGGCCTGCGATGCGGCGGGCGGCCTCGCGCAGGGTGGCGAACGCCTCGGGCGCGAGCGCGTCGAGATCCTCGCCCGCGGCCAGGCGGCGGCGGAACATGCCGGTGTGGCCGCGCAGCCGGCCGTCGGGGCGGTCGGCCATGGTCTGTTCGAGGTCTGCGGTCCGGGCCAGCAGCGATTCGCAGCGGCGCAGTTTCTCCGCGCCCCCGCGCAGCCGGAGCCGGGGCGGGGCGACGTGCAGCACCTCGGCCGCCGGGGTGAAACGCTGGATGCCGCCGGATTCGCGGTTCTCGGCCGCGATCCGGAAGAACCGCCCGGCCGCGGTCGTGTTGCCCTGCTCTCTGAGCTGCAACGCGGCGGTGTACGCGGCGTCGGCGTGGCCGTGGTCGGCCGCGGTGGTCAGGCGGCGCAGCGATTCGTCGGGATCGAGGGCGCGCAGCAGCATCCCGAGGGCGTAGGAGCTGTCTACGTGTCCTGCGTCGGCTGCCATGCGGTAGTGGCGTCGGGCTTCGTCCGCGGCGCCCTGGCTGCGCAACAGCGTCCCGGCGGCGAAGGCCGCGTCGGTGTGTCCGTGGTCTGCTGCGGTCGCCAGGTGATGCAGCGCCTGGTCGGGGTTGTCGGCGCGCAGCAGCATGCCGAGGGCGTAGGAGCCGTCGATGTGTCCTGCGTCGGCGGCGATCCGGTAGTGGCGCTCGGCTTCGGCCGTCTCGCCCTGCGCCTGGAGCAGGCGCCCGGCGGCGAGCGCGGCCTCGGTGTGCCCGTCGGCCGCCGCGCGCAGGTACTGTTCCTGTGCTTCCTGGAGCCGGTTCGTGCGCTCCAGTGCCAGCGCCAGGTTGAAGCAGGCCAGGGACCGGCCCGCCTGCGTGGACGAGCGGGCGGCGAGGTCGAAGGCGCGCACGGCCACGTCGGCCCGGTCGCGGCGGTGTGCCGCGAAGCCGATCCGCAGCGCCTCCTCCCAGCCGCGGGCGGCGGCCAGCGCGGCGTTCCAGGTCTCGTCCGGGATCGCGGCGGTCAGCCGTTCGTCGGCGTGGTCGACCACGTAGTCGAACGCGACGTACCCGTCGGCGGCCTCGAACAACAGGGAGCTGACACCGTAGACCGGTTTCCGGGCCCAGGCCAGGCCCTGGTCGATCTGCGCCTGATCCGGCGCGGGCAGCCCGCGGGCGGCCGCGTAGCCGCCGGTCAGCAGGATCAGGATCTGCGCCGGCACCGGCCTGGCCAGACCGGCCCGGGACCAGTGCACCACCGCGAGCACCACCACGGCGCCGATCAGCTGCCCGGGCTCGGTGGCCCGGGCAGGGTCCGCGATCTCCGCAGTGTCTGCGGCCGCTGCGATAGCTGCCGAGTCGGCGCCGAGATCACCGGGCGCGCAGGACACCGGCGGCGCGCCGAACGCGAGCGCGCCGGAGGCGCCGACCTCGGCCAGCCCGTGGTCGAGCCGTTCGAGCAGGTCGGGTCCGGCCGCGAGGTACTCGGCGAGGCCGTAGTGGTCCAGCGCCGAGAGCAGGTGCGGATCGTCGTACGCCTCGGCCGCGCGGGCCCGTTCCGCCGCGCTGAACAGCCGGTCCAACCGCAGCCGGGCCGCCCGGCGCAGGACCGGCCAGTGCGGCGGCTGGTGGCCGTCGTGCGGCAGGTTGGCGCCGAAGGCCCGTTCCGTCATGGTGGCCAGCACGGTGACCCCGGCCGGCGCGTCCGGGCCGGCCAGCTGGTCCAGCAGCCTGCTCAGCGCGTTCGCCTCCAGGTACACGTCCAGCTCGTCCAGCCAGATCACGCTCTCGGCCAGGTCCAGGCCGGCGTCCAGCAGCGCGAGGACGGACTCGGCGGTGTACGGATAGACCAGCCGCCGGTCGGGGAAGCACCGGCGCGCGGCCTCCGCGGCCATCCGCGACTTGCCTGCCTTGGAATCGCCGATGATCAGGACGAACGTAGCCGTGCCGAGCAGCCGGTCCAGCAGCGCGTCCTGGTCGCGCAGCACGTACTGCGTCGTCCGCGCCGCGCCGTCGAGCGGCTCGCGGACCGAGGTCACGGCGAGCACGGTCAGATCAGTGATCGAACATACGAGCGGAATTCCCTGCGCACTGCCGTAAATCCGCAGATGCGTCCGCAGTACGCGCGTGAGTTCGTCCTCTTGCTCGGTCTGGTCACGCAGCGAACTGATCACGATCGGCACCACGGCCGCGGCCAACGCCGTCGCCAGCTGCACGCTCATCGACGCCTTGAGCAGGTCGGCCGCCACCCAGCCCGCGGCCGCCAACACCAGCAGGAGCGGATACCACAGCGCCCGGGCGCCGCCGTGCTCCCTGGACTTCACTGCCACCCGACCCGAAACCACGGTCCCCCCTGCGCGAACGGTCGTACGAACCATTTCGCGCGATCGGCCCCGACCCGAGCGGCGGCGAAACAGAATGGGATATCCAAGCTTGTTATCAGTCATTTCCCCCATATGGCGCGTTTACACGAAAAAGCTGCCAGAACGCCTCATGGTTAACCGTGGTCCCGTGGAGTTGACCGAACTCGGCCCCGGCGAACTTCGAGGAACAGCTGGAACTCGGCTTCACCCGGACCCGGCGGGTCCTGGACTACGCCAGCCTGCTCGGCTGCCCCGCGAAGACACTCACCGCAACAAAGGTCTGGGGCCCGGCCACAACGGCCGAGCCCCAGACCCCCAGTAACTCACTCACACCGCGCCAGCTGCTCAGCCTTGCGCCTGGCGCGAGACCTCGTCCCACTTCTCCCAGGTCGCGATCCGCTGCGCGTAGTCGGCCTTGGCCAGGCCCAGCGGGGCCTCGCCGAGGAAGATGCGCAGCGGCGGCTCCTCGGCGTCGACCACCGTCAGGATCGCCTTGCTCGTCGCGGTCGGGTCGCCGCGGCCGGCCACCGAGTTCTTGCGCGCCTCGGTCACCGCGGCGTGCAGGGCGGCGTAGTCCGGCAGTTCGGCCGAGCGGACCGCGGACGAGCCGCCCCAGTCGGTGCTGAACCCGCCCGGCTCGATCAGCGTCACCTTGATCCCGAACCCGGCCACCTCGGCCGCGAGCGACTGGCTCAAGCCCTCCAGCGCCCACTTGGACGCGTGGTAGAGCCCGACGATCGGGAACGCGGTGATGCCGCCGATGGAGGAGACCTGCAGGAAGTGGCCGCCGCCCTGCGCGCGCAGCAGCGGCAGGGCCGCCTGGGTGACCCACAGCGCGCCGAAGACGTTCGTCTCGATCTGGGCCCGGGCCTCCTGCTCGGTCACCTCCTCGATGAAGCCGAAGTGGCCGTACCCGGCGTTGTTGACCACCACGTCCAGGCGGCCGAAGTGCGCGTGCGCCTGCTGGACGGCCGCGAAGGCGGCCTCGCGGTCGGTCACGTCCAGGGCGAGCGGCAGCACCGCGTCGCCGTACTTCTCGGCCAGGTCGTCGAGCGTGCCGACGGTGCGCGCCGTGGCCGCGACCTGGTCGCCGCGCTCGAGCGCGGCCGTGGCCCACTCGCGGCCGAAGCCGCGCGAGCTGCCGGTGATGAACCAAACCTTCATGGAGCAGTCCCTCGATCCGTGACTGAAACCGGACAAAACGTGCGGCCGGCACCATGTTTCCACGACCCGCACCCGTCCGCTTCCCGGGTGCGCCGGGTGCCGCCGGCCGCGACCTTCGCTATGATGCCTATGAAACGGAGCTTACTCCGGTTAGCCCCCGGACGGGTCGCGCCACCCTGCCCGCCGGCCCCGCGCAACCGGGCCGCGGCCCGGCGGCTGCGCCCGCTGTGCCCCGGCGCCCGCGCCGACCTCGCCACCGCCGTCGACAAGGAAAAAGGTACCGCCATGGAACTCGGCCTGCATCTGCCCAACTTCACCTGGCCGGACGGCCCGCAGAAGATCGGCGAGAACCTCACCCGGATCGCCGCCGCCGCGGAGGACACCGGCTTCAAGATGCTCAGCGTGATGGATCACGTCTGGCAGATCGGAGTGGTCGGCCCGCCCGAACTGGACATGCTCGAGGCCTACACCACGCTCGGCTTTCTGGCCGCGCGGACCAAGACCATCGACCTGCTCGCCTGGGTCACCGCGGTCACCTACCGCGAGCCCGGCCTGCTGGCCAAGGCCGTGACCACGCTCGACGTGCTCTCCGGCGGCCGGGCCTGGCTCGGCATCGGCGCGGCCTGGAACGAGCCGGAGGCCACCGGCCTGGGCCTGGACTTCCCGCCGACCGGCGAGCGGTTCGAACGGCTGGAGGAGGCCCTGCAGATCTGTTTGCAGATGTGGAGCGACGACGAGAGCCCGTACAACGGCAAGCACTACCAGCTGGCCCGCACGCTCAACTCGCCGCAGCCGCTCAGCCGCCCGCACCCGCCGATCCTGATCGGCGGCGGCGGGGAGAAGAAGACCCTGCGGATGGTCGCCCAGTACGCCCGGGCCTGCAACCTGTTCGGCGGCCCGGAGCTCGCGCACAAGCTCGAAGTGCTGCGCGGCCACTGCGAAACCCTGGGCCGGGACTACGACGAGATCGAGAAGACGGTCATGTTCGCGATCGACCCGGGCCCCAACGGCGAGAAGGTGGACGCCATGCTCGAGCAGCTCCAGGCCATGGCCGGCCTCGGCATCTCGCACGTGCACGGCCACATCGCCGACGCGCACACCATCACCCCGCTGGAGATCCTCGGCGAGCGGGTCATCCCGGTCATCGCCGGGTTCTGATCCGGTAACGGCCGGCGGGCTCCTTCGTCACGGCCGCCGGCGTCCCCGGGCCCGTGCGCTACGCTCAGCGCACGGGCCCGTCTACTTGCCCGTCGAGCAGCTTCACTTCATCCCCGCGGCCGTCTGATCCCGCGGCCGCCGGAATCCCGCAAAACCCGCAACCGCCCTTGCATTCTCCTTGGACTCCCGTTCCCAACGACCATGGGCATCTTCGAATCATCAGGCGTCATCGCCGCCGGCGAAACAGACGCCGACCTGAGGAGACGGAGAAGAAGATGTACCAGAACACGAACGAGCCCCGCTGGTCCAGGAGCTCCTTCTGCGGCGGCAGCGGCGCGGGCACCTGCGTGGAGGTGGCCGTGGTGGACGGCGGGATCGCCGTGCGCGACGGCAAGGACCCGTCCCGGCCCGCGCTGCGGTTCACCGCCGAGGAGTGGATCGCCTTCCTGGCCGGCGCCCGCGCCGGGGAATTCGACCTCTGACCCGCGGGACGGCCCGGGCTACTCGGTCGCCTCCGCGAGTTGCCTGAGATACTTCAGCGAACGGGACTCGTCCCACGCACAGGTCTGCGCCTGCTCGTACGCGGCCGTATAGCGCCCGGCATACTCGGCGGTCTCGTACAGCAGCGCGTTCTCGAGGGTGTACTCCAGGACCACCTTCGGATCGGCCGGGTCGGGGAAGGCCAGGATGGTGAACGACCCGCCCGGTGCCTGGTGCCCGGCCGTGTCCAGCGGCAGCACCCGGATCCGGATGTTCGGGGCCTGGGCGTCCTGGACCAGGCGCCGGTACTGGCCGGCCATCATCTCGGCCGGCCCGATCCGGCGCAGCAGCGCGGCCTGGTCCAGCAGCACGTTGAACGTCACCGGCTCCGGCCGGGACAGGATCTGCTGCCGGGTCATCCGCAGCCGGGTGCCGCGCTCGATCACCTCGATCGGCTGGTCCCGCCGGGTGGAGAGCATCGCGGTCACGTAGTCCTCGGTCTGCAGCAGGCCGGGGATGAACCGGGACTCGAGCATCCAGATGGTCGAGGCCTCGTCCTCGAAGCCGAGCGCGCGGGCGAACTCCGTGCCGATGATGTCCGCGTACGGGTGCCACCACTCCCGGGCCCGCGCCTGGCGCACCAGGTCCAGGATCTCGTCGCGCTGCTCGCCCTGCACCCCGTACAGGTCCAGCAGCTCGCGGGCGTCCTGGATCCGCACGCCGACCAGGCCGTTCTCGATCCGGCTGACCTTCGCGGCGGAGCACTCCAGGTGCAGCGCGACCTCCTCGGCGGTCTTGCCGGACGCGGTCCGCAGCTGCCGCAGGATCGCCGCTAGCCTGCGACCCCGGACTAGTGGACTGATCCCGCCCGCCATCTAGACCCTCTCCTCGGTGTGTCGTGTCCACTACAGATCATCGGCATCTGGGCGCCGGACGCAAGTCGGCCCCGATCTTCTGACAAGTGTTGCACTATGCAATGTGCAGACATAAATTTAGTTGTCGAACTCTGAGCGACTCCGGGGGACTGCCGTGCACACAGCCGAGACCGGGCCGCCCGGTTCTGGCGGACCGTCGGACTCCGTCTTCTGATTGTAGTGATCCGACTGTTCCCGGAGGTGGATTCCCGATGACTCAAGCCGAATCCTGACCGGCCGCACGGCCGCGGCCCGGTCCGACGGACCCGGCGTGCGCACCGGCGAACGACAGGTCCGTCAGTCTTCTGAGAAGAGGTCTGATCCACCGGGCGCTCCGGGCTCGGCACACACGAGGAAGCATGCACCGCACCCGCCTCCGCTCGTCCCTGCACGACACTCATGAGGAAGCCGGAAGATCGATGGACGTTCAGCTCCTGGGCGATTTCCAGATCCTGCACGAGGGCCGCCCGCTCAACCTCGGCGGGCACCAGCAGCGCTGCGTGCTCGCCGTGCTCCTGCTCGACCCCGGCCGCACGGTGTCGGTCGAGCGGATCGTCACCCGGGCCTGGCCGGCCGAGTCGCCCGACACCGCCAAGGACCTGGTCACCAGCTACATCTCCCGCCTGCGCGGCCTGCTCAAGCCGGTGGAACAGGACATCGAGCTGGTCAACCACCGCCCGGCCGGGTACTCCGTGCGGGTCGACACGGAGCGGATCGACGCGTTCCGGTTCACCGACCTGCTGCGCAAGGCGCGCGCCGACCGGGACGCGCTGGACCCGCAACGCGCCGCCGACCACCTGCACCAGGCCCTGGACCAGTGGCGCGGCCCGGCCCTGGCCGGCCTGACCAGCCCGTCGCTGGACGCCGAACGCCTGCGCCTGGAGAACCTGCGCCTGGACGCCCTGGAGGACCTCGCCGACCTCGAACTGCGCGCCGACCGGGCCGGCCAGGTGGTCGCCCAGCTGCGGGAACTGGCCCGGGCCCACCCGCACCGCCAACGCCTGACCCTGCTGGCCGTCCGGGCGCTGGTCGCCGTCGGCGAGCAGAACCAGGCCTCCGACCTGGTCACCGAGACCATCCGCACGCTGCAGGAACAGGGCCTGGACCCCGGCCCGGCCCTGCGGCAGGCCCAGGTCGACGCCCTGCGGCCCAGCATCCACCCGCCGGCCGACACGCTCGTCCCGGCCCGCACCCAGCTGCCGGCCGACACCCCGGCCTTCACCGGCCGGACCCGGGAACTGGGCCAGCTCGACGCCCTGGTGCGCACCGGCCGCACCGCGGCGTCCGTCGTGACCTGCACGATCGACGGGATGCCGGGAATCGGCAAGACCGGTTTCGCGATCCACGCGGCCCACGCCCTGGCCGAGGACTTCCCCGGCGGCCAGCTGTTCATCAACCTGCACGGCTACACCCCGGACGTCGAACCGACCAGGCCGGAGATCGCCCTGGACCAGCTGCTGCGGGCCCTGGGCGCCCCGACCAGCCACGTCCCGCTCGGACCGGACGAACGCGCCGCCCTGTACCGGCAACGCCTGGCGAACACCAGGACCCTGATCGTGCTGGACAACGCCGCGTCCGAGGCCCAGGTGCGCCCGCTGCTGCCCGGCACCCCCGGCTGCCTGGTCCTGGTCACCAGCCGCCGTCGCCTGACCGGCCTCGACGACGCCCACACGATCACCCTCGCCGCCCTGCCGGACGACGAGGCCACGACCCTGTTCGCCACGATCGCCGGCCCCGGGCGGATCTCGGCCGGCGATCCGGCGCTGCCCAAGACGATCTCCCTGTGCGGCAACGTCCCGCTCACCCTGCGGATCACCGCCGCCCGGCTGCACCACCGGCCGAACTGGTCGTTGCGCTACCTGGCCGAGCGCCTGGACGACCAGACCAAACGGCTGGCCCTGCTCGCCGACGGCGACCGCAGCCTGGCCGCGGCCCTGAACGTCTCCTACGACCACCTGACCGGCGAGGAACAGGGCCTGTTGCGCCACCTGGGCCTGCATCCGGGCACCGACATCGACCTGTACGCCGCCGCCGCGTTGATCGACAGCACGACCACCACCGCGGAGATGCTGCTGGAGGGTCTGGTCGACCACAATCTGCTCACCCAGCCGTCGCCCGGCCGCTACCAGTTCCACGACCTGATCCGCCTCTACACCCGCGACCTGGCCGCCTCGACGTACTCGCCCGAGGCCCAACGCGTCGCGGTGGAACGGCTGCTGGGGTACTTCCTGCACATGGCGCGCAAGGCGAACCGCCTGCTGTCGCGGCACAGCTTCAACCACGCCCCGGCGGCGGTCCAGGAGCCGGTCACCACCCCGACCTTGGTCAACGACGCCCAGGCGATCGTGTGGATGGACGTCGAGCGCAGCAACCTCACGGCGATGGTCGACTACTGCGATCAGGCCGGCCTGCGGTCGTATGTGGTCACCCTGTCCGACGCGATGCACAGCACGCTGCACATCCAGGGCCACTGGCCCCTCGCCGAGCGTCTGCAGACCGCTGCCCTGGCCACGGCCAAGAATCAGCACGACGCCCAGGGCCAGGCCAACGCCCTGTGCCACCTGGCCGACATCACACTGCTGACCGGCCACTACGCGCGCGCGGTGGAATATTCGAACAATGCCCTGATGCTCTTTCGGACGATCGGCGACCGGGCCGGGGAGGCGAACGCCTGCTGCATCCAGGCTCAGGCGTCCCGGCTCACGTCCCGCTTCAGCCAGTCGGTGCACGCCCTGCGGCGCGCGCTGACCCTCTACGCCGGCCTGGGCGACCGACTCGGCGAGGCGACGGCCCTGACGATCCTGGGCGGGGTGCAGAAACTCCGGGGCCAGTACCCGGAAGCCCTGGTCAACCTGGACCGCGCGTACCGCCTGTGCGCCGAGTCCGGCCACGGCTACGGCCAGGCCGCGGCGCTGGCCGACCTCGGCGAGGTGCAGCAGTTGACCGGCGAGTACTTCACCGCGGTCAGGACGATGGGCAAGGCCCTGGACCTCTACCGGCGCTTGGGCAACCGCCTCGGCGAGGCCAGCACGCTGACCTGCCTGGGCGAGATCCGGCGGCTGCTGAGGCAGTACACGAAGGCCGAGCGGCTGCTGCGCCTGGCCCTGGACCTGCACCGACAGCTCGACAACCGGCTGGGCGAGGCCGAATCCCTCACCTTCCTCGGCGTCATCCAGAACGCCCGCGGTGACGCGGAGGCGTCCTTCGCGACCCTCACGCAGGCTTGCGCGCTCTATCAGGGCTTGGAGAACCGGCTGGGCCACGCCTACGCCCTCACCGCCCTGGCCGACACGCAGCGGGAGTTGGGGCGGCGGGAGACGGCCGTGGGCACACGGCGCCGGGCGTTGAGTCTGCTCGAACAGATCGAAGGGGAGCTCTAGGAGTCGGCTGTGACGTAGTCGTCGGCCTACGACTTACATGTTACTAACCACATACCGCTAGCATGGCCCCGTGAACGAGGACATCTGGGCCGGGTTGGTCGACCAGTTCGCCGATGGCGCCTATGCCACGGTGAAGGGCCACGTGCGGACGTACGTGCTGCACCAGCAACTGCTGGGGCATCTGCCGCCGCCTCCCGCGGCGGTGCTCGACGTCGGCGGCGGCGCGGGGCACCAGTCGTTCCCGCTGGCGCCGGCCGGCTATGACGTGACGCTGCTCGACTCGTCCCCGGCGATGCTGGGCAAGGCCCGTGAGCGGTTGGAGCGGTTGCCCGAGAAGGTGCGGGGCCGGGTGACGTTCGTGCAGGCCGATGGCGAGAGCGCCGCTGAGGCGGTCGCGGGCCGCCAGTTCGACGCGGTGTTGTGCCACGGCGTGCTCGGATACCTGGACCGGCCGGATCCGATGGTCGAGCAGCTGTGCCGATGCGTGGCCCCCGGCGGCATCGTCTCGATCATGACCGGCAATGCCAAGGCGATGGCGGTGCGCCCGGCCCTGGAGCGCCGCTGGGACGATGCGTTGGCTTCGTTCGACGCCAGGACCGAGATCGGGGTGCTGGGGGTGCAGGGCCGGGCCGACACCGTCGAGGAACTCAGCGAGTTGATGCAGGAGCACGGCGTCGAACCGGTGAGCTGGTACGGCGTGTGGCTGTTCGTCGACTGGCTGGAGTTCGGCGGGGCGCAGCTGGATCCCGGCGACACCAAGCAGGTGATGGCGACCGCCGCGGTGGAACTGGAAGCCGGCCGCCGCGATCCGTATCGCCAACTGAGCCGCGTCTTCCACCTCGTCGGCCGCAGAGCGGAAGAGAAGTAGATCTCTGATTGCTGACACCCGGTCCGGGTACTGGATCAGCAGAATCGGAGGGCAGGTGGTGAGCAGTGTCTGAGTCTGAGTTCGAAACCGAGTCTGACCACGAGGTTCCGCTGTCGGCCGTGTTCGCCGACACCTCGGGTCCGGGGAGCGGTCGGTTCGTCGTCGCCTGCCCGGCCTGCGCTGCCGAGGCTCCGCGGCGGCCGGAGGGCATCCCGAAGGCGCGGGAGGCCTGCGACGTGTGCGACGGCCTCGGGTCGGTTCCGCGGGTCGTGGCGGAACGATATGCGCTGGATGCCAATCCTGCGTTGTGAAATCCGGTGCGAGGCGGTTCGGGGCGTGGGCGCGCTGGGGGCGCGCCCGCGGCATGACCTGACGGCCTACTCGGCTGCCGCCTCGCTGCGGTCGCGGGCGTCCAGCACGGCCGGCACGTGGGCTTCGATGTGCTCGATCAGGGCCAGGAGGTGGTCGGCGGTGCTCTCGCCGAGGTCGGTCAGGGAGTAGCTCACGCTCGGCGGCATCACGGCCAGGACCTCGCGGCGCACGAAGCCGTCGCGTTCCAGGGCGTGCAGGGTCTGGGCCAGCATGCGTTCGCTCACCCCCTCGATCCGGCGGCGCAGCGCGTTGAACCGGGCCGGGCCCTTGCGCAGGCCGGCCAGCACGAGCACGCCCCAGCGGCCGGTGATGTGGTCCAGCACGGTCCTGGACGGGCACTCCTTGGCGAAGACGTCGAACTCCAGCTGCCGGGCCTGGCGTTCGTCCTGCTCCGACAGTTCGGCCGGCTCGGGCAGGCCGGTCGTGCTCGCGTGCTTCACCTGGTTCATCGGGGACCTCCATCCACGCCTCCAGCTTACGTCCTCCCAGAACTTCTGAAAAGTTTGCACTTCCGAAAAGTAAGCGTAGGGTGGGTCTCACCAACCGCCGCGGTCGACGCGGCGGGGACCGCCCCCCGTGCGAGGAGTGCATTCCCATGATCGTTGTCACCGGTGCCACCGGCCAGTTCGGCCACCACGTCGTCGAGCACCTGCTCAAGCTCGGCGTGCCCGCCGCGGAGATCGTCGCCGCGGTCCGCACGCCGCAGAAGGCGGCCGACCTCGCCGCCCAGGGCGTCGGCGTACGCGTCGCCGACTTCGACCGGCCCGAGACGCTCGTGCCCGCGTTCACCGGCGCGGACAAGCTGCTGCTGGTCTCCTCGAACGGCCCGGACGACGTGCGGGTCGCCCAGCACAAGGCCGCCGTCGCCGCGGCCAAGCAGGCCGGGGTCGGGCTGATCGCCTACACCTCCATCTTCCAGGCCGAGACCAGCCCGATCGGGTTGGCCCGGGTGCACCGGGCGACCGAGCAGGCCATCGCCGAGTCCGAGCTTCCCGCGGTGCTGCTGCGCAACGGCTGGTACACCGAGAACTACACCGCGGCCCTGGCCGGCGCGGTCGAGCGCGGCTCGATCGCCGGCAGCGCCGGGCAGGGCAAGGTCGCCTCGGCCGCCCGGGCCGACTACGCCGAGGGCGCGGCCGTGGTGCTGACCCGGGAGGACCAGGCCGGGAAGGTGTACGAGCTGACCGGCGACACGGCCTGGACCCTGGCGGAGCTGGCCGCCGTGGTCACCGAGGTCTCCGGCACCGAGGTCGCCTACGCCGACCTGCCGGCCGAGCAGTACGCCCAGATCCTGGCCTCGGTGGGCCTGCCGGACTTCATGGTCGATCTGGTCGTCGACGCCGACGTGCAGGTCTCGCGCGGCGCGCTGGCCGAGGTCACGAAGGACCTGACCGAGCTGATCGGGCGCCCGACCACGCCGCTGGCGGCGACCGTCGCGCAGACCCTGGCCGCCTGAGCATCATGCGGGTGGAGATCTGGGGCGACGTGGTCTGCCCCTGGTGTTACTTAGACGAGGTGTTCCGAATTCTGGCGCGGCGAAACGGCTGATCGGCGGCGCCCGGCCGGACGCCGCGGCCACCGCCGATCAGCCGTTTCGCCGTGCGCACTCACCCGGCAGGTCAGCGCACCTACCGGCAACTCGGCTCAGGCGCCAGAATTCGGACCAACTCGGACGCGTACCTCGAAGCCGTGCGCACCGACGAGCGCGAGGCCCGGCAGCTGGGGGCGAACGGCGTGCCGTTCTTCGTGATCGACCGTCGGCACGGTGTGCCCGGTGCGCAGTCCGCTGACGCCCTCGGGCAGGCGCTGCGCACGGCCTTTGCCGACCGGCCGCCCGTCGTCACGGCGCTGGTGTCGCTGGCCGGGGAGGACGCGGCGGTGTGCGGTCCGGAGGGTGTGTGCGAGGTTCCGGGCGCCACGCCGGGGACGGCCGACGACATCAGGTGAATCTTTTGCCCTGGATGGGGAAATCGTCCGTCGCCGCCCATGGGGTGGCGGCGGACGATTGTGTGTGCGGCGACTGTCGGGAACAGCGATCATGGTGGTGTGGCTGTGAACTGCTACTTCGGTAACACGGGTGTGACCGGTTCCCGGGGGAATCGGATTTTCGAACGGCGATTCGATAGGCTCTCCGACTGTCCGCCGGGTCGGCGGATCCGGCCGCGGTGTCGGGGAAACGCCGTTTCCCGCAGATCGCGGCGCAGGTTTGGGGCACAATAGGTTTCTGTGCCGAGAAAGCAGCACCGCGGATCGGTGGGGGAGGAGAGCAAGTGAATTACTGCGCACGGTGTAAGCGCTACCTCAACGGCGCTCTGTCCTGTGCCGGATGCGGCTCCATGGAGAGCCTGTCCGACGAGCACCCCACCCTGCCCCTGCCTGCGATCCGCGTACAAGAACTCGTTCCTCTGTCAGACTCTGACACGCAGACGCCGTCGCCGGAAGAGGAGCCAGCCTTGGTGCAGGACGCAACGCCCGAAGCGGGCCCCGCCGCACGGATCGTCGTGGGCGCGGTGGTGGAGTTGTGGGAGATGCTGGCGGCCAGGCAGGCCGAGGCTGAGGTCGCGGCGCCGGAGGTGCCCGAGCCGTTGCCGGGCGGGGTGGCGCAGGCGGCTGCGGCGCAGGGCGGGCTGTTGCAGAGCGTCGTGGCCCCGGACGAGGTGTCGCCG
This sequence comes from Actinocrinis sp., assembly GCA_035943635.1. Taxonomy (GTDB): domain Bacteria; phylum Actinomycetota; class Actinomycetes; order Streptomycetales; family Catenulisporaceae; genus DASZBX01. The sequence goes on along the minus strand of DASZBX010000031.1, from coordinate 12,175 downwards.
GGGGCCGTGCGGCCGGATGCGTTGGCTGGCAACGGGATTCCGGTGCAGGCCGCGGCCGGTCTCTCGGTTCTGGGGGATGATCAGACGCAGGTGCAGGCCGTGGTTCTGGGGGCGGCCGGTGCTGCTGCCGGTCTCGCTCAGCAGGCGGAGCAGGCTCAGAGCGCTGCGCTCTTCGCGGGGGCGGCGCCTCGGGTGAAGCCGTCGCGGAATCTGCCGCCGGGCGCGGGGAATGCGGATGCTTCGATTGGTCTGAACCCGGGCAATCTGGATGAGTCGGGCGTTGGACCTGGCGATGATCCGGGAGCGGGGGCGCCCGGGCCGCGCAGGCCCACGATCCCGGCGCAGATGCAGGGGCCGGATCGGCACGCCGGAATGTCGCATCTGCCCACCCAGCGGCCGTTACCTCCGGTGGAAGCGCAGGAGGACACGGCCCCGGTCGTGGTGCCCGTCCCGGTTCCGCTGTCCATGCCGAGCGCTCCGCCCGCGGCCGCGGTGAACCACGCGGTTTCCGGTGCCGACACGGCGCAGATCAGTTATGACGGGGACGGAGGGAGCGATTTCCTCATACCCGGGCATACCAGTCACCGTGGGGACGACGGGCGTCCCCGCAGGTTCACCCACGTGACCGTCGGTGTGCTGGTCGGTACGGTCGCCGTTGCGGCAGTCGTCGTGGGTGGCGTGATCTTCACGTCCTCGCCGAGCACGCACACCGCGGATCCGCTGCCTTCGTCGACCGGTCTGGTGATCGGGCCGACGGTGGGCGGTTCGGCCGGGCCGACCTTCGTGGCCGACGGGCGCGACGTTGCCGGGCAGTCGGCCGCGCCGGGGCACGCTAGCGTCACGCCGACCCCGACGAGCACGCTCGGCGCCACGCCCAGCGCGGGCGCGAGCGGCGGGGTGTCCGTGCCGACGCCGACGCCCACGGTGGCGCCCAAGGTGGTCACGACCACGAAGCCGCCGGCGCCGAACCCGTTCACGATCACGGCGTCGACGTACAGCAGCTCCAACAGCGTCGGCACCCAGACGACCACGGACACCGGCGGCGGCCAGAACGTGGGCTGGATCGTCAACGGCAGCTGGGTGGCGTACAACGGGGTCACCTTCCCGGCCGGCCTGGCCGGGACGGTCAAGGTCCGGATGGCCTCGCAGCTGACCGCCGCGAACATCGGCTCGATCCAGTTCCGGCTCAACTCGCCCAACGGGCCCGTGTTCGCCTCGCTGACGGTGAACGGGACCGGCGGATGGCAGAACTGGATCACCGTCGCGACCAGCGAGTCTCCGATTCCGGCGGGGACCTACACGCTGTATGTGACGTTCAGCACGAACACCGGCGGGGGCTTCGTGAACGTGAACTGGTTCCAGTTCGGCTGACGGATCCCGGGGGGATCCGGAAGGGTGATGTGGCAGGTGATCCCGGCGGGCCGCCGGGATCCGGCCGGCGGCCGGGCCGGGTTGTGACGCGCGTGTTTCGCACGGCTCGGATATCCGTGAGCTGTGAAAATCTTGAAGACTATTGACGCTTCAACCATTCCGAATAGACTCAGGATCGAGGTCGGTCCTTTTCCACCTCGTAACAGTCAGGGCTTTATCGCAGCCTGCTCATCAGCGGGCGTCGACCTGCGCGAAAGCCTCCCACCGCCGATGCTCGCGGCACGGCGGTCTGGCCAGTCCAGCACGAACACTCCCATAGGCACGTCTGGTCCGGGTCCGCCGAGGACTCACGGGACTCGCGCACTCCTCGAGTGACGCAGAGGTCTCCATGTCGGCGTCCCCGGAAACGCACGGAGGTCGAAGTGTCAGAACACGTTTACGATTGTCTCGTCGTCGGGGCCGGTCCGGCCGGTTTGCAGCTCGGCGCGCTGTTGCAGGCCGAGTCCCGGGACTACCTGATCGTGGAGGCCGGCCCCGCGCCCGGCACCTTCTTCACGGTCTACCCGCGTCACCGCACGCTCATCTCGATCAACAAGCCGCACACCGGAACGACCGATCCCGAGCTGAACCTGCGGATGGACTGGAACTCGCTGCTCTCGGATGACCCGGATCTGCTGTTCACCCGGTATACCGAGCGGTATTTCCCGCCTGCTGACGAACTGCCGCGCTATCTGGGGGACTTCGCCAAGGCGCTGGGGTTGCGGGTTGCGTTCGATGCGCCGGTGGTGCGGGTTGATCGTGAGGAGGACGGGGTGTTCGTCGTCGAGGTTGGGGCCGGGGGCGAGGGCGGAACTGAGGGCGGGACTGCGTATCGCGCTCGGCGGGTGGTCATGGCGACCGGTGTGGGGAGGTTGTACGTTCCGCCGATCCCGGGCATTGAGCTGGTCGAACGGTACGACACCATGCCGACCGATCCGGCCGGGTTCGTCGATCAGCGGGTTTTGATCATCGGTAAGGGGAACTCCGCGCTCGAGACGGCTGACAATCTGATCGAGAAGGCCGCGGTGATCCATGTTGCCGGGCCCAGTTCGCTGCGGTTGGCCTGGCAGAGCCACTACGTGGGCCATGTGCGGGCGGTGAACAACAACTTCCTGGACACCTACCAGCTCAAGTCGCAGAACGCGGTGCTGGACGGGACTGTGCGCAGTATCGAGCCGGTGGACGGCGGCGGGTTCCTGGTGCGGTTCGCGTTCATGCGGGCGGACGAGGTCGTCAAGGAGCTGTTTTACGACCGGGTGATCGCCTGTACCGGATTCCGGTTCGACGCCTCGGTCTTCGGGGAGGGGACGCAGCCGAGTCTGGCCATCGACGACCGGTTCCCGGAGCAGACGTCGTCGTACGAGTCGGTGAACGTGCCGGGGCTGTATTTCGCTGGAACCCTGATGCAGCAACGGGATTTCAAGAAGGCGACCACCGGGTTCATTCACGGGTTCCGGTACACCGTGCGGGCTCTGCACCACATCCTGGAGCAGGAGACTCAGGGTATTGCGTGGCCGTATCGCGAGGTGGAGGGGACTGCGGACGGGTTGACTGCGGCGGTACTGGATCGGGTCAACCGGAGTTCGGCGCTGTGGCAGCAGTTCGGGGTCATGGGGGACCTGGTGGTGCTGCCCGAGGGTGCGGGTGGGGCCGGGGCTGCTCGGTACTACGAGGAGGTGCCGGTTGCGTATGCGCTGGATGGCAAGCTGACCACGGGCGCGGGAGGGGAGCCGGTCACCGAGTTCCTGGCCGTCACCCTGGAGTACGGGCCGGATCACGACAAGGTGGATCCGTTCGACGTGACTGTGCGGCGTACGGCGCAGGATCGGCCGGAGGAGGCGCTCGATGCCGCCTACCTGCACCCGGTTGTCCGGCACTACCGCGACGGCAAGGAGATCGCGGTGCATCACGTCGCGGAGAACCTTGAGAACGAGTGGAACAAGCCGCAGGCGCATCGGGATCCGTTGGCGGCCTTCTTCGAGCGGATTGCGCGATGAGCGCCGGGGCAGGGGCGGCCGAAGGCGTGGACGACGTCGACCGGTCCGCGAAACTGTTGACGCTGCGGGATTTCGAGGCTGTAGCCCGTGAGCGGTTGGATCCGGTGCACTACGACTATGTCGCGGGCGGTGCGCGGGACGAGGTCACGGTCCGGGCGAACGAGGCGGGGTTCCAGCAGGTGAGGCTGCTGCCGCGGGTGTTGCGCGGGCGGGCCAAGTTGGACCTGGGCGTGACGTTGTTCGGTGATCACTCGTCGATGCCGGTTGTCATCTCGCCGACGGCTTTCCACAAGCTCGCCGATCTGGAGGGGGAGCTGGCTACGGCGCGGGCTGCGGCGTTGGCCGACACGATCATGATCGTGAGCATGGCCAGCACGACCGATGTGCGGAACGTGGCCGATGCGGCGCGGGCGGCCGTGCCCGGGCGGGATCCGCGGTTGTGGTTCCAGCTGTATCTGCAGCCTGATCTGGAGGACACGGCGGCGTTGGTGCGGCGGGCGACCGAGGCCGGGTGTTCGGCGTTGGTCGTGACGGTCGATTCGCCGGTGTTGGGCGTGCACGATCGGAACAAGCGGAACGGGTTCACCGATCTGCCGGCCGGGATGTACTGCGAGAACCTGCGGGATCTGCGTGGGGGTGAGCCTGGGAGCGTGCGGCAGATCGCGATGTCGCCGGAGTTGTCCTGGGAACACGTGGATTGGTTGCGGGGGATTACCTCGTTGCCGGTGGTGTTGAAGGGGGTTTTGCATCCGCAGGACGCTCGGCTGGCGTTGCGGCATGGTGTGGACGGGTTGTTGCTGTCCAACCATGGCGGGCGGCAGTTGGACACGGTTCCGGCGACGATCGAGTTGTTGCCGGAGTTTCTGGATGCCGTGGGCGGCGCGGTGCCGGTTCTGGTCGATGGCGGCGTTCGCCGTGGGACGGACGTGGCCAAGGCGGTCGCGTTGGGAGCGGCTGCGGCGGGCGTTGGGCGGCCGATCTTTTGGGCGCTGGCCGCGGATGGGCAGCGTGGGGTCAGCCGGGCGTTGGAGATTCTCCGGGGGGAGATCGAGCACACGTTCGCGCTGTGTGGCGCCGGGAGTGTGCGGGAGATGACTCGGGATCTGGTTCGGGCCCCTGTGGGCGGGGGGCTGCGATGACGCAGATGGAGTGGGGGTGGTCTGCTGGGGTGGCTGCTTTGGTATTGCTGGGGAGCGTGCCCTACTGGCTGCCGGGTGCCGTGGTTGCTCTCAGGGTTCGGATATTTGCGATGGTCAACGGGGAGGAGGGCGTTTCGGTTCCGGGCGGGCGGTTCGGGGCTGAGGAGTTCAAGCAGCTCTATGCGGATCCGGCCGCGAACGGGCGGAGTAAGGGGGCTGCTCTGTCGGATCTGTTCTGGTACTGGCTGGCGCCTGGGCCGCAGGTTCATCAGGAGCATCTGGAGCCCGGGCCCCGGTATGACAGCGTGGCTCGTTCCACTCGGCGGATTCTCACCCGGTTGTCCAAGGACGAGTGGGAGGCGCTGGTCGGGCGGGTTGCCGGGCGGACGTTGGACGAGTTGCAGGTCGGGCGGACCCGGACCGTTCGGCTCAGGGATGTGATGATGCCGGTTTGGGCCGAGGTGTACTACGAGCTGGTGTTCGGGGAGCCCTGTCCGGCGCAGGCGCGGGATCTGATCACGGCGAATGCCAATGACGTGGTGAGTGCGCTCAAGTGCACGCACCTGCGGCACATGGGCCGGCGGGATCGGTTGACCCGGTATCTGGTCGAGCGGATTGAGGCTGGGCGCGGGCCGGAGGGGTTGTCGGATGCGCTGAGCGTGCAGGAGCAGGCGTATTACCTTCAGGGGACTTACTTCAACACTGCTGTTGTGCAGATGTCTGAGGCCATGGCCCATTTGCTGATGGTTGTCGCCGCGAATCCTGAGATCCAGCAACGGCTTCGGGATGAGCCGGGGGATGTGGAGTATCTGGATCGGATCATTGATGAGACGTTGAGGATGTATCCGTTGTTCGGTGTTGCGCATCGGATCACGTCTCGGGAGATTGTGGTGGGCGACGCCGCCATTCCGGGTGGGTCGGTGTTGTTGTTCAACTATCCGGCGTTTCATCATTCGGGTACTGCCGGGGCTGATCGGTTTGATCCGGAGCGCTGGTTGCGGGCGGATGCCGGGCAGATCAGGAACATCCCGTTCGGGGTGAGTGCGAATCGGCCTTGCCCGGCTCGGGGCGTGGCTCCGTTGAGTATGCGGGCTGCGACGCGTGAGGTGGTGCGGCGGTTTGCGCTGGCGACTTCGGCCGGGCATACGCGGTCGTTGCCCAATCGGGGGCCTTGTCTGGTCACGCCGACCGCCGCGACCCCCGAGCCGGCGGCCAGGACGCAGGTGCCTGCGCCGGCGGCGGCGCGACTGGCGGCGCTGCGGGTGCGTGATCGGTGGGAGGACGTCTGGCGCAGTGTTGTGCAGCTGGTGCTGGGGACGTACATGGTCTTCGATGCGCGGCGGTTGAGGTTGTGCCGTAACTACTTCGCCGGCCAGGAGGCCGGGCGATGACTGCTACCGCGCTTGCTCCGCGGTTTATGATCGCGATGGTTGCGATACTGGTGTTCTGTCGGGCTTTCTCCTGGTTGATCGGGAAGGTGGGGCAGCCGCCGGTTGTCGGGGAGATGATTGCCGGGGTCTTGTTGGGGCCCTCGTTGTTGGGTTTGGCGGCTCCCAGCGTTGAGAACGAGTTGTTTCCGGCTGCGCTGAAGCCGTTGATCTATGTGGCCGGGCAGATTGGGCTGGCTGCGTTGATGTTGCAGGCCGGGCATGAGTTCAAGTCGCATCTTCAGCGGGGGGTCGGGCGGTCGGCGGCTGCCATCTCGGCGGCTGGGGTTACCGCGCCGCTGGCGTTGGGTGTGGCCCTGGCCTTCGCGGTCAGGGGCCATGTGACCATCTTCGTGAGCGGCGTGTCCGACGGGGTGACGGCCGCGTTCATCGGCGTCGCACTGGCGATCACGGCGTTTCCGATGCTGGCCAGGATCATCACCGAGCGCGGGTTGTCGGAGACTCGGTATGGCACGTTGGCTTTGGCGAGTGGTGCGTTGGACGACGTGGTGGCCTGGTGCCTGCTGGCCGGCGTCCTGAGTGTCGCGTCCGGGCACACTGGGCCGATCGTGCATGCGGTGGGCGGGATGGTGGTGTTCGCCGTCCTCATCTGGTTCGGCGTGCGGCGATTGTTGGCCGCGGCGATGCGGCACGAGGCGTTGACGGACGAGTCGCGGTTGTTGATCGTGGCCGCGGTGTTGTTCGCTGCCTCCTGGTATACCGATGAGATCGGGTTGTATACGGTCTTCGGGGCTTTTTGTGTTGGGATAGCCATGCCGAGCGGGATCGTCGCCGATCGTACTGTGCATGCGGTGAGTTTCAATATGCGGATTTTGTTTCTGCCCATGTTTTTCACCTACTCCGGACTGAACACTCATTTCACGCTTCTGGGCAATCGGGCGCTTTTGTTGTTCTCGGTCGCTGCTGTTGTTGCTGCTGTGGTGGGGAAGTTTGGGGCTTGTTGGTATACGGCCAAGCTGCTTGGTGAGCCTCGGCATACTGCTTTGAGTCTTGGGACCTTGATGAATGCGCGCGGGTTGATGCAGTTGATCGCGCTGAATGTGGGGCTTCAGGCTGGGATCGTGAACAATGAGTTGTTCACGGCTCTGGTGTTGGTGGCGATTTTCACTACGGTGATGACTTCTCCGGTTTTGACGTGGATTGATCGGCATGTGCCTAAGGCTGTGGGAGTTGGCGTGGGCGTGGGAGCTGAGATGGGTTTGGTGGGGGAGTTGGAGCTGGGCGCGGAGGTAGGTGCGGCACCGGTTTCGGCTGAGTCGCACTGAGGGTGGGGCGAAATGCCCTTGCGGGTGGGCGGTCGGGCCGTTGGGTTCGGCCGCCCGGGTTGGTGTGGCGACGTTGACTGCCGGGCCTCCGGCGGGCCCGGAACCCCCAAGGGCCCGATTGTCCGTCGGCCGGGTTGCGTGTCGGACCTGCCCGGCGCGGCAGCCTGCGAACCGCCTGGGCCACCGAGGATCCGAAACCGACGGGACCAGCTGTACGCGGCGGCGCGTGGGCCCCGGAAAGGCGCGCGTGGGGTCGGGGCGTGGTGAGTGCGTGGTGAGTTAGAGGACTGAGCGGGCGTCGGCCACGCGTTGTTTGATGGCGTTCAGGGCGGTGGGGGAGTAGTGGCGGCCTGCTCGGACTACTCCTGAGATGCGGTGGAGGTTCTTGACGTCTTCGATCGGGTTGGCGTCCAGGAGGACCAGGTCGGCGTTCTTGCCTGGTTCTACCGTGCCCATGGTGGCTGTGCTGTTGAGGAACTCGGCGCCGTTGAGGGTGGCCATCTGGAGTACCCGGAGTGGGGACAGGCCGGCTCGGGCCAGTTCGTCGAATTCCTGGTGGAGGGCGTAGCCGGCTACTTCCCAGCATGCTCCGCAGGCGTCGCTGCCCGCGGTCATCTTGACGCCGGCCTCGTCGAACAGCTTCGTCAGTCTGAGTTGGAGGGCGTACGCCGCGCGGAACGTGGCCTTGGCCTGCGGGGTGCGGTGGGCGAAGGTGTCGGCGGCTGACTGCCATTCTTTGACGGTTCGGGGGGTGACGTAGCGGAGGTTCGGGTCGGTGCGGAATTCCTCTGCGTCGCAGAGTTCGCTGGTGCGTTCGCGGATCAGGGTCGGGCACTGCCAGGTGCCGTTGGTGCGGAACTGTTCGGCGAGGGCTTCGCATTTGGCCTCGTCGAAGGTGTCGATCGTGTGTTGGAGCAGGTTGATGTCGTCCTGGCTGGTGCGGGAGGTCGGGTTGACGATGATTTTGTGGATGATCTTTTTGAGGATCGATTCCATGAACGGGATCTTGATCGGTGGGAGTTTGATCTGGCGTTGAGCGGCGAGCGCGGCTCGGACGTTTTGTTCGTCGGTGGAGCAGGCGGCGAGGATGCCCAGGCCGGGGCCCAGGTGTTCGATGCACTTGAGGCCGCGTTTGGATGCCTCGATCACGTCGATGTTGACCGGGAGGTGGCCGAGGATCGGGATGCCGAGGCGGTTGGCTTCTTGGTGGGCGGCGAAGAAGACCTCGGGGGTGACTACGGCGACCTTGATGAAGTCGGCTCCGGCGGCGTGTTGTTCGGCTACGGCGGCTGTGGCGGCCTTGGCCGTTCCGGCGTTGAGGGGCAGGAGCAGGGATCCGGGGAGCGCCAGGAGTGCCGGGGAGTCTTCGGGGAGCGGGAGGGTGCCGGCGGCTCGTCGGCGTAGCAGCTCGGGGGAGCCGGCCATTTGGCGGAAGCCGGTTATTCCGTTGGCCAGCATCAGTTCCAGGGAGCCGGTCGGGTCTTTCAGGTCCAGTGGGTGGGCGTGCATTTCCAGGTAGCCGGGGACGGCGAACTTGCCGCGGGCGTCGATGTCGGAGGTGGAGCGAGCCGGTTGGGTGGGGGTGATGGATGTGATGGTGGGGCCGGTGATGGTGATGTCCATGTTGGGAGTCAGGTCGCCAGTCCGGGTGTCTACGACTGTTACGCCGCGGATGGTGGTGGTCAGAGCGGTCGGACTGCCGTCGGTCGTGGCGACTTGTGACTGTGACATGCGGACATCCTGCGCCCGCGCGGCGGCACGTGTCAACGATTACGTCGAATAACCGACTCATGCGTCGAGTTGGTGTCGACGGCCGTGCGGAGCAGCGCGACGGCCTCGTCGACGGCGTGGTCGGGCAGGTTGCCGTAGCCGAGTACGAGGGCGCGTTGGGTGGTGGGCGGTTGGTCGGTGCCGCGGTAGAAGTCCAGTGGGCAGAGGTGAAGTCCCAGGTCGGCACCTGTGCGGACGATGGTGGTGGCCCGGCCGTGGTCGGCTGGTGCGGTGGTCTCGTCCAGGTGGACTACCAGGTGTAGTCCGGCGTCGGCGCCGGAGATCCGGGCAGTGGGGAGTTCGGCGTGGATGGCCTGGATCAGGGCCGCCCGTCGGGTGCGGTAGCGGCGGCGGACCGTGCGTAGCCGGCGGTCGTAGGCCCCTGATTCGATCAGCCAGGCCAGGGCCACCTGGTCCAGCATGCACTTGGGCACATGCGTCGACGCGCCTGCCGCGATGGACATCCCGGACCGCTTCGTCGCCGCCGGTGGGACTTTTCCGGACCCGGCGAACTCCCGCGGACCGGAACTCCGTGCGCGTCTTGACACAGCCTGCTGACACACTGCGATACTTGAGGCGCCGGCACGATGATTTCTGATCCGCCCCTGCGCCTCTGACACGAGCAGCCCGGCCGAACGCGGCTCACGTCCGCGCCCGGCCGGGCTGCTCCGTCGAATCCGTCGAATCGACGGAGTCCGCCGTCCTGGTTGGGGCCGCGGCTAGGGCAGCTTCCAGACCTGGTTCGCGCCGCCGTTGCAGTCCCAGATTTCCAGTTGGGTGCCGTCGGTGCTGCTCTGGCCCGGGTCGTCCAGGCACTTGCCGGACTGCGGGTTGAGCAGTGAGCCGTTGGCCTGGGCGACCCAGACCTGGTTGGCGGTTCCGTTGCAGTCCCACACGTCGACCAGGGTCCCGTCTGCGGTGCCGTTGCCGGCTATGTCCAGGCACAGGCTGACGGCCTGCAGCATCCCGGAACGCAGATCCCATTGCTGGGCCACGGTGCCGTTGCAGGTGTAGAGGTCTGCTTTGGTGCCGTTGACGTTGGTCGCGTCGTAGACGTCCAGGCACTTGCCGGCCAGGCCGGAGGCGGCGGGGCCGACTCCCGGGGCCGCCCACAGCTGCGCCGTGGAGCTGTTGCAGTCGTACAGCTGCAGCTGCGTTCCGATGTTGGTGCTGGAGGCCGGGTCGTCCAGGCAGCGGCCGGAGGCGAGGTTGAGGTAGCCGCCGTTGTACGGCTGCCACACCTGGGCGCCGGTGCCGTTGCAGGTGTAGAGCTCGATCTTCGTGCCGTTGCCGGTCGCGCCGGCGGTGGCGTCCAGGCACTTGCCCAGGGAACGCAGGGTGTCGTCGTTGTAGAGACTCCAGCTCTGTGCCGTGGTGTGGTTGCAGGTCCACAGCTGCACGGCCGTGCCGTCGGCGCTGTTGCCGCCGTTCACGTCCAGGCAGTCCCCGGCGATCCCGGACTGGACCCCGCCGGACACCTCGGCGGCCGCGGCGCCCGTGTTGGCCGCCGCGGAGAACCAGCCGGCGGAGTTCGCGGTCTGGATGGCCGTGTTCCAGGCGTTCGCCATCAGCTGGTAGCCGGTGTCGTTCGGGTGGATGCCGTCGGAGATCAGGTCGCTGGTGGGGATCGCGTCGTACATGTCGACCAGGGCGACGTGCTGGCCGGCTGCCTGCTTGGACTGGATGATCGCGGGCAGTGCGGCGTTGAACGTGGGGCCGTCGGCGGCGACGTTGGCGTTCAGGGACTGGATCAGGTTGCCGACCAGCACGGTCACCCCGGGGTCGTTCGTGGTGACCTGGTCGATCAGGGCGCTGAGCCGGCTCGGCGCGGTCGAGACGTTGTTGTTCTGGATCAGGTCGTTCGCGCCGGCCATCAGCAGGACCACGTTGGGCCGGTACTTGGCGACCGAGCCGTTCGTCAGGCCCTGGAGTGCGTCGATCCGCCAGCCGGGGTGGCCCTCGTCGGCGGAGTCGGCCATCGAGCCTTCCAGCACGGGGCCGACGAAGTCGAGCTTGAACCCCTCGCCGGTCAGGGCGTTGAACAGCGGTCCGCGGTAGCCGTTGCCGGTGCTGCTGTGCGAGCCGTAGGTGATCGAGTCGCCCAGCGGTTCCACGCGCAGGGCGACCGGTTGCTGGGTGATCGCGGGGGTGGCGGCCTGGGTTCGGACGGCCGCGGCCTGGGCCGGCGCGGTGGCCCAGGCCGCGCCCGCCGCGGCGGCCAGGCCCAGGGCCGCCGCGCGGCGGATGACAGATCTGTTCATGCCCGATCTTCGCCTTTCGATAGGACGGTCGGGCGCTCGCGGCGGCCCGGCCGGTCAGACAACGTTGTCATTTGGTAGCGGCGTGTTCCGGGCCGTTTTCCGGCTGCTTCGGGGTGGAGGGCGGCGTTGCGCCGGCCAGCGCAGAGGGTGCGCAGGGCCGGACATGCTGCGTACACAAACGCCGATGTGCCGGGCCGCGAGAACGCCCGGTAATGGTGCTATTCGAGACCTTGGCATATGTTGCCGCGAACAACAAGACCCTCGCTGAAGATCCTTTACTCGGTACGGCCACGATTTCAGGGCCGTCTGGGCCTGCCCCTTGACAGTCCATGCGGGTTCAGTATTGTCCCTGACACTGAGACAACGTTGTCATAGGTCGTCCGGGAGGTGCGGTCAGGGCGGGAACCAGCCAAGCCACGAGTCGGCCATCCGGCGCAGACCGACCGGCCCAATCTCCAGAGAGAAGCACGCAGTATGGTGAGATCGATTTTCCCGGGCCGACGCCGGAGACTGAGAGTCGGCATGGGGGCGCTGCCTCTGCTGGTCGTCGCGGCCCTGGCGCTCGGTCAGTCGCCCGGAGCCGCCGGGGCCGGACCCGGGGCCGCCGCCGGTCTGGACGCGCACTCCTCGCTGGTTGCCAACGGGGTCAGCAGTCCCACCCTGACCTTCGCCAACGCTACCGCGCAGTCGACTCTGGGGACCGCCTACAACCTGGCGATCAAGAACCTGCTGACCACGAACACTGTGCCCTACGATGCGTCCACGTACAACACCTCCGGGTTGATGCAGAGCCCGCCCGGTACGTTCATCCGGGCCGGCGGCGGCTACTCCCAGCCGTGGACCCGGGACGCGTCGGTCAACTCCTGGAACGCCGCCAGCCTGCTC
>DASZBX010000030.1:0-61363 GCA_035943635.1 Actinocrinis sp. | reverse complement strand
GCGCGGTCTTGTACAACCGCACCGCCCGCTCCCGCAACTCCGGCGGATACTTCCGCTGAGCACTCATCAGACCGACTCCGTTCATGAGATCAATCACGACACGGGCACGGCCACCTCGCAACTTGGGGGACGCTCAGCACGACGCTACGCACCCGCGGCAGCTCGTGCCGGGTTTCGCCGCCCGCCGCCTGTCGCCCGTTGCGGTCGCGGCGCGCCAAGCCTGCCACGGCCCGACCTTGGGCCGCCGCATCTGCTGTTCGGCACCGTGCACGGCCCATTGGCGGTGTCGCCCTACGGGAATCACACCCGACCGGCCCGCTCAAGGGCCGAGCCGCTAACGCGGTCGGCTGCGCCGAGCCCTTGCCCCGGACCGGGCCGGGCGCGATTGACCAGGGTCCGTCACCAGCCGGCGGGCCGCGCGAGCGGCCCCGAACGAGACGGACCCGTTCCCATGGTCTACACGCACTACTGGGCTTATCAGCCCGACTCTCCGCAGTTCACTGCGATCTTCCCACGCCTTGTCGCCGACAGCCGCGACATCCTCGCACACCTCGCCAGCCGCAGCGTGCAGCTGGCCGGGCCGACCGGCATCGGTCAGCCGCTGCTGAACGAGGCGATCATCGCCGTCAACGGCACCCGGCCCGAGTCCGGGGAGAACTTCGTGCTCGCCCCCGGCTCCGGCTCGGGGATCACCGCGCACACCGCGGACGGCACGGCGTTCCGGATGGACTGGTGCCAGACCCGGCGCCAACCCTACGACCTGGCCGTCACCGCGATCCTGCTGCGCGCCGCCCACCTCGCTCCCCGGCACGTCTCACTGTCCTCGGACGGGTCCTGGCCGTTCGACTGGGACGCCGCGAACCGGCTGCTGGCCGGGCTGTTCGACATCCCCGGCGAGCACGGCTTCCTGCGCCCGCTGGCCGAGCTGAGCCGCGGACCTGAGGCACTGCTCACCCGCGCCCTCGTGCACGCCGCCTGACTCCGCCCGACCGCGCGGGGGGCGGCCCGGCCGCTCCCCGCGCACACCTCACCCCCTTTCCTCTCACCCTGGAGATTCGATGTCTGCCATCACCCTGACGCATACCCCGGCCGAAGGCACGCTCGCCGACGGCACCAGCCGCGGCGACAGCGCCGGTCCGGTCCTCAAGGCCCACCGCTTCAAGTTCAGCCGCACCCTCGGCCAGTGGTACCTGCCGCACTCGCGCGACAAGCGCGCCGACACCGCGCTGATCGAGCGCACCGCCGCAGCGCTGCGCGAAGCCGGCTGCGACGTCGAGACCACGATCGACAACACCGCCACCCGCAGCTACGCGGAGGCCGAAACCGAGCGCACCGAGCGGGCCGAGGAGCGCGCCGAGCGCTTCACCGGATACGCCGACAACGCCGCCGCCCGCTCCGAAGCCCGCTCGACGGCCGGGCACCAGATGCTCGACGCGATCCCGATGGGCCAGCCCATCCTGCGGGGCCACCACTCGGAGAAGCGCGACCGGGCCTACCGCAACCGGGCGTTCGACAACCTGGAAGCCGGGTTCCGCCAGGCGGACAAGGCCACGCACTGGAGCAACCGGGCCGAAGCCGTCACCACCCACCAGCAGCGGCGCCACAACACCGGCGCGGTACTGCGCCGGATCCAGAAGCTGGAGGCGGACGAGCGATTCTGGGTGCGCACCCTGGAGACCGGCACCAACTCCTCCGGCTGGACGACCGACACCCCGGAACGGGTCGATGAAATCAACTTCAGGCTCGCGAAGGTGCGCGAGGAGCTGGAGGCCAAGCGCGCCGAGATCGCCGAGAAGGAGCAGACCGGGGTCAAGATCTGGTCGAAGGCCGACTTCCAGAAGGGCGACTTCGCCCGAATCGGCAACCACTGGAACGAGATCATCCGGGTCAACGCCAAGACCCTGACTGTCCCGTACGTCAACAACTGGTCCCGGGTGGTGCTGCGCCGCGACGACCCCACCTTCCTGTGGTCCTGGACCCGGCCGTACAACGAGGTCTCCGGGCGGCTCACCCGCAAGGAGATGACCGACCTCGTCCACGAGGCCGCGGTCAAGGAACTCGCCGAGACTGACGCGGCGTAGCGGCCGGGCGCCGCGCGGCGGGTTCCCGCCGCGCGGCAACCTCACCGGCCGGCCGCGATGTGCCGTCCGGACGTGGAACACAGCGCCTCGGGCGAGTCGGGTCCGCCGCATCCGTCGAGGGCCGGGGCGTGCGGGTGCGGTGCGCTGCTGGCGGTCTACCTGCCGCCTTCGGCTGGGTCAAGGCCAGGTCCGGGCCTTCGGCGGCCGGCCGGGGCCTTGACTCTGCCGGTCGTCGGCCGGTGGCGACCGCGCCGTCACCGACCCGACGACGAAAGGCCCCTGCGATGACCACCAATTCTGCCCTGCCCCGCTACCTGGGCTACGTCACACTGCCGGGCTGGTGCCGCGCGGAGCTCTACGAGTACGACTCCCTGCGCGAGGCCGCCCGGGACCTGGTCGACCGGACCCGTTCTGCCTCGTACTACGGAGACCCGTACCTGGACCTGTACCGCGTCGGCGGCGAGCAGGAGATGGTGGACTCGGCGCGCGAGTTCGAGGGGGTCGGCATTCCGTTCGACTACATGGACTACCGAGTCACGCTGGGTCCGCGCGGCGGCGCCCGCGTCGAGCGCGCCTGAAGGCACTCGGCCGAACGGCGTGGCGCCCGACGTCACGCCATCCGGCCGCGCAACCTGGGCGGCAGCAGAAGGACGATTCCGGTCTCGGGATCCACCGCCACTGGATCTATGCTCGTCGGCTCGAACTGGAACCACACATCAATGGACCTGCTCGGGCTGCGCGGGTCGGGGAACTCGATGCGCACCGCCCACCCTTGCTTGCCCCTGCGCCATTCGCGCAGCACCCCGAGCTTCCACTCTCCCGCCACCCTGGCCCGCACGATCTCGAAATCGCGCCGCTCGAACCGAGCGTAGCCGTCCTTCGGCGCCGCATCGCGCGGCGGCTGAAGGTCCGGCGGGTGCGGGCCGAAACGCAGGGACTGGGACACGCCGCACACTTTATCGAACTAGCGTTCTATATCCACACGTTCCACGTCGGCGGTTCTCCCGAGCGGTGCGACTGTGACCAAGACCGTTATTTGGCTGTTGATAGTGGCACCTGACCACGGTTGAGCCCGATGGGCAGGCCACCGTGGCTCTTCAGAGAAGGACCGCCTCAGGCATATCGTCTCGGCTGGCGACCGCACGGGCATACAGGTCGGTAACTGCCTCGTGGGCTGACCTCACGAGATCGAGCGCAGCCTCAGGCCCATATGCCTGTTCAGAATCCTCGGGACAGATGACTCTTCCGTGAGCGAGCTCGTTCCTGAGCGGCCGGGTGCTCGACTGGAGGACATCGGCCTCTTCGCTCTTCAGGAGGCCGCACTGGCGCCCCTCACGGATCAGCGTGGACAGAGTTCTGTTGTCGGCGTCTTCGTCCGTAACGGGCAGGCATCCACGTAGGCACGCCTCCAGCGCTTGGAGCGCCTTCTCTCCAGCCACCTGCGTGTACTGGAATGCGAAGTAGGAGTCAACGAGCAGATTCCGAGCGAAGTTCAGCAGCCTCGCCACCCCGTCGGCCACCGACGGGCCGACCGGCCAACTGTCCACCTCTTCGTGAAGGGCGGCTACGGTCGGAAACAACGCCTGCCAGCGCTGATCCGGTACACGCTTATACGCCTGAGACATGGTGTAGACAGTAGCTCCAGCAGTCTCTGGGCGCGCAGCCTTTTCCGGGGGCCTGGTAGAAGATCACCGGCGCCAAATACCACTCTCAAGGGCCAGATGGCGGTCTCAGCCACAGCGACGGTCAACGTGACGGCAACGTGCAGTTCACGGTTGTACTCTCCGCCGCGGCCGTCGGCGGCCTTTCGCCGTGGGACTCGGACCAGGGCAGCACACGCGCCGCCCGCGGCAAGGACGGAGCCGCTGTCGCGGTCGGCTGCGCCGATCCCTGCCCCGGGCCAGCGTTCCCGTGTGCTGATCGGTGGCCCGTCCCCACGATCTGGACCGGCCGCCGGTCCCGCACCCGCAGGAGCCTTCCCGATGTCCCTTCCCTTCCTTCTCCCCGGCATCGATCGTGCGCGCACCGAGCCCGTGCCGGACGGCGCCGTGCGCCTGGACGCCCTGCACAACTTCAGCATGGCCGAGGGCACCGCCGTGTGGCGCTACGAGCCGGGCCACCCGATGGTGCTCGTGTTCACCACCACCGTCGAGTCCGGCGACCTGGCCGACATGACGTTGTGCGAGCAGGTGTTCATGTTGCTGGACATCGGCCACGACCCGGCCGACGTCGACCGGCCCGAAGAGCCCGACGTGCGGGCGCTCGCTTACCGGGAGCGCGGAAACCGGGGACCGATGGTGGGTGACGCGGTCTCGGTGGCCAGGGCCGGGGCCGAGACCGTCTACTACGCCGTCGCCGGGCGAGGCTTCGAGCGGATTGATCCGCCTTCGATCGTGAACCGTTCCGGGTTCGGCACCGTTCCGCTGATGTAGCCGATGCCGGTGCAGCCGAAGGCCCCGCGCGTGGGGGGATCGCGCGGGGCCGAAGCGGCTCGATCCGCGCACGCGGGGGAGGCGCGGAGAGCACGGCGCCATGGGGAGGAATGGCGCGAACTTCCATCGTAAGACGCCGTGCGCGGCAATGCGCCCGGTTATTCGGCGGATTTCCCGCCTCGGCACAGTCGGCGCATCCCTCGCGTTCGTGGGGCCGGTTCCCGAGTCGGCGCGGCTACGCCGGCGTGGTGAGCATGAAGCCGATGCTGGCGAGCGGCGGGAGGATCGTCGCGGCCATCACGCCGCGTGCGCAGCCGCCGTACGCCGTCGCAGCAGCCTGTCGGCCACGTGCGTCCAGCGGCGCGGGGGACGCGGGCCGGCTTCGTGGTCCTCGTCCTGTTCGTCCGGAAGTCTGTCGATCTCGCGGGCGTTGTCGACCATGTGCAGCAGCGTGGTCGGGCGCGGCGGGCGGCCCCACCGGGTGCACGGTTGAAGGACCATGCCGCGCCGGTGCAGCTCTGCCATGGCGGCCAGCTCCGCGTCCAGGTCGTCAGCGCGCTGCTCGTCCCAAAGGTGGTCAGCGTCCAGCAGGTACACCCATGCCATCTCGGTCAGGTGCCGTACGTCAACCTCGGCGGCGGGGCCGCGGCGCAGCGCCGCGACCTGTTCCACGCTCAGCGGCTCAACGCCGGTGAAGGCGCTCATGCGGGCAAGCAGCTGCACGGTCATCGGCTCGCTCGCGATCACAGGTACGGCTCGGGCCAGGCGGTCCAGTCGATCGGCTGCCGCCGCCGTCCACGGCACCCGCCGCTCTTCGATATCTATGTCCACGATCAATGCCTTTTCATCCTTTTAACCGACTCCCACCTCTACATGCCGGATTCACCATAGGCAAGTGATTCATATCCAGATCGCACCGTCGGAGGCGTGCTGTCGCGCCCAGCTTGCGGCGGCAAGCTCCGCGGCGGTCGCGGTCGGGGTCCGGGGCCGCGTCGTCCCAAGCGGGTCACCCGCCGGCAGCCAGGCTCGACGGGGTTGACCTGGGCAGCCACGCCGTTCGGGTCGGCAGGGCAGTGGGCGGCCCGCGGTGGCGCGGACCGCTCAGGCTGGTCGCATCGCGTCGGCCGGGCCGCGCGCGGTACCCCGATGGGCCGGTGCGCGCGGGAGCTCGTGGGCCGGCGGTCGGTCACCGGCGGCCAGGTGGTAGGCCGCCCCGCCCGCCGGGAGCGCGAAAGCTGGTCGTCGGTCCGGGCCGGTCGGGGCTCCGGAGGGGCGCGGCATCTGCGGGTCCAGCTGCCTGGGCACCTGGTGCATCCCCAGGGGTTGCCCTCCCGAGCAGGTCTAGCACCCCCGGGCGGCGGGAGTGAAGGCAAACCCGCAAGCGGGGCTCGCTGCGCTCGCACCTTCACACCCGCCGCCCGGTCGAGCTCTGACCTGGTCTGTCAACCCCACAGGGGCCGCACCGGCGGCCCGAGACAGACAAGGACCACTGCGATGCCCGCACCCCTTCCCGTCACCCTGACCGGCACCGTCTCCGCCGACACGCGCTTTCGCGACATCCCCGGCGGCGGGGGCCTGGCCTACTTCACCCTGGCCACCGAGATGACCTCCTCCCCGGCCCCCGGCGCCCCCGCCGTCACGCGCACCGTCCACATCGAGTGCACCGCCGCCCGCGGCAGCGTGGCCGACGTGATGTTCGACCAGCTCAAGCGCGGAACCCGCGTCACCGTCCAGGGCCGCCCGATCCTCACCCCGCCGCCCGCCTCCGGCCCGCGGCTGCGCCAGCTCAACACCCTGCTCGTCGAGCCGCTGCCGCAGGCGTGACCCCGCCGCCGGGCCGCCTGCGGGCGGCCCGGCCCCCGGCCCGCGCGCGACCGCGCGAGCCCCAGCCACCTACCACCCCGGCCGGGCCGCGGCCCGGCCTGCTGTCCCGAGAGGAGCCGCGGCATGCACCGCGACGAGAACGACCCCGAGCCGGTCGCCCGCGAACTGGAGATCGGCCTGTTCATCCGGCGCGTCGAGCGCCACCACGCCACATACCTGATCGCGGAGATCAACGTGCGCCCCGTGCACCTGGAGCCCGGCGAACCGGCGTACCTGGTCTTCCACGCCTGCTGTCAGGACCAGATCGACCACCCGGACGCCGCGCTGGAGCTGGAGGGCTTCGAGATCACCGCCCGCTACGAACGGCGGCACTTCTACGACTCGCGCCACGGCTACCGGCTGCTGCACGGCGTGATCGACACCCGCCGCGCCCAGGTCATGGCCCGCCGCCTCGGCGAGATAGACCGGGAGTTCGCCGAGCAGGCCGCCGCCGGAGTGCCCGCGCCCGGCTACCACGACTACCCGGAGCTGGTCGTGCGTGTCGGCGAGGTGATCGGGGCGCGGTTCGTCAAGCACCGGCTCGACCCGGACCCGGAAGCGACCTCCGTCATCACCGACCTGGCGGGCCTGGCCGCCGCGTTCGAGCGGCACACCCCGCGCGACCGGACCACCGACCCGATGCCGTTCTGATCACCCCGCCAGTCCGGACCACGGACACGGCGGCTAGCGGACAGCCGGGCTCGATGCCCGGCTGTCCTTCACTTCCTCTTCCCCACCACAAGGAGCAACTTCCCGTGAACACCGCACCCGACCGCCTGCCGCTCGCCGACCGGTTCGACGCGCAGCAACG
Organism: Actinocrinis sp.; assembly: GCA_035943635.1. Lineage (GTDB taxonomy): Bacteria > Actinomycetota > Actinomycetes > Streptomycetales > Catenulisporaceae > DASZBX01. The sequence goes on along the minus strand of DASZBX010000030.1, from coordinate 54,176 downwards.
CGCCCTGAACACGCTCGGCTACCAGGTCTTCAGCCTGCTGGGTGAAGCGTTGCGCGCGATGTATCCGACCGCCGCGTACGTCACGGTCAGCACGGACTCGGTTGACGAGGGCCGGTACCTCGCGCTCGTCCTGACCGCAGACGGCGCCGTGGTCTACGACTTCAGCGAGCACGAGGGCAAGCAGCTGCCCGAGCTGCCCGCCGCGGTGGCCGCTGAGTTCGGCCGCCACTATGACCCGCGCTACCTGCGTGAGGTGCAGTTGCTGCTCAATGACGCCTGCGGCACCGGCGCGCAGCTGCCGTACGTGCCCGAGCAAATGGACCGCCACGCTGACGGTGCCGTGCGCTGCCTGCTGCTCGACCCCGCGTAGCAGCACCCCGGCCGCGCGCCCGGTTGGTGGTTTCCGGGCGCGTGGTGCGCGGATCGGGTCGTCCCGGCAGCGGGCGTGGTCGGGCCGGCCTCGCTGTCGCCCGTAGCTCAGCACACCGCCCGGCCTATCCGGTCAAGGCCGGGGCCGCTGCGCGGTCGCGCTGCGCGCGAGCCTGGACCGGGTCCGGGATCGGTGTGCTGGCCCGGGGCGCGCCAGCGGGCCGAACGGCCCGACCTCCGCGACCTTCGGGACGGAACTCCATGACGATCCTGCTCGACGCCCCCCGCACCATCCCGGCACCCACGGCACCCGAGCTGTCCCCGCGCGTCCTGGTCGAAGCCGCCATGCTCGGACCCGGCCCGGCCATGCGAACCGCTCGTACCCGGGTGGGCGCCGACCTGCTCGACGCGCTCGACCAGCCGGTCACCCGCGAACTGCTGATCTCCCGCTGCGCCGACGAACCCGGCGCACACCGCGTGCTCGGCGTCGCCCTCGCCCTCGCACGCGCCTCCCAGACTCCCGAGCAGCACCGGATCGCGTACACCGTCGCCGCCTACGCCGCTCTCGCCCTCGGACGACGCGAGCTGGGCATCGGCCTGCTGGACACCGCCCTGGAAGCGGACGACGTGCTCGACGACGAGGACCCGTTCGCAATCTCACTGTGCTTGGCGATCTACCGCTACGAGGCACGCCCCGCGCACTACGGCTACTTCGCCGCCCGCCTGGCCCTGCGCCTGCGCCACGCCTGACCCCGGCTCTCTCCCACCTGTGTGGGCCGCCGGGTCACCGGCGGCCCCTTCCCCGTTTGGAGTACCTACACCCGTGAGCACCACCCGCCGCCCCTCGCGCAAGCGCGTCCTCGGCTTCCGCGTCGGCATCGAGCGTCACTACGACATCACGCAGGTCGTCGGCTATGCCGTCTACCTGGCCACCGCTGCCGACACCCTCGACCCCGAGGACGTCGGCCGCATCTTCAACCCCTCCTTCGGCGGCTACCGCGCGTCCCACGACGCGCAGCAGTACGCCGACTTCCGCGTGGCCGGGTACATCGGCGACGGCCGGGTCTACGGCACGCGCCACGAGTTCCACCCGACGACCGGCGTGGAACTCGCACAGATCGAGTCGATGGCGCGAGTACTGCGCCGCATCGACAAGGCCCAGCGCGAGCAGGGAGGCGCGTACGTCGACAGCGCCGACTTCCCCCGCCACCTGTTCACCGTCGCCGCAGCGATCGGGGCGCAGTTCTACGCCTACCGCCCCCACGAGCGCGGCCCGCTGACGCGCACTGACACCGAGGGCATCACCCGCGTGCTCGCCGAGCTGCTGCCTGCGCGCCCGACGGAGTAGTCCGGCGCTGGGCGGGCGGCGGCCTCGGCGCGTCCGTAGGTCACCGTCTACCAACGTGCACCGCGTCGCCGATGGCAGCAGGCGGTCCGGCCGGGGACCGGGGTATCCGGCACATGGTCGGGCGCCGGTGTTCCTCGTGTCCCGGGACGATCCCGAATCCGGACCGCCGGTACGGGCCGTGGGCGAGGTGCGGGTTCATCGCCTCCAGCTCCAGTACCGCGCCGAACCGGTCCGCCAGCCGCGTTCCCTCCTGGCGCAGACGTAGGCCGTGCCCGCGCCCCGGCGGTAGCGCCCAGTACTGCCCGGCCTCGAACCTGGTCAGCCCCTGCCACGGCTCGATCGCGGTGATCAGCACTCCGGCGCGCCAGCCGTCGAGTACCCACACCCGTCCGCGTACGGAAGCGGAGCCCGTGAGTAGTGCCGCGTCCAGAGCGAGGAGCGCGACCGGCAGCAGTATGTTGGTCGGCCACCCGAGCAGCGCCACCGACAGCGCCACGGCGGCCAGCGTGCCCGGCAGCAGCGTGACGAGCGCGAGGTCCCAGGCGATCTGTCCGCGGGTGCTTCCGCGCAGCAGGCGGGGCTGGCGCAGCAGCACGGCAGTCATCGCCAGACAGAATCCCGGCCAGCCCACCAGCGCCCAGACGGCACCGACGCGGGCCCACGGCAGGTGCGTGCGCACCGCGGCGATCATGGCACGTCGCCGCTCGCGCTGTTCGTCCCTGGTCATCCCCGCTCCCGTCTGCTCGGTCCGCTCGGCAAGCTTGATCGGCGCCGCGGTCGAATGCCGCGCCCGCTACGCCGTCCGGGTGATCGCCGGGCCGAGGTGCGCCGACCTCGCGGGCCGGTCGGGCACGGTCTGGCCGCGCTGCGTCCCCGGGTCGAGGGCGGGAGGGGAGCCGGCGCCCGCGTGATCGCCCGAGGGCACCAGAAACCCGCGCCCGGCTCAACCCCACGCTCCTGCGTCGCTCTTCGGGGGTTGCCCCGAACGCGGACCTCAGGTGGGCACGGCCCGTCCACGCCGAGACCACCGGCACCGCCCGCCCCGCGAAGATCCCGGGGTGCCAGAGACGGGAGCACCTCCGTGCCCGACCACGACCCGCCCCAGAACCGTCCGGTCCTCGACATCGACACCCTGACCCGGTTGCTCGACGTCGAGTGCGAATACCAGGCCACCCGCGCCGACCTCGGCGACGCCGAGACCCGCCGCTACCGCGAGCTGTATGACGCCTACCTCGCCGTCGGCAAGGACTCCGGCGCCCTGCTGACTGCCGCGCCCCGCTCGATCACCCGCGCCTCCCTGGCCGCAGCCCTGCGCCGCCACGCCCCGGCGGCCGACTGGGAACAGCTCGAACTCCTCTACCCGTGACCTGTGGCCGGGGCCCGGCGCCCCGGCCGCGCACGTCCTTCGAAAGGCACCCCACGATGATCCTCGAACCGCTGCCCGACACCCGCCGCACTCGGCGCAACCTGCCCCACCTCGTTGCCGCCGCCGAACACCTGCGCGCCGTCGACCAGGTGGCCCGGGAGCTGTTTCCCTGCGACCACCTGCCCCTGCTGCTACCGACAGGCCGAAGCCAGACCTCCTTGGACGATCTGCACGTGGCGGCCGACCACCTCGGCACCGAGCTCAAGTTCACCTCGCGCTGCCAATGCCGCACCGGCGCCCCCCGTCAGCTGCGCGCCGCGCACGAGATCGCCTTCACACTGTGGGACCGCACCTACAACGAAGCCGTCTTCCAATACTCCTGGCGTCGCGACCGCCGCCGCCTCGCGCGGCACACCGAGCGTCTGCGACGCCACCGCGCGAACTTCGAGTACCTGGCCCGTGAGTATTGCGACCGTGTAGAAGAGGACCGGATCGCAGACGAGTACTTCGCCGAGAAGATGCGGCGCGACGCAGACGAGACCGCGGCCGGACGCAAATGCGTGGGGTGCTGGGTATGCGGCGGCGAGTTTTACGTTCCGAACGACGACGCCGGTGACCTTGAAGGCCGCCACAACTGCGGCTCGGCCAACTGTGGTGGCTCCTACTGACCACCGGGCCGCCCCGCCCGGCCGCTGCTGCGGCCGGGCTCTGACCACACCCAGAGTCCGGACGGAAGCCGACCACCATGCCCACCGGCGCGACCTGCGTCGTCCTGACCAGTCAGGACGGCGCCGTCCGGCAGATCGTCCTCGACCTGGCTCAGGACGCGCTGCCGTCCATCTGCGACCACCTCGGCCGCGACGAGGCCGCTGCCGTCTACCTGACCGATCACATGAACCTGGCGGGCTGCCTCCATTCCTCGGCCCCGCCCCACGACGGGGGCCGAGGACGGTTCGGGCTGCGGAACGTGCGCTGTGTGCACGGTGCTCGCCGGGGCCGGGGAGCGTCCCGGGGGCGGGCTGGTCCCGCGTGCGTGGGCTCCCAGCTCAGCACACCCGTCCGGCGCGCGGGGCCAAGCCCTACGGGTCGGCTTCGCCGAGCCTTCTGCGCGCCGGCCGTACGCGCTCTCTCGGTCTCCACACGCCGAGGGAACCGGCCGCGGCCCGAGACGTCCTGGAGCCTGCGATGTCTACACCCACCCCTGCACCCGATACCCGCGCCACTGTCCACAATGTCCCGGCCCATCCGCGGCTGGCCGACTGCTTCGATCTGGTCACCGGCCTGGTCGTCGACCTTGCCGACAAGGTCGCCCTCCTGGTGGCCGCCGCGCTCGGGGCGATGTTCCCCGATGGCGAGCACCTGCTCTTTTCCACCGACGACGGCGGGAGCCTGCGGTTCGTCGAGATCCGCGACCGCAAGCAGCAGGCCGTCTACCGCTTCAGCGACGAGCAACTGCCGGACCTGCCCGTCGCGCTGGCCGCCGAGTTCGGCGGCTACGGCCCCGCCGGGTCGGGGCCCTGGAAGTGCTGCTGAGCGAAGCGCTCGACTTCGGCGCCGACCCGGACGGTCTGGAGCCGGTCGGGTCAGGCGGCCTGGAGCTGCTGCCCCTGTGGAAGCCGAGCGCGGGCCCGCAGCCTGACGCCCTCTAGCCTCCTCGGCCCTGCGGCTCGCGCGACGGTGAACACATCGCGCGAGCCGCCTCCGCGTGTCCGCTATCCGCCGGTCACCGCTACCGGCGGCACCGCTGCGGAGACGGGGGCGGGGGCCGGGCCCCGCGGCGGCACAAGTGCGGGCCGCGAGGCAACGGCGGCCATCGCGGCCGTCACCTCGTAGACGCTCACCCCGCACAGTTCGGCCGCTGCCTTGTTGGTCTCCACCAGCTCCCGCACCGCGCGCAACGCCTCCTGCGCCCGCACCTCCTCCTGCTCGACCACGCCCTGAGCGCGCTCGCACCGCTCGGCCGCCTCGAAGTAACCCTGCGCCGCCGCACCGAGCGCCGCCAGCTTCCGCGACTGCGCCTCGCGCAGCTCCCGCGTCGCCTCGTCCGCCCGCAGCCGAGCCGCCGCCTTGACCGACGCACCTCGCCTCACCATCCGACCACCTCCATTTACTAGCATCAATGAACTACCTACACCATAGACTATGGTCTACAGTAAGTGTCAACCACCTGCCCCTCTCGCGAACGCGACACCCCACACGGCAGGCCCACTCCCCACCTCCCGCACCAACGCTCGCCACCCGCCCCCTCCACCACCAAGACACCTCTTGCACGAAAAGGATCTTGGAACCGAAGTGGATCCCACCTGATGCGCACCGCACCGCCCGACCAGGCAGAAAAGGAAGGAGAAGCCGATGCTGGCCCTGCACAAACTCACCGCCGGAGACGGCTACACCTACCTCACCCGCCAGGTCGCCGGCGGCGACGTCGAGCGCGAAATGGGACAGACCGCGGCCGACTACTACACCGCCGAAGGCAACCCTCCCGGCCGCTGGCTCGGCTACGGTGCGCACGTCCTGAAGCTCGCCGGGACCGAGGTCACCGAGCAGCAGATGAAGCTGCTCTACGGCCTCGGACAGCACCCGGACGCCGACAAGATCCGGGAGAAGATCCTCACCCGGATCAAGCCCGGGATGAGCGAGAGCCAGATCAAAGCCATCCACCGCAAAGCCGACCGCGAAGCCTCCCTCGGCCCCGCCTTCCCGCTCTACCAGGAGCTCGTCCACTTCGACGCCCGCGTGGACATGCGCCTCGATGCGATCCGCCAGGAGACCGGCCGGGAACCGACCAAGGCCGAAATCAACAAGGCGAAAATGGAGGAGTCCCGCGCCCAGCGCGCCGCCGTGGCCGGGTACGACCTGGTGTTCAGCCCGGTCAAAAGCGCCGCGATCCTCTGGGCGATCCACCCCGACGCCGCCGTACGCCACGCCGTCTACCAAGCCCACCGCGACGCCCTCGCCTCCGCCCTGACGATGCTCGAAGGCCACGCCGCGCTCACCCGGACCGGCAAGGGCGGCGTCGCCCAGCTCGACACCACCGGCCTGGTCGCCGTGGCCTTCGACCACTTCGACAGCCGGGCCGGGGACCCGAACCTGCACACCCACGTCGCCATCAGCAACAAGATCCAGGGCAGCGACGGGATCTGGCGCAGCCTGGACGCCCGCGCCCTCTACCGTCTGACCGTCGCCACGTCCGAGCACTACAACAGCGCGTTCGAGACCCTGCTCTCCGCCCGGCTCGGCGTCAGCTTCGCGCCCCGGGCCGACACCCCGCGCGGCAAGCAGCCGGTCCGCGAGATAGCGGGCATGTCCCGTGCCTACGTCGAACACTTCTCCGCCCGCCGCACCATGATCGAGACCCGCTACGCGCAACTGGTGCGCGAATACCGCCGCGACCACGGCCACGACCCGAGCCGTAAGACCGCCTACGCCCTCACCCGGCAGGCCAACCTCGACACCCGCGAGGGCAAGAAGGCGCCGCGCTCGCTCGAATCCCTGCGCTGGGACTGGACCACCTCCCTAACCGACCAATTCGGCACCGATGCCCTGAACAAGGTCGCCGCCCTCGTCCCGGCGAGCATTCCGGCCGCCCGCGCCGCACTCGACCTGGACGAGAACCAGATCCGCGAGTCCGCCCTCCACATCCTGGCCGCGGTCGCCGAAGTGCGCTCCACCTGGACCGCGTGGAACATCCGCGCCGAGGCCGAGCGCATGCTGCGCGGGGGATTCATCAGCCTGGCCGAGCAGAACGCCACCATCGACAAGGTCACCGCCGCCGCACTGGGCGCCTCGATCAGCGTCGAAGCCCCCTCCCTCACGCGCGAGCCCACGCAGCTCCAGCGCCGCGGCGGCGAGTCCGTCTTCCTCGACCACGGCACCGCCCGCTACACCTCAGCCCTCGTCCTGGGCGCTGAAGACCGTCTACTCAACGCAGCCACCACGACCGTCAAAACAAAGATCTCGGCGAAGGAAGCCGCCGCGTCCCTCGCCTCCTTCGAACGCGTCAGCGGCCGCCAGCTCGACGCCGGACAGCGCGCCCTGGTCGAAGACTTCGCCACCCGCGACACCCGAATATCCATCGGCATCGGCCCGGCCGGCTCCGGCAAGACCACCGCCATGAAGGCCCTGGTCCACGTCGCACGCGAGCACGGCGTGCGCGTGGTCGCGCTCGGCACCTCCTCGACCGCCGCCTCCGTGCTCGGCAACGAGCTGGGCACCGCGGCGGAGAACACCCACAAGTTCCTCTACGAGTACACCGAAGGCCGCTACGCGAAGCAGCTGACCGGCGGCAAGCACGTGCCCTTCGACAAGCGGCACTTCAAGCTGCGCAAAGGCGACATCCTGCTCGTCGACGAAGTCGGAATGGCCGGCACCCTCAACCTCCAACGCCTGCTGGAGATCGCCGAAAAGCGCGGCGCGACCCTGCGTCTGCTCGGCGACCACCGGCAGCTGAGCGCCGTCGAGTCCGGCGGAGCACTGCGCCTGCTGGCCCACGCCACCAACCACGTGGAGCTGTCCACCCTCTACCGGTTCAAGAACCCGGCCGAGGCCGAAGCGACCCTCAAGATCAGCGTCGGGGACACGGACGGCCTGGACTTCTACGCCCGCAACAACCGCATCGTCTCCGGCACCCGCGACGGCATGACCGAACTGGCCTACCAGGGCTGGAAGACGGACATGCTCGCCGGCAAGCGCACCCTGCTTGTCGCCTCCAACGGCACCGACGTCACCGCCCTCAACGCCCAGGCCCGACAGGACCGCGTCGAAGCCCGCGACGTGGAGGCCGTCGGAGTCGTTCTGCAGGACGGCCTGAGCGTGGGCGTCGGCGACTGGATCACCACACGCAACAACGACCGGCGCCTGGGCACCAACGGCGGCCGAGACTGGGTCAAGAACGGCGACGACTGGACCGTGACCACCCGCTACGAGGACGGCTCCCTCACCGTCCGGCACGCCGAGCACGGCGGCACCGTGACCCTCCCGGCCAAGTACGTCGCCCACTACGTACAGCTGGCCTACGCCAGCACTGTCATGCGCGAGCAGGGCACCACCGTCGAAACCGCGCACGCGCTGATCACCGCCGGCATGACCCGCGAAGAGCTCTACGTCGCGCTCTCCCGCGCCGAATACGGCACCAAACTCTACGTCGGCACCCACGAAGTCCTCCCGCTCGACCCGGACGAGCGCCTGGACTACCCCAAGACCGACCCGCGCGCCTACGCCCCGCTGGAAGTTCTGATCAACATCCTGCGCCTGGAAGGCGCGGAGAAGTCGGCCACCGAGACCATACGTGACAACCAGATCGAGGTCGGATCCCTGGCCACCTTCGCCCCGCGTTTCCAGTACACCCTGGAACGCGCCGCGCGCCCCGCCTACCGGGCGCTGATCACAGAATCGTTCGACAAGGAGCTGGCCGAGCGCATCGTCGAATCCCCCTCCTGGGCGACGCTGCGCCGCACGCTCCTGCTCGCCGAGCAGGCCGGGCACAACGGCGAATTCCTGCTGCGCGAAGCCGCCCGCCGCGACCAACTGGACACACTTCCCGAGCCGGCCGAACGCCTCGCCCTGCGCATCACCACCTACCTGGACAACCGCCCGTTCGCGGCCGCCTACCGGCACAACGACGCGCCGGACGCCGCTCCGCTGCCCGCGTGGCTTACCACCCCCGCGCGCGTCCACGCCCACCAGCGCGAAGGAGACGAGGACCTGCGCGCCTCGCTGGTCGAGCAGAGCGCGCAGCTGCGCGAGCGCGTCGGGCAGCTGGCCGAGCGCGCCGCCGCCGAGCGGCCTGCGTGGATCGAGGACAACCGCACCACCCCGCGCACCCCGACGCAGGACGCCGAATGGCGCGCCCACCTGTCCACGGTCGCCGCCTACCGCGAACAATACAAGATCACAGCGCAGGACCCGGTCCGCCCGCTTGGACCGGTGGTCGCCGCGGACGAGAGCGACCACCTGGTCCACCGCCAAGCCGAGATCTCCGTCGGCCGAATGTTGGCGATCAGCTCCGACGATACTGCGGACCACTCGAACAAGGCCCCGACCCGCACTGGCCGGCCGAGCACGTCCAAGCGGCAACTCGCCCCGGCGCGGACCAGTGGAGTCGAGTTCGAGGAGAACCCAAGCGCCAGCCGTCGACACGTCGACCGCGAGGTGCGCCGGGAAGCCGACCGCGAAATGGGCTACTGACTACCCGATTCACTCGGGCAGACTTGCCACGAGGTCGCCAGCATTGGGATCGCCACCAAAGCACTCCGGATCCGAGTGATCGTCTGATCCGATCAGTCGCCGCCGATCTGCTGGTCTCTGGGGCTATTCGCCCCACCGGAGGTACGAGGGAGTTGGACGGCCCGCCACCGTATGGAATTGGACCGCGTCCAGCCCCAGTTCTTCCCGCACGGCCGCCGTTTCTCCTGGCCACTTGGCGTGTGCCAACTCGTCGAACGCGATGACGCTTCCGCGGGTGAGGTAGGGGCGGATGGCTCGTAGCGCCTCGATGGTTGGCTCGTACAGGTCGAGATCGAAGTACGCGAGTGCTACGACCGTCTGAGGGTTGGCCTCAAGGTACGCGGGCAGGGTCGTTCGTACGTCGCCCTCGACGAGGAGTGTCCTGTTGATGTGGCCGAGCGGTTCGTTGGCTTCGTGGGCGTCGAGCACCTTGCGGAGATAGTCGGCGTAGCCACCGGGCAGAGCGAACTTGCCTTGCGCGGCGGTACTGCCGAGTTCATCGATGCTCGCCACGTCGGGGAAGCCTTGGAAGGTGTCGAAGCCGATGATCCTGCGGTGCGCGTTGTAGGGCTCATATACGCCTCGGAGCGACGTCAGCAGGGCCATGTGGCGGCCTCGGTGCACTCCGAATTCCATGATGACCCCGGGTAGGTCGATCACCATGCGGTACAGCGCCTCGATTGACAAGAGGTCCGCGAGGGGCTGGCGGCGAATGAAGAGCGGCAGGCTGTCGACCAGCTCCTCCGGTTCGAGCGGAGCCGACGCCAGCAGGCGGCCGAGTTCTCGGTGTACGTCGGCTTCGTGCGCCGACTGGTGCGGGAGACACCGCTCGTGGTCAGTAGAGCGCGCTGGCATTCATGCCTCCGTGATGAGGTGAGGTGTGAGCGTTCGGAGTTGGCAGTGCGCCCAGGGTTCTTGGGTCGCCTGATGGAAAGCCTCCGCAGGGCCGAGTTCGAGATGCAGGATCACTCCGAGGAGCACTTTGTGGGAGACCGCCAAGAGCGGGCCGTGTTTCGCCGCAAGCCGCTTGAGGATGGCGACGGCTTGATTTGCGCGCTGGTGAAGGTCCTGAAGGGACTCTCCGTCTTCGTACGCGAGTGTTGGATCTGCTGTACGTGCATACCGCCATGCCCGGTAGGCATCGTCGTACTGCTCCGGGGTCTTGCCGTATACGCAGCTCGGTGGCCGCCATTCGCTGAGGCTCGGTTCCTCAGCGAGCAGTGGCAAGCCGGAACCCTCGGCGAACAGCGCGGCCGTTTGCCTTGCCCTGGGAATGGGGCTGTAGACGATTCCTGCGTAGTCTTTGGCGAGGGCCGTCGCCGTGTCCCGGGCGTACTGGATGCCGGCTTCGGTCAGCGGGTTCTCGGGAAAGGCGTGGTAGCCCGGGGTGCTTCGGGCGCTCTCGTCCTGTGCATGACGCGCGAGGTCGATGCGGAACGTCTCGTCAGCCAAGGAACCATCCTCCATCGACGTATATGGTCTGGCCTGTGATGAAACCTGCGCCGCGTTGGGCCAGGAACCCGACTGCCTGGGCGACGTCTGCCGGTGTCCCTCGCCGTTTGATGCATTGGCGGGCCAGTTGGCGTTTCTCCATCTCGGGCACGTCGTCCACGACTGTCTCCTCAGCCCGCACGCGGATGGATCCAGGCGCTACGCAGTTGGCGGTGATGCCGTCCGGTCCGAGTTCCCGCGCGAGCGCGCGTATCAGCCCTTCAACACCTGCCTTCGCAGCAATGTAAGCGGCCAGTTCGTGCCGCCCGATGTGGGCGAGGACGCTTCCGACTGCGATTATCCGCCCCTGGCCTTGGGCTTGCATGGACTCCGTGAACGCTCGGGCTACCAGGAAATGGCTTGTCAGGTTGGTAGAGATCATCGAATTCCACTGTGCGGGATCGAGCTCGGTCCACGGTATCCGCGGGTAGTTTCCTGCGGCGCTGACGACGGTATCCACTGGCCCCAGGGCAAACGATGCTTCTTCCGCGAGGCGGTTGACGTCGCCCGGTTCACGGACGTCAGCCTGGATCGCGACTGCCTCCGCTCCGCGCGTCCGAAGCTGTTCGCAGAGTCTGTGGGCCTCGTCTGGTTCATCGAGGTGGTTGATGGCAACGGCCGCGCCCAGGTCCGCCAGATGCAGTGCGATGGCGCTTCCGATACCTCCTGTCGCTCCTGTCACGAGTGCAACTTGGCCCGAAAGCGGGCTTCCGATTTCGGTCATGAAAGTCCTTGGAGGAAAAGGCGCTCGGCGTCGAAGTCGTCAGCGCAGCACTCGGCCAGGCAGGCGAGCAGGGCGAGCATGTCCGCTGGGTCGAGCTCGGAGACGTTGAAGACTCCGATGATCCGCAGTGCCAGATACGGTTTCACCGCTTGGTTGATGTCCTCGCTCTCCGCGAGCTGCTTCCAGACCGGCATGACGAGGTCGTTCCAGTAGGCGGTGATAGCGGAATGTCGCGCCGCGACAGGTCGCCAGGTGAGGTCGACGGACAGGCGCCGGCCTTCTCTGTCGACGTTGATTGCGTGGGTGACCGGGGCGTTGAGCGAGACCATCTCGAACGTCTTGGGCGAGGAGTGAAAGGCCGCCGGGTTGAGTTTCGGCACCAGGTAACCGCCGAGGAAGCCGGTGTACCAGCAGAAGTTCGCGAACTCTCCGACCACGGCGTTGCGTCCCGCTGTGTCGTAGTCGAAGACTGTGAAGGGCACGGCGAGATTGACGTCCGTGGGATCTCCCTGTGTGCAGGCGCTCCACTGGGGCGTCTCATCACGGGACCACTCGGCCAGCCAGGACAGGATTGCTCGCCAATCGAGCCGTCGCTGTCGACCGTTGATGACGAGTTCATAGTGTGCCAACTCGTCGATGGGAATGCCGCAGACTTCGAAAGTTCGGTCTGCGTAGTAGTAGTCCAGTCTTCCGCCAGGCGCCGCGCGGTCGTGATACAGCTTGCGGACAAGCTGCATTGGGCACATGCGAAGTGCCGTATCCAGCATCGCTCTCCGATATGCGTTGGTGAGCTGAGCTAAGTACTCGGCAACGGCTGGCTCGTTCCCCTCGTTCAGGAGGTCAAGCAGCATCTTCGGCCCTGGCTCTTGGCCCCACCGTTCATAGATGAGGTAGCTCGCGCCGAGGAGCCGAAACCGCGTGTACAGGCGCGGTAGCGTGAAGAAGGGTTGGATGGATGCCCGTCCGTTTTCCTCAGCTCGCGCTTCGGCGTGATTCGGCATCCGCTTGACGAGGTAGCGCCGGAACAGGAGGTCTATGTCTCGGACAGTGTTGCGTGTGAAGCGCCTTGCCCTTCTCACTTTCAGGACAGAGCACGTCACTGGCTCGCCTCGGCCGCGTCGCCGAGGACTTCCAGCCCGGCCGCCGCCAGATCTTCGGGCGTGATAAATCCAATCTCAGCAGCCGCACCAGCTCCCCGGTCATCGATCTTGTCACGAACAGGGCAGAGATCGTTCCGGTTCATGGTCTCCGAAAAAGGTGTGGCGAGCGCATGGTGCCATTCAAGCCCCGTACGCCATTTGGCGTGGCTGTGGCGCGCGTGCAGGCCGATGACCTGTGCTCCGGAGCCTCCTGGCTGTCGAATCGCTGCCGCGAGATGGGTCAACCCCGTGTCATTGCCGAACACGAGGTCGCATCCGGCCAACCTTTCCCCGGCGAGGCTGAAGTGCGCATCACTCAGTACTTCAACCGTAATCCCGTCCGGTACGGCGTCGAGATCGTCGGCCGACGAGTCCTCACGTCCAGGCACCACCAATGCGTGAATCTCCGAGCCGGTCGCTTCCGCGATCTGGCTCAGGGCATCGAAGTAGCGCTGTAATCCATAGTCCTTGCGCGCCGGCCAGCTCGTCGCGGTGACCAATCCGACCATCGTTGCTCCCTCGGCTTTCGCACCGAAAGCATCGGCGGCGTACAAGACCGGCATGAAGCTCGCGCCTTCGAACAGTCGCATTCCGAGTTGGCGTTCAACATCCAGGAAGTAGCGCGCGGGAAGAGAGGGATAGGCACACGTCCCGCTGCTCCAGCAGGGCGGCTCTTCCGGATCGCAGACCAACACCGTCTGCACCCGTCCTGCATTCTCTGGCAGAGAAAGCCCGACGCCGTGTCGGTCTCCGACGACGACGGTGCGCGCAGCCGCAGGAGCGGGGTCGATGTCCCGGACGTCGAAAGACTCCAGCGAACTGAGCTGGTCGAACAGCGCGGCGTACTGCCCCAGGATCCGGACGACAGGCAAGTTGTCCGGGCGGATCAGTTCGAGGTAGCTCAGGACTGCTGCTACGGCGCCGAACGCGAGCAGCGTGTCTCCCAGCTTGCCGCCGAAGGAAAGCACGACTTCGTCGCACTGCTTCAGCGTCGAGGGCAGGCCGCTGGCCGAGATGCCGGGCAGGGGTTCACCCGGCCCGAGCTCGTCGCGGACGTAGCCCAAAGGCTTGGTGACAAGACCATCGGCGGGCACACGGGGTGAGCCGCGGAAGAAGGCCGGCCCTGCGAAATCTACGCGCATGGCTGTCCGATCGCCATCAGGCTCACCAGGTCGAGACCGGTGCTCGCGAGGCGCTGCCGGGCGCTGTAGCGCAGATCCTCCACGAGGCAGACGGCGCCAACGGGTTCTGCACCAACTGCGCGGAGCGCTTCTGCCAGGTTGACCAGAGTCATACCGGTGGTCACTTCGTCATCCATGACGAGGATCCGCTGCCGAGGCTCAATGTGGTAGGCGTGCACGTCCTGCCGCATCGCGTGTGGCTCGCTGAACTTCACCGCGCCAGGCAGGGGCAGGTCCAACTTCCAGGCGATCTTGTAGGGAATGCCGGAGGCCGATGCGAGACCGAGCGTCGGAATGATGCCTCCGGCATCGAGCCCGAGGATGAAGTCCACACGATCGAGATGGGCGATCGCGCTCTGGCACCGGCTCCACAGCTCTTCAGCGGTGGATTTGAACTCGTCCATCGACACGGGTGCCTCAAGCCCGTCGAGGCGGTGGACGACCCGTTCGGCGCGCTGCTGCTTCGTGACGCCGCGTCGTTCGACGATCTTCGCGGCGAATGAGGAAGCACTGCGGGTAGCGCTGATCATTTGCTGTCTCCACTCGTCCTCGTACTGACCGCGCTGAAGTCCGGATTTACCTGCGCGGCATACCACTCCAGAAGGCGGTGTGCGGCTCGAATGACGGCATCGGCGTGGTCGGCCTCACTGCCTCGGGCGCGGGACCCGGCGATGGCCGCGGCCGCCGGCAAGTCCAAGCTTCCGAGCCCGGCCAGGACTTCCTCGCCCATGTCCGCGATAGCGTTGGCGCCGGTCGCGTCTACACCGTTGGCCCGCAGAAGGAGCTGCAACGCCAGAACGATGTGCTTGTAGATGGGTCGCAGCTCCCAAGAGCCTGACGTTGATGCTGCCACGAGGCGTCGCAGCGTCACGAACACCAACGGCAGGGTCTGCGTGGCGGCGTGCTTGAACTTGTCGCTGGTGATCACCGGCAGCCGCAGGCCCGGCGCCGCGAACAAGGCGGTGCTCCGCCCATCGCCGAGCCTGAAGAGTGCGTAGACCACCCCCGGCTGGACGAACAACGCGCTGATCTCTCCCGGGGTGACCAGCGTGAGAGCACACTTCACCTGCTCAGCGCCACCAAGACGAACTTGCAACTTGCCGGCCTCCTGCGCGGCCACACGGTGGACCGAGTGCTCTGCGCTGACTAGCAGGTCGATATCGGACCAGCCGCTCATCCACTCGCCGTTCACAGTGCTCCCGGTGAGGGCTACCAGATCGACGCCCGGCCCTGCTGCCACAGCCGCGACGAACGCGTCGACCTCGGCGGCGATGGGCTCTGGCAGGAATGAAGCCATGGCACGTTCCACTCGCACAGGGCTGCTTGATCGCGGGTTGGCGATCGTCCTCAGCCGCGCGTGCAGCGAGACGACTGCGCCGCCGTTGTCGACAACGTGGTCAGCACCCGCGGCCACACGGTCCGCACCGCGGGACGTCTTGATCTCGTCCTTCGCGCGGAGCGCAGCACGGGTGGTTTGGGACCTCGCGGCCCGCAGGTGGGCGGGCGCCTCCAGGAAAACGATCTCCAGGCGATCGCCGAGCATCTGCTTGAGCGTGAAGATCAGCTCATCGCTGTGAACCGACTCGATGGTGAAGCGACGCGCTTCGACATGCATGTCCGCGAAGAGGTTCAGGCCTTCGAGGAGCAGGCGGGCCTGCGACGGTCGATCGAGGAGGTAGAGATCTTCTATTCCACTGCGCTTGGCCGCGATGTCCAGCAGGAAGCTCATCTTCAGCCGGTAGGTGCCGTCCTGGTGCCGCAGGTACTCGCCGGAGCTGCTCTTGCCGCACTCGCTCAGCCCGCCCAGGGCGATGACCTGGTCGATGTTGGGGCTGACCGTGACTTGTCCGACGGTTTCGCTGATGGTGCCGTACAGCTTGAATTTCCGGCCGTCGGGGAGGCGGCGTGCACCTGCCTTCAGATCTGCGGCGAGGTCGGCGATCGACTTCGCCAGCTCGGCCCGCTGGGCACTGACCGCGCGAAGCCGATCTACCGCGCCTTCGTTGGTGGCGTCCTGCGCAAGCAGTTCCGCGCGCCGCTCCCGTAGGTTCACGACGGAGTACCGATCGACGACGGACCCGATGGTTTCGGTGTGGATCGGCGTGGACGGCCTGACGAGGTGTTGCGTCGACAAGTGGGTGAAACCCTCGTCGATGCGATCGACGAGGTCGTTCCGCTTCCGATTCAGCTGATCGATGGCGCGCTTGGTCGCAACGGCGTCCTCGCCGCTCGCGGCTCGGACCCTGTCCTCCGCGGTCCACAGCGATCCGTTGGTCTCATGAAGGCGTCGTATCGCCTCCCGGATGCGTTCGCGGTCTTTCGACGGAATCTGGTCTATCAGCTGGTTAAGTGCGTCGGGAATCTGGAAGGCAACTGGCTGTTCTGTTCCCACGGACATTGCTTCTCCTCTGCTTTCTGTCACTGACTCGCTCCGAACCGGTCGCTCACTGCGGCATCGACCGCAGCGAGAATCTGGCTGTGGATCTCAGCCCGCGAACTCCTTCTCAACTCCATGACCAGGGTGTAGAGCCCGCTTTCGGCCTGCATCATCAGCACGTCGTGAAGGGTCCGTTGGTAGAGGAGGTACCGCTGATCCCACTCATGGGAATCACGGGCCTGGGAGATCGCGATGCTCTCGTCGAAATCGCGGGAAAGCAGCAGCAGGAGCGAGTGCTCGAACGGCGGCTCGGCGAGAGTGCGCTGCACTGCTTCCACGGCGGCCCGCGCGTCGCCAATCGACATCTTGTCCTTGACGATGCACGTGGCGATGGCAGTGGCAACAAGCATCGAGTGCCCGCGGTCGATGACCGCGACGATGCCCTGCTCACGGGCTTCGGCCCGCAAGCGATGGCTTTCAAGAAGGGAGTATGTCAGCTCTGCCGTGGTGCTCGTCTCGAACCACCAGTCGGCGGAGTCCTCGGGCGGCACGCGCCACAGATGTGGCGCGTGCTCGTGAGCGGACCCGAGGAGTTGCAGTGTCGGCCGCGCTTCAGACAGAAGCCTGATCTGCGTGGTCTTTCCTGCGTTGTCAGGCCCGTTCAGGCTCAGGAACTCGGTCGGCACCCACCCCACCTCCGCTCTCGGCGCGAGTCGTCGGGTTCATGACCGGGTAGCCGAGCGAGGCAAGCAGGGCATCGTGGTTGGCCACGATGAAGTCGGCGAGCACCGCCGGCTTGAGGTCGACCTCCGCAAGGCCCTTGGCCGTGAACGGTACTCGCACGAGTTCGTAGCCGCCGCGGCTCGCGATGGTCAGTTCCTGGCCGGTCGGGTCCACCAGATCCACCGGCGCGAGCTCGGCCAGGAAGACGTGCTGGACGGAGATTCCGTCCTCCACTTCGTCCTTGATGATGAAGACCTGCGCGACGTTCGTGATCTGTGCGCCGATCTCTTCGAGGACTTCACGTCGGACTGCGTCCTCCAACGTGGCGTCCTGGGGCTCGACCCCGCCGCCGATCGAGACCCAGTAGGGCTCCTGGCCGGGACGAGTCCGCTTGATCAGGAGGAGGTCTGGGCCGTCGATCAGGATGGCGCGGGCCGAGCGTCGCGTGACGTTTGTGCTCATTCGGGTTCTCCTATTTCTCGGGGATGGGTGACAGAGTGTCAGATTCCCATTTCCGACAGCTATTCGGTTGCCGGCGCGGCTCAGCAGCTGCTGTACCGGCCCTTAGCCGCTATCGCATACGTTCCGCCGACGGCGGAACGACGTTGCGGGACATGTCTACAGACTCGACGTAGCAGAGACCTGCGTCATGTGCGCGGCCAGCCGGTTGGCGGCATCGGGGTCGACCTGCTCGTAGAGCGCGAGTGCCCGGGCACGCGCTGCCTCGGCTTCCTCGCCGCGTCCGGCCTCGGTCAAGATCTTTGCCCGGATTTCCCACACGATGCCTTGGCCGAAGGCGGAACTGGCCTGCTCCAGTGCGGTGAAAGCCGTGTCGAGTTCGGACAGGGCGCCGTCGATTTCTCCCAGGCCCGCTACTGCGTCGGCGTGGTGGGCGAGGGTCAGGGCGGCGTCGTAGGTGTCGCCGCAGTCGCTCAGGGTCTGGTAGGCGGCCAGCAGGTGGTCGGCGGCAGCAGCCGCGTCGCCGCGGACGAGGGCGACCAGGCCCCGGCCCTGGCGCGAGAGGGCCGCGCTGCGCACGTAGTCCATATCGATGCGCAACTCTTCGGCGTTACGGAAGTACTGGTCGGCCTGGTCGAGGTGACCGGCGTCCAACAAGTCCTTTCCGAGCCCGTTCAAGGCCTGGGCCAGGCCCATCGTGTCGCCGGTATCCTGGTAGTGGTCGGCGGCGCGCCGATTGTACTCGTACGCCTGGACCGGGCGCGTGCTGCGCACGGTGCCGGCCATGGCGGTGAGCATCTGGCCGATCGCGCTGTCGTCGGCCAGCGCGACGGCTGCGGAAAGGCCGAGCGTATGGGCCTCGTAGCGCTGCTCGGGGTGGCGCCGGCGCAGCCAGAGCGGCCAGAGGCTGTAGGCCAGGTCGCAGCACAGGGCGAAGCGCTGATCGAGGAATGCGAAACGCAGCACGCTGATGTAATTGGGCAGCTGGGCCTCCAGCCAGTCCAGCGCTGCCGTCTCCTCCAGCGCGAACGGCGGTTCGACCTGCTCGTCCTGGGCCTCCTGGTGCGGCCACAGCGGTCGGTGGCTGGGGGTGATCAGGTGCTCGGCCGCCCGTGCGGCGTCGCGCAGGAACGCGAATAGGCGGTCCAAGCCCTCGACGGTCAGGGCGAGTTCGTCGTGCTCGCCGCGCTCGGCCGTGATGCGGGCGTGCAGGTGCCCGTCCGGGGGCAGGGCGAAGCCGTGGTCCACGGTGTCGAGCAGGCCGGCGTCGACCAGCGTGGTGGCCAGCTGTGGTGCGGCGACGGTGTCCAGGCCGGTGAGTGCGGCCAGGCCGTGCGTGTCGATCCAGTCCACCGGGCTGGCACCGAGTTGGCGGTAGAGCGCGGCGCCGGGGCCGTGCAGAGAGTCGTAAGCGGTGTCGCGGGGATGGGTTGCCATGAAAGGCCCTTCTTGAGCGCTTGGTTCTATATCGGTCTTGTCGTCGGGTTCCTGCTTGTCCTGGACTGCTTGCTTCCCGACCGGCCAGTATCGGGCTCGTTCGGTCTGGTTGAAGCGGATCCGGTCCCGTCGGCTGGCTTTGCTTGATCGGCGCGGCGGGAAAAGGCGGCGCAGCAGCTCGTGCTCGGTGGGTGGCTTGGGTGGCACCCACGTGCTGAACGGGCTCGGGCCGAGGGCGTCGCGGTGCTCGCGTCGGGTGCGTGCGATGGCCAGGATCTCCGCGGTGCTGGGCAGCTTGTACGTCCGTCGCTCCGCTGCACTGATCCTGCGTCGCACTTGGCTGCGCTGGCGGCTGAGCCTTGTGCCGAGGCGGTGTCTGCGATACCGCACGTTCGCGCTCCTTTCTGCGCTTCTACGCGGCGCGGGTGCGCAGCGGTATGCGTATCGGGTTCGCGCTAAGGGTGTAGGTGTGGGCGTC
The DNA here is from genome assembly GCA_035943635.1 of Actinocrinis sp. Taxonomy (GTDB): domain Bacteria; phylum Actinomycetota; class Actinomycetes; order Streptomycetales; family Catenulisporaceae; genus DASZBX01. Next base: position 34,859 of record DASZBX010000030.1, on the reverse strand, counting down.
GGGGTGCTGGGTGACGACGACGAGGTGGACCGCGTCGACCGTCAGCGGGGCCAGGGCCGGGCGTGCCTGAGTACGCAGATGCGACTGAATTAGGCCGGAGTCGCACGGCCCGGCGCCGTAGGCCAGGGTCAGGTGCGGGGGCGGCAAGGTCAGGCCGGGCGCCTCGTCACCGAACATCCGTTCGACGGCGTCGCCGACGCGGCCCGACAGTTCGTCCCACGGTTCGCCGAGCTGGTCGTCGTTCAAGTCCAGGACTACGGATTCCGTCTCCGCGCTGGTTGACCCGGCCAGCAGCGTGAACACCGGCATGGCGCCGAGGCGTGCACCGAGTTCGGTGGCGAGCAGAGCGGTGAGCAGCCCCACGTTCGCGTCCTGAGCCGATCCGGGCAGCGGGTACACGGGGGCGTTCAGGTGCGCGTCGGGGACCACCGCCAACGCGTTGGGGAAGCCGGTGAACACTTTGCGCGCCTTATCGATCAGGTCGAACAGCTCGCGGTCACGGTTGCGGTCCGGCAGGACGCACACCCGCCAGCGTGTCTGGCCTGCCGGCCATTCCAGGTGGCGGGGTGGAAATGGATCCATAGGTGTTTCTCTTCCGGGAAGGTGGACGGCGTCTGCTCGCATCCGCTGTCGTGGCCGGTGCGGGCCGGGCCTATGACGAGTTGGGTTAGCAGAGGTCGGGGCTTGGCCCGGTAGCGGTTCGGGCGCGCAGGCCCGCGGCGGTCCTGTGGGCGGCGTCGGCCGACTGGTCCATGCCCTGGCTGCGGTAGAGGTCGGCGGCCAGGTCCAGGATCTGGGCATGGCGGTGCGACCGGCCGGCGGCGTTGTTGATCGAAGCCGCTTCGCGCAGTGCGTTGATCGCCCAGGCGCGGTGCTCGATGGCGGCCAGGGTGACGGCGAACTGGACCAGGCAGTCGGCCAGGAAGACCTGCGCGCCGGTTTCCCCGGCCAGGTCCACCGCGCGCCGCCCGGCCTCCTCCGCGCCGTTCAGGTCCCCGAGGTCTCGCAGCGCCCTACCGAGGTCGGACCATGCAGCGGCCTCGAACACGGGCCGGCGCTGCTCGCGCAGATCGTTTGCAGCTGCTCGTAGATACCCTTCGCCCAGGGCCGGGTCGCCGCTGCGCGCCAGGGCGGCGCCGAGGTTCATCTGCCCGATGGCCAGGAAGTACTCGTCACCGATCTGACCGGCCAGGTCGATGGTGAGTCGGAACTGTTCCATCGCCAGGTCCAGCTGGTCGGTGTGCAGGCGGGCCACGCCGATGGCGTTGTGCGATCTGACCATGCCGGACCGGTCCCCGATCTCCTCGCGCAGGACGAGCGTGCGCTCCAGGGCGGCCAGGCCCTGCGCGATGCTTCCGGCCTGCATCAGGGCTTTGCCTTCGCTTTCGAGCATGAGGGCCACCCCGGTCTCGTCCCCGCAGCGCTCGGCCGCCTGTCGCCCGAGCCGGGTGCACTCGGCCCACGGCTGGTAGTCGTGCCAGGTGGACTGCGCGCCGGTCAGGACCGCCGCCAGCTGCCACGCCATCTGGTCGCGTCCGGTGGCCGCCGCCGAGCGCACCGCGTCAAGCAGCGCGTCGCGGTTCGCGTCCAGCCACAGCCGGCCCGCAGCGAATGTGGTGAACTCCGGCACCTGCACGCCCCACGCCGGGTCGGGTAGCTGCCCGCGCCAGCTGTCCACGCCCATCGCCCTGCTCGCCTCGCGGGCGCCGTGCAGGTACCAGGAGAGCATCCGGTCCACGGATTTGCGGTCCGCCTCCGAGGTCGGGCGCGGGGCCAGGAACCGGTACCGGTCGCCGTCACGCTCCAGGACGTCGGCGCGCACGAGTCCGTCCAGGAGCCGCATCGCCTTGCCCGCGGTCAAGTCCCCGGCCGCGGCGGCGGCCCCGACCGGGATCCACTGGCCCGGGTGCTCGGCCAGGAGCGTGCACAATCGCTGGGCCCGGGGTACCGGTTTGGACCAGTGGTCGAACTCGACCACGAAGTCGGTCGTCTGTGCCATGTCTTCTGCTTCCTTCTGCGCGGGGGAGGGGTGCGGGCCGCAGCGGTGCTGCGGTGACCTGCGTGCGGTGGTTGATCAGCCGTAGGCCAGGGAGCCGATCGCGTAGCAGTTGGCGAGGGCGATCGGGCGAGCTGGCTGGGTGTACATCCGGACGGTGCGCGAGATTTCGGTCAGGCCGCGCAGGCGGGCGAGCTTGAGGGCGGCGAGGTTCGGTTCCGGAGCGTGGAAGCTGACCGCGGCCCCGGGGTGGAGGTTGGCCAGAGCGTCGAACAGGACCAGGGCGTCGCCCTGGGACTCGCCGATCAGCGGTCCGATCCGGTGGCCGCGTGTGGTCGGCCGGATCACCCCGTATCCGGTGACGTCGGCGCCGCGGGTGCGGACCAGGGTGCGGTGTCCGGGGTCGGCGGCCCAGGCGTCGGCGAACGCGGGGCGGTTCTGGGGGAAGCACGCGCCGTCCAGGGCTGCGATGGCCGAGGCGTGCCGGGCCAGGTAGGGCACGATGTGCGGATCCTGCCGTGTGCCCCGGACGTTCGGGATCCGGCCCCGGTAGCCGATGGTGCTGTACAGGTCGGAGAATCCGGCCCGGCGGTAGGTGGGGACCTGGGCGGGGACGGCTTCCAGCCCGATGGCCCGGTCCCCGGCGTGCAGGACGGCGACACGCCAGGTCTCCAGTCCGAGTCCACGGCCGCGCTGTGCGGGCGCTACGAAGTAGTTGCCGAGGAACGCGATCCGGGACCCGTAGGTGACGACGGAGACGGCTGAGACCGGAGCATTGTCGAGCAGGCCGATGAAGAACGCCCGGGGGTCCTGGTTGAAGAGGATGTCGGCGTCGGAGAGTCCGGGGTCCCAGCCCTCCTCCTGGATCCGGGCTTCCATCGTGGTCCACTGGGCGCGGGTGGCCTGGATGATGCGGAACCGGCCGGCCGCGCCGAGCTGGGCCACGGTGAGCCGACGTCGAGCGCCTCCCGTCGCGGGACGTACGCGGGGTGCGGGTCGGGCGGGGCCGTCGGTGGACACCGCGGTCTCCTTTCGCCTTCGCAGAGAAGAATGTGAGTGGTCGGGGCGCCGCCCCGCCGGGGACGGGGGTGGCGGGGCGGCGCTGGCGCGGGCCGAGGTCATGGGCGTCACTCGGCTCGCGCCGTCCGCCCGGTGCGGTGCGGGAGCGGGGGTTGTGCCCGCGGACCGCCCAGGCGGAGTAGGAGTGCGGCCGCGCCGGGTGGTCCGGTGCGGTGCGCACGGTGTCAGAAGACTTCGGCCTCGATCGCTTCGATCTGCTCGGCGGTGTAGCGGCGCGGCCCGGTGTAGGTGCGCCGCCCGCCGAGGGCGAACCAGGCCAGCACGCCCACCAGCGCGATGGCGATCATGACCGGGGCCCAGTTGAAGTCGGCCCGGGTGACCGGGAAGGAGAGCGGCAGGCAGGCCAGGACGGCGGCGGCCACCACGTAGAGGACTGCCAGTGCGGCGAAGACGCGGGGCGCGGGTATCTTGTATTCGCCCGGGGTGAAGGCGCGCCCGGCTTTCAGGCGCAGGTAGACCGGGATGATGTAGGACAGGAACAGCGCGGCGCTGGCCACGGAGGTGATGGCCAGGAAGAAGGTGACCGACACCAGGTAGGCCGGCAGGCCGATCAGGGCCATCAGGACTACGGCGACCCATACGGCTTTGACCGGGACCCGGGTGCGCCGGCTGGTGGAGTGCAGCCACCGCCCGCCGGGGTAGACCGCGTCGCGTCCGGCGCCGTAGAACTGGCGGCTGGTGGCGGTCAGGCAGGCGACCACGCAGAAGAACTGGCCGACCAGCAGCCAGGCGATCAGGAGCGTGGCCACCGAGGCGGGTAGCGCGTCGACCATGATCGAGGCCGGGGCGACCCCGAAGGAGCCGCCGGCCTCGGAGGAGTACTTGCCCGGTTGGATCGCGAACAGCAAGGCCAGGATCAGCACGAATCCGAGTGCCCAGGTCGACAGCACCGACTTGACCATCGCGTTGGGGGCGTTGAACGTGGCGTTCTCGGTCTCCTCGGACATGTGCCCGGGTGCGTCGATCCCGGTCATCGTGTACATCAAGGTCAGCGGCGCCAGCAGCCACACGTACCAGGTGTGGCCGAACCCGGTGTCGTTGACGACCGCGCCGGTCACGAAGCGCGCGGTCTGGTGGTGGGCCGGGATCAGCGCGAGGCACAACGCAATCACCGCGACGCCAGCCACGTGCACGATGACGGAGACCTCGTTCAGCCGCATCACCAGGCGCACCGCGAGACTGTTCAGCAGCGCACAGGCCACCAGGAGAGCGAGGAAGATACTGAACGTGAGCCCGGGCGTCACGGTCACGTTCCACTTGAAGTTCAGGAACGCCCCGGTGAACAGGGCCATGCTGAACGTCGCACCGGCGGTGCCGGCGACCTGGCCCAGGCCGTTGAGCCACGCGGTGACCCAGGACGCGAGCTTCTTGTGCTTGACCGCGAGTTTGTCGCTCCAGTAGTACAGTGCACCGGAAGCCGGGTAGGCCGAACATATCTCCGCCATCGCGTACGCCACGACCAGCACGAGCGGGCCGAGCACGATCCAGCTCCACACCAGCGGGGCCGGGCCGCCGACGAGCATCGCGAACGCGAACATCGCCGGTACCCCGGTCAGGACCGAGGTCGTGCTCAGCGGGACGGCGAACGCGCCGAAGCGGCCCATCCGGCGGTGCAGCTGCTGGGGATAACCCAGTGCGTGAAGGGTTGCCAGGTCCGCGGCGGCGACGGAGTCGACCGGCACGGCGGCGTGGGTGGGTGCGGACATACGTGATCCTTGACGTTGGTAGACCGATGAAGTGTGGTGCGGTGGTGCTCCCGGACCCGGTTCGCACCGGATCCGGACGTGGGCAGATTCTTAGGCCAGCCAGGTGACGGAGACCTCGCAGTCGTGCAGAACACTGCGCAGCACCGCCTCCGGGTCGCCGGCCAGCGACCAGGGATAGCGCGAGGCAAAGGGCAGCAGGTGGCGCAGCACGTGCCGGGCATACGTGAACTCCCCAGCCAGATGCAGCCCGCGGGCCAGCAGCGACATGTCCGGCAGCGGCACGTACCCGGCCGCACCGACAGGCTCCAGAACACCCGGGGTCAGGAACCACTGGACATAGACCTGGACCAGGCCGCGGGCCAGCGGACGGCGCACAACCCCCGGTTCCGACCAGCGTTCCCCCTCGCGCTCGTCCACGATCCGGACCAGCCGCTCCCGCCGGGCTCGCAGATCCTCCGGATCGGCGACGCTGGTCCCGTCGGCACGGTGACCCCCGCCGAGAACCGCAGGGCTGGCCAACTGGCCATCGATCTCGGCCAGCAGCCGCCTGGCCGCGGAGACCCGGTCATCGTGCTGCCTGTCATCATCGGCATCGGCAACCGGGTCCGGAGCACGGTCGAGAAACGCGGCCATCGGCAGCAACCGCAGCGGGCTGGCCGGCGGGCTGGTATCAGCCAGGTACGCCGCCACACGAGACATCGGCTCGTTGCCGCCGCCGTACTCGGGACTGAAATACGCCAGCAACTGACGCCCGGCCTCCCGGTTGAACCGGTCCCGGGCCCAGACACCCTGCTCGACCAGATCCCACGGTCCGAGCAACCCTCCCAGCTCCGCAGCCCGCGGCTCGACGGGAGCCCCCGTGCGGTGCAGCTTGGTCAGCCCGAGCATCACCACGTACGGCGTCGGGTCCTCATTCCATGCCCGCCCCGCCGCCACGGTCAGGTCAACAGCCTGCTGCACCAGCTTCGGCAGCAGGTACGGCTGATGGCGATAAGCCCCGGCCGCGTGGACCGCTGCGACCCGCGCTGCCAACAACAACGCGTCCGGACTCCGCGGTTCCTCACGCAACCACAACTTCGGCAGATTCCCGGACGCCGCCAACGACCCGAGCAACGCACTGGCATACCCGCGACGCGCGAAATCCCGCGCCTCACGCGTCTCGGCCAGCACCTCCCTCACCGCACCGACCACCCCGGCCTGCACATCCGTACACGCCACAGCCAACCGCCGGTCACGCCACGCCGGATCCCATTTGAACTCAGACATCAGCGCACACCTCGCGTCGGCACGGCCCGCACAACAGGCCCAGCGGATCGTCCTTCGCAGCCATCGCCGAAACCTCGTCGCCGACCTCGACCACCCACCGGCACGTTGAGAGATCGGAAGGATGCCAGCCCTGGCAGTCACACCGGCACACCCGCGAACGGACCTGGTCCTTGAGCGGGAACCACGCGAACACCGTGTAGCCCCCGGGCATCCGCGACGCGGTCACCCGCGCACCCAGACCGCGAAGGACATCCAAGCCCCGGCCACCCTCCGCGGTCTGCGAGATCACCCGCTTACTGGGCCGCAGCGCGCCGCGCCCGGCGTCCGTGACGGCGATACCGAGCCAGGGGCCGTACTCGTCCCGGCTCTGGTGCACCGCCACGAGCACCCCTTCATCGCCACGTACCTCGTGGTGGGCCACCGCGTTGGTGAACAACTCATTGACCATCACCTGGGCATCGAAGGCCGCGTCCACGGACAAGCCGAGATCGACCACGGCCAAGCCGACGTCGCGGCGAGCCTGGGAGCAGGAATCCGGGACGGCCGGATACCAGCACCCGAACTGCCCCTGCGCCAGAGTCGTTGGCGTCATGTCGGTCACCGACATCTTTCAACCTCCCTGTCCTCACGTGATGTGATCTCGTATCCGCCGCGCTCAGCACGGTCCTGATTTGGTTCCATAGACAGGAAACCAGCGCGCGCCGAGCGCGCTATGGTGGTTGGCAGTAGCAATTCGTAGCGAATCCGCCGCATGTTGTGATCACGGGAAGCGTCGCCATGGCCGAGAACGAAGCACTCATCGCCTGGTTCACCCGCACCGGCTGGAGCCGGGGAGAACTGGCCCGCCAAGTGCGCGCCCGCGCCCGCACCACCGGAAACCCCCAGGTGGCCTGCGATACCAACAGCGTGCGCCGCTGGTTCTACGAAGGGCGTCGCCCCCGGCCCCCGGTACCCGAACTGCTCGCCGACGTGATCAGCGAACGCGTCGGGGTACGGGTGAGCCCGGCGGACCTGGGACTGGCCGACTCCCCGCTGCGCGACCGCGCCCTGGTGTACGACCCGTCCTTTACCGCTACCGTGGACGTCATCACCGATCTCGGGAGGGCCGACGTGGAACGCCGCAAGATACTGATGTCCGCCGTCTTCGCCGGCGCCGCCTCGATCGTCCCCTCGCGCGAATGGCTCCTGTCCACCCTGACCGCCGACCCCCACCGCCGGATCGGCCAGGCCGACGTGCAGTCGGTGAAGAACATGTTCGCCGTCTTCCAGGAGATGGACGTCATGCAGGGCGGTGGCAGCGGCCGACTGGCCTTGGCCGCCTACATGAACGAGCACGTCTACCCGCTGCTGCGCGCCCGCAAGACGGCCCCCGTCCACGACTCTCTGCTGCGGGCCGCTTCCGAGCAGAGCTACCTGCTCGGCTGGATGGCCTACGACAACGGTGAACACGCCCTCGCGCAGCGCTACCTCATCCAGTCCCTGCGCCTGGCCCAGGAATCGACCGACACCGCCCTCGGCGCCCACGTCCTGGCCGGCATGGCCGACCAGGCCACCCTCCTGGGTAATCCGGCCGAAGGAATACGCCTGGCTCAGACCGGCAGACTCGGCCTGGCCGACGGAGTCTCGCCCGCTTGCCTGGCCGACCTTTACGCCCTGGAGGCACGGGCCCACGCGGTCATGGGGGACACCCGCGCGGCCGACCTGGCCATCGGGCAATCCCAGGACGTGTTCACTACTGTCGACTACGGCACCGAGCCGGAGTGGGCGCGCTTCATCGACGCCGCCTACCTCAACGGCGAATACGCCACCGCGATGCGCGACGTGAACCGTCCAGTGGACGCCGCTCGATACGCCAGGCTCTCCATTAACGCCGCCCGGGCGCAGAAGCGAGCCCGGCGAGGGGCGATGTCCCAAGCCGTCCTGGCCTCCAGCCACATCCAAGACGGCAACCTCGAAGCCGCTCATGCTGCTGGAGTGCGTACTATCGACCTGGCGCGTCGCGTCAAGTCGAGCCGAACCATCGACTCCGTCAAGGACCTGCGCACCCGGCTGAACTCGCTGGGCAAACACCAGCTCGTCGCGGACTACAACGACCGTGCCTGGGACCTTCTGAGTGCTGTCTAACAGATGGCGTAACTTCTCCCTACTCAGGCATCGCACGCTGAGCGGATCGGTCGCCTGAGCACCAGGGGCATTCGTAATCACAGGCACGACCGTTCACCACCGGTGCCGCCCGACTGCACAGCTTCCAAAGCCGCAGATAGGCAGTTCGTAGCCTCCTCGGTCAGTGGCCCGAGTACGACGATCGGCGTACCCAGCGGGTCGACATCCGCGTACAGGCGAAGCCCACCGGATCCGGACTCAATCCCGATGGACGTGAACGCGCGCGTCAGTCTCTCCTGGCAACGCACAGCGATAGCCAGCGGCTCTTCGGTAGCAGGAGTCTGTGGCACGGCGCCTCCCGGCGTAAGGAAACGGTGAGTGATTGAATGCTCCCGTTTCGTGCCTGCCGGAAGTTTCACCCGAGTGCAACTCTCGGAGGAGATCGGCAAAGGTTCGGTCAAGCCACAACGGCCTAGACCGGGATCCCCAACCAGGTAGCCAGGCCAAGAGCAGCGGCCGGCCGGCGCGGAGCACGTTGCAACACCGTCTCCACGCACGCCTTCGCATACGGGTGCGCCCTCGTGTGTTGGGGCGCGATGCGCCGGGCGGTCAGCAGCGACGCCACAGCACCGGTGAAGTCTCGCTCCCATACCTGTGCTCGGGCCAAGTCGATGAAATGGTGGCTGGCCCGTTCCGCCGGCATCCCGGCAGGGGGTACCCAGCCTCGGGCCGCGGCCAGCGCCGCTGCGCCGTCGCCGAGCTCGACCATCGCCGCCACCTCGTGAATCCTGTGGTTCGACGGACCAAACGAGGTGTAGTAGTACTCCCGATCCTCGCCCATCACACTGGCAGCGGCTCCGGCGATCGCTAGATGCGTGCGTGCCGTCTGTGCATCGCCGTTCTTCGCAGCCAGCACCGCCGCACGTGCGTGCAAGGCCCCATACACGCTGGCCGCACGAAGATCTGATGCAGCCCTCGCCGCCAGCGGCTCGGCTGCCTCCCCGATCAACCTCAGACCGGAGGCGATCGCTCCGGTGTCGAAGAAGATCTCCGCACGTACATACATTGCCGTACCAACCATCAGGTCGTCCCCACAGCGCTGCGCCGCCCATACGATCCGGTCGATCGCACTGGCCGACAGGTCCAGATGCCCGACCTTGTGGACCACCGCGTCCGCACACCGATAGGCGGCGGCCAGCAACCAGTGCGCCTGCTCCCGCTCCCGCCCAGCGAGACCAGCCGCGACCGCCGACAACTCCGTGAGTAGACCCGGAATCGACTCGGCCAGCACGACGTACTTCGCGTCCAGCCGCATCCGGCAGGCCGCGTCCACCTCGTCCGCCAGTTGCCGCAGAGGCCGGGCAGGCATGACCAGATCTGGCGGACAGTCGTAGGTCGCCAACGCGCGGCGGATGGCCGGAACTGCCGCCGCGATCCGCCCCGTCGGTTCCGTGCCGCTTGCGGCGTTGTCCCCCATCAGCGCACCGGCATCCACCCGAAGCGCCCGTGCCACGGCGATCGCCAAGTCCCAAGTCCCGGGTTTGCTCCCGGACTCGACCTTCGACACCAGAGACTTCGAGACACCGGCTTGAACCGCCAGCTCCTCCTGCGTCAGGTCGTGCAGTTTGCGGACCGCGCGCAGGCGCTGCCCCATTCCATCCGGCTCGACGGTCACCCAAGTCTCCCAGCTTGTTCACGCAGTGCAACCAGCGCGGGATTATCAGTGTGCGCCATTCATCCGTATCCTCAAAACCGACCGAAGAGACCCGAGCTGTGGAGGTTGCCGTGCCGGTACGCGCCGTCGTATTCGACGTCGGGGAGACGATCATGAGCGACACCACGTTCTGGGGCCTGTGGGCCGACTGGATCCACGTCCCCCGGCACACGCTCTCCGGGCTTGTAGGTGCCGTCACGGCTCTCGGCATGGACAACGTCGAAGCACTGAAACTGGTCAAGCCCGGCTTCAACCTCGCCGAAGAGCGTGCCGCACGCGAGGCCGCCGGCCGCGGAGAGCAGATCACCGAAACCGATCTGTACCCAGATGCCCGGCCAGCGCTGCAAGCCTTACGTGAGCAAGGGCTGTGGGTCGGCATCGCCGGCAACCAGACAGAACGCGCCGGAGAACTACTCACCGCACTCGCTCTGCCGGTCGATGCGATTGCCACCTCAGGCCAGTGGGGCGTCGCGAAGCCGGATCCGGAATTCTTCACCCGGGTCGCCGCCTGGGCACCAGCGCGGCCAGGCGAGATCGTGTACGTGGGTGACCATCGGGACAACGACGTCGTCCCGGCCAAGCGATGCGGCCTGCGCACTGCGCACATCCGGCGTGGCACGCTCGGGTATCTCCAGGCAGATGACCCGATACTCAAGGACGCAGCCGACTGGCAAGTCGATTCGCTGCTCGAACTACCCGACCTGCTGATCCACTGAGGCCAAGCGGGCAGTATGGCGTGCCGCTGTGCGTCTCCCGCAGTCCAGACAGCCATTTGGTGCCACCTCGAATCGCTTTGAGTTACAAAACTCTGCTAAGACGAGCACACACCGTGACAGCATGAGGGACAATATGACTGGGCGATTCAGAGGCGATTCAGTTGGTTGGGGGGGGATCGATGGTGAGCGTAGATTTGCGGAAAGATCTGCGTGACGCTCGACGATCAACCACAAACACGTTCGCGCAGTTCGCCAGGCAGGCCGGATACTCGGAGTCACATCTTCGCAGTGCTGAAAATGGCTCACGCGAACTGACGGTTGATATCGTCAATGCGTATGATCGAGTGCTTGCAACCGGAGGAACTTTCGGTGAACGATTCGCAGAAATCCAAGCCCAAAGCCAAGCGATGCTGCTTCCGTGGGACCAGGGAACGACGCGCGACGTGCTGAACGGCCTACTCAGTGGGGACGCTGTCGGCCGACGTCTTTTCGTCACCCTCTCAGGCAGTGCGTTCGTGGCGATTGCAGGACGTTGGGAAGCGGCTCTCGCATCCCGGGAAGCTCTGGCTCGCGACGGATCGCGCAAGATCGGTCCGGCGCTCGTTGCGCACATCGCGGACCGCCTAAATCACCTTCGGCATCTGGACGACGAGGTCGGCAGCGGCGAGTTGGCACAACTCGCTCAAAACGAACTGGCGCTGATCGCACAACTCCTACGACTCGGTCAGTGCTCTGACGAAGTCAGTCGGCAACTATATGCTCTTGCGTCTGAAGCGAGCAGGCAGGTTGCCTGGAATAGCTTCGACCAGCACGCCCATGAAACCGCTCGGCGCTTCTTCGCTCTCTCCTTGAGAGCGTCCGCTACTGCATCCGACGCGGGGGGAGGCGCCTACGCGTTGTCCTTTATGGCCGTTCAGTGTTATTCGACTGGCCAGGCCCGTGAGGCGTTGTCTCTTCTGGACACCGCACGTACTAGCGTGCGAGGCAAATCCACCGCACTTATGTCCGCCATGATCGACGCTCGGGCCGCACGTTCCATGTCCAAAACGGGTGACCGTAGCGGATGTGCCCACATGTTGTTTGAAGCCCGGAAGCACTTGGACCGGGGCCCAAGCCCCGATGACCCAACATATCTTTACTGGGTGACCGAAGGAGAGATCGAGATGATTGCTGGTTCAAGCGCTCTCGAACTCGGGGACCCAAAGGAAGCGGTGCGACGTTTTGATGCAGCCGTCATGGCCGAATATCCGGGCGAGGAGAAGTATCCTCGGAGTCATGCGATTTACATGGCCCGTGCGGCGGATGCGCACATCACCCTCAGGGATCTGGACGCGGCTGTCGAGTGCGCAGCGCATGCCATGCGCTGTCTGGGGGGTGTGAACTCTGCTAGGTCAACCACAACGTTCACCGAGCTCAAGCACAAGCTGGCCGTCCACTCTGACACGAGAGTAGTGAAGGACTTTCTGGCGGAGGCCGAAGACAGTTAGCGGCTGAGCTCCAAAAGCGATCGCAACTCAGGCACTACAACTAGCTCATCGAGTGCATGAATCACAGTCATTCCAAGTGCCTCGGCCGGTGGAAGGTTTTCTTCGGTATCATCCGCAAAAATACATTCAGACGCGGAAAGGCCAAGTAAGTTAACCGTGTGCTCGAAAATGGCCGAATCCGGCTTCCGTACGCCCAAGTCAGTGGACAACACTACCGCGTCGAAAGCATTCCACAGGTCATACTGCGCGTACGGGTCAAAGGGCTCCCGACCAAGGCTGTTCGAGATGACGGCGGCGCGAATGCCAGCCCTTCTCGCATCGCGGACCACTCCGAGCACCTGGTATGCAGGAAGCAGGTCCAACAGCAGTCTCTTCATCAGGTTGTCTGCCTTGATCTTGAGCAACGCTCCGAACCCAGCGTTCCAGTCAACTTGCTCGATTTCACCTAGTTCGAGTAGTCGGTAGAGGTCAGATCCCTCGGGGCTCGCCCAAGCTCGCAAGAAATCTCCCGGCCGCATCCGCTCGCGGAGTTCGAACAGGTCGATGGTCTCTACCATGTTCGAGGTACAAACCCCGAAGAAGTCCAGCAGCAGACCTGAGTATCGGCGTTCACGCATGCTCCCACCCTACGCGGCGCCGAACTCGCCGCACCGCGCAACCGCAACGCCGAACGGCGCTACCGCAGCTACCCCGCGTGGTGAGACGAGCCCGACACAACCAGTACAAGGCCAAGAAGGTCGGACATGTCGGACGCCGCTACAAAGTCCGGCCACCGTCCGACTGTTCCTGCTGCCGAAACCGCCGGCCAGGCTGGCGACGAGCCGTGGTCCCGTTCCAGCCTTCGAACTCGCCGCATGATCAACCTAAGCTACGCGGCATTGGGGCCCTACTGGCTCTTGCGAGTCCCTAAAACATGCGTGTGTGTTTGGAGGAAACAGGGTATTCGGTCTCAATGTGAGCGTAGTGTAGGCAAGGGAGTTGCGTATTCCTACTTGTTGTACACAAACCTCCACGAGTGGAGGCAGGGGGAGTGCTTGTCAAGGTAATTAATCTCTCCTCCTTCATCAAAAACGTTCAAGCTTGGCGCCGCCTTCGTATTAGGAGACATGCAGCGTTTCGGAGGGGATATGGACGTATATATCAAGCTTCATGAGAGCGGCGCAGATGGCGCTAGGCTTGAAAGCCTAGCTTCAGGGCTCTGCTTGACGATCAATAGTTCTGACAGTCTAAGCGCCTTACGCACTAAAGAAGGATCTAGCTCCGCCCTCGCAAAACCTGTGGACGGGGGATTCGTCCTTGGAGGTATCACAGTCAGCGTTGCCTTGGCAAGGGGAGTGCGGGATCTCACACAGTTACTTAGATCATGGATTGATCGAGATTCGCATCGTCACCTCACTATAGTTAACCCTAACACTGGCGAGGAGTTCGTTGCCGATGGCATACCAGCAGATCAGTGCGAGACCCTTCTGAAACAATGGTATGAAGCCAAATCAAAGGCCAGTGAATGAGTGAGACTCGCGTCAGTACGCGACGCCGTGCCTTAATTCTCGCAACGGGTTCGTACGACGAACGCAGGATATCTAACCTCCCAGTCTCTTCGAACGACGCCGACGCTATTAGTGCGACACTAGGATTAAAAGGCCTAGGAAAGTTCGAAATCTTTTCACTTTTAGATCCTGAAAAGCAGGAGGCACAGAGTGCCATTGAGAGGATCTTCGCCACTGAAGCGGAGCCTTTGGACTTTCTCGTGCTCTATATTACGGGTCATGGGGTAGTTAGCGACGATCCGCCAGAAGGCCGCAAGCTTTGGTTAGCTCTAAAAGACTATTCGGATAATTCGCCTCGATCGACTGCTCTGGAGGCTAGCTGGATAGATAAGATCTTAGCGGGAAGCAAAGCAAGCCAGATACTGGTCATCGTTGATACTTGTCATAGCGCGCTCTTCAGTGGCGGGAAGGGAAGTCGTGGCAGACTCGTTCGGCCCAGCGAGGCGCAGGTTAAAGATGCGCAATTGAATGCATTTTCCACACTTGCCGAGAGTCGGATAAGGACGCCTAAATTTAGGTTTTATATTTTTGCTTGTGATACTAATGAAAAAGCTTATATAGAGCCTGGCCCTGATGGTAAGCAGCCTCTTTCGCGTCTGACAAAATTGATTACCCAAAGCCTTTGGGACGGTACCGCTGATAGGCGAGGGACTGGCAAAGTAAGCGTTGATGACCTTTGGAGAGCAGTCGATGAGGGGAGTTCGACGTGGCCTAATCAGAGACCTATTAACATTATTAATCCCGGCAGCAAACTTGGCGATGCGATCGTGGCGTGGCTGCCTGACAGGTTAAGAGAACAGAATAATACGACGAGTATTGCCAGGCTGGAGAATAAGGAGGAATGGAGGTTACAGTTTCGGCGAGCAACGAAGCGCGCCCGTAGGAGAAGGAATCGCCGCCAACGAATACTCTCTCTACTAGTAGTACTGTTATTGCTGACTTCAAGCGCGGCGGGTGGAGTTTTTTATACACAAGCACATAAAGCTGCAATTTCAACAACAATGCAGTTGGACTATAAAGTGTGGCAGCAGATAGATACCGACGGCACTGTGCACTTCAGTCAGTTATCTGGCGGAATTATTCAAGTGGCAGTTCCGCCCGGAGAGTTGCAGTGGTATGGTCTATATTTTGCTAAGCCTGGGCTTTGTAACTACTCGCTGGATGTATGGGCTAAGCATATTGGCCAACAGAATCCAGCAAATGGTTCTGGCTGGGGGTACGGCATATCAGTCCGCAGCACATGGGATAGCGACCAACAGCTCGCACAAGGCCAGACAATTCAGGATGAGTTTTCTGAGTTTAACGATGAAACTTATGGTGATGTTCGACTAACAATACTCTCGAACACAAATAGCAATCCGTACAAAGCATTTGATGTTCCGCCAGATTTGGCGTGGCACGATTGGAAAATTATTGTTTCTGGCAGCGTAATGGAAATAAAACGAGACAATCAGGCTATTGGCAGCTTTCCAAGCGAAGGATGCGGGGGGGTATTCTTAAGAGTTTGGGCAGAGACAGTACAATTTCGTGATATTACGCTGACGAGCTTCACGTGAAAGGCCAAATCTGGGGCATCTGCCCCATCCTTAATCCCAGCGCCCGGTGTTGTTGCAGGATTTCCAGTTTGGCGATGATTGGTCAGGTGCCTTAGACGGCATAAGCGTCGTCATGGTGGGGTAGGTCGTGGCGGGCGTGGGCGATATTGGCGCGGCATACGGCCGTTGGGCAAAACTCTGGTGGCAATTAACGACCCCCGCCGCTACCGACTGGATTTCGGCCGGCACCGCGGGCTTAGGACTGGAACGAAAGGGATATGCCCTATCTCACGATCTCTACCCTGGGATCGGTCTTCCAGTCGATAAGGTCCCGCGGATTGAGCCACTTGACGAGAAATGTCTTATCACCGTAGGTAACACTCTTGAAGCCGCCCCGTGGGCCGACCTTCAGCTGAGTTATACCTCCGTATTTCTTAATCGCTTTCGCTGGCCTCAGGAACTTAACTATCAGAAACCACTGGCCAGAAGAATATTCACCGACATATTCCAGGCTGCCATACTTCCCGAGCTCGGCCCAACGCTCTTCCCCTAGCCGCCTGGTGATGGGAAAGCCCCATGCCACGGCCTCGCCACACCACCCGTCTTGAATCTGCGGCCCGTATTTGCCGAGAGCGTCTTCAAAGCCTGTCGGCTTCTCGGCGTGCTTTTTCTTGGATCCTGGCACTGCAAGCTCCCTGCGGGATGGTTTACAGCCTACGTTAGAAACGATACTGAGTTGCGCGAGGAAATTTGTGCGGTCCTCACACTTGATCTTGGCCGGCCAGAAGAGACCAGGACCAGTTGCATGCCCCTGTCAGGCTCCAGCTCCACGGCTAGCAATCCACGGGAGGCGATGAACCCCAACAGCACCGATCGCCAATCCTGGCTCATAGGAATTACGTAGCCCCACGCCAGCCTATGGGTTTACCGGGGAGTGCTATGACAATGTCAGCTCAAGAGGCCAGCGATGACCTCTCCTATCTGCTTCCGCTGTTCATCGCCGTCAAGCCGTGGTCCGGTCCAGACGGCGAAATCCCTCGTCCGGGAGCACAGCCCCGTAGCAGCCTGGCAGCGGACGACGTTTCTTTGGGCTCGTGGCGGGTGTCGATTCTGGCTAACAGCACGCTATCTGCCGGCCTGATGCATGTCCATGCACTGATTCAGCTCGTGACGGTAGCCAAGGTCGTTGATCCCTATAGTCCTTGGACGTTGCTGAGGGCTGCGCTGGAAAACTTCGCCACGAGCGCCTGGCTGCTCAGCGGGACGCGCAATGAGCGGTGGGGTCGTGCCTTGTCGCTGTGGCATGAGGATTTTCACAACCGTGCTCAGCACGAGCAAGACACCGGCCGCCGGCCCAGTGGGCCACGAGCCAAGTCTGGCGAACAGCGACGCAACGAGGTCAAAGCACTGGCCGACTCGCTCGGGCTCGCAATCCAGAAGCCAGGTGCAGGTCAGATCATCACCATCGCTGCTGGCTATGCCGGGCTCAACGCCGATCAGACACGAGCGTCATGGCGCGTCGCTTCCGGCTTCGCCCACGGACGGTTCTGGCCGAACATGAGCGCTGCGCAGCCTTGGGGAGCAACCCCGCTTAGCGACGGCTATCTGTTCGCACTCGTGCTAAATGACAATGAGCTCGAAAGACTGGCGAACGCTTGCAAAGCTTTGTTTGAGTATGCCCTGTCTCGTTACCAGGCTAGAAGCTTGGCCACCTAGTCCCACTGCCAGCAATTGCGAGAAGAATGTCAAGTAAAAGCGGCACCTATAATGGCAAGAGATTGCGTCCCGGCATCAACTAGCTTTACTGCCAATGCTCGTTGGGCTCCCGAAGTCTGATTGACGGACTATGTGCCTCAGACCGAGTCGTTAGCCCACCAAATTTCGGACAGCGGCACTCACATCTGCCGCTGTGATGGTGGTGATGGCAGGTACCGTAAGTTCTGCGTTCGAGTCGGCCAGGCGCAGATCTCGGGCCGCGATTGACTTTTCATAGAGATTGCGGGCGAACCTGGCGTTTCCTAGCTCGTCGATTCGACAACTTTCGCAGACGCTCGACATGATGGATTTGAGCTCCAGTTCGGCGGATTCGTCAAACGAGTTGTGTCCTGCCGCGGCCATGTCGTGAGCGATCGATATCAGTTCTGCGCTGTCGTAGCTGGGAAAATGGACGCGGGTGGTGAACCGTGAGGACAGACCGGGGTTGACGCTCAACAGTTGGTCCATCTCGTCCGTATAGCCGGCCAGGATGATGACGAGTCTGTCGCGGTCGTCCTCAGCGCGCTTGAGCAGCGTTTGGATCGCTTCCTCGCCGAGCGCGTCACGGCCACCGGAGTACCCGCGGTTGAACAGAGCGTACGCCTCGTCGATGAACAGACCGCCGTCGAGCGCCGAGTCGATGACGGCGTTGGTCTTGATGGCAGTGGCGCCGAGGTATTGGCCGACCAGGTCGACGCGGTGCGCTTCGCGCACCTCAGGCCGGTTGATGTAGCCGTAGCCGTAGAGGATGCGGACCAGGATGCGCGCGAGCGTGGTCTTTCCAGTGCCCGGGGGGCCGGTGAAGACATAGTGGCGGGCCTGCGCGCTCGTGGGCAGTCCTTGCGCGGCGCGGGCGGCGCCGACGCGCAGTTGCGCGGCCAGGATCCGGAACTGGGTCTTGACCGGTTCGATGCCGGTCAAGTTCTCGACTTGGCTCATCGCTTCGGCCAGGACGGCTTGCCGGTCTTCTGCCTGCGGCGGCGGGCCGACGGGGGTGTGTGCCGTGGTGGTGGCGCAGGCTTTGGCGGTGGCGCGAGCGGCGATGTCGGGGTCGCCGGTGGGGTCAAGGCGGAAGGCGTACTGGTAGAACTTCTCGGCGTTCTCGGTTTCGTTCAGGCGTTCGTAGGCTCTGGCGCACCAGCCGGCCGCAGCGGCTCGCAGCGCGTCGTCATTTGTTCGGTCGATCAGGCCCAGCAGGGTGCGGGTAGCCTCGCGGTAAGCGCCGAGCTCGACGAGGCTGTGTCCGATGTGCAGCGTGGCGCAGTTGGCGAGTTGCTTGTCAGAGATGCCCTTGCCCCAGGTAAGTATTCCGGTCCAGTCGCCGGTGGCCATGGCGAGGTTTGCCCGCAGCAGGCGGATATGGTCGTCGGTCTGGGTGGCCATGCGCAGCCGCAACGCCGCGTCGGCGTGGTTCCCGGTCTCAATCTGGTGGGCGGTGACGGCGCGCCACACATCCATTCTGTTGTCCAGTCGCTGGCTAGGGGCGTGGCGGTCCAGTCGATAGGCGGAGGATAGAGGCGTTTTGGTGCGGATGCGCAGCGCGCCGAGCTGCATGGAGTGCCGTTCCATCGCCCACAGCGCCTTCGGGCGGTCGACGCCGAGGTGGTGCAGGCCGAGCCAGCCGTCCGCGCAGGTCGGGTCATGTTCGACGGTGGCGAGGAAGCCGCTTCGCGCGGTCTCGGTGTCCCTGGCGTTGAGCGCGCGCACCGCGCCGCGCCAGGAGGATTCGGCTCGCCGGCGTGCGAGCATGCCGGGCTTCTGATCTACCTTTTCGCTGGTCATGCTGATTACTCCATGTGCGGCCGGATCACCAGTTGCGTGCCTGGCGTCTTGCGTTCCCCGGCGTTTTTGCTGCTCAATCCGCATCGTTGTAGGAAAATACATCCACAGGGCACAACAGGTGAATATATATTGTTCCATGAAATTCCATGGAACGTCAACTGCCATCAATGGTTTCTAGATACCGTTGATGGCAGTGAATTCCATCGGACCGTCCGCTTCCATCAGGAGTCGTCGCGCTCTCCGGTGGCCGGGTTCGCCTTGGCGGCGCGGCGCAGCTCGCGGTTGCGGGCGTGGTTCTGGTCGGATTCGACGAAGTCGGGCCGACGCTGGTCGAGATAAGCGGCCAGGCCGGTATCGGTGACCCGGGCCCAGCGGCGTGAGTCCTGGTGGTACTGCCACCAGGCGCCGGCCAGGTGGGCGATGTCCTCGAACGCTTCGGAGAAGAATGTCGCCTCCCCGGTGTCGTGCTGGCGGGACATCTCACGGTCGGTGAGGATGAGTGTGTCGGGTCCGATCGCCGGGACCAGGAGTTCGGCCGGGATGGCGGGCTCGGTGGCGGGTCGGCCGCGCAGGATTTTCGGCATCATCGCGATTCGTCCTTCCTGCGTCACAGGCTCTGGGTGGGGCCGTCGTAATGAACGTCTCGTCCGGTGTCGCGTTGTGGCTGGTAGTCGCGTTCGACGTCTTGGCGGTACTCGTGGGCGTGCTGGATTTGGCGCACGGCGCTAGCGGTGGAGCCGATGGCGTAGGCGGGTGAGATGTCCTCGCGCGAGGCGCTGTTCGCCATGCGTTCGGCGGTGGCGGAGAGCTTGGCGCTCAGGTCGTCGGCGAGCAGCTGGCGCCCGACGCTGAAGGCCGCGTCCTCGGGGACTTCCATGTCCCGCAGCGTGGTGATGTACGCGGGCACGCCAGCGTAGGGCTGTAGTCCGAGCTGGTCGGTGCCGAGCGCGTCGTAGGCCGCGGCACGGCGGGCGAGGTTCCATGCCACGGTGATCTCATCAACCGGCTCGTCCAGGCCGTCGATGTGGACGATCGTCTCGTAGACCTCTCGGCGCGGGCCGGCGGCGAAGCGGTCGGAGCCGAGCCAGGTGGAGACCTCGCGGATGTCCTCGGGGTGGCGCATCAGGTCGGCGAGCACTTGGTCCTGGCGTGCGAGGCGTTCCGGTTCGGTCTGGTCGATTTCGACCACGGCGCGGCCTACGGCGATGTCGTTGATGTGCGCGAGTTCCGCCATCGGCCCGAACCGCGTGGCGTGGGTGCCCAGCGCTTCGGACAGCAGCGCCAGGTGCTCGCTGATCAGCTCCGGTTCGGTGCCGGCCTGGGCGATGGCGCCGATGCGTTCGGCGTGCTCGGCGAGGTCGCGGCGGAAGGCCGCCTCCTGGATCATGCGGGCGTAGGTCGGGGCATGGTCGGCGTCGGGGCAGTTGAGGGCGAGCGCGTGCAGCTCGTCGATCTCCCACACGAAGTCGATGGTCGGCAGTCGGGTGGCGACGCTGTCGGTGAACGCGGCTCCGGTCAGGGACGGCGCAGCGGCGTGCACGTCCTGGATCGCGGTGTAGATCTCCCGGTAGCGCTGGGACTCGAAGTCCTCGGTGCGCACGTACCGCAGGTCGTCGAGCTGGGCCGGGTCGGTAAGCAGGGCGCCGAGCAGCGCGCGTTCGGTGCTGGTGGTGATATCCGACATGATCAGTTCTCCTTCTTACCGCTCAGCACGCGACGCATCCGGGCGCGCTCTTCTATCACCCGGTCCACCTCGCGGGTGTTGGCGATGAACTCCTCGATCGAGGCGATGGCGGCCGCGTCGTCGATCTTGATCCAGCGGTCGCGGGCGCGCTGCCACCAGGCGTCCTCGTAGCGCAGGCAGCCTTTGACGGTGGGCAGTTCCCGGGCTTCGCCTGCATCGATGGCGATCTGCATGGCCTGCGCCGTGATCCACTTTTCGTCCTGCATGGTGGTGCGCGGCCTTCCGCTCATGAGGGTGGCGAGGGGGATGTTCTTGGTCGGGGTGGCGGTGCGCCACTGCTGGTAGAGGGTGCGGTCGGTCGCGGCCATCCGTTCGGCGCCGCGGTGTCCGGCCCGGCAGGTGCGGGCGTAGAACGGGACGGTGACCTCGACGAAGGCGCGCAGTTCCCGGTGCCAGGAGTGCGCGGTGTCTCCGGCGCCCCGGTTGGGCCGGTCGTAGATCTCGGTGCGCCAGATCATCAGGGCCCACAGTTCCTCCACGAGGCCGGGGTGCTGCGGCCAGCACGGCGGGATCCGCTCCTCAATCGAAAGCTCGTAGCGGTCGTGCAGCCACACGACCCAGTCGATCAGCCGCGCCCAGGCCACATCGCGGTCCGGGACGCTCAGCGAATGCCATTCGGGAATGCCGCCGCCGCGCGGCGGGCGCGGGCGGCGCCCCAACCGCACGGCCCGGGGCAGGGGTATCGAGGCGGGCCGGGCGGAGCGGGGTATGCGCTCGTCGCGGGTGCGTTCGGTTTTCACTGCTCGTCCTTGATCGGTGCGCTGTCCTTGGCCAGAGCGGCGCGTGCTTGGCGTACCGCGGCCTCGAAGAGCTTGCGGTCTGGACCCTCGTAGTGCCGGGTCATGCGGATGCGCACGGGTGCGGTCGAGCCGTGGAAGACCAGGGCTTCGCGGCGAAGGGTGGACAGGCCGCGCACGTCCGCCGCCGTGAGCACGGGCCGGTTCTCGTACGAGGTCTGAATGGTGGTGCCGTTCGAGCCGCGTTGGAGGGAGCCGACGGCTTGCTGGTATTCGCCGGCCAGGCGGCACAGGTCGTCGACCTCGCTGCCGCTCAGACCGCCGAGGATGACCTTGGCGGTGGTCGCGCCCCAGATCATCTCCGCACCGACCAGCCCCCACTTGTCCGAGGCCTGCGCCATGTTCTGGAGCACCACGACAACAAAGATCCCTGATCCGCCGCTGTAGCTGAGCAGGTTGGGAAGGTCTGGCAGCGGGGAAACGTTCGCTGCCTCGTCCAGCAGCACGGCCAACGGAGGGTCGAGCCGCCCGCCCGGGGAAAGGTCGCCCAGGCGCTTGGCGGTCTCGGTGACCTCCTCGATGAACGCCGAGATGATCGGCGCCAGCCCGCCGGCCTGTTTGGCGGAGACCAGTACGTACAGGGTGCCGTTGGCGCGCAGGAACGCCTCGATGTCCATGCTCTGCTCGATCGGTCCGCAGAACACCTCGCGCGCGGTCGGCGACATCAGAGGGCTCAGACCGATGGTCGCGGTGGCCCACAGGTTCGACTTGGTGACCTGCGGTGAGGCGTACATGTCGGCGAGCATGTCGGCCACCCCGGGCTCGGCGCCGGGGTGGTCGCGCAGCAACCGCACAGGGGAGTCGTCGCGCTGGTTGAGCGACCAGCGCACCACGTCGTTCATGGACCCGCCGGTCAGCGCGGCGGCGTGCAGCCACGCGGCGACCAGGTTGGTGGCGGAGGAGCCGAAGAATCCGGCGTTGGAGGAGTCCTGCTGCGCGCTCGATCCGCCCTTGCCGACGCGCACGATCGTCTCGGCGCGGGCTTTGGACGTGTCGTAGACGTGGCACCCGGCGGCCGGGGACCACGAGACTCCCTTGGGCCACTTGGGCATCCCGGTCGGGGCGAGCACCAGGACGGGGCCGAGCAGGGCGCGCAGGGAGGCGGTTGCTTCGACGATGTCGCGGCGGACGGAGGTGGCGATGGCCGGTCCCTTCCAGCGGTGCAGCATCGGGATCATGACCTGGGAGGTCTTTCCCTGCCGGGCGGCGGCCAGGACGAGCACCGATTCCTCGGCCGACAGCGCGATCTTCGCTCCGCCCGGGATACGGCGGCCCAGGACCGTGCCGACGTCGTCCACGTCGATCCGCTCGCCTTCCAGCGACGGGCGGATCGTGGCGCCCATCTTTGTCACGGCGCTGGTGGACAGCGCCTGCTGGACTTCGCTTCCGGAGGCGAACCCGCGCACCCGGCGGGTACCGCGCCGGGCGATCTGCCGCCACAGCAGCACGATCACGGTGCCGAGGAAGGCCAGCACGAGGGCGGCGGCGGTGATGAACCCGGCGCGGCCGGGCAGGTCGGCGCGGGCTGCGGCGGGCCACGCTTGTTTCGGGTCGCCCCAGTGTTTTGGTAGGGCCTTGGCGATCTGGAGCGTCTGGCCGATCGTGACGTGCGGCCAGGCCCAGCCGAACAGCAGGCCGGCCACCTGTCCGGTAAGGTAGAGGGTCAGGCCGCCGCCGATACCGACGATGATGAGCGCGGCGATGGCGTATTCGGCCGGATCCTCCAGGAGCGGACGGCGCGGCAGCGGGGCGGGAGCGGTGTAGGACATTGACTTACACCGCCATTTTTTCGTTTGTGTAAAAGAGCTGACGCTCCAGCGGTGAGAGCACGGTCTGAATAATGTGCGAGGAGCTGCGCCCGACCTTCCAGACCGCGCGGCCGATCTGCGCGCCGGACCAGGAGGAGATGTGGGCGCATTCGACGTCGGTCAGTCCGATCTCGTCGCGGGTCATGCGTAGCGGCGCGGTGTCCTGGCGCAGGCAGATTCGCACGTCGCACGAAGCAATAAGGTTGCGAGCGATCGCGACCTCCTCCGAACCGGCCGCGCCGACCTGCTCGAAGTCGGCGAGCCGGTGGGTGGCCAGCAGCTGGATCGTGCCCTGGGCCCTGGAGAGGCGCAGGTCGGAGTCGAGTTTGCGGATCATCGCGGGCACCCGCATGGCGCGCCACAGCTCGTCGCGCACCACCAGGCGTACCGGGCCATTCGGCTCGTCGATCGCGGCCTGGCCCCAGGAGGAGACGCACGCCAGGACCATGGCCACGGTTTCGTCACCGCGACCGTCGATGTAGGACAGGTCCACGGTCTGGATCGGGGCGTCGAAGTCGAGCCGCACGGTCGTGGGCCCGTCGAAGAGTCCTGAGAGGCTGCCGTGGATCATGTTGCCCAGGGCGTCGGTGACCGGGCGGATCAGTTCTCGCAGCTCGGCCACCGAGTCGTCGCGCACCCGCAGGTCCACGGCCATCGAGGGGTCCGGGTCGCGCAGCAGCGCCCACACCTCGGGGATGGTCGGGTCTTTGAGCACGCTCGCCCCGGCGGCCTGGCCGGAAGCGTGGCGGATCGCCAACGAGATAGCCGCTTCCTCGGTCGGGGTCAGAGCCCGCTCCAACCGCATGACCAGCAGCGTCGAGAGCAGCGTGACGCGGCGGCGGTGTACCTCGTCCAGGCGTTCGCGCAGCAGCTCCGGGTCCGCGGGCAGGTTCCTGCCCAGCGGCCCGGCGTCCATCGGATTCAGGCGGTTACCCAGGCCGGGGCCCAGCTCGACCGGCTCCACGCCCAGCGCTCTCGCCAGGGCCGCATACTCGTTCTTGATGTCGCCGAGGACGAAGGTCTTGACTCCATAGGGCATGAGCCGCAGAGAGATCGCCTTGGCGGTGCCGCTCTTGCCGACGCCCGGCATCCCGGTCAGCGCGATGTTCGGGTTCGTGATCACGCCCTTGGACAGCCACACCAGCGGGTGGCAGGTGAACGATCCGCCGGTCAGGCAGTCGTACCCGATGTACACGCCGGCCGCAGGCATCCCGCCGCCGTACAACCACGGGTACAACCCCTGGACCTGCGCGGTCGAGCCGCGGAAGGTCGGGACCGCGGGGAAGCGGGGCGAGCGGCCGTGGAAGGGCTTAGCACGGCCGAGGCGGGGCGGCAGCGGCTCGACGGCCGCGTGCTGCTTGGCCGGTTTGGTCTTCGGCGCCTTGGCCGGGCGGGTTGTCGCCGTGGATCCGAGGGCGGCGCCGAGGTCGAATTCGGGCAGGTTGTTGCGTCGTCCCATGATGGTTACCAGCGCTTCCGGGGCAGGCCGAAACCGAGCGGCAGGCAGCTGAGGGCGAAGCCGATGTCCTGGGCGAACCACATACGCCGCAGCTCGATGCGCGCGGCGGCGGCGTCGGCCTCCAGCGCGGCGCAGGCGTCGGGCAGCTGCTCGGGATCGGTGACCGTGACCGTGACGTACCCGGTGAACCGCGCCAGGCCGTGGCCGGCGGCGCGTTCGGCGTCCTGGGTGTTCGCGCGCATCAGCGCATCCTTCTCGTGTTCCGGCACGATCTGCCCGGTCCGTTCCCGCATCCTGACCGCGACGCTGCGCGCGGTGCGCTCGCGCATCACGTCGCGCTCCGCGATACGCGGGGAGAGCGGTTCGATATGCATCGAGAAGCTGCGCCGGTGCGCGCCCTCCCCGAGGAGCGGGGCTAGGCAGGTCGCCGGGACCTGGTGCTTGGGCCAGTTGTAGACCCAGTACGTCACCGAGGTCGCCCCGTCGTGGGTGTAGTTGCCGACGTTCGCCTGTGCGGCGGCCGGCCCCGCCAGGGCCGGATCGACGCCGGAGGCCAGGCCGTCGACGGCCGTGCCGGTGGCGGCCCGGGACTCGGCGGCGGCCCGCCGTTCCGAGAGGTGGCGCACCGAGTCCGGGTCGTAGGCGGTGCGGATGACCTCGGCCAGGTCGCGCGGGGTCAGCCACTCGTCGATCATCAGGTCGGCGCTGGTGACCGAGCCGGCCACCGCCCGCATGTGCCGCGCCAGCACGCTCGCCGCCGCGGCAGGTCCCCCGCCCGCCGTCTTGATCGCGTGCGCGGCGCGGCGGGCGTCGAGAGTGAACGCGAGGTATGCCTCTCGGTTCGAGGTCGAGACAGTGGCCGCGCCCAGCAGCTGCTGGGAGACGTCCAGGGCGAGGATCGGCGCGTCGTCGCTGATGTGGTCCTCGTGCCAGCGGCGCAGCTCGGCGCCGCTTTCCGGCACGAGCCGCTGAAGCGCCTGGACCCGGGTGATGGGGTTGCCCTCGGTGCACAGTCCGGAGATCAGCGAGCCCCA
This sequence comes from Actinocrinis sp., assembly GCA_035943635.1. Taxonomy (GTDB): domain Bacteria; phylum Actinomycetota; class Actinomycetes; order Streptomycetales; family Catenulisporaceae; genus DASZBX01. The sequence continues at coordinate 9,330 of DASZBX010000030.1, read as the reverse complement.
GCCGGCCACCCGCTGGTCGCGGCGTCCGGAGTCCACCAGGCCGATGCCCGGGAAACGGACCTTCGCCACTGCGGTGTAGGACTGGTCGTGCCGGTTGTGCGCGACCGCGAGCTCATGGCCGTTGCCCATGTCGGCCACCAGGATTCGCACCGGGGCGAGAAACCCGGGAAGGTCCGGGATCGAGTCGGCCTTCTTCGCCTTGCTCAGCGGGGTGAAAGCGGCGCCGAGGAATTTGTGCTGGTCGCGGGAGCGTAGTGCGGCGTAGGAGACCACGGCCATCGCCCATTCGTCCGTCGTGCGTCCGGCGATGCGGATGAACACCAGCAGTGCGAGCACGAGGGAGATCGGCCAGGCGACCACGATCCCGGACATGTGCGACATGGCGACCGGCAGAGTAGCGATCAGCACGGCCGCGCCGAGCATCAGAGCCCTCTGGGTGGACAGGCCGAACATGAAGTTGATCTTTTCGACCTGCCAGCCCTGGTAGGCGCGAGCGCTGGTGCTGGCTTGTCCTGCTAGCCCGCCGGTGTGGGTGGCCTGGCTCATCAGTCTTTCTCCTTGCCTTGCGGGTTCGCATCGGTGGTGCGTGGCTGCGCGGTCGGCGGCGGGCCCTGTTGCGGCGCGGCGCCTTCGGCCTGCTGCGTGCGCTGCCCGGCTTGTTGCGGCTGCGCTTGAACGGTGCGTGGCTGCGCGGTCGGCGGCGGGTCCTGCTGCGGCACAGCGGTTTCGGCCGGCTCTGGGCGCTGCGCGGCTTGCTGCGGCGGCGCTTGAGCAGCGCCGGAGGTGGCGCTCGGCGCCTTGCCCTGGGACGCGGGCTGCTCAGCCTCAACCGCGGGCGGTGGGCCCTGTTGGGGCACAGCGGCTTCGGCCTGCTGCGCGCGCTGCGGTACTTGCTGCGCCGGCACCTGAGCGGTGAACGGTTGCGCAGCGGCGGGGGCGGCGCTCGGTGTTGCACCCTGGGATGCGGGCGGCTCGGGCGGCGTCTGCTCGTCGGCGTAGTCCGCCGGGCTGCTGGTCTCCTGCTGCACGGGGGCCATCTCGTCGCCAGGACCGGTGGCGGACTCGGCTCGCTCTGACGTCTCCTCGGACTCGTAGCTCGTCCCGGGTGGCGTGGGCTCCGGTCGGTCCCGCTCCGCCTGCGTCGTTCCCGCCGAGCCCCGGGAATCGTTGGGCGGACCGTCCGGCGGATTCGTCGGGCGCGAAGAATTCTGCTGTTCGGCGATAGTCCGGTTGGTGCGCTGTTCGCCACCTCCCGGTTGCTGTCCTGTGCGTTGGCTCTGCTGAGGGATGGAACCGGCGGCCTGGTGGTAGGGGTTCGCGGGGGACATACCGGCGTGCCCGGCCATCTGCTCCATCCGCCCGGACACCGCGTTGATCGCACCCTGGGCAGCCTTCGCACCGGCCAGAGCAATCCCGACCGGTCCGGCTGCGGCCAGGGCGGTGCTCGCCTTGCCCATCGCGGCCTTCATCGCACCCTGCTTCGCGGCATCGGCGCCTGCACCGGCTGTGCCGGAGCCACCAGCGCCCGTCCCCATGCCGAGAGCGGACTTCGCCGCCGTGGTGCGCGCCTCGGCCGACTGCGAGAAGTCCGTGGTCGAACCACCCCCACCGCCACCGCCCCCGGAGGCGTTCGCCATCGCCGAAGCCCGCCCGGAGGCGAAGCCGAGCAATCCGCCGAGTCCGGCGCCTCCGCCGACCGCGACCGAGGCGAAGGCGAAGAACCTGGCCACGCTTGGCCATGCGAACACCGCCAGGAGCAGGATCAGCAGGCCCGCGAGCGTCTCCTGGATGCCCGTGGACTGGGTGGAGATCTGGAAGCCGAGCATGAAGACCAAGGCGATGATCGGCTTGAGGATGATCAGCTGGGTCGTGGCCGACACCAGCTTGCTCCACCACGACTTGGTCGAGTCGTTGATCTGGCCCGCGGCAGCGATCGGGCTGGTCGCTACCAAGATGGTGATCGCCGCGGCGCGCATCAGCAGCTCGAACCACAGGATGACCGTGATGATGATGCCGAGCAGGGCCATGAGCATCAGCAGGGTCGGAGCGGAGGTCAAGTCGCCGGCGAACAGGGCTCCGAGCTTCTGCCCGAGTCCGGCATCGGTCCCGAAGCCCTGCTTGACGATGTATTCGGAGATGTAGTCGGCGGCTTGGACCCCCGCGGTAGTCACGCCGATGGTCAGGAGGAAGGCCAGGGCTGCCTTGCCCACGCCGACCAGTCCCTGTGCCAGGGCGTTGCCTTCGTGGGTCCACACGGTGCGCAGCACCTGGAACAGCAGCAGCAGCGCGGCGACCACGCCGGCGATGGCCAGGGAGATCGCATAGACGCTGTGCACTCCGTCAGAGCTCAGGTTCACCGCGTCGGTGTTCGGGCTGGCGAAGGCGTTGCCGAAGGCTTGGAGCATCGAGGTGGCGGCGTCACCGAAGGACTTGCAGATGTTGTCCCAGACGGAGGAGACCGCCGAGCCGACCACGTCGCCGATGCAGCCTGTTAAGTCAGTGAGTCCACAGGACATGAGAAAAAATCCCTTGAGATTGTGGTTCTAGACGTGGCCGGGCTTGCCGGTCACTGGGTGAAGGTGGTCCATCCGTCGCTCGCGGCCTGGGCGGAGCCCGGCTGGACGGCAAGGGAGGAGTAGTCGGCCGTGTCCATCGGCAGGAACTTCCAGTCGCCCGCAGCCCAATGCATGACCATCGGGAAGACTGCCGTGTGCGCGACTGTGCCCTGGGACGGCGTGGCCTCAGTGAAGTACGCCAGCAGCAGGACCTCGGCGTCATCGGCCGATTCGGACTTGAGCTGGTAGGCGACCGCGTCGACCTCGACGGAGTAGCCCTGCGGGACCGCGCCGGTCGCGGGCAGGCCGAGCGCCGTGCGGGTGTTCTGGGTTCCGGTGGCCGCGTCGGTCTGCGCGCCGGCGTAGGACGGGTCCGCCGCCAGCCGCGCGACTGTGGCCGCACGGTCGGGGTCGAGGGTGGATCCCAGGGCCGTGATGTACTCGTCCGCCGCCGAGATTGCCCCGATGGTCGAATGCGGGAAGCCCACGTACAAGCTGTTGACCAGCAGTGATCCCTGGACCAGGCGGATGGGGCCGAGGCTGGTGACCGGGGTCGGCGCGACTGGGCGTGCCGAGCCTGACTGGTGCGGGGCCGAGGCGACCGGGGTGGTGGACCCGGACGCCTGGCCCGCTGCACTGCCTCCCGAGCCCAGTACGTAGCCCACGGCGGTTGCCACGACGCCCACCACGACCACGGCGATCACCGCGCGCTTGGGGCCCTTCGGCCGGGCCGTGAACTCGTTGGATTCGCTCAGGGACATCGCTAGCTCGCTGCCCCGAAAACGGTGTTGACCAGCGGGATCGCGCACGCGCTGGCGACCACGCCGATGATCGACCAGATCAAGGCGCGCTTGCCTTTGTCGACGTTGTCGGGACGGTGCGACAGCGCCCCGACGGCCATGAAGCCGCCGCTGGCCAGGGCCACGATCGCACACGCGATCAGGACGCCCCATTTGGTGTAGCTCAGCAAGAGGTTGACGCCATTCGATCCGCCGGTGGGATCGACCGGGGCCGGGTTGTTCACCGGGTCGGCCAACACGGTGAGGGTGTGCACAAGCAGCGACACGTCAGCCGCCTTCCGTTCGAGGGGGGAGGTTGGGCGCGACTTCGCCGAGAGCCGGCGGCGCGCAGACGAGATTTTCTCAAACGAGAAAATCGATCAACCGAAATCTACGCCATCGAGATTCATCGCTGTCAACCCCAGATGAGAAAATTCATCTGGAGTTGGCTCCTCGATCGAGGATGTGCGAGGCTGGTACAGCCATGAGCCCGAAAAAATCAGACGAATCCCCGGCGCCCGACCCCGGCACGCCGCAGCTCGGCGTCCTCGCAACGCGCCTGGAGCACTTGATCGCGACGGTCCACCCGCGCAACAGGGGTCCGTACACGAACGAGGAAATCGCCGAGGGAGTCAACAAGAAGGCGGCCTGGAAGGCGACCTCCACCACAGGGATCTGGCAGCTGCGCAAGGGCGCCCGCGCCGAGCCGGGTTTTCAGCGCCTGGTCGCGATCGCGAACTTCTTCGGCGTCAAGCCCGAGTACTTCTATGACGACGACGTCGCCCGGCGCACCGACGAGCAGCTGGACCTGCTCGCCGCGATGCGCGACAAGGACGTGCGGGACGTCGCCTTGCGCTCATCCCGGCTCTCGGCGAACTCTCTAGCCGCGGTCAAGGCGATGATCGACGCCGCGTATAAGCTCGAAGGCATTCCCGAGGAGCCCGAGTCCTAGACTCCCCACACTCACAGGCCAGCGCGACGGTAGCCGTCGTGCTGGCCTGCTGCTTTCTCATAATATTGCTTATTGTCACAGGTTGAGAACAAAGGCCGCCCATATTTGAGTTTTATCCGACCAGCCACGTAACGTGATTTTCCGGCGGTCCGAGCATGGGGCCGCCCTCGTGCGTCAGGACACCTTGTCGAGAGGTGCCCTGACCGCGATCCGCACCACCATGGGGTTTCGGATGACCAGTACTCAACAACGGATTCACGCTGCCTGCCTGGCCCGATTGCGGCGCCTGCCCATGCCTGAGCCCTTTGACCTTGAACTTCTCTGCCGCCGCATCTCCGCGCAGCGCGGCCGGCCGCTGTCGATACAGGCGTGGGAGCCGGGACTCGTCCCGTCCAGCCTCACCGGCTCGTGCCTGCCCTACGGGGACCAGGACGTCATCTACCACCAGCCCTGGGCGACCGGCCTGCACCGCACGCAGATCGTGCTGCACGAGATAGCCCACCTGGTATGCGGCCATGTCGCCCACGACGCGGGCCGCCCGAAGGCCGCCGAAGCTGCCGGACTGTTCGACATGCTCGGCCCGGAGGCGTACGCGACCATGTTCGCCCGTCACGACAATTACGGCGACGCGCAGGAACGCGAGGCCGAGACCATGGCCAGCCTCATGCTCGAATATGCCCTAGCCCACGCTCCCAGGGCTGAGGATCCGCTGCTCAGCCGCCTACACGCGGCGCTGGTGCCGAATGCCCGGAGCGGTGAACATGGCTAAGCTCGGCATCTTGGCCATCCTGTGGGCCGTCACGCTTTGGCGTGCCCGAGCCGCGGTGCTAAACCCGGCCACGCGCCCCATGTGGACCGCCTTCGCAGCCCTGGCGCTTTCCCTGACCGCCGAATTGCCGCAAGTCGGCGCACATGTGGACGCGACGTTGCACGTCACGAACATCTCCACTCTCATCAAACAGTTGGCGGGCATGCTGGCCGCGGCCAGCGTCCTGGAGTGGGTGATCAGCTCCACGCGGCCTACCAAGCTCATGGGCCCGGTGCTGGCCTGGCGGCATGTGATGACCGGGGCCGCGATGGCCGCCCTGGGCGCCCTGTTCGCGTTCGTACCGCGGATCGAGACCACCGACTTCATCGAGACCGCCCCCGGCCACCCGGTGACCATCGCCTACGAGATGGTCTGGCTCGGCTACCTCGGCCTGGCGATGCTCCTGGCCTCCGCCATGTTCGCCACCGCCTACCGACGCTCCGTCGGCGCCGGCCGGGTGATGCGCTCCAGCTTCGCCCTCCTGACCACGGGAACCGCCCTCGGCGTGATCTACTCCGCGTGGCGTGTGGTCATCCTGGCCGCCTCCCTGAGCGGAGCGGCTTCGCAGCGCGCCAGCCAAGCCGGTCTCGGATTCTCCGATGTGATCAAGGACACCGCGATCGTGCTGATCCTGGCCGGCACCTGCGTGCCCGCGCTGCTGAAAGTCGCCGCGCTCCACCAGGACCGGCGCGACCTGATCGCCCTACGCGCCCTGTGGGAGCGGGTCATTCCTGTCCGCCCGGACACCGTTCTAGACGAGCAGCAAGACCGCGACGCCAGCCTCCGCCCCCACGACCTTCGGATGCTGCGCTTCCGCCTGATCCACCGGACCGTGGAGATCCGCGACGCCCTGGCCATCCTCTACGAGTACTGCGACCTTGACCCCGGCCCCCACGCCGAGGACTTCGCCGACGCCATCGGCCTGAGCGGCATCGAGCGCGACGCGCTGATTGAGGCCGTGACCATCCACTACGCACTGATGAGGGTGCCCATAGGCACGCCCGCGCGCTCGATCATCCAAGCGCGACGCGGCGGGGCCGACCTGCGCTCCGAAGTCGAGTGGATGCTCGCGGTCAGCCGCGCACTCGAAGAACGCATCCGGATGCAGACCGCCTTGATCCCCATTCTGGCAGCTCGCAACGACCTGATGGGAACAGCATGAGCACCACCACGCTCCCGCACGGCCAGCCCACCGCCCGCAGCGGCGCCGCTCGCAAGATCACCGACTTGTTGGAGCCGAAGAACTGGATCCTGCTCGACGTCATCGTCATCGGCCTGGCCGTCGACGGCTTACCGGGCCTGGGCTGGGGCATGCTCGGCGCCCTATTCGCCGCCGTCCTGCCGATCTGGTTCATCAAACGCGGCATCCGCAACGAGCGGTGGGCTGACCGGCACGTCGGAGCCAAACAGCACCGGCTGATCGTGATGACCTTCATCATCGTGTCGGTCGCCGTCGGCATCACCCTCCTCGTGCTGCTCGGCGCACCCCGACCGATCACGGCCCTCATCGTCTCAATGCTGACCACCCTCGCCGCCCTCATGGCAGTCACTCCGGCCTGGAAGGTATCCGTCCACAGCGCGGTCTCCTCGGGCTCGGTCCTGCTGATCGCCCTGGCCTGCGGCTGGTGGGCTCTGATCCTGTCTCCCCTGGTCGCGCTCGTCGGCTGGTCCCGCGTCGCACTGCGCGACCACACCCGCAACCAGGTCATCGCCGGAGCACTCGTCGGCGCCTTTGCCGCAGCCGCGACATACATCCCTCTTCGCTGATACTCGATCGAGAAAACCCCGCGCAATAGAAATTCTCGATAGTTGACACTCGTGCATGCCTGGCCTGTAGGCTGCGACCATTCGCTTTTCTCACTTGCGAATGAGATCAGAGATAGGCAGCCGCACATGCAAATAACTCAGGCCCGCCCCGTCGCCCGCCCGTCGGAGAATTGGCCGACCCGGACGGCAGGGCTCGGCACATGAAGTCATCGGCCAAGATCGGCGGCGTAGCGTTCGCACTCAGCCCCTTCGGGATCATCCTCGGCGTCGCCCTCGTGGTCTCGGGCACCAGTGCCGACGCCGGCTCCGCGTTCGCCGCAGTCGCCTCCGTCACCTCCTGCACCACCGGCTCGGCCGAAGTCGGCGCGGACCTCGGCGACGGCGAGAAGCTGACCCAGGACATGATGAACAACGCCTCGATCATCTACCAGGTCGGGGTAGGGCTCGGCGTCCCGCAGTACGGCGAGACCATCGCCATCGCAACTGCCATTCAGGAGTCGAAGCTGACCAACCTGGACTACGGCGACCGCGACTCCCTCGGCCTGTTCCAACAGCGCCCTTCGCAGGGATGGGGCACGGCTACCCGGATCATGGACCCGGTCTACGCCTCGACCCAGTTCTACGACGCGCTGCTGAAGGTGTCGAACTGGCAGAACCTGCCCCTGACGGTCGCCGCCCAGGACGTGCAGGAGTCCGGCTTCCCCGACGCCTACGCCCAGTGGCAGCCTGTTGCCACTGAAATCGTCAACACCCTCAGCGGGGCCTCCGCCGACTGCACCAACACCGACGGGGACGGCCAAACCACCACCGACCCGACACCGCTTCCCGTCGGCTTCAGCCTACCCACGGGCACCCCTACCCAGATCGTCACAGTAGTCGAATATGAAATCGATCAACTGGGGAAGCCGTACATCTACGGTGGGGACGGCCCGACCGGCTACGACTGCTCCGGCCTAGTGATGGAGGCATACCTCGCCGCCGGGATCAGCCTGCCCAGAACCACCTACCAGCAGGTCGACTCGGGCGCCGCGGTCTACGACGTCAAGACATCAGCCCAGCTTCAACCCGGTGACCTGATCTTCACCATGGGCTCGGACCCGGAGGGAGATCTTCCAGGTCACGTCGGAATGTACATAGGCGATGATCTAGTAATTGATGCTCCGCATACGGGTGCCAACGTCGAGCTTTCGAAATTCGACGGGGGCTACTGGAACGCCGAGGCAGTCGCTTTCCGGAGAATAATCGAGTGAGATGTAGGATCTCACGCTTCATTGCGGATTCTCTCGCACTTTGCGTCCCGATTGCGGGGGACGCAAAGTGGGTGAGATAGACCTCGTGGCTTGCGGGCCGTGTCCGAGTCTAGGCGGCCTCAAGAACGAAGAAGAGCATGCTCAAGAAGGCTGTGTTGGAAGGGTCTTTGAAGATATCGGCAAGTTCCTCGGGGAAGCGCTCGCGGGCGCCTGGTGTGGGGGGTGGTTCGCTGATGACGGATATCCGGAAGCCTGCCTCGGTGAAGGCGGAGGCCATCGCGTGCAGCGGCCGGTGCCAGAAGACCATCGAGGCGCTGTGGCCGCCGAAGGTCCATTCCTGAGACCTCTGGGAGACCGCGAAGTAGTCGGCCTCGGGGTGCATCAGCTTGTTGATGAAGGGGTGGTCGACGACCACGATCAATCGCCCGCCGTGCACCAGCACGCGCCGCAGTTCGGCGAGCGGCGCCTTCCAGTCCTCCAGGTAGTGCAGGACCAGGCACGCGACGGCGTCGTCGAACGCGCCGTCGGGGAAAGGCAGGGGGTCGCCGCCCAGGCCGGCTTGATGCAGGGCCGCGTCCTCACCGAGCCGCTGGCGGGCCAGTTCCAGCATCCTCGCGCTGGGCTCGACGCCGGTCACGATGGCGCCGCGATGGCGCAGCGACTCCAGCAGGGGGCCGGCGCCGCACCCGATGTCGAGGATCCGCCGCCCGGCCACGTCCCCGGCCAGGTCGAGGACCGCGGGCCGTACGTAGTAGCCGTTGAGGAGGTTGGACTCGGTCTCGGCCGCGTACGCTTCGGCGAAGCTGTCGTAGTCGTTGGCCACAGGCTGGTCTGTGGGTTCGGCAGAACGCTCAGGATCAGGAGACATGCGGCCCATCCTGGCATGGTTGATTTGTCTACGTCTGAACAGCATGTGGGGACGTCTTCGGATGCGGGTCTCTGGTGCGGGAGCGGTCGGTGGTGGCATGGTTGGCGCCCATGAGTCAAATATCGAGTGTCAGTGTCGAGCGCTCGGGACCTGTGTTGATTGGCGGGGTGGCGGTCCGGTATCGGCGTGCTGGTGGGGCATTCGTGGATATGAGCGTCCCCCAAGTTGCGAGGTGGCCGTGCCCGTGTCGTGATTGATCTCATGAACGGAGTCGGTCTGATGAGTGCTCAGCGGAAGTATCCGCCGGAGTTGCGGGAGCGGGCGGTGCGGTTGTACAAGACCGCGCGGCCC
>DASZBX010000029.1:0-41412 GCA_035943635.1 Actinocrinis sp. | reverse complement strand
CGGCCCGACGGCCACGCTGCCGAGGAATCCCTTGGTCGGCGAACCGCCGTGGATCCAGGCCTTGGCCGACGCGGTGGAGTACCCGAGTCCGAACGTCTTGTCCAAAAAGGCCCACAGGAACATGAACCCGGTCCCGATCCGCACGATCGCGATCGCCGTAGTGCGGGCGTCGACGCGGGTCATCGTCTCCGTTGCGGTCGTGGAGGGCGTTTCCTGCTGCGTCGTCCTGTGGAAGCGGGTGGGCGTAGGCAATGCATGCTGTGATGCCATGATGGTGTGCTCCAATATCGCTGGCCGGCCTGCGGATTCGCTGGTGTCTGGCTCGATCCTCGCCGTCTTGCTCACCGGGCGCAGCATGCCGAAGGTCCCGACCTTTCCCGCCCATCGGCATGACAGACTCCTACAACCCCCACCGACCGCGATACCTGACTTGACCGCTCTGACGAGGCGCAGGCAGGCGACCGCTACGCGGAATCAGAAGAACACGCAGCTCACAGCATCAGCACGTGACCTCGGAACGCGCGTCCTACACCCCTTCCCGAGAGCTGTTCGGCACCCGGCCGCTCGACAGGTCCCGTCAGATCAGGGACCAACGCCCCTGATCTGACGCCAGAAGGTAGGGGAGTGTGCTGGTGAAGGCAGAACTCGCCCGGCCCGCGGCGCAGCCGTCCTGGTGATCGAAGTGGAGAATACACATGACCAAGATCACGACCTCGCCACAGTCGTTACGCATCATCGCGGGCCTCGACCCGTCCGAGAACGCGGCGCGTGCCGCCGACTGGGCTGCGCGTGAGGCCCTCGACCGCGGCTTGCCGCTGCACCTGGTCCACGCTCTAGGCTTTCCGTCCAGCATGAACCCCGCCGCCGCAGCGCACTACTTCCAGGCCGGCCGGCAGACTGCCGATGCTCTGCTCGACCTGGTCGGCCGCGACCTGCTGGCTCGCTACCCGCACCTGCCCGTCACCACCGAGAGTTCCGACCTGCCTGCCCCCGAAGCCCTCGTGGCGCTCAGTCGTACCGCGGTCCTGGTGGTCGTCGGGACCCGCGGTCACGGTGGCTTCACCGGCCTGCTCCTCGGCTCGGTCAGCCTGAAGGTCGCCGCCCACGCCCACTGCCCGGTCGTCGTCGTCCGAGGTGAGCAGCCCGCGGACCCGCGGCCGGAGATCGTGCTCGGCGTCGCGCCCTATCAGGCCGGCCCGCCGATCGAGTTCGCGTTCGCCACGGCCGAGGCGCTCGGCGTGCGCCTGCGTGCCGTCCAGGCGTGGTGCCCTATCCCCGCCTACGGCGGATACGAGTACGACTTGGACAGCAATGAACACGAGAGTGAGCTCAGGGCCGAAATCACCGGCCTGCTCAAGGCAGCCAGTGAGAGGCATCCTGACGTCGTCGTCACTACCGCAGTCGTCCGCGGCAACACGGTGCCCGTCTTGATCGACGCCGCGCGCGGCGCACGCCTGCTGGTCGTCGGGTCGCACCGGCGCACCAGCCCATTGTCCCTGGGCGCCGGTTACGTCGACCAAGGCCTGCTCTCCCATTCGCCCACCCCCGTCGCCGTCGTACCGGTCAAGTGACCGATCTGGCGAAGAGGTGGTGCTCACGGCGCCCATCGCTCTTCTTTCGCACCAAGTCACCGTGAGGGACAGGCAGGGGCCGCGCAGACGTCCGCTGCCCAGCGAGGTCACTATGGAAAACATCCGCACCGCACACTCGGTCCCAGGCGAGCCGCTCGGGCGATCCCGGCTCACACAAGCCATGAGACCACTCGAGTGCCTGCACATCACCGGATACGACCATGAAGCCGGCACCGTCGTCATTCCATCCGGAGATCTCGACATCGCCGGCGCTCCGCTGCTCTCCGAGTACTTCGACAATCTCGCGCCCGGCCGGCCCCGGCGGGTCGTCGCGAACCTCGCGAATCTTGACCTCTGCGATTTCGCAGGACTCAGCGTCCTGTTGCGAGCCCATCACGGATACGCCCGCGGTGGCGGCTGGCTCCGGTTGAGCGAAACCAGCCCGACGATCCGCAAGATACTGGTGGGTGCCGCTCTCGGCGCGCGCTTGGTGGTTGTCGGCGCGCAACGCCACCTAGGAGTCCATGGGCGCCGGCTATGTCGTGCGGGGTCTGCTCTCGCGCCCGCCGATTCCTGTCGCGGTCGTACCCGCCGGGTGACCGCTGCTCCGGGCCCGGTGGAGACCGGGCGCCCGGTGGTATGTTGGACATCCAGCCACTTCGTACGGTACCCGCTGGATACGCGGTGCCGACCATGGCCCCGCCCCTGCTTCGGCCCAGACCACGCTCAGGTCCCGACGGCGGTCTTCCACTTCGCTGGCGCTCTGATGCCGGACGCGGGGTAATCGTGATCATTCTGACCGTCACCGTATTCATGTCTCTGTTTCTCCGGGGCTCCCGGTTGTTGGCCGAAGCAGCCGTCAGGGTGAGAGACCACACCTTGCCCCTGCCTGCGAACGTGCCGAATCCACGGCTCGGCACAGCGGTTCGTTGGAGGCTGTGATGGCGCAGGAGACCGTGGAGGCAGTCGTCGCTCCCGATCAGGCCGAGCCTGAGCCGCCGGTCCCCGGGCTTGAGCCCGGGCCGTCGCACGGGTCCGGAGCCGCGGCCACCGACCCGCTGGAACCGCTGTCGCTGCTGATGCAACACCTGCGCAGTTCGCGCGACGGGCTCTCCGATCGCGAAGCGGCTCGGCGCCTGGTCGTCTACGGGCCCAACGAGCTTTCCGGCGGTGGCGGGCGGCAGTGGCCGGCTGAGTTGTTACGGCAGATCACCCACCCCCTGGCCCTGGTCCTGGCCGTCGCGGCGGTGCTGGCCTGGGCCAGCGGGACCCCTGCGTTGGCGGTCGCGATCGCGGCGGTGATCGCGTTGAACGCGGCCTTCGCGTTCTTCCAGGAGGTGCAGGCCGAGAAGGCGGTGGAGGCGCTTGCGGCGTTCCTGCCCGCGCAGGCCCACGTGTGGCGCGACGGACGGCGTCAGGAGGTGCCTGCGCGGCTGCTGGTGCCCGGCGACGTGTTGATCGTCGAGGAGGGCGAGAGCATCAGTGCGGACGCGCGGTTGATCGACGGCGCGTTGCAGGTGGACATCTCCACCCTGACCGGTGAGTCGGCCCCGGTCGATCGCTCGGCTGATACCTCGGACCCGACCGGCCCGCTTCTGGAGGCCCGGGACGTGGTGTTCAGCGGCACGCTGTGTACCGGCGGCGAGGCCCGCGCGGTGGTGACCGCCACCGGGATGCGCACCGAACTGGGCCGGATCGCCGCCCTGACCGCGCGGGTCAAGCGCGAAGACAGTCCGCTCGAACGCCAGATCAAGAAGATCGCCTGGCTGATCGCGTTCGTGGCGGTCGGGGCCGGTGTCGCGTTCCTGCCGCTGGGACTGCTGGCCGGGCTCGGCTGGGCCGCGGCGATCAGCTTCGCGATCGGCCTGCTGGTGGCCAACGTACCCGAGGGACTGCTGCCCACGATCACCTTGGCCCTCGCGGTCGGCGTGCGGGATCTGGCCCGCCGCGGAGCGGTGGTCAAGCGCCTGAGCGCGGTGGAGACGCTGGGCTCGACCACCGTGATCTGCACCGACAAGACCGGGACCTTGACGCAGAACCGGATGACCGTGACCTCGCTGTGGACCTCGGCCGGCTCGGCGCTCCCGGACGCCGCCGACGGCCCCACGGCCGGGATCGACGGGCTGGTCCGGGCCGCGGCCGCCTGCACCAGTGCCCACAGCGCCGACGGTGCCACCGCCGCGACCGGCGACCCGACCGAATTGGCGCTGCTGGACTTGGCGTCGGCCCGCGGTGTGGCGGTGGGCGCGGCGCACCGCGAGTCCGGGCGCCGCGCACTGTTCCACTTCGACTCCAAACTCAAGCTCATGACGAGCCTGGACCAGGATACGAAGGGCGTGGTGGTGCACACCAAGGGCGCCGCCGAGGAGGTACTGCCCCGTTGCACCCGGATCAGCGAAGAGGACGGGCAGCGTTCCTTCGCGGACGCCGACCGCGCCGAGGTCACCCGGGTGATGACCGGCTACGCCGAACACGGCCTGCGGGTCCTGGCCATCGCCTCCCGGCTCCTACCCGACGGTTCGCCCGTGCCGGCTGATCGTGCGGCCGCGGAGCGGGACCTGTGCCTGCTGGGCCTGGTGGCGATGGCCGACCCGGCCCGGCCGCAGGTGGCCGCCGCCATCGCGATGGCGCACCACGCCGGCATCCGTGTGCACGTGGTGACCGGCGACAACGGGGTGACGGCGGCCGCGATCGCCCGACAGGTCGGCATCGGCGGCCAGAGCGCGCGCATCGTCACCGGGCCCGACCTGGAAACCATGTCCGAGGCCGATCTGGACGGCCTGCTCGCCCAGGACCGGGAGGTGGTCTTCGCCCGCAGTTCCCCGGAGACGAAGCTGCGCATCACCGACGCGCTGCGGGCCAAGGGCCAGGTTGTCGCGATGACAGGTGACGGGGTCAATGACGCGCCCGCGCTGCGCCGGGCCGACATCGGCATCGCGATGGGCCGCTCGGGCACCGACGTCGCCCGCGAGGCGGCGACGATGGTCCTGACCGACGACGACTTCGCCACCATCATCGCCGCGGTCGAGGGCGGGCGCCGGGTCTACGACAACATCCGCAAGTTCATCCTCTACATCTTCGCCCACGCCGTGCCCGAGGTCATCCCGTTCCTGGTCTTCGCCTTGTCCGGCGGGGCGATCCCGTTGCCGTTGACCGTGATGCAGATCCTCGCGATCGACCTGGGTACCGACACGCTGCCCGCCCTTGCGCTCAGCCGGGAACCGGCTGAACCCGGACTGATGGACCGGCCCCCGCGCCCGCGCGGTCAGTCGGTGATCACCGGCCGGATGCTCGCCCGGGCCTGGGGTTTCCTCGGCGTGATCTCCGCGGTTCTGGTCATGGCCGGTTTCCTGATCGTGCTGCTGCGGGCCGGCTGGAGACCCGGCGATCCGACCGGCCCGGGCAGCCGGCTGCACTTCGCCTACCGGCAGGCGACCACGGTCACCTGGCTGGGCATCGTCGCCTGCCAGATCGGCACCGCCTTCGCCGTGCGCACCGAGCACGCGTCCCTGCGCTCGGTCGGCGTGTTCACCAACAAGCCGCTGCTCGGCGCGATCGGCGTCGCCCTGGCCTTCGCCGCGATCGTGATCTACCTGCCCCTGGTCCACCGGCTGTTCGGAACCGAGGCACTGGCCCCGAGCCAACTGCTGATCGTCCTGCCGTTCCCCTTCATCGTCTGGGGAGCCGACGAGATCCGCCGCTGGGTCAGGCGGCGGCATGCCTGAATCGCCGCGTCCGCATCCCGGCACTCCGAGCGCCATCGCGAGTGTCGCCGTGTGCGCGAAAGCCGATCAGGCGCCCGCCAGGCTCGCCGGAGCCAGAGTGGTGGCCTTCGACCTGGACGGCACCCTGGCCGACTCCAAATCCCCGATCACCGGCCGGATCGCCGCTCTCCTGCTGAAGCTGCTCGCTGAGGTCGAGGTCTGCATCATCTCCGGAGGAAGCTACGCCCAGCTGTGCACTCAAGTCCTGGCCCAGTTGGACGTCCTGACCCCCGGCCAGGAGGCGCTGGCACGACTGCACCTGATGCCCACGTGCGGAACGCGGTACTACCGCTACACCCAGGGCGCCTGGCACCAGGTCTACGCGCACGACATGAGCGAACAGGCCAAGGAACGCGTCACGGCGATCCTGACCCAGGGGGCGAAGTCGCTCGGACTGTCCGAACCCGAGCACTGGGGAGATCTCGTCGAGGACCGCGGCAGCCAGATCACCTTCTCCGCGCTCGGCCAGAACGCGCCGACTTCCGCGAAGAAGGCCTGGGACCCGGACGGCTCGAAGCGGGAGCGGCTGCGCGCCTACGCGGCCGAGCGGCTGCCGGACCTGGAGGTGCGCGCAGGCGGTTCGACCTCCCTGGACGTGACCGGCAAGGGCATCGACAAGGCCTACGGGATCAGAGAGTTGATGTACGTGCTCGACCTGCGCGTCAGCGACCTGCTGTTCATCGGCGACAGGCTGGAACCGGGCGGCAACGACTTCCCCGTCAAGGCGATGGGCGTGCGCTGTGTCGCTGTGACCTGTTGGCAAGAGACTGCCGACTGCCTCGACGGGCTCCTGGCCGGTATCACTCCACCCTTGGCCCGGTGACTCTTCATCGTCCGGATCGGCCCACATCACGGTGAAGCGGGACCTTTGACTCTACGTGTTCTGTCATCGGGGGCCCAGGCTGTTCTCAACAGCACATTCAAAGAACCAGGAGAAGGGTTGCACCCATGGGAGCACCGGTGATCCGTACCGAGGGCCTGTCCGAGCGCTACGGGTCGCTCGATGCGCTGGGCGGCCTGGACATCGAGGTCGGCGAAGGCGAGGTCGTCGGCTTCCTGGGGCCCAACGGCGCCGGGAAGACCACCACCATCCGGCTGCTGCTGGGCCTGGCCCGGCCGACGGCCGGGCGGGCGGGCGGAGATCTTCGGCCTGGACTGCCGGGATCAGACGGTGCAGGCACACCGCCGGGTGGCGTACCTGCCCGGCGAAGCCAACCTCTGGCCGTCTCTGAATCAGCTGACGAATTCATACGGCGGACCAAAGAAGGATCAATGCTCGACAACGCCGGGAGGCAACAATGACGAACATGACGGTGACGCGGTGGACCGGGGTTCTGGCTCGGCCGGTCAGCCAGCAGGCGTCCCTGGGTTCCTACGATACGTACGCCGAGGCGCAAGGCATCGTCGACTATCTCGCCGACCAGGACTTCGAGGTCGAGAAGACCCAGATCATCGGCACCGACCTGCGGATGGTCGAGCAGATCACCGGCAGATTGACCTGGCCGCGGGCGCTGCTGGCCGGCGCGGCCGGCGGCGCGTGGTTCGGCCTGTTCGTCGGCCTGCTGATGGGCTTCCTGAGCACCGTGTCCTTCGGACGGGCGATGGCCTGGGGACTGAGCTGGGGCCTGATCTTCGGCCTGACCTACGCCGCGATCACCTACGGCCTTTCTGCGGGACGGCGCGACTTCACCTCCCGCAGCGCCACCATACCCAGCCACTTCGAGGTCTTCGTCGCCGCCGAGCACAGCGACCATGCGCGCACAGTGCTCGCCGGCGCGCCGAGGTAATCACGCCCGGCCGCAGACCCGGTCAAGGAGACGGCTCATAATCGGTCGTCTGTGCCGTTCCGTGCGGTGCGGCCAGGCGACGGCGATCACCGGCATTCGCGCCTTGAGACATTCCCAAACCCTGCCTAGCCTTCCCGCTTCTGGGCAAACCAGGTTCCGGGCCGATCGGCCCTGGTGGCGTCGGCCGATCGGCGGGATGGTCGAGGGAGAGGAAATCATCTCCAGTGGTGAACCGCGGCATCCGTGATCGTGCGGGCCGTGTATCTGCCACAGGTCTCAGGAGGATGTCATGAGCACAGCGATCCGGGGCAAGCCGGTTATCGTCGGTGTCGACGCTTCACAGCACGCCGCGCGGGCGGCGTTGTGGGCGGCGCAGGAAGCCGCGGAGCGCAATGCACCGCTTCACGTGATCCACTCGACGGATCTCGATCCCGGACCGGACCGGAACCGGCCGAAGGAGCACCGGGCCGCAGCGGACCAGGCCGCCGGAGTGAGCCTTCTGAGCGGGATCGGACGGCTCGTCCGGGACAAGCACCCCACGCTCGAAGTGACTACCGCGATGGTGCGCGAGAGTGCGGCCAGTGCGCTGATCGCAGCCGGCCGCGACTCGGACCTGGTCGTCGTGGGCACGCGCGGTCCGGGCGAACCCGTCGGGATGCTCCTGGGCACGGTCAGTTTGCGCGTGGCCGCGCACTCGTATTGCACAACGGTCCTTGTGCGTGCGAAAGGCGATCAGAACTCGCGCTCCGGCGAGATCCTGCTGGGCATGCAGGACGGTGAACCACAGGAAGCGGTGATGTTCGCCTTCGCCCAGGCGGCTCGCGGCGGCGTCGGGGTGCGCGCAGTGCACGCATGGGAACCGGATCCCTCCTACGACCGAGCCCGCATCGACGGAACCGACATCATCGACCGCCAAGCGCTGCACCAGATGACCGTGGCTCTCAAAGCCGCCCGCGAGATGTTCCCCGGCGTGCCGGTGAGGATCGGCGTGGAGCGGGGCCACGTCTCCGCGGTCCTGGCCGAGGCCGCCCGTACCGCGCGATTGACCGTCGTCAGCACCCACCGCGGCCACGGGCCGCTCTCGCTCGGCGCCGGAATCATCCACGGGCTGCTCTCCGTAGCCCCGTCGCCGGTCGCCGTCGTACCAGTGGCCTGAGCGGCCGCCGACTCGAGCCTGTGGGGCCCGCCGTACAACGGTGGGCCCCACAGGCTCGAACGCGAAACCGGTGCCGGGAAGGGATCAGTCTTCCCGGCTCAGGACGACCTTCAGCGCTCCGGTCTCGCCGGCGCGGGAGAACACGTCGTAGGCTGCGGGGAACTGGTCGAATCCGAAGCGGTGGGTGATGAAGCGGCCCGCGTTGATCTGGCGGCTGGTGAGCAGGCGCAGCAGGGTCGGGGTGGAGTAGGCGTCGACCAGTCCGGTCGTGATGGTCACGTCCCTGGTCCACAATCGTTCCAGGTGCAGGGTGACCGGCTTGCCGTGTACACCGATGTTGGCGATGTGCCCGCCCGGGCGCACGAGGTCGGCGGCCAGTTCGAAGGTCGCAGGTGCACCGACCGCCTCGATGGCGACGTCGGCGCCCAGGCCGCCGGTCAGTTCGCGCACGGCGGCGGTCGGGTCTTGGTCGCCGTTGTTGATCACGACGTCGGCGCCGAAGTCCTTGGCGGCCTCGAGCCGGGAGGAGGCCAGGTCGATCGCGATGACCAGGCTGGGGCTGAACAACCGGGCACCGCTGAGGGCCGACAGGCCGATGGGACCGGCGCCGACCACGGCGACCACGTCCCCGGGACGGACCTGTCCGTTCGGGCTCGGCCGAAGACGACTCTCGGCCCGGTCGGGAACCGGCCGGTTCGCGGCCGTCGGCCCACCCGATCCGAAGGCGCCGGTGCGTGCGGGCGCGGCCGCTGTCATCGTCGTGCCGGATCCAGACGACCGTGCGGCCGTGCAGTTCACGGCTGAGATTGGCGCTGACGACGGCGGCGGTCACGGCGTCCAGGTGGGCGGTCGGTTCGTCCAGGACGAGTACCGGCGCCGGGCTCAGCAGCGCGCGGGCCAGGGCGATGCGCTGACGTTCGCCGCCGGAGACGGCGTCGCCGAGCTGGCCGACCCGGGTGTCCAGGCCCTGAGGCAGCGCGCGGGCCCAGCGATCCAGACCCACGAGCTCCAGGACGTGCCAGAGTGCGCTCTCCTCGGCGTCCGGGCGGCCGATGCGCAGGTTCTCCCGGATCGTGGTGTCGAACAGGTGGGCGTTCTGGTCGCAGACCGCCACCAGTGCGCGCACCTGCTCGGGATCCGCCCGGCGCAGGTCGGTGCCGTCGATGCGCACGGCACCGGACACCGGGTCGAGCACACGGGCCGCGAGGGCGGCGAGGGTGGATTTGCCCACGCCGCTCGGGCCGGTGAGGGTGATCTGCCGGCCGGCCGGCAGCCGGAACGACACGTTCTCGACGACGCGTTGATCGCTGCCCGGCCAGGCTGCGGCGACCCGGTCGAATTCGAGCACGGAGTCGTCCGTCCAGGCCAGGGCCTGCGGCCGGGCGGGGGTCGGCACGAGTGCCGGGGCGTCGGCGACCCGGCGCAGCCGGTCCCAGCCGGCCAGGCCGCGGTCCAGGGCGCGGGCGGCGTCGGGCAGCACGGCCAGCAGGTCGAACAGGGCGAGCGGGGCCAGGACGAGGGCCGCGGCCATCGGGCCGCCGATCCGGTCGGCGCGGACCGCGGCGACGCAGACGGCGGCCAGGGCGGCGCAGGTCGCGCCGGAGGCCAGGGCGATCAGGGCGGCGCCCAGGCCGGAGGCGAGCGCGCCGCGCCGTTCGAGCGCGGCCAGCCGTCGGTCGTCGGCGGCGATCTGTATCGCGCGGGCTTCGGCCGCGCCGTAGGCGACGAGGTCGGGCAGGGCGTCGAGCAGGTCGACCGTGTGGTCGGTCATCTCGGCGCGAGCGGTCGTGGTGCGCTGCTCGGCCCGCCGGGCGGTGTGCCGGGCCAGGAGCGGGGCGAGCAGTCCGGCGACGGTTGCTCCGGCGGCGAGCACGAGGGCGGCGGCGGGCAGGGCGACCACGTCGACGAGGATCAGCACGAGGCTGGAGATCGCGACGCTCACGGCCGGGAGCAGAACCTTGAGGAACAGGTCCTGGGTGGCGTCGATGTCGGCGGTCAGGTTCGTCAGCAGGTCGCCGCCGCGTTCGCCGGACAGTCCGGCCGGAGAACGCCGGACCAGGCCCTGATAGATCCGCACGCGCAGGTCCGCGAGGATCCGCAGGGTCGCGTCGTGGCCGGTGAGCCGTTCGGCGTACCGCAGGACGGCCCGGCCCAGGCCGAAGGCCTGGACGGCGGCGATGCCGACCTGGAGGGTGAGCAGTGGCGGACGCCCGGCCGCGGTGGCGATCAGCCACGCCGCCGAACCTCCGAGACCGACGGTGCACAGCGCGGCGGCCGAGCCCAGCGCGATCGCGGCCAGGACCCGGGGACGCAGCCGGCCGGCCCGGCCGGTGCCGTCCGGGTCGCCGACCGGATCCGGTCCGGCGGGGCCGTGGTGCGGCTCGGCCGGGCCGAGCACGGCGGCCGCGCCAACCGGACGGGACTCGGCTGCCTCGGCGGTCGCTTCAGGCGCAGGCAGCCGGACGGTCGTGTCGCACAGGTCGAGCAAGGCCGGGCGGTGGGTGACGAGCAGCACGGTCCGGCCGGGCAGCCAGGCGCGCAACGCCTCCGTGATGGTCCGCTCGGTCTCCGGGTCGAGGTGCTCGGTGGGTTCGTCGAGCAGGACGACCGGCGCGTCGCGCAGGACGGCCCGGGCCAGGGCGACCCGGCGGGCCTGCCCGCCGGAGATCGCGGTGGCGTCCCGGCCCAGCGGCGTGTCGAGCGGGAAGTCGATGCCCGCGCGTTCGGCGGCCCGGGCGACGTCGGCGTCCGCGGCCTCGGGCGCGCCGAGCCGGATCGCGTCGGCCACGGTCGCGCCGGTCAGCCGCGGATTCTGCGGCACCCACGCGATACCGGCCCGCCACAGGTCGGGGTCGAGGTCGGCCAGGTCGGCGCCGCCGACGGTGACCCGGCCGGTGGTCGGCCGGTCGAAGTCGAGCAGCAGGTGCAGCAGGGTCGACTTGCCCGCGCCGCTCGGGCCGACCAGGCCGGTGGTCTTGCCGGGGGCCAGGGTGAGCGTGACGTTCGACATACTCGCCGGGTCTCGGCCGTCCCGGGCCACGCTGACCGCCTCCAGCCGGATCTCGCCGTACGGATCCGGCCGGCCGCCGCCGTCGGCCGGCACCGCGGTCGCGATCTCGGTGAACACCCGGTCGGCCGCGGCCAGGCCCTCGGTCGCCTCGTGGTAGCGGGCGCCGACCTGGCGCAGCGGCAGGTAGACCTCGGGCGCGCAGATCAGCACGAGCAGGCCGGTGCGCAGGTCCAGGGTGCCGTCGGCCAGGCGCAGGCCGATGCCGACGGCCACCATCGCGACCGAGAGCATCGCGATCAGCTCCAGGGCGAGGGAGGAGAGGAAAGCGACCCGCAGGGTGCGCATGGTCGCGCGCCGGTGCGCGTCGGCGGCCCGCCGGATAGCCATGGTCTGATTCCTCGCGCGGCCGAAGGCCACCAGGGTCGGCAGCCCGGCAACGACTTCGAGGAAGTGCCCGCCGAGCCGTTCCAGGGCGGCCCAGCGCAGGTTCAGGTGGTCCTGGGTCATCAGTCCGATCAGGATCATGAAGACCGGGATCAGCGGGACCGTGAGCACGATGATCAGGCCGCTGATGGGATCGGCGGCCAGGATCCGCGCGCCGACCAGGGCTGGGACGACGGCCGCGAGCATCAGCTGCGGCAGGTAGCGGGCGAAGTAGCCGTCCAGCGCGTCGACGCCGCGGGTGGCCAGGACGGCCAGTTCGCCGGTGCGCGCGCGGTCCGCGGCCCGGGCCGGCCCGCGGCTCAGGTGCCGGAGCAGGTCGGCGCGCAAGGTCGCCTTCACCGCGCTCGACGTGCGGACTGCGAGCGTTTCGCGGCCCCAGGACAGCGCGGCGCGCCCGGCGCTCGCGGCGAGCAGGCCCAGGACGGCCGGGGCCACCGGGGCAGCGGACCGCGGCGAGGCGACCAGGCGGGAAACCAGGTCGGCGAGCAGGCTGGCCTGGACGATGAGCAGGATCGCGTCCAGGGCGCCGAAGCCGGTCAGCGCGGCGAGGAACGTGCGCACCGGCCGGGCCCGGCGCAGCAGCCGGGGGTCGACGGGCTTCATGCCGGGCCCTGGGCGGTCGTGGCCCCGGCGGGCGACGGACCGGCCGGGCCCGCCCCCGTCGTCTTCGTCGGCAGCGCCGCGCGTCCGGTGATCCGGGCCCGGAATACCCAGTAGGTCCAGCCCTGGTACAGCAGGACCAGCGGGGTGAAGATCAGGGCCACCCAGCTCATCACGGTCAGGGTGTAGTGGCTGGAGGACGCGTTGGTGACGGTCAGGCTGAACGCCGGGGAGGTCGTGGACGGCATGACGTCCGGGTGCAGGGCCAGGAACAGGGTCGCGGTGGTCACGACGATGGCCGCGCCGGTGCCGACGAACGCCCAGCCGTCCCGGCCGCGCCAGGTCGCGTACAGGCCGCCGAGCAGAGCGAGGGCCGCGACCAGGGCGGTGGCCGCGGTCAGGGCGCTGCCGTGGTGAATCAGGGTCCAGCCGAGGAAGGCGACGGCGCACGCCGCGGCGACCGGGCCGAGCCACCGAACACTGCGCCGTGCGCGCTCGCGCAGGTCGCCGTCGGTCTTCAGCGCCAGGAATACGGCGCCGTGCAGGGTGAATACGCTGAGCGTGGTCAGACCGCCGAGCAGTGCGTACGGGTTCAGGAGGGTGAAGAAGCTCCCGGTGTAGTTGTGCGCGGCGTCGATCGGCACGCCCCGCACGATGTTCCCGAACGCCACTCCCCACAGCAGGGCCGGTACCGCGGCGCTCGCGGTGTGGGCGAGGTCCCAGCGGCGGCGCCAGGCCGTGCCGGTCTCCTTGTTGCGGTACTCGATCGCCAGGATGCGCACGATCAGCGCGACCAGGATCAGCAGCAGCGCGAGGTAGAAGCCGCTGAACAAGGTCGCGTACCACTGCGGGAACGCGGCGAAGGTCGCGCCGCCGGCCACCAGCAGCCAGACCTCGTTGCCGTCCCAGACCGGGCCGATCGTGTGGACCAGTCGGCCGCGTTCCTCTTCGTCGCGGCCGAGTACGTGCAGCAGCACACCCACGCCGAAGTCGAAGCCTTCGAGCAGGAAGTATCCACTCCAGAGCACCGCGATCAGGGTGAACCACAGGTTTTGCAACGTCATCGTCGTACCCTTCTTCACGAGCGTGCAGTGGTCAGTACGCGAAGCCGAGCTGCGGTTCGCGGTCGGGGCCGGCGGGTTGGTCGGGGTCGGGTCGCTGGTCGGGCCCCTTGCGCGCGGTGCGCACCATGAGTCCGACCTCGATGACGGCGAGCACGGCGTAGAGCAGGGTCAGGGTGATCAGGGAGATCCACAGTGTTCCGGCGCCGACGGTCGGCGACATGGACTTGTCGGTGGCCAGGACTCCGTAGACGGACCAGGGTTGGCGGCCCATCTCGGTGAAGATCCAGCCGAAGCTGGAGGCGATCGGCGCCAGGAGCAGGGACCAGACGGCGGCGCGGTAGAACCAGCGGCGTTCGGGCGCCGGGGTGCGCCCGCGGCGGGTGTACCAGAGCCCGGCCAGGGCGACCAGTCCGGCCAGCAGCCCGAATCCGATCATGAGGCGGAAGGACCAGTAGGTGACCGGGATGACCGGGATGTAGGAGCCGGGGCCGTATGTGGCGGCCTCGGCGCCCTGCACGTTGTCGATGCCCTGGACCTGCCCGTGGAACGAGCCGGTGGCCAGGAAGGACAGCAGGCCCGGCAGGCGCAGCGACCACACTTCGGACCGGCCGTTGAGCGAGCCGATGGTGAAGACGGAGAAGGAGGCGGGCTGACTGGTGTGGTAAAGCGCCTCGGCGGCGGCCATCTTCATCGGCTGCTGGTCGGTCATGATCTTGCCGTCGATGTCGCCGGTGACCGCGGTCAGCGCGCAGCCGACCAGGCCGGTCCACAGGCCCAGGCGCAGCGACGGGCGCATCGTGTCGGCGTTGCGGCCGGCGCGCAGGTGCCAGGCGCTGACGGCGATCATCAGCATAGCGGCCATCAGGAACGCCGCGGCGATGGTGTGGCCGAACGCGACCAGCGCGGTGGAGTTGGACAGCACGGCCCAGATGCTGGTCAGCCGGGCGACGTGGGTGGCCGGGTCGATCACGAAGCCGACCGGGTGCTGCATCCACGCGTTCGCGGCGAGGATGAAGAACGCCGACAGTGCCGTGCCGGTGGCGGCGATCCAGATGCAGGCCAGATGGATCCGCGGCGGCAGCCGGTCCCAGCCGAAGATCCACAGGCCGAGGAAGGTCGACTCCAGGAAGAACGCCAGCAGCCCCTCGATGGCGAGGGGCGCGCCGAAGATGTCGCCGACGAAACGCGAGTAGTCGCTCCACGCCATCCCGAACTGGAACTCCTGCACGATCCCGGTGGCCACGCCGAGCGCGAAGTTGATCAGAAAGAGCTTGCCCCAGAACTTCGTCGCCCGCAGGTACCTCTCCTTACCGGTGCGCAGCCATGCCGTCTGCAACCCGGCGGTCAGGAAGGACAGGCCGATGGTCAACGGGACGAACAGGAAGTGGTAGACGGTGACGATGCCGAACTGCCATCGCGCAAGAAGTAACGCGTCCACGGCTGTGGTTCCCTTCGACGGTCCTCGTGGTCGTGCCCCTCAGCCTGGTCGTGCGCCGACTGCTCCATCAGTGCGAGTCGGCCCGGATCTGTGCGGACCAAGGTCCCGAAACGGGCAGATCGGAACATGGTCAGGCCTGCGCAGCCCGACAGGTCGGGACCAACTGCCCGGGACTGTCGCGGCTACGTAGCGCGATGGTGGAAACAGAGCACCTTCCGGTACGAGAGGCGGCCGACCGCTATGGACCAGGTCTTGTACATTCCGTGGGACGACAAACTGACGTCAGACGACTTCCGCCGCGGCCACCCGTTGGCCCCGGTGCGGGTGGAGCTGACTATGTCGCTGGCCCGGCAGCTCGGGGTGTTCGACGCGCCGGGTGTCACGCTCGCGCCGGTGTGGCCCGCGGAGGACGCCTTGGTGGAGCTCGTGCACGCGCCGGACTACTTGCACGCGGTGCGCAATGCCGCCCAGATCGGTTACGCCGAGCGGGTCGGGTTCGGGCTCGGTACCGAGGACAATCCGGTGTTCCCCGGTATGCACGGGGCCGCCGCGCTGGTGGTCGGGGCCAGTGTCGCTGCGGCCGACGCGGTGTGGTCCGGCGTGGCCCGGCACGGCGCGAACATGGCCGGGGGTCTGCACCACGCCGTGGACGTCGTGCCCAGGATCTGGGCCCACGTGCTGGCCGAGGCCGCGCACCGGCCGATCGCGCCGCAGACCGAGACCCCGGCCGCGTGGCGCAGGCACGCCGCCGAGCGCACCGGCCGCCGCGCCCCGGTCACCATGACCGACGGACGCGATCCGCTCCTGCGGTCCTGGGCGAACGGCTACGACCCCGCCGACCGGGCCGATCAGGCGGTGCTGGCCGCCCGCCGCGAAGTCTTCCCGTACCACGGCCTGGACCCGATGCCCTGACCCGCCGACTGCCGCGCCGGGTTCGCTATCCGAGCGCCGCGGCCAGGGTCCGCAGCGCGACGCCCGGGTGGACGGCCGCGTGGTAGATGCCGGGGATCTTCCGGTCGACGTCGAAGAGCCCGTAGACGGCGTGCATCGCGGCGCGCACGGAGTACTCGACCGTGAACACGACGTCCCCGGGGATCTCCACATACTGCCCGAGGAACGCGAAGTTCTCCGCGCCGGCCGGGATCACCTGCGGGCGGTCCGCCTCCCCGCGCGGGGCGAACTGGCTGGTGATGTACGGCATCATCACCGGGACCACGGTCGTGCTCGCGCGCAGTGCGTCCAGGTCGTCGTGGCAGCCGAGCTGGCCGACGAGTTCGGCCAGGATCTCCTGGCCGGTGGCCTCGGCCATCGTCTTGGGCAGGTACTGGCCGGTCTCGTCCGGGAAGAGCCCGTAACCCCACAGGGTGTAGACGTCCTCATCCTGGCCGGCGAAGTGCGGCTGGTGCGGGACCACGATGGACAGCAGCCACGGCGAGTCCTTGAACGTCATCAGCGCACCGGTGCCCGGCAGGTTCCCGGAGAACTCCTCGATCCGGTGCAGCAGCAGCGGCGAGCGCATGGTCAGGGTGAACGACTCCCACTTGGACGCGTCGACGTCGCTGGTGAACGCGGCCGGGTAGCCGAAGTCCCGGTACCCGGCCGCGATCGTCTCCCACAGGGCGAAAGCGCCGTCGTGCCGCTCCCGGGCGAGCCCGGGCGCGTGGTCGTCGTCGCCGAAGGTGGTGTCCGAGGTCATCGACCCCAGGGTGAGCATCGCGTAGTCGCCGGTTCCCAGGGTGTACGTGCCCTGCGCTCCGGCGCGGACGAAGTCGATCCGGGTGGCGCGCCGGCCGGCGCCGGTGTCGGCGAACCGGACGTCGGTGACCTTCGTGCCGTACTCGACCACGACGCCGCGGTCGGCCAGCCAGGCCTGGACCGGGCGCACGATCGAGTCGTACTGGTTCACCCTGGTCCGCCGCACCCCGGCCAGGGTGTGGATCCGCGGCAGTTCCTGGGCGAAGCGCAGCAGGTAGCGCCTGAGCTCGATCGCGCTGTGCCAGTTCTGGAACGCGAACGTGGTGCGCCACATCGCCCAGAAGTTGCTCGCGAAGAAGTGCTCGGAGAAGAACTCGTCGATCCGCCGATCACCGATCGCGTGCTCGGTCAGCGCGAGCAGGTGCGCGAGCTGCGCCCGGTCGTGCGCGCTCAGACCGAGGTCGCTCGCATCCAGGATCCGATGGTCCCGGTCGATCAGCCGGGCCTTGGCATCGGTGGGCCACTTGCGGTTGAACGCCCGGATCTCCTCGCGCACCGACACCGCCGGATCGGCGAGCGTGGGGACGGTCTCCAGCAGGTCCCACAGGCAGGTGTACGCCTCCTCCTCCAGCATCCGGCCGCCGCGGGTGACGTACCCGCCGCCGAACGCGGTAGCCGAGCCGTCCAGGGACCCGCCGACGGTCGAGGACTCCTCCAGGATCCGGATGCTGGCTCCGTCCAGGCCCGCGTCCCGGATCAGGAACACGGCGGCGGCCAACGACGCGATGCCGCCGCCCACCAGGTACACGATCGAATCGGTCTTCTGCGCAGTCATGGTCCTCGCCTCACGTCGGGCCGGTGATCGGGTCGGCCGGGCCGTTCGGGGCGAAGCCGCCGCGTCGGACCGGGCCACTGTCCATTCCCGCACCGGCCGCAGCGGGCGGCCAGGGCCGAAAGCCCCGGCCGCGGGCGTCCGAAGGCCCCGCGGACCGCCCTTCTTGGAAAAAAGCCGCACGTGGACAGTCGGCACGCCGAACGGCGCCACCCGTGGCGCACACAGCACCGATCACGGCACCGGCTCGACCAGAGCGCTGCTGAACGCGCCTTCGCTTCGTCCGGCGCCGATACGCACTCCCGTCCGGTCCCGCCGCTCATCCGGCGGGGCCGGGCCGCACCCGCGGGTCCCCGACGATCAGGTGCCGGCTCGGGCCGGTCAGGAACCGGTCGACGACGTCCCGCAGGATCGCCCTCGTGAACGGCCGGGCCGGTCTGCCCCATCAGATCGCGTTCGGTGAGCCGGTAGAGGGCTGTCAAGGCCTTGTCGGTGTTCGGCATGGCCCGATCCTGTGCCGGCGCGGCCGGGTCGAGCAGGGGCTTTCGGCCCCCGTGCGGGCCGCCGCGGGCGCTCACCCCGGCCGGGTCGGCCGCGGGCCGCGATCCGCGGCGCCGGCTCCCCTCAGTCGGCGTCGGCCAGGACGATCCGGCGACCGGTGACGTGTTCGATGTCGACGTACATGAGGTGCCCGAGTTCACCCGGCATCCAGGTGTCCAGAGCCCGTCCGATCCGGCCGGTCCGCTCCGGGTCGTGCACCAGCCCGGTCGCGCCGGCGACGATCACCGACCAGCCGGTCCCCCGCACCGGGTCGAACCGGTCGGCCTCGAAGCTGACCGTGGCCCGGCGCAGCGCGGGGCTGAACTTCGCGCCGGATGCGGTGCGGAACACGACGGCGTGCTCGTCGACCACGAAGTTCACCGGCCGGATCGAGGCCGTGCCGTAGGCGCTGAAGACGATTCGCCCGATCACGGCCCCGGCGAGCAGGTGCAGGCACTCGGCCTCGGCCAGTTCCTCGAAGCGGCGGCCGCGGCGGGCCGGAGATGTGATGCTCTCGGTGTCCATGTCGTCGATGCTCACCCCGGACGGATCATCCGAACAGGGCATGAAGTCCCTTTTCGGGCGGGAACGGCGTCACGCGGGCTCGACCTACAGCCCGCCTCGCCCTTCGGCGTGGCCAGCACCTCCGAGGACTGCCTGAACCTGAACGTCTTCACCCCCGCCGCCGAGGCCGGGCACCTGTTGCCGGTCATGGTCTGGATCCACGGCGGAGCGAACATCGTCGGGGAGAGCGACGACTACGACCCGACCCCCCTCGTAGAGCCCCAAGCCGAGATGGATCTGATTGAAGCGCCGGTGAGCATGGTCGTGGTCGACGACGTGCGGTTCCCCGAGCGCGACACGACCTCCGTCTTCGACCACCTGGTGCGCTACCTGGCGCACTTCGGCCAGACCCCGGCCATCCGGGTCAGGTTCGAGGCCGACAACCTCGCCCTGATCCGCAGGCCAGAACGCCCTTCCGTCCACCGGCCGACCCCCTCGGCCGAAACACGCAGGCCATAGTATTAAGTTTGCGGGTGTTTTGGTTCACACGCGCCGATCGTGCTGCGACCGATAGCAGAGCCCTGACCAGTACCTGGCCGTTCCGGCCCTCCGGGAGCGCGCCGTTCCACCAGGTGATCGGTTCTCTGCGCCGATGAAGCCGCCCGCTACAATTCAGGCAGGGACCTGACGGCCTGTCATGTACCGCTGAGCTGTCCTCACTGAATCCGGATCAGGAGACCTGGCGGCACACTTCGTGCGGAGGGAATATCGAACCGCTGCCATATCCGACGGATCCTGCGTCGGCCGGGCATGGCTTGCAAGGGGAGTTCGGGTGCGGCTGTTGCTGGTGGAAGACGATCATGAGTTGGCCAGGGAACTCGCCCTCGCTCTGACCCGGAACGGTTACGAGGTGGAGAGCGTGCACACCGGCCGGGAGATGCTGGAGCGGTACGCGGGCTTCGACCTGGTCCTGCTCGACCTCGGGCTGCCGGACCTGGACGGGCTGCGGGCCTGCCAGGAGCTGCGCGCGCGTTCGTCGATCCCGGTCATCGTGGTGACCGCCCGCTCCGCCGAGGTTGACCTGGTGCTCGGGCTCAAGGCGGGGGCCGACGACTACGTGGTCAAGCCGTACCGGCTGCACGAGTTGATGGCCCGCATCGAGGCGGTGATGCGTCGCAACACGCCGGCCGCGCGCCCAGCGCAGAGCGAGGACGTGATCCAGGCCGGCCGGATCAAGATCGACGTCAGGCAGCGCCGGATCGTCGGGGCCAGCCGGGAGATCAACCTGACCCGGCTCGAGTTCGATCTGCTGAACCTGCTGGCCGGGGAGCCCGGCACGGTCTTCACCAGGGAACACATCATCGAGGCCGTCTGGGGCGGGGCCTGGTACGGCTCGCAGCGCACCGTCGACGTGCACGTGGCCGCGCTGCGCCGCAAGCTCGAGGGCCTGGTGCAGATCAAGACGATCAGGGGAGTGGGCTTCCGGATCGTCACGGACGGCGGGTGAGCCATGCTGGGCCGCATTCTCCTGGTCTACCTGACCCTGATCACCATGCTGGTCGGCGGACTCGGCATCCCGCTCGGCATCGAGCTGGCCCTGGACCCGGCCCGGCAGCTCGAGGTGCACGCCGCGGAGGTGCGCCAGGAGCTCACCCTCTCCACCGCCGCCACCGCGACCGCGGACGGCGTCGGCGCCCTGCCCTCGATGGTGCGGCAGTTCGCCGAACGGAACGAGGTCACCGCCGAGCTGGTCACCGCGAGCGGCGCGACCCTCGCGGCGTACGGACCGGACCTCGGCGCGCTGCGAACCTCCTACGCCGCCGCGGTGAGCCGGGCCGAGGACGGCCAGCACGTGCTCACCGGGCCCGCCCTGCTTCCGGCGCGGACCGGCCTGCTGGTCGTCGGCGAGCGGATGATCAACGCGACCACGCCGATCAACCACGTCGCCGTGATCGTCGCCTTCTCGCTGGACTCGCTGCACAACGCGGTCGTCACCCGGTGGATCACCCTGGTCTTGTGCAGCATCATCGCCCTCGTGATCGCCGGAGCGGCGGCGGTCCCGATCACCCGCTGGGTGATCAGGCCGATCAACGACCTCAACGACTCGATCCTGGTGATGGTCTCCGGCGAGCACGCGGCCCGGCTGGACGAGCACAACGGTCCGCGCGAACTGCGCGACCTGTGCGCGAAGGTGAACCGGCTCGCCGCCACCGTCCAAGCCACCGTGGAACGGCAGCGCTCCTTCCTCGCCGATGCCTCCCACCAGCTGCGCAATCCGCTCCAGCTGCTGAGCATCCGGATGGAGAACCTCGAGCCGCACCTGCTCGCCACCGGATCCGAGACCTACCGGTCCACGCTCCGGGACATCGAGCACATGATGCGCACGCTCAACCAGATTCTCGACATCTCGCGCGTGATCGACGACAACCGGCTGCCCGAGGCGACGCTCGTCCAGTCGGTGATCGCCTCCCGCACGGCCGCGTGGCTGCCGCTGGCCCGGCGCAAGGAGGTGCGGATCAGGACCGTCACGGCCCAGGAGTGCCACGCCCTGATGCTGCCGGGCACGCTCGACCAGGTCCTGGACATCCTGCTCGACAACGCGATCAAGCACTCGCCGAATGACGCCACCATCTGCGTCAGCGTCCACGCGACCGACTACGACATCGAAGTCCACGTCGTGGACCAGGGCCCCGGGATGACGCTGGACGACCGGCTGCGCGCGACCGGCCGGCGCTGGACCGGCACCCACCGCGACACCGGGGGATCCGGTCTCGGCCTGTGCATCGCCGACATGCTGGTCGGCGCGTCGGGCGGCCGGCTGGAACTGCTCGCCGCCCCGGAGGGGCACGGCCTGGACGCCGCCATCCACCTGCCCCGCTGAACCCCCCCCCCGGAGCGCCGCGCCGGGCCAGGCCACATCGCCTCGGCCCGCCACGGCGCCCTTCCGCGTCCGAAAGCGCGGGCGAGCCTTTGTTCATCCGCGGGTGAATCCTGCCGTCCAGGCGTTTTATCCCGTCAATGAGAGGACAAGTCGGTGTACTTGCGCCCGCAAACCTCACACTCACCGGCAGTGCTTTTACGCAATCTACGAAATCCCCTGCGAATCCCCTGTCAGTCCCCTGATCTTCCTTCGGTAGGTTCGTTCCTGCCCGACCGACCCGGTCGACCGAATCAGTGGAGCTCTGACATGAACCTCGACCTTCCGTCGAACGACACGGCCCCCTCGCGGTCCGGCGAGCAGCTCGCCGGGAAGGTGGTCATCGTCACCGGAGCCGGCAGCGGCATCGGCGCCGCGGCCGTCGCCCGGTTCGCCGCCGCCGGCGCCTACGTGCTGGCCTGCGGACGCAAGCCCGACCGGCTGCGCCAGGTGGTGGCCTCGATCGGCGCGGCGGTCACCGCCGTCCAGTGCGACGTCACGGAGCCCGAGGAGGTGGCCGGATCGGTCGCCACCGCCGTCGAGCGGTACGGCCGGCTCGACGCGGCGTTCAACTGCGCCGGGGTGTTCGGCCGGTTCGGACCGCTGCACGAGGACGATCAGGCCAACTTCGACGATGTCGTCGCCGTGAACCTGTACGGCCTGTGGAGCTGCCTGCGCCACCAGATCCCGGCGATCGTGGCGGCCGGGGGCGGGACCGTGGTCAACTGCGCGTCGGTGGCCGCCCACCTCGGCCACGCCAAGAGCCCGCTGTACTCGGCCACGAAGCACGCCGTGATCGGGCTGAGCAAGTCCGCGGCGCTGCAGTACGCCGCCGACGGAGTGCGGATCAACGTGGTCAGCCCCGGCTCCACGGACACCGAGATGCTCCGGTCGATCTACCCGAGCTCCGAGACGCTCGACGCGCGGGCCAGGCGCGCGCCGCTGCGGCGGCTGGCGACCCCGGAAGAGGTCGCGGACGCCGCCGTGTGGCTGGCCTCCCCGCTCAGCTCCTACGTGACCGGCCAGACGCTCGTCGTCGACGGCGGCGTCACCGCCGGATCGGTCTGAACCCCGCCCACCGAACTCACCGAACCCATCGAACCCGCCGAAAGGAAGGCCCCGGATGCCTGGAACACTCTACGAGAAGGTGTTTGACCAGCACGTCGTGCAGAAACTGGGCGAGGACCAGTACCAGCTGTTCGTCGGTCTGCACCTGCTGCACGAGGCGACCACCCCGCAGGCGTTCGCCATGCTGCGCGAACGCGGCCTGGGGATCGCCTACCCGGAGCGCAACGTGGCGACGGTCGACCACGTCATCCCGACCGGCGACACCTCCCGCCCGTTCGCCGACCCCAAGGCCGAGGCGATGATGGCGGCGCTGGAGACCAACACCCGCGACTTCGGCCTGCGCTTCCTGTCCCCTGAGCAGGGCGAGAACGGCATCGTCCACGTGATCGGCCCCGAGCTCGGCCTGACCCAGCCCGGCCTCACCCTCACCTGCGGCGACTCGCACACCGCCACCCACGGCGCGTTCGGCGCGCTGGCCTTCGGCATCGGGACCTCGCAGGTCCGCGACGTGCTGGCCACCCAGACCGTCGTGATGAACAAGCTGAAGGTGCGCCGGATCCAGATCGACGGCGCGCTGCACCCGGGGGTCACCGCGAAGGACGTGATCCTGCACGTGATCCACGTGCTCGGCCCGCACAGCGGCGTCGGCTACGCGCTGGAGTTCACCGGCGAGGTCGTCGCGGCCATGTCCATGGACGAGCGGATGACCGTCTGCAACATGGCGGTGGAGGCCGGTGCGCGGGTCGGCTACTGCAACCCGGACGCGACCACCTTCGCCTACCTCCGGGGCAGGCCCTTCGCGCCCGCGGAGGCGGACTGGGACGCCGCGGTGGCCTGGTGGCGCTCGCTGGCCTCCGACGAGGACGCGGTCTACGACGACGTCGTGCGGCTGGCCGGCGAGCAGATCGCGCCGATGGTGACCTGGGGCGTGAACCTGGGCCAGTCGGTGCCGGTGGACGGCCGGATCCCCGGCGACGAGGCCGACTCGGCGGGCGCCGAGGCGCTGCGCGACGCGCGCTCGTTCATGGCCGTGCACCCGGGCCAGCCGGTCCGCGACATCGCGGTGGACGTGGCCTTCCTCGGCTCGTGCACCAACGGCCGGGTCTCGGACTTCGTCGAGGTCGCCGAGGCGCTCAAGCGCACCGGCGCCCGGGTCGCGCCGGGCGTGCGGGCCCTGGCGGTGCCGGGCTCGGCGGCGGTGCGCCGGGAGCTGGTCGCGCTCGGCGTGGACCGGGTGCTGGAGGAGGCCGGGTTCGAGTTCCGCCAGCCGGGCTGCTCGATGTGCATCGCGATGAACACCGACCGGTTGGTCGGCCGTGAGGTCGCCGCGTCCTCCTCGAACCGCAACTTCAAGGGGCGGCAGGGTTCGGCGACCGGCCGCACCCTGATCATGTCGCCGATCTCCGTGGCGGCGGCCGCAGTCAGCGGACACGTCGCGGACCCCCGGGACGTCTTCGCGATCTCCGCCTGACCCCGACCACCCGAGACGACCAGACTGGAGACGAGCACCATGAACGACAGCATCCGCGAGGCGTTCAGCGGAACCGCGATCGCGCTGCACGGCGAGGACATCGACACCGACCGGATCATCCCGGCCCGCTACCTCAAGGAACTCACCTTCGCCGCGCTCGGCCGGCACGTGTTCGCCGACGAGCGGGCGGCCGCCACCGCCGAGGGCGCGGTCCACCCCTTCGACGACCCCGTGCACGAGGGCGCGCAGATCCTCCTGACGGCCCGCAACTTCGGCTGCGGATCCTCGCGGGAGCACGCGCCGCAGGCCCTGTCCCGGTGGGGCATCAAGGTGATCGTCGGGGTGAGCTTCGGCGAGATCTTCCAGGGCAACGCGGCGACCATCGGCCTGCCCTGCCTGACCATCGACGAGCGCGACGCGGCCGAGGCCCGCGCGGCCGTCGACAAGGACCCGGCGAGCGCCGTCTCGGTCGACCTCGGCACCCTGCGGCTGACCGTCGGCTCGGAGAGCTGGCCGGTCGCGATCAACGAGGCGCTGCGCCACCAGCTGCGCACCGGTGCCTGGGACACGCTCGCCATCCTCGGCACCGGCCGGGAGCAGGCCGAGGCCAAGTTCGCCGAGCTGCCCTACCTCAACGGCTGGCGGGTGGCGCAGGCGGCGCGGCCGTCATGATCGTCGTGCCGCAGCCCTCGGTGCACGAGCCGGTGCGGCGGGCCTGGGCGGACCACCCCTTCGCGGGGCGGGTGCGCAGGTTCGACCGGCCGGCCGGCGGCGACGGCGAACTGATCGAGCGGATGCGCGGCGCGCAGACCGTGCTGCATTTCTTCGACGACGGACCGCTGCCGGCCGCGGCCCTGCGCGAGACCCGGCCGCGCCGGGTGGTCATCGCCGGCCCGGCCGGCTCGCTGGTCGACGCCGCCGGGCTCGAGGCGGTCGGCGGCGCGCTCTACGACACGCCGGGCCTGGCCGCGGACGCGGTCGCCGAGTTCACACTCGCGCTGATCCTGGCCGGGGCCCGCGGCATCGGCGGCCCCGGCGCCGCCTGGGCTCCCCGGTTCGGCACCGACCTGCGCGACCTGCGGCTCGGCCTGGTCGGGCTCGGCCGGATCGGCTCCCGGGTGGCCCGGCTCGCCACGGCCCTGGGTATCCGGGTGGCGGCCTGGTCGCCGACGCCCGACCCGAGGCGGATGGCCGAGGCCGGGGCCACCGCGATGGAGCTGGACGACCTGCTGATCGGCAGCGACGTGGTGAGCCTGCACCTGCGGGCCGGCCAGGGCGCCGGACCGGTCATCGACGCGCGGCGGATCGGCCTGCTCGGGCGGCGGGCCGTCCTGGTCAACACCGCCCGCGCGGCCCTGGTCGACACCGACGCACTGCGCGAGGCGCTGGCCGCCGGCCGGATAGCCGGCGCGGCCCTGGACGTGCACGACCAGGAGCCGCTCCCGCCGCAGGACCCGCTCTGGCGGCTGCCGGGAGTGCTGGTCACCGCGCACACGGCCTGGATGACGCACGGCACCGTGGCCCGCTTCCTGGACGCCGCGCTCCGGTTCGCCTGCGTCGGCGACGACTCCCTGGTCCGGCGGGTGGCGGCATGAGCGAGCCGGGAACCATCCTGGTCGGCGACGACCACGCGCTCGGCGACGTCTTCGCCTCGGTCGCCGAGGCACTGCGCAGGCGCGGGCACCGGGTCGTGCGGGCCCCGGCGGCCGCCGCGCCGCAGCACACGGTGTTCCGGCCGGACGAGTGGCACAGCTATTTCGGCGAGGCCGAGCTGGCCCTGATCAGCTCGCGCACCGTGCTCTCGGCCGACCTGCTCGGCTGGGCGCCAAGGCTGCACGGGGTCGTCTTCGGCTCGATCGGCACCTCGTCCTGCGACCAGGCGGCGGCCAACCAGCTCGGGATCCTGGTCGCCAACGGCGCGACCGACGAGAACATCGAGAGCATGGCCGAGGCCAACGTGATGCTGGCCGCCGCGCTGCTGCTCGAGCTCATGCCCAAGCGGCAGTGGTTCGACGCGCGGCTGCCCCGGCCGGCCTCGCACGAGATAGAGAGCCGGATGCTGGCCGGCAAGACCGTGGGCTTCGTCGGGTTCGGCCGGATCGCCCAGCAGACCCTGCGCCGGCTCGCCGGGTGGCGGGTCGGCCGGGTGCTGGCGGTCACCCGCACCCCGCGGCCCGACCAGTGGCCGCAGGTCGAGTTCACCGACCTGGTCGACCTGCTGCGCGCCAGCGACGTGGTGATCGTGGGCCTGCCGCTCAACAACCACACCCGGGGCATCATCGGCCGGTCCTCGATCCAGTCCATGCGCCAGGGCGGCGTCCTGATCAACACCGCCCGCGGCGGCCTGGTCGACGAGGTCGCCCTGGCCCAGGCGCTGGAGAGCGGGCACCTCGCGGCGGCCGCCGTGGACACCTTCGCCGAAGAACCCCCGCCGCCGGACCACCCGCTGCGCCGCGCCCCCAACGTCATCCTCACCGGTCACATCGTCGGCCACACGGCCGACCTGTTCGCCTCGCTCGTGCCCGCCGCCCTCGACAACATCGAGTCGCTGCTGGCCGGCAGGCCGCCGCGGTATCTGGTCAACCCGGACACCGTGTCGGCGTGGCACGCCAGACGTGCGCGTCTGGCCGCTCAACTCGATCATGTACGACCTCGCTGACCTCACGTGACGCTGAAGAACCTCAGCATGGAAGGGCAGGACGAAATGATCAACAAAGTCGGCGGATCCGTGGACTTCCTCCACCGCACGCTCACCGCACTGGCCGGCCAGCGCACCCTGTGCGCCCGGCCGGACGGGGTCCAGGACCAGGTCCTGGACGACATCCTCGGCCAGCAGCGCGGCACCGAGTTCGGCCGGGAGCACGACCTGGCCTCGGTCCGCTCGCTCGCCGACTGGCAGGCGGCCGTCCCGGTCCGCGACTACGAGGACTACCGTCCCTACATAGACCGGATCCTTCAGGGCGGGCAGAGCGTGCTGACCCGCTCCAGTCCGTACGCGTTCCTGAAGACCTCGGGGACCTCGGGCCGGGCGAAGCTGGTGCCGACCACCCGGCACTGGCGCGAGAACTACCGCGGCCCGGCCCTCTACGCCCAGTGGGGCCTGTACTTCCAGCTGCTCGGCATCCAGCGGGTCGAACCGTGGACCGCGCTGGACCTGTCCTGGGAGCGGACCGCGTGCTCGCCCGAGCAGAACGGCTTCCCGGTCTACAGCATCACCCAGCGCTGGGAGTCGTTCGGCGGCTCGGACTGGACCCCGCCGTGGTACGGCACCTCGTGGTTCGACGACTCGCTGGGCCACCTGGAGGATGTGGACCGGCTCTACGGCAAGGCCAGGCTGCTGGCGGGGCGGGAGGTCCGGCTGATCGTCTCGGTGAACCCGTCCAAGCTGGTGCTGTTCGCCGAGCAGATCAGGGACCGGGCCGAGGAGTTCATCCGGGACGTGCGGGACGGGACGCTGCTGGGCCGGCGGCATCCGGGGCTGCGCCCGGACCCGGCGCTGGCCAGGCGGCTGGCGGCGGCCCGGGCCGCGCACCCGCTGGTGCTCACCGACGTGTGGCCGAGCCTGAGCCTGCTGGTGTGCTGGATGTCGGCCTCGGCCCGGCTCTACGAGGCCTGGCTGCGCCAGCTGGCGCCCGAGGTGCCGATCCTGCCGTTCAGCACCACCGGCACCGAGGGCATCGTGACCCTGCCGATCGACGGGCACACGGCGGCCGGTCCGCTCGCCGTCGACCAGGGCATCTACGAGTTCTTCGAGACCGACGCGGACGGGCGGATGCTCGGGGATCCCGGCGGCTTCGCCGACCTGTCCCTCGGCGGAACCTACCGGCTGGTCATGAGCCAGGCCAACGGCCTGGTCCGGTACGACGTCGGCGACCTGTACCGGGTCACCGGCTGGGCCGGCCGGGTGCCGCGGCTGGAGTTCACCGGCCGGGCCGGGCGCAACAGCTCGTTCACCGGCGAGAAGCTCACCGAGTCCGACTTCTACGAGGCGGTGGCCAGGGCGACCGGCGACGCGGGCACCGTCGTGCCCATGTTCACCGGCATCCCGGTGTGGGACACTCCGCCGCGCTACGTGGTGGCCCTGGAGCAGCAGACGCCCGACGAGGGCCTGGGCGAACGGATCGAGGCGATCCTGCAGCAGGTCAACATCGAGTACGCGGACAAGCGCCGGTCCTGGCGGCTGGGCGCCCTGTCGGTGATCGCGCTGCCGCCGGGGGCCTTCCACCAGGTGGCCAGGCACCGGATGCGCTCGGGCGTGGCCTCCGCACAGCTCAAGCACCACTGGCTGCAACCGGACGCGGCGCTGCTCGACGTGCTCGCCGAGCTGGACCTGGTGAAGGCCCCCGAGGCGGTCCGGCCGTGACGCCCGAGCGCACGGCCGTGGCCGCCGCCGACGGCACGCCGCTGACCCTGCACAGCTGGGTGCGGGAACCCGCGCACGCCGCCGTGTTCTACGTGCACGGCATCCAGAGCCACGCCGGCTGGCTCGGCCGGACCGGTCCCGAGCTGGCCCGGCGCGGCGTGCGGCTGTACGCACTGGACCGCAGGGGTTCGGGGGTCAGCGGCGGACCGCGCGGGCACCTGCCGTCGGCGGACACGGTCCTGGACGACTACCTGCGTGCGCTCGCGCGGGTGCGCGAACTGGCCGGGGACCTGCCGCTGACCGCCGTCGGCCAGAGCCTGGGCGGGAGCGTGCTGACCGCGCTGCTCGCCCGGCGGTCGGACCTGTTCGACGCGGTGGTGTGGTGCGCGCCGGCCTTGGGCCAGCAGCGGCTGCGGCACTCGGCGGCGACGCTCGACCGGCTGCGCGCCGGACGCGGCGAGCAGACGGTGCCGGTGAACCTGGACGACGGCGACTACACCGACCAGGCGCGGGAGCTGGCGTTCATGGCGGCCGACCCGCTGATGCTGCGCCGGGTCACCGAGTCCACCCGGGCGGTCCAGGTCGAACTGGAGGACCGGTACATGGCGCGACCCGGCCTCGGCCTGGCCGCGCCGGCGTACCTGGCCCGGCCGCGGCACGACCCGATCATCGACCTGGAGACCGCGAGCACGGTGCTGCGCGAGCGGGTCCCCGGCTTGTCGACGGAGGTCTTCGACACCGACCGGCACTACCTGGAGTTCACCTCGGCCCGCGACTCCTACCTGGACTGGCTCACGGAGGCCGCGTCATGATCGATCAGATCCTGCTCTACACCGCCGCCGTCCCGATGAGCCGGTCTTTCCGGCACGCCGGTGCGGCCCGCACGGCCACCGAGACCGTTCTGCTCCGGGTGGACGCCGGCGGGGCCACCGGCTGGGGCGAGGGCGCGCCGCGGTCCTACGTGACCGGGGAGAGCGCGGGCTCGGCCGCCGCGAACCTGGCGGCCGTCCCGGTCCAGCGCCTGGACGAGCTGACCGACTGGAGTTCGCCCGAGGCCATGGTCCGTGCGCTCGGCGGCCTGGACCTGGCCGCGTTGGTGGGCCGGGGGCAGCCCGCGCCGAGCGCCGCCGCGGCCCTGGAGACCGCGCTGCTGGACGCCGCCGCCCGGCTGCATGACAGGTCGTTGACCGAGGTGTTCCGGGCGGAGTTCGGCGGTCGGCGGCGGTGGCCGCAGTCCTGGCCGGTGACGCTGGTCATCGATCTGGACCAGGACGTGCGCAAGGTGCTCGAGCAGCTGCCGCAGACCACGCTCGACGCGCTCGAGCACGTCAAACTGAAGGTCGACGCCGACGCCGAGGACGGCGTGGCCCGGGTGCGCGCGGCCGCCGAGCTGCTCGGGCCGGGCTGCACGGTCTCGGCCGACGCCAACTGCGCCTGGCCGCAGGAGCAGGCGACGCAGCTGGGCGCGGCGCTCACCGCGGCCGGAGCCGCCTGGATCGAGGAGCCGACCGCGCCGCGGGCCTGGTGGACCCTGCGGTCCCTGGCGGCGGCCCGGGTGCCGGTCATGCTCGACGAGTCCCTGCTGACCGCGCGGGATCTGGGCCTGGCCGCCCGGATCGGCGCCGCCACGCACGTCAACCTCAGGATCTCCAAGTGCGGCGGGCCGCTGGCGGTGGCCCGGCTCGCCGCGCAGGCCCGGGACGCCGGGCTGGCCTTTCAGCTGGGTGTGCAGGTCGGCGAGGTGGGACCGCTGTGGGCGGCCGGCCGGGCCCTGGCGGCGGCGCTCGAGGGGCCGGTGGCGGTCGAGGCGGGCCGGCAGGACGAGTGGTTCCCCGAGCCGCTGACCGAGCCCGCCTACACCATCGACCGGGTCGGCTACCGGGCCGCGCCGCCGATCGGTCCCGGCACCGGCGTCTCGCCCTCGGCCGAACTGCTCGCGCACTGCAAACCCTATGCCCGATGGAGCCCCCAGGACCGCTGGCAGGAGGTCTCATGAGCCGGGTCGCACTGGTCACCGGCGCCGGAAGCGGCATCGCGGCCGAGGTCGCCAGGGGCCTGGCGAAGGCCGGGCACCGGCTGATCCTCGTCGACGCCGACGCGCACGCGCTGGCCGCGGTCGCCGCCGAACTGGGCGAGGCCGCGCTGGCCGACCGCCCCTGGGTCCTGGACGCCCGGGACGCCCGGGCCGTCGCCGAGGCGTTCGCCGCGCTGGCCGACCGGCCCGACATCCTGGTCAACGGCGTGGGCGGCGACGCCCGCCGGATCGGCGTCGAAGACCTCGACGAGGACGCGTTCCTGGAGTCCTACCGGCACAACCTCCTGACCTCCTTCTCGTTCATCCGGCACAGCGTCCCGGCGATGAAGGCCCGGGGCTGGGGACGCATAGTCAACCTGGCCTCGATCGCCGGGCGGACCTACAGCGTGTTCAGCAACGCCGGCTACGTCGCGGCCAAGGCGGCGGTCATCGGCCTGACCAAGCAGTGCGCCTTCGAGCTGGCCCCCCACGGGATCACGGTCAACGCGGTCGCGCACGGGCCGATCGGCACCGAGCGGATCGACCGGGCCTGGGCCGAGAAGACGCCCGAGCAGCGCGCGGCGATCCTCGAGCGCATCCCCGCGGGGCGGATGGGCACCGTCGCGGAGGCCGCCGCGGCGGTCCTGCCCTTCTGTGCGCAGTACGCCGGATTCACCACCGGGGCCGTCCTGGACGTCAACGGCGGCCTGCACATCTGACCCGCGGCCGGGCCCGCCGCCCCGGGTCCGCGCCCGCTTCCGAGCATGATTCCCAGCGTGGAGAGGAAAATCCCATGTCTGACCAAGCCTTCGACGCCGACAGCGACGGCGAGACCCTCCAGGCCGACGTCGTCGTGATGGGCTACGGTTTCGCCGGCGCGACCGCCGCGATCACGGCGCACGACGCCGGAGCCGACGTCCTGATCCTGGAGAAGATGCCGCAGGCCGGCGGGAACTCGCGGGTCAGCGGCGGCAACATGGTGTTGCCCCGGCCCGCCGACGAGGACGCCGCGAACCTGGCCACCTATCTCAAGGCCCTGTCCCGGGGCACCACTCCGGACGCGGTCGTCGAGACCTACGTGGCCGAGTCGCGCGACCTGGTCGAGTGGTTCGCCAAGATCGGCGGCGACCTGAGCATCCCGGAGAAGCTGATCCTCGCCGACACCTACCCGCGCACCATCAAGGGACCTGGCTTCCCCGGTGTCCCCGGCGGCGCGGGCACCTTCGACAAGTACTGCCTGCGCGAACCGGCCGAGCTTCCGCCGTCGCTGCGGCTGTGGCAGCTGCTTTCCCAGAACGTCTCGCAGCGCGAGATCGACGTGCGGGTCGACGCCCCGGTCCGGCGGCTGCTGCTCGACTCCTCCGGCGCGGTCGAGGGGGTGATCGCGCAGATCGACGGCAGGCCCACCCGGGTCCTGGCCCGCAGCGTCGTCATGGCCTGCGGCGGTTTCGAGAACCAGCCGGAACTGACCTGGGACTACATAACGCCGCAGCCCTTCTCGTTCGCCGGCAACCCGGGAAACACCGGCGACGGGATCAGGCTGGCCCAGCAGATCGGCGCCGACCTGTGGCACATGACCAGGACGTCCTGCGTGATCGGCTTCCAGGCACCGGAGTTCGAGGCCGCATTCGGGATCTTCTTCCCGGCCGACGGTTTCCTCTACACCGACGGGCGCGGCCGCCGGTTCGTCGACGAGACCGGGATCGAGCTGCACGAGTTCACCCGGATCCTGTGCGAGCCCGAGGGCGCCGCCTTCCCGCGCATCCCGACCTGGGCCGTGTTCGACGAGCGCACCCGGCTGGCCGGGCCGCTGACCTGGAACACCAGCGGGTACAACCGCGACCTGTACAGCTGGAGCCCGGACAACTCGGCCGAGGTCGAGCGGGGCTGGATCCTGCGGGCCGAGAGCGTCCGAGAGCTGGCCGAGGCGACCGGGCTGCCGGCCGACGAGCTCGGCGCGACCCTGACCGGCTACAACGCGGCCTGCGCCGAGGGCCGGGACCCGGGGTTCGGCCGCAGCGCCGCCACCCTCAAGCCGCTGGAGCCGCCGTTCTACGCCATCGCGCTACGTCCGGCCGTGCTCAACACGCAGGGCGGCGCGCGCCGCGACGAGCACAGCAGAGTCCTGCGGCCGGACGGCGCCCCGATCCCCGGCCTCTACTCGGCCGGCGAGTTCGGCTCCATCTGGGGCTACCTCTACCAAGGCGCCACCAACATCGGCGAGTGCATCGTCTCGGGCCGGGTCGCCGGCCGGGGCGCCGCCGAGGCCTGACCGGTCGCCGCACCCCATCACCGATTCCTGGAGGTTACCCATGCCTGCCCCTGGGCGGCTCAAGCTGATCTTGGGTGTCAGCTGCCTGAGCATGTTCATCACGGCGCTCGACAACTCGATCGTCAACCTGGCCCTTCCCGCGATCCACCAGGACCTGCACTCGTCGGTCTCCACTCTGCAGTGGACGGTCGACGCCTACACGCTGGTGCTCTCCGCCCTCCTGCTGACGGCGGGCGCCGGCGCCGACCGGTTCGGCCGCAAGCGCACCTTTCTGGTCGGCCTCGTCCTGTTCACCCTCGCCTCGCTGCTGTGCGGACTGGCCCCGACGGCCGGCTGGCTGATCGGCTTCCGCGCCCTGCAGGCGGTCGGCGGCTCGATGCTGAACCCGGTCGCGATGTCCATCATCTCCACCGCGTTCCCCGAGCCCGCGGCCCGGGCGAAGGCCTTCGGCGTGTGGAGCAGCGTCTACGGCGCGAGCATGGCCGCCGGCCCGCTGGTCGGCGGCGTGCTGGTCGGCACGGTCGGCTGGCGCTCGATCTTCTTCGTCAACGTGCCGGTCGGGATCGTCGCCGTCATCCTCACCCTGCGCTTCATCCCCGAGTCCCGGGCCGAGCGGCCCCGGCGCCCCGACCCGGTCGGCCAGCTGCTGGTCATCGTCGTCCTGGCGCCGCTGATCTACGCGCTGATCGAGGGGCCGAGCGCGGGCTGGACCTCGGTCCAGACGCTCTCCCTGATCGGCGTCGCGGTGCTCGCCGCGATCGCCCTGCCGCTCTACGAGCGCAGGCGCAGGGAACCGCTGATCGACATGAGCTTCCTGCGCAGCGTGCCGTTCACCGGGGCGACGCTGCTCGCGGTCAGCGCCTTCA
This sequence comes from Actinocrinis sp., assembly GCA_035943635.1. Lineage (GTDB taxonomy): Bacteria > Actinomycetota > Actinomycetes > Streptomycetales > Catenulisporaceae > DASZBX01. Next base: position 8,036 of record DASZBX010000029.1, on the reverse strand, counting down.
TCGCCCTCGGCGGGTTCCTGTTCACCACCACGATCTACCTGCAGCAGGTGCGCGGCTACTCGGCACTGCGGGCCGGCCTCTACCTGCTGCCGATGGCGCTGATGACGCTGCTGTTCGCACCGGTCGCCGGACGTCTGGCCGCGCACCGGGGCACCCGGCTGCCGCTGCTGATCGCCGGAGCCGCCACGCTGGCCAGCGGACTGCTGCTGACCGGGCTCGGCCCGCACTCCAGCGACGTGCTGCTGTTGGGCGCGTTCACCCTGTTCGGGCTCGGCTTCTCCATGGTGAACGCCCCGATCACCTCGATCGCGGTGTCCGGCATGCCGCGCTCGCAGGCCGCCGTGGCCTCGGCGATCGCCTCCACCAGTCGCTTCGTCGGGCAGTCGCTCGGGGTGGCGGTCATCGGCAGCGTGGTCTCCTCGCAGATCCACGGCCCGATCGCCACCGGCTTCGCTCAGGCCAGCCACACGGGCTGGTGGATCATCGCGGGCTGCGGGCTGGTGAACCTGGTCCTGGGCGGCCTGACCACCACCGCGTGGGCGGGCCGGACCGCGCTCAGGGTGGCGGCCAGGCTGAATGAGGAGCAGTCGCCGGCCGGCTCGAACGAATCCGTCAGCTCGATCGGATCCGCCGGGCCCGGGCCGGGGCTGTCCGGGAACGGTGTGGTGGCGTTGGGCGCCGTCACCGGAGATCGGAGCACGCGATGAGGTTGCTGCGCGTCGGCCGGCCGGGGTCGGAGATCCCCGCCGTGCTGCTCGAGGACGGCTCGCTGCGCGACGCGTCCGGCGTCACCCCCGACTACGGACCCGGCTTCTTCGCCGCCGGTGGACCGGCCGCGCTGGAGGCGGCCGTCCGGTCCGGCGGCCTGCCACCGCTCGCCGAGCCGGACCGGATCGGGGCCCCGCTGGCCGGGACGGGCAAGATCGTGTGCATCGCCCGCAACTACCCCGCGCACGCCGCCGAGGTGAAGGCCGCGCTGCCGACCGAGCCGGTGGTCGTGCTCAAGGCGGCGAACACGCTGATCGGCCCGAACGACGACGTGCTGATCCCGCCGGGCTCGACCAAGACCGACTGGGAGGCCGAGCTGGGCGTGGTGATCGGGCGCACCGCGCGCCGCCTGGGCGGGCCGGCCGACGCCGACGCGGCGATCGCCGGATACGTCCTGTGCAACGACGTCTCAGAGCGCGAATACCAGCAGCTCGGCGTGCCGGGGGCGCAGTGGGACAAGGGCAAGTCCTGCGACACGTTCTTCCCCTGCGGCCCCTGGCTGGTCACCCCGGACGAGATCGCCGACCCGCAGCGCCTGGGCATCCGCCTGTGGGTCAACGGCGAGCTGCGCCAGGACGCCTCCACCGCCGACATGCTCTTCGGCGTCCGGCACCTGATCTGGTACCTGAGCCGGTACATGACGCTCGAGCCCGGCGACATCGTCAGCACCGGCACCCCGGCCGGCACCGGCATGGGACTCAAGCCGCCGGTCTACCTCGCTCCCGGCGACACCATGCGCCTGACCATCGACGGCCTGGGCGAAGCCCGCCAGACCTGCCGTTCCATCGACACCCTGGAGGACTCGTGACACCCCAGATACTCATCGTCAACGGCCCCAACCTCAACCTGCTGGGCGAGCGGGATCCCGCGCACTACGGCACGGTGACCCTCGCCGAGATCGAGAAGCGGCTGACCGAGCTCGCCGCCGAACTGGGCGTCCAGCCGACGTTCGTCCAGGAGAACTCCGAGGGCGCGATCGTCGGCCACATCCAGCGGGTCCGCCACAGTCACCAGGGCATCATCCTCAATCCCGGCCCGCTCTCCCACTACAGCTACGCGATCCGCGACACCATCGCGGTCATCAAGGTCCCGGTGATCGAGGTGCACATCTCCAACGTCGTCGCCCGCGGCGGCTACCACGAGAAACTCATCACCGGCGCCGGCGCCAGCAGCGTCATCTGCGGCTGCGGCCCATACGGCTACGAACTGGCACTCCACGCCCTGCGCACCCGCATCGACGCCGCTTGACCTGGGAGCAATCGCAGGCGCCGCCAGGTACCCCGATTCGGGCCGCGTCTCCCACTCGGAGACGCGGCCCGCGGGTCTGGTGCGCCGTTCCGTCGAACTCCCGGCGGACCGAGCCAGCGCACTGACGTTCGAAGGGGCGAGGGACCTGGCGCGCGGCCTGCTGCGCACCAACCTCATCCGGCAGCAGGTCGCCGCGATGGTGCGGTAGTTCCCCGCGCGGCGCGGCCCGATCGAGGCCGAGCGCCCGCAGCACCGGTCCGGTGACCACGTCCGCGAGCCGGTCGAGCGTCTGCTCGATTCCCTCCGAAGGCCGCTGCCGCAGCAGGTCGGCGCGTTGCACGCAATCGGCGAACTCCAGGCCGGGCAACGGCACCACGGTCACCTCGCGACCGCTGAGCAGGACGGCGTCACAGCGCAGGGCGCTGACATTCACCATCACCATCGGCCCGTGCCCGGCGGCTGCGTCCGGCATCTCCTCGACGCCCGGCGGGCGCGGGAAACCCGCGGAACCCGGCCGGGACCGGATCGTCTCGATCAGCGTCTGGCACTCCTCGGCCAGGGCATGGCGTCGTTCACCGGTCGGCGCGGCGTCGGCCTCCGGCCGGGTGGCCCGCGACGGGTCGCGCGGCCTGTCGAGTGCGGCCCTGACCTCGGCGAACCGCTGCGCGAGGGCGGGATGCCGTTCCACCAGGCCGCGGTGCGCTCGTAGGCTTCCCAGTGCGCCTGCGCACGCTCGTAGTCGCCAGGGAAGGGCTTGGTCATGGGTGTGCTCGGAGACCGTCGAGCACGATGGCGAGCAGATGGCGGGTGCGTTCTTCCCAGTCCGGGCCGGTGTCGCTCTTCCACAGGAACGAGACCAGCAGCAGGAGGTCGTCCGGTTCGATGTCGGGTCGGATCTGGTGGGCTGCCCGGCCGGCCGTGACGAGTCGGCCCAGGGCCGCGATGACCGGCGGGTAGTACTGGCTGCCGAGGTCGGCGCGGGTCGCGGCTTCGACGGCCAGGGAGGCGCCGTGCTTGATCCGGCCGTAGGCGGCGAGCCGGCCGAGCCACAATCGGAGCGCGTCCATCGGTTCGTGTGCCGCCAGTAGGCGGTCGGCTGCGTCGACGAGGTCCTCGACGTCGGTGCGGTAGACGGCGAGCAGCAGCGTTTCGCGGTTCGGGAAGTGCCGGTAGACCGTGCCCTGGCCGATGCCGGCCGCCTTGCCGATCGACTGGAGGGTCGCGTCCGGGGCCTGGCTGAAGGCGGTGCGCGCGGCGTCGAGGATGCGCAGCTCGTTCTCGTGCGCGTCCGAGCGTCTGGCGCGCCGGCGGGGTTCGGCCATGGGTGTGGTTCCGGTCTCGTGGGATGCCGTCGTCAGCTATCCGGACATGTGTCCGCTAAGCTCGGGTCCGTCACGGATACATGTCCGGATAAGTGGTAAGCGTACCGGAGGAGGTCGGGCAGTGGTGTCAGGTGTTCAGCAGAAGGTTGTCGCCATCACGGGAGCCAGCAGCGGAATCGGGGCGTCCACGGCGCGGCTGCTCGCCCGGTCCGGGGCGGGGTTGGTGCTCGGCGCGCGGCGCGAGGACCGCCTCGCCGACCTGGCCGCGCAGTTGCGTGACTCCGGGTTCCAGGTCGCCTATCAGGCGATCGACGTGCGCCGCCGCGAGGATCTCGCCGCACTCGTCGACCTGGCCGTCAGCGAGTTCGGGCGCCTGGACGTGCTGATCGGCAACGCCGGTGTCGGCCCGATCTCGTCGCTCGACGACCTGCGGGTCGATGACTGGGACGCGATGATCGACATCAACTTCAAGGGCTTGGTGAACGGGGTCGCCGCCGCGCTGCCGGTCTTCCGGCGCCAAGGCCACGGACACTTCGTGCACACCGTGTCGACTGCGGCGTACAAGACGGTGCCGGGCCAGGTGGTCTACTCGGCGTCCAAGGCCGCGGCCAGGACGTTCACGGAAGGCCTGCGCCAGGAGGCCGGTCCGTCGATCCGGGTCACGACCGTCTCGCCCGGGTTCGTCGCCACCGACTTCGTCGACTCGGTCCCCGATGCTGCTCAACGCGAGCAGATGCAGCAGATGCGGGACCGGATGGCACTGGCGCCGGACGCCGTCGCCCGGGCCATCCGCTTCGCCATCGAGCAGCCCGACGAGGTCGACATCAACGAGATCGTCCTGCGTCCCACCGCCCAGGCCTGAACACCCGTCACGCGACCGGCGGGTGCTGCTCTCGGGGTGCTGCCTCCAGCGGTCTAGTCCGGGTCAGAAAGTCGAGTTATCGAGCGTGACACCCCAATTGGCATGTTGTGCGGGCCTACTGACATCTTCGTGCGACTCCGCACACCAGTTCGGCGCAGCCTGGCCCAGCCGATCCAGTCTGCCCCTGCGGGGCGCCTCGTTTGCCGCTCGTATCAGACATCTGGTGTAATAGATGCTGGCATTGATCCAGCCCCCGTCGTACCGACCCAGGAGACGAACCATGCGCCTGACGCCCCTGTCCCTCGCCGCACAGACCGTTGCCGAGACGAAGGACATGAAGCGCAGTGCGAACGTTGAACTTGGGGATTCTGGCTCACATCGACGCCGGTAAGACCAGTCTTACCGAGCGGCTGCTGCATGCGGCCGGCGTCATCGACGAGATGGGGAGCGTCGATGACGGCAGTACCCGCACGGACACCCTGGCCCTGGAGCGGGCGCGGGGCATCACCATCAAATCGGCCGTCGTGTCGTTCCCGCTGAACGGCGTGACGGTCAACCTGATCGACACCCCCGGCCACCCGGACTTCATCGCCGAAGTGGAGCGGGTCCTCGGCGTGCTCGACGGGGTGCTGCTCGTCGTCTCGGCGGTCGAGGGCGTCCAGGCGCAGACCCGGGTGCTGATGCGCACCCTGCAGCGGCTGCACATCCCGACGCTGCTGTTCGTCAACAAGATCGACCGGCGCGGTGCGGACGGCGACCGGGTGCTGCGGGCGATCAGTGAACGGCTGACCCGCGACGCCGTCCCGCTCGGCGCGATCGGCCGGCCGGGAGGCCCCGACGCCGCCTTCCTCTCGTTCGCCGACACCGACGCGGCCTTCACCGCCGCGCTGGCGGACCGGCTGACCGCGCACGACGACGCACTGCTCGCCGCCTACCTGGAGGACGAGGCGGGCGTTTCGCGCGCCCGCCTGCGCCGGGCGCTGGCGGTGCAGAGCCGGCGAGGTCTGGTCCATCCGCTGTTCTTCGGCTCCGCGATCACCGGGGCGGGCGTCCGGGCCCTGCTGGCCGGCGTGACCGAGTTACTGCCCACGGCGGACGGCGCGGCGCCCGGCGGGCCGGGCGAGGCGTCGGGGTCGGTGTTCAAGGTCGAACGCGGGCCGGCCGGGGAGCGGATCGCCTACGTGCGGATGTTCGACGGGACGTTGCGCACCCGCGACCGGGTGTCGTTCGGGCCGGACGGCGAAGGCCGGATCACCGGGATCGAGCTGTTCGAGAACGGCGGCCGGGTACGCGCCCCGGCCCTGCCGGCCGGACGGATCGGCCTGGTCCGGGGCCTGGGCGGGGTGCGGATCGGCGACCGGGTCGGCGCGCAGCCGCCGCGGCCGCAGGCCGGCTTCTTCTCCCCGCCGACGCTGGAGTCGGCGGTGGCCGCGCGCCACGCGGCCGACCGCGGCGCGCTGCACGTCGCGCTGACCGAGCTGGCCGAGCAGGACCCGTTGATCAACCTGCGCCGGGACCGGGTGCGCGGCCAGGTGTCGGTCTCGCTGTACGGCGAGGTGCAGAAGGAGGTCATCCGGGCGACGCTGGCCGAGGAGTACGGGGTCGAGGCCGAGTTCCGGGAGACCACCACGATCTGCATCGAGCGGCCGATCGGCAGCGGGAGCGCGGTGGAGGTCATCGCCAAGGCGCCCAATCCGTTCCTGGCCACGGTCGGGTTGCGGGTGGACTCGGCGCCGGCCGGCTCGGGCGTGCGGTTCCGGCTGGAGGTGGAGTTGGGGTCGATGCCGTACACGTTCATCCGGACGGTCCAGGACACGGTGCTGGAAACCCTGGCCCAGGGCCTGCACGGGTGGCAGGTGACCGACTGCACGGTGAGCTTGACGCACGACGGCTATTGGGCTCGGCAGAGTGCGATGTACGGCACCTTCGACTCCAGCACTTCCAGCACGGCCGGCGACTTTCGCGCCCTGACCCCGCTGGTGCTGATGGCCGCGCTGGGGCAGGCCGGCACGACGGTCCTGGAACCCGTGCACACGTTCCGCCTCGAGGTCCCGGCGGACCTGTTCGGCCCGCTGCTGCCGGTGTTGACCAAGCACGGCGCGGTGCCGCAGTCCCCGGTCCTGGACGGCGCCGGCTGCGTGCTCCAGGGCCGGATCCCGGCCGCCGCGGTGCACGGCCTGGACCGGCGGATCCCGGGCCTGACCCGCGGCGAAGGCGTCCTGGAGACCGAGTTCGCCGGCTACCAGCCGGTCACCGGGGCGGTCCCGGACCGCCCGCGCACGGACTTCAACTCGCTCAACCGCAAGGAGTACCTCAAGCGGGTGGAGCGCAAGGAGTGAGGGGGCGGATCAGGCCGGGTCCGGCGAGGCCGGCTGCCGGAGCCGGTCCAGGCGGGCCAGGACCCGGTCCTGCGGGACGCCGAAGTCGGTCAGGCAGGCGATCTCGTCGACCCCGGCGGCACGCAGCCGGCCGGTGTGGGCCCGATTATTCGAATTCGCTTTAACCTGTGGTTTTTCGTCGGCGATCAGTATGCGGTCGAGGAGTTCGCGGCGAAGTTCTCCGATGAGTCGTTCGCAGATCGCGTTCGCGCTTGGCGCCTGGTGTGGGCTTTGGAGGATGCGGATGTCTGCGTCGGGAGCAGTCGGCGGTGCCAGGCCAGTAGTGTCGCGGGGCTGATGGGGAAGATTTCGGCCCAGCGTCGGCGGGGGATGAGGGAGGAGAGGGCGGCGAACCAGAACCGGTCGGCCGGCTCGTAGCGCACCTTGGTGATCTGGCGGCGCAGGACGGTGTTCTCGTGGCGAAGGACCAGGAGTTCGGCGTCCTTGGACACATCGCGGCGTGCGACGGTGGCCAGCGCGCCGAGGAGTTTGCGGGTGATCCGGTAGGCGACAGTGATCAGCATCCCACGATGCTTTCCAAACTGAAGGAGGGAAGAGGCCGCTGTATCTTAATTGCCCAGATTCGAATTACCGAGCCCCACAGGCGGCACCGTGGAGGCAGGAGCCGGTCCTGCTCGCGGACTGGCGGATGGCGAGGCGGTCAAGGCGCCGCTGACAGCTCTTCGCAAAGTATTGGCTTCCCCTGTCCGTGTGCATGATCGCGTTGCCGGCCGTCAGGCCGCGCTCGTGCGCCATGCTGAGTGCGTCTACCACGAGGCTGGCGCGCATGGGCGGCTGAACGGCGGACTTGATCGTCGCGTAGACGGCCATGGCGTGCCCGTGGCCCAGTCCGAAGTCCGCTTTGAGCCAGGCGACGACCTGGCCGGCCTTGGTCCCGGGCTCCAGCAAACCCTTGTCGGCAGCGAGGGCACGGAAGTCCTCCGGCGACAATCCGGTCTTGGTCTTGACCGCGTCGAGATACGCCTGGAACGTCATCGCTTCTCCTCGGGCTGCTCGACGGTCGGCGGACGCGACATCACCGGGGTGCGGCCTGGATGCTCATCCCCGCGTGTGGGTGAATGCGAGACCCGCGAGCTACCGGCTACGCAACGCTCCCGGTGAGAGCCCATCCATAAATTCGAACAACAGGTTCGTACTATCGGTCAAGTCCCACGGAGCGTTGGCGTCCCGCCGTCCGATGCACGTCAACCACGGTAATCTAGCGCCTGTGGCGATCGGCATCGAACGTGGAGCGGACAGCGGCGCCGGTCAACGGGCAGAGGCTCTAGATGGGTCGGCCGGATGGTTGGCGGCCCAGAGCGAGTGGATGTGGTGGCGGTCAACCGCGGATGTTCAGGAATACTCGCACCGGAGGCGATATGTCGGCTGAGGCGTTCGAGATGTCGGGGTTGGGCATCCCTGAGTTTTTGGACTGGGTCGGGCTCCAGCGGTTGCCCG